>JBAVQB010000014.1:0-68076 GCA_049693615.1 Candidatus Acidiferrales bacterium | reverse complement strand
GGCGTAGCTGCTGCGGGTGCGGGCGGCGGGGCCGGCGTTTGCTCTTGCGCCGCGCGATGATCGGTCGAATGGAAACTATAGGCACCCGGACGCAACGCCGCCGCGACATACACCACCGGAACCGCGGTCAGCACCAGAACAGCCACAACGGATTTTTTCAATTGCATGGCGACGCTCCCTTTCCATTCGAGGATTCGATCCAATCTCTTTTCGGCCTGTCCCGTCTTTGCCATCGCCACGCCCTGCCACCAAACTCGACCGCGAGCAGCTTCCAGGTCCGAGAAAAAGCCGAGCAGAGTTTCGGCATAACGCGTACGGTCCGCTCCGGCTGCCAGCGCCGCTTCATCGCTAGCTTCTTCGGCCAGTTCCGCAAGAGACCGAGTCAAATACCAGCCGAGCGGGCTAAACCAAAATAGCGCTCGATGCAAAAGTGCCAGGCGATCCACCAATGCGTCGCGCCGCCCCACGTGCGACATTTCATGCGCGATCACCGCATCCAACTCGCTTTCATCCCAATCGTGCCACCCCGCAGGAAGCAAAATCGCCGGACGCACCACGCCGACAGTCACCGGAACGGACAACAGTTCGGATTCCGCCAGGCGCGGCGAGCGTTTAATCCCCATCGCTCGCGCATTTTTCGAAACGAGCTCCAACGCCTTCGGATCGCGGACATCAATCGCTCCACGATCAAGTCGCAGACTCAAAACCAACCCAAGCGCAAAACGAAAAAGAAAACTTAGGGTAATTACGAAATAAATTGCAGTGACTATCGTGGACCATCCCGTAGCGCGAAGCATCAATTTCAGCCGCCCAAACGCCAGTGCCAGCTCGGAACTTTTGTTCGCCGACGGCCGGGAATTTGCCACATCGCTCGAAGCCGTGGCGAGACTGGAGCTAGGTCTAACGCGCTTCTGGCGGTCGGCATTGTTGTTGATTGAGAGCAGATTGAGGTCTTGAGAAATTGCTGCGAAATGCGCCGGCTTAAGCGAATGCTCTTCGTCGGTTACTACTCTGCTTCCGCCGTGAGACCCAACGTAAATCTTCTCGAAGCGCTTGGCCATTTCCGTTGGCACCTTAAACGAAATCCTCGGCAAGGAGAGCCCTAACACTGGCATCAAGAGCGCCACGCAAAGCATTGCTCTCCAAACATGGAGCCGCACTGAAACGCTTTTCACACGCCGAATACTCAGAACAATCCCGGCGATGCAACCCAGAGCCAAAGAACGAGCCGCCGAATCAGCCAAATGACTCAAAAAGCTCGCCACAACATGAGGCATCGCCGAAAAGCTCATGGCTTCGCTCCCTTTGGCCGGCCTATTTTCTGGGCCAATCGCTCGAGCTGCTTGCGGTCCAAAACTCGGTTGTCCACCATGCCGATAACCAACTCCTCAGCTGAACCACCGCAAAATCGGTCAATGATGTTCTTCACCGCGCGCACGGCAACATTCTGGCGCAGCTCGGCAGCGCGATAGATAAAAGTGCGGCCATCCACTTCATGCGTCACGTAGCCTTTTAGCTCTAGACGCCGCAGAACCGTGCGGATGGTGGACTCCTTCATCGGCCGCCTAGAAGCCAACGCTTCCCGGCAAGCGTCCGCCGTTACCGGCCCCTGCGACCAAACGTAATCCATCACCATTTGCTCCACTTCGCCGATGTTCTTGGGACGCGGGCTGTGTGTGTTATTCATTGTAGCGTTACACCTTGTAACGTACATAAGACGGCCTGTCAATGGAAAAGTTAGCAGCAAAGAATTTCGCACTTATAGGCTAGGGGTAATTGCAGCGAGGGCTAAGCCGAAGCGACAGTACGCCGCGGGATTACACTATCCGCGAATCGTTCCATTTCTTCCATCTGCGGACTGAATTGAAGCAGCAAAAGGTCCACGCCGGCTTTCTCAAATTCCCCAATTTGGTCGGCCACTTGCTGCGGTGTGCCGACCAAGCCTGACCGCAGTCCGCGATTCGAGACCGAATAGTCTTCCAAAGAAACCCGCTGCTCGAGCTGCGTATTCGCCAGCCAATCCTGATAATTCTGGTACCCGGCCGCGCTTTGCTTCACATCTGTAATGCGTGCCTGCTCGCGTTGCGCTTCCTGCTCGTTCTCTCGCACGATTGCATAGCCTGCTACTCCGAATTTCATTCGCGGAAGCCCTCTGCGTTCGCGGCGCTCCGACAAATCCCGTATCTTCCCCGCTACTTTCTCCGGCGAATCCCCGTGCATCACATACGCGTCGCACTTTTGCGAAATCAGTTCCTTGGCGGTTTCCGATTCTCCGCCAGCGTAAATCGTCGGACGCGGCCGCGACACTGGCTTCGGCTCCAAAACCAAATCTTGCACCGAATAATATTTACCTGAATAAGAGAAGTGATTCTGCTTCCACGCAGCATCCACCACATCCAGCCATTCCGACGTACGCGCGTAGCGATCGTCGTGCTGATCGAATTTCACGCCGTATTTCTTCGCTTCCTCTGACCACCACGACGAAACCACATTCAGCGACACTCTCCCGCCGCTGATATGATCGATATTCGCAGCCTGCTTAGCCAGCAGCGCAGGCAAATGGAAGGTCGGCCGGACGGCAATCATCAGCTCCAGCGTCTCCGTGACGGCAGCCAACGCCGCAGCCGTGGACCACGCATCCAATGCCGGCGCATCCACGCCCTTTATATCGTTCAGGTTGAGTTCCGCAATCAGCGTAAGATCGAATCCGATTTTCTCGCTGCGCCGAGCCAGGCGCGAAACGTAATCCCAGGTAGGCTGCATCTGCTCATCTTCCACGTTGCGCAGCCATCCGCCGAAAATCGGCAGCCAATATCCGTAACGCATCAGCGCCTCTCCTGGATTAAATAATCGACCAGCCGTTCAAATGGATTGAATCCCACGATCTTGGGGCCGTCTGAAACAAAATTCGAGAGCGCGTTGATATCGTAGTAATAAAGCTGTCCATCGCGATCGTCGACCACATATTCCACGCCGCCCACTTCGATCTTCGTTTCGCGGAAAATGCGCTCTACGTCGGCAATCACCTGTGCCGGAGGCGTGTAACCCTCCAAGCGCAAACCCGTCTTTGGCCCTTCCACTACGCACACAGTTTTTATTTCCGCGCCATCGTTCGTCTTGCAGATGTCCATGGGACAAAGGTCAAACGTCTCCCCTGAAGTGAATACCTTGATTCCGTACAAGTATTTATAGCCAATCGTCTCCACGCGAGTAATGTGTCCGCCGCGCGCTGGTATGAACTCTTGCACGATCCCGGTCGAATCCAGACCCAGCGCGATTCCATTCTTCGCCGCAGCTTCCAATTGTTCGGGAGTATCAAATCGAACGATGCCCACTCCGCTTCCGCCGATGTTGGGTTTGACGATCACCGGAAACCGCATCCCGCGCGCCGCGGCCGGAGCCTCGCTTGCATGGTTAATCACCGCAGAGCGGGGATACGGTAAGCCGAGCGATTGCAGCAAGGAAAGCTGCAACGCCTTGGAAGTCTCATTGCGAAACGCCTGGCTGCCATTTACCACGCGCGTTCCCAGCCGTTCCAGGTGAGCCAGATAATTGATCGTGTAAAAAATCGCGTGCGCATTTCCACGCGTCCATGCAGAAGGGCTCATGCGATTAAAGATCAACCCATAGTGTTGGTTGCCATTGGGCAGAAGGTCGAAATGATGCCGCGCGGCGTCCAATCGCACATACGGAACGCCCCGCCGGTCCAATTCCGCAAACACCGGCCCGAACCAGCGAGGATGCTCGTAATAGATCCCGATCGGATTCACTTCCCCTGACATTTTGCCTCCGCCGAAAGCGTCATCTGCGGACCGTAGCCAGGATCCACCCTCGATTTCCCGGCTACTAGACGCTCCACCTTGAATTACCCTGTTTGGATGCCGGAGTACAGTCTTAGTTTCCGCTTTCTTCGCCGAAAATCCACCAAGGGTCCGGCTCGCTTGTGGCTGGTGCTTCGCCGGTGATAAACTTCTTTAATATCATTCCAGCAAGCTTAAGGATACCGCGTGGCAAACAGCAAACACGAAGAAACCTTTAAAGTCATCGACCGGCGCCATTTTACGGAAGAAGGCAATCTGCGCCCGGAAGTGGTCGAGATGGAGCGTCGCGAAGAGGAAGCCGCCGCCAGAGAAGCCGCCGCGAAGAAGGCTGCGGCCGCCGCAAATCCTCCCGCGAAGCCAGCCGCAAGCACACAGCCGAATCCGACGACCAAAAGTGGTGCGAACCCCGCTGCAGCAAATGCTGCTTCCGGCGCCAAGTCAGCCATCGCCGACGCGGAAGCCGCCTACGGCGAGTCAGGATCCAGCCTGGTCACCCCAGGCAGCACGACAGCTTCAGAATCCGTCGAAGGCGCGGCAGCCGAGCAAAACCACTCCTCCCGCAGTTTCCAGATGCTCGTGGATTTTCTCACTCGCAATGCTGCTGCCATGCTGGGCGGAATGGCCGATCCGCGAACCGGCCAGCCTTTCGTCGATCTGGAGGGCGCGCGCGAAGTGATCGATATGCTCGACGCTCTGCGCGAAAAAACCCGCGGCAATTTGTCCAAGGAAGACGATCAGCTCCTGCTTGAAGTTTTGGGAAGTTTGAAGCTGACGTTCATGGAAATCTCTAAAGCCGCTGCCGACGCTATGGCCAAGAAAGCCAAGGGCAAGTAATCGATTCGAAGATCGCTTTCTCGCATCCGTAGTCAAGCAGCGCAGCAGATCCAGAACCGCCAGCGATGAATCCAACACCACTCCTGCGCGCCATTTCGAAATGCCGGCTCTCCAATTAACTGTCTTAGGCTCGGGTACATCAATGGGTGTGCCGACGCTGGCCTGCCATTGCGCTGTCTGCGAGTCGCCCGACCCGCGCGACAAGCGCACTCGGCCGTCGATCTTGCTCTCCTATAACGGCCACAATGTAGTCATCGACACCACGCCGGACTTCCGCTTTCAAGCCATGCGCGAAAAACTGGATCGGCTCGACGCGGTGCTTTACACCCACGGCCACGCCGATCACGTTTTGGGCCTAGACGATATTCGGCCTTACAATTTGAAACAAGGCGGGGTAATTCCGATCTACGCCTCTGAAGAAACCCAAACCACGATCCGCAGACAGTTCGCATATATATTCGACGCTGCTCCAACGGAAAGTTCCGTTCCGCGCGTGGGCATGCACACCATTAACGGTTCGTTCGATCTCTTCGACCTGAAAATTATTCCCATCCCGGCGAATCACGGCCCCATCTCCGTGTTGGGATTTCGCTTCGGCAAAGCCGCTTATCTGACTGACTTCAGTTCCGTGCCCGAAGAATCCAGGAAACTTTTGCTCGGCCTCGATGATTTCATTTTGGACGCTTTGCGCTACACTCCGCATCCAATGCATTCCAACGTCCAGCAGTCCCTTGCCCTCGTAAACGAATTGAAGCCCAAGCGCGCGTGGTTCACGCACATTTGCCACGACCTTGGCCACGAAGAAGCTAATGCGAAATTGCCGAAGGAAGTTCAGTTGTCCTACGACGGCCTGAAATTCGAGGTGCAAATTTGACGCTCGCGGATACTCCGAAACAGCGCATGCGCCTGGCCCCGACCCTGCGCCTAGACATCGCTTATTCCGCCGAAGGCTGGATTGAAAGATTTGGCAACTCGCGCAAACGCACGGTCGTAACCATCGGTAATTTTGACGGTGTTCATCTCGGTCATCAGAAAATTCTCAGCGGAGTCACTCAACGTGCGCGCGCAAATGACTTGGAAAGCGCGGTCCTGACGTTTTACCCGCATCCTGCGCAAGTGTTGCGGCCGGAAGCCGCCCCTACCCTGCTGATGACGCTTGAGCAGCGCCTCGCCGCATTCGACGCCATGGGGATCAATGCTGCCCTGGTGTTGCAATTCGACGCTGAGTTGGCAAAAGTCAGCGCTGAAGACTTTGCCAGAATATTTCTGGTGGATGGGTTGCGCGCGAAGGCCGTATTAGTTGGCGACAATTTCCGTTTTGGAAATCGCCAGGGAGGCGACGTAAAGCTGCTGCAGGAGATCGGCGCTCGCTCGGATTTCGAAGTTCAAATCGTCCCGCCGGTAATCGAAAATGGTGTGATCGTCTCCAGCACCGCCGTTCGCCAAGCTTTGCGCGAAGGCCGCGTCGAAGACGTCGAGCCCCTGCTCGGCCGGCCTTTCTCGCTCAAAGGCGAAATTCGGCCCGGCACAGGCCTGGGACGAAAACTTATCGTACCAACGCTGAATCTCGTCACTGAGCAAGAAACGTTGCCAAAAAATGGCGTCTATGCCACGGCGACTGTCCTAGGGCCGAAAATCTACTGGTCCGTCACAAATGTGGGCATGCGACCGACCTTTGACGGTCAACAGTTGGCTATTGAATCACACCTCTTCGACTTCTCGGAGCAATTGACCTCCGGCAAAATGGAAGTAATATTCCTCAAGCGCCTGCGCGACGAGCAGAAGTTCGGCGGTCCGGAAGCCTTGCGCGAACAAGTGCTGAAAGATATTGAGCGGGCAAAGAGGGTAGTTACAAACAGCACTTAAACTTCTGCTCCAAAGATGGTTGATTCGGCAGATAGGAAGAGAAATGGAAAATAAAGAAGTCGCCAGAATCCTGCGCGAGACAGCGCAACTACTCGAGATTGACGGCGCCATCATTGGCCGCTATCGCAGCTATGAAAAAGTGGCCGAGCTCCTTTACAGCCTTCACGAGCGCATCGAAGACATTTGCAAAGATCCAAAAAAACTCCGCGAATTGCCCGGCGTCGGTGAGAACATGGCCGAGCACATCTGTGAAATCCTGAAAACCGGCGATTATGCGCTGCGCCAAAAGCTTCTGAAGAAATATCCCGCTTCCCTGCTGGAACTGCTGCGCTTGCAGTCGCTAGGCCCCAAGAAAGTTCTGTTCCTCTGGGAGACCTTCCAGGTCTGCACCATCGAGGGTGTCGAAAAACTGGCGCGCGAGGGCAAGTTGCAGGATCTGCCCGGTTTCGGTGAAAAGAGCGAGCAAAATATTTTGAAGGCTACTGAAGCGGCCAAGCGCTCGTCTGGTCGCTTCAAAATCAGCACGGCGGAAGATGAAGCGCAAAAATTCTCTGCCTACATTACGAATACCGAATTGTCGAAGGCTGCTGCAGCCGTTGAATCCGTAACCGCCGCTGGCTCCCTGCGGCGCGGTCGCGACACCATCGGGGACGTTGACCTGCTCGTAACCATGCGACCCGGCCGCGAAAAACAGAAAGATGTCGATGCCGTCGCCGAGCACATCCTGAAATATCCCGGAATCGATCAAACTCTGGCGCACGGCGAAAATAAGGTAAGCGTCCTGCTTGGCAACGGCCTTCAGGTGGACGTCCGTATGCTCGCCAAACAAAACTTCGGCGCCGCGCTGCTTTATTTCACCGGCTCGAAAGCGCACAACGTCGGCCTTCGCGGCCGCGCCCTCGATATGGGTTGGACGCTGAATGAGTACGCGCTCACCACGGTGAAAGGCGGCAAGATTGTCGCCGGTAAGACCGAGGAAGAAATCTACGCCAAGCTGGGCCTCGGTTACATCGAGCCCGAGCTTCGCGAAATGACCGGCGAAATCGAAGCCGCCGAAGCCCACAAATTGCCTCAGCTGATAAAGCTCGCTGACATTCGCGGCGACCTTCAAATGCACACTACCGCCTCCGATGGGCGCAATTCCATCGAGGAAATGGGCGAAGCCGCCAAAAAATTGGGCTACGAATACATCGCGCTCACCGACCACTCCAAAGCCGTTACCGTCGCGAATGGCATGGACGACAAGCGCACGCTCGCTCAGATCAAGAAAATCCGTGCCGCCCAGGAACGCGTCCCAGGAATCCGCCTGCTCGCCGGCATCGAAGTGGACATTTTGAAAAATGGCTCGCTGGATCTGTCGAATGAAGTCCTCGCCCAACTCGACGTTGTGGTGGCCTCGATCCATTCCTTCATGAATCTCGACCGCGAAGCCATGACCGACCGCATCCTCGCGGCTATCGAGAATCCGTACACTCAAATACTCGCGCATCCCACCGGCCGCTTGCTCCTACGGCGCGAATCCTTCGACTACAATATGGAGAAGGTTCTCAATGCCGCAAAGAAAAATGGCGTCGCCGTCGAGTGCAATGCCTATCCCGATCGCCTCGATCTCAACGATGTCCACCTGCGCATGGCCCGTGAGCGCGGCGTAAAAGTCGTAATCTCCACCGACGCGCACAGCACCACGCACTTCCGCATGATGAAGTACGGCGTCATCACCGCTCGCCGTGGCTGGCTCGAAAAGAAACACGTGCTCAACACTCTGCCGTTGAATGAATTTCTGGCCGCGCTCAGGCCCAAGCCTGCCCAAGCTGTCCCAAAGACCGCAAAGAGCAAGTCCGCCTGATTTCGCGCCTGGTTTGGGATAGACCTACGGAACATTTGGAACGGGGGCTGCGTATCTCATGACGAAGCAGAAATTCAGTAGCCTTGATCGAACGGAGACGCACATGAACCGGACATTTCTCGCTGGAATTTTCCTCACAATGACGTTTGGGGCTGCTGCCGCCATCCCCGCTCGCGCCGACGACTGGTCCAAGACCTACCAGATTAACGGCCGTGCCGATCTGCGCGTCTCCACCGACGACGGCGATGTAACCATCATCGGCTCCAATCAAAAACAAATTGACGCACACGTGACCACCGAGGGATACAAAATCGGCTCAAGCGATGTCCGAATCGAAGAAAGCCAGAATGGCGACCACGTTGTAATCAGCGTCAAAATGCCGCGCTTCGGCTTCTCCTTCTTTGGCGGCCGGCATAAATCGGTAAAGGTTGAACTGCATGTCCCGCGCGACTTGGATGTCGACGTCGAAACCAGCGACGGGAACGTGGTGGCCCAAAACCTCTCCGGCCACATCCATTTCAGCACTGGTGACGGTGACATCACTGCCACTGAAACTCATGGCGATATTCGCATGCACACCGGTGATGGCCAAATCCAAGGCGCCGGCTTCGATGGCGCCCTGGATGCAAACACCGGCGACGGCAACATGCGCATCGCGGGACGCTTCGATTCCCTGTCGCTGAAGACTGGCGACGGCAACATCGACGCTCAAGTTGCCAACGGTTCAAAAGTAGCAAGCACTTGGACGATTCGCTCAGGCGACGGCCATATCAATATGCGCATCGCTTCGGATTTGAATGCAAACGTCGAGGCCCGTACTGGCGACGGATCGATCACTCTCGATGTACCGAACTTCGCGGTGTCTGGCTCCCTGAGCCATTCATCGGTTCACGGAAAATTGAACGCTGGCGGCGGCACGCTCTCCGTAAGCTCCGGAGACGGCTCCATCCATCTCGAAAAGCTATAGGATTTGTCGATCCGGTTGATCATCCAGCAGAGGCAAGAACTTTCCACTGTGTCACTCAAGGTGAAAAGGTTGAGTCGAACCTGACACAAAGCGTCCGTGCCTGCTTTGCTTAATAGATTTAAATCAATAGGATACTGGCTTCCCCTGATTGGAACTTCCCGTGCCTTACTCTACTCTGAGCGCGTTGCTAAGCGGAGGTAAGACTGAGATGCTCCCGTTCATTATGATCGCAGTTCTAGCCCTTCTAGCGTTTCTCTGTATTTCGCATGTTATTCCTTCATTGACGCGTCGCGTACCTCAGTCGCGTCCGAATCCGCCAGACAGTCCGTCGGCTGGCGCTGCCGCAAAATAAATTCCAGCCCCTTAGAAATCGGTCCCCGTGTTTGCTCCTTACTTTGGTGCGTAGTCCATGCCGGCCCATGTCAAAATTCTGATTTCGCAAGTGAACCAAAATCAGTGCGGCCTCGGCCGCTGAGGGACGAGTTCTACGCTCGCGACACAGGCTCATACGCGGCGATTCGGTTTGCAAAAACTCCGGCGTTGCCGCATCATAAGATGTTTTATTTCTCGCGTTTTCCGCGCCGATATCGTATCCACCTTTGAAAGTGATTCGGCTTCGCATCGCGTGAGTTTGCGACGCGGGAAAATTCGCATGGACTGGGGGAATTTGAATGCGCAGGCCCGTAAATATTGCTTCGCCCAAGGGACGGCTCGGCGTCCTTACGCCAGGAATGGGAGCTGTGAGCACCACCTTTATGGCTGGTGTCGAACTGGTGCGCCGCGGCGAGTCCGCGCCCGTCGGCTCGCTAACGCAGCTGGGTACTATTCGCCTCGGTAAACGCACCGAGGGCCGCACGCCGAAAATCAACGAGTTCGTTCCGCTCGCCAAACTCGACGACATCGTCTTCGGCGGTTGGGATGTTTTTCCGGACGACGCGTATCAAGCCGCCTCCAAAGCCGGAGTGCTCGACGCCAAGGATTTGTCCAAAGTCCAAAAGTTCCTGAAGACCATCAAGCCCATGAAGGCCGCCTTCGATCAGCACTACGTCAAGAATCTTCAGGGCCCCAACGTCAAAAAATCCACAAATAAATTCGAACTAGCCGAACAGCTTCGCGAAGACATCCGCAATTTCAAAAAGAAAAGCAAAGCCGACCGCTTGGTAATGGTCTGGTGCGGCTCCACAGAAATATTCCTGAAGCCTGAGAGCGTGCACAAAGATCTGAAATCCTTTGAAAAAGGGATGCGCGCGAACGATCCCGCGATAGCACCTTCCATGTTGTACGCCTACGCCGCTATCAGCGAAGGCGTTCCATTCGCCAACGGCGCGCCGAATCTCACCGTGGATATCCCCGCCCTCGAAGAATACGCAAAAGCAAAAGAAGTCCCCATCGGAGGCAAGGACTTCAAAACCGGCCAAACCCTGATGAAAACTATCCTCGCCCCAGGCTTTAAAGCCCGCATGCTGGGCTTGAATGGCTGGTTTTCAACCAACATCCTCGGCAATCGCGACGGCGAAGTTCTGGATGATCCCGGCTCGTTCAAGACCAAGGAAGAATCCAAACTGGGCGCTCTCGAATATATTCTGCAGCCAAATCTTTATCCGAATCTGTACGGCAAGATTCATCACAAAGTCCGCATCAATTACTATCCGCCGCGGGGCGACAATAAAGAAGGATGGGACAACATCGATATCTTCGGCTGGCTCGGCTATCCCATGCAGATTAAGGTCGATTTTCTTTGCCGTGACTCAATCCTTGCCGCACCCATCGTGCTCGACCTCGCGCTCTTCTTCGATCTCGCCAAGCGCGCCGGCATGCGCGGCATCCAGGAATGGCTCAGCTTTTATTTCAAGTCACCCATGTGCGCCAAGGAGTTGTACCCCGAGCACGATCTCTTCATTCAGTCCATGAAGCTGAAAAACACCCTGCGCTGGATGATGGGCGAAGACCTAATCACCCACCTAGGCGCGGAATATTACGACTAGCGGGAGCAACGGCCGAGCCTATCGCTTCGCGGGCGCATCCTCGCAAACTTCTCCGAGCGCAAATTCGCACGTCATGGCTTCAGGATCAGATGACGTCGCCGGACGGTCTTCGGAAGTTGCGTGAATGACGCCGGACTCATCCATGAAGTAGCTGCGGATCCCGTCTTCGCCGAACGCCTTCGGCCGCAGCGATACAGCGAAATGGACGATCTTGCCGGAGACATCTCGCGAGGGCTCGTAATCCAGGATGTATCCGTGATCTTCGACACGATTGGAATTGGCCGCCGCCTGCATAAGGGGATCGGGCCTCGAACCAAATAATTTCAGGCAGTCCGGGTCGTTCGGTTTTTCTTTTACGCTCAGAACCGCAGCCAGCTCGGACGGGTATTCAGAGCCGGGGCTCGCCTTGCGCAGTAAAGTGGAGCAAACCTGAATTCGGGGCAGCATCCATGCAGTTACGTTCCACGGACGCTTATACATTCCCGGTGAGTCCCATGAGATTTGGTCGGCAGAGACCATGCTTTTCTGCTCTACGGCAGATTGTCCAAGGACACAAATGCCCTTCTCGTCCATCAGCGCCGCGTCGTAATGATGCTGCATGTTCAGTTGCGTGGCGGTGGAAAAGCGGTCGTAACGCGCAGATCCTTCGGACTTCTCTGCTGCATATCGGAACGAGTATCCCACGGGCGCGCCTGCGGCTTGCACCTTTGTTAGACAGGCGGTGCCGCCAGGACCCATTTCCCCGGCATTTTCGGGAAAGCCGCTTTCGGGATGCGACTTAGAATAAAGAAATGCACACTTGCCATAGGCACGGACCAGGTCCCATGCCGCCCTTTGCTGATTTTTGAGATCTTGGAGCTCGTCGCCTCCAGATTTCACTCCGGGGACGCGCATCCTTCCTTGCTGCCAATCAAAATAGAACTGCGGTCCCGCTGTTCCTAGAATCACGGGAATCAGAAACGCCAACCCCCAGATCCCGAGCATGGCGGATTTCGGACGCTTGGGAGACAGAGAACGAGTAATGGTGATAGAGCTCACGAACACGCAGAACTGAGCTATTGGTACGCCTTCGAGCAATAGGAAAGTCCAAATTCCACCTGTTCTGGGTGAGCCGATTACCAATGCCAGACCAATGACAGAAGCCGGCAAAAAAATGACACCCATATACGCAATTATTAGTCCGTAGCCTGCGGCCAAGCCTAGCGAGAAGCGGTCCGGGCCACGCCAGGAGCGGGCCAGGATAACCACGTGAGGAGCGATCAGAACGCAGAGCAGAAGTCGAGTCGTACCTGAATTCGGTTCGCCCGATCCGAAGCCGCTCAGCAATAACCCAACTTCCATCAGCAACGCGGCGGCGGTTGCCACGAGAAAGAACTTGTACGCTTTTTGTAATCTCGCATTCTTCTGAGCCGGCTGAGCGCTATCGATGGGGACCGCAGCGGACTCCAAATCCGCGGGAGCGATCGCAGGCAGCCCGTCGCGAAGTAACAGCCGAAGCAATGTGATCGAAATCGCCAGGCTCGCAAGGACTGCGCCGGGTCCCACTCCCGAGACGTATCCAGCGGATGCCCCTCTGTAATTCGAATCCAGTACCCTGAGAAGACCGGGAGAGTTTGCAGCGAGCTGAAACAGCGTAAACGCCTGGAGAGCTGCCGTGAGCCCGCAAATCGCGACGAGCGCCCAGCACGCCCATGTGCGCATGCGCAAGATCGCAATCCCGAGAACCACGCTAAAAACAAGCGTCAGCGCATTGATCACGCCCGAATAAATCTTAGACCGCACCAGCGCCGGAGCGATCGACCTCGCAAGGAAACTCACGACCCAGGAAATCGAAGTGGGCGATGGGAACAGACCAAGAATTCGCCACATCGCCGTGTAGAGCGGCGCGTTACCCGCCGCGCCGGTTTTCGGCGCCAGCAGACAAAGACTGTAAAGCAGCGCCGCCGCCGTGATAAAGCAGAGGTATGCGAGAAGAGTCGTAATCCAGTGACGTCGCATCGCCGAGAGAGAATGTTGCCTCGATAAACGCTAACACCGAGTCGCCTTCCCTTTCGGCTTTTCCGTCACACGCGTGCCCGATGCGTAATTCAATGAACGGCGGCCCTAGAAATTGCTCCGCACCCAAAAACGCCCTGAATTGTCTCCAGGGCGCTTTCATTTCACGGAATTTGTTCGTAAAGACTCGCGTGTGTCTCCTAAAACAAGTTCCAGAGGAACTGGTTATACACTTCGTGGTGATATTGAACTTCCGGAGCCTTCACGAAAGTCCCCAGCAAACGCGCACAACGGTCCGCGGAAGCCTGTTTTAGCTCCACGTAGCGATGCTTCACGTCCTCGCCGAGCAGTTCCGTCATCCACTTGGACTTTCTGAAATCTTCCAGAGCAGTGTAGATGTTGTCCGGCAGATAACGTTCCGCCTGTCTCAGATTTTTGATCTTGGCCGCCTCACCTTCGAGACCGGTACGGAACAGCGCGTACATCACCATGTACGGATTTGCGTCGGGCGCCACCGAGCGAAACTCCACGCGCATGCTTCTCTCGTTCCCAATCGGAATGCGAATCATGGATCCGCGGTCCACCGCCGACGCTTTGATCTGATTCGGCGCTTCAAAGTGGGGGTCCAGTCGCCGGTAAGCGTTCACGCTTGAGTTCATGATCAGGCATATATCGTTGCCATACGTCAGCACCCGGTCCACAAACGTCCACCCAAGTTTGCTGAGTTTTTCTTCGCCTTTGGGGTCCCAGAAGAGATTTTTTCCGCCTTTGCTGATCGAGATGTTTGTATGCATCCCGCTTCCGTTCACTCCCACCACAGGCTTGGGCAAGAAACTCGCGGTAAAACCCATCTTGTTGGCCACCTGCCGGCAAATCAGCTTGTATAACTGAATTTGGTCTGCGGCGGCTACCACTTCTCCGTATCCATAGTTGATCTCGAATTGCGAAGGCGCCACTTCCGGGTGATCTTTCTCGTTTTGAAATCCCATGGCACGCTGAACTTCCGCCGTCGTGTCAATGAACGTGCGCAGCGGGTCGCCCGGCAGCGAATGATAGTAACCGCCCGTATTCACATACTCGAATTTCCCGGTTTCGTAATAACGGCGCTCGGCATCCGCACCGCTGAACAGGAAGCCTTCGATTTCGTTGGCGGCGTTCAGCGTGTACCCTTCCGCTTTGTGTTGCCCGTCCGCGAATCCTTTCAGCACGCCGCGCATATCAGCGCTGTAAGGCGTTCCGTCTTTGTCGATCACATGGCCAAACACCAGCACCTTGCCCGATCCAAAAATGTCCGCCGGCGCCCAATAAAACGCGCTCCAGTCCATCGTCAGGCGCAGATCGCTCTCGCGCTGTGCGGTGAATCCGCGTATCGACGACCCGTCAAACGTCAGGTTGTCCCAACTCTTGATCAGAAATTTCTTGTCGTAGTCCAGCATGTGCAGGCGGCCTTCCAGATCGCTGAACAGGACGGTCACCGCCTTGATACGCTTTTCATCCGTCAGATACTTGAGCCGTTGTTCTTGAATCTTGCCCACCGGCGCGCGATTCTTCCGCGCCTCTTTCGCCTCCAAATTCAGTTCTTCCAGTTCATCGTATGGAATTGCCAAAAAATTTCGCAGCTCGCTAGTCATGTCTCTCCTCAAGGTAAAATACACGCGTGCCCTGCAGCTGGGTTATCCGGGGATTCCGCATTAGCGCAGTAGGGTATCGCGCCGGGATTCCAAGCGTCAAATCGAAAAACGCCACTTCATCGAAAACTTTTTGTTATCGCTACAATAAAAAAATCTTTGGCCCCGCCGTACGATTGGGCGAAGCACGGACCTGCTGCTCGCATCTGCGCAGAGGTAATTCAAATCGCAGCATAGCCCTATCCCAAACTCGCTCTGACGTTAGCGCTACTTCTTAGTGCTTGAATCGCCCGATCAACTGCGCCTGAGCCAAAATGTGCCCCTTCATCTCCGCGTCCACCTCTTCCCTCTTGGCATTTGGCTTCAAATTCGTCTTTGCATCCAGCGCGTACAGCTTGAAAAAATAATGGTGCGCCGGCCCACCGCGCTCCGGGCAAGGCCCGGTGTAACCGGACTTCCCTCGCACATTCTTCCCTTGCATCGATCCGTCAGGCAGCTTCTTGCTCGTTGGAACGCCCTCCGGCAGCGAATGCGTACCCGCTGGCACGTCATAAATCAGCCAATGTGTCACCGCGCCCTTGGGAGTGTCCGGATCGTCCATGATCAACGCGAATGCTTTCGTCGCAGCTGGAGCATCCATCCAAGCCAGCGCGGGAGACAGGTTCGCCCCGTCGCAACTGAACTTGGCCGGAATGTCCGCGTCCGCCTCAAATGACGAACTCGTCAGCTTCAAAACCAGCCCCGCGTCTTTCTGTTGCACTTCTTGCGCACTGGTTCCAAGACAACACAGTAGAAAGCACATCACTGCTACAAACCCGGCTTTCCGCCTCGAAACAATTTTAAAAGATTGAATCCTCACCGCTCACCCCCAAAGCCTAATGATTAGTGCGCCCAGATTTTCGCAGGATCCGTTTCGTACGGATACACGTGGACCATCCAGTTGAAAACCAGCGGAATCCAACGCCCGCCCGCAGACTCGCACGCATCCTCGGTCACGATCGACCCTCTAAGCCCGAACTCCTTCCAATTCGCCTGAGTGATGCGCTCCCCCTTGGGCGGCAAGCAAAAATTCACGTGCTCGTGCCAGCGCGCCACACTCAGCGGAACACGTTCGTTCAATTGCTCATCGGTATATCTTTTTGGCGCGGTGTACATCGCGCCTTCCAGCCGATATCCGTCCCCAACTTTTGCGTAAAGCAATGATGTGGGATGCGCTGGGTTGAAAACGAACTGCGCTTCCGCCGCGTAGCGGTAATTCGTGAAGTGGTAATGCTCCTGGGGCAGCTCCGGGTGAAAGATTTGGAAGCCGTCGTCCAGGGCCTTGTGGTAGTCCTTGTATTGTTCGATGGCGGGCCGCAGTTTCGCCAGGATTTCTTCGGCGCGCGCTTCGTCTCCCGGCTCCGGCTTTCGCAAATCGGTCATGCGCATGTGCGGTCCCATTTCCATGTGCATATCCGACATTTGGTCGTTAGCACCCACAGCCGCCTGCGAATTCGCCCCGGTGTCGTGTTGCATTTCGCCCATATCCATCGCAAGCATGTCCGATTTCGCCAGCTTCTTCTGCTCCTGCTGCGCGCTGACTCGCGAAATAAACAGCCCCGCAAATATCGCCGTTAGCGCAATTATCAAACGGATGTTTGTCATCTGTTTTCCCTCGTTCCCTATCATCACTATAAAACACCTTCGAACGAAGTATTTCTCGGCTATTCGTAACTTATTGGCAACAATAGCCCTTGCGCCGCCAACGCACGGCAGAATTTCGTCTATGAACTGGGTCGATTGCGACCCCATCCGCTTCTTCTTCGGCCGTTCAGTGTCCTTCAAGACTCAGCACGGTTGTGTTAATGTTTAGGGTCGTAGTTCGCTGACAGTCCATACCTCACCAGCGCACTGTTTCACCCAAACGGAGTCGTGAAAAAAAATGAAAGCTTCCTACAACGGTGTCGCCGTTCCGCCCAACGGCAAGCCCATCGAATACACCGCAGGCCGCGCGTTCAAGGTCCCCGATCGCCCCATAATTCCTTACATCGAAGGTGACGGCACTGGCCGCGACATTTGGAAGGCATCCTGCCAGGTCTTCGATGCTGCGGTCGCGAAATCCTATGGCGGCAAACGCAAAATCGAGTGGCTGGAAGTTTTTGCCGGCGAAAAAGCCTTCAAGACGTTCAACGACTGGCTCCCCGCCGACACTGTTGAGGCTCTTCGCGATTTCCGCGTCGCCATAAAGGGCCCGCTCACCACTCCCGTCGGCGGCGGAATCCGTTCGCTCAATGTGACCTTGCGTCAGGTGCTTGACCTTTACGCCTGCGTGCGCCCCGTGCGCTATTTCGAAGGAGTGCCCTCCCCCGTTCGGAATCCCGAACGAATGAACGTGGTAATTTTCCGCGAAAATACCGAAGACGTGTACGCCGGAATCGAATGGCGCTCCGAAACGCCTGCGGCAAAACGCCTGATCGATTTCCTCAATCTTGAAATGTTGAAAGATACTCAGAAGCAAGTCCGCGCGGATTCCGGCATCGGCATTAAACCAATTTCGCCATCCGCCACGAAACGCTTGGTGCGCGCCGCGATACAGCACGCCCTGGAAGAAAAGCGCCACATCGTCACGCTCGTTCACAAAGGCAACATCATGAAGTTCACCGAGGGAGCATTTCGCGATTGGGGCTACGAACTTGCCACCCAGGAATTTCGCGCTCACGTGGTCACCGAGCGCGAAAGCTGGATTCTCGGCAACAAGGATAACGACCCCAATCTAAATCCCGAACAAATCGCCGAAATGATCGAGCCGGGTTTCGAGCACGCCACCGAAGATTTCAAAGAGCGCGTCACCACCGAGGTGAAGGCCGTGCTTGCAACTCTGACAAACTCTCACGGCGGCGGGCAGTGGAAACAAAAAATCTTAATCAATGACCGCATCGCTGATTCGGTCTTTCAGCAGGTACTTACGCGCGCTGATGAATACCAGGTCTTCGCCACGCCTAATTTGAATGGCGACTATCTGTCTGACGCTTGCGCGGCTCAAGTCGGCGGCCTCGGCATGGCCCCTGGTGCGAATATCGGCGACGGGTGCGGCGTTTTTGAAGCTACGCACGGCACCGCGCCAAAATATGCCGACAAAGACGTGATTAACCCGAGTTCCGTGCTGCTCTCCGGCGTAATGATGCTCGACTTCATGGGATGGCGCGAGCCTGCCAGGCTCATCGAAGAAGGAATCGCGCGAACCATTCAGGATAAGCGCGTCACCTATGATTTGGAACGCATGATGCCCGGAGCCACTCGGTTGAAAACTTCCGAATTTGCCGCCGCCATTATCGATAACATGCAAGCCTCGTCCGTGGCAGCGCGTTAGCTTCTAATTCAACGCACAAGGAGATTTTTTGAATGCGTAACAAGGTTACCGTAGTCGGAGGCGGGTTTGTCGGGTCCACAACGGCGCAGCGAATTCATGACGCGGGACTTGCCGATGTTGTCCTCACCGACATTTTAGAAGGCGCTCCCGCAGGCAAAGCCCTCGACATGGCTGAATCTGCTCCCATCTTCGGAAGCAACGCGCGCGCGACGGGCATTTCCACCGGCGGAGGCGATTACAAGGAGACTGCCAACAGCGACATCATCGTGATCACCGCTGGGTTTCCCCGCAAGCCCGGCATGAGCCGCGACGATTTGCTGAAAGCGAATTACGATGTCATCAAAGCTGTCGTCGAAGCGGTCGTAGGGCTCTCACCAAACGCCATTTTAATCATGGTTACGAATCCGCTAGACGCTATGGCCCACGCCGCGCTCAGACTCAGCAAATTTCCCAAACACCGCGTCATAGGCATGGCCGGCGTCCTCGATTCTGCGCGCATGAGCGCATTCGTCGCCGCCGAACTGAACGTCTCGGTCGAAAACGTGACCTCGTTCGTCTTGGGCGGCCATGGTGACGACATGGTTCCCCTCGTGCGCTATTCCACAGTGGCGGGCATCCCGCTCCCCGCTCTTTTGCCCAAGGAAAAAATTGACGCGATCGTAACCCGAACCCGTAAAGGCGGCGCGGAAATCGTGAACCTGCTAAAGACAGGCTCAGCCTACTACGCTCCGTCTGCGGCTGTGTTCGAAATGGTGGATGCTATTCTCAAAGACAAGAAAAAAATCCTGCCCTGCGCCGCCTATCTCGAAGGCGAATACGGAATGAGAGACCTCTTCGTGGGCGTCCCGGTAAAGCTTGGCGCAAAAGGCATCGAGCAAATCATCGAAATTAAACTCGAGCCCGATGAAAAAGCGGCGCTGCACAAATCTTCTGAATCCGTGCGCGAGCTAGTCGCCGTTCTAGGTCTTTAGAAGAACACCGAAGCAACGATGGCCCTCTTCCCCAACGATCGGAAAGCCGGAAAGCATTCGCTGGCTGACGACGCGAAAGCGGTGGAAAACGACGGTAAGCGAGTCGCCCATCGCGTTACAAAAGACCTGGAGCGCGCCGAGACGCTTGCCAGCATGCTGGCCCACAGTCGCGCGTCGCGCACCGTGGAAGTGGCCGACATGCTGGCGGGGATGTATATCTACGAGTGGGAGAACCTCTCAAAATTCTGGGAGCAGCAGGCGGAAGTCGAAACTTTTCTTCAGCAGATTTGTCGAATCAGCCCGCAACGCTGGCACCATTGGATCGAGTTTTACGATCAACATCGCCACGCGAAAGAGCCGCGAAAAATCTGGCGATTGCCGCAAGGCTTGAGGCCAGCAAAAGGAAAAGCCGCTCAGCCTAATGGCGTTCCGCTCCTGAGATCAGCGGAGCTGCAAAATGTTCTGAAGACTGCCGAAGAACTTTCGCCCGCGCGAGATTTCGTGGATGGCCGGGCAATCCCGATCCTGACCTGCGAATGCGTTCTGCTGGCTATCGCGAAAAAAACCGATTCAGAAATCGGCCACCGCCTGGTAGCCACTGGTTTGAATGTCACCAGCCTTGAAGAATCCGCGCGAAACCCCAAACACGCCCCCAAACATTAGAGTTTGCCAGTCGACGCGTCAGATCAATAGCCGAAAATTTGGCCACAGAATCGCCAGCGGCGCGCTGGGTTTGCGGCAAATATACACGTGGACGCCTTTCTCCGAAGGCATGGCGTAAGGGTCCGTAATGGTCGCCACGAGCCGTGCTTCGCCGAAAAGACTCGCGTAACGATCCGCGCTTTCGCCAAAGAGAATTACGCAATCTCCGGAGTAGCCGCGCGGCCCCCACAGATAATAATTGTTGTGTCCGCTAATCGCCTTCGGCAACCCGAGCGCCGGCCCATAGTAGTCAATCGCGCCCGCTTCGCCATAATTCCCTGCCAGGATCGCGCAGTTTTGCTGGTCCGCTTCCGGAAGCGTGTAGTAAACGCGGGCGACCATCGCGGCCATGTTGTCCCAGCCGAACATATCCGCATAAAGCTGTGGCAGCGCGACGGTTGCATCCCGCTCCATCTTCACCGCGTGCGAATAAGGAAGTATTTGCGAGTAGCGGAGAAAAGTATCCGCAGGCAGCAGCGGGACGCCAAAGGGTACCGAAACAATTCCGGCGATCACGATCAGAGCGCAATAGGCCCATGCAATCCAGCGCCGCTGCGCACCAAAAAGCAATCTCTCCACTGCAACGCCTCCAGCGGCCATCAAAATCGCGTAAATTGGCAACGGGTAATAAGTCTTCCCCTGAAGCATGATGAAAATTGCCATCACGATCAGATATGCCCAACCGAAAAAGCCAAATCGCTTGCCTTCCGGCGCGGCAAAGAACCAAGCAAGTCCGGCGAGCCAAACCGGTAGCTGAACCGGCTGCAGATACAAAATCTGTTCGAAAACAAATCGCAACGGTCCCACCGGATAGTTTTTATATTCCTGGCCGGCACGCACTACCTGGATTTGCGGCCAGCCATGTCTCGCTTCCCATATTAAATTCGGCAAAAATAAAGCCAGCGCAAGAACCCCGCCAACTAAAATCCAATTCGAATACAGCAAGCGTCTTTGGTCCGAAATCAACAATCCCGCGACAATGGCGAATCCAAAAACCAGCATGGTGTGTTTGTTTTCCAGCCCGATGCCCGCAACCGCGCCAAACACGACCCACCACGCAGGAGATCCGCCCTTTGCCAGATGAATAACAATCAAAGCGCATGAGGTCCAGAACAAAGGTTCAAACGCGTTCATGGAGAGGAAGCTGTTGAAGGCCAGGTAGGCTGGGGCAAATAGTGCTGTAAGAGCAGCAAGGAACTGCGCGAAGAATCCGCCTCCTAACGCGCGGGCGATCCAGCCTGCAAGAAAAACCACCGCTGCACCGGCCAATGCCGGCAGCAAGCGAACGTCGAACATCGAATTGCCGAAAACGTGGCGCGCGAACCACGAGATCAGCGCGATGAGCGGCGGCTGGTCAACGTAACCCCAAGCGAGGTGCTCGCCGCAAGCCATGTAATAAAGCTCGTCGCGGAACCAGCCGTAGTTGTTAATTCCCGCAAACTGAATGAGCAGCCGAAGGAGAGAAAAAGAAGAAAGAAGCAAAACACTGGCACGCGCAGAACCGCGCTCCGTCGTCCAGTTTCTTCCAGAGCGTTGGCCTTGCACACGCACAGACCCACGCGCCGTCGCCCAATTCATTCCAGAGCGTTGGCCTTGCACACGCGCAGACCCACGCGCCATCGCCCCATTCATTACAGAGCCTTGGCCTTGCGCACGCACAGACTCACGCAGCGTCGCCCAATCGATTCTAGAGCGTTGGCCTTGCGGTGAAGTCATTTGTCCGTGCGAACGTGTTCCAGCGATTATTTTGCAGGAGTCGAAATAGTCGCGGACTTTATGGTGTCGAGCTTCGGGAAATTCTTGTCCAGATAAGCTTTCCCTTGACTGGTGATCTGTCCTTGATCCGGGGACTCACCATATCCGCTGTGGATTTTCTGCACCACGTCCATTCCGCTGGTCACTTGCCCAAAAGGAGAGAAGCCCATGGAATCGAGCTGGGCATTATTCCCCAGATTGATGAAAAGCTGCGTCGTCCGCGTATTTTTGCCCGCCGTCGCAAACGTTAGAAATCCCGGCCGGTTGCTTTGCGAAACAGGATCGTCCTTGATCTTCGCGTCGCGCCACGCCCTGTTCACCGTCGGATCCGCGCCCAGCCCGAACTGCACCACGAACCCGGGAATCACGCGAAAGAAACTCGCATCATCGTAATAGCCGGCTTTCACCAGATTGTAAAAACGGTCGGCCCCGATCGGCGCCCATTCCCGATTCACGCGCACCACAAAGTCACCCTTGGTAGTCGAGAATTTCGCGTCGAACACGTCCGGCGCTTTTTCCGTCAGGTTCTCCGGATGCAACAAACTTGGATTCGTAGTCATTGGTTTTCCTATTGCTTCGGCGCCGCAGCAGCGGACTTATGTGCCATGCTGGCAGCAGGAGCAGGCGAAGTGATTTTCGCCGACTTAATGCTGTCGAGCTTCGGAAAATTCTTCTGTAGATACGCGTTGCCCTGATTCGTAATTTCGTCTTGATGATTCGTCGGCTGGTCAGCGTAGCCGCCATACAGGCCCTGAACTACATCCATGCCCGATATTATCTTCCCGAATGGAGCGAAGCCCTGCCCGCTGTGATCGAGCGCGGCATTGTCGGCCAGGTTGATGAAAACTTGCGTCGAGCGCGAATTCGGACTGCCCGTTTGCGCGAACGTGATGGTTCCCGCGGCGTTGGTCTGCGTGACAGGATCGTCTTTAATGGTCGCGTTTTCCCAAGCCTTGTTGATTGCCGGGCTGCCGGTCAGTCCGAATTGCACTACGAATCCGGGGACCACACGGAAGAATTCCACGCCCGTGAAGTATCCGTGTTTTACAAGATTATAAAAACGGTCGGCCTCATTCGGCGCCCACGCGCGCGTGACTTGCACCACAAAATCGCCCTTGGTGGTCGTAAACGTGGCTTCGTAAACATCGGGGGCTTTAGCCTTCAGCATTTCCGGATGCAGCAAGCCTGCATCGCCATGCCCTGGAGCTGTCGCATGCGCAGTCACCGGCTTTTTGGCCGGCGCAGACTGATCTTGCGCGCGCAGCGAACACGGAAGAACAGAAATGATGGCGCAAAGAAAAAACGGTCTAAATCGAGTTACAAAACTCTTCACGGTTACCCTCCCATTTTTTTCGAGGTGGCTTCCACTTCCTGCATCAAACGAAGCGTGTTGCCACCCAGGATTTTTTGAATGTCGTCCTCGGAATAACCCTTTTCCAATAATGCATTCGTAATTTGCGGCAGGTGCGTGGCGTCTTCCATGCCGTACGGCATATCCGCGCCGTCAAAGTCGGAGCCGAGGCCCACGTGATCGGCACCCACAAGTTTAACAGCATGATCGATGTGATCGATTATTTTAGTCCAATAAACGCGCGGCAGCTTTCCCTGTGCCACATACTCGCGGAGAACCTTATCCGCTTCGATCAACTGGCAGGCTTCCTGATCTCCGCAACGCTTCTTGGACTCCGCCTCGATAGCCTTGCCCAGCTCGGGAGCGGCCTTGTCGGCATCTCGAAATTCCTGGCTCAAAAATCCCACGTGATAATTAATCTGAATTACACCACCTTTTGCGGCGAGCGCCTTGATCATATCGTCAGTCATGTTTCGCGGTGCGTCATCCAGCGCGCGGCAGGATGAGTGCGAAGCAATCACGGGAGCCTGGCTCGTAGCGAGCACATCGTAAAAAGTTTTGTCCGCGATGTGCGATACGTCCACCATCATCCCCACACGATTCATTTCCACTACCACTTGCTTGCCAAAATCCGTGAGCCCGTTGTGCGCCGGCTTGTCCGTCGAAGAATCAGCCCAATCCGTATTCAGCATGTGCGTCAGCGTCATGTAACGAACGCCTAGCGAAGCGAATTTATCCACGTTCTTCAGGTCGTCGTTAATCATATGCCCACCCTCGACGCCCATCAGTGCAGCTATTTTATGCGCGGCAAACGCGCTGCGAATTTCGGCCGCCGTGGTGGCAAGCGCAAGATCGCTGGGATGCAGAGCTATCTGGCGGCGCACGGCTTCAATCTGTTCCAGCGCGAGTTGAACGGCCCGGGGCCCGGTAATCGTTCCCGGAATGTAAATCGAGAAAAATATGGCGTCCAAGCCGCCTTCACGCATGCGCGGGATGTCGATGCTGCCGTCCGCGTGGCGCACGCCGAGATCGAATTTTGGATCGAGCAAACGCTGAGTGGTGTCGTCGTGCGTGTCAACGACGATTGAGCTGAAATGCAGGTCCCGCGCTTTTTGCGAAATCGGCTGCGACTGTGACGACACGGCGAGAAGTGGCAGAATTCCTCCGAGCACACAACAGATTAATAGAAAGAAGAATCGGTACATTTATCTCCGCGGATCAGTTGGAAATTCTACGATACGTTTCTTTCAAACGGAATCGAGATTTGACGTTGCTTCGTTGCGGCAAACTATTCGCCGCGCAGCCATGATTTTACCGCATGCACCAGCACTTGGCCGTTAACCGCGGCCAGCGATTCCGTCAGTGGAATTCCCTTCGGACACGCTTTCACGCAGTTTTGGGCGTTGTCGCATTCGGCGATGCCACCGGGCTCCATTAGCGCGTCAAGCCGTGCCGCGGCGTGCATCGCTCCGGTGGGATGCATGTTGAACAAACGCACCTGGCTCACGATCGCAGCGCCCACAAATTTGTCATTCGAATTAACCTTAGGACAAACTTCCAGGCAATTTCCGCATGTGATGCAGCGCGAAAGCGGATAGCCTTTTTCCTGCACCGCCGGGGCCATGCGCGGGCCTTCGCCGATGTTATACGTACCATCGATCGGAATCCAGCAATGCGTGCGCTTCAAATCCTCGAACATTTTCGAGCGGTCAACTACCAGGTCGCGAATCAGCGGAAACTTCGTCAGCGGCTCCAGACGGATCGGTTTCTCAAGATCGTCCACCAGCGCGGTGCAGGCCTGCCGGGCAGTCCCATTAATCAGCATGGCGCAAGCGCCGCACACTTCCTCCAAACAATTCGCATCGTAGCTCACAGGAGTGGATTCCACCCCGCCGCGAGTAAATGGTTTCTCCGCAATGTCGCGCAGGCATATGATGACGTTCATGTGTGGACGATAGCGCAGCTCGTATTCTTCCCAGCGCACGGATTCGTCGGGGCGCTGCTGGCGCTTGATTCGTACGATAAAAGTTTTTTCTGCCATGGCGCCTCTTAAAACGCTATCACTCCCTAGGTCTTTGCGGTGTACTTGCGCTCGCGCAACGGCAGCAGCGAGGTATCCACCGGCTCGTAGTCGAGAATGATTTTCCCGCCGTTATAACTGGCTTTGGTGGTCTTCAGCCAATTCGCATCATCACGTTCCGGAAATTCCGGCTTGTAGTGCGCGCCGCGAGTCTCGTTGCGTGCGAGCGCGCCCAGCGTGATAACGCGAGCCAAAATCAGCATGTTTCCAAGCTCGCGCACGAAATTCAACGTTTGATTGGCCCACTGCGTGCGGTCCTGCAGATTGATGCGCGTGAACCGCCCGCTCAATTCGTCGAGCTTCAGCAGAGTTTTTTCCAGATTGGCGTTGTAACGAATCACCGTGACGTTCTCCGTCATAATGTCGCCCATCTCGCGCCATATCGTGACCGGATTTTCCGTTCCCTTGTGTTGATTCAGCAAAGCGTCGGTGATGTCCTGTTGCCGCACGCGTTCACGCTCAAAAATAGCGGCGGGAGCGCTCTCGCACCCGTTTTCAAGTCCGCGCGAATATTTCACCGCAGCGGGGCCTGCCAGCATTCCGCCGTAAATGCAGGAAACGAGCGAGTTCGCGCCCAGCCGGTTTGCGCCGTGATATTGGTAATCGCATTCGCCCGCCGCGTAAATCCCCGGGACGTTGGTCGCTTGATGCTCGTTATCGACCCACAGGCCGCCCATGGTGTAGTGCATGGCCGGAAAAACTTTCATGGGCTCTACGTGCGGGTCCACCCCCACAAATTTTTCGTAGATTTCCAGAATGCCTTCGAGCTTGCGGTCGAGAACTTCGCGTGGAATGTGGGTTACGTCCAGATAAACCGCCGGCTCGCCAACCAGCCCCATTTTCATCTCGAAGACTATTTTGTGGATCGCGCGGGTAGCCACGTCGCGCGGAACCAGATTTCCGTACTTGGGGTACCATTCCTCAAGAAAATAAAAGCGCTCGCTTTCCGGAATATCTTTTCCCCGGCGCGTATCGCCCGCCTGCTTGGGAACCCAGACGCGGCCGCCTTCTCCGCGCGCTGACTCGCTCATCAAACGGCACTTGTCTTCGCCCGGAATCGCTGTTGGATGGACCTGTATAAATTCGCCATTCGCGTAATACACACCCTGTTGGAATAATGCAGATTGCGCGGAGCCGGTGCATACCACGGAGTTGGTCGAGCGGCCGAATACGGCACCGATCCCTCCGGTACAGAAAATCGCCGCATCGCACGGGAAGGTGCGAATCTCCATCGTCTTCAAATTCATCACACAGATGCCGCGGCACACGCCGCCATCGTCAAGAACTACCGACAGAAAGGTCCAGCCCTCGAATTTCTTAACCTTATCTTCGGACTCAAAACGCCGCACCTGCTCATCCAGCGCGTACAGCAGTTGCTGTCCGGTAGTAGCTCCGGCAAAAGCTGTGCGATGGAAAAGCGTTCCGCCAAACCGCCGGAAATCCAGCAAGCCTTCCGGAGTGCGGTTGAACATCACGCCCATGCGATCCAGCAAGTCGATAATAGGGGGAGCCGCTTCGCACATTCCCTTCACTAGCGGTTGATTGGCCAGGAAGTCGCCGCCGTAAATGGTGTCGTCGAAATGTTTCCAGGTGGAATCGCCTTCGCCCTTCAGATTTTTCGCGGCGTTAATGCCGCCCTGCGCGCACACCGAATGCGAGCGTTTTACCGGAACGATGGAAAACAAATCCACTGGAACGCCAGACTCCGCCACGCGGATTGTCGCCATCAGGCCGGCCAAACCGCCGCCCACTACAATAATTTTAGGTACCGTCATTGAACGTAGCCACCGAGAGGAAACCAAGCGTAGTGAAATCCGAGCACGATAACCACGCCCGCGAGCGTGCATGACACGCCAACTAGCGCGCCAAACCATCCAGCCGCACGTTGTGCTTTAGGGGTGATCGCAATCCCCCACTTGCAGGCGAAATTCCAAAGCCCGTTGCCCAAATGGAATGAACAGGCGACGACTCCGATAATGTACGCAGCCACGTACCACGGATTCGCCATATCCTGTGCTACTCCAGCGTAACGAGTAACGCCGTGTCCGCCGAATCGTTCCGTGTAAAGGTGCCAGCCGATAAAAATAAAGGCGATCAATCCCGTCCAGCGCTGCAACACGTACATCCAGTTCGACATCCACGGATGGCTCAGCGCGTTGGACTTCCCCTTCGACCATATATAAAAGCCATAAAGGCTGTGGAAGAGTATCGGAATCCAAAGCACCGCCGCTTCTACAACGATGCGCCAAGGAACGGTTTGCAGATCGCCGGACACTTGATTGTATTTGTCGACGCTGACCAGAGCGTAGCTGTTCGACCAAAGATGATCGAGTAGATAAGCTCCAATGGGAATTACGCCGCTGAGGGATTGCAGTTTGTCCAGAATATAACTTGTTTTGGATTCAGCCGTTGCGGCCGACATGCACACTCCGAAATAGTGTCGTAAACAGATAAAGTATAAGCAGCGGTGAAGAAGTTTGCAAGAACGTCCGGCGCTAAAATCGGCATTTGCAATCCGATTGAGTTGCGCGAACGAGTGATGAAATCATCGTCCGCGTCTGGTTATGAATGCAACACACCGCCAGGAGACGGCGTTTGCCCATGAAACGGTCGTGTTAGACTCGCCAAAGGCGCGAAAGAATGGCTAACGAATTTATCAACGAACTCAAGAAATGGGCGAGCGAAATCGTCCGCAGCAGCGCAGCCGGCAATTTTGTCGGCATGCATCGGGCTGTGGAGATGATCGCCAGGCATTTCGTGGTGCAACCTCACGAAGTGGCCATTCTTGTTGCCATGCCCGACGAACGATTTCTGCGTTTTGTGATGCCGGAAAACCTGCAAGGGATGGGCCAGATTCCTTTGACCAGTTCCAATTCCCTAGCTGTGCGCACGGTCCGTGAGCGGCGTCCTGAAATGACCAACCATTTCTCCGGCGTGCCGCACTCCTCCGTTTTCGAGGCGGTCCCAATATCTGAAGACAAGCGCGGCGTTCCAATTCAAAAAATCATGAGCGCGCCGATCCTGCTCGACAAGAAAGTAGTTGGCGTAATTCAGATTTCGCGCAAAGGCGCTTCGCCGTCCGAAGCAGGTCCAGATTTCGTACCGCAGCAACTTCGCGAGCTCAAGAACATCTCCGAGACGATTGCCCCGTGCATCCCTCTTTGCGCCAAGGAAACTGAGCTCCAGGGCTCGTAATCCTGGTTCGGAATATCGTAGGCCTTGCGAAACTTTCTAGAAACAACCGTGTTATATAGCGTGGAGTACAACTCATGGGCGTACTTCGCCATCTTTAATAGTTTAAGGATGAATACACGGTTAAAGGAACTTTTAAAGCATTTCTGGTGAATTAGCTAGGAGCTACGGGAGACCAATTATGGCAATCGCCTTTGCGAACACCTTGAGTCGCAACTTAACAAGCAAGCTGGCGATCAGCGCGCTAGCGCTTGGCTTTTGTCTTGTCGCGCTGCCAGCGTCAGCGCAGCAAGATCAACAGCAGCCGGCGCAACAGCCGCAGAACCAAACGCAGGCGCAACCACCGGATCAGCAACAGCCACCCGATCAGCAGCAAGACCAACAACAAGATCAGATGAATCAGCAGCAGGATCAGGACGCTGCGCCTCCGAACCAGGCTCCGCCTCCTCCAGATGACCGCGGGCCCCTGCCTCCGGCAGACCGTCGTCGCGACGTTCCGCCTCCGCCGCCTGACACTAATTACGTCGTGCCCGATACACTCACTTTGAACTCCGGCGCGGTCTTGCAGGTTCGTAACACCGGCTGGCTATCCAGTGACCGGAACAAGCCGGGCGACCAAGTGATCATGACTTTGGCGCAGCCGCTTGTCGTGAACGGCTTGGTAGTGGCCAGGCGCGGTCAGACTGTGATTGGAACTGTGGAGAACGCGGAAAAGGCTGGCCGCGTAAAGGGAGTTTCCAAGCTTGGCTTGAGCCTGGCTCAGTTGACTCTGGTCGATGGACAACTCATCAATGTGAAGACCACGCTGATCAATGCGACGGGCGGCACTTCCAACGGTCGCGACGCGTTGGCAATCGCAGGCACAACCGGAATCGGCGCGGGAATTGGCGCCGCAGCGGCAGGAGGGCCGGGAGCCGCGATCGGCGCGGGAGCGGGATTTGTTGCGAGCGTGGCTGGCGTGCTACTCACGCGCGGCCGTCCGACAATTATCCCCCCGGAATCCTTGCTGACCTTCAGACTCGAAACGCCGGTCACTGTGTCCACAGCCCACGGACAGACGGCCTTCCGGCCGGTCACTTCCGCGGACTATGCCCCAAAGCCGCGGCCCAGACGCGTCGTCCGCCCTTATTATCCTTATCCATATCCGTACCCACCGCCGTATGCCTACTACCCATACGCTTATCCTTATCCATACCGCTACTACCCGTGAGTTGTTAACAACCAGCTCGGGTAAACATAGCAACCGAAAGGGGACGCGGAAACGAGTCCCCTTTTTTGTTGGGCGGCGCGTCTGAAAAGAAGAACGGGTTCCTCTTTATTATCGCGACGCGATAGGCCAGAATTGGCGTTCGTAGCGCTGGGCTTCCGCCTGGCATCTTTTCTCTGAGCATTGTGGAATTCGAGGCCCGGAAATGAGAATGCTCCGTGTAGAGTCGCTTGTATTTTTGTCCGTCATTTTGCCATGCGCGGCGGCTTTACCTAGCGCCTACCGGGACGACGGCGGATCGTTAGCCGCGGCGACGCAAGCGGCGCGGAAAGAACAAGCTCCGCAAACCAAAACGATCACCTTGCTCGACACCACCGATTCCCACGGCCACATCCTTCCCTGGGATTACTACGAAGACCATCCCGCCGACCTCGGTCTGGCCAAGATCGCCACGCTGGTGAAGCAGGCGCGAGCGGACGCTCCCGACGCATTACTGCTCGATTGCGGTGACACTACCGAAGGCACGCCCTTCGCCTACTATTTCGCCCGAAAAGATACCGCGAAGCCCAATCCCGAAATCCTTGCGTTCAATGCGATGCATTACGATGCCATGGCCGTCGGAAATCATGAATTCAATTTTGGCCTGGATGAAATGTGGAAAGCCAAACGCGAATCAAAGTTTCCCTGGCTGGCCGCAAACATCAAGCAGAGGTACAAAAATGGGGTGCCGTTTTTCCGTCCGTACTACATCAAGAACCTTGCGGGAATCCGCGTCGGAATCGTGGGTTTTGTTACCCCTGGGATCTCGCGCTGGGAAGTGCCGGCGAATTACAAGGGCTACGAATTTGAGCCAATTGTGGAAGCGGCAAAAACCGTGATCCCCGAAGTCCGTAAACAGGCGGATTTACTGATAGTTATCATGCACTCGGGAATCGACCGCAATCCCGAAACGGGAATTACGCCTGCGCGGGCCCCCGCGGATGTGGAAAATGCAGCCTGGGAACTCGCCGAGCAGCAACCTGGCATCGATTTGATTTTCTTCGGCCATACTCATCGAGAGCTGCCCGAAAAATTTGTAAACGGCGTTTTGATGTCGCAGCCCAAAAACTGGGGCATTTCCCTCTCGCGAGCGGAAGTGAAAATGTCACGGGAAGCCGGCGGCGCCTGGCATGTGGCGTCCAAACATTCGCAAACCATTCCGGTTACTCCCGAAGTGCTGCCCGATCCGGAAATCACGAAGCTGATGGAACCATATCAAACCGAAGTGCAGAAATATTTGGACACGCGGATTGCAACTTCAGAAAAAGCCCTCAGCGGTGAATACGGCCGCTATCAGGACGATCCCCTGCTCGATCTGATTCACAAAGTTCAGCTCGAAGCCGGGCATGCAGACGTTTCCATGGCCACGATTTTTTATCCTGGAGTAGAGTTTCCATCTGGCCCAGTCACCATCCGCGAAGCCTCGGCGCTCTATATTTACGAAAACATGCTCTATACAGTTGAAATGACGGGCGCACAATTGAAGGATGCCCTCGAACACGCCGCGAGCTTTTTCCCCGCGTGGCCAGTGCCGCCGGGACAAACTCTCCGTCTTCCGGGATACAACGCCGATTCCGCCGAAGGCGTTTCCTATGTGATCGATCTCACGCAACCCATCGGACAACGCGTTCGCGACCTCAGGTTCCATGGTGCGCCGCTCGCCGCCGACCAAAAACTTCGCGTTGCAATCAACAGCTTTCGCTATTCCGGCGGAGGAGGCTATTCCATCTATCAAGGATTGCCAATCGTGTATCAGTCGAAAGAAGAAATCTCAGAAATGCTCGTCGATTATCTAAAGCGCATCAAAACCGTCCCAGTCGCAGCAGACAATAACTGGAAAATCGAGCCCCCCGAAGCACTCGCCGCAATCGAAAAAGCGGCCGACGAAGAAAACAAGCGCGAGGCGATCAGATAAGTTGTAATTTCACTGAAATACTTTAGCTCCTGCACGTTACCATTCCGCGAAAGCTCAATTAGTGATTGACTTGGTCGCGTGCGCTTGCTAATTTCCGAATGCGTCAGATTTTTCCGACTCAATCGAGTGGAGGAACCGCAACCCGGCACATGGCGTTCGTAGCGAAGAAAATTTTCCTCACGAAAGGAGTTGGAAAACATCGCGAGAGGCTTTCCAGCTTCGAACTCGCGTTACGCAACGCAGGAATTGCCGCGTGCAACATCGTCCGCGTCTCTTCGATTTTTCCTCCCTACTGCAAACTGATCTCGCGCAGTGAAGGTTTAAAGCACATCAGTCCCGGGCAGGTCGCCTTCACCGTGATCAGCGAAAACCAAACGCGTGAACCACACCGATTAATCGCCGCGGGCGTCGGCCTCGCTTTGCCGGCAGACAAATCCATGTTCGGATATCTGTCGGAGCATCATTCCTTCGGTGAGAGCGAAGAAATCGCCGGAGAATACACCGAAGAACTCGCCGCGGAAATGCTGGCGACTACTTTAAACGTGGAATTCGACCCGGATCTTTCCTGGGACGAGAAAAAAGAAGTCTATCGAATATCCAATAAAATCGTCCGCACCATGAACATCACGCAATCCGCGGTTGGCGATAAACGCGGATTGTGGACCACAGTCTTAGCCGCTGCCATCCTGATCGGCGAAGACGACTAATCCGCCATTTGCCCACGCTCTTGGACATTCGTTAGGCGTTTTCGGTCTCGGTTAAACTCGCTGGTACCGAGGATTTTCGTTTGGAAGTCAACGGCAACATTGCCATCGTCACTGGCGCTGGAGGCGGCGGTTCCGGCCGCGCGATCGCCAAACGATTGGCCCGCGAAGGCGCATCCGTAGTGGTGAACGACCTCGACGAAGCCGGAGGCCGCGAGACAGTACGCCAAATCGAAGCGAACCGGGGAAGAGCCTCGTTTTTTCAAGCCGATGTATCCGTTGAATCGGAGATTAAAGCGCTGATCGCCTTTGCGGAATCTACGTTCGGCGGGCTTGACATCCTGGTGAATAGCGCCGGTCCCCATTTTTCGCAGGGTCCTTTAGAAAACTGGGTTGAGACAATTCAAGGTAACCTGATGGCCTCCGCCTTCGGCATCCTTCACGCCATTGAACCCATGCGGAAGCGCGGGGGCGGCGCAATCGTGAATTTCAGTTCCACTTCCGCGCTGGGGCACGGGAGGAAGCATTCCCCTTGGCCTGCATACGACATCGCCAAAGCCGGGATTATCCGTCTGACCACGACGATGACCTGGCTTCGAGAAAAAGAACAAATCCGCGTTAATTGTATTGTGCCGGCCTGGATCGCATCGGAAGAGGTGAAGGAATTTTGGGATGGACTTACACCAGAACAGCGCAAAGAGTTTGAAGCGCCGGAAGTTCTTCTCACGCTCGACGAAGTTGCGGATGCCGTTCTTGAATTAATTACGAATGACAATTTGGCCGGTCGCGTAACGGTTCTGTGGAATGGCGAACCCCGGCGGCTTATAGCGGAAGGCGACCCGGGCTACTCAAAACTGGAATAGAAGGACTGTAAAGATCGAACATAGTATCGATCGATTGCGGTAAGCGCCTGCTATTTTCCAGCTGATCTTCGCTTAGGAACCGAACGCGTGGATTCGCCATCGGTCGATTTCCGATCCGGCTTGAGATAGCCGATGCGTTCGAGCACCGCGCCCACAATCAGTGGAAGCGCGACGGTAGCATCATCCAACACTTCCGCAAACCTGCCACCTTCTTCCAACGGAACAAATTTTCCCCACGAAACAGCTTCCGTGTAGGTGCTCCCGGACAGCCCGCCCCAATTCACGGGCTCGGGACAGATGCGCAATCCATAGTTGTAACGCTTCAACGGAATTTTTTCGTAGCCGCGCCGCGCGAGAAGTTCGGCATAAACTCCAAACTGCTGCGCCCAATTGCGTGGAACGCCGCCGCCGATGGTGAAAATACCCATGCGCTTGGTCGCCAGCATGGTCGAAGCGTAGTGTTCGAAATCCAGATAGGGATCGAAACGCAGCGGCGGCTTCCCTTCTTTCTTGCGCTGCCGTTGGTACAGTGCGAAGTCAATGCCAAGTTCCGAATCGGTGAAGGCCGGAACAAAGACCGGGACGTTATGCTCCACGCAAGATTTCAAAATGCCGCGGCCTTTCGCGTGCTTCTGTAAATATTCGCCCATGCGCCGATTCAGTTTCCAACTGCACACCGTTTCCTCGGAATCCCAACGCTGCAGAACATGATCGACAACCACCTCCACCGCGTCCAGATTCACTTCCGGCTCCAGCGAATCGTAAACACGGTTGTAACCGGCTAGAAAAAGCTCGTTGTCGTCCATTTTCTCGTCGTATCGAAAATGGGAGCGCCCCGTCGCTTCCACCAATCCGTGAGCCATCAGCGCGCCGGTGGACACGATCGCCTTCACAATCCCCGACTCGACGAGATCGCAAAAAACGAGACCCATTTTCCCGACGGTAAGCGCGCCTGAAAGCGTCAGCACGATGAAACAATCCTTATCGCGGGCCATGGCTTCCAGCACGTCGGCGGCATCACCAATTTGTCGCGCGGTGTAGGCGGTCTGCCCCATGGCGCGAACCATGTCGTCAATCGTGCGAATGCGTGAGAGGTCGAGCGGAAAAATAGGAGTGAGGCGGTCTTCGATGGGGTCGTGTAAAGTGCGCCCCGTGACGCCCTTTTTCTTTGCCATTCATCGCCCTCGCAGGTAATGTATGTTTCCCGAAAGAATCCGGGAGCACAAAATTGTTCGTTGCGGTCTTATTGATATTACAAATAGAGCCGCTGCAAAAGAAAAATTTCCATTTCGTTCAAGGGGCGCCCGCATTATGTCACGATACACTCCGATGCCGCCTGACAATTTCGGCGGATTGCCGGAAGAACATTCCACGTACGAAACTTCTCGCGCCGTAATTTTTCCCGTGCCACTCGAGCGCACCACCACTTACGAACGTGGAACACGCAATGGTCCGGCGGCAATCATCGCGGCAAGCCGCCACATGGAACTTTACGACGAAGAATTGCAGCTTGAGCCCTACAAGGAAATCGGGATAGCCACGCAACCTCCCATCGACACGCAAGACGGAACTTTGAACGAAGTGATGACCGAACTCTTCACCGCGCAACTTGCGCTGCTGGACGACGGCAAGTTCCCCGTGGCGCTGGGCGGCGAACATGGATTGACGCCTCCGCTCGTTTCCGCCACCGCGAGAAAATACAAAGACCTCTGCGTGTTGCACATCGGCGCGCACGCTGAGTTGCGCGATGAATACCAAGGCAATCCCGCCAGCCACGCCTGCGCCATGCGACGCGTGGTGGAAATTTGCCCCGTTGTTCAAGTGGGCGTGCGCGCCCTTTCGGACTTGGAAGCAAAAGCGATTCCGCATTTGCGCACGAAAATTTATTGGGCCAAAGACATCGTGCGGGCCCCGGTGAAAACCTGGATCGCGAAAGTTTTGGAGGACTTAGGCCCGCGTGTGTACCTGACCGTTAATCTTGATGGCTTCGATTCCTCTGTGGTTCCTTCCACTGTTGCGCCGGAGCCCGGCGGATTGGACTGGCACGAAGTCACATCGCTAGTGCGTGCAGTAGCGGATCATAAGAAAATTGTCGCGATGGATGTGACGGAACTAGCGCCGCGGCCTGGATATCACGCAGCCGACTTTCTGGCCGCGAAGCTCGTCTATAAATCGCTGGGCTATATTTTTTGCCAGTCTTAATGAAAGGAGATTCGCCCATGACGAATATGGCATCGTGGATTTTCCTAACTCAACACCCGGTAACGCAGCGCGACGTGGTCGTGTACGTGGAGACTCATTCAATTGTATGGTGGCTCTTGATCGGATTAATCGCGGGGTGGCTGGCCGGCACTGTTGCTCGAGGACGCGGTTTCGGCTGCGTCGTTGACATTATCCTGGGCCTCATCGGCGCCGTGATCGGTGGATGGATTTTTCAGCGCCTCGGAATCGGGGTGTTTGGATTCTGGGGCAGCCTGGCTGCCGCCACTGTGGGCGCGATCGTTCTCGTCGCGATTGCAAGATTATTCGCCGGCGGCCGGGAAGATTAATCCCACAGCCTGGTTTTTAAGTGCCAGCCGCATCAACGCATTTGCTTGCAATTCATCGATGTACCAGGGCTTCACCGCTTCAAGCCTCTCGTGTGATACGATTGCATGTTGCCTAGAAAAAAAAGAGATTTCCTGCCGCGAACACTGAGCGAGAAAGCCGGAAAGATTTGAGCCAAACATCATTGTGGGCCATTCCGCTGGGCGGTTTGGGCGAGTTCGGCATGAATATGCTTGCCCTGCGCTTCGGCGACGAAATTATTGTCATCGACGCGGGCTTGATGTTCCCCGAACAGGAATTGCTCGGCGTTGACATCGTTATCCCCGACATTACCTACCTGAAACAAAACAAGCGCATGGTGAAGGCTATCGTGCTCACGCATGCGCACGAAGACCACATCGGTTCGATTCCTTACATCCTCCCCGAATTGAATGTCCCGATTTATGGGACGCAATTCACTTTGGCCATCGTAAAGAAAAAGCTAGAAGAGCACGGCCTGCTGGAATCCGCGAAACTGACTGAAATCGCGGCCGGCGACACCACCACAATCGGCCCGTTCTCGATCGAATACCTGCACGTAACGCACAGCACCGTTGATTGCGTTGCGCTGGCCGTGCGCACGCCTGTAGGCGTGATCATCCATACAGGCGACTTTAAAATTGATCCCACACCGGTAGATGGCAAACCATTCGACCTGCACGCCTTCGCGCGTTACGGACAAGAAGGCGTCCTCGCGCTTTTCAGCGACAGCACCAACGTGGAGCGTCCTGGATTCACGCCGTCGGAACGCGCGGTGATTGTCCGGTTGGAAGAATTATTCCGCGCCGCGCCAAAAAAAGTGGTGGTCTCCTGCTTCTCCAGCTCCGTACATCGCATTCAGCAAGTGATTGACATTGCCAGAATGGTCGGACGAAAAGTTGGATTTGTCGGACGCAGCATGGTGGACAACGTCGAAATCGCGCACAATCTCGGAAAGCTGCGCATACCGGATGGCAGCGTGGTTCGTCCGCAGGATATCAAGACATACGATCCGCACAAGCTGGTGGTTCTAGCCAGCGGCACGCAAGCCGAACCGCTTTCCGCGCTTTCGCGCATTGCCGTGGACAATCATCGACTGATGAACATTACGGAAAACGATACGGTGATCTTGTCCGCGCGAATTATTCCCGGTAACGAGAAGAATATTTTCCGCATGATCGATCATCTCTTCCGCCGCCGCGTGCTGGTCTATTACGAGAGCGGCAGGTCTGCGCCGATTCACGTCTCCGGCCACGCCAGCCAGGAAGAAATGAAAATCCTGCTGCAACTGGTGAAGCCGAAATATTTCATTCCCGTGCACGGTGAATACCGGCAGCTTTTTCGCCACGCGGCACTGGCCGAACAATTGGGAGCGGTAGGCGCGGAAATTTTCCTGATCGAAAGCGGCCAGCCCATTGAGTTCACCGCCGATGGCAACGCACGCAAACGCGAGCCGGTCACAGCCGGACGCGTGTGCGTGGATTCCGGTTCGCTAGAAGAAATCGAAGATGTAGTAATTCGCGACCGCCGCCACCTTTCGGAAGACGGCGTGGTGGTCCCAATCATCGCCATCAACAAACACACCGGAAAAATGGAGATCGCGCCCGAAATTGTTACGCGTGGTTTCCTGCCCTCCGAAGACGGCGCGGAGATTCTCTCGCAAGCGCGCGAAGTGATCCTGCGGACCGTGGAACAATCTAGCCAGGAAGAAAAGACGGACTGGAGTGTAATCAAGGAAAAGATTCGAGCCGACCTGAAACGATTCCTCAATAAGCAAACGTCGAAACGCCCGCTAATCCTGCCGGTTATCCTGGAAGTGTAATTCGCCGTGCGAGTTGATTTGTGAGTGGCTCCGCTGTGAAATTCGCCCTCCGTGATTACAAACCCGATGATTTCGACACGCTATACGAAATCGATCAAGCCTGTTACGAACCCGGCATCGCCTGCTCAAAGCGGGATATGCGCGCGTATCTTCAATTCCCCGGCGTCGAATGCATCCTGGCGGAAACGCCGCGCGAAATTACCGGCTTCTGCATCAGCGCACGCCAGCGCACGCGTGGCTATATCGTGACCATCGATGTCCTCCAAAAATATCGAAAAATCGGCATCGGCTCCGCATTGCTTCGCGAAGTGGAACGCAGACTTGCCGCCAATGGCGTGCGCGAAGTAGGTCTCGAAACAGCAACAGATAACGAATCCGCAATTGCCTTCTGGAATAAGCACGGCTATCGTACCCTCGGCGTTGCAAAAGGATATTACCCCGGCGGTCGCGACGCATTTGCAATGACGAAGATTCTTGTCCCGCGAGCGCGCGCGTCGAAAGAAGGCAGGTAAAAGAATGCTATTGTGGCAGGCGGTTCTTCTGGCAATCGTGCAAGGCTTGACTGAGTTTTTGCCGGTCAGCAGCAGCGCTCATTTGATATTGCTTCCCTGGCTGTCCCACGGTCACATCCCTGATCCAGGGCTGGCATTTGACGTAGCCCTGCATCTTGGCACTTTAATCGCGGTAGTTTTGTATTTCTTGCGTGAATGGGTGCAGCTAATCCTCTGCGGACTCGGCTTTCACTATCCTCCGCGCGCCCCTGAACATCAGGTGATGCAGAATCGCCGCCTCTTCTGGTATTTGGTGGCTGGCACGATTCCCGGCGCCCTGGTCGGATTTCTCTTCGAGCATCGCATCGAAGAATATCTGCGCGACCCGGTTCCCATCGCGATCGCCATGATCGTAATCGCGCTCCTGATGTCGTACGCCGAGTATGCCGGCCGCAGGGACCGTCACATGGAGCAAACCTCGCTTGGCGACTCTCTCATAATCGGAACCGGGCAGGCACTGGCGCTCTTTCCCGGTGTGTCGCGCTCCGGCATCACGATTTCCGTCGGATTATTTCGCGGCATGACCCGCGAAGCCGCCGCCCGCTTTTCCTTTTTGCTCGCAACGCCGCTAATCGCGGGCGCCGCCGCCGTGGAGGTCCCCAAACTCATCAAAGCTCATCGCGCTGGAGCGCTCGATTTGCCTATGTCCACTTTGGCTATCAGCGTGGCGGTTTCGGCGATTGTCGGCTATGTCGTCATCGCCTTCTTTTTGCAGTATTTGCAAACACGCACCTTGAAGATCTTTATTTACTACCGGATCTTGTTTGGTATAGTCGTTTTGTTGCTCGCGTTCCTCCCATTGGGCTTCGCGCGATAGCGCCCGCGCCGCCCGGTTGTTACGCGTGAGCCTTCCCCATTGTTTGCGCTCGGCCTGAAAAGGTTCGAGCTAGTCCGCTCCGTTGAAACGCGATCCCGCATTCGCGAGGATCGCTCACGGCGCAGATGTTCGATGCGAAATTTCAAAGGGGAGCTTGTGCGCATCCTGTCGCCAACCGAAAATAAACGCTTTAATGAGTTGATTGGATTTGTCGGCCTTAGCCTCGCCATTCTGATCGCGCTGAGTCTGCTTTCGTATTCTCCGCACGACGTTTCTTTTAACGTCTCGGCTCCGCCGCCCGGGTCAGGCCCCGCCAGAAATTGGATTGGCCCAGTGGGCGCGCATATGTCCGATCTCTTTTTCCAATTCTGTGGCTTCAGTGCTTTTCTATTTCCGATCGGCATGTTTATCGTGGCCATGCGCTGGTTCCGCAGCCAAGTATTTGAAGCGCCGGTGGCAAAACTCGTCGGTGCCACCATGCTTCTGCTGTCCCTTTCCGCCGAGCTAACCCTGATACACATGCCGGACGTTCGCGGTGTTCTTCCTCCAGGCGGCCTGCTCGGCAGCATTCTCGCGCAGGGTTTGCAAGCTGCGTTGAATCCAGTCGGAGCGCATCTGGTTTCGATCGTACTGATCCTCACCTCTCTTTTCCTGACTACGAGCTTTTCTTTGCGCGCAGCCGCTCATTGGATGAAGAAGCCTATGACGGCCAACGGAATCATCGGCAAATGGATGGCCAGACTTGCCGAATGGCGTGAAGAACGAGAATCGTCGCAGTTGAGAAAGCGCATCGAGGAAATCAAGATTGCGGGCCGCCCCGCGGTTGCACAGCAACGCGTGTCAACCAAAGAACCGGCGGCGATTGAAGATATTCACGATGAAGACGTGGATGATGAAGCCAAAGGATTGCGTCGCGGGCCCGCAGTAATCAAGTTCCACGAGCTTGAGAAAGCCGCTCCGCCAAAGAAGACTGGCAGCGATCCAAAAATTTCTCGCGGGAAAACCATCTACAAACTTCCTCCCAGTTCACTGCTGCAGATGGCTGAGCGCGGCCAGAAAATGGACGAGAGCCAGTTGAAAGAATGCGCGCGCGCCATCGAACAGAAATGCGCCGAGTTCGACGTCGCCGGTCACATCACGCAGATAAATCCCGGCCCGGTCGTCACCACATTCGAGTTGAAACCTGAAGCCGGCATCAAATACAGCCGCATCACCGGGCTGGGTGACGACCTCTGCCTGGCGCTTAAGGCCGAATCAATCTTGATCGAGCGTATCCCGGGAAAATCCACCGTGGGCATCGAAGTTCCCAACGTCCATCGCGAAACAATCGCCTTGCGCGACGTGGTGGAATCCCCGGAATTCAGCCATTCGCCTTCCAAGCTTACGCTGCCTTTCGGAAAAGATTTGATTGGCCGCATACGCGCCGGCGATTTAACGCAAATGCCGCACCTGCTGATCGCCGGCTCCACTGGAACAGGCAAAAGCGTATTCATCAATTCCCTGCTGATGGGCATGCTTTTCAAAGCGACTCCCGACGAATTAAAACTCGTGCTGATCGATCCGAAGCAGCTCGAGCTCGGTTTATATGCCGACATTCCGCACTTGTTCACGCCCGTAGTCACCGACCCAAAAGTTGCGGCGAACGTGATGCGCAACGCCACGCGCGAAATGGAGCGCCGATTGAAACTTCTGGCCCAACGCGGCGTGCGCAACATCGAACAGTACAATCGCACCTTTGAGAAAGGCCAGTCGCTCTCGCTTTTCGACAATGTGGAGGAAGAAGAGCACAAGCCGCTTCCCTACCTGGTCATCGTCATTGACGAATTGGCCGACCTCATGATGGTCGACACTAACGGCGTGGAAGAATCAATCACGCGCCTAGCACAGATGGCCCGCGCCGTCGGCATCCACTTGATTTTGGCCACTCAACGCCCCTCCGTTGATGTAATCACCGGTCTCATCAAGGCAAATTTCCCCGCGCGCATTTCTTTCCGCGTCGCCAGCAAAGTGGATTCGCGCACGATTCTGGATGCCAACGGTTCCGAGTCGCTCCTCGGCAAGGGCGACATGCTTTACCTCCCGGCAGGCTCGTCGCGACTTCACCGCATCCACGGCCCCTACGTGCACGAATCCGAAGTCGGCGCGGTATGCGATTTCTGGCGCGAACAAGCCAAGGCCATTTACAACGAAGAATTGCTCAAGCCGCCAAAAGATGACTCATTCTCGGGAGGCGGTTCCGGAGCCGATGGCGGCGAAGAGGTCGATGACGATCTCTACCAGGAAGCCGTGCGCGTAGTCTGCGAAATGGGCCGTGCATCCACTTCCACATTGCAGCGCCGCCTTCGCGTTGGCTACGGACGCGCTGCTCGCCTGATCGATTTAATGGAAAAGGACGGCATCGTCGGCCCACCCGACGGCGCAAAAGCCCGCGAAGTCCTGAAGAAAAAAGATTGGATGAAGGAATTTGACCAGTCGATGAAGTAAGGGCCGAATCCCAATCCTAGATCGACGATGCCTCAGCCACAGCGCAAAACCTCAGCAACAAAATGCTAGAACCGATCCTTCTCGCTTTGCAGGCATTCCAGGTTCTGTTTCTGTGGGTTCACGACTGGATTCCGCTAGGCCGCTTGAACGACGTCGCCGCAGTTCGCCGGCAGGATCCTTTAGCTCGCCTCGTGCTGGTAACCTTGCTTCAAAGCGTGCCGTTCACGATCGGTCTCGGCTACAGTGCGCGTTACTTCCAGCAGCCGTATCCTGGCTGGCTCGACAAATGGCTTTGGATTAGTTACGGCGTGCTCTTCGTCGGCCAAATGCGCGCCTGGTGGGTTCCCTATTTAGTGAAGCCAGAACCGGCGCGCGCCGAACGCTACCGAAAAATGTTTGGAAACACCCATTCGTTCCTTCCTAGGCGCAACGGCATGGTTCCGAACACGGCGCATATCCTGCTGCATTTAGCTACGGCAGGCACGCTACTGTGCCTTCTGCTGAAGGATCTCAAACAATAAACCGCTATTCGCCGCAACAAATCATCAACGAGGCTGACAAGGAAGACCGTTTTCCCTTTTCAGCGCTGCCACTTTTCCGTAGAATCTTAAGCTGCTCCCGTGCCGAGGTAGCTCATTGGTAGAGCGCGGCCCTGAAAAGGCCGGCGTAGCCAGTCCGATTCTGGCCCTCGGCACCATCCTTCTCCAACAACTTCTTAAATTGAAAGTTTTTCGTGCGCTAAAAGGGAATCGTCTGCGACCACAGCTGGATGCTTACTCCGTCGCGAGTGTCGTTCCAGGCCGCATGCACCACACCATCCGGCCCGGAAGCCAATTGCGTGTAATCGCCGAAGTAGCCGCATCCGGGAAAGCCGTTGCACGGATTGAAGGGCACATCGTTGACTGCTTTCTGAATCGGAAAAGTACGTCCCTGATCGGTGGACTTGCCAACAAAATATTGCACGTTCGTATTTGACGGATCGTTGCGGTCGTCGTACCAGCCCACATAGACATCTCCGACCGGCGTCGCAGTAGCCCATGCGAAGAAATGGTCTTTCAATCCGTTGATCGGATCATCATTCACGCGCGCGATGCGTGAGCTTCCAGTCTTCAGATCAACGCTCACAAGATAAACGCTCGGCGTTGCAGCAAGCATCCCTCCCCCAGCCTGATTTGCCGAGAACGCGCAATACGCGGTGTAACCGTAGATCCCGCATCCCGGCGCGGCAGCCCCACTGTCACTAAACGCCCAATTGGGGTTTCCCAGACCGTTGTACACAAACCGCGCCACCGGATTTTTTGACACCGTCCACGCGCCGTTGGCCAGCGTCGATTCCCACATTTGGATCTGCGGGGTATTGGTGAATTCGTCGAAGAAGATGTGCGGCGTGCCGGAGGGATCGATCACCATGCCTGAAAATTGCGCATTGGCGAGCGTTCCAGTTACCAGCGCGGGGGCAGTATAGCCGGCCTCCGGCGAGGTGGCATGCGACTCCAGTATCACTGAACCGAACGGCGGAATTGTAGCGGTGCCATCCGTACAACTGGTTGAGGGAAGATTGCAGAAAAAGGTGTAGTAAACGTAATTCGTCCCGGCATTCGGGCTGGCGCCGTTTGCATCCGTCAAATTTCCCGGCTGGCTTAGCGTTCCATCACAAACGAACGCACCGCCGAAAGTGCCACTACAGGATTGCGCATCAATAGTTGTCGGATAAATATTACTGTAGGCGCCGTGAGCAAAACCCTGCACTTCGTCAACTTCCGAGTCCAGGTTCAAGTAATTGTTATTGAAATCCTCGATTTCGTTGCCACTGAGAACGGAAAGGTAGCTGTTCCCAGCAGCGTCGAACGAAAGCCCCGGATTAACCTGAAATGTGAGCGGAATGTAGCCGATGTTGGGATCCGCTCCGCCAACCAAAGCATCATCGGTCCATGTTTTTCCGCGGTCTGTAGAGACGTGATAGAAGAGGTGGTTCAAGTTCTCACGAAAATCGTTCGACATTACCACCCAGTTTTTCGCGTTCGATGGATCTACCGCTGAAGCTGTGCCGGCCTTAGGCCAGGGATTGCGGTCCTGATTCACTTTTACGTTCTGGAACGCGTTTGCCGTCGCCGCATCATTATCAGCTTCGAACGCACGCGTCCTGGTTTGAGTTTCTTGTAGCGACTTCGCGCGCGATTGCGGCAACGCCACGCCGCTGAAGGGGGCCTTATGGTTCTTCTGCATCCACTTAACGAAGGCCGGATAATCTTTGAACGGCGCCGGCCGGCTTGTTTGCGCACTCAACGGCGCAGCAATCAACATCGCGATTACTACACCCAATAACTTCCCATAAAGACTTTGCTGATATTCAGCTGGTCGCATGTACCCTCATCGAAATGGACGTCTCCGCCCCCCGGAGCGCATTGGTTGGCCACAGGCCGTGCGGATTATTCGCGCCGCATACCGTAATTGTCAATGTACGTTCTAGTACCCTACCACTTAAGTGCCTTAAATCCGTTTCAGGCACACACCAACGGAGGCTCATGGCGAAACCTCCAACCGGGCAAGGTGGCCAACGCCCGACGCGAGGACAAGGAGAGCCTTATTATCGCGGACTATTTTCGGCGCCCAGTCCCCGGCGTGCCCGAACCTACCTTAATCGTGCCTTTGACGCTGTCTTTCGGATTAAGGGGATTTGGGGGATTGGAGTTCACAGCGAGCGGGACGATCGTGATCGTTTCGTCCTCATCTGCGGGTGTGAAGCCTCCGTTACTTCCCGGGGCGCAGGGGATGTAGTTATTCGTCTCGTCCTCGAATGCATCCGTTAGAGTGTCGTTTACGATCGTCCAAATCCAGCAGGCCTGGCTGCAAATGAAATATACTTCGCCGTCATTATCAACGCTCGAGTTAACGGGACTCGGGGAATAACCGCTGCCGCTGGAAGTTATCGTGACATTAATTTTTTCCGCTTCTCCGAGTTTTGCTTTTCCTGGTTCCGGCATTCTCTTCTCTCCTTTTGTGTTTAGCTTCCCTTTTTGGCCCTAGATTCCCTATCCATTCCTTCAGGCGCCCTTCGCGTCAACCTCCCGAACCTACCTTGATGGTCCCTTTGACGGTGGCGACGTCTTGAAAAGTTATGGTCTCCTCAACGGAAACGATTTCTTCAACGCGACCGCCTTCTTTGACCGTAATGGTATCGTCAACGGTGATGGACTCTTCGATTGGAAAAGGCGGTGGGTTAGAGTTAACCGCCGCCGGTACGATTGTAATTGTTTCGTCCGCAACCACAGGTATAAACGGGCCGTTTTCACCTGGGTGGCAGGACAGGTGATGATCGTCCTCGCCTCCAAATGCATTAGCCAGGGTTTGATTTACGAACGTCCAAATCCAACAGGCCTCCGCGCACGTAAAGTAGACGTCGCCGCTGTTGGCGACGGGCGAATCTGGAGGACTCGGTGGGACAGCTTTTGCTATGCGGAATATCGTAACTCGATCTTCGGTTGGTGGCTCTTCGCGCTTTGCTTTTGTTCCTTCTCCCATTTTCGCCTCCTTCTGCTAGTCTCAATTACTTTCCGTCGGGCCGAAATTTCGGGTCAGCCAACAAGCTTTGCATGTCGGGGCTGGACTTCAGCGATTCAAGCGAATAGCCGTTTTTCAGGGCCTTCTCGATGTACTCCAGGGCTTTCCGCCTGTCGCCGAGATTCTCGTAGGTTTCGCCCGCAAGTTCAAGGACATTAGGATCTTCTGGAGCCCGCGCGAGCGCTGCCTGTACCCGTGGGATCGCTTTCTCTCGAAGGCCTTTTTCGGCGTAGAAAGCCGCCAGCGATACTTGGGTCATCGCGTCTTCAGGTTTCAGCCTCACCGTCTGCTCCAAAATAGCAATCGCACGTTCTCGCGCGGCTGCGGCTTCAGGTTTCCGGTCCAGCAACTGATAAGCGCTCATCAGATTTGCCCAGACCAAGTAATTCTTGTCATTTAGCTGAAGCGCCTTTTGGGTCATCGCGACGGATTCGGAATAGCGTTTTTCGTTCAAGTACAAAACACCGAGATTGGCATAAGCCTGGTAACCAGGTCCAAGCGCGATCGACTTTTTCAAGGCCGCTTCCGCAGCAGGTATGTCTTTCAGGTTCCCGCGATCGAGATAGGCCGCTGCCAGGTTGACATAAACTACCGCGTTGTCGGGAGTCAGCTCGGCCGCATGTTGAAGCTGTGCGATAGCCTCCGCATACTTCCCCTGGCGCTCATAAAAATTGCCGAGCGAGTTATACCCGTCCCAGTAGTCCGGCCGCAGTGCTGCGGCTTTTTTAAACGCTTCCTCGGCATCGGCAACGCGACCCATCTTTTCGTAACTCTCCGCCGTGCCCATGAGGGCGTCGGCATTGTGTGGCTCCAGTTGGAGCGCATGTTGATATTCCTGCAAGGCCAGATCGAATTTATCCTGGTCCGTGTGCAGCCGGCCTAATGTGACATAAGGCCCTGGCAAACGGTCGTCAAGCTTTAAAGCGCGAGTGCAATTTCCAGTCACTTCGTCAATCCACTTTGGATTTGGATCCACGCTATTCTTCAAGCGGTAGGCTTCACCTAGTTCCGCGTACCCCAGCGCGAATTGCGGATCGGTCTGTACGGCTTGTTTAAGAGCGGTGATCGCTAAATCGAGGTTCCCCGGTGTATCGTAACGCTGCACATAGCCGAGCGCCTTCAGATAAGACTCGTAAGCGGCCGGGTTTCCGGATGCGCTTCCGCCAGCCGTTGTTTCCGCCGGCGCGCTCACATGCATCAGCTTGGCCAGTCGCGCGATCACTTGATCCTGCAGCGCAGCCAGATTGCCCGAGCTATCATCAACATCTGCGGTCCCAATCTGCCGAAGGTTCTTGGTATCGATCAAGTTGACATTCAGGTGAACGTCCGTGCCATGCCGCGCGACACTTCCTTTCACTACGAGGGTTGCTCCCAACTCCCGCAAAGCAGAAGTGGGATCCGAAATATTTCGGTGACGTACCTCGCTCGATGGCACCACCCAAAGCGATTTGCCTCCCACATCGAGATCCGATAGTTTCCCCGCGAGACTGTCCATTAATCCTTCGGCCAGCGGCGCATTCGCGGGATCGTCGCCAACATTGTCGAACGGCAGCACAGCGATGTGTTGCTCGCCCGGTCCGAAAAGACTTCGTGACAGAGTCTCTCGTAGAGATGGAAAAACAAGCAGCGCAATCGCGGCTAGCGCTACGATCGCAGCGCTCACGCCAGCCCACCATTTCCACGCACGCGCTCCATTGCGAACCCCGGGTCTCAACGCCGACTGCGATGCACGGCTTATGTACTTCTGAAATTGTCCCGACTTCATCGACAATGTCGGCGCTGACGCATCGATCACAGAATCCGGCGCCAAAACATCCAGAGCTTTCTCGAGATCGGCCCGTAACTCCGCACAACCCTGGTACCGGTGAGCGGGATCCTTGGAAAGTGCGCGATACACAATCTGCTGCAGCTCGACGGGGATTCCTTCCATCGTCTTCGGTGGATCGTTCAGGATCGCGACGACAATGGCGGGAACGCTCTCGCGCCAGAACGGATTTTGGCCGGTGAGCATTTCGGCGAGAATTACGCCCAGCGCCCAAACGTCCGTGCGACGATCGATCGGCTTGCCCAATGACTGCTCCGGCGACATGTACCCGACCGTGCCGGAAGTGCCGCCAGTCTGCGTCATGCTGGGCGAAGTGACTACGCGGGCCAGCCCGAAATCCACAATCTTTACCAAGCCGTCCGGCGTGATCAGCACGTTTCCAGGCTTCACATCGCGATGCACGATACTGCGGCCGTGCGCCGCTTCCAGCCCTTTGGCCATCTGTATCGCGAGGTCCACCGCTTCGCGAAATGGAATCAGGCCCTTGCGAATCTTTTGCGAGAGTGATTGCCCTTCGTAAAACGCCATTACAATGAACCAGCGGCCGTCGCCGGTTTCTTCTACTCCGTGAATCACACCAATATTGGGATGATCGAGCGAGGAAGCTGTACGCGCTTCCTTCAGGAAGCGCTCTTTTTCTTTTTCGTTGGAACTTAATTCCAAGGGAAGAAATTTCAGAGCTACCGTGCGCTCGAGCTTCAGATCGAGCGCTTTATAAACCACGCCCATGCCGCCGGCGCCGGCCATTGCTATGATTTGATAGTTGCCGGCGCGATCCCCGGCTTTTAGGGTGGTGTTGGTGTCGAGCATGCCCTTGCCCCGCGCAAACGCAGCTGCACGCAGAGCCGCCCAGGAGAACGGCTTCTAGTTCGACATGATATGTGCGTGCTTCCGCCATTGCAACAAATCCAAGCAGCGGAGGCAGCAAGCCTCAAATTTCTCTGTGTTTTCTGAATTCTTAGTCTGAATTACGTTGCCGCAATCACTTCGTAGGGCCGCATCATTTCGTTGTCTTCGTGTTCCAGTATGTGGCAGTGCCAAACGTAGCGTCCTTCGTATCCCTCGAAGCGGACTATGATTCGGGTCACCATGTGGGGCTCAGCGCGAACTGTATCTTTCCAGCCCATTTCGTTCGGATCCGGCGGGACGGGCGGCCCGGTGAACTTGAGCTCGCGCTTGCGCAGATAGTTCATCACGTAGAAATTACGCGGGTCGAGAACCTGGAAACGCACCAAGTGAAGATGGATGGGATGCGAATCGTCGGTTCCGTTGATCAGGCTCCAAATTTCAGTCGAGCCGATTGTTGAATTTTCAGTAACCGGGGCCATCCAGCGGGTCCGGTTCAATAGCATGATGGTCGGATTGTCGGCGGGATCGACGGTTTCCTCGAAGATTAATTCGCGAGTCTTCGTGGCTTCCGATTCGGGCGTCCGCGCTATCGTTCTAAGCGTCTTTGGAATAGCGGCCACCGAGACTGCCGCCTTCCCTGACACGCGAAACTGAAGCGCCGTGAGACGGTCGCTCGTCAGTTCGACGTTCTCGCCGGCACTCTTCGAAAAGTCCACGATCAGGTCCGCACGCTCGGCCGGCGCCAGCGTCAGAAGCTTCATGGTGACCGGCGCCGCGAACAAACCCTGATCCGAACCGATTTGCTGGAATTCCATCTGATTCGCAAACGCCAGATGGAAGAATCGTCCGTTGGCGCCGTTGAGTATTCGCAGGCGGTAGCGGCGCGGCTCCACTTCGCAGTAGGGCGAAATTTTTCCGTTCACCAGCAGAGCATCGCCAAAAACCTCCGGCACCCACGGTTTATTGGGATCGGGCGAGACTGGATAAAGAAACTGCCCCTGCTGGTCGAACAGGCGATCGCAAAGTAGCAGAGGGATTTCAAACTTGCCGGCAGGCAAGCCCAATCCATCTTCAAAGTCGTCGCGGATCAGAAACAGTCCAAACAGCCCCGCATAAATGTTCAGACGGTTAATTCCCATCGCATGATCGTGATACCAGAGCGTGGCTGCATCCTGTTTGTGGGGATGGAAGCAGAGACCCGACTTTCCGGGCACAAACCGGCTTTCAGGGTATCCGTCGCTCTCTGGAGGCACCCTGCCTCCGTGCAGATGAACCACTGTTCGCACCAGCGGCGTGTCCACCCCTGCGCCCTCCAAATTGTGATCCACGGGGAGAAAGTGCGACGCCGGGAGGTAGTTCACCCACTCGACGGCAACCGCCTGTCCGCTGCGGGCTTCTATCGTAGGTCCCGGCAAGGTCGAGTTAAAGCCCCAGACCCGAGTGGGCTTCAGATCGCGATGCAGGCGGATTTCAGCCCGCCGCATGTTTACACGGTAGTGAGGGATCTTTACGCTTGAATCAACAGGGCTGGGCCGAAGACTCTCCGGTTGCAATCGGATGTTCGTCGTACTGAAATAGCACAAGCCGAAGTAAACCATGGATATGCACGCGCAACGAACGGAAACTGTCAGTTTGGTGGAGAAGACAAGCTGGGGACATCGAGAGACAGTTAAGGATTAAATGTTTCCGCGCCGGCCTTCGCCGAGGTGTTTTGACCCACAACACGCACCATCTGGATCCGATTCCTTTCGGTATGAACCACAGAAAGACAAAGGTGCATGTAGTTTGCAGGTGGGGGTTATTCCTTCTTTTCTGATATGGTGAAATTCACTTCGCTGGACCCACCTGGTTTCACTTCGACATGCTTCGCCCAAGTTGATGGCCCGCTGTAAATCGGGCGTCTTACTTCTGTCTGTGCCGCTACATCCAGCACTTTGGCTTCGGAAAGAATTTGCCAGCCTTCGTGCCACGCCACGATTTCATAATCACCCGGTGGCACGTCGTTGAGCTTGAAGAATCCATGTTCGTCGGTGACCGCGTAGTAAGGATGCTTCACCACGATTACGTTTGCATTCATCCATACATGGCCGGCGTTGCACTTTAATTCGACCACGCCATTGCGCGGCAACGTGACCGGAATGTACTGATTCTGAAACGGAAACGGAATGTTGTTGGAGGCCGCGCCCGTCATCTGCACCGTGTGCAATACGGGATCGCTGCTCTTGATCTGCAGCTTCCCGCCCTGGGGCACCAGCATGATGTGTGGCACGTAGCGGCATGTTTTCTGATCCAGGTGTTCGCGGGCGTCGGGCAAATCCATGGCTTTGCCCCTGGTAATGTCCCTCAGAAACACCACGGTGTTCGCCACTCCGCTGTCGGAATCGATTTCCAAACGCTCAAGATCGCGAACTTTCAAAGAATCCGGGTCGCAAAGATCAGCATTTTTCGTGACGGGCAATTTAGGAATTTTGGGAATTGGTCCGGTCCATTTTACCGTGCCGGTAATGGTGCCGCCGTTTTCAACGGTAATCGCGGTGTAATCGCTCTGGGCTTGCGCTTTTCTCGCGTGGAAGAAGGTTAACAGAAGAAGCGCGCTTGCGTACTTTATGAATCGAAACTTTCTTTCAATTCTCATATCAACCTCGCTAAGGTCCTGGGTCCGAGCTATCCCTGCGGAGCTCGCTCGCCTGTGCAAATTTCTTGTCGAATAGGGACTCGATTCTAAAATCTTCGACGCCCAGCGCGTGCCTCGTCTCGAGTTTGCTCGTCCTGCAAAGTTCCGGAACTGGAGCGGTGCCTACAGGTATGGACGACGCTCTCAAGCCTGCGCCGAGAGTCTCCCCACGGTAAACGATACTATCCTCGCAAGAGGGCGAACCAACTCGTTGCAGGCCCTTTGTCTTATCGGTATATGATTCTTTGGATTCGAACGGGCGTACGACAAACGGAATTTCTAGTGTGTGGTTGTAGGCACCGATCTCAAATACGCGATGATGTCCATCGCATCCTGATGATTTAAATGATAGATATGCATAGGCGGCCGAATAATTTCGCCATTAGGCCCTTGCCCTTTCTCCAGAATTTCTTCTCCGTCCTTATCCGTGTAAGCAGCGAAACCCGCCAACGCCGGCGCTTGTTGCGCCCAGTTTTGATCCGGGTGCACCGGAACAATCCATACCGGCGCGCCTTGCAATGCTCGAGAGTTGTCCAGGTTGCCGCGCGCGTCGCGAGGCGTGTGGCATTCCGTGCAACGCGCAACTTCTTCCGTCAAATATTTTCCGCGCTTGAGCTGCGCTTGATTTGGCGTTGAGCCGGCGGAGGCAGCCTGCCTGGAAGTCTGCCTTGCTTGCGTTGAGACTATGACTGCTCCCGCGAACAAAAGCGATGCGATCATGCACAAGCTAAAAGTTGTTTTCATTTGATTTTAGTAGCATTTTTTGCCGGACGCGTCCACTAAATCATTCGCATGCGCGCAACTCCGCCACACAGGCTCACGGAAGGTTGCCGCGTCCTGCAATGCGTGTAAAATGCCAGCGCTTATTTTTCGTGAGGCGTACGGAGGGAGATCTGTGCGGAAGCAAATAATCTATCTCGCGACTGTGTCTTTTCTTTTTGCAACCGGTGCGTTTGGGCAAAGCGCTACGGCGCCGAATGGCTCGGACCAAGTGGTGGCGATAAAAGCTGGGCGGCTGATTGATGTAGTTGCGGGGAAAGAACTCAGCGATCAGGTGATCTTGATCCGCGGCAATCGTATCGATGCGGTCGGCCCCAAGCTGAATATCCCGGCGAATGCGGAGGTGATTGATTTATCGGGCATGACCGTGCTGCCGGGACTGATCGATTGCCACGCTCATCTAGCCGACGGCGCTCGAGACGGTGGAGATCCGCTTACCTATCTCAAGAAAACTGCCGCAGAAGTGGTCCTTGAGTCGGTGCCCAATGCGCGGCTCACGCTGGAATCCGGATTTACCACGGTTCGCGACGTGGGCGTCTACCGGGCGCTGGGGGATGTCGCGTTGCGTGACGCGATCGCTCGCGGCGATATTCCAGGACCGCGCATGTATGTCGCCGGCGCCTACGTGACAATTGCTGGAGGCGCGGGATCGTTAAGCGGATTTGCGCCGGATATTACGTTGCCGTGGGATTTGCACTACGGCGAAGCAAATAGTCCGTGGGAAGTTCGTGCCGTAATTCGGAAGCTGGCGAATGATGGCGTGGACCACATCAAGATACTTTCGTCCGGCGCGGTACTGGCGCACGGCAGCAATCCTAATTCGCAGGAATTTACGTTGGAAGAATTGAAGGCGGCGGTTGATGAAGCGAGTCACTTCGGCCTTCGCGTGGAAGCGCATGCTCATTCGACGCAAGGAATCAAGAACGCCATTCTCGCCGGCGTGGCTTCGGTGGAGCATGCCACCATGATCGACGATGAAGGCATTGCATTAGCGAAAGCACATGGAACTTACCTCGACATGGATATTTACGACGAAGAATGCATTGAAGAGGACGCCGCGCACTCGAATATTCCGCTCGAGTTCGTGCAGCACGATGCGCGTCTTGGGCAAATCCAGCGAGATAATTTTCGCAAGGCTGTACAGGCCGGTGTAAAACTCTCCTTCGGTACCGATGCGGGCGTATGCCCTTATGATGTCGCCGCTAAGCAATTTGCGTTTATGGTGAAATACGGGATGAGTCCGCTGCAAGCGATTCAAGCGGCGACGACCTCCGCAGCCGATTTGCTGGGGCACTCCGATGTCATCGGCTCAATTCGCGCTGGAAAGTATGCGGATATCATCGCTGTGTCCGGCGACCCTCTGCAAGACGTGCGCGTGCTCGAAGCAGTCAGCTTTGTAATGAAAGAGGGCAGGATTTACAAACAGAAGTGATCCGATTCCACGCGCGTGATTTGAATTACGACGCGTCAGCGCGCAGAAACTAGGAAGGCAGCGCGGCGAGAGCTTTGCGGATACGGTCGCCGAAGGGAGTCGCAAAAACCGCTTGCCGCTCCGGATCCCCGAGATATGGATCCACAAACGGCCCGCCTTTGTCCAACACCAGCCGGTCTCCCCAACCAACCAGACCGAAAAGGCGAATCAGCTCCTGCGTAGCCTGTGAAATCGGCACGATGTAAGCAGGCTGCAGGAAATATTGCACTCGTTTAACAATCGTGGGCGCCAATTTCCGCAAAGCGTTATGCAATTCGCCGCGGTTCTCGACGGGACATTCCACCGCATAACTTACGAAAAATCCGTGTTTGCGGAATTCATTCAGGCACAGGATTTCGTCAATCTTGGTGATTCCATTTCCCATCGTTTTTATCAGCTCGTCAAAATACATGCGCGCGGCCACCGAACGTACCGTCCGATCCTTCGCGGCAAGATAAAAATAATCCGCAGCTGGCCCGCGTGGCGCGGAGTCAAGCACCAAAACTTTAATCTGCGTGGGACGGAAACGCGCGGCAAGTTCTAGCCGTTCCTTTCGGGCCTGAACGTGCGCGTCATCCACTCGCGCTCCGCATCCTTCGCAAATTGGCACGCCTTCCTTGACCTTTGCCCGGCAGTTACCAGGCTGCCATTGGCGGCAAGAGAATGCCACGCGCCCCGCTTGAGTGCAAGCAGGGGGCATTCTGGCCTGTCGAATCGTACATTAACGCTCAGGATCTATGGACTGATCGATATGAATCCACAACATGCGACCCAGCCGCGTAACCACCGGAACCGCAGGAAGAAACAATAAAATAGCCACAACACAAAGCTTCTCGAAAGGCCAGTGGGTGAACTTCCATAGGATCCCACCAATCACTGTCGTGGTGACCATCGCTAGAGCGTAATCGATGACCATTGCGCCTAGAAAATATCCTTCTTCGCGTTCAAACCAGAGATGGCAAACCGCGCATTCATCGTTCATCTTCGGCAAGCCGCTAAAAATGGAGCTCGGATAAATTTTGCCCGTGCGGCAGCGCGGACAAACCTGGCGCACAATGCCTTGTATCGCGGAGATTCTGGCACGCTCGGCCATCTCAAATGCCGCCCGAAGCGCAATTACCTTTCAGCGCGGTTTGTCCGGCGAAGGCGTCAGGGCTGGATTGTAAAGAGCGGCTACATTGTGCGCAATTTTATCGGGCTCCGAATGCTCGGAATCCAGATTGGTCAGCACGATGACGGTGAATCGGTCGTCCACATAACGCGAGATTTGCGTGGTAAAACCTTGCCACGCCCCGCCGTGCTCGATCAGCCGCCGGCCATTTACTTCCGTCACATCCCATCCAAATCCGTATGGGGCAGTTTTCCCATCATTCAAACGCACCGCTGACCACATCTGATCCAAACTTCCCTTCTTTAGCAGCTTCTCGCCATAAAGCGCAGCGTCCCATTTCGCCGTATCGAGCGCATCGGTATAAAGCGCGCCGTCCGCCGTGGTGTTGAGCATCGGCGAAACCCACTCCTGATTCTTGATTTCCCCATTCACCAGCCGATAGCCCGCAGCACGGTTCGGAATGATGTCTGCCTCGCTGATGATGCGCGTTGAAGTCATCCCCAGCGGCCGAAAAATCCGCTCTTGCAGCACGTCACCGTAAAACTGGCCGGTCACTTTATGAATCAGGATCCCGAGAATGACGTAGCCGCTGTTGCTGTAACTCCATTTCGATCCCGGCGGAAAATCCAGCGGCAATCCGCTGAATTTCGTGAAAAGTTCGTCTTCAGTGTAATCATTCCGCAAGTTGATGAACGCGGCGTCCTTCTTGGTTACCGAATCCGATTCGTAATCCGGAATCCCCGAAGTGTGCGTCAGAAGATTCCGCACGGTGACGTTATTCCAGCTCGCTGGAGAGCTCGGAAGATATTTTCCAATACGATCGTCGAGACGGATTTCCCCATCTTCCACCAGCATCATCACCGCGGTAGCGGTGAACTGCTTCCCCACCGAACCCGTCTGAAATATTGTCTCCGGCTTCACGGCAACACCAAGCTCGATATTCGCCAGTCCGTATCCTTGCGCCTTGACGATCTTCCCGTCGCGAACAACCGCAAGCGCAAGCCCCGGAATTTTCTCCGCCCGCATCTCGCCGTTTACATAGGCATCGACCTTTTCCGAAATTTCGCCGTCAGTCGAACCCGAATTTTGCGCGCGTACCGCAAATGGCGCCGCAATCGCAACGCCGCTCAAAATAATTGTGGTCCATCGAACGCACAACACCGCCCTCATTTCCCGCATTCGCTTCAATTCCGGTTTGCTCCTCGCTTCCTGAGTTAAGGTGCAGGCTGAATCGGTATTCCAAACGGTGCCAACGCTTCGCGTACCACTTTGCCTTCTCCCACCGCGACAACCGCCGCGTGAGACGCTGGAAGATATTTCTTGGCCGCCGCATCCACATCGTCGGACGTCGTCGCCGCAATCTTCTTTCCATAAATCCCAATCTCTTCCGGCGGCAAATTTTTTACCCAAAGGTCCGCCAGCGCCGCCGCCACTGAAGAACGAATCTGCAGCCGAATCGCCTCAATGCCCACAAGAAAACGCTTCGCCTGTGTAAGCTCTTCCGCCGTCGGACTGGTCGTAACCATGCGATTCAATTCATAACTCATCTCGTTGTAGGTCGCGCCCGTCACCGCATTGCGCACGTCCGCCCGCGTCACGAAATCCCCGGCAGCCCGGTACGTATTCAACGCGGCGAAAGGCGAGTATGTATAGCCTTTGTCCTCGCGAATATTCAGCGTTAACCGGGAGCCGAATGTCCCGCCATAAATTGCATTCGCCACCACCGCCGACTCGTAATCCGGATCGCTGCGCAACGGACCAGCGGCCGCGAGCTCGATGGTTGTCTGCACCGACCCGGGACGCTCCACCAGAAAAATTGCATGTGCCGGGTCAGGATTCAACCGCTCTATCTCCGCAATGGGAGATTCAACCGGCGCTCTCCAGCCGCCAAGGTTCGTCTTCACAAGTTCGAGCATCTTTTCATTCCGGAAATCTCCCACCGCGATGAAAACCGTTTGGTCCGGACGAAAGCGTTGCGCATAAATCCTGCGCAAATCCGCAGGTGTCGAAGCCGCAATGGACTCCTGCGTCGGAGACATCACATGATACGGACTCGTCCCAAAAAGCACTTTCGCTACCGCACGCGACGCAAGAAACGACGGATCGGCCTCCTGTTGCTGTAGGGAATCCGCAAGATTTTTCTTGGCCAGCGCCACTTCGTCATCCGGAAACGACGCGTTCTGCAGAATGTCGGCAAGAACAGCTATCGCCGCTTCCGCCTTGGACGCCAGAATCGTTGTCGACACGTCGATTTCATCTCGTCCCGCCGACGCGCTTAGGTCGCCGCCCGCGCCCTGAAATTCCTCGGCAATTTTGCGGGCGTTGCGCAACTTGGTTCCCTGATCGATCGTGTTGGAAAGCAACTCGGAGATCCCCGGCCGGTCGTTCGGGTCGGCTGCATATCCGCCGCGAATCGCCACGGTGTAAGACAATTTCGGAAATCCCGGCTCAGACACCAGCCACACGGTAAGCCCGTTATCGAGTTTCGCGATTTTCACCGATGGCGCTTCCACCGGTTTCTCCGGCCCGTACGGAGGAAGGTCCTTCGGCAACGGCGCCGGCTTTTGCGCAAACGCGCACGACGAGAACAACGCAATAATCGCAACTATTTTCAGAACTCTCACTGTGCCCCTCCCGCCTTTCCAGCATCCGAACTCGCAGGCGCTGGAACTCGATTGATAATCGTTCTGTTTGTGCTCACCAGATATTTTGCGGCAAACTCGCGCACCTGTTCCGGCGTCACTTTCGTGAGTTCGTCCGGCGTGTTGAACACACTCTCAAAGCTCCCGGTGAACAGCACCGCGTGCGAAAGCGCCGAAGCCCGCGTAATCGGAATTTCAAGCTGCCCATACAAATCCGAGCGCATCTTGGTGACCACGCGATCCAAATCCTGCTGGCTCGGCCCCTTCGTCGCCAACTCGTTGATCGACGCATCATAGGCCGCGAGCACCTGGTCTTCCGTCACGTTTGGCGGATACACGATGAACGAAGTCATCAGCGTCGGCCCGTTGTATTCGAACGGATTGCCCAAAGGCCAGTTCACCCCGCCGTCCACCGAAAGCGCCACTTGCTTTTCTTTCACCAGCGCTTGATACAAACGCGAAGCCTGCCCGTTATGTAGCAACTCTCCGGTCACTGCCGCGGCCAGCGAACTTGACGAACGCGGCGGAGGCATGCGGTAACCAATCGCCAGCGCTGGAACTTTGGCAAGTTTGTCCATTTCCGTTTCGCGACGTTCCGCCGTCTGCGGTTTTTCTTCCACCGCCGGGCGCGGAGGCGTCGGCCGCGAAGGAATCCCGCCGAAATATTTTTCTACCTTTTCATAAACTTCGCTGGGGTTCACATCGCCCACCACGGCCAGCACCGCGTTGTTCGGCGAATAGTACTGTTCGTAAAATTTCTGAACATCTTCGATTTTCGCCGCATCCAAATCCTTGAAATCCCCGTAAAAATTGTGCGCGTTGGGATACGTATCGAACGCCTTTCCCGGCAAGTCGATGGCGAAGAAAAGCCCGTACGGCTGGTTTATCACGTTCACGCGAACCTCTTCTTCCACCACGTTGCGCTGGTTTTCCAGGTTTTTGTTCGAAAAATCCAGCGTCTTCATACGGTCCGCTTCCAGCCACAGCAGCGGATCCAGCGCGGACACCGGAGCGGTTTCGATATATTCCGTGAAATCGTATCGAGTATCGCCATTCATGGCGCCCCCGCCACTTTCGACCACGCGATCAAGCACACCCTTTGGTGAATTCGGCGTGCCTTCGAACATCATGTGCTCGAAAAGGTGTGCGAAGCCTGTACGTCCTTCCGGCTCCAAGCGAAATCCGATTCCGTAGCTGATGCAGATTCCGAACGTGCTAGCGGAGTGATCTTCCGAAACCACCACGATCAGCCCATTCGGAAGTTTTTTCATCGAAGTGGGCGGCTTCCACTCTTGAGCGCCCGCCGAACCCGCCAGGAACAAAACCGCGCACAATGCCAGCAAAGAAAATGAGCGTTTCATGATTTTCTGCCTTTCCTTTTGAAGACGGTGCCGCCCCCGCAAGCCGCAACAGTTTTAGCCTTACAAAGCGCACGGTATATTACCGCGCATGGGGCAACCCGGATGTAAATTCTTTCTCTCCTATGATACTTTCGCGGCGCACCTAACTTAGGACCAGTTCACCAAGAAAAGGTTGGCGCCATGATAATTCGATCAAGAATGACTGCATTCCGCGGGACTTTACTGGTAGCTTTGCTGGCTTCGGCATTGCCGCTGCTACCGAGGCCTCTTCCTGCGCAAACGCCCTCCATTGTAAAATGGGAAGAGCTGACAGCATCCGAATTTGAGAGAGCCATCCAGCGTTCGCAATTCACTTGCATACTTCCAATCGGCATTCTCGAAAAACACGGGCCCCACCTGCCTCTTGGCACCGACCTGCTCAATATCCGGTACGTTTCGCTCGCCGCCGCGCAACAGGAATTTGCCATAGTCTTCCCCGAATATTATTTCGGACAGATTTTCGAAGCGCGTCACGAACCCGGTACTGTCGCTTACAGCGCAAAGATTCAGCTCGCGCTTTTGCAGGAAACCACGGATGAGATGGCGCGAAACGGCTGCAAGAAAATCGTTATCGCCAATGGCCATGGCGGCAATGAGAATTTGCTTCCCTACTTCGCGCAGACCCAACTCGCCACGCCGCACGATTACGTGGTATATGTTTTCCCGATACCGGAACACCTCGACCAGCCGGGGCGCCCTTCGGTGAAAAATCCCGCCGACATGCATGCGGGCGAAACCGAAACCTCTCACCTGATGATATCCCGGCCGGATCTAGTTCACATGGATCGCGCCAAGGACGAATCGGGCGCCGATCAGCATCGGCTGTATCTTCCCGACACGCTTTACACCGCCATCTGGTGGTACGCGCGCTTCCCGAATCACTATGCCGGCGATGGCGCTGCCGCCACCAAAGAGCTAGGGGAATTCGACATGAAGGAATGGATCAGCGAGCTTGTAACCGCCCTGCGCGCTGTGAAGTACGATACTGAAAGCCTCACGCTGCAAGATGAATTTTACGAGAAGGCCAAGCATCCCTTCGCGACTAAATGAGCTGCTAATAATTCTCAGGAGAGAGAATTGTGAAGCGCTTCTTCATCACCTGCGTTTTCGCCACTTTAATCGCCGGAACGGCTTCCACGCCTGAGTATTCTATCCATGCCATACGTTACGCCACTGCTCCGGGCGTTCCGGTGTCTGAGCTCGTGATTGGCGCTTCCAAGGACGAGAAGATCGACGCCGCCATGGTCGTTTGGCTGATCCGTGGCGGAGGCCGCACGATTCTTTTCGACAGCGGCTTTCATCGCGACACTTTTATAAAAGATTTTCCGATGAAAGATTATTTGCGCCCTGACGAAGCGGTGCGCCTGGCAGGGGTGACGCCCGAGGAGGTCACCGACATCGTGATCAGCCACGCGCATTGGGATCACCTGGGCGGAATCGACCTTTTCCCGAAGACCAATGTGTGGATTCAGAAGGACGAATATCGCTACTACACCATGGACGCCTGGCAACCCGGCGGAGACCACGGCGGCATTGACCCGGAAGACGCCAAACAATTAGTGCAATTGAACACCGAAGGGCGCGTCCGCCTGGTTGACGGCGACGATGTCGAGATTTTCCCCGGCATTTGCGCCTACACCGGCGCGCGACACACCTACGCTTCGCAATATCTGCGCGTGGAGGGAAATCCCACCTTTGTCCTGGCTTCAGACAATTGCTATCTTTATCGAAACTTGTCGTCTCATATGGCCAGCGCAACCTTCAGCGATGCCGACCACGCTGCGAATATTGCCGCGCAATCGCGAATGATAGAACTTGCCGGCTCGCCCGACCGCGTCGTGCCTGGGCACGACATTTTGCAATTTGAGAAGTTCCCCACCGATGGGCGCGTAGCCACCATCAAACCAGCGGCAAATCCTTAGAGCGGAAAGTTTACCGCGCGGGATGAAGCTGAGTGCGGCCAGAAGACGGGATCGCTCGCGCCTCAATAAGCCGCTGCGAGCGAACGCGGCAATGGCGTTCCAGAAGATGTTTCTGCGCGCGGCGTCCCCACGAGCGCACAAAATAATAATTCAACGTTCCGCCAAATCCCGCGCTGAGGACTGGAATGAGCCTGGCCGACCATTTCTCAGCCACTTCGCTGCCGACTTTCACGGCGATGCGGTCGATAATTCGTGGAACTAGGCGCTCGATAGCTTGCTTCTCCACAAAATCGCGTCCTAAGTCGAGTCCCGCCGCGCTCGCCGCCGCAATCCACAACTCGCCGACTTCGTCTTCCGTGGAATATTCAAATCCATAAACCAAACTCAGTTTTTGCAGCATGCGAATCGTGATAGCCGACAGAATTCCGGCGTCCGGAACGATTGTCAGCATGCCGCCCATGCCCAATCCCAATCCCTCGAGCGTTGCTGTTCTCGTGGACGACTTGATAATGCGGTTAGCGATCGGCGTCACCACTTCCTCGCCCATATAGAACATGTCGCGCCACGACTCGATGGGCAGCTTGTGTGCGCGCTTGACGTGCTTCAGGAATTTTTGCGGATCGACCTGTACTGTTTCGTAGGCTTTGCGAAATCCGGCGGCTGTAGAAGCCTGCATCAACCGCGCTAACGCGGAATCTTTTCTTCGTCGTGGCATGCTAATTTGATGCGCCAAGCCGCGCGTAGGTGACGCAGGCTCGGTTATGCCAGTTCAGGATAGCAGGTTTGCGCCCGCCGCTACAAAAACCAGTTCGGCCTGCCGTAACTAGCGCGCGAGCGTACAGGACGGATGGGGGCAGGAAGCGCACGGAATCGGCGTTGATGAAACAACCGCAGCCCTGGCGGAAGCGGACGGCCACGCTAGAGTCGCAGGTAAAAACTCAGCCTACTTCATGAGCCTCGACCATCGCCCAGAAGTCTGCGTCCCTGGAAAGCTTCTCACCGCTCTCCACATACAAATCATAAAGCTCAGCGCCGGCGACAATTTCGACCTGAAAACTTGGACGGCTACGGCGGAACCAGTTTTCAGATGAAATGTCGAAAACGGTGAAATGATTCGCAAATGAGGCGGGAGCAATAACAAGCTCGATTTGATTAAGAAGTAAAAAGATCGTCCTGGACAGTGACGTAGATCGGGCAAGACCTTGCGGATCAGAAATTAGCAGCAAGTTATTATCTTCGCTTAAAGGTTCAGAGATCTTGGGCCGCTGACGAATGGGTTGCCGCGCTCGTAAAAACGGAGAAGCCGTTCAACCGCGACCCTGATCCCGATGCGTACGCTTACGCCAATCTCTCCCGTGGGCTTCACTGCGGTACCAAGCCATAGCGGACCTTCAGCGCACAAGTCCACACCGTCCAAACTTTTGGTAATACCCATCGCAGCAGCGAGTCGCCCAGGCCCGCGCGAAAGTTCCGTCAACGGCACTGTCGATTTTTCGCCTGCAACTTCTCTCGATCCTTTGGTCCGTCCTCTTCTCGAAGGCTTGGCAGCGCGATGGAGTTCCATCCACTTGGTTCCTTCCAGCGGCTCCAGCCCACGCAAAAGAATCCCTTCACCGATGCCTTTGCGCTGCCCCGAAACGTTGAGCATGAAATGGTTGCCATAAATAAAATAAACGTATGCGTGGCCGCGTTCCCCAAAAAGGATGCGATTCCGAGGCGTCTCTCCCCGAAATGCGTGGCAAGCCGCGTCACCTACAAGGTAAGCTTCAGTTTCAACGATTCGTCCGCTGAGACGAACGTGCGGCAAGTCGTGCACCAGCGTTTTCCCTATCAGGAAACGCGCGAGTTCTGTGGTATCGATCGGCAACTCGCTGCGGCGAAGTCGGCGAATGCGAATTTTAGTGCGCGCGAGAGTCATGCTATTCGTTCTATCATACGGATAGTTGGCGTGCGGCCAACATTATTTCTCGATGCCTCGCGTGAGATAGATGAACGATAGAATGTCGGATAAAGAGCAGGCTTGGCCAGCGCTCCCGTTTGCGGACTGGAAAGATACCTGCGCCACGCTGCATATGTGGACGCAGATCGTTGGCAAAGTGCGCTTGGCGCAAAGCCCGCTAATCAACCACTGGTGGGAGGTTCCGCTTTACGTTTCCGCGCGAGGGCTGACAACCTCTTCCATTCCCCGCCCTGGAGGAAATTTTGAAATTAGTTTCGATTTCATCGATCACCGGCTCGATATCAGGACCAACTCCGGCGAGTCGAGAACGATTTCGCTCTACCACCGTACGGTGGCCGGGTTCTATCGCGAGTTCATGGAGATGCTGCGTTCGCTGCGCATCGACGTGAAAATCTGGCCCATGCCGGTGGAGATACCCAATCCCATACGCTTCGACCAGGACGTCACCCATGCCCGTTACGATCCCGCCTACGCCAATCGCTTTTGGCGGATCTTAGTCACGCTAGATTCAATATTCAAAGAGTTCCGCGGAAAATTTATCGGCAAGGCCAGCCCAGTCCACTTTTTTTGGGGAAGCTTTGACATGGCCGTCTCGCGCTTTTCCGGAAGGCGAGCACCGGAGCGTCCCGGCGCAGACAAAGTTACCAAGGAAGCCTACTCGCATGAAGTGAGCAGCGTGGGATGGTGGCCCGGAGGCGGCGATGTGGCCAGTCCTATGTTCTATAGTTACGTCTCGCCGGAGCCACCCGGATATCGCGAGAGCGCTGTTCGTCCCCCAAAAGCATATTTTGACGCGAAACTCGGCGAGTTCTTGCTTTCTTACGACGATGTTCGCGCGGCCGCCGACCCGAGGGCAGCCCTGCTCGACTTTTGCCAAAGCACCTACGAAGCCGCCGCCATAAACGCCAAGTGGGACCGCGAATCCCTGGAAAGGAAACCCACGTAAAACCGGGTCCTGGCCGGTGTCGCTCCTTCGCGGATGTCGCCAAAATAGTACTAGATACTCTTTCCCTACACGCCACGCGCTAGACATAGATGTTAGCGCGGCCGCTCTCTTATGATTCAGACAGCAGCGCCATGGACCAGCCAGTCAAAACAGGTAGAGGTGTCTCTGGTGCAGGTTCGCCTGCATCGTACGATTCCCGCCGCCCAGGCGGGAGCCACGATACTGTCCTGCTGAGCGATGCCCCCGAGAATAATCTCACCGAAACGATTGTCGCGCCTGTAACTCCATTCCAAGTTGCAAATCTCAGTTCGACCGCTCTTGCCGCGCTCAACAAACGGTACGACATTTTGGGCGAAGCGGGACATGGCAGCATGGGCAACGTTTATAAAGCGCGTGATCGCGAGACTGGAGAGACCATCGCGCTGAAATTATTGAAGCCTGAAATAGCTTCTGATCAGGCGATGATGGAGCGCTTCAAGAACGAGCTTCTTTTCGCGCGCAAGATCACGCACAAAAATGTTTGCCGCGTGCATGAATTCAATCGTGTCGGAGGCGTCGCCTACACATCAATGGAATTCGTGGAAGGCGAGAACCTGAGGTCGGTGCTAAACCGATTTGGCGGATTACCTCAGCGCAAGGCCGTGAATTTAGCGTTGCAAATTTGTTCGGGATTGAAAGAAGCGCACGCGCAAGGAATCGTCCACCGCGATCTAAAGCCGGAAAACATCATGGTGGACGCGAACGGCAACGTAAAGATCATGGATTTTGGCATCGCGCGTTCCATGGAAGCAGTTACGCGCATGACCGGGTCGATGGTCGGCACGCCGCAATACATGGCTCCCGAGCAAGTTGGCGGAAAACCAGTTGATTACCGCACCGACATTTATTCGCTGGGACTAATTCTGTACGAAATGTTTACCGGCGCTCCGGCGTTTCAGGCTGACAATCCGGTGGCTGTGGCGCTGAAGCAGATGCAGGAAGAGGCGGTTCCGCCGCATGAGATCGATCCGGCAATTCCTGCCTACATCGAGCGCACGATCTTAAAATGTCTGTTGAAGAATCCTGCAAACCGTTTTCAGTCGATCGCCCAACTGGAAAATGCTCTGAACGGATCAGAGCCGCAGAACCCGGCAGGTGGCGCAGTTCCTGCTCGCGCGGCAAACGCCCAAAAAAATGTAAGCTCCCCTGCAACCGCGCGCATCGCGACACCTTCTCTGCCACCAGCGGCGACACGACGCAAAGGAGTTTCGCCGATTGTTTGGATCCTGTTGGGCGCGGTAATGGTTTTAGGTGCGTTGGGAGTCATGAACGGCATCACTAAGAAGAAGGCGGCTGCGGAGATGATCCCTCCGCCAGCCGCATTCCCTGCGCCGGTCCCGCCGGACTTCGCTTATGTGAGCTCTCCGCCGAAAAGCCCGGTCGCTGTTTCAAACGTGAATTCGGCAGACGCAGAACCCTCTAAGGCGTCCCCAGCGGCCGACCCCAGCAGCAAACGTACGGTCGCGCCCTACACAAATCTCAAGCCTGATATTGCGAAGAATAATCCGACTCTGGAGCCAAAATCTGAAACTGATGTACCCGAAGCTTCTCCACCCATAAGAATGGGACGGGCGAAGAGACCTTCTGCGGACGAAGCTGCCGCAACACTTCGTGCGGATGCAGCTGCAAGAAACAGCGGAAAGACTTCCCCACCCAAGAAATCGGCGCAGCCTTCCACTGCGGCTTCAACTCCGGCGACTCCAGCTTTAACGTCAGGTACGACCGGAGCTTCATACCTATTGATAGGACATTACATTCGCGAAGACCGGGCAAAAGATGCGGCCAAGACGATTGACGGACTGGGAATGCCTACGGGCGTGATTCCGAAGCACGGCCTCGCGGGCGACTACTACGTGGTTTACAGCGGGCCGTTTCCAAACGAACAAATTGCGGGGGCGATGAAAAAACTTCGCCAAGAAGGTTTTTATGTGCGATCCGTGCCCGTTACGTTTGGGAATAAGAACGCAAGACAATGACGCCGGCAAGCCTACAGGAGTCAGCGACGATGCAGATCGCATTCGGAGCGCGCAGCGATACGGGGCGCGCACGCGAGAATAACGAAGACAGGTTCGCATTAGCTCCTGAGCTGAACCTTTTTGTGCTCTCGGATGGAATGGGCGGCCTTGCGGCAGGTGAGGTGGCAAGCAAGCTGGCCGCTGAAGTGGTAATCGGCCACTGCCGCGAAGTGGCGCGAAATCCTGCCCTGCCGTTGATCGGAGAACATCTGGATGGAATGTCCGCGATTTCGAACCGGCTAGCCAGCGCGATACGCACCGCAAACCGCGCAGTGTACGCGGCCGCGCAAGACAATGAAAAGAAACGCGGCATGGGCGCGACAGTTGTGGCCCTGTGGTTCGTGGACGAAGTGCGCGTGAGCATCGCGCACGTTGGCGACAGCCGCATATACCGGCTGCGCGGCGAAGATTTCGTGCAGCTGACTGAAGACCATTCGTTCGTAGCGGAACAGGTACGTCGCGGCATGATGACCAAGCACGAAGCCGAAAACAGCGAGATGCAAAGCGTGCTCCTTCGCGCGCTCGGTGTAGAGCCGGAAGTGCAGGTCGACGCTGCCGAGAAAGACCTGGTGGAAGGCGACACGCTGCTGCTCTGCTCTGATGGACTCACGCGAGAGCTTTCAAACGCGCAAATTTCCGCAACACTGGCGGAAATGGAAGATCCTCAAGAGGCCGCGGACCGGCTGATCGATCTGGCGAACGAAGCGGGCGGCGGAGACAACATCACAGCGGTGGTTCTCCGGTATGCGGCAAAACCAGTCGGTACGTTTAAACGAATCGGGAAATGGTTTAAGGGGTCCGAAAAACGATGATTACGCGGCACTCGGCGACGGCTGCGTAACGATTCATAGTGAGGAGGGCGTTTCAAATGTCAAAATTAGTTCTGAAATTTGAGAGTTCAGTCTTGAAGGAAGTGGCGGTGGGAACCAAAGAAGTGAGCATCGGGCGCTCGCCGGAGTGCGGAATTGTGATCGATAACCCGGCGGTGTCGAACTATCACGCGCGTGTATTCAGCGAAGAAGGGCGCATGATGCTCGAGGATTTCGGAAGCTTGAACGGAACGTTCGTCAACGGGCAGCGCGTGAAGATGGTCACGCTAAAGCCGGGCGACTCCGTCGCCATCGGCAAACACACCATCGTTGTGACGGACTCAAGCGAGATCAGGGGAACCGCTCTGGGCGGTTCGAACGGCAACGCATGGCCTACGGTTCCTAAAATCAATGAAACCGTCATGCTGGATACGAAAGAGCGGCGTGACTTTTTGCGCCAAGTAGCGGCAGTAGGAGAAAGCGCGCAAGTGGCGCCCGGCCGAATGAAATTACCGACGCTGCTGGTACGCAAAGGCAAAACGGACCTGAAGGAGTATACGCTCAGCGACAAATTGACCGTCATTGGGAAATCCGCGATGGCGACGATCAAACTAAAAGGCTGGTTCGCTCCTAAAGTTGCTGCACAGATTACCCGGCGCGAAGATAATTCGTTTTACATCGGCAAGGCTGAGAAGACCCCGACTGTGAACGGCGTATCGATTGCACAACCGACCAAGCTGTCCTCCGGCGACGTAGTTGAAGTTGCTGGAATTGAGCTGGAATTTGTGTATCGCGACTGACGGCGATACTAGCGGTGGGTGAAAGAGCACGGGCCTGGCTTAAGCAGGCAGCGGAGCCTCGCCGCCCGGCGGCCTTGAGACTTCCGCGAAAGATGCGGTTCGGAATCACAGCGCAAGAGATGAAACCAAAAAACTCCCAGTTCGGCAACCCTTGCACCTTGCGCGAGCCAACTTCCGTTACGTTCCCATTGGTACCGTAGTTCTATAGGCATCGCCTTTCGCACCCGCTAAATTTGGCATGTTACGGGCCCTGACTGATCAAAACTTGGGAGGTCAACCCATGGCCACAGCTACACTTATCGCGCCCGAGCCGGCGGTTTCATCGCAGGCTAAGCGGGGTCGGAACTCCAGACGGCGCGAGCGGCTGAAGGTATCGCTGCCCCTGGAAGTTCGGCCATTCGACGCGCGATTCGCCGAGATTGCGGACGTGGGAGAAGTTCTCGATTTCACCCGCGACGGGCTGTACTTCGCCACCTGTATGCCCCATTATTTCATGGGGATGCGGCTGCTTGTGACATTCCCGTTCGGGGAGAAGATCTCAGCGCACAAGAAGTTTCTGGGATCGATCGTGCGAATGGAAACCCGGCCCGACGGGACTCTGGGAATTGCCGTGCGATTTCTGCTCTAAATCGTCTTTCACGTTTCCGTTTAAGACATCGCGCCGGGGATAGAGCTTGTGAGACCCTCCCGCTGCGGAGACAATATTCACTAGCAACATTCGTTGGCAACCTGGCGGCCGGCGCTTCGGAACGATGTTCCGCCAATCTGTCGCCCGAACGCATAAACCTAAGGACACGGTGATGCATAGTTCAAGTGATAAAAAGAAGGGTCATGGGGCTTCTTCGCCCACGGTTCAGGAAGCCGAACGGCGCATCGCGGAGCGCCACATGTTTACGGCAGGCGCTGAAGTGATTGAACTGAAGTCCGGTGCGCGTTTCTCGACGCGTACGACCGACCTTGGACCGGGTGGCTGCTTCGTTGACACCACAGTTCCCTTCCCAATCGGGTCGAACGTGCGGATCACTTTGAACAAGGGCACCAAGGCGTTTGCGACGCCTGGCACGGTGGTTTATTCCCAACATGGACTCGGCATGGGCATCGCTTTTACCGAATTGGATGCCGAAAAGCTGCTGGAATTGGCGGACTGGATAGCAGGCGTTACCGGCGAACGTCCAGCGGTACACGAAGTGGCGCGGGCACCGAAAGACTTCGATCCCCACAAGAAACGCGAGTTTGTCGCGCTAGTGCGGCTCGTTCGATTAATGATTGGAAAAGGAATATTGACCGAAGCAGAAGGCACTTCGGTTTTGCACGATCCCGTCCTCTAAGCAGAACGCCGCGCTTCTATAACTCAAATCTAGCGACCAACACAGGGCGAGTCCCGGCCCAAGGGATTGCAATTCCCATTTCGGGATTTCCGGGCGATTCTTGCCGATTCAGGAAAGAAATGCCTAGTTCACGTCAGATTTACATTCCTTTATTATACTAAGTACTTTATTTTCTTTGCGATCCTCGTCTGCGCGATGGCAATTGGAGTGCAGCCCATGACTGGGGGTACCTATGGGGGAACGAAGAAAAGCAAGGCGGTACGAGCTTTACCTTCCGGTACAGGTTTGTCTCCCACGCCAGCGGCCAGTTGAGTTCTTCACTGGCCAACTCCGGGACGTCTCACGCTCAGGTATCTTCTTTCATTCGCATATTCCACTCGATCACGGAGCTGCTTTGGAGCTGACATTTTCTTTGCCGGCTGAAAGAGAGCGAGGAACTTCGGTGTTAGTGCGTGCCAGCGCGAAGGCGCTGCGCGTATCGGAAATGCCCGGCGATGGCGTCCCCGTGTACGGAGTGGCGGCGACAATCGATCGGATCGATTTTGTGCGGCCTGTTGTTTCGAGCGCGGCATAGTTATCGAACTTTCAATCTAACGAAATTTATTCCTGGGAAAGACGGCGCGGCCCTTCGGAGC
>JBAVQB010000013.1:0-1985 GCA_049693615.1 Candidatus Acidiferrales bacterium | reverse complement strand
GATCAAGAGCGACGCGGAAAAGTCCGTGAAGAAAATTGAAGGCGTGCAAAATGTCGTCAACAACATTGAGGTGCTGCCCCTTTCGCCCATGGACGACCAGATCCGGAGGGCGGTCTATCGTGCCGTTTACCGACAGCCGGGTCTCGAAATGTACGGCCTGCGTGCTGTTCCCACCATCCACATCATCGTGAAGAATGGCCACGTTACATTGACTGGCGCGGTAGGCAATCAAGGCGATAAGGAGCGCGCCTACATCGCTGCGAACGGCGTGTCGGGCGTTTTCTCCGTCACCAATGATCTGCTAGTAAGTCCCTAACCGGCTTGCGTCGCAGCAGCGGCCGATTCAGGTAACCGAGCACGGGCGCCATCGCCCGAAAGCGCTCCACGATGGCGCCGTGGAGTTTCGGCGTTGTCACCAGGCCAGCTTCCACTTGCACGTCCAAGATCCAATCTTTCATCTTTATAAATTCAGCCGCCGGATGCGCCGGGTCGAAGCCTTTTGGTGAACGGGTCAGTGCATCGCCTTTCAATTCCCCAGCAAGCTTTCGTGACTTCTTGTCGGCCAGCATCCGGGCCAGCTCCTCATGGGTTTCCGCGATGTGGTTGCGCACCAGCAACGTCGCGTCCCGATCCGGGTGCCAAATGCCCGCGGCAACCTCGATGACATCGTGCGAGACGCTGAAATAAAATCCACCGGCGCCGAGCCGCTCGCCGCCGCGCCGCGAAAACGACGCCGCAATGTGACTCTTGTAGGGCGTCTTGTCCGCGCTGAAGCGCGTATCCCGATAAATCCGAAAGATGGCGTTCTTCGGCTCGGTGACATACTCCGGCGCGAATTTTGCGAGTTCCGTGTTGATCGCCGCCACTAAATCCAGCATCGGCGCTTTGACATGCTGGTCGAAAAGATGCTTCCGCGGCTGAAACCACTCGCGGCGGTTGTTGCGCTTCAGGCTACGAAAGAATCGCACCATCTCAGGCGGAAAGCCGGCAAAACTAGATTGCACAAACGCTCCCTTATAATTTGACAAGATGACCGTCCGGAAAGAGACCATCGATCGGCTTGCCAGTATTCCCAATGTATCCGTGTCGGAGGGAGTTTTGCTGAGCCGGCATACGCGCTTCGGAATCGGCGGACCGGCCGACGCTTTCGTGCTCGCGGCATCGGAAGAAGCTTTCGCCCAGGCGCTGCAATTGTCGCAGGCCAGCGGAGCCCCCTACAGCGTGATCGGCGATGGCACTAACCTGATCGTCTCCGATCGGGGCTACGACGGGATCGTGCTGCGCTTGACTGCGAAGTCTCTCAAACAGGACGGCGCAACCGTCCGCGTCCAGGCTGGAGCCCAGCTGCAGGCGTTGGTGGATTATTCGATCGATCAGGGGTTGCGTGGCTTGGAAACCATGACCGGCATTCCCGGATCGGTGGGAGCCGCGGTTTACGGAAACGCTGGCGCCTACGGCCATTCTATTGACGAGCGCGTCCGGCAGGTGCGATTCCTCGATGGGACAACCGTTCGATCGTTCGGCGCGGCGGAATGCCACTTTCGCTATCGCGAGAGCATTTTCAAAGAGCGCAAGGACTGGATTATTCTCAGCGTTGACCTGGGCATGACTCCAGCCCCGGCCGCCGAACTGCGCGAAGCCGCCGACAAGATCTTCAAAATTCGTCTTGAAAAATATCCCGCGACCATGAAATGCGCGGGCAGCATTTTTAAGAACCTGATCCTGGCGGAGCTGCCGGAAGCGGTGCGGCGCCAGATCCCAGAGCGAGTGGTCCGCGAAGGAAAAGCCCCGTCGGCGTATTTCCTGGAGCAAGTGGGAGCCAAAGGCATGCGGAGCGGCGATATTCATGTAGCGGATTATCACGCCAACTTGATCTACAACGCCGGCGACGGCACCGCGCAGGAACTGTGCGAATTAATCGGCGAGTTGAAATCGCGCGTGCGGAAGCAGTTCGGACTGGACCTCGAAGAAGAGGTGCAGTACGT
>JBAVQB010000012.1:0-1730 GCA_049693615.1 Candidatus Acidiferrales bacterium | reverse complement strand
CCTGGGAAAGCCTGGCAGGTGACCGTGTCGATGGTCTTCATTACGTAGGCTGGCGTCGCGTGATTGGCATAGTTCAGACTATTGAGGCCAGCTTCGCTGATGGGCCAGACGATCAAATTCACAGTCTTCCCGCGGGCAATATAGGGCTGTATCACGGCGTCGAATTGCGCCCATTGATACTGTCCGCCGGGAGCGTTGGGGCCTTTGTCGACCATCGACCAAAGTAGCGGCGGGTTGACTCCGTCGACGTACGGACTGGACAACACGAACTCCGCGAAATCGTTCGAGTAGTGCATTCCTGGGAATGTCAGGTATGTTACCGGTGGAAAGGCTGCGTTGACGGTGATTTTAACCGTCTTGGCCGGCGATGCTGTCTGAGCTTTCAAAACGGACGGAAACGCTAATACCATAACCCCAACAGCTAGCGTCGCGCAACGGAGCGAGTCATTTATGGCAGCCACTCCAGTCGAATATAGCATGCAAGTGAAAGCTTAACTACAGACGAGCCCGCGTCGAAATTCGTCAGTCCCAGCCTTCTCATTCACAGCCTGGCAGACCGCTACTTCTCTGTAACGATTGGACTTAAATGGAAGTGAATTGACCACCGCGTCACGATGCGCGCGCGTAGTACGAGTGGTACAAAATGTCTGTAGCCAATCAGCTCGCTCGATTTTAGAATTACGCAACCGCGCGCCGCTCGGCCGCGTAACTGGCGAATAACGCTTCCTGCATAGGCCGCTCGCTCCGGAATTCGGCCAGTTCTTCGGAGAACTGCTCGATCAACTGTACAGGCGCCCGGCGCCGATCGTCACCCAAGATTTGAGCCAGTTGCAGAGCGTTCACTACGCTCTTGCCGCCGGCGTCATTGTTGGCGAAGACAAAGGTAGTCGCGGCGTGCTGCTGAATCTTGTCAATGCGCTGCTTCCATTCCTCCAGTTCTTTCAGGGAATAGAGGTAGTCATGCGCGGCGGTCGCTCTTGCCGGCCGGCCGAACTCGCGCTCCCAATGCTGCGGATTGCGCCCGTGCAGCCGCACGTAACCTATCCGTGACGTAAGCGCGGAGGTGGGCGGCATCCCCTTGGTGTAAGGCGCCTGATCGATGTTCGCGAAACCGATGCGATAGTCGATTAGAGTGCCGAGCGCTTCTTCGTGCAGCCAGCTGGAGTGCCGCATTTCCGCCACCAGGGGGAACTCATGAAACGCCCGCCGCAGCGCAATCAGGAATGTTCGGTTCTCCTCGGTATAGCGAAAGGTCCAGGGAAACTGCATCAACACGCAGCCTAGTTTGCGCGCGCGATGAAATGGCCACAGGCCTTCCTTGAAATGCGCGATCTCTGCCACGCCGAGCGAGCGTTCGTGCGTGAACCGGCGACCCAACTTCATGGTGAACTGGAACTTCGGATTATGCTCCACCTTCTTCACCCATAAACTCGCCAATTCGGGCCGTATGGATTGATAGAAGCTGGTGTTGATTTCAACCGCGTCGAAATACGTGGACAGATCTTCCAGTGCGTGAAAACCTCTCGGTTTCAGCCTCGGATATACAACGCCATTCCAGTGTGGATAAGACCAACCGGAAGGACCGCAAGAGAGTGTTCGGGGGAGGGACATGGCACTCTTTAGTTCTCCTTTTCTTCGCTTTTCATTATAGGCGAATACAAGGCGAAAATCAAGAGGCTTGTTTAGCCTGTGTTTACGTATGTTTACAGAGCGATAGCATAGCCCAAAAG
>JBAVQB010000011.1:0-23168 GCA_049693615.1 Candidatus Acidiferrales bacterium | reverse complement strand
ACGCTCACGTCGCCGCCCGCCGTACGCAAGGCAAAGTCCGGGTAGAAGAGAACCTTGCCACCAATCTCAAGCGGCTCGCGCTGCTGCTCTTCCGCTGTCGAAAAGATAGTCATCTTATATCCAGCATAGATCCAGCCTTGAGCCTTAGCGTGCGCTCCGGCGGCATCGCCCGCCGACAGCGCGGCGACGAACTCCTTCGAATTCGGAAGCGCCGAGAGAAGTGAAATCGGGCCATGGCAGAGCACAGCCGTAGGCTTGGATGTTTCGTGAAAGTGTCTCATCACTATCCCGGCATTGGGATCATCGAGAAGATCGATCATCGGACCATGGCCGCCGGGGACGAAAACAGCGTCATATTGGTCCAGGCCCGATGCGATCACATCCGCGATGCGGCTTGGATCTCTGAGCCCAGCCAGGCCGTCGCGGAATAGCATATAGTCCTGAAGCTTGGCCGCATCCCCGCCGAAGAAATCGGCGACTTCTGAATGCACATCCACTTGGGGCGCGTTGCCTTTGGGGTTGGCGAAAGTGATTTCGTAGCCCTCCTGCATTAGGGCGCGAACCGGAACCGTCAGCTCGTTGAGATAGTAGCCGGCGCCGGTATAAACCTTGCCATCCTTCAAGGGCAAACCGCGACCGCTCGATACCAGCACTAAGACTTTTCCTTTAGTTGTCATTGTTCTTCTCCTTTTTGTTGTCAGAGCGACTGCTCAAGACAAAGATTGGTAGCGCGTGGTTTCGTAGCGGCCGCCTTTTTACCCTGAGCGAACGAAGGGCAGGCGGGCGCATTTCTGCCGCGCGGCGAAAACCGAAAAACACGGCACAACAACAAAACAACCGCCGACCTAAAGGTCGCCGCTACGAAACCGTTTCCCGATACGTTAACCGTACTTGACCGAAGTGCTTTGTCCGACTTCGATAATATAACCGTCAGGATCGCGGATGTAGCAGCGAATCTCGCCGTACTTGGGAATCGGCGGCGTAAGGAACTCGGCTCCGCGACTTTTCCATAATTCGTAACACGCTTGAATATCCGCAACGCGAAAATTCATAAAGCTGTTGATGTGATTGGGGTCGGGGACGCTGAGCGTTACCGTCGGCTTATCCGGAGTCGGCCCGCCTCCAACGTTCAGAATCATCCAGATATTCGCAAGCTGAAGGTAGGGGGGCGCGTTGCCGTCACCCATGGTCAGAATGCGAGCGCCGAAGACCTTTTCGTAGTAGCGAGCCGATCGTTCCTTGTCGGCGACAGTAAGAAAATACGCGATGCTGATCCCTTCGCGCGGGGGCATCTCGTAACTCTTCTGTCCGACTTGTATGGCGTTCATGGATAGCTCCTTTTCATGCGGATTTCTTGATCTCGCATTCCGAAATCCCGCTTTTCTGTTGTTGGCCGTTCATCTTCAACCTCGAATTTCGCAGGAAGCTAAATGCTTTGGAGGAATTGAAGTGCGCCACTCGTCAAGTCGCACTGTGTCTTTGCGAGCGCAAATTCTGACCCACGATCACCCAGAGCGATTACGCTTCACCTCCAACATTCTTTCCGGACGCATTCTCGGCCGGGTAGTTGAAAAAGAGCTGATTGCCATCCGGATCATCGACCACCAAAATGCGGTAGCCCCACAAATCTTCCTTCACCGGAACGCCCTTGGCTTCGAGTTCCGCGCGCAACGCGTCCAACGCGGCAATTGCGGCGTCGCGCGTCTGCCGCCCGGCGTTTAGGGAAATGAACATCAGCCCCTTGCCAATTTTCTCCGGCCAGGTGTCGGCCAGGATAAGCGCGCAGCCCTGCCGCTCGACCTGTGCAACATGCGCTTTGCCATCCTCGTCGTAGCGCCAGGGGCTCGTGAAGCCTAGCCGGTCAACGTAAAAGCGCAGCGAGGTCTCAACGTCGGCTACATGTAGGACTGGGCGCGCGAACCAATCTGTCATAACTTAGCCTATCGCGCGATCCGGCCTAGATAATATCCGAGACGGTTTTCGACGTCACCCGGCTTCTGGAATCCGCGCTCGGTCAGCGCTTTGATTCCTTCCTGGGCGGCAGGCCGTGCGAGCGACTTGATGCACGCATCCCACCCGGCGCCGATCTCGACGTCCGCCGGAAGGCTGGCGTTGACCAGGCGCTTGGTGTTGGCGATCGCCCATTTGTCGAACTTGGCGATGCGGGTCGCGAGCGCCTCCACGTAAGCATCTAGCTCGGCGTCAGGCAGGGCGCGATTAATGTAGCCGTAGGCCTCGGCCTGCTCTGCTCTGATGTCTTCCGAGCTCAAGAGCACTTCGAGCGCGCGGTTTCGGCCGATGAGTCTGGGAAGCCGGGCCATGGGGCCGCCGCCGGCGACCATTCCCACGCCCACCTCCCATTGCGAGATGATGGTCTTCTCGCGGCTGGCAAAACTCATGTCGCACGCCAGTGTGATCTCGCTGCCATTGCCCGTCGCGCGGCCGCGGATCAAGGCGATGGAGGCAACTGGCAGCCGGGTCAGACGCACAAGAAAGTCGGGCCACGCCTCCAGTCCAGTGGGGCCTTGAGGTATGCTAGTCAGGTCCTCGATCTTAGTCGTGAAGTCGGAGTGATTTAAAAAATAATCCTCGACCGCGCTGTCGAACACAACCACTCTGACCTGCTCGTCGGCCTCCAGAGCTTTCATCACTTCCTGAAACTCTTTGACCATTTGCGGGCCCATCACGTTGAGCGGCGGGTTGTCGATGGTGACGCGCCAATAGGCGGGCGACTTCCGGGTTATCCGAATCTGTGAGGGCTTGGTAACTGCGCTTGCAGTCGTCATGACATTCTCCTTTGTATTTGCCAGTCTCGGAAACCGGTTGATTGTCACCGGCGCTTCTGCGTGATCTGAGTTATTTGTTCGTTGCCGGCGATATATTTCTCCAGCTCGATCAGGGCCTCTTCGGCGTCCGGATCTTTCTTGAGCCAATCGTCTGCTTCGTCGCTCAGCTCAGTAACTTGCCGGCGAGCCAGTAATCGACACTGAACTTTCCAGGACCAGAGCAGATGAGCCAGATAAAGAAGAGCACGTACAGGACTTCCGGAAGGTAGAGGAAATCGTCGAGCCAATTAAGAGGCGAAAGTCCTTTAGGCATGGTGGAAAGCGAGCTGGTCAGGGTGGCGACAATCATATCGATCAATAAACCCACGCAGGCCAGGCTCGAAAGAAACCCCAGGGTCACCAAGGATCCGCAAACGAACTCGACACCTGCCACGAAATAAGCCGTCTGCTGGGGAAACGGGACTTTGGCCTTAACGAGCGTGTCGTAAACAGGTTTCGTGCCGCCAGCGACAAACAATTTGTTTGCCCCGGAGATGGCGAAGAACAGCCCGATTGAAACGCGTACCAGCAGGATGGCATATTGTTCGAAGTCACTGCTGCCCAGCAGCGTAAACTCGATTAGCCGTTTCCAGTCCATCTCTCGTTCCCTCCGTAGGAGGATGTGCTGTAACGATCCTCTATATCACACAGTTTGACTTCTGCGGTAAGCGCGTTGATCGGCACTCTAACGGGCGGAATCACCTTAGATTGGTTGGGCTTGCTATGCCGGCAAATCCGTTGTGTCGAGGCCAGTAGAAGCGCACGATGCGCAAAACAGAAGTCCAAGTCGGATAATCCGGCTCAAACCAATTCAAAAGGGAGGAACGAATGCCGCGGCTGCCAGGACTAGTTGGCATGATGTTGCTGTGTAGCGCGGCGGCTGCATATGGCACTGGCAAGGAGCCGATCGTGAACGCCTCGATCGCGGCGGCGGGCCAGGATGGTCCTCTGGAAATCGTTGGTTTCAGGCCGGAATATTCCGACCGTTTCGCGCTTCACATACGCAACGTGTCAGACAAAGCGACACGCGACTTTTGGGTTGAGCCGCTAATTAGAGATTCGAAGGGCCGTTTTTGGCATTTCGCGAACGGCCATGCTGCATTGCGCCCCGGAGAAGGCACTATGCCCGCGGGCGGCGAGGCTTGGATAGCAATACAGGACAACTCGGCGTAGGTTTGGTGCATGTCGCGAGGGATTTGCGCTCGACATGCCTGCGGGTTACGCCGATGGTGATGGCGGTTGATTTCGCGGATGGGACTTCCTGGAAAGCGAGTCCCGCGCAGGAGGCGAATGCCTTGGCGCGTGCCGACCGCGCGGCTAACTTAAATGCTAAGGAAGTGCAAAATCGGTCCGTAGGCCACAAACGGCGATGCCAGAAATCGCACGGCCAGTGACTCTTGGAGAAGACCTATGCGGAGCGCCAGATTATGGAGGTCGCCACAATTCAATGGGATTTCCCTCAGGGTCCTGCAGGCCAGCAAAGCGCCTCTATTCTGTCGAGGCTTCCGAAACCACCTGATTCAGACAGGGCTGAACGTTGAGCGCTCAGGGGACTCATATGCGCACGCAGCCCGGGCGTTTACTTCAAATCGCGATAATTTCTGATAATGGCGCAAACCGGAAGCTGACCCAGCCCCCCCCGCTACCAGGGGTTCTGGTACGCCCATTTTTATGCATCCAATACTTTTAGTGTTCCGTTCCGCTATACAATGTGAGACTGTGGCACGTCTAATAAGGCGACGGCTGTGTCCCCGCCAGCCGCACCACAGATTTCGAGCAGTCATCTTAGGAGAGAGCAGACATGAACAGGAAACAAAAGGGTTTTTCGTTGATCGAATTGCTGATCGTCGTCGCGATCATTTTGATTATCGCGGCTATCGCAATTCCCAACCTATTGCGCGCCCGCATGGCAGCCAATGAAGCTTCCGCGGTCGGTTCGATCCGTACCATCAACACTTCGGCAGTTAGCTACGCATCTACCTGGGGCGTGCAATTCCCGTCATCGATTGCAGCGATGGGCGGCACACCCGGCGCAGCTGCAGTTTGTGGAGCAGCGCAGTTGATCGATCCCGTACTTGCTAACGCAACATCAGCAGCGACCGCCAAAACCGGCTACTACTTCACCTACGTGGGATCCACCGCTACTCCCGCAGTTGGCGGCTGCACTGGCTTCCAAACCTACACACTCGTCGGACAGCCGGCCACCGTGGGACAAACTGGCCAGCGCGGTTTCTTCAGCGATCAGAGCGGCGTAATTCGTTACAGCACAGACGGGAGCGCCCCCACTATCGCCAACCCGCCGCTCCAGTAGATTTCGCGCCGCTAACTCAAATGACAAAGGCGGGGAGAGCAATCTCCCCGCCCTATTTTTTCGTATCGAATTTCCGTCGATCTCGCTCTTCCCGTCCCTCGGTTCGCGATGCCGCGCACTAGCAGCTATACATGTTGACCCAGTTGTTGAAGAGCGAGTTCACACCTTTGAATCCGACCGGTACACGGTTCAACGCAGCGAGGGCCAGCATGATCGTGTTACCCGAAACGGTAGCGGTGTGACATTCCATATCGATGCCGATATTGGCGCCGGAAATCTTATTCGACTTGACCGTGGGGCCGTCCACGTTGATGAGGATTCCCGTCCAATCTAGTTCGAAGTCCTCCTCTTCCCAGGCGTCGGTGGTCTGGATGCTATTGCCAGAAATCGTCACATCTGCAGCGGCCGTGCCGTCAACTTCTATACCCGGGCTCGAATTTGCGTCTTCCTGGGGCCCACGCTCAGAAACAACGTTTGCTTCTACTGTCCCACTTACGTCATACACGTAAATCCCGTACGCCAGGTCTGGAGCCGTCAGGGAAACCTGGTTTCCAGTGATCTTTACCGCGAGTTTTCCAGGCACCAGACTGCCGGCAACGATTCCGTCGTCTGAATAGCTGTTCTCGATGGTCACGGATGTTGGGGAATTGTTTGCGTTTTCGGCCCAGATTCCAACCGCGGATCCTTGGCCTAAAAAACCCACATGGTTAAGCGTTCCCGACGCGCCAGATGACTAATAGAATCCAACCTCTTTAGCGCCCCCAGGATAATCACCAGCGCCATAAATAGAGACGTTCTCAATATTCACGGTTCCGGCTGTGACCCAAATAATGGGAGCAAAGGTAACTTTGAGTATCGGATTACTCGTAAATACCGCGCTGTTCGTCGTCTCAACCGATGTGACATCGAAAATTACTGGGCCACTTCCAAGCTCGCCGGTTTGAAATGCGCTCGGGCCATCGAGGCCTTGGAGAGTCAAATCCTTCGAAATAATCACCTGTTCTTTGTAAAAACCAGCACAAATTTTGATCGTCGATCCCGGTGGGACGCTTGACGAGTTTACGGCCGCACTGATGGTAGGAAAGCTCCCGGACTTGCAGGTGCCCACGTAGTACGTGTTGGCAGCTGCCGGAGAAACGCAGACAGACAGCGCAACCAACAACAAAATTGTTTTGGGCGACATGAGCTCTCCCCTTTTTTACCAATTGCGTCGACAGAAGTTATTCCGGCACGATAGTTCACAGGTTCAGTCCTCAATGTTCAGTCTGAGCATCGCAATACTTCGCGGACGGATCGCCATCAGGGACATGCCGAAACATCAGCCTGCGTTGCGATATAGGTGTTGCTGCCGGCAAATCCCGTCGGCGCTGCGATGTAACCTGAGGCCAGATAATTGAATGTGTTGGAGTGAACTAACGTTCCCACCGTCTTGCAGTTCAAGTTGATACCGTCGAACAGCGTATCTTGGATTGTGTTCCCGGTAATCTGCGAAGTCTTCAGGTTCACGTTCAGAAATATTCCATCTCCCGAAAGGACATACATTTTGTTAGTTTTCAGGAACGGCCCATCATCCTCTAGGTTAATGCCTGTTTGTGTTCCGATAATCGTGTTGCCCGAAATCACTGATCCCGCGTTCGCGTCCACGGTCATTCCAAAGTCGCCCGGGGCGTTGGTGGGGCCGATCGATAGATTCCCCATCACTGTGTCCACGGTGCTCGAACCGAAAAGCATGTTATGGGCCGCGTCCACTAGGGAGGCCACAATGTTGTTCTCAACTTTCGCAGTGAGCTGGCCCGTAGGAACGTCGCCCGTGACGTCGGAGCCTCCCGCAATGTCAGTCGGACCCAGTGGCCCGGTCACATAAATTCCACCGAAGTCAAAATCATGCACGCTGCAGTTCTCCACCGTAACTGTCGGGTTCGAGGTCCCGCCTTCCATATAGATTCCGAACCCAATATTGTTGGCCTGCTGGTGTATGGCGATCACGTGATTTACCGTTCCCGAGGTGTGTTGATATAAGACGCCTACAAGAAAAACGTCGGCCGGTACTAGATTGTTCGTGCTGTCCACGATCAGGTTCGTGAGATTTACGGCGCCCGTAGCATTTTTCACAAACACGTGGACAGCCGCGGGATCTGAGCCGTTAATCGTCGCGTTGGTCGCGAGTCCCCCGGCTGGCGGCGTAATTCGAATGGCCGAGGAGTTGTTTGCCACGATTCCCTCCAGCGTCACCGCGTTAATGATGGTCAGTTGCTCCGGATAAGTACCCGGACACACCTCGATCACATTTGCCGACGGCGAGGCAAGCAGCGCATCTTGAATCGTGGGGTATTGTATGCCGGCCTTGCAGGTTCCTACGATATACGTGACAGTAGTCGCATACAGTTCCTGGGCCCCGAAAACAAACACAAAAGCCGAAATCAACAGCGCGAGCATCAATTTGAATGGGATTCGCAACATGAACTTATGCCTCCTTCGCGGTAGGTGCGGTAATCGTCTTCCACATCAGATTTGCGGCGGCCTTGCGATTCATTTCTGCAAACTCTCTTAAGCGCGCGAGCGCCAATCTAACCGCAGGGGATCATCGCATCGGTGGTCACACCGATAAACGTGCTACCCGTGGTGGTGAACCCAAGCGGAACGCTATACCCAATATTCATGTCCTCAAACGTATTCGAATGTAGCTTGCTGAAAGAGCTCGAGGAACCGCAGAAACCAATTCCCACCGTTCCAATCCTTGAGAGTGTGTTGCCCGTGACGTCGGCCGTTAAAACCGCAATGTCCAGATTGATGCCATACCTCGAAGCATTATAGATTTTGTTGGACTTGATCGAGAATCCGGCATCGCCCTCATCGATTCCGTCTTGCCCGCCCACGATCGTGTTACCCATCACCGACCCCGTGGACCCGGAAAGCCCAATTCCTATTACTCCATTCGTGTTGATCGTATTGTTGCTGATGGTGACAGTGGCGCCAGCCGCTACTTCGATGCAAGTGGCACACGAGCTGAGCAGGCTGTTTTCGATGGTTGCGGTGAGCTCCGAGCTGGTTGAGTTGCTCTGCACCGAAAGGCCGGTGTCGTCGTGGTCGAACGTGGAATTCTCTACCGTGACCTTCGGATTCTGGCTGCCTCCTCCCAAATAAATTCCAAACCCTCCGGTGCCGCCCGACACGTTGAACGTAGCCACGTGATTAATCGTCCCGGGCGTGTTCCTATATACAATGCCCACGACCGCCGCGCTTTCCACATCGGCGCCCGAGCCGTTCACCACAAGGTTCGTCAAATTCACGGGTCCGGCGATATCTTCGGCTACTATCAGGGCCGCGGCGGGATCTCCGTTTACGAGCGTCGCATTATTCTTCAAGACCCCAGCGGGAGCCACGAGCGTTGCGAAGGACGAATTGCCGGACACGATGCCTTCTAGCGTGACCGTCCCGCTGATGGTCACCTGCTCGGCATACGTGCCGGGGCATACCTCGACAATAGTCGCCCTCGGAGTCGCGTTGAGTGCGTCTTGGATCTTGGTGAACTGCGTCCCTACTTTGCAGGTCCCTACGATATAGGTGGTGGCGTGCAGCTCCGGAGCTGCGAGGACAAACAGAGTGGCCGAAAAAAGCAACGCGAGCGTGAACTTGTAACCAATTCTGAGCATGAACTTGGCCTCCTTTTAATTGATGTCAGGAATAATTTCCTGTAGGAATAATCAAGAGTCCCCCGCGACGCTCCACGGGACTGGCTGTTCGGTCCTAACCCCACCACAAAACTGCCGGTTGTCTTAACGGCGCGGAATCCTAGCAAAATACGTGGTATACACAAGTATCCTAATAGGACCATATACCCCGAAAAAGCGCGCATGAGGAGCCGTCTTGGCCCTGCGATTTCGCCCGATGCAACCGGAGGATGTTCGAGAGTGCGCCGAGATCATCAAGGCGCATCCTGTGATCGGCCCGCGCTACGGTCGCGCAATAGAGGAATTGAACTGCGCCTGGCTGCGCCTAATTGGTAGTGAAGCTATGACAACAGCCGTGTACGAGGAAGTCGATGGAACGGCGATCAGGAAATGCGGAGTAGGCGTTGGCCTTTTTGTCCATCCGGAGTTCATGCGCGAGGTGAAAACACAGCCACTGTTCTGGTTCGGCGCAGAGCTGGTGAAGCGAATCACGGCGGGGCGCTCGCCCGCACTCTCCGATAGAGAGGTCCGCGAAGCGAATTCATCCAAGGGGCTCAACCTGGTCGTTTGGGAAGCCTTGCCGTGCCTGGATTTCGCCCACCGCTCTGACCTTTTTCACCTGATGATCGACGCGTTTCGTCAGATTCACCGAGGCTTTCGGTTGAACGAGATGATCACTTCGCAGGCCGAGAGCGTGGAGCGATTGAAGTGGGCGGTAGACGCAGGAGGTTTATTCTGGGATCCAGCGAAGTCGCGTTACGTGAACTCTCTGAGGAAAAACGCCGAGAAATTTGTACGGAAACCGCATGTGGTTGGTATTACGCGTGAGCTGGAGCTCGGCCGGCTTGGCTCATGGGTTGGCACTCTGTTCGACTATCAGCCGCCACGGTTCGGCTTCAGCCAAAGCGAACAACGGATGCTGCTGGCGGCCCTTGTCGGAAGGAGCGGAACCGATGAGGAATTGGCCGCAGCCCTCGGCGTTTCGCTTTCGACGATCAAGAAGATGTGGCTCTCGGTTTACCGTCGAACGACTGATGTCCAGCCGAAAACAATTCGTGACCGTGCGCGGTCGGAGGCGCACGAACGGGGGAAAGAGAAGAGACGCCACCTGCTGGCTTATCTCCGCGAACACCCCGAAGAGTTGCGCCCCGTGTCCCAGAAGCATTTGCAACAGCAGCCTCTTGTCAGGAAGCGCATTCATCGCGTGCGAGGGTAATTTTTACTCGCGGCTCCCTTTCACTCGCCTGATTAGCGCCTCAACACATTCCGCTGTGCTACTCGCAGCTCCCGATATCTAGTCTTCATACCAGCCAGGTACGTTGCGTACTAGGTGAAGTGGCTTCGCGTACTACCTAGTACCCGGTATTTCATTGAAGAGTCTTTTGGCGTACATATTGCTGAGGTAATTTGAACAATGCGCCTCGCACTCGGCCTCGCCAATCGGACACCAGCGCAACCCCTCGTAACACCGGCATTTGCTTCAAATTCGGCAGACTTTCCGCTTCGTGCCCTCCGCCCGTGCGGCACAACGCACCCTGCACGTGCCCAGTTTGGTTACGCTAGGTTCACATGGTCCGCGACCGTTGACCCAACGCCTTCGCCGTTCGATTTGCATTCGCCCATATTGTTCGCCGTCGCAATCGTCTTTGTCATTCTAACGACATGCCAGCCTGCGTCTGCCCAGGGCCTCGTCGCCTTTGCCCAACAATCAGCACCGGCTACACACAGAGCCACGTCCTTTGCATTGCTGGCGACGTCCGGCGCCACTTTTTTCGTCACCTCAGCCTCCTCGATCTACCACCCGGAAAATTCAGCGGATGAATTCGCTTTCCGCGCCGCCGCAATTTATCCCGAGCAAAACTTCAGCGCGCTCCTCCCCGTACAGGAGACCAAAACATCCTTCATCACCGAACTGCGCGTCCCGCTCGCCCAACTCTACGGCAATCGCGTCCACCTCGGCTTCTTCGTGCTTACGATGCAAAACGGAAACCTGACGTTCGGTCCGCTGGCCACTCTCCAAGCGCTCCACTCACCCAGTCAGCCGCGTTCCGTCAACCTCTATGGCGTCGGCCTGAGCATCCCCCTCGGCAAACAATCTCGCCCGGAAATTTCAAAAAATCTCTGGACCGCCGCCGAACGCCTCATCCGCGAACGCTAAATCCCGCACCCCGTCGCCCCTCTGCCTCGCGACTAAATCGCACTCCACCTTAGCGATCTCTTGCAACCCCGCCGTCCGCTGCTTTACCATCTGCCTCGATCTATCTTTCGACGGGGTGCGGCGTCTCCATTGAAAACGTGGCTCACTGGCTCGCTGGCCGTTTCGATTGCCCTGATATCGTGCGCGGCAAAAAGCGCCCCCACGCGAATCCTCATCAACGCCAACGATTACTCCGGCTCGATCTTCTTGTCGCCCTGCCAGCAAAACGCCGGGAGCCCCGTCACATTGAACGCCACTGGCTCTGCCGACACCTCCGCCTGTCCATCCACTGATGACGTCGAAATCATCGTCATAAAGCACACCAAATCGCTGTACATCGCGCCGGAGAAAATAAACGTCGCCAGAGCCGGCGACGGCGCCCCCGTAAGCATTACAGCCGTAATCCCGTAGCCGGCGGAAACCAGCACTTTATTTCACACGGAAGCCACACAATATTCCGAGCACCGCAGGTGCCGCACGTCCTTCAGCGCGGCGCGCCCACCGGCTTTGCTGTATCCCCGCCGTAAACAGGCCCAAACGACCGCGCCAGCATCAATGCCATCACCAGGCCGCCCGCTCCCAACACAATCGCGCAATTCATCCGGCGTAAATGGAACTCTCCCACGCGCGTCACCAGCAAATATCCAATCACAAAATTAAGTACGCCCCACAACACGTTCACCGTCGCGGTCGATTCCCCTTGTCCCGGCGGCGAACTAAACGGTGACGGAAACCTCTTCCCGGAAACTCCATTCACAAAATGCGGCACCGCGTTCACCAAAAACGCGCCCCCGAAAAACCAAGCCACGTAAACGTACCAAGCCATGGTCAATTCCCTCCTTTTTCGCGCAGGAAGCGAAAAACCCTGAGCGGAGTTGCTGTTGCGAAGGGTATCACGCGCCCTAAGCGAAAAACCTCGCTTGCCCTGACAAAGAAAGGCACGGAGTTGCCGTTGCGAACGGTACCGCGCCATGAAGTTTTTCCGTGCTAATTATCTTTGAATTCCTAGACCCACATCGACCCTGCCCAAACGAAGGAAGCTCGCTCTTTCCTTGTTGGTTTTTCGCTGCCATTTCGAGCGAAGTCCCGCGCGCTTCCGCTTTTCCCCTGGTTTTCAGGCGCGCGGGACGAAACTTCGAGGGATCTGCTGTTTTTTGCGCTTTGCCCCTGCGTGTCGCCTCTGCTTGCCTGCCTGACCGCGCTTTGCACCGCAAAAAAACCTTCGCGATCAAGACATCCATACGCCGCGTTTCATCGCGCCCCGGCCACCTTCTTTTTCGCTCCCACCCTCTCCTGCAACCGCACAAATTCCGCCACTACAATCTCCGGCTGCTCGTGCTGCATAAAATGCCCCGCATTCGCTACCACCAAATGACGCGTATCCTCCGGCCAGCGCTGTTTCTGCTTCTCCCAATCCTCAGGAGGCTCCATCGGATCTTCTTCTCCAAATAGCACCACCGACGGCACCGGCACCTGCGGCAGCGTCTGCAAAACCAGTTCGTCTTCCGCGAATTCCTGATTCGTCGGCGCGTTCCCATAACGATGCCGGTACGAATGGACCACAATTTTCACGAAGTCCGGGTTTTCCCAGGAGTCCGCCACGCTTTCGAATTCTTCCACGCTGAATTTCCATGACGGTGACCACTGTGTCCACAGCAGCCGCCCAATTTCGCGACGATATCTTTCCAGCCCGCGCGCGCCGCGCTCCGTATTGAAATACCACTGATACCACGCAGGAGATTCGCGAATCGGCAACCCCGGCTCCTGATTCGCCAAAAAATTGTAGAGAAGGTAGCCATTCAGCACCGTCAGCGAACTCACCCGCTCCGGATGCAGCGCCGCCAGACCCGCCGCCACGCGCGCTCCCCAGTCGTGCCCAATCACCGCCGCTCTGGGAATCGCCATCGCTTCCAAGAATTCTTTTAGATCGTTCGCCAACTCTGATTGCTGCGCCGTGCGCGGGGCCTTCTCCGACAAAAATCGCGTCTCCCCATACCCGCGCAAATAAGGAGCCAACGCGTAATAACCGCGTCCAGCCAAATCCTCCGCCACAGCGCGCCACCCTTGCGCATCGTCCGGAAATCCATGCACCAACACCGCCGGCTTGCCGCCAGGATCTCCCCAGGCGTGATAAGCCACCTTCAGCCGCGGCGTCTTCACAAACTCAACATGCGGCTTCGCGGTTGGCTTCGTTGTCGCAGTGTTTCTCGTATTGGCTTCAGAGCCCGCGCTAACTTTCGCTTTCGCATCTGCATTCGGTTTCGTCTTCGCACTAGCTTTTATTTTTGCTCGCCTTTTCGTCGCCATTCTTTCCATCCTTTCGCGTCACGATTTTGTAAGCGCCGTCCTGCCCGCCTCCCTGTAGTTTCAGATGTCAGCCGCCGCATTTGGTCGCACGCGGGACTGCGGCGCTCACACACGCTTCCACATCTAGTGGCGTTCCTTTATCATACGCACTTCGTCGGAGGGCGCCGCATACGGGGTCGCCCGGGTCCTAAGCAGGGCTTCCGGTCGACGGTCAGTCGAGCCGGGAGATCAGTAGTCGAGCCTGGGGAATAATGATGCTGAAGAAGACGAAAATCCGGCGCCTCGCAACAACTTCGCTCTATCTTATCGAAAGCCGCGACGCCGAACGAAAACTTCGCGAGGCTCGGAACAATAGGAACAATCAGAATAATAGGAATAAGAGGCGCGCTAAAAGACTACTCCGCGCGATCTGACAAAATACCGTTGGGGACTGGCCACCTCAGCCTTTGCGTTTGTATCTTCAGCAGTTCTTCGCACGCCTGACGAATCGCCTCCGGCTCCTGGTGTCCGTCGGGCGAAACATTCAATTTTTGCATGCGCACAAACATCGCGCCTTCTGCAGCGGACAATTTCTCGGAAAACGAATTCCCAATGGCCCGGCCGAAGTCCACTGTCGTGCTGAAATCCGCGAACTTCACGGCGCTTCTTCAGCGTAAGCGTTATAGTGCGAGCCCCAAAACTCAGCGAACGCTTCCCGAAATTCTACGCCCAACTTGTAACACCCAGTCCCTTCCTGGCTTCCGCACCACACCACCCGCCCATGTGTCTCCACGCCTGTCTCGCTATTTCGAATGCTGATGTCCGAGCCCGCCGGCAAGTTCACCGGTGACAAAATTAAAGCCCCGTTAACGTTGATCACCGCTGTCAGCGCAGACTGCGCTTCCCCACTCGACTGAATCTCTAGTGGAATGCTCGCCAGAATCCGCCGGCTTCGCCGCTGTTCTCTCACGCCTACCAGTTTGCGAATTTTTTTTCCCGAGCGCAACGCAGAAGTGTCCCTAAGCGGTACACTGAGTTTCGCCTCAATCCCGTAACTAGTTCTGTTCACAACAAGCCAGCCTCGAGCATAGGGGGTTTCCCCTATGACGACTTGGACACTGTAAGCCTCCTCCGTTGCTTTTCTTAGCGCCGGCATCCTGCCGGCTCCCAGCTCTTCGTTTCTTTCTTTAGTTGTCACTCTGAACCGCGCCCTTTGCCGACATTTTGAAGCATCTGCCGTTGCTTTTCGTAGCGCCGGCATCCTGCCGGCTCTTTTCAGTCCCGCACGCTGCACGGAGAATCCAGCCCGCCCCATCGTTCCTTTTTATTTTTGCGCTGTCATCCCGAGCGAGCTTATCTTTCAGGCGACGAGGGACCTGCTGTTGCCATTCATTTTTCTCGCGTTACAATACGCGCAGGAATAAGACGCGTCATGCCCCGTCAAATCATCGAACCCGAACCGCATTCGACAGGCCATCATGGAATGGGATGGAACTACGTCCCGCGCTGGCTACAATTTGTGCTGGTGATAATTGCCGTCGCCGCCATGGCTCTACTCGCATTCTTCGTCCGCTGATCTTTGCGGGTCGTGGCTTCTTACGCTGAAGCCTCGAAGCGCAGCCGCGACATAAAACGCCGTCCAAAAATCCCTTTCCTTCCTGCCCTGAGATCAGCGAAGGGTCGGCGGCACTTTCGCCGAGTTTTTTGCGTTGCGCTCCACTCGGTCATGCGAACATGTCTTCAATTGTGGCGGTTGGAAGAAACAATCGCTTGGCCGTGTTAGGAAAATCGATAAACCCAAAGTTTCTGTAGAAAGCGGCCGTCTCCTCATCTTTCGCATCGACGATTACTGCCCAAGATCCTACCTCTCGGCTAATATCGAGATGTCGCCGAAGTGCATCCACAAGCAGCTTTTCACCAACACCCTTGCCCCGATAATCAACGCTCCTGGCAAGTCGTCCGATTAATGTCGCGGGAACCTGTTTATACCGTGTCAACTTATGCGCGACAGCTTCGGGGATTTCTCCTAGATCGATGGAACACTGAGACAAAGTGTAAAAGCCCGCGATAGTCTTTTTGTCCGGTGTCAGCACGAATACAGCACAGAGATTCTTTTTGCGCTCCTGATTCGCCTGCGTCTTCAGATAGGCGTCAAGATCAGCGTCGCCACAAGAAAAAGCCGCTCGGTTGTGCTTTGATCCGAGCGGCTCAGATTTGAAATGGAGGTTCTCGGTATCTGATCCCAATCAAAAACTCACTTGTTTCTTGTAACGAGAGACCGCACCCTTCGCAAATTTGTTGGCTTTCGGCGGGTTGAGCAAAGCGCTGATGAAAACCTCGCGATCTTCATTCCGCAAACGTAGTGTCTCAGATTCCTGAATGGTCGCAGTAGCCACCGGAAGCAGATGCGCTAGGATGAAATTCGTAAGGCTGACTCCTTGCAACTCCGCCGCGCGTTCAATCAACTGCTTTTGCTCCGGTTTAAGCCTGGCTTCCATCCGCCCCGATTTCCTCGTAGCTCGAGCCGCCTGTGACATATTAAACCCTCCTACCAAACCCAAGTGTACGGCATATTGCCGTACATGTCAAGAAGTCTGTGCCGGCAGATTGCCGTACATAACACTTGAATCTGCAGTCGCGAGCATCGAGCCGCTCGGCTCGCTCACCTTAGTGCCTTTTTTAACGTTGTCATCCCGAGCGAGCTTATCTTTCCGGCGACGAGGGAGCTGCTGTTGCCATAACCTTTCTCTCTTTTGCTCTGGCTGGGTTTCACCGCTGAAGCCTGCGGTAAATTCGTCCGCGCGGTCCGATGTCCGCTACGTAGAGCACCTGTAGATCGATGAAGAAAATTATCCGATAGTCGCCGACACGCGCCGTTCTTTGCTCAGCGCCAGTCAAGGGTTTCGAGAAGCGCGGGTTCCGTGGTTCGGCTGCGATTGCATCCAGTTTGGAAATTATCCGGGATTGCGTGGAACGATCAAGGGAGGAAAGATATTTTTGCAGCCGTATTGCTGAGCTGTATGCGCAGCGGCAAGGGTTTAGCGAAGCTTATTTAAGTCGATAACCTGGCCTAACTCTCTCTCTCTTTGCACGAGCGAAAATCGCAGCCGCTACGTCGGTCTTTAGGCTTGCGTCAAACCAATCGGCCATATCCAAAATTCCCTCTCGATGCTTTACCAGGGAAGCCAGACTTCCGGCAGTGAGAGAATTATTGGTCAGTCCAACACGGCGCATCGACTCGTGAGTGGTGTCGATCATTCGCGCTATCATATCGAGATTGTCAATCATTCCTTCGATCTGTTGGGGAGTAACCGGCTCAGTCGCCGGTTGGACGTGAATCTTGCCTTCCAAGATGCCATAGACTCTTTCGAGTAAGTCGCGAATGGTCTTGTCGGCCTTGCGAAGGTCCCAAGCAAGCGAGATAACGTTCGCACGCCTCTTCACCGCGGCAGCAAGAGCCGATATCTCGGCCAGGCTGTCGAGAGCATTCAAATGCACGTCAGGCTGTATCGCCGATAGAACAAGAGTCGCGTCAGTCATGGCAGGTGGAAGAGTCGTGAGATTACAATACCGTGCCACAGGCGTCAATCGCGAACCGACACGCCTGCTTGTGTCTAATCCACTCCCTCAAAGAAATTAGATGTTATCACTGTAGAAAAGGAAAAGAGATTCGGCGATAGGACTCGCGGTAAGCGTAACTGAACGTCGCGATCCTAGGCTTGTGAGATCCACGTTGCCTCACCAGATCGTAGAACCCGAACCGCACTCAAGAGGCTACCGTGGAATGGGATGGAATTACGTCCCGCGCTGGCTGCAATTAGCGCTTTTCCTAATCGCCGTCGCCTCCATCGCCCTAATCGCATTCTTCGTTCGCTGATCTTTGGGTGTCGTGGCTTTTTACCGTGGCCGTCGCGAAATACGGCGCCGCCACCAGACGTTCCCGCACTGCTGCCAAACTCGGCGGGCCATACTCCGTCCGTTTCCAATCCCAAAACCTTATCGCTCGAAACTCAATCGCGCACTTAACTTGATGCCAGAAAAAACCATCACAACGGAAGAACTTATAAACCCGGGCTCCGGAAGCATGCTATGGAAGGCCTATTTGGATAACACGTTTGATAGGTTTCGCAACATCGCTTCATCTGCGAAAAGAGCTATCCACTTCATCTTTGCAGGTCCACGATCCTTGATGAGGTAAGCGAAAAGATCCTGAAACGCGTCCGATTTGTTGTAGAAACGAAACCGAGCTTCGCGGCGAGCCAAATAAGCAACCATATCCGCCGCTTGTAACCCGGGAATGTCCTCGTCGCTCGCAAATGTCAGAGAAATGATCTTCTGTTTAACCTTATCGTCAGCGGCCCTGACACCCTCGTAATGCGCACGACACGTTGCAGCTGTGGCTGGGTCTTCGTCACAAATCAAACTTATTTGATCTGCGTACGAGACTCTTTGTGACAATTCCAGAATTCCGCGACTAAACGCCGTGTAATAGGGGTCATCAGGGCTTCCGATTCTTGCCCGGGCCTGTTCTGATAATGCCTTGAACCCATTTACGTCATATGCCTCAATGAGCCCAAGATCGAGGTCGTTAATACAGTCGGCGAAGGGCTGAAGGGCACAAACGCGGTGGTCTAAGGTCTGTTTTGGCAACTGATCACTAAGATGCTTATTAGCATCCGATGCCTCGATCATGTGCAAACTTTTTAATCCGTGTTTGTCCAGCAGCGCCCTCCAGTTGTGTTCAAAACTTGGGAGCTCAACGGGGGAAGTAACCACGCCGCAAAAAGTAACTGCGGGATGATCATTCTGCTTGCCGCTTTCATCGAAGTAAGCGTTGAGGATGGCCATAAAAGGTAGATTGTTTATACCAGACTTTTACTCTTGACTTATAGTAACTACTATGATAACATGCGCTTCTGGGAATCGCTGATTCCCACGTGGAGGCGCGATGGGCCCCATTCACGACCACGAGGAAATGACCCCCGAAGAGATGCTCAGAAAATCCATCTCCTTCCTCCAAGCTATTGAAAAACAATTCGGTTTGACCATCTCCCCTAGCGTCCCAGCCAAGCCCGCCGTAAAAAACGTCCCGCAAGGCGAGCTGCCAACATCCCCTCAGGAGACCGCCGGTGACCCGCCAACCAGAAAAGCCCGCCCACGCGCCCAAGACCCGGAAAATTCCCGCCTCGCCCACATCCTCAATCGCAAAAGACGCGATACATACTAGCCCCGCCGCCCCGCGCGCCGCATCCGCCGCCCGCACCCCTTCGCGCCACACAATAATTCCCAAAACGGGAATCGTCCTCGCCGATCTCGCCACGACGCCATACGCCAACGGCGCCCCTCTCGAGCCAAGTAAGAATCGGTGGCTTCACGACGGCTACCGCGCCGCGTTGTTCGCGGCCTTTCCCAGAATAGAACGTAGTCGCTCATCCGTTGACCTTCACCCCGCCGCGCCCTTCGCGGTCCCTGTTAGCGCAAGCCAAAGAGAATTTCGTGTTTTCTCTCCTGCCAGTTCTTCGATCCTCACGCTCTCCACGCGGACTTCCGGCGCCCTCCCTATATTAATTCCCATAATGGGAATCGCGCCGTCGCAACTCAGCAACCGTCGCCCGATTTTCGACCGCCACCTCTCTTCCTCCGCGATCGGCGCGATGACTCTTGGCGGAAATCACAGTCGCCGCTTGGGCGACTGTTACGTTGCCGCGTTTCTCGCGGACCCTGCTGGCGTAAGCCAGGGAGAATTTCCCACCTCGATCGGGTGCCTCGCACCCGAAACCTACAACAGTCGGCGTATGGCCGACTGTTACCTTGCCGCGCCTCACGCGGCCCCTTTTGGGGCGAGCCAAAGAAAATTCCCCGCTCTTCTGCGCTTCAGAATCGACGCAAAATCATTCCACAAACTCGCATTTCTAGTCGACAGTGCCACACCAGCAGAAAATGCCGTAACTGCCTCAAAACAAACGACGACCAAAATTCTACCCGACACCAGAACACACATTAGCGAATCACGAAAACGCCCCTCTAATCGCGAACCGACGATGCGACCAGCATCAGAGTCCCGAGCGAGCAGCGCGGCGCGAGGGATCTGCTCCACATTTGCTAATCGCGAACTCTTGGGATTAGAATCGCCACAACTTATTGACAACAAAGGCCCGCGACCCTTCCTAACCGCGAACCTACGATGCGACCAGCATCGGAGTCTCGAGCGAGCAGCACGACGCGAGGGATCTGCTCCGCATTTTCTAATCGCGAACTTTGAACCAAATTATATGCAAGTGGTCATACCACTTCGTGACTCAACGAGTAGCCGCACTAAAATAACTGGGCCACACAGCCCCAGCCCCAAGCATCTAACTTTATGCAGACATAGCGAGTTGCAACTTTCGCCGGTTGCTCGTGTTCCTATAAACGACCTACCAGCGACATTGGCGCGGCCTTCCGAGGAAGGCTTTCCGAGGGTCGCGCCAGGTCCTGAATTTTTACTCGCCGGTCACAGGACGAGCCACCTCGCCACTTACGGCGTGAAGCTGCTCGCCGTGGAAAGGCGGGTCTTCTCGACGAAGCCTGTCGAGCCAACCCTGCGAAAGTTGGCGAGCTTGACCGCCGGACATTTGGCGGGAATTCTCGGCGCGTGTTTCAGTTACGACGCCGCGGCGCCTGACTCCCAGCCCGGGTACGCCAGCGAGCGAATCAGACTCGCGATTCGCAACACAATTTCGATAGCGCGTCTTCGGAGGACTTTTGTCACAACAGCGACATCGAGCGACTACCACCCACGCTCTCGTCCCGAGCGGAGTCGAGTGCGCTTTTGCTTTCCCGCCGGTTTCCGCGGGCGCGGGGCGAAGTTGGAGGAATGTGCTGCTTCTTTCGTCACTCAAAAAGGTATGCACGCCGATCGCCGCCTCGTCGCTGCTGTTTCCTTCCGCCAAGAAAGTGTGCGCAACGGTCGCGGCCCTGTTACTGCTCTGCTGCGGCGTAGCCACCTCGGTCTTTGCCGATGCGGGCGTGATCCTCAACGAATCGCTGGACACCAGCGTCGCGCGCATTACCGGCTCAGGCCACAGTGCGGTGTATCTCTCGAATGTTTGTCCGGACGGTTCGCCGGTGAAAATGCGATTGTGCCGGCCCGGCGAACAAGGCTCGGTGCTGAGCAATTACACCACGCTCGGCGAAGACCAGCCTTACGAATGGAACATCGTCCCGCTGAGCATTTATCTTTACGGTGTGGAAGATCCAAGCAATCGTCCGCTGGTTTCTTCGCGAGATATCAAGGCGGCGCTGGAAGAGCGCTATCGCGAGAAATATCTTTCCGCGATTTGCAGCAGCGCGCGCTGCCGCTACAGCAACGGCTCCGAGTGGCGCGAAATGGTGGGCGCCACGCTCGAGCGCAGCATGTACTTCTTTGTGGTGAAAACTTCCCCGCAGCAGGACCGCGCGCTTATCGCCGAGTTCAATTCCCTGCCCAACGTCAACCACTTCAATGGCGCGTGGCGGAATTGCGCCGACTTCACCAAGCGTGTGATGAACACCTACTTCCCGCACGCCGCCAGACGCGATGCGGTGAACGATTTTTTTATGACCAGCCCAAAGGCGGTCGCGCGCTCGTTCACGCGCTATGCGAAGGAAAATCCGGACCTCGATTTGCGTGTTTTGCATTTCGCGCAAGTGCCCGGAACCATCAAGCGCAGCGAAGAATGCCGCAGCGGGACAGAGCAGCTTTACCACTCAAAGAAATTGGTGGTTCCTCTCGGCGTGCTGGCGTGGCAAGCCGTCCCGGCGGTTACCGCCTCCTACATTCTTACAGCGAGATTCAATCCCGAGCATGAGTTTGAAAAGAATCCCTCGGCAAACGCGATTGGCGCCGATGACAATCTCGCCGCGGCGGCAAACGGATTGGCGGGCGGGGAGACCGTCAGCGTGCAGCAGCTCGCCGCCGAAGAAAAATCCGCGCGCGACGAAATTATTGGCACCAACGAGGACTGGAAACAGTTCCGCGCAAACCTCGACGCCGTCGAGGACGAAGCCATCCACGCGGAAATTATTCCCGACCGCAACTATTTGAAGCGCGTTTTCGTGAATCTCGGCGAAGGCAGCACGCTCGCGTTGGACGAAAACGGCGCGCTATGGTTGAGCTGGCGCGACACATACGCCTCCGCGTCCGACACGCCCGCACCCGCATCCGCTCCCGCGAGCAACGCCGCAGACGCAGCCAATTCACGAACGAGCGCTGCCTCACCGTCAGACGCGGATGCCAACTCAGCACGAGTCGCGGGACGCCCCGATAAAGAAACCGACGCAGGGTCGGCGGCAGACGCGGGAAAGAGCGGTGGAGCTAATAGCTCCGGCACCGTGGTGCGCGTGGGGTTGAGCGCCAGCAACATTTTTGCGCACGAATCGGACGCACAAACGGCGTACCAAATTGTCTTAGCGCGCATGGAGAGCGAACTGCGCAGCCCGAAACATAGCCGCGAGACGGCGATCGAGTTTCGCCAGGACTGGGCCCGCCTGCAACAGAGCCACAAGCAAGCCAGCGCCTTCGTCGTGCCGGGACGTGAAATTTACCCCGCCATCGCGTCACCGGCCCTGGTTACACACAACTAGCCGGTCGTATCTCGCTCCGTTACTTTGTCTGCCGAGGCTTGGGACGAGTCAGGCGACATTTCTTCGTCGGCAGGACTGCTCTCCTACGTTTTCAATCGAGAAGGCCATCCTGCTGGTCTTGGCGCTGGGAAGAAAGTGATCATTTTTTGGCTCGGATTTCTTCGATGGCGCGGCGGAGGATGTCGAAGACTCTCTTCCTCTCCTCAGGCGAGGCATCCAATTTTTCGTAGAGTGTGGACTTCAATTCGCCGCGAATCTCGCGAAATTCCTGCTTAGCCTGGCGCCACTCGGCTTTGATTCCGCTACGCGCATCGGCAGCAGAGTCGTCGCTCTCTTCGTTTTCTTCCGCATAGCGTTTCTGGAAATCCGCCATCTTCCGGCCGAAGCGCGCCAGTTGGTCGAGAGTTTCTTCGACGCCGGCACGGTTCTTCTTGAAGTGCTCGGTCCCCGCTTCGGTTATGCTGTAGAGCTTCTTGTTGCCTTCGGATTCTGACGCGGCGTAACCCATTTCTTCGAGATAGGTGAGCGCGGGGTAAACCATTCCCGGGCTCGGAGTGTATGTGCCGCTGGAATGCTCTTCGATCTGCTTGATGATTTCATATCCATGGCGCGGTTTTTCGCTAAGCAGCGCAAGGATAATCAACTGAAGGTCGCCGGAGGCGAGGATCTTGGCGGCGCGGAACCCCGGTCCGCCCATGAAGGCGGCTCCGAAGCGGCCACCGAACCTGCCTCTACGGCCGAAGGGGCCGTGATGTGAGTGACGTTCGTGGCGCTCGTAACAACCAAATTCGTGATGTCTGTGCATGTAAATCTCCTGTAGCCGTACGTAGGATGTCCTAGCGTACGCTATGTCTGTATATGTATCGTATGATATGTTGTGTGTCAACTGGAATTTTGATCATTCTTGTACGTTATTGAAAAAACGGTGCTTAGGGCAGACAGTGGGATCGCGAAATTCGCAGCATCTGACGCCGAAAAACCGACATCGGCTTCGAGAAGCAAGCTCCTGCCAGCCCGCGGGGCAAGGCCGCCTCGGCGAGTGAACACCTCGAACTAGGTCCCTCGCCCCTGAGAACCTGGGGAAAGCTAAAGCGCGCGGGACTTTGCTCGCTTCCTCCATCAGGACCAGGGGGGTTAGGGCGTAGAAGCTAATTTACGAACTTACGGCTAATCGGAATTAGCGGAACGGTCCGCCACGCGCGCTGGTGGTGGCGCGTTCGCGGGTGCAGGCTGTTGCGGGGTTGGTGGCAAGCCCGGGCGCACGGACGCTGGCG
>JBAVQB010000010.1:0-262496 GCA_049693615.1 Candidatus Acidiferrales bacterium | reverse complement strand
CGAAGAGCTCGGACCCGGCTGCCACCTGGCGTCCGATATTCGGCCCCAGCTACGCTGCATCCAAGACGGGTGTCAACGCGATGACGCTCGCGATGGCGATCGAGTTGGAGCCGACCGGGATCAAAGTCAACGCTGCTTGTCCGGGGTACACCAAGACGAACCTCAACAGCTATACAGGCACGCGGACTGTCGAGCAGGGCGCCCGCGAGCCAGTGCGGCTTGCGCTGCTCGGTCCGGATGGGCCGACCGGAACGTTTTCAAATGAGGACGGCCCGCTCCCGTGGTGACGTGGTCTGAAGCGTGAACCGCCGCGAAGCCGCGCTTTATCGCGGCAAGCAAGGTTGTAAGACCGGGCCCAGCAATTATTCAAGTTGGAAGGAGGAAACAAAATGCGAATTTTCGTCACAGGTGCCACTGGCTTTATCGGTTCAGCTGTTGTTCAGGAACTTATCACTGCGGGACACTCCGTAATCGGGCTTGCTCGCTCAGAATCGGGAGCCGAATCGCTTGTTGCGGCTGGTGCCGAAGTGCTTCGAGGAGATTTGGAAGACCTCGAGAGTCTGCGCAGCGGTGCAGCCAAGTCAGATGGCGTGATTCACACCGCCTTTGTCCATGACTTCTCGAAATTCAAGGAGAACTGCGAGATCGACAGGCGTGCGATCGAGGCTCTCGGTTCCGCAATGGAGGGTTCTGACCGGCCGTTGATCGTGACCAGCGGGATCGGCATGATTGCACCGGGCCGCCTCGCGACGGAAGAAGATGAGCCCGTTCCCACCTCTGCCGCGATGCCCCGTGCGTCGGAAGAGGCGGCTGCTGTGGTAGCGTCACGTGGAGTGCGTGTGTCGGTGGTGCGGCTCCCGCAGGTGCACGACCGAGTCAAGCAAGGTCTCATCACCTATGCGATTGCCGTTGCTCGAAAGAAGGGCGTTTCGGCGTACGTGGGCGATGGGCTCAATCGCTGGTCGGCGGTGCACCGGCTGGATTGTGCCCATCTTTACAGACTGGTGCTGGAGAAGGGATCGCGCGGTGCGCGGTATCATGCGGTCGCCGAAGAGGGCGTGCCGGTTAGAAAGATCGCAGAGGCAATTGGACGGGGCTTGAAGCTGCCGACGGTTTCCCTGTCTGCTGAGCAAGCCGGCGAGCACTTTGGTCCGCTTGGGTTCTTCGTCGGTTTAGACATGCCGGCGTCCAGCGCGCTCACGCAGGAACGGTTGGATTGGCTACCGGCGCAAACCGGGCTCATGGACGATCTTGACCACGCTCGCGATTTCGAGCCTGAAAATGCAAAGATCAAGAAAGGTCGCTATGCGGCAAGTGAATAGCCGGGGCGCTCTTGTAACGGAGGCGAACAAAGGTATCGCGTTCGAATCTCACATCGGCCTTGACCTAGGTGGTTGGATTCGGGTTGAAGCATCCGACTCCAGCTTCTGCAACACCTTTTTGCAATCGCATCCTTCCGAAATTTTCTGAAAACGCTTACACTAGCCAGCCCCTCACGTTTTCGGAGATCTACAGTGGCAATTGAGCGGGCGCTGATTAGCGTCTATGACAAAACAGGAATCGTCGATTTCGCGCGCGAACTAGCGGCGCTGGGCGTGGAAATTATCTCTACCGGTGGAACGGCTCGGCTGCTCCGCGACTCCGCGATTCGTGTGCGCGACGTCTCTGATCTAACCGGCTGGCCCGAAATGCTGGGCGGCCGCGTGAAGACACTGCATCCCAAAGTTCATGGCGGTATTTTGTTCCAGCGCGCCAAGCCCGGCGACCGCAAAGAAGCAGGAGACCATGGGATCGTTCCGCTTGATCTAGTCGTTGTGAATCTGTACCCGTTTTCCGCCACCGCGGCAAAACTGGGCGTCACCGCCGGCGAACTAATCGAAAACATTGATATTGGCGGTCCGGCAATGCTGCGTTCAGCGGCAAAAAATTTCCATAGCGTCGCAGTGGTCGCCGATCCTGAAGACTACGCTGCTATCGCTGCGGAATTGCGCGCCAGCGGCGAGTTAAGTCTTTCCACTAGGTTGAATCTGGCGCGAAAAGCGTACTCGCGTACCGCGCTTTACGACGGCGAAATCGCCACGGAACTTGAACGCCTGTCCGCAAACGGCGACGTCACCATCGGCGTCAGAGAAAAATTGCCGCAGCGGATCCACATATCGCTGGAGCGCAAGCAAACCATGCGCTATGGCGAAAATCCTCATCAGCACGCTGCGTTGTATGTGCCCGCAGGACGCCACGCCACCGGTCTGGCTGGGGCGAAACAACTGCAAGGCAAGGAACTTTCCTACAATAATCTTGTGGACCTGGACGCGGCGTGGAACCTCGTCACCGAATTCCTGCGTCCCGGCGTCGCAATCGTAAAACACAACAATCCCTGCGGCGCTGCGGAGCAGAAAAGCTTGCTGGATGCCTATCTGAAAGCGCTAGCATGCGATCCGGTATCTGCTTTCGGCGGCGTGTTGGCTTTCAACCGCGCTCTTGACGCCGCCACGGCGGAAGAAGTCGCAAAATTATTCGTCGAATGTATTGTTGCGCCGGGATATCAAGACGCCGCGCTTCAGAAATTTGCCTCCAAGAAGAATTTGCGGTTGCTTGAAATGCCACGAGACGTGGCCATTGAGGAGCTTGAACTGAAACGAATTTCCGGCGGTGTGCTGGTTCAAGATGCCGACCGGCACGAGCTATCCGAAAGCGATTTGAAAGTTGTCACCGAGCGCGCGCCAACTCCAGAAGAACTTCGCGCGCTGCTTTTTGGCTGGAAGGTGTGCAAGCACGTGAAATCCAACGCAATCGTATTCGCCCGCGACGGATTCACGGTTGGAATTGGAGCCGGTCAGATGAGCCGTGTGGATTCCGTAAAGATCGCGGTAATCAAGGCAGCGACGGCGGGTCTTTCTCTGTCCGGAAGCGTAGTCGCATCGGATGCCTTTTTTCCTTTTCCAGATGGAGTGGAAGAGGCGGGGAAAGCTGGAGCCACCGCCGTAATCCAACCAGGAGGATCGGTTCGCGATCCCGACGTTGTCGCCGCAGCCAACAAGCTAGGCATGGCTATGGTTTTTTCCGGCGTGCGGCATTTCCGCCATTAGGTTTTTCCGCTGCAAGTTTTTGCCGGTGATAGGTAATCTCCACTACTTGAATTTCACCGGTTTCGGGCAGGATTTCAGAGCGCGCCACGAACGTGTCGGCGTCGAGTCGTGTCAAAATCACGCGCTTGGGCATGCCGTTTGCCGGATTCTCAAATTCAAACTTCGTATCCCCGCGGTTCGCGAGATGAAGCAGCGTCGCTTCCGATTTCTCCCAGGGAATCAGTTGCGGCGTGAAGTGCCGCAGATAAAAATCGATACCGCCGGAATTTTCTACGAATGTAAATAGTTCGATTACCAATGTTTTGTCGTTTTCCACCAACCGGAAAATCCCCAGTGCCTCGCCTGCTTTGGGGGCTAGCCAAACTTGTTCGGCTGTTCTCGGCCCCCATTCGCCCCGCCAAGTACCTTCCAGCCAGGAAAAATCAGTTAACGAAGGACTAGCCGCTTGTATTGGCGGGTTCGCAGCCGTAGCGACCGGCTGTTGCGCTGAAACGGACACGCCTAACAATCCCGAGAGTGCGCCCAATAGAAGCCACGCAATCATTCGTCTGCTAATTTGAGTCATGAATTTTCCCCATCACTTTGGCGAAACCCAAGAAGTCCCTCAATCAGTCCCTTCGGCATTTTTCGTGCCCGCGCATCCAGGCGTCCTTTCTATACGTCTAACTGAATGGAATAAGGAACGCCGGTCAGGGGAATACTTTGACCGCGTCCGGCTGCTATACGATAATGGAGTTTAACGGCCAACGCATGAAAACATTTGCAAGTTTCCTTACTGTATCTTTTTTTCTGATCGCGCCTATGGCACAGGCGCAGGATTCCCTGCCCGATCAGCCGGTTGCACCGGCCCCTGCGCAGAGCTCATTACCCACAGCGCCTTCCAAGCAAGCTGACGCGGCGAGTAATTCCGCACACTCGGATTCTTACTACTATTTCGCACTCGGCCATTTGGACGAGCAGCGCTACGAAACCACCCGGCGTCCTGAACTGGCTGCGCAGTCCATCGAAGCGTACAAAAAGGCGCTCGACCTGGCTCCTGGTTCCACCGTAATCCTCGAGCGCTTGGCGGAAATTTATGCGAAATCGCAACGCTTTCGCGAAGCCGAAGTTCAAGCCCAAGCCGTTCTGAAGCTTGATCCGGACGATGTAAACGCTCACCGCCTGCTTGCACAAATTTACGTGCATGCGCTGGGCGATATGGGTTCCGGCGACCTGCAGAAGGAAAATCTCGCCAAAGCCGTGGAACAATTTCAGGCCATTTTAAGAGTTCAGCCCGACGACACCTATTCCGCGCTGTGGCTCGCGCGTCTCTACCGTTTTCAAAACAAGCACGAAGAAGCTGAAAAAGTTTTGCGCAACACGGTAAATCTCAACCCCGGCAATAGCGCCGCGCTCGAACAGCTTAGCCAATTGCTCATTGACGAAGGACGCTCGCAGGAAGCCGTCACCCTGCTGACGCAGGCCGCTGGAGATTCCGCATCTCCCGAAATTTACGATTTGCTCGGCGACGCCTACGCGCAGTCAAAAGACTACGCCAAGTCCGAGGATGCTTACCGTAAGGCCGTGCAGGAAGATCCCGACGATCCCGCGCACGTTCACGGCCTCGCCCAAGCTCTGATGTCGCAGGACAAGTACGCCGAAGCTCTCGAGCAGTACAAACGTCTCTCCGAGCTGGAGCCCAGTACCTGGGAAAACTTCCTGCGCATCTCCGAGCTCTACCGCCGGATGGGAAAGTTTGACGAAGCAGAATCCGCTCTGCTGCGTTCGAAGCAACTTTCTCCCGACAACCTCGAAGTTCTCTACAACGAAGCGTTGCTTTACGAGGACCAGGGGCGCTATGACGACGCCGTAAAAATTCTCACCGACGCGATCAACGGCATGAAAAATCAAGCCGGCGCGTCCGGGAATTCCGCTGCGGGCGGTGCCGAAACACCCAACGCCAGCGCGCTGGCCATTCTTTTCGAGCAACTCGGTCGTGCTTATTTGGGCCAGGAAAATTATCCTGCCGCCATTCGCACATTTGAAGAAATGGGCAAGATGGGCCCCGACGCGCAGAAGCGCGCGGAAATGCTTCTGATTGACGCATATCGCCAGAATCGCGATCTTGACCGCGCCATTGCCGAGACCAAGAAAGGGCTCCAAGCTTCCCCGGATGATCAAGGCTTGATCATCACGCTGGCCATGTTGTACGGCGAAAACTCGAACACGGAGCAAGCCACTAAGCTTCTTACCGGCTTGCTCCAAAACAACGACGGCGACGAGGGAATCTATGTGGATCTCGCGCAAGTCCAGGAACGCGGCCGGAATTACTCCGACGCCGAACAGTCGGCCCAGAAGGCCGAGCAACTGGCGCGGGAGAATGGCGACAAGGAATCTGCCTGGTTCATGCTTGGCGCTATCTACGAGCGCGAGAAAAAATTCGATCAAGCCGAGGAACAATTCCGCAAAGTGTTGGAAATAAATCCGAACAATGCCGCGGTGCTGAATTATTACGGATACATGCTCGCCGATCGCGGTGTGCGCCTCACGGAAGCGACCGAAATGATTCAGAAGGCCGTTAAACTCGAACCCAATAATGGCGCCTATCTGGATAGTCTCGGTTGGGCTTATTACAAGCAGAACAAGTTGGCCGAAGCGGAAGAATATCTTCGCAAGGCTTCCGAGCGCCAAAGTCACGACCCCACAATTCTGGGTCATCTTGGCGATGTCTATATGAAGCTCGGTCAAACCGAACGCGCCGCCACTTACTGGGAGCGCGCGCTCGACGAGTGGCGGAAAGCCATTCCCGCTGATTACGAAGCGGACAAAGTCAATGATGTGGACGCCCAGCTCAAGAATCTCCGCCGCCATACCGCGCAGAAATCCACTCCGGAAACGGCCAAACCGCAGTAAGCTCCCCGCATGACTCGCGCCTTACCTAAGAAAAGATCGGTGCGCCTGCCTGCCTTTGCAAAAATCAATCTGTGTCTGCACGTAATGGGAAAGCGCCCGGATGGCTATCATGAGTTGCGCACAATTTTTCAAGCCATCTCGCTGCACGACACGCTGGAACTCTCCATCACTTCCAGTACGTCAGCTAAGTTCGAACTAACTTCGAATGACGCGACGTTGCCGCTTGGTCCGGAAAATCTTGTTTCTCGCGCCTTCGACGCAATCGCCCGCGAGATCGGTTTTCGCGGCAGTGTCTCCGCTCACTTGGACAAAAAAATTCCCGTGGCGCGCGGATTGGGCGGCGGATCGAGCGACGCCGCAGCAACCCTCATCGGCATGATGCGCCTGACCAAGTCGCAAATTCCGCTGCCGCGTCTGATGGAAATCGCCGCCGGCCTCGGCGCCGACGTTCCTTTTTTTCTCTTCGGCGGCCGCGCTTTGGCGGTCAATCGCGGCGACGAAATCTATCCGCTCCCAAATGCTCCGAAACAAACTATTTTGGTCATTTCACCTCGTGACATCGCCGTATCCACCAAAGACGCCTACCAATGGATTTCTGCGGAATTGACAAAGACCGCAAAACCCCCTAAAATCTGGGGGTTCTGCGCTCTGTGCTGGAGCAGGCAGGGAGCCGGTCTCTCGAACGATTTCGAGGGCCCCGTCTTCGGCCATCATCCGCGACTCGGAGAAATCCGCGACGCATTGCTCAAGCGAGGAGCTGCAGATGCCGCGCTGGCGGGTAGCGGGTCGGCGGTGTTCGGAGTCTTCCGAAACCCAGCGCAGGCGCGCCGAACCGCTCGTGCATTCCCGGAAGATTCGGTTTTCGTCGTCGAAACTCTATCCAGGGAAGACTATGGCCGTTCGCGTGGGTGGCGTGCGAGCGGTTAAGGGGAAAATTTGGCTGACGACAAATTTAAGATTTTTTGTGGGACCGCGAATCCCGCTTTAGCCAAAGCTATTTGCAAGTATGTGGGCGTTCCGTTGGGGCTGGCCGAACACGGCCAGTTCAGCGACGGCGAAACCCGTTTTCAGATTTTGGAAAATGTGCGGGGCGCGGATGTTTTTGTCGTGCAGCCCTGCAGCCATCCGGTTGATTTCAACCTGATGCAGCTGTTGCTGATGATCGATGCGTTTAAGCGCGCTTCGGCTTGGCGCATTACGGCGGTGATTCCGTATTATCCGTACGCGCGCCAGGATCGCAAAGACCGGCCGCGTGTGGCGATTTCGGCCAAACTCGTGGCGGATTTACTGGAAACCGCAGGTTCGAGCCGCGTGTTAACGCTCGACCTGCACGCGCCGCAAATTCAGGGATATTTTAATATCCCCGTGGATCACTTGTTCGCGTCACCTGTGCTGGTGGAATATTTTCAGAAGATGAAGATGGGGCCCATGACCATTGTTTCGCCGGACGCCGGTGGAGTGGAGCGCGCCCGCTACTTTGCAAAAAGAATGGATGCGCCGCTGGCTATCGTGGACAAACGCCGCATCGATGTAAACGTAAGCGAAGTGATGAATTTGATTGGAGACGTTTCCGGGCGCCCGGCTCTGATCATCGATGACATTATCGACACCGCCGGAACGCTGGTGAAGACGGCGGAAGCCTTGCTGGATAACGGCGCGACGAAAGTTTTTGCGGCCTGTACTCATCCGGTTCTCTCGGGGCCGGCTGCCGATCGCATTACCAAGTCCGCCATCGAAGAAGTTGTAGTGGCGGATTCAGTGCCGCTGAACGAAGCGGCGCGAAAAGTATCGAAGATTAAAGTGCTCAGCGTGGCGCCGCTGCTGGCTCGCGGTATCCAGTCCATTCACGAAGAGACTTCGATCAGCGAATTGTTTAACTGACGTAACGGAATTCTTAACTAACTGGTGGCATAAGAGGACGTATGGAAACGTTTACAGTAGAAGGCAAGATTCGCGAGGGTCGTGGAAAAGGCCCGGCGCGCCGCACCCGTCTTACCGGAATGGTGCCCGCCATTCTTTACGGGGGAAAGAAGGATTCGATCTCTCTCTCCGTAAACGCAAAACACGTTGCCCGCATTCTGCGCTCGGAGACAGGTCACAACACCATTTTCACCGTGCAGGTTGCCGATGGCGCCGCGGAAAAAGCCATGGTGAAAGACTGGCAGGTCGATCCCGTAAGCGGGTCGCTGCTCCATGTGGATCTGTTTCGCATCGCTATGGACGTGCGCATGCGCGTCCGCGTGCCTGTGCACACATTCGGCGAGCCGCAAGGCGTGAAGATGCAGGGCGGCATTTTCGAAATGGTCACCCGCGAAGTGGAAGTCGAATGCTTGCCGGCCGATATCCCCGAAGAATTCAAAGTCGACGTTAGCGACATGCTCATCGGCAAACAGCTTCGTGCCGGAGACCTTCCGTTCGACCGCGAAAAAGTGAAGCTGCTCACCGATCCAACGCGTGTGCTCGCTCACGTCGTCATTCTCAAGAAGGAAGAAGAGCCCGCTCCGGAAGCGGCCGTGGCTGCGGAAACTGCGCCGGCCGAGCCGGAAGTTATCAAGAAGGGTAAGAAGGAAGAAGAGGGCGAAGCCGAAGCTGGCGCGGAGCCTGCAGCGAAAGCCGAGAAGCCAGAGAAGAAGGGCAAGGAGAAGTAATCTCCGCTCTGTGGTATTCCATCAGAAGCGCGGGATGCACGCTTGGGCCAATTTATGAAACTGATCGTCGGCCTCGGCAATCCAGGCGCGGAATACGAATGGACGCCGCACAATCTGGGCTTCCTCGCGGTGGATGGTTTAGCCGGGCGCGAAGGAATCCGAGTTACTCGGCCGGAATCGAAGTGTTATGTCGGTCGCGGCAAGCTGGCCGGGCAAGAAGTTGTTCTAGCCAAGCCGCAGACCATGATGAATTTGAGCGGGATCGCCGTACGGGAATTGCTCCAGCGTTACGAATGTACTCCGGCGGATTTGATTCTTCTGCTCGATGAAGTGGATTTGCCCTGGGGCATGCTCAGGATTCGCGAACGCGGCGCGGGAAGCACGCATAACGGATTCAGGTCGGTCGTCAGCTCGCTCGGGACCGATGAGTTCGTCCGCATTCGCATGGGATGCCAGCCGGATTATCCGGTGGGCGATCGCGCGGACTACGTGCTGAAGCCCATGCGCAAGCCGGAGCGGGAAATTGCGGCGCAGATGGTGGCGGACGCCTCCGAGGCCGTGGATTTGGTTTTAACCGAAGGCGTGGATAAAGCTATGACCCGGTTCAATCGCCGGGTAAGTTCCACGGAAGAAGAATCGCAGTAATGAATTAGAAGTAAGCGCCGAAATCGCGGAATGGATTTTGGAAATCGAGGATATATGGAAGAGCGCCTATACGACTTAATTTTTATCCTTCGGCCGGACACGCCGGAAGCGGACATCGACAAAGTCATTTCAACTCTGGAGCACGCCGCCACGGAAAAAGGCGGCAAGATCGACTCCGTAAATAAGTGGGGACGCAAGCGCATGGCCTACCGCGTGCAGAAATTGCGCGAAGGTTATTTCGTTTATATGGTCATTCGCTCCAGCCACGGTGAAGTGGTGAAAGAGCTCGAGCGCCGGCTGAAAGTTTCCGACCCGGTCATCAAATATCTCACCGTGCGTCTGGACGAAGAATTGAAGCGCCAGGATAAGTTGAAGCGCCACCGCGAGCGTCGCGCCGCGCGCCGTCCTCGCAAAACCGTTGCGCCGGCTCCGGCCATGCCGGGAGCGGAACAAGCCGCTGCGCCAACCGCGTAAACTGTAAATCAATTCAGGATTTTGTTTAGGGAGAAATCGAATGGCAGAAGAAAACGCACAGCAGCAATCTTATGGAGGGGGCGGCGGTTCACGCTCCTCAGGTCCGGGAGGCGGCGGCCCGGGCGGACGCCCTGGCGGCCCCGCAAAGCGCGGCAAGCGCAATTTCGTGCGCAAAAAGAAAGTTTGCCGGTTCTGCGTGGATAAAGCCGACTTCATCGACTACAAAAAAGCCGAAATTCTGGCTCCGTTCATTCAGGAGCGCGGCAAAATTCTTCCGCGCCGCATGACCGGAACTTGCGCCCGTCATCAGCGTTGGCTCACGGTGGCGATCAAGCGCGCGCAAAACATTGCCCTGTTGCCCTTTGCCGCGGAGCTGTAACCTGACCGTTGTCGGCCGAAAATTTAGAGTCGAAGCAAGAAGCGAATTAACTAAAGGATTTGAGGAAAACGCGATGCAGATTATCTTGCAAGAAGATGTGGAAAAGCTGGGCAATCGTGGCGAACTGGTCGAAGTAGCTCCCGGTTACGCCCGCAATTTTCTTCTGCCGCGCAAGCTCGGCATCGAAGCCACTCCCGGCAACATGAAGCGCCTGGAAAGAATGCGCGTCACCTTCGCCAAGAAGGAAGCCACCGAAAAGGGCGCGGCGCAGACGCTCGCCGATTCCTTGCAGGGCGTCTCCCTGACCTTCGCCCGCAAAGCGGGAGATAACGAACAGCTCTTCGGCTCGGTAACTTCCGCGGACATTGCCGAAGCTCTCGAAGCCCAGGGCTATCACATCGACAAGCGCAAGATCACGCTTGCGGACCCCATCAAGGTCGTCGGCGATTACGAAGTCCCGGTTAAGTTGCACCGCGAAATCGTCGCCAAAGTAAAAGTCGCAGTCACAAAAGAGGCGTAGATCCAGTCGCGCTTCCGCTTGCTTCCTTCCATAAGAAAACTTCCACGCGCTCAATGGCAGAGCGTTCCATTTTTCATTCGTCGCGTGATAGAAAACCCAACATTACTTTCGTTCCATGGTTTTCCACTTTTCCTAAAGCGTCCACAGGCTCCCAGTCATTGACCTTCGCGGTACAACTCGCCACAATGTTTGCGCTCCATCCGTAAAGTTTCTCTAAATCGAATGAAGTTGAAACCGAAATTGGAACGGCACGGAACTTCTTGTGCTTGCGCAATCTTTGAGCGAAAATAGTGGGCGAATAAAAAGCGAATAATGGCAACCGATACTACTCTCGAGCGTCCGCTTCCCCACAATCTTGAAGCAGAACGCAGCATCCTGGGCGCCATCATCCTTGATAATCACGCGCTGAATGCCGCGGTGGAAAAAATCCGCTCCGAGGATTTTTTCCTCTCCCAACATCGCCAGATTTTCGAGCGCATGATTCAGCTCGGAGAAAAACAACAAGCTATCGACGTGGTCACCTTGATGGACGACCTCGCGCGCCGCGGTGAACTGGAATCCGCCGGCGGAGTGGCCTATCTCTCGCAGCTTGCCGACGGTTTGCCGCGCGTCACCAACGTCGAGCACTACGCCCGCATCGTCAAAGAAAAGGCTGTCCTCCGCAGTCTGATTTTTTCCGCGTCCGCGATTCAGGAACAGGCGCTTGCTGCTGGCGATGATGCCGACGTCATTCTCGACCGCGCCGAATCTGTCATTTTCCAGCTCGCTGAAGATCGCGTCAAAGCCGGCCTGATTGGCGTCAAAGAGCTCGTCCGCGACAATTACGAGCGCCTCGAAAAGATTTTCAGCGAAGGCCGCCGCATCACCGGCCTCGCCAGCGGTTACCCCGGCCTCGATAATGAGACCGCCGGTTTGCAGCCTTCCGAATTAATCATCCTAGCCGCGCGCCCTTCCATGGGAAAAACTGCTCTAGCGTTGAACATCGCAGAAAATGTCGCTCTGCGCCTGCGCGAGCCGGTCGCCGTGTTCAGCCTGGAAATGTCAAAAGAATCGCTGCTCTTGCGCTTGCTCGCATCCGAAGCGCGCGTCGATGCTCACAAATTCCGCACCGGCCACATGGGACGCGACGATTGGGGAAAGATTACCGGCGCGCTCACAAACCTCGCTGAAGCGCCGCTATGGATTGACGACTCCGCCTCCTCCACCGTGATGGAAATTGGCGCCAAAGCTCGCCGCCTGAAACGCGATCGCGGCCTTTCGCTCCTGGTTGTGGATTATCTCCAGCTTGTGGTCCCCACGCACACCGGCCGCGGCACAAATCGCCAGGAAGAAGTCTCCAGCATCTCGCGCGGCCTGAAAGGTCTGGCCAAAGAATTAAAAGTTCCCATTCTAGTGCTTAGCCAGCTCACCCGCGCACCTGAACGCGATGAGCGCAAGCCCCAGCTATCCGACCTTCGCGAGTCCGGCGCGATCGAGCAGGACGCGGACGTCGTCCTCTTCATCAATCGCCCGAATTTTTACAAAACGGACTTGCCCGAAGAAGATCGCGCCAAAGCCGAGTTAATCATTGCCAAGCAGCGCAATGGCCCCACCGGCACCATGAATTTCGTTTTCCTGGCCCGTCACACGCGTTTCGAAGAAGCCGCCCCGGACGCCTGGAACAGCACAGTCGGCGACGAATAGCGTCGTCACCCACCCACAAGACGTGTCGCCCTTTCGACGTTTCCCGTGCCGTGATCTCGAGCGCAGATTTTCGCGCAGTTCTGCCACCTCTAACGTCTGTATTTTCCGCCTGATGCCGGAAGCCAATCGTCAAGCCGTGATTTTCGAATAGGCCCGCTAACTGCATCCACCCGCCCTGCAACTGTTTACCTAAACGCGGCGTTCATCCCGGTTGGCCCGAATTTCGTTCGCGCCACCGATAAGGAGTCTGGCATTCTAAATGACGATGTCGAAACCCATTCAGTTCGAAGGCCGGCCGGTTTGGGCGGAGATTTCGCTCAAGGCCATCATCCATAATTTGCGCGTAATCCGCCGTCACGTCGGCGCAAATCGAAAAATTCTCGCCGTCGTTAAATCCAACGCTTACGGCCTCGGCGCCGTCCCAATTTCCAAAGCGCTGCAGAAAGCCGGCACCGAATGGTTCGGCGTCACCTGCGCCAACGAAGGCATCGAGTTGCGCGACGCCGGAATTCGCAAACCCATTCTGGTTCTCACCGGTTTCTGGCCCGGCGAAGAAAAACGCCTGATCCAAAACCATCTCACGCCCACGGTCACTCGCGTGGACGACCTGCGCTACCTCGAGCGCGCCGCAAAATCATTGCACGCGAAATTGTCCAGCAAATCGTCCGCAAAACCCTCACGCGTGCGCTTCCATCTGAAAATAAACACGGGAATGAATCGTCTGGGCATCTCGCCGGATGAAATCGACGCCTTCGCCGCGGCGCTGGCCGATTGCCCGCACCTCCAGCTTGAAGGCACCTTCACTCATTTTGCGTCCGCGGAGGATTTCACCGCCGAACAAACGAACCAGCAGGAGCAGCTTTTCCGCGACTGTCTCGCTCGCCTACGCGCTCTCGGAATTTCACCCGGCATCGTGCACATGGCCAATAGCGGCGCCATCTGCGCGCGCCCCAGCACTTGGGTGGACATGGTCCGTCCCGGCGCGATCCTCTACGGTTACCATCAGTCCTTCGACCCGCCTCAGAAAAGAGAAGAAGTGAAAGGCGCAATGCCGCTCGCTCCTTGTCTGTCTCTTCGCGCCCGGATCATTTCATTGCGCGAAGTTCCAACAGGACAGGCCGTGGGTTATGCCGCGCGTTTCGTCACCACCAGACCATCCAAAATTGCGGTGATCAACGCAGGCTACGCTGACGGAGTCGTGCGCGCCCGAACGAACCGCGGCTGCGCCTTAGTCCGCGGCCTGCGCGTCCCTTTGGTCGGAACCATCTCGATGGACTTAACCATGCTGGATGCAACCGACGTTCCTGGCGTCGCGCTCGGCGACGTCGTCACAATCTATGGAAAGGACGGCAAGGCCGCCATCGAAGTTTCCGACGTCGCCCGCGAAATCGGCACGGTCACCTCTGATCTCCTCTGCGCCCTCGGCCGCCGCGTCCCAAAGTACTATCTCTAATCCGTCAACCGGCTCTACTTCTCCATTTTCCAACGTCAGGTTAGCTCCGGCGTTATCATTTTCGGTTTTCCACTGCCGCTAACCCGAAATTCGGTGCTATTATGTTTTATATAAATTTGATAATTGCCGTTTCTTCATTTCGGCGCACTTAGAAGTCTCATAAAGCCGCTTGTGGGAAAGGATGTAGCGACGTACCAAAATAAATTGCATTAACCGCTCTTTCATACGTTTCATAAAGGTGTTTCGATGCAAAGGCCTCCTAACGTACCAAGCCGTCCGCCGGCGCTTCCCCCTTCGGAGAATCCTGTTTCAAAGTCAGCCGCTCATCCCCGCCTGGGCCAGGAAAGCGTGGGCAGTTTCTGGGACATGCTCGGCATCCGCATCATATTCACTGCGATTTGCGTCGCAGCGGGTTTTCACTTTCGTCCCTTCAGCGTTTCAAAAGAATCTGGCGCCATCGCCGGCTTGCTCTTCGCCTTGGCCGTCATCTTATTTGAAGTGCGCCTCCGCCGCGCTAGTCTGCGCCGCCTGATCGGCGCGGCCACCGGCTCGATTCTCGGAATTTTGGGCGCCTACTTCACCACCCTGGTCCTCTCGCACACCTCCATGCCCGAAAGCACCCGCTCGTTCTTCAGCCTGGCGACTTTTCTCGTCATGGCTTATACCGGGCTGATTCTGGGCGCCAATAAAGGCGACATGCTCAATCTGCAAGCCCTCGGCGGACTTTTCGGCAGCGAACGCAGCCTGAAGCATTCTTTCAAGGTCCTCGATACCAGCGTTATCATCGATGGCCGCGTGGCCGACATTGCCGACGCTCAGTTCCTCGACGGCACCGTGATCATTCCTCAATTTGTTTTGCACGAGCTTCAGCTTGTCGCCGATTCAGCCGATCCGCTCAAACGCCAGCGCGGCCGACGCGGTCTCGAGGTCCTTCAACGCATCCAGAAGATGGCCCATCTCGAAGTCCAGATTGTTGACGAAGATTTCCCGCAAGTTCCCGACGTGGACCTGAAGCTCATCGAGCTTGCCAAGCGCTACGAAGCGAAAATTGTCACCAACGATTACAACTTGAACAAAGTTGCCACCCTGCAAGGCATCGAAATTCTCAACGTCAACCAGCTTGCCAATGCGCTCAAGCCCGTCGTGCTGCCCGGCGAGACCATGCGCGTCTTCATCCTGCGAGAAGGCAAAGAATACAATCAGGGCGTTGCCTATCTTGACGACGGCACCATGGTCGTCGTGGACTCCGCCCGAAAAATGATCAACAAAACCATCGACATCACCGTAACCTCTGTCCATCAGACCACCGCCGGCAAAATGATCTTCGGCCGCTACGATGATCGCGCCGAACAATCTCCCCCGCGCCCAATCTCCTCCGTCTCGCAACCTCAAGCAGAACAGGCACCCGGCCCCCGCGCCGTGGACGACCGCGTCGGCGGCGAGCGCCCGCCTCGCCCGCTCTACCCCGAACCCGGCCGCACTTAAAACGAACGCCAACGCGAGAAGCGGGAAGCGCACCTTATTAACTCAGCGTGAGCGACTTTGCCTTTCACGGAGTCACTATCACAACTCGCGCCCTTCCCCCGACTTGTCATTCTGAGCGAAGAATCTGCTCTGTCTTTACGGAAGCGCGGGGTTTCAACCCCGCCGTGCCCTCAGCAGCGTTCTCCGGGCTTCAACCCCAACCCGGCATAACCAACAAATCCTCATCGGCGTTTGATTGCTGCCTCACCACACTCCGGGCCGTTCTTAGCTTTTTCGCCGGTTTCTGAAGCGAATGGGACTAATCCGTCATCATAATTGAGGTTAAGCGGAAGGAGTGTGAGCATGAAGTTCCGAAAACTCGGTAACACCGGACTCATCGTCAGCGAACTGGCGCTTGGCACCATGCAGTTCGGCGGCAAGATGAACATGGGCAACCTCGGTCAAGAGGACACCACGCGAATGGTGAAGCTAGCCCTGGACCGTGGAATCAACTTCATCGATACCGCCGACGTGTACAGCCTCGGGGAAAGCGAAACTCTGGTTGGTAACGCCATTAAAGGTGTGAGAAAAGAAATCGTCTTGGCCACCAAAGTTCGGCTGCCCATGGCCGAAAATCTCAACCGAAGCGGCGCGACCCGCGTCAACATCATGCGCGAGGTGGAGGACAGTCTCCGCCGCCTGCAGACCGATTACATCGATCTTTACCAAATCCATGGATGGGACAGCAACACACCGCTCGAAGAAACCGTGCGCACTCTCGACGATCTCGTGCGCCATGGCAAGGTCCGCTACATCGGACTCTCCAACTATATGTCCTGGCAAGCCGCAACGGCGGTCATGCTGCAGGAGCGTCTGGAACTGGAAAAATTCGTGACTGCTCAAATGTATTACAGTCTCGTCGGTCGCGGCCTCGAATACGAATTTCAGTCGTTCGCCGAGTACCACAACATCGGCATCCTGGTTTGGAGCCCGCTGGCCGGCGGCTTCCTCTCCGGCAAGTACAGCCGCGCCTACCCTGCGCCTGCCGGAACAAGATTCGCAGAGGCCGGTGCGTTTGTGCCCTTCGACAAAGAGTTGGGCTACCGCGTTGTAGATGTGCTGAAGCAGGTGGCTGGCCGGCATAACGTGAGCCCCGCGCGCGTGGCGCTCGCGTGGGTGTTGGGACGCCCGGCCATCAGCAGTGTGATTATCGCTGCCAGAAAAGCGGAGCAACTGGAAGACAACATCGCTGCCGCAGACCTTCAGCTCTCGCAGGAAGATGTCCGGCTTCTCAACCAAGCCTCTGATCCGGGCGTTCCATATCCAAAGTGGATGGTTCTTCAACTCGACACCGCCGAGGATCCGCGATCGAAGGCTCTGTATCCCGAGCGCTATAAAGATGGCGGACCCTGGAAGGACCTTCGCGGGAGCCGTTGGTCTAGCTGAGATCAACTGCTGCCCCGGGCTTGGTGTAGGTTAGCCAAGTCTTGCGCTGAATTGTTACGCCGAGGTAATCAGAAGGTGAACGACTCCCGATAAGTACGCTTGCCGCGAAACTGCCCCTCTGAGCCATTTCTCCACCTCCGGGCGCAATTGCGATAGACTGTTGACCCTTCCATGAGCCGAATTGCCGCCATCATTCCCGCTGCCGGGCTTGGCACCCGCATGGGCGCCGAAACGCCAAAGCAGTTTCTCGAACTCGACGGCATGCCGCTTGTGATTTTCGCCTTGCGTCGCCTCGCCGCTTGTCCCGAGATCACCGACTTTTTTATCTCCACGCGCACAGACGACATCGTGTCCTTGCAGGATAAAGTTGCCAAAGCCGCGCTCGGCCGCCCCGCGCGCGTAGTTCATGGCGGCGACACGCGCCAGCAGTCCGTCGCCAATGCGCTCGCGCAAGTGGACCCCGCCACGGAAATAGTTCTGGTGCATGACGCCGTTCGTCCGTTCGTTACCACCGAGCAAATTGACCGCGTAATCGCCGAAGCGCGTGCGCGCGGCGCGGCAATCCTTGGCATACCCGCCATCGACACGGTCAAAGAAGTAAAACGCGCCAGCCTTCCTCAAGACGTCGCATTGATTACCTCCACGATTCCACGCGAACGAATCGTTCTGGCGCAAACACCGCAAGCGTTTTCGTATGCTCTCCTGCGCGACGCATTCCGTAAGGCGCAGCAGGACGGCATCACCGCCTCAGACGAGGCTTCGCTGGTTGAACGTTTCGGCCACGACGTCTTCGTCGTCCTCGGCTCCGAGCGCAACCTTAAAATCACGCGCCCCGCCGACATGGACCTCGCCCGCTTTTACCTGGAACAGGAGCGTCGCGCGAAATGACCCGCTGCGGAATTGGCTACGATCTGCATCGCCTTGCCGAAGGTCGCAAGCTCATAATCGGCGGAATTGATGTCGCGTTTGATAAAGGCTCGGTCGGGCACTCTGATGGTGACGTACTCGCACACGCCTTCTGCGACGCGCTTCTCGGAGCCGCCAGCCTCGGTGACATCGGCACGCATTTTCCTGACACCGATCCGAAATGGAAAGGCGCGTCCAGCCTGTTGTTCCTCGAGCACACCAGAAAGCTCCTGGACGAGAAACGTCTTCGCATCACCCATCTCGACGCCGTAGTGATCTGCGAGCGCCCCAAACTGGGCCCGCATTTTCCCGCCATGCGCGCAGCGCTAGCGAAATCGCTCGGAATCGCGCCGGAACAAATCAATTTAAAGGCGAAAACCAACGAAGGCACCGGCGAGATCGGCCGTGGCGAAGCCATTGCCGCACACACCATCGCCACCTTGGAAGGCTGACCTGCGCCCAACTCAGCAGTTGCATGGTTTTTGTGGCGCCGGCATCTTGCCGGCTCTTTTTCTTCTTATCGCTCCGGCTCAGCTTTCCCTGTCATTCCGGTTGGAGTGTCGCGTGGCTTATCTCCCTTCGCAAAGCGGAGGCCGCGACCGGCAGGGAGAAATCTGCTTTTGTCTCGAATCTACGTATCACGCGAAAACCCAACGAAATCGAGCTTCAGCAGTTGCATGGTTTTTGTAGCGCCGGCATCTTGCCGGCTCTTTTTTTCGTATCACTCCAGCTCAGCTTGACCTGTCATTCCGAGCGGAGTGTCGCGCAGTTTATCTTCCTCCGCAAAGCGGAGGGCGCGACCCGTAGAGAGGAATCTGTTCTTGGTTTAGAATCATCCGGCTCGCAAACTTGTTACCACCATGAACTGGCTAACCGGATTCCACGCCGTAGAAGAAGCACTCGCCGCCGGACGCGCGCTCGATCGCATCGTGATCGCTCGCGGCCGCCACGGCGACCGTGTCGAAGCCATAGTCCAACTCGCCCGCTCGAAAAGCGTCCCCGTAAGGTTTGAAGACCGCCTTCAGCTCGATCGCCTAACCGGCACGCGTGATCATCAAGGCATCGCCGCGCTCGCCGCTGCAAAACCCGCGCTGGAACTCGAAGACTTGCTTGCCGCCAAAACTCCGCAAGGCCTCCTCGTCCTCCTCGACGGCATCGAAGACCCGCACAATCTGGGCGCGATTGTTCGCACCTCGCTCGCAGCGGGCGCGAATGGCGTAGTAATCCCGGAACGCCGCGCCGCCGGCTTGACCGATACCGTCGAACGCGCCTCCGCCGGCGCCCTCGCTCACCTGCCCGTTGCGCGCGTGAAAAACCTCGTTCGTGCGATGGAAGAAATGAAAGAAGCCGGCTACTGGCTGATTGGACTCGACGAGCGCGCCGAAAAAAAATACACCGAAGCAGACTTTTCAGGCCAAGTGGGAATTGTTTTAGGCGGCGAAGGCGAAGGCTTACACGAGCTCACACGCAAACGCTGCGATTTCCTGGTTTCGATTCCCACCACCGGCCCCGTCCGCTCTCTTAACGTCTCCGTAGCTGCCGGCGTAGTGCTCTTCGAAGTAGTCCGCCAACGCCAGCAACGAAAAACAAAGACGTAGCTTGCTAATGCAGCTCACACTTTCAGACACAGGACGAATCTTAGAGACTGAGGCCCTTCGTTTTTCCCAGGTTTTCCTTGACGCTTACGAACGCCGACAGTGCTCTACTTGTCGTACTTCAAAAGCGAAAAAACGTCTATCCCCGGCAACTTCGCGCGACCATTCAAAAAGCTTAACTCCACCGCAAACGCCGCGCCCACTACTTCCCCCCCAAGCTGCCGTATCAGCTTAACCGCAGCGGCAGCCGTCCCACCGGTAGCAAGTAGGTCGTCGCAGACCAGCACGTGCTGGCCAGCTTTCACCGCGTCCTCGTGAATGTCGAGCTGGTCCGTGCCGTACTCGAGCTGATAGGTCACTGAAGCGCACTTCGATGGCAATTTCTTCGGCTTGCGTATGGGAACGAATCCCGCGCCCAGCCGGTACGCCAGCGCCGGGCCAAAAATAAATCCCCGCGCTTCGATCCCGGTGACCAGATCCACTTTCCTCCCGTCGTAATGCGCGCACAGCTTGTCCACCATGGAATGAAATCCGTTGGGGTCTTTCAGCAGCGTCGTAATGTCGTAGAACAAAATTCCCGGCTTTGGATAATCCGGAATTTCGCGAATCAGTCTCTTCAGTTCGTCCATCGTCTCCCCTTTAAATGTCCTCAAACTGCATAAGAATCGCGTTCAATAGAAAAACCGTGCTCGAATTGACGCTGAATCGCCACGTCTTCTTCCGTCACCTCTGACACGATCGCCGAACGTGGCCCGCGTTGTAGTTCCTTGCGCAGCGCCGCAAGCTTTCCCGGCGCGCCGATGGCGTAAACTTCCACGCGCCCATCGTGCAAATTCTTGGCGTATCCGTTGATCCCCAACTGCCGGGCCATGCGGCTGGCAAAGTACCGAAAGCCAACCCCTTGCACTGTTCCGCTGACGCGATACAGCCGGGCCTGAAGCGCTTCCTTACCTTCATGAACGGGGTTGTCTGACATTTTGCAAGCGAGTGATTTTAGCAGACGCGCCGCTACGCCTCGCCTGAAAAAGTAATGATGGCGCTTTCAGCGGCGCGCACGTCCTTCGCCGCGTCACACCGCGATTGTGATATGGTCCAAATTGTGCGGCTTTTACGAGGGCGCTCAAACCTGAACCAGCCAGGCTGCATCTAACATTCGGAAGACGCAAACGTGAAATCACTTTTCTCATTCGTTATGCTTCCGCTGCTGGCTCTTGCCTCCAGTGCCTTCGCGCAAAACAGCGCGGGTCCCATGGCGCCTCCGCCGAAATTCGAAGTGAAGCGCATCCCCAGCGAACCGCATCCCGGCCCTCCGCCCATTCCCGAAGAAGTAATCATCCAGAAATTTTCGGCCAACGAAGACATCATGAAAGAAAAGTTCGAAACTTACGACTACACCCAAACCATCCGCATCGACGAACTCGCCGACCCCGGCGGAAAATTCAGCGTGACCGGCGAGGTTTACACCCGGCCTGATGGCCAGCGCTACATGCGCGTGGAAAAGCAGCCCGAATCCAATCTGAAAGTGGAACTGTACACGCTCGAAGACGTCCGCACGATTTCCAGCTTGCCGCTCTTCCTTCTCACTTCACAGGAAATCGCAAATTACAATTTCAAATATGTAGGCCAGGACAAACTCGACCAGCTCACCACTTACATTTTTCAGGTCAAGCCCAAAATGTTGAGCCGCAAGCGCCGTTTCTTTGAAGGCGTAATCTGGATCGACGATCAGGACTTCGCCATCGTCAAATCCTACGGCAAGCTCGTCAGCGAACTTTCCGGCAATGGAACCGCGTTGCCTTTCACCATGTTCGAAACCTACCGCGAGAATTTTCAGGGAAAATACTGGCTGCCCACTTACACGCGCTCTGACGACGTCATCAAAGATTCGGACGGTCAGGAAATCCCTGTGCGCCTGGTGATTCACTCCACCGGCTTCAAGCCTCACAACGCGGAGGCCAGCCCTGCTCCAAATCCCGCCGCCGCGCCCCCATCCCCCACTGCCCCGGCATCCTCCTCCGTCCAACCAAAGCCTTCGCCTCCCAACTGATCCGCCGAAGTCCCATCAACCACGGCGCTACAAACTTCCGCGCAAAAATGCTAACGTGGCGCGGTCACATTTTTTTCGTTCTGTCTTTTGCAGCATAGCGAACGCCCATGAATTTCACACCGGTCCTCGAATTCGTGCTGGTGGCGGTTACCTCCGTATTTTTTCTCGTGGACCCCTTCGCTGTTATCCCGTTGTTTCTCGCCATCACCGCAGATTCCCCTGCCTCCGAGCGCAGGAAAATGGCCCGTCGCGCCGCCTGGACCTGCGCCATTGTCCTCTGCTCCTTCGCTCTCGTCGGCAGTTTGATTTTCAAAATGTTTGGCATCACTTTGCCCGCATTCAAAATTGCCGGCGGCATCATTCTTATGCGCATCGGTCTCGACATGCTCCAAGCCCGCCAATCTCCCACCAAGGTCAGTCCGGAAGAAACAGAAGAAGGCGCCGCCAAAGACGACGCCAGCATTATTCCCCTGGGTTTGCCCATGCTCGCCGGTCCCGGAGCAATTTCCACCGTGATGGTTCTAGTCGGCGAGTCTCATGCCATCTGGCAACACGGAATAATTTACGCGGCTATCCTTCTCACTTCATTTGTTTCCTATCTTGTTCTGGCAGGAGCGGACCGCGTGCGCCGCTACCTCGGCGACACCGGAATTCGCATCATGATGCGTCTGATGGGATTGCTGCTGGTGGCCCTGGCCGTGCAATTTGTTGCGAATGGCCTTACCGATTTCGGCTTGCTGAAGCCGTTAGCTTCACCATTTTAAAAAGCCCGGCTCGACGGCGCTCAGAATTCCTCTTCCACTTTCTTTAATTTCGTAATTTTCAGCTTGATTCGGAAATCTCGAGAGCGCAACTCAGCCACAATTGCACGCCGCGTATCAGCAGGCAGCGTTTCCGGTTCCAGCACTCCGGCTTCATCGCGCGGAAAATGTTTGACGAAGAGCGCGGCCACGTGCGCTGTGGCGTACGAAATTGGAGTTGAAATCAATCCGCGCTGCCGAATCTGAAAAAGCGAAGGAAAGCTCGCGTCCCAGCGAACCAGCAACGGTTGTTCGTCCTTCATTCCTCGCAACAATACCGCCGCCGCAAACCGCGCATTATAAAGGATGCCTCTGCGAATCAGCGCCGCCACATTCCTGGGCGTCAGTGTCTTTGGAAATCTTTTGCGAACGATCCCCTGCGAACGGTTCAACCGTCCTTGCCGGTACCATCGATACAGCCGGTCAAAATCGTTCCCGCCGATCTTGGCGTCCATCTCTCGAATCGGAATCGCGTAAGGCAGCATGCAAACCTCGTCCTGCGCCGCCAGATAAACGGTCGTCTCTCCTATGGGCGGCGGAAATCGAAACTTTTCGCGCTCGGCGAATCGCTTCGCCAGCACAAATTTTCCGTTGCGGTAAATCCTCGGATTTGAAATCGCTTCATCGTAAGCGCCTTCCGGCGACCAGGTCGAAACCGGATCCTTGCTTTCCGTACTCTCGAACAACCGCAGCTGAATCGATTCCACCGAATCCAGCAGTTCCGAGCCACGCTTAGCCAGAAGATTTGTCAATCCGGGAGCTGCTCCGGTGCAAATTAGCGCTACCCGATTTTTCGCCACGAAACGTTTGTTGAATTTTAATTGTTCGGGCTTGAACAAGTGGCGCGTCAGGTGGCTGTTCAAATCCAGATAATGTGAGCGCAACCGCAGCGCGGCCCGAAGGATGATTTCGTTGAACACTGCGGGAGAGGCGTTGACCAGCAGATTGCATCCGCGCGCCGCGCGAACGATCGACCACAAATTTCGCGCGTTCGCTTCCACAACTTCGATTCCGCTTTTCTTTCCGAGGAATTTCCTTGCTCGTTCCGGGTCGCGGTCTCCGCACCACACGCTATGTCCCTGACGCACCAGCAGATGGGCCAGCAGAGAGCCGGTGCCGCCCACGCCCAGAACGAAGATACGCATCGGCTCGCAACTCTACCACATTCAACCATCCCTTCAACCGCTGCCCCTTGCGCCGAAACCGTGGCAGATACCTGCCTCAGGGGCTATACTCAGGGTTTATTCTTGGCTGCCCCGGCGACCCTATGGAGTCCCGCGTCATCTAAACAGACCAATGTCGCTCCTCGACAAATTCGGCCGCCAAATCACCGACCTGCGCATTTCTGTCACCGACCGCTGCAACTTCCGCTGCGTCTATTGTCGCTCGGCGAATCCCGAGAATCATATGGCTGAGCACGCCCTGCTCGAGTGGGACGAGTACGAACGCCTCGCGCGCATCCTTGTCGGCATGGGCATCCGAAAAATTCGCGTCACTGGTGGCGAACCCTTAGTGCGCCCCGGTGTCGAAGATTTTATAGCGCGCCTCAAAGCGCTCGGCGTTCAGGATCTATCGATGACCACCAACGGCCATCTTCTTGCCGAACGCTGCGATCGCCTGGTCGCTGCCGGTCTCGATCGCATCAATATCAGCCTCGATTCTCTCGAGCGCGAAAAATTCGAACAAATCACCCGCACAAAAACATTCGATCAGGTCTTGGAAGGAATCAAGGTGGCCCAAGCATCTCCGCTTCGTCCGGTAAAAGTAAACGCCGTCCTCGTTCGCGGAATCAATGACGGAGAAGTGGAAGCCTTTGCGGAGTTTGCCCGCGAGCACGACATCATCATGCGCTTCATCGAATTCATGCCGCTCGATGCTGATCGCGCCTGGACCCGCGATCAGGTTGTAACCGCGGCCGAAATTCATCAGCGCATTTCCGCGCGCTGGCCCTTGATGCCCGTGATTCACGAGCGTAGCGAAACCGCGCGCAAGTACAGATTTGCGGATGGGGCGGGGGAAATTGGCCTGATCGCTCCCGTGTCGCAGCCTTTCTGCGGCCATTGCTCGCGCGTCCGGCTCACGGCCGACGGCAAACTTCGCACCTGCCTTTTCAGCAAGGAGGATCACGACTTGAAATTTATGCTTCGCGGCGGAGCCACCGATCGCGAAATCAGCGATGCGATTGTCGCCGTGGTCCACAAGAAAGAGAAAGGGCACCGCATCAACGAGGCCGATTTCATTCCGCCCTCGCGCACCATGGTTTTTATCGGCGGTTAGCTTCAGTCTGACCTTGAGCGTTCGGCGTGGCGTTCCTGTGGGAGATAGCAGCCCGTTCCGTCATCTTCTTCTGGTAACATCACGGGAAAAGAAGGCTCGGTATTTTCTTAAGAAGTTTTTCGGAGTCTGTTTAGATGTCGGATGACGAAGCCAAATATTTTTCACTCACCGAAGCCGAGCGTCTGCGTACCCAGCTTGAACCCATCCTGATCGACGCGATGGAGTCGCGCCGCAAATTAGGCGAAGCCGAAGAAGAGCTGAACGCCCTCGCGGAACGAATCCAGCGCTCGGGCGGCTTGATGGTCTCCTACGAAAGAGCCGCGCGCACGCGTCTGGAACGCAATCGGTCCGAGGAAGCCGTCCGCTCTGCCCTCGAACAGATTCAATCTACCGGCTGTGTGGTGAAAGATCTCGACGTTGGCTTGCTGGACTTTCCCGCGCGCATCAACAATCAGGACGTTTATCTCTGCTGGCGTCTCGGCGAAGATCGTATCCGTTTCTATCACGCTCAGGACGAGGGCTTTTCCGGCCGCAAACCCATCGATCCCCGCGACGCCGGCTACAGCAGCCCGCTACAGTAACCGCCTTCAGTATTCCGGCTTTGCCGGCCCGTTTGCCTTGCGTAGCGCCGGCCTGCCCTGAGACAAGTCGAAGGGCATCTTGCCGGCGGGGTGACCGCGCTGCCCGCCGCGACCGGTTTGCATTTCGCTTTCTAACGCGTAGCGCTTTCCAGCGGCCGCACGTCGCGCTCGATCTGCGCGAGTTTCTCGTCCTCGGTATTCTCCAGATCGTATTTCGTCTGAAGGTTCAGCCAGAATTGCGGCGTCGTTTTGAAATAACGGCCCAGGCGCAGTGCCGTGTCAGACGTAATCCCGCGCCGCTCCGCCACGATATCCGCGATCCGCGTTACCGGCACTCGTAATTCGAGCGCTAGTTTGTTCATGCTAAGACCATAAGGTCTCACGAAATCCTCATTGAGGATCTCGCCTGGATGCACCGGTTTCAGTTTCTTTGCCATGGCTGTGTGCTAATAGTAGTCCGTATCGGGATAATCTGAAACGTCAAACCAACAGGATGCGGTCACACCTGCACGTCCCCCGCACGAGCGAATGTATGTCACCTTCCCCGCCTGTGATAGGGTTGAAAGAGAAAGGTAGTCCATGACCAACTCCGAAAATCGCCTTAAAGATTCTGCTAGCCCTTATCTCCGTTCCGCAGCGCATCAGCCCGTGGACTGGCACGAATGGGGTGAAGAAGCCTTCGCTCGCGCTCGCTCTGAAAATAAACCGATCCTGCTCGATATCGGTGCGGTCTGGTGCCACTGGTGCCACGTGATTGACCGCGAAAGCTACGAAAATCCTGAAATCGCAGCCATGATCAACAAACTTTACGTTCCGGTGAAAGTGGATCGCGACGAGCGTCCCGACGTCGACTCGCGTTATCAATCCGCCATCAGCGCAATCTCCGGTCAAGGCGGCTGGCCTTTGACCGCGTTTCTCACCCCCGACGGCAAGCCATTCTTCGGCGGCACTTATTTTCCGCCGGAAGACGCGATGGGCCGCCCCGGTTTTAAACGCATCCTCAGCTCAATCGCGGAAGCCTTCAAGACCCGCCGCGCTGAAGTGGACACATCCGCAGTGGCGCTCGAAGAAGCCGTGGCAAAGTCAGAAATTTTTCGCGCGGCCCGCGGTGACTTCGATGCCGCAATTGTGGACGCCGTCCTCGAATCGACGCTTCACCTTTTTGACGACGTTCACGGCGGTTTCGGACAGTTGCCTAAATTCCCTCACGCCAGCGCCGTTGATTTATTGCTCGAGCGTTATCAATCCACACACGACGTGCATCTCCTGCACGTCGCCGAGCGCACGCTCGAAGGCATGGCCCTCGGTGGTGTTTACGACCAGATCGGCGGCGGCTTTCACCGCTACTCCGTGGATGAGCGTTGGTGCGTTCCGCATTTCGAAAAAATGACTTATGACAATTCGGAGTTGCTCAAGAATTTTCTGCACGGCTATCAAGTCACTCACAAACCGCTCTTCCGCGAAACCGCCGAAGGAATTATTTCCTGGGTCAACGAAGTCTTGTCGGATCAAACCAAAGGTGGATTTTTCGGAAGCCAGGATGCCGACCAGACTCTCGACGATGATGGCGATTATTTTACCTGGACCCCATCGGAAGTCCGCGCGGTACTTTCTCCAGAAGAGTCACGCGCCGTGGAGTTGTATTACGACGTCAACTCGCGTGGTGAAATGCACCACAACCGCGAAAAAAATGTTCTGTGGGTCGCCTCCAGCATTGCCGGCCTCGCAAGCCAGCTCGGGATCAGCGAATCGCAAGCCCGAAGCTTGCTCGCGCAAGCCAAAGAAAAGCTGCTCGCAGCACGCCGCCTGCGCCAACCCACGCCGGCAATAGACACCACAATTTATGTCGCCTGGAACGCCATGTTTGTATCCGCTTACCTCGAAGCCGCTCGCGTTCTTGGCCGCGATGATTGCCGCACATTCGCATTGAAAACTCTGGATCGCCTGATCGCCGAAGCTTGGGACGAGTCCAAAGGCTTCCGTCATCGCGTGGGCGGCCAGCATCTTGAAGGCTCTCTCGACGACCAGATTTTCGCTGCCGCCGCGTTGCTAGACGCCTACGAAACCAAGCTGGATCAAAAATATTTTAATCTCGCCGAGAAAACCATGCGCCTCGCCGTCGAACGCTTCGGTGACCCCGAAGGCGGTGGATTCTTCGACCGCGCCAAAGACGCTGCACCCATGGGCGGCCTCGAAGTTCGCCGCAAGCCGATCCAAGATTCGCCAACGCCGGCGGCAAATTCCGTGGCCGTCATCGTTCTCGACCGCCTCTACGCATTCACCGGCGAAAAACTCTATCGCGATTGGGCGGAAAAAACTCTGGAAGCTTTTGTCGGACTGATCCCGCAGTATGGATTATTCGCCGCCACCTACGGTCTCGCCGCGCTCTTGCATTCGCGCCACGCAATTCAAGTAGTAGTCCTAGGCTCTGCCAACGATCCGAAAGCCGCCGAGCTCGAAAAAGTAGCCAACGAAATCTATCGTTTTGGAAAAGAAGTCTTGCGGATCACTCCGGAAAAGCTCGCCTCAGCGTCACTCGCTCCCGCACTCCGCGAGACACTGCCTCACCTTGATGCCGCAAAGTCTCAAGTCCTGGTCTGCGTGGAAACAACCTGTCACCGACCCGTAACAACGCCCGCGGATCTAGCTTCTCTTCTTACAGAGAACGCAGGCATCGCGGGAGTAGTTACCGCGCCTTAGGTTTAAATTAGCGCCGCGGCGTCCAGCGCGGCAGCTGTTCGGACGGGCGTCCACTACCGAAGCGCACGTTTAACGCAGACCTCCTACAGATCTCGGGGATCCGATTGTTGTTCTCGTGCCTTAGGTCTAACGCCGTGCAGGTTACTTGCATTCGTTCCTCTGGCGCAGGTTGCCGGGTGCCTGACCCGGTGCGATAATGACTCTTTCCTGGCAAGCACAAATCGCTTCCACAGATGTACACGGGGGTTCACATGGCCATGCGGGATGCTTGGATTGAAAAGCGTGCAACGGCGATGAACGGCGGCGGAAGGAATTTCTCGCAGATGCACTTTGCGCGCAAAGGTGTCGTCACCGAAGAAATGGACTACGTCGCTAAGCGCGAGAAGCTTGCTCCGGAGCTGGTCCGCAGCGAAGTCGCGCGCGGGCGCGCCATCATCCCTGCCAACATTCATCACCGCAATCTCGAGCCCATGGGCATCGGCGTCGCATTCTTCTGCAAAATCAATGCCAACATCGGAAATTCCGCCACTACTTCAAACGTCAGCGAAGAGCTCGAAAAGCTGCACCGCGCCGTGCATTACGGTTCTGACACCGTGATGGATCTTTCCACCGGTGGCGACATTCCCATGATCCGTAAAGCGATCATTGACGCATCGCCCGTCCCCATCGGCACCGTACCGATTTACGAAGCTCTCTCACGCGTTCGTCGCGCTGAAGATTTGAATTTAAACGTCATGCTCGAAGTCATCGAAGAACAAGCCGAGCAAGGCGTGGACTACATGACCATCCACGCCGGCGTGTTGCGCGAATTTCTCCCGTTGGTGCGCAACCGCATCACTGGAATCGTCAGCCGGGGTGGCGCGCTTCTGGCGCAATGGATGAGTTTCAACAAGAAGCAGAACTTCCTGTACGAGAATTTCGACGCCATCTGCAAAATCTTTCAAAAGCACGACGTCAGCTTTTCACTGGGCGACGGCCTGCGTCCCGGGTGCCTGGCCGATGCCAGCGACGAAGCGCAATTCGCGGAGTTGCGCGTCCTCGGTGAGCTCACCAAAAAAGCCTGGGAATACGACGTGCAAGTTATGATCGAAGGCCCCGGCCACATTCCGCTCGACCAGATCGAGTTGCAGGTGAAAAAAGAAAACGAGCTGTGTTACGAAGCTCCGTTTTACACGTTGGGCCCGTTGGTCACTGATATCGCGCCAGGTTACGACCACATCACCAGCGCCATCGGCGCGGCCATGATCGGCTGGCACGGTGCTTCCATGCTCTGCTACGTCACGCCGAAAGAACATTTGGGTTTGCCAAATGCGGACGACGTGCGCCAGGGTGTGATCGCTTACAAAATCGCCGCACACGCCGCGGATGTAGCGCGTCATCGCCCCGGCGCACGTGATCGCGACGACGCGCTCAGCTACGCGCGCTTTCTTTTCGACTGGAACAAACAATTCGAGTTGTCCCTGGACCCCGAAACCGCCCGCGCGATGCATGATGAGACATTGGCGGATGATTTCTATAAGGAAGCTAAGTTCTGTAGCATGTGTGGACCCAAGTTTTGTTCCATGAATGCGACGCAGATCGCCGAAATCTATCAAGGGTTGGATCAGAAAGACCGCGAACAGAAATTCGCACAGCTGCTCGAGAAGGTGCAACCTGCGGGGGCGAAGACCGCGGCGACATCCTGAGCGTTGCGCAGCTGCTATGCGCGGACGCGAAAATGCGATGACGCTGGAGGCGGCGGGGAGATGGTACAGATTGGCGAGCGGCAGCGCGGCTCGCAGAAGGAATGAGGACGTCGAAGGTGGCGGGGAGATGGAACAAATTGGGGGCGCGGCGCGTAGATTAGAGTGGAAGGAGAAATGCGATGACATTTCTAGTTTTTGCGATGCTGCTGTATTTTCTGCCGTCGATTATTGGGCACCGGAAGCGGGACTTTACCGGGATTTTCATTTTGAATCTTCTGTTTGGCTGGACGGTGATCGGATGGGTGGTCGCGCTGATTTGGGCGTGCGCGAGCGACGTGCGGCAGCCGGTGTTTGCCATGGCTGGTCCGGCGCGGTATTGCGGGCGGTGCGGAGCGATGATCGCGGGCGTTCATTTCTGCCCGAGCTGCGCGCGTCCGCTGTAGTTAGCACGACCGACAAAGCTCTGTCCGACACACAACCGTCCGCTGTAGATCGCGCGACCGGCAAATCGAGGTCCGAAGGAAAACCCCTCCCTGTAGCTTGTGCGATTGGCGTGTTTCTGCGGGAGTTTCGCGCGGCTGCTATAAGTCACACCGCTCGGTCCCTTGAGAAGACGTTCGCCTGCGCCGAGGAAATTCCCCACCCTTTGCTTAAAGACGCAAAGGATGGGGCACCCGCGAAGGCAAAGCCAACACTTGTAAGCTGCATGGCCAAGGAAACTTCAGCTGAGACGCAGGCGCTCTGCGAGAAGACACGCGACTGCGCGAGCGGAATTCCCCACCCTTTGCTGAGGAACGCAAAGGATGGGGCACCCGGAAAAGCAACACTAGTAAACCGCAGGGCCAACAAAACTCTGTCCAAGCCGAGCCGGCCCGCCGCAGGTCGCGGGATTCGCGCGACTGCGTACAAGCGGTGGCAGGCCAGCGGAAACCAGAGAACGGCAGTTTGCGAGATTGGCGTTCGCTGGGCGCGCGTTCGAATCGATACGAAGAAAAAGAGCCGGCAAGATGCCGGCGCTACGGGAGCCACAGCGTGCGCTCCAATTCGTATTAGTCGCGCGACTCTGTCAGGCGATGCCACTGCGTGCGGCGATGGAATTCCCCACGCTTTGCTTAAAGACGCAAAGGATGGGGCACCCGCAAGGGCAACACTTGTAAACCGCACGGCCAAGGAAACTTCGGCCGAGACGCAGGCGCTCTGCGAGAAGACACGCGATTGCGCGAGCGGAATTCCCCACCCTTTGCTGAGGAACGCAAAGGATGGGGCACCCGGCGGAAAGCAGAGAACGGCAGTTTGCGAGATTGGTGTTCGGCGGGTGCGCGTTCGAATCGATACGAAGAAAAAGAGCCGGCAAGATGCCGGCGCTACGGGAGCCACAGCGTGCGCTCCAATTCGTATTAGTCGCGCGACTCTGTCAGGTGATGCCACTGCGTGCCGCGATGGAATTCCCCACCCTTTGCTGAGGAACGCAAAGGATGGGGCGCCCGTAAAAGTAAGAATTTTCGGTCGTGGGATGCGAGAGTGCGGAGGGGTGTGCTGATGGCGAGTCCGGAAGCGGGCGAGACGCTGCGCGAGGAGTTCAATCGCTGGGCGGATGCGGGCAAGGGCGAGTCGATGGAGCACTACCACTGGCCCATCACGAAGCCTGCGCTGGGGCTGATGCAGATCGAGCCCACCGACAATATCCTAGACGTGGGCTGCGGCTCGGGGTGGCTGTCGCGCATCTTGGCGAAGCGCGTTCCGGAAGGGCGCGTGGTGGGAATGGACATTTCGGACGAGATGATTCACCACGCTCGGCGCGACAGCGTGGACACCACGAATCTGGTTTTCGTGGTGGGCGAAGTGAACGAAATTCCGTGGGAAGCGAATTTTTTTATGCGCGCGATTTCAGTGGAGTCGTCCTACTACTGGCCGGACCCGGCCAAGGGCATCCGCGAAATTTATCGTGTGCTGCAGGAAGGCGGCTCGGCCTGGATTCTGATCAACTATTATCGCGACAATCCGTACAGCCATCAGTGGGGTGAAAAGCTAGCCGTCCCCACGCATCTGCTTTCCGCCGAAGAATGGAAGAAAATGTTTCGCGATGGTGGTTTTACGGACGTAAACCATCGCCTGCTCCCCGATCCCACGCCTGCTCCCGACGTTTACACTGGCCGCTGGTTCCGCGACGCCAAGGAACTGGCCGCGTTCCGCACTATTGGGGCGCTGTTGGTTTACGGCACTAAATCCCCCGCCGTTTTCTAGACAGTTTTCGTCCTCAACTTTGCAAGTTTGAGCATATTATGCAGCCGACAAACACATCGATGCTGTGCAATTGTGATAGCCTTTGGCGAATCTGGAAGAGAGCGTAACTAGTATGTTTCTTAACACGCGTCGCGAGATGGCACAGTACCTCGAAGAAGTAATGAGCCACGCGTACGAACAACTAGAAGAGCGGCAGAGGTTAGAGGCGAGCACTAGCTTAGTAAAGACATATTTAATTGAGGCACATGCTCTTGGTCAGGCGAACCATGAGCGTGTTCTGCGAACTATACGGGGGAAGTTCACCCCTGAAGTTTTAGGCACACGTCGTCCGGTACGTATTCGCCAAACTGAAGACCAAATGTTTTTCAACGTTCAAATCGGGAATGAAAATGATAATACATTTTTCTATGTTGATGCTTCTAATCCAAGGTTCTGGTTAGTTCACACAGCGTCTAAAAGCACCATCGCCGATCCCCTGGTGCAGAAATTAATTCTAAATACTGAGGATTTTGATAACACTTGGTTACCGATTCAATTGCTGACAAGAATTGCTGGTTTTGGAATTTTGCGTGGCCTCGGTCTCGATTATGACAGGCGGGCTGTTCCGGACATCGATTTTGAACAACCTGCCGCCCCGGTCCAATTTCTGAAGATGCAGCTTTGGGGGAATCGTTCACAGGATGTTTTAGCGATTCTCAGCGGGCGGGAGGCATTCCCCGATGCTACTACGCTCTCAAAAGTTAAAGTGAAGTATCTCCTCGACAGGCAAGACGAGGCTTTTTGCATCGCCGATATTAAATATGATGGAAAAATTACTGGGCGTGGGACGTCATATCAAAGCTATATCGGTCTTGTTACGAATCTCTATCGCGATTACGCGAGGCGCATACTAGATTTTGAGCAAAGGTTTACGATCTCCGTGGAGTCTCGCAACGAAAACCATTTCCGTTTCGTAGGAGAACCACTGAATTTCGTCTTTAGCCATCCCATAGAAAACTTGGCATCCTTTTGCGAGAAAGTCTTCTCTGGAGCTCAACCTTTTCGACTCATGGGCGTTCCAATTTCAACGGGTGTAGATTCATTTAGGGTCATCGCCATAGACCTCCACGTCGGCTGTAGACTGACTTTCGAAATCTTCCCAAGACTCATGCGAGCATATTTAGCGCCTGGTTCCTGCGGAAATAGCCTGGCCCGCATTTACACGAATCTTCAGCACTATTACAACTCGCGAGTGGAGGCTTTGGATGGCGACCAAGCCCGTCCCTTCGAAGCTTAATCTCGCGTTGATGAATCTGTTTCTTGGAATGTGTAAAGGTGCAGCCGAACTCCCTCGACATTTTAGGGTACTCGGATATTCTGACAAGTGTGTAGAACTAGGTTTCCAGAATTCTGCAGGCGAACTCGTGGTGCCGGAACTTATCGTGGCCTCTCGTCGGCTCGGTCATAGCATTCTCTTCGAATGGAAATCCGGCCCGAATACAGACGAAGATCAATTAAGAAGATATTCGGAGGTAACAGCTGCGGATTTGTTAGAGCGAGCAACTCTATCCCCCGAAGAAAGTGCTTCTCACGATATCGCTCTCATAGGTTACGAGGAATTTGCGGAACGCCTGGCTATACCAATAGACGCGAATAGTTATCCATTTCCGCTACTGTTAGTAACCGACGACGGATTAGACATTTTTAGAAACAGGTTTACTCCCGACGATACTGACCGAATATTCCGTCCCCGTCTTGAATTCGACTGGGATAAGGTTCCCTCGTATTTTTTCCCTGTCGACGCCGATTTCGAACTGTGGGAGGTCGCCGAGCTCCTGATTCCAAGGATCATGGAGCTAATGGGCCAGGGGGAGGCCCGTGTTCTCATAACGCAGCTCGAACAAGCCATCCCCTCCTGGAATATTATGGCGCCCCCGTACCGGGGCAGGCTAAGAGCCAAGATCAACACAGTTATGAGCCATGCTTGCGAACGGCAGTTTCGAGCGTATATCCAGCTTAATCGCGACGGCGGTGCCAGAAACCGCCTTGGCCCGCATTGGGATATTGTTAACAACCCGATTCTCGCCGTGTCAGATAGAAGAAACAGGGAGTGGAAAAGGCTCGGGGCGCAACAGAAAGCATTTTTAGATTTTCTGAGGACCGGCGGGGACTTGCCTGAACAAGGTGTCCTCAATCTCCAAGCTAGGCGTTAGAGAGAGCATTTCGCGGTCAGTTCACACAAGATCACCATCTGTCGCAAAAGGCGTCGCACTCGCGGAGCTAAATAGCTTTGGGACATGAGCGATTGCCATTTCTATAAACCGACCGTGGTAGATGGCGAAGACCTCCCGATTTATATGGTCGTCCTTTGGCCGAATAATATTCATCTCTAGCCTGTCCGCAAATGTCTTAGGCCGTAACCAAGCCTTATTCTTCCACTGTCCACCAGACGAGGTGTGCGTGAAGTCGCCATCTCGGTCATAGCTCCAGGTCTCGATGTGTCCCTCGGCGATCAGCCTTTTAATATCACCGAGCAGGCCTTGCGCGTTCGGACTGTAAAGTAGGACTGCCATCCGTCCTCCTTTTCTATGTCAATGTTGCGAAACGTATTCCATCTTGCCTCGTTCCCTCTCCGGCCGCTTCTTGGTTCTCCTTACACCGAATAATGTGATGCATACTCTAGTAAGTGCCTCATGCATTATACATCAGCGGAACACGCGGCCGGTTCGGGATGACAACGTTAAGGCTTGGTCTGATGACAAACTTTAAGGTTGCGGACGTCGTTGCTACGGGGGAATACATAGCTCGGATAGTCAGGTAAGTTGTAGCGCGGCGGATGGTTACTGGGGCGGGGTGGCGTCTTTGATTTCGTGGACGATTTCGCGGGCGCGGGCTTCGTCGCTGGGCATTACGAAGACTTTTTGCGAGCCGTCTTCCAGGGCGTCTGTGCGGGAATAGATGTTGTTCTCGCGCAGGGAGGCTTCGATCATCTCGGTAATTTCAGCGCCGGATTCGGACGAGACTTCGACGGTGGCGTCTTCGGGATTCCAATTGTCGGGGTCCCAATCGTTGTGATCCAAGTCGGGAGCGGTGACCGCGTCATCTTCGGCAGGTAGCTCCATGGCGGCTTGTTCTTCCTCTTCATTCCTAGCTTCTTTGTCGATAAGGCTGCTGGCTTGGTCGTAGTTGTTCGGCAGGACGCCGATGCTGAATCGCGAATCGCGATGCTTCAGGAATTGGAGATCGGGTTGATTGAGCTTAAACGGAATCCCGGCTTCCTGGAGCAAGTCGCAAATGGAATTGCACTCGCCTTCATCGTCACCTGCCCACACCTCGCGGAGACTTTCATCGGGTAGATACTCGTCGGAGGCGGAGTTGGGCTGTGGAAGGCGTCCTACCAAATCCACATCGCAATCGGGACAATGCGTGAATCCGAGACGGTATTCGGCTTTGCATTGGGGACAAAACATAAAGGCGTTGAGTTTACTACAGAGCGAAAACGAAGCGTCGGTTAGGGCGGCGTCCACAGCACACAGGTCCTAGAGATTTTGGAAATGGCGTGCTAGCGTCGCTGATGGGCGAGGGAGGAAAAGAAAAGCAGAAAGCAGGTCCCTCACCGCCATCCGCGAAAGATTCGGCTGGGTTCGGGATGACAACGTTAGGGCTGGGTGCGGCGAGCGAAAAAGAAAAGCGGGTCCCTCGTCGGACTTATTTCGGCCACTCCGTGGCCTCAACTGCTGATCTCCCGGGCTCGACTGACCGTCGATCCGGGAGCCCTGTCCAACGACCTGGGCGACCCCACAAAGACGCGGCTGGGTTTGGGATGACAACGTTGGGGCGGGAGCCGTCAACTTGGGCGGGCTCCGACAAAACGGCCTCGCCCGGGATGACGACGTAGTGGCTGAAACCGGATAACAACGTGGAGGCTGGGGCTAAGATCCGGCGAAGAAACAGGTCACTAAGTTGGTCAAATAGATTGACCGTAATAAGCGATTTTGGGGGGCGTTTTGGGCCGAGGAGAACGGTATAGGACGGTCGAGGAGGGCGGGCCATGCAAGTCAAGAGCGGGGTTTGGGACCTGATAGCGCGGAGGGATCGTGTGCGGCGAGGGGGCGAGGGTCGTAACGGAACGACTAAAACGGTGGAGCGCGAGTCGGAAGTTAAACCGGATGCTGTGGCCCCGAGGAAACGATACGTAAGCGAGACGGGGAAGACGAGCCGGGCGTTTCGCGCGTACGTGGATTTGATGGATACGGCGGATTGGCTGCGGCAAGAGATGAGCGAGCAATTGTGGAGGTGGGATTTGAGCATGCTGCAGTTTCGTGTGCTGGAGACGTTGTATAACCAAGGGCCGCAGCATCAGCAAGAGTTGAGCAGAAAGTTCAGGTGCAGCAAGCAGAATGTTGCGTCGGTGCTGGATCGTCTGAAAAAAGATGGATGGATACGAAGGGAGAGTGCGAGCTTGCCGCGCACGTCGCAGGCAAACTGGGTGAATCCCAAAGCGAAGAAGGAGAGGGCGGCGGGAGGACGGCGAGTCGTTAACGTGATGCTGTCGCCGGAGGGGCGCAGGATTTTCCCGGATACGTTTCGAAAACACTCCAAGGTAGTGAAAGCGAGAATGCGCGCGTTGGAAGGACGCGAACAATATACGTTGAGCCGGTTGTGCCGGAAGTTGCGTCAGGGAGATATTTTGAGATTTGTCCAGGAGTTCAGGAGGTGCGACTGGGATGTGGCAACGGATCGCAAGTGGCGAGTGCGATGAGCTATTCGCGGGCTGTTTGACTGGGGGGAGTGGCGCGGATATACTTCGCGTCTTTGTTGGGCGGATGGGTGAGGTAGAATAGCGGAATGGGAGTTCTCGACAACCGGTTTGAGCGCAGCTACGTCCTTTCCACGGTAGATTACGTTTTCAATTGGGCGCGGAAGAGCGCGATATGGCCGCTGACGTTTGGGCTGGCTTGCTGCGCGATCGAAATGATTGCGTCAACTACTTCGCGATTCGATATTGCGCGATTTGGGGCGGAAGTTTTTCGGCCGTCACCGCGGCAGGCGGACCTGATGATTGTGGCGGGGACGGTGACGCTGAAAATGTCGCCGGTGCTGAAACGCGTGTGGGACCAGATGCCGGAGCCGAAGTGGTGCATTTCGATGGGGGCGTGCTCCAGCGTGGGCGGGCCGTTCAACGTGTACTCGGTGCTGCAAGGCGTGGATCGGATCGTTCCGGTGGATGTGTATGTGATTGGGTGCCCGCCGCGGCCGGAGGCGCTGTTCTATGCGCTGCTGAAGCTGCAGGACAAAATCGACCTGATGTCGCTGGCCAAGCGGCCCACGGAAGTGCGGCTGAAGCCGGAGATGGTGGAAGAATTCACGAGCGGCGTGATGGTGGCGCAGTCGCCGCAACCGCGGTGAGTCTAGAGGTTAATGAATGGCATTTTTGCGTGTGACGAAGAAGGACGAAGTACCGCCCGGGACGATTCGCGAGTTTCAGATTGATGGCAAGACGTTTGCGGTGTCGAATGTTGACGGCAACCTTTATGCCATCAATAACTTATGCCTGCATCGCGGAGGGCCGTTGGGGCAGGGCGAGTTGAAAGGGAATGTGGTGACTTGTCCCTGGCACGGGTGGCAATATGACGTGACCACGGGCAAGCTAGTGACGAATTCGGCAGTGGGCTGCGAGACGTATGCGGTGGAAGTTCGAGGAGACGACATCTTCGTAGATGTAGGATAACACTAGACTTAACAACCGCGTTTCAGTGCGATTCGAGCTACGACTTTACTAGTTTTACCTTCCCGTCAAAATTCCAGCAACAAAGTTGCTCATTTTGCAATCCTTTCCGTGTATAGTGCGCGCGACACTTTTTGACGGATGACGCAACCTCCCTCCAAACCTAAGCGGTGGCTGCTGGCTGTGGATCCTCGCGTATATCACTGGGACACTCTCTTCGTGAAGGGCAAGGAAATGTGGCGGCATGCCGGGAACCGTCCGGATGCGCTGCGACAATTGAAGCAAGTGCAACGAGGCGACCGCGCGCTTTGCTACCACGGCAAGGCGGAGCATGCGGTGTATGCGTTGGCGGAAGTGAGCCGCGATCCCTATCCCGACCCGCACGATCACGACTCGAAGAAAATGGTGATGGATTTGCGGGCCATCGAGCGCTTGCCTCGTCAAGTGACGCTGGCTGAACTGCGCGAAAATAAATCGTTGCGCAAAATAAAATTTCTGAAGAACACGCGGCTTTCGATATGTCCGCTTACCGACGAAGAATATTCTGAAATTCTGCGCATGGCCGGGATCGTGGCATCGCCCGGCATTCCTTTACCCTGACGTTCCGCTGGCAATCGACAATTTTCTAAATTTGATTTTATGTTTCGCGAGGAGTGCGCATGGACCGTATCCGTTTTCGGACAGCTTGCTGCAGCGTAGAATGGAAATATGCCGGAACTTCCTGAAGTAGAGACGGTGGTGCGCGGGTTGCGCGCGGTTTTGCCCGGCAGGAGCATCCTGAATGTGCGGCTGGGGAAAACGGATTTCATCGACGATCCTGCTGCGCTGGAATTGCAGCTGCCTGGGAGCAAAATGGTGGCGGTGCGGCGTCACGGGAAATTTATCGTGGTGGAACTGGAAGCTGCGAATGGAAGCAAACACGAATCATCTCTTCTGATTCATCTGGGCATGACCGGACAGATCGTGACTTGTCCGCCGGAAGTTCCGGTGGCGCCGCACACACATGTTTTTCTCGGGCTGGATGACGGGCGTGAACTTCGTTACACGGACATTCGGCGATTTGGGCGGATGGGAATGCTGGCGCGTACGGCGCATGAGAGCGTGCTAGGCAAGCTCGGGCTCGATCCGCTGGAAATGACGGAGAAGGAGTTCAACGCACAGATTCGCGCGCGGCGGGCACACATCAAAGCGTTGTTACTGGATCAAAGAGTGCTGCGAGGCATGGGCAATATTTATACGGACGAGAGTTTGTGGCGGGCGCGCATACATCCGCGGCGTCTCGGCGCGAATTTAAGCGATGACGAACTGCATCGCCTTTACGGCGTGGTGCGGCGCGTGCTGAACGAAGCGATACGGCTGGGCGGTTCATCAATCTCCGATTACGTGGATGCGGAAGGGCAACCTGGAGAATTTCAGATCCGGCATCGCGCTTACGGGCGCGAAGGGAAGAAATGTTCGCGCTGTGGCAAGAAAATTCGGCGAATTATTGTAGCGGGCCGTAGCAGCTACTTCTGCCCATTCTGCCAGCGCGCGCCGAGGGTTGGCCGGCGAGGCCGGATGCCGCGCTGAAGGCCGCGGCGTTACATTTAAATCTTTGGAGCGATCTCGTCTGAACAACACTCCGGTAAGTAGCTTCAATCCCTGCGTGGTACCAAGAAATAAATCAGCCCGGCTCCGGCCAGAGTGAAAATTCCCGCATAGAGAAAGCCTGCATTTGGACTGACACTCGACCACAGAACGCCCACGGCTATACTCGACACCAGATCGCCGATTCCGTTCACAGTGGCAAGAACGCCGAAGCCCGAGCCGCGCACTTTTTGCGGAAGTAACTCGGCGGCCATCGATTTTTCAAGCGAAGCTTGCATCGCGCCATGAATGCCGGCGAGACCGAACAATGCAATCAGAACGGGAATCGTGGGTCTCACAAAAATAAAGCCGGAATAGGCAACCGCTCCGGTGAGGTATCCAAGAGCCAGCAGATTGCGTTTGCCGATGCGGTCGCCGAGCGCGCCGGCGGGATAAGACGCGGCGGCATTGACGATGTTATAGAAGGTGTAAAGAGCGACGGCCAGGGTTGCGGCGCGTCCGGCGCCAAAACGCGGAGCGAGAATCTGGCTGGCGCGGAGGATTAGAAGCGTAGGCGCGAAGTCGCCGATGCCGTGCGCAAAAACTCCCGCGAGGAAACGCCAGTAGGGTTTTGGCATTTGCCCAAAGCTGGAAGCGAAACTGGGAGCACGATGCGATTCCGCACCTTTTGCGGCGGGCACCAGCAAGGTAAAAGCAACGGCCGCAGCCAAACCGGGAATTACCGTTAATTTCAAGACGCCGCGTGCGCCGATCAAGCCGATCAAAGCGGTGGCACAAAGCGGTCCGAGCACGGCGCCAAGGGTGTCCATGGCTCGCTCGAAACCGAATGCGCGGCCTTGCTGCTCTGGAGCCACGGCGTCGGATAGAAGCGTGTCGCGCGACGGGCCGCGACTGCCGCGACCCATCCATCCGAGAGCGCGCATCACCAGAATTGCCGGCCAGGATTGCGCGAAGGCGTAAGCGAAAGTAGAAAGTCCGGTAGCCAGGTAACCGAGAATGCCGGTGGGCTTGCGCCATTTAGGACGGTCGGCGATCCAACCGCCGGCGAGTTTTGCAAGACTGGAAAGGCCGTCGGAGACGCCTTCAACCACGCCGAGCGCATAGGCGGGCGCGCCCAGGGTCACCAGAAACGCCGGAAGAATCGAGGTGGCGGCCTCGTGCCCCCAATCCGAAAAAAGGCTGGCCAAGCCGATGCCCAAGACGCCGCGCGTGAGCCATTGCTTTGGCGATGAAGATGGATTCGCGCTGGAACGTTCGCTCATATTTGCGAAAAAGACTAGTGGGCGGCTGTGTTGCGGAGGGTTGTGGACGTCGATCTCTCGATTAGAGGAACGGTCAGGCTCACTATTCTTTCGGCCCAATTCGAACGCTTTTCCGCGTCGAGCCGGATCACCGGCTCAGGCAAATTGCTGAAAGGCGGTGAGGCGATGAGCTCGTTCAGCAGATCGTGGATGCGCAACTGAAAGGCGCGGTCTTCGGAGCGGAAGCCGTCGCGTGGAATTTGTTCCTGGACGGGTGGAACGCCGATCAGCAGCGAGTAGCCGGCCATCCACCAGGCCAGCCAGGTTTCCAGATGCGGCTGGCGGCCGAATTTGTTGACGAGGTAGCAATAGTTATCGAGCACGGAGCGGTCGGTAATCACGATGGGGGCGCGAAGCGAGGCTTCCAGCTCGGCGGCGATTTGTTGGTGCAGAATCCAGAGCTGGCCCTCGAGGGTTGTCTCCGCATTCACGGGGAACGGGGATTGGCGCGCGACTTCGGTGACCAGCTCAACGTTGTGGTGTGCTTTCTTCAGCAGCGAACACACCTCGTACACGAGAGTTGTCTTGCCGACTCCGTGTGTGCCAATCAGTGCGACTTTCAAATTGCTGCCTCCGTTACGGGCCATTTCGTTCTAGCATATTTGCGAAGTTATGAAAACCGCGCTTGCAACGTTCGGTGCAGCAGGCGCGTCTATCAACGGGCGACAATTGCACAGATTGTATTGAGCGGGCTCGGCCCATAAAATTGGCCGGCGGCAGTGAGAGAGAATCTATGCGAGCTGTGCTGCAAAGGGTGACCCACGCGCGCGTGCTGGTGGAAGGGAAGATTCGCGGAGAGATCGGGCCTGGGCTGGTCGTGTTCATCGCCGTGGGACGCGACGATGTGGCGGCGACAGCTGCGTCGATGGCCGAGAAAATCGTGAACCTAAGAATTTTTAACGACGAGCAAGGAAAGATGAATCGTTCGGTCCTTGGTACCGGAGGGGCGATTCTAGCGGTATCGCAGTTCACGCTGTACGGTGATGCGCGGGGGCAGCGCAGACCAAGTTTCATTCAAGCTGCGGCTCCGGAAGCGGGCAAGGCGCTCTATGGGGAATTCATTGCGGGGTTGCGCGAACATGGGGTTCGCGTCGAGACGGGAGTGTTTCAAGCGCATATGGAGGTTGAGCTGACGAACGATGGTCCGGTCACGATTCTTCTGGATTCCGATAAAGTTTTCTAAACTTGTATTTCGGTTGTCGAAATTGAGGATGTTGTAGGCGAGAAACGGCGAAGGCTGCACGCCGGCAGGCTGGGCCGAGCTACATAGGCCACATGAACGAGCAATGGAGATTTACGTGAGTGAGATCAATCGAATAGTGGATCAAATGGACCGCGCTTATTCAGGCGAGGCGTGGCATGGGCCCGATTTAAAGCAACTGCTTGACGGTGTTTCGGCGGAAGATGCATCGAAGCATTCCGTGCCCGGAGCGCATTCGATATGGGAGCTGGTGAACCATATTGCGGCGTGGAACATCATCGTACAACAAAAATCGAAAGGTGAGACTTCCGAGGTGACTACTGAAATCGACTGGCCGCCAGTTTGGGAAGCGAACGAGGTGGCCTGGAAGCGCGCCGTGGAAAACCTTGCCGAGACTAGAACTCGCCTTCGCAATTATGTGAAGACGTTGCGGGACGATCAGTTGGACGAACCGATTGTGCGGGAAAATTATTCCCGCTACGTGCTGCTGCACGGCCTGGTTCAGCACGATCTTTATCATACCGGGCAGATTGCGGTTTTGAAGAAGGCGCTTAAGTGACTGGTTCGGGCGAAAGTTCGGGTGGGATGGCGAGTGGTACACGCGCGGGGTTCACGGGCGAAATTCGCGCAGCTCAGCCGCAGGATTACGCGCGTATCGCGGAGCTTGCCCGGCAACTTGGCTATCCGTCTTCCAGGGATGAAATTGCCACGCGCCTTGAGGGCATGAAGCACTCCAGCGATCACGCGGTATTTGTAGCAGCGCTCGACGGAAAAGTGGCGGGATGGCTGGGAATTTATGTTTGCCGCATGGTGGAAGCGGAGCCGCGCGCGGAGGTTAGCGGTTTGGTGGTTGACGAACGCTTTCGTTCGCAACGAATCGGACGGCATCTTCTTGAGCGCGCGGAGCGCTGGGCGCGCGAAAAAGGCTGCGGCGCGATTGGACTGCGGTCGAATGTGATCCGCGATCGCGCGCACGCGTTCTACGAACGGCACGGCTATAAGCACATCAAGACGCAGAAGGCTTTCCGCAAGGACCTGTGAACGCCCGAAGTGCAGCCCCGAAGTGCAGAAATTAGCCATGTCATTCAACCATGATGCGGTAGCCGAGGTTGTGGTCGCGGTGGTGGCGGCCTGTTGGGTTGTATTCGGCGGCATTTTCGTGCTCGGAAGAAGCCGAGCTGCCACCGCGGAAACGGAACGAGCGGGGAGATTCAGCCCAGGACTTTTGCTGCAGTGCCTGGGCTATGCGGTCTGTTTTGCATCGTATCGAACTTACTTTTCTTCAATTGTCCTGATGTCCAAGGAAGCCGAAGTAATTTTTGCGTTGGGAACGATTGTCATCGCAACAGGCTCGATTTGGTTTTGCCTTGCAGCAGTACGAACATTGGGAAAGCAGTGGGCTTTGGTTGCACGCGTTGTGGACGGGCACGAGTTGATCACGCAGGGGCCATACGGGATCGTGCGAAATCCAATTTATTTGGGGATGTTTGGACTGCTTGTTGCGACGGGTTTGGCCGTTAGCCGCTGGCAGGGTCTGGCAGCGGGCGTGGTTCTATTCCTCATCGGCACCGAGCTCCGAATCCGCAGCGAAGAAAAGCTGCTCCGCCCGGCATTTGGCGAGAAATTTGACGAATATGCCCGCCGCGTTCCAGCTTTCTTTCCGCGAGTGTTTTAGTTCGCAAGCTTTCTCGTTTGATTCGGCACTGATTTAGAGACTGCTGAAAATTATCCGATAGTCCACAGCGAGAGGAACGCGAGCGAAAGAAAACCGGGCGGAAGAGACCGCCCGGATCGATTGTGCGCTTACCAATTAAACTTCGCCGATGCCACCGCCCACGTTGAGCTCGATACCCGTCACGTAGGATGAATCCGACGACGCGAGAAACGCTACGGCCGCGGCAATTTCTTCCGGTTTTCCGATGCGCTTCAAGGGCACAGCAGCGATGAACCCCTGAAGGGCTTGATCGACCTGTTCTTTGGGCAATCCAATGCGATCGAAGATGGGCGTTTGGATCGGCCCGGGGGCGACCGCGTTCACGCGAATATTCCGACCGGCAAGATCCGCCGCTAGACCACGAACAAAAGAACGCATGGCGGCTTTCGTGGCTCCGTAGGCGACGCCCACTGGATTACCAACGTGGCTAGCCACGCTGGTGTTGAGAATAACGGACGCGCCATCGTTCAAGTGCGGGAGCGCTTTTTGCACGGTGAAGAAGGCGCCCTTGGTGTTTATGTCGAAGAGTTGATCGTACTGGGTTTCGGTGAACATGGCAAAGGGAGCGAAGGTGGCGACGCCGGCGTTGACGAAGAGTACGTCAATTTTCCCGAATTTCGCGGCGACCGCAGAGAAAAGTTTGTCAATTTCGGGTAGCTTGGAGACATCCGCCTGAACGACAAGAGCTTCCTTACCGAGAAGTTTCGCTGCTTCATCCAGGGTTTTTTGGCTGCGACCGGAAATGGCGACACGGGCGCCTTCCTTCTGGAGACGTTGCGCCGAGGCCAATCCAATTCCACTATTTCCGCCGGTAACAACGGCGACTTTTCCATTGAGACGACTCACGAGTTCCTCCTGTGAATTGCTTAGTATGGCCCGGCTATTTGCGCAGGCTATTTTGCTTCTTCGCGAATTAGATGGACTGTCTAAACAGAAGGATTCGGAAGTTTTGCATGATGTGGGATCAATCGAGTGCAGGAAAAAAGGACAATTCGTTCAAAGTCAACCGCTGCACGACACTATTGCGAGTATGCAGAGGAGCTTTCGAAGATGGCCGCGCCGAAAATTAGCCGGTGCAACAAGTAAGAAAGCTTCCAGTCGTAGAAGCTAAGGAATATTGGACGGTTTTAGAAGCCGCCACCACCTCCGCCGCCGAAACCGCCGCCGGATCCGCCTCCGCCGCCAAATCCGGAACCGCCGGAGCTGCGCGGAGAAGAAGCCATGGTGGTTCCCGCCTGCGTTGACATCATATTCAGATCGTTGACCAGCAGATAGGGCATGAAGCCGCTGCCATAAGAGCCCTGATACCAAGTGGGTGGTTGCAGAGCGATGCCGGAAAACGCTTGCACCCATTTTTTCTCAACGTGCAGCGCCATGGCGTAGGGCAAGAATTTCTCAAAAAGCTCGGGAGTGGTTTGCAATCGATTGATTTGATCTTTTTGCGTGCGACCGAGGAAGTCCTCGAAGCCGAGAACTTTTTCCAGGGCGCGCTGGCCGGTGACCGTTCGCGCGGACATGAAGTATCCAAAAACGCAAATGATCAGGCCGGAGACGATGCCGGCGATGATCCAGGTGGGTGAGGCGATACCGGTGGCGCGAGCCAAAAAACCATTTCCCGCCACCATCAAGAACCCAACAGCGATGCCCGCGCCGATATATCCCTGACGAACGGTGTCCGGGCGATGCAGGTAATAATTGTCGGTCATCAGCGCTTGGAAAATGCTGTCGCGGATCGCTGGCAATTGCGTGTAGAAATGATTCTGCAAATCTGAAAGCTTGACGTCTGTGGTGGCGCCGTTGTCAAACAGCGCAGCTAGCATTTGCGCTTCATGGGGGCGCGCGCCGGCCCATTCCGCCGGAGGTTTTTTCAAATGAAAAATATATTCCTTGCTGTGGCTCAGGCCGAGCAGGTGGCTTTCATCTTTCTGCTCGATGGTGAGGTAGCCTTTCACGGCTAGGTCGACGAGGGTCGCGGTGATGTCGCGCATGGCCGCTTCATTATCTACGAGCGTGCCGCACTCGCCGGGCGTGAGTTTGTCGGGCGGCTCGTATTGCACGGCAATTGCCTGACGCTCTGGACCGCGGCCGCGCGTCCACCATAGCCAGAACATCAGGAAGAAAACTCCGATGGGAATCAGAAGCGGAGTATTGCTGCGAAGGAATTGGAAGAATATCGTGGCGCCGCTTGGCGCATGAACAAATCCTTTATCGAAGCCGACCACGGCGGTGAGGCCTTCGTGAAATGACAGCGGGCGGGTGGTGTGAATATCGACGGCGTTGTCATGGATCTCCACAACGGCATCCTGCGCCCGAGAATTGAGAGCGCCGGTGTAAGCGATGGCGTGAAGTCCTGTAACTCCCGCGGGCAACGCGATGTGCGCGCCGGCGGATTCGATGGGAACTTCCCAATCATTTCCGGTCACGTTCCAGTAAAACTCGTCGTGATCTTCGAAGAAGCGGATGGCATCGATGACGCGATAGTGCAGAACGACGGTGCGGGTTGAATCGTCGGCATCGGGAATATAAATCTTGAATTTGGTGTAGCGGCCTTCACGGCTTTGCTCGTATTTCAACGAATGGCCGTCACTGTCATTCACAGTGATGTGATCAATCAACAGCGTGTAATTCAAGCCCTCTGGATTGGTGTACTCGGTGGGAATCATGCGGTAGAGGCCGTGCCAATTCTCGCCGCTGAAATGGGCCTGGATCGTTTCGGTGACGTCGATGGTTCCGTCGTCGCTGACGATTACCTCGTCATCGAAATGCTGAATGACGAGCTGGCGCAAGGCGGAGAAGGCGGGTAGCGCTGAGAGCAATATCGCCAGGCAAATTGCGAGAAGTCCAATCGATTTGCGCGCGTATTTCATTTTGGCGAGAGTGACGACGCGCGCTAGGTGGTTGCGCTGCCGAAACTGACTTTTGGCACCTCGCGCTCGGCCGGCGCGCTGATCTCGAAAAATTCGCGCGGCTTGAAATTGAACATGCCCGCGATGATGTTGGAAGGAAATTGAGCAATCTTGGTGTTGAAGTCGCGCACAACCGCGTTGTAATAACGGCGCGCGTTCTGGACACTGTCTTCAATCTGGTTCAGCGTGTTTTGAAGCTGGGTGAAAGATTCCACGGCGCGCAATTGAGGATAGGCTTCGGCCAGCGCAAACACCTGGCGCAGCGCGGAGGTGAGCGCGCCTTCGGCTTCCGCTTTCGCGGCGGGGCCTTGCGTGTTCATAGCACGGTTGCGCGCTTCCACCACACCTTGCAGGGTTCCCTGCTCGTGCGCGGCGTATCCTTTTACGGTTTCCACCAGGTTGGGAATTAAATCGTAGCGGCGTTTGAGTTGAACGTCGATATCGGACCACGCGTTATCGCACTGAACTTTGAGGCTGACCAGGCCGTTGTACATGCTGATGACGAAAATCACGGCTAGGACGATAACTGCCAAAAGTATCCAGATCACGTGCCCTCCCTAGGATCAGCCTTCCCTGCGAGAAGCATACGGTGGACGGGACTGTGTGTAAAGAGCAGTGCGTTAGCGCGGCCCAATCCTTGAAAGTGTTGAGCTTTTCATTTACTAAGTGGAGTTTGACGAGTGTCATGAGAAGCGCGAAGAAAAGGAAAGAGCCGGCAGGATGCCGGCGCTACGAAAACCTGCGATCGCGCAAGATGCGACGCGGCATCGCCTGCACAGTCTCTCGGTCCTAGTAATTTTTTAAAAAGGCGCGCTTGCGAGATTGGCGCTGAGTGGAACGTGGCTGGAACGGGAAGAAGAAGAAAAGAGCCGGCAAGATGCCGGCGCTACGAAAACCTGCGATCGCGCAAGATGCGACGCGGCATCGCCTGCACAGTCTCTCGGTCCTAGTAATTTTTTAAAAAGGCGCGCTTGCGAGATTGGCGCTGAGTGGACGTGGGTGGAGCGGCAAGAAGAAAAGAGCCGGCAGGATGCCGGCGCTACGAAAATCTGCGAGCGCGTGAGCTTGCGACGCGGCCGCCTGCACAGTTTCCCGGTTCTAGTAATTTTTGAAAAGGCGCGCTTGCGAGATTGGCGCTGAGTGGACGTGGGTGGAGCGGCAAGAAGAAAAGAGCCGGCAGGATGCCGGCGCTACGAAAACCTGCGAGCGCGTGAGATGAGATGCCGACGGTACGAAAACCTACTTAGCGGTCTATGTTTTTCATGTTCTCGGCGGTGTAGCGGTCGCCGGCAACTTCATTCACTGGGATTGCAGCTTCAATTTCGGCCACTTCTGCCGGGCTGAGCTTGATGTCCGCCGCGGCGGCATTCTCCTCCAGATATTTTCTGCGCTTGGTTCCCGGGATCGGCACGATATCTTCGCCTTTCGCCAGCAACCATGCCAATGCCAACTGGCCGGGCGTCACTCCTTTGCGTTGGGCGATCGCGCGGACACGCTCGACCAATGCTTCGTTCTTCTCGATATTTTCAGCCGCGAAGCGCGGATAGCGCCGAAAGCGCGCATCTTTATCGCCCAGGTTCGTGTTTTTCCTGATCGTTCCGGTGAGAAAGCCACGGCCCAACGGGCTGTAAGGCACAAAACCAATCCCCAACTCGCGTACGGTTGGAAGAATCTCCTTCTCCACATGCCGCTCCCAGAGAGAATATTCCGTTTGCAGCGCGGTGATCGGATGGACTTTATGCGCGCGGCGTATGGTCGAGGGTGAAGCCTCCGACAATCCTAAGTATTTCACCTTTCCGGCTTTCACCAGTTCCGCCATCGCGCCCACGGTTTCTTCGATCGGAGTTTGCGGATCCACTCTGTGCTGGTAATACAGATCGATGTGATCCACGGCCAGGCGCTTCAGGGAAGCATCGCACGCCGAGCGGACGTATTCCGGCTCACCGCTGATCTTCCAATACGCCGGATCATCTTTCTTGCGGATGTTGGCAAACTTGGTGGCAAGAAAAACTTCATCGCGCCTTCCTCGGATGGTCTTGCCGACTAGCTCTTCGTTGTCACCGATGCCGTAGGTGTCCGCGGTATCGAGGAAATTAATTCCCAAATCGAGGGCGCGCAATATGGTGGCGGCCGATTCCGCGTCGTTTCGCTCGCCGTAGAACTCACTCATGCCCATGCAGCCGAGACCCAAGCGAGAGACGACGGCGCCTTGCGAACCAAGCTTTACTTTTTTCATAGCCATGACGGTTTAGATGCGTGGCCCGGTTCGGAGTTTCTTTTTTCGCTGCTACGAACCGACTCAGGCTAAAGACATCAGAATTTATTTCGGCGGCGCGAGCGCAGGGTCAAGGCGTTTGGCTTCCTGGAATTCTTTGTCGGCTGCTTTCTGATCGTTCAGGCGCAGAAGAGCCATTCCCAGGTTGTAATGAGCATGGGCTAGATTGGGGTTCAAGCGGATCGCTTCGCGATAGCTGTCTGCAGCGGGGCCATATTGCCCTTTGTTGAAGAAAACGTTAGCGAGGTTGAAACGCGCGTCGGCGTTATCGGGCTGTATTTCTTTCAACTTTACGAACGACAACTCCGCATCATTCAAATCGCCCGCCTGCATTTGCGCGATTCCCAGACCTAGCAGCGCGATCGTAAAGTCCGGCTGAAGCTCGAGAACCTTGCGAAACAAAGGTTCGGCTTTTGCGGGTTCCTTCAAGGTTAGATAGGCATTGCCCAAATTGTACAGGCCGTGTAGATCGTCCGGCTTGAGCGCCAAGCCTTTCTGGTATGTTTCAACCGCACCAGAGAGATTTCCAGTGTCCTGATAGGCGCGCGCCAGATTGAAAGCTGTCTCGGCCTGATCCGGCTGCAATGCAAAACTCTTTTCCAGCGCTGCAATCGCTTCCTGCAACTTTCCTTGCGTGTACAACAAATGGCCGAGCTGAAAGAAGGCGTGCGCGTCGTTAGGGTGCTCCGCCACAATCTCGCGATACGCGGCGATGGCTTCGTCCGTGCGCCCGGCGCCCTGCAGCGCGGTGGCGAGGTTCATGCGGATGTCGGTTGCCTTGGGCTCGGTCTTCAGCGCTCGCTGGTAGAGCTGGATCGCTTCATCGTATTTCTTTTCTGCATCTAGCGCGCCGGCGAGATTGTTCATGGCGTCCACGTAATGAGGCTGAAGCCGCAGCGCGGTGCGATAGGCGGCGATGGCTTCATCTGTTTCGCCGGCGGCGACAAGCGCCGCGCCCATGCCGTTGTAAGCCTGAGGAAAATTGGCGTGAAATGAAATCGCCAGCCGATACGCTGCTACGGATTCCGAATATTTCCCTTGGTGATAGAGCGCGAGACCGCGATTATTTTCGGTGGTGGCGTCTTTCGGTTTCAGCGCGAGGGCCTTATCGAGATCGGCGAGGGCTTCCGCGCCATTTCCTTTGGCGTCGAGGGCCAATCCGAGATTGCTCAGGGCTTCCGCAAAATCCGGCCGCAGCACGAGCGCCTGCCGATATTGTTCGATGGCCTCGTCCACCTTTCCTTGTTTGAACAGTTGAAGGCCGCTATTGTTCAGCGTGACGGCTTGAGCGGAATTGCTTCCGGGCGCTTGGGCGCGCGATAGCAGGTTCACAGCAAAGATAGAAAGGAGCGTAAGAAAAACAGCGTTCCAATGTGGGAATTTTCTCATTGTGGCTCTAGCAATTTCCGAGAATAGCACAATCGCAGCGATGGTTAGATGCACCTTCGTAGTATCGCTAGCGTCACGTACTCTTTTGAGTTACGCTGCACAGCGCAAAGGGACTCCCCTCTCTGGTCCCCGGCCTTTCGAATGCTCTTCAAAACATTTAGCGCTGCGGTGTTTGGCATCGATGCCTATCTCGTGGAAGTGGAGGTGGACATCGGGCCGAGCTATCAGGGAAATTTCAATGTAGTTGGTCTGCCGGACATCGCGGTGAAAGAAAGCCGCGAACGAATTAAATCCGCGTTGAGAAATTGCGGGTTTGATTTTCCGGCGAACCAGGCGGTCACGGTGAATCTGGCGCCGGCAGACATTCGGAAAGAAGGTTCGGCGTTTGATTTACCCATGGCGCTTGGCCTGGTAGGTTGCCAAGGCACTTTTTTCGGGAAGATACTCGACACGCACGTATTTCTGGGAGAGCTTTCACTCGACGGGAGCGTGCGCTCGGTGCGCGGCGCTTTATCCGCGGCGTTGGCAGCGCGTGAGCGCGGAATAAAAAACGTGGTGGTGCCGGAAGCAAATGCACGCGAAGCTGCGGTGGTCGAGAACATCAAAGTTTTTGCGGTGAAATCCCTGCCGCAGGCCGTGGATATGGTCAACGCGCCGGAATCTTTTCAGCCTATCGCTGTGAACACTTCTCAGATGCTGGCGGAAGCCGGCCAATATTCCGTGGATTTGAAGGATGTGCGCGGGCAGATGTCGGCCAAGCGGGCGCTGGAAGTTTCCTGCGCGGGGAGCCACAACATTTTGCTAATCGGCCCTCCTGGCGCGGGCAAAACCATGCTAGCCAAACGCATTCCGACAATTATGCCGCCGATGTCGTTGGAAGAAGCGATCGAGACTACGCGGATTCACAGCGTGGCAGGAGTGCTGGATGCCTCGCGCGGTCTGGTCGGCACGCGGCCTTTCCGGTCGCCGCACCATACGATTAGCGACGCAGGTCTGATCGGCGGCGGAGTGATTCCGCGGCCGGGAGAAGTATCGCTGGGGCACAACGGAATCGTTTTTCTCGATGAATTGCCGGAATTTCAGCGCAACGTTCTGGAAGTGATGCGCCAGCCGCTGGAAGAAGGCAGCGTGACGATAGCGCGGGCGGCTCTTTCGGTCACTTTTCCTTCGCGTTTCATGTTGGCGGCGGCCATGAACCCTTGTCCCTGCGGATTTTTCGGCGACAGCACGCGCGAGTGCCACTGTTCTCCAACTCAAATCCAGCGGTACGTGTCGAAAATTTCCGGGCCGCTGCTCGACCGCATCGATATCCAGATCGAGGTTCCCGCGGTGAAATATAAAGAGCTGCGCGGCAACGGAGAAATTGAAAGCTCGGCGTGCGTCAGCGGACGCGTTCTGCGCGCGCGCGAAATTCAGCTCGAGCGCTATCGCGCCGAGAAAAAGCTGTACGCCAACGCGCAAATTCCGCCAAGACTCATCCGCAAGCACTGTGCCATTTCCAGCGAAGGAGAAAAGCTGCTGGAAACCGCTATTCAACGGCTGGGCCTTTCGGCGCGAGCCCACGATCGGATTTTGAAAGTTTCGCGGACGATTGCCGATTTGGAAGGCGCGCCCAGCATTCAACCCAAGCACCTGAGCGAGGCGATCCAGTACCGCACGCTCGACCGCACCTACTGGGCTTGATCGGTACGAGGTTAGTGAGCGACATTAAAATCGGGACGAAATGCTGTGAAGCACGCGACTATTGCTATACAGCATTAAATTGCAATCGGGGTTCATTTCTCGGGGTAGGATTACCCGGCCCATGCCATATATGCAATACAGTAGTGGAGTCGTGTATTTTAGCGGCAGATAAATCTACTGGTGGAGCAGGGTGCAGCAAATGTTCAAAATAATTAGGCGCGTCGATAAATTCCTGCTCCTTTTTGTTGCGCTAACGATTGCGGGTTCGACGATAGGGTGCGAGTGGTTCCCCGAGTCAACCTTTGAACTAGCGAGTGAATCGAGGTTGCCGAAATGGATTACCCTTCCACCGGGACTTACACGCGCTGACATTTCAGTTACGATGAGCTACTACATTATGCCATGGGGTCGTAGTGCGACATTCACAGTACGAGACACGAAGGGGCAAATACTGGAAAAGGTAGAAGGCAAGGACAAAGGCTTAGAGCCTCTCCAACTGAAACATCCTCCGCCTGGATTCCCTCCTGGTTATCCAGCCTACGAAGTAATCACAGTAAATGGCATAACTGAAATTATCGAACATAGAAAAATGGAGCCGATATTTTACATAACAGATGACCCTGCTGTTTGGAAGGAACTGGGAATAGGGCAAAAGTAAGCGTGGAATTCCCGGGGGCTCGCCCACCGTCGAGAAGCTCTTGGTTTGGTACCGGGAGTAGATTGACTTGTGCTCCGGCGCTGTGATACCCATACAGCCGTCTTTTCAACAAGGACTTCCCTCGAATCCAGGAATGGCGGCCAAAACCCATCGGATCGAGGTCACGCTGGAGACGCTACTGGAAAGCGTGGACCTCGCAGAAAGCATCTGCATGCGTATTGCGGAAGCCGCCGGCTTCAGCGAGGAAGAACTGCATAAAATCGGGATGGCGATACGCGAAGGGGTGATCAACGCGTACAACTACGGCAACCAGCAGGATCGGCGGAAGAAAATCCTGATGACGGTGGAACTCGATCCGGAAAATATGACCGTGCGGGTGCTGGACCAGGGAAAAGGTTTCGAGTTGCACGAAATTCCTGACCCGCTGGAAGAGGAGAACCTGCTGCGGACTTCCGGGCGCGGTCTTTTCCTGATGAAAGCTTTCATGGATCAGTTCGACGTGCATACCGCGCCCGGCGGCGGCGCCGAACTCGTAATGGTTAAAAAGCTTCCGCATAAAGTTTCCGACAACGGTACGCACCAACCGGAGTAGAATCAGCAAGAGGCAATTCCGTGGCTATTCAGGCGACCTGCAGGCAAATAAACGACGTTGCGATCGTGGACTTCAGCGGCAAAATCACTTTAGGCGACGGCAGCGCTTTGTTGCGTAAAACCATCCGCGAGCTGGTGGAGAACGGCCAGAAAAAAATCATTATCAGCTTGTACGACGTGGATTACATCGACAGCTCCGGAATCGGCGAGCTGGTGAGCGCTTTCACCACGGTGCGAAACGCAAAAGGCGAGCTGAAGCTGCTGCATCTGACCAAGCGCGTGCACGACATTTTGCAAATCACGCGGCTTTTTACGGTTTTTGACGTGCAGTCCGACGAAGACACCGCAATCCGCGCTTTCCGCTAAATCATCCCACTTCGCGGTATATCATCGCGCCGGGACCACGCAGATCGAATCGCTTCACCCTGGATGCAATACATACTAACTGGGAGGATCTTTTTGGCGCGTGTTCTTAACGCCCGTCACAATTCCAATGCCGAGCAGGATGATGGCGCCGACCGCGATCCAGTGCGCCGGGACGTGCATCAAGTGGGCGGCGTAGATCAGGCCGGCGATGACGATGACGAAACCCGCGGCGTAGAGTCCGAATGACATCTCGCGTCTCCTTGTTCCAGCGGATTATCTGACTTTTTAGCGACGCAGGTTTTCGACGTTACCTTTGCAAGCGGGATGCCCGCAAAGACACTCCAGATCCGGGGCTTTCTCCATAGCTTCGCATTCCGTGCTGCAATAGCTTCCTTTCGTAACGATGCAGGAACAAATCGGATGTGCACACTTCTTGCCGTCGGCCATGAGTTTCTCTCCTTGGTTCGCGCTTAATGGCGAGCCACACCAATCTTAGCCTCCACAGACAAACCTTGCCACGCAATTAAGATTAATAAAACAGCGCAAGGGACACACGGTTCGGCATTTTAGTTCTTCGCGCGGCTTGTGATAACATGTTTGTTTAACCCGCCTTGTGGAGAAGCGATTGGCGCAACATCTTAGCCGTAAAGAACTGAAAACCGACGAAGTGCGCGATACCCTGGCGCACGGCGCAGACTTCGTATTCAGTCATCAGGGAATTACATTTTTGATTGTAATCGTGGGCGTCGTGGTGGCCTTGGGCGTTTTTGGCTGGAAGACCTACGCCGAGCGCCAAACGGTGAAAGCTGCCGCCGCGTATGACGACGCGATGAAGGTATTTGATGCGCGCATCCGTTCGCCTCTGGAGCCTCAGCAGCAGGGCGAACTGACCTACACGGATGAGAAAAACAAATACACCGAATCAGTTCGGAAATTTGAGGACGTCGCGAAGAGATATCCGCGGACCCGCCCTGGCCAGCTTGCCGTCTATTACGAAGCGATCAGCCAGGAACGCCTCAGCAACAATGACGCGGCTAAGAAACTGCTGCAGAACCTGGCGGACTCCGGAGACGAAGATTTTGCGGCCATGGCGCGCTTTGAATTGGCTCAATTAGACGACCGCCTGGGCCAAGGCGACGAAGCGGTGAATCTCTACAAAAAGTTAATCGCCAAGCCTGCCATCCTGGTGCCAAAACCAGTGGTGATGCTCGCGTTGGCGCAGCATTACACCGCAAGCAACCCGGCGGAAGCTTCCAAGCTGTTTGCGCAAATTAAATCTGAATATCCCGACACGCCCATGGCCGAGCAAGCTGACCAGGAACTTTCCCTTCTCCCCGGTAAAATCTAAGGATCCAGTATGACGCCGGCGCCGCTGGCAGCTTATGCGATGGATGTGCGGCGTTCGCGCGGCCGCCGCCATCCCGAGCCGCAGCATCCCTACCGCGGCGATTATGCACGAGACCGCGACCGCGTAATTCACTCGCGCGCCTTTCGCCGCCTGGAAGCCAAGACGCAAGTATTCACCACGCGTTACTCCGACCACTTTCGCAATCGGTTGACACACACAATAGAAGTGGCGCAGGTGGCGCGCACCGTTTCCGGAGCATTGGGTTTGAATACCGACCTCACGGAGGCTCTTGCGCTGGTGCACGACATTGGGCATCCGCCTTTTGGACATGCGGGCGAAAAGCAACTGGACCTGCGCATGCGCGAGCACGGCGACCACTTTGACCACAATCTGCACGCGCTTCGCATCGTGGAACAGTTCGAGCAGCGCTATATGGGTTTTCCCGGCCTGAATCTCACGTTCGAGGTGCGCGAAGGCATCGTGAAGCATTCGCGTAGTTATTCAGCGGGTGAATTTCCGACGCTCGCTGAATACCGCCTGGACGAGCGGCCGACTCTGGAAGCCCAACTCATCGATCTGGTGGACGAAATCGCTTACAACACCGCGGATCTGGACGACGGGTTCGAGTCGCGCCTTTTCGATTTCGATCTGTTGCGGGCGGAAGTTCCCATGTTCGACGAAGCCTACGCTGAAATCGATCACCGCTACCCGCAAGGGCGCCGCAAGCTGAAATTTAATGAGGCGCTGAAGCAGATTCTGAATCGTCTGGTGACAGACTTGATCGAAAACACTGCCGCCAAAGTGCAAGAAAGCGGCGCAAAAAATTCCGAAGACGTTCGCCACTTACCCAGACGCGTTGCTGCCTTTTCGCCCGAAATTACGGGCAAAAATGCCGCGTTGAAACGCTTCTTGAACGGCCACCTTTACTCGCATCCTGCAATTGCCGAGGACCGCGACCGCTCCGTTGCCGCTCTGGATGCTCTATTTCTCTTCTTCCTGGACCACCCTGAACGGTTGCCGAAGCAATACGCGGAATTGGCCGAAAACGAGCCCCGCCATCGTGTTATATGCGACTACATTGCGGGCATGACCGACCATTTTCTGCTTCGCCAATGCAACGAATTGCTCGGTCTTCCGGCAGCCCATTCAACCTAGCAGCCTGCAAGGGCGATTCCGCATCTAAACCAGTCTAAGAAAGACATTGTCCATTTGGTGTCAGTCGGTATTGTTCTCAAAGTGGCTTCCTTGACATCGCTGGCACTGGTCATATAATTAACTTTACTAACGCGGAGAACCCAATGTTTCTGGACGTAAAAGAACTTGCCGTCCGAAAAATCCGCATCCGCAAGAGCTATATTCCCGGGACCCTCGACTTCCATTCCGGCGAGTTTCGACAAGTGGAACCGCTGGAAGTACGCGCGACAGCCGAGCTAACGGAAGGGCAAATCCGTGTGTATGGCAACCTGCATACGCGCGTGGAGATGGTGTGTGCGCGCTGCTTGGATACCGTGGTGGAAGAAATCAGCCGCGATTTCGACCTGTTTTACCGGCCCATGACTTCCATTGCCGATAACGACGAGTTCCATCTTAATCTGGACGATACCGAGATAGCCTTCTTCGAAGGCGACGGCCTGTTTCTGGCTGACGTTTTGGCCGAGCAGGTGAATCTGGCGCTTCCCATGAAGGTAATATGCCGCAGCGACTGCCGGGGCTTGTGCTCGCATTGCGGCGCGAACCTGAATAACGAAGAGTGCCGCTGCGAAAAGAACTCAGCCGACCCGCGCCTGGCTCCGCTCGCCCGTTTGAAGCAGGACTGGTTCAAAAAGCAATAAAACGCTACACTATCCCTTTCCATTTCAGCTATAGCAAGCCGCACACGGCTAATTAGAGGAGCAGGAATGCCTAATCCAAAACGACGTCACTCCCATGCGCGCAAGAACAAGCGACGCGCCCACGACCACCTTCAAACGCTCTCGCTATCCGAGTGTCCGAATTGCCACGAGAAGAAACTGCCTCACCAGGCATGTCCTCATTGCGGGCAATACAAAGGCCGTGAAGTGATTGACACTTCGGCCAAGACAGCCTAAGTTTTTCCTTCGTTTCTTTCCGAATTTGCGCGATTGGAGCCCGTTGGTGCTCAGATGACCACCATTGCAATAGATGCTATGGGAGGCGACCATGCGCCTCGTGCGGAGGTGGAGGGCGCGATCCTGGCCGCCCGGGAGTTTGGTGTCCGCATCGCGTTGGTTGGCATTGAAGCCACGCTCAAGCAGGAACTGGGCCGCCACCGCGCGCGCAACCTCCCGATCGAAATTGTCGGCGCTACCGACGTGATCACCATGAGCGATTCGCCTTCGCAAGCATTCCGCCGCAAGAAGGAAAGCTCGATGCACGTGGCCGCTCGCCTGGTGCGTGACGGCAAGGCCGAAGCCATGGTTAGCGCAGGAAACACCGGCGCCGCTATGACCGTTGCCCGCTTCGTCCTCGGCACGCTTCCTTCCGTGGACCGTCCCGCGCTCGCGGCCGCCTTCCCCAACATGAAGGACAAAATTACGGTGATCCTCGATGTAGGCGCGAACGTGGATTCCAAACCCGAGCAGCTTCGTCAATTCGCCGTGATGGGCGAAATTTATTTCCGCGCGATCTGGGGCGTGAAACACCCGCGCGTAGCCCTGCTTTCCATCGGCGAAGAAGAAATGAAAGGTAACGAGCTGACCCGCGAAGCGTCCAACTTGCTGAAGCACTCGTCGCTCAATTTCGTGGGCAACGTGGAAGGCCGCGACGTGTTTCGCGGCAACGTGGACGTGATCGTTTGCGACGGCTTCATCGGCAACGTCGCGCTGAAAATCAGTGAAGGTCTGGTGGAGCACGTTCAAGGCATGCTGAAAAAGGCCATCAAAAGCTCGCTGAAATCGCAGATCGGCTACGCTCTGTCGAAGCAAGCTTTCGACGATTTCCGCAAGCGCACCGATTCTTCGGAAACCGGCGGCGCTCCGCTGCTGGGCGTGCGCGGCATCACCATCATCGCGCACGGGCGCTCGAATCCCAACGCCATCAAGAACGCCATACGCGTGGCCAGCGAACTCTGCCGCGCGCGCATCAACGAAAAGATTGACCAGGAGCTTTCCGCTGCCGCCGTTGCTGCTCGCGGCTGACCCTAGCGGAATTTCACTCGCATATGGGCAAACTCGCATTTCTATTTCCGGGGCAGGGCTCGCAATATTGCGGCATGGGGCGCGATCTGGCGGAAAACTTTGCCGAATCCGCTCAGGTTTTCGAGGAAGCGAATGCTGCGCTCGGATTTTCCATGTCCGATATGTGTTACACCGCTTCATTGGATGAGCTGAAGCAAACGGAAAATACGCAGCCTGCGATTCTCACGGTTTCGGTGGCGGCTTATCGCGCGCTGGAAAGGCGCGGGATCCATCCCGATTTTGTCGCGGGGCACAGCCTGGGAGAATATTCCGCGCTGGTTGCTGCGGGAGGGTTGGATTTTTCGTCGGCGGTGAAATTGGTGCGCGCACGTGGACGCTACATGCAGGAAGCCGTGCCGGTGGGCGAAGGGGCCATGGCCGCGATTCTGGGTCTCGCACCGGCGGAAGTAACAGAAATCTGCAAGAAAGCTGCTGACGGCGAAGTGGTTTCGCCTGCGAACTTAAATTCTCCGGAGCAGACCGTAATTTCCGGCAACGCGACAGCAGTGAAGCGCGCCGTGGAAATCGCCTCGCAAAGCGGCGCCAAGCGCGCCGTGATTCTTCCCGTCTCCGCACCCTTCCATTGCGCGCTGATGGCTCCGGCACAAAAGCGCCTGGAACACGATCTGCGCGCCGCAAGTTTTGGCCCGTTGAAAATTCCGTTGATCACTAATGTGGACGCGGAAGCTGTCACTAGTGGGGACGAAGAGCGCGAAGCCCTGATCCGCCAAGTCACCGCGCCGGTGCGCTGGCTGGATTCCGTCCACGAAATGATCGAAAGCGGCGTGACAATTTTCGTGGAGGTAGGTCCCGGAAAAGTTCTGTGCGGCTTGCTGCGACAGATCGACCGCTCCGTTCGCTGCGTAAATGTGGAAGATGCCCCCAGCCTGCAGGCCGCCATCGACAAGATCGCGCAGTTACGCGCCGAATCCCCGGATGGCTAAATTTAAGTGAACTTTTCACTGCCACCACAGAGCCACCTCGAGAAACTGAAAGTAGCCGCAACCTATCTCTCGCTTCAGAAGGGACTCAGGAGGGCGGCGTGGGGAAGCATAGCTTGGGGCGTGCTCGCTCTCGTCGCAGGGTATTTCATTAAATCTCGCACACTCCTCGATTATGTATGGATAGGAGTCGGGCTTCTGCTTCTTCTCGAAGGTTTCTGGATTCTTCACTCTGCTACTGCGGATCCCAAAGCAATACTCGTACAGTCAGCAGCATTGCTGATCCTGGGACTCTGGGACACTGTGGGCATCTATTTCGAAGCAAAGAGCGGCAAACCAATAATCTTCGGAGGTCAAATCGTACTCGCCGGAATCGTCCAGCTTATCTCAGCCTATTCCACCTATCGTTCTTTTCCGGAGTACAACAAGCTTTATCCATACATACAACCTGCCTATGTACATCAGCTGGAGGTTGATATCGAAGGAGTCTGGAAGAAAAAAGTTAGTCCAGGCTCCGATACGATTGAGTTTAATGCGAAGAGCAAGATTTTCAAGGCAAAGCTCTTGTCTGATTTCATCGTGATTCTAACGGATAAGGGTAGATCATTTGCGGTCGCAGGACGACCCGACATCACACTCGAAGAATTGGGACAAAAAATGCTTTCGAGCCGCATTAAGATCAATATCACCTTGGAAAATGAAAAATTCAAGGCCCACATGAAGCCTGAATACTATGAACAGTGGAAAGCGTGGTTATTGGGGAAGTCGTCAGTACCTAGCGGTTTTGAATCGGTTGCACCTTTGTGAATGTCTCGCCTGAGGTTTGATCGCTGATGGCGTCCGCCAGAAGCAGAGCGGCTCCGCTGAGGAGTAAGGTGTCGGTGACGAAGTTGAATCCGTCGGCGATGTTGGACAGGTTGGCAAACCAGATGGGAAAGTAAACAAACAGCACTACAAGCAGAATCATGATCCCCAGATAGGTGGCTGCCAGGCGCGCCTTCGTATTCACGACAATACACGCACCGCAAACAACGAAAACCGCGCCCGCAAGATAGGCCCAGAAAAGATGTCCGGGAATCCATGCTGGCGTTATTTTATCGAGTGGAGGGCCAGGCGCGATCTCGGGATGCAGAAAGTCCTCCACGCCAAAGACTACCGCTGGTATCCCCACGAAAAAGCGTCCGAGGGTTACCAGCCCTGACGCGTCGTCTGAAGACGTCTTCCTCGACAGGCTTCCGGCCAACGCAAAAGCGCCGCCGCTAAAAGCGGTGTCCCTGAGAGCGATGGCCCAGAACAGACGAGCGCCGTGTGTTTCCACGATGTTGGGGATATGCATCAAAACTACGAAAAGTAGAAGCATGCTGCCCAGAAGCATGGCCGCCAACTTTGAATATTTCTTTAGTGTGATGCTTAGCGCTGCGGCAATCAGCGCGACGCCGACAAGATAGGTCCAAAACAGGTGCGCCGGCATCCAGGATGGGACCAGCGCGGCAATCTCCGCGGTATCGACGAGGTGCTCCGTACCGAACACTCCCATCGGCATGGCAAAGAACAACCGCCCGAATGGCAGAATTTTTTCCAGGCCGCGCCTTGGCGGCAGCTCTCTATCCTTAATGATTATTAAGACGCCGATTGCGAAAAGGACGGCAGCAGAGAAATATGGCCAGAACACATTCGCCGGAATTCGGAAGACGGCAATTGATACAGCAAGACGAGCGTGCGCGAAAAATTGGAAGCTGCCATTCAGCACGTACATTCCAGGATCACCCTTACGGGACTCTGAATCACAAAGCTCTTAAAGAGTTGCTCATCATTGCGACGCGAACCAGCAGTTGCGCAGCACGTTTGATATGCGATAGGGTCACATCCTATGTTCTCGCTCAAAGATAAAGTTGCTCTGGTTACGGGCGCGTCTCAAGGCATTGGGAGGGCTACGGCGCTTGCGTTCGCCGAATCCGGCGCAAAAGTCGCCATTGCCGCACGCAACACTGAAAAACTTATGTCGCTGGCAGAGGAAATTTTAGCTGCCGGAGGCGAGGCGCTTCCTATTCCCATGGACGTGGCGGACGCCGCGCAAGTGAAAACCGGGTTCCAACAATTGCTCGCGAAATTTGGCAAGCTGGACATCCTGGTGAACAACGCGGCCATCACTCGTGACACGCTGGCACTGCGCATGAAGCTCGAAGACTGGGACGCGGTGCTGCGCACCAACCTTACCGGCGCGCATTTGTGTATTCAGCAAGCGCTGGGAGCAATGCTCAAGCAGCGCGCGGGCCGCATCATCAATATTTCTTCTGTTGTGGCGGAAACGGGCAATGCCGGACAGGCGAACTATGTCGCCTCAAAGGCAGGCCTGATTGGCCTCACACGCGCAATTGCCGTCGAAGTCGCGTCGCGCAACATCACGGTGAACGCCATTGCGCCCGGGTTCATTGCCACGCCCATGACCGACCCTCTTTCCACAGAGCTGAAAGACAAAATGAAGGCGATGATCCCGCTCGGCCGTTTCGGCAGCGATCGCGACGTAGCCACCGCCATCGTTTTCCTCGCCAGCGACGAAGCCGGCTACATTACCGGCCAAGTGCTCGACGTCAACGGCGGCTTGCACATGGGGTAAATTTTCAACTCCGTGCGTCTTCAGGACCATCAAGAATCGCTCGATTGTAGGCCGTGTTTTTGGCAAGATTAAATCTGGCAAAGGTTGACCCTGCATTCTGGCTTGCATAGAATGGGCAGGCTGTCTTGGGGCGCTCCCCTATCGCTGTACACCTGGGGTGCGAGATCGCCGATACCGGAGGATACATCAGAATGGCCAGCGTCGAAGAACGCGTGAAGACGATTATTGTCGAGCAGCTCGGTGTGGATGAAGGCGAAGTCACTCCGACCGCTTCCTTTGTGGATGACCTGGGCGCCGACTCGCTCGACACAGTCGAGCTGGTGATGGCCTTCGAGGAAAATTTCGGCATCGAAATTCCGGATGAGGATGCCGAAAAAATTGCCACGGTCAAAGACGCCGTTGATTACATCGAGAAGCACTCCAAAGGAAGCAAGTAGTCCGCTGGCCGTCCCCATTCAGTATAGGAGAAGTTCCTTTTGAACCGCCGAGTTGTCGTTACAGGCGTTGGGCTGATCTGCGGATGTGGCATTGGGACCGAAGAGGTCTGGCGCAACCTGCTAGCCGGAAAGAGCGGCATTGGCCCTATCACCCATTTTGATCCCGCCGGATTTGATTGCCGCATCGCCGGAGAAGTGCGCAATTTCGATCCGCTGAATTGGATTGAAAAAAAAGAACTGAAGAAAACCGGCCGCTTCATTCAACTAGCGATGGCGGCGTCCGATTTCGCGATTAATATGTCCGGGCTGGAAGTCACCCCTGAGATCGCAGACTCCACCGGCGTTTACATCGGCTCGGGCATCGGCGGATTCGACGTAATCGAACGCGAACATTCGAAGTATCTGGCCGGCGGTCCTGGCAAGATTTCTCCTTTCTTCATTCCTGCGTCGATCGTGAATCTGGCGTCAGGTCATGTATCGATCCGTTATGGGGCGAAAGGGCCCAATTCCGCGACGGCTACCGCTTGTTCTGCGTCGGCGCACGCTATTGGCGACGCTTTCAAAATCATTCAGCGTTCCGACGCCGACGTGATGATTGCGGGAGGCACCGAAGCCGCCATCACGCCTATGGGCGTGGGCGGATTTGCGGCCATGCGCGCGCTCTCCACGCGCAATGACGAACCGCAGCGCGCCAGCCGTCCCTTTGACGCGCAGCGCGACGGCTTTGTGGTTGGCGAAGGCGCCGGCGTTTTGATACTTGAATCCCTCGACTTTGCGCAGAAACGCGGCGCAAAAATCATCGCCGAAATTGTGGGCTACGGAATGTCCGGCGACGCGTACCACATCACGCAGCCGGCCGAAGGGGGCGACGGCGGATACCGCGTAGCTATGGCGGCGATCAAAGATGCAAAAATTAGTCCTGACGACGTGAGTTACGTCAACGCGCACGGCACTTCTACTCCGATTGGCGACGCGATCGAAACGGCGGCATTGAAACGCGTTTTCGGCGAGCGCGCGAAAAAAGTTCCCATCAGCTCGACGAAATCGATGACCGGACATTTGTTGGGCGGCGCCGGTGGATTGGAAGCGGGCATCAGCGTTCTGGCGCTGCGCGATCAGATTCTGCCGCCCACCGCGAATTACGAAAACCCCGATCCCGCGTGCGATCTCGATTACGTTCCAAATCACTCGCGGAAGGCCGAAGTACGTTACGCGCTCTCAAATTCGTTTGGTTTCGGCGGCACAAACGCGTCGTTAATCTTCAAACTCTGGGATGGAAACTAGCCGCAGGTATCCTCGGCAATGCGGCCATCTCTTTAAAGGTTTTCGTAGGAGGTATTTTGAAAATCGGAGTCTGTGTTAAGCAAGTTCCGGCAAAAGACGCGCCGCTGGCCATCGTGGAAGGCGGCGCGTGGATCCGCGAGTCCGACATCGGCTTTGAAACGAACGAGCCGGATAGTTTCGCGCTCGAAGAATCGCTGCGCCTGAAGGAGAAACATGGCGGCGAAGTGGTAGCCATTTCCATGGGCCCTGACCGCGCGAAGCAAACCATTAAAGAAGCTTTGGCGAAGGGCGCCGACCGTGGAATCCATATCGCCGACGATCAATTCTTCAAGCTCGATCCGCTATCGTCCGCGCGTTCCATCGCCGCCGCAATCAAAGACGAAAAATTCGATCTACTGCTGACCGGATTGCAAAGCGACGACCAAGGCTTCGGACAAACTGGAGTGCTGCTCGCGGAGTTGTTGGGCCTTCCGCACGCCACTATCATCATGCAGATCGATATCGTGGAAGGCCACATGAAGCTGAAGCGCGAACTCGAAGCCGGCTGGTTCCAATGGGTCGAGTTGCCGCTGCCCGCGGTGCTCTCGATTCAATCCGGCATCAACAAGCCGCGTTACGCCACGCTGAAAGGCATCATGGCCGCCAAGAAGAAGGAAATCGCCACGGTGAATCGCGCATCGCTTGGTGTTGCGGATGCACCCACGCAACGCATCGAGAGGATTTACATTCCGCAAAAGACCAAGAAGACCGAATTCATTACCGGCCAGCCGAAAGAGGTAGCCGCGAAGCTGATCGAAAAGCTGAAGCACGAAGCGCGGGTTTTGTAACGCGGGCGTCTCGCCGGCTCTTTTGACTTTGATCGATTCAGCCGTTATCACGAGGCAAATGTAATCATGAAAATTCTTCTCATTACCGAGCAGCGCGAAGGCAAGTGGAACAAAGTCAGCTTCGAAACGCTGGCTGCAGCGCAGCAAATCGTGCAGCAGACCAAAGGTTCTCTCACTGCCGTGGTCGTCGGCAAAGGCATGGCGCCGCTCGCTGACGAAATTGCCGCCTATCAACTGGACGAAGTGCTTCTTGTTGAGCACGACCTGCTGGAAAAGTACACGCCGGACGGATTCGCGCTTGCGTTGCGCCAGGTAATCGAGTCCGCCAAGCCCGACTTGGTTTTATTTCCGCACACGTATCAAGTCCGCGATTTCGCTCCCAAACTCGCGGCCTCGATGGGCAAAGGAATGATCGGCGACTGCATTCATTATCGCTACGAAAACGGCAAATTAATTTTCGTGCGCCAAATGTTTCAAGGCCGCACGAATGCCGACGTCGTGTTCGCCGGCGACGCTCCCTGGATCGCGACTTTCCAAGCCAGCGCTTTCCGTGCGGACCTGGCTACCAAACACGCTAGCGGCAAGGCAGCCGTGAAGCCGGTCGCCGTTGATTTGAAGCCCGAACAAATTCGCACCAAGCCGCTCGAACTTTTCCGCGAAGCAAAGCAAGCTGTGGACCTGACGCAAGCGCCGATTCTGATCTCCATCGGCCGCGGGATTAAAGCTCCCGAAAATATTCCCATGGTGGAGAAATTTGCGAAGCTTATTGGTGGAGAAATTTGCGCCTCGCGCCCGATTTGCGATGAAGGCTGGCTGCCCATGGATCGCCAGATCGGCAGCTCCGGACAGACCGTTGCGCCCAAGCTGTATCTCGCGCTCGGCATCAGCGGAGCCATTCAGCACGTCGTGGGGATGAAAGGCTCGCGCACGGTGGCCGCCATTAACAAAGATCAGAATGCGCCCATCTTCGAAGTAGCCGATTACGGCATCGTCGGCGATCTCTTCGAAATCGTCCCCGCCCTAATCGAGGAGCTGGAGAAGCCCCACTAGCCACCCCACTGGCGCGGCAATGTAGCTCACCTCTTTAGAGGTGAGTTTTTGTACCCAGGGGAATGATCTCCCGGCGCGCCGTCGACGACATGCCGCGGTGTCCGCTTTCGCCACGCGCTCTCCCGCTACCGGTCATTCGCTAACTTTTCGAAGCTCAGCGGGCGTCGTAAATTACTGAGAGTGGGCTATTTGACATGCATCCTCGGTGGTACATCACCTGCTAATCTCCTTAGAGCTAGGTGTGGCAAGCGCGTGTCTTTGAATTTTCTTTGATCGGGAGGCAGAAATCGAATCGCTTCTGCAAGACATCCGCTACAGCGTCAGGATGCTCGCTAAAAACCCGGGCTTCACAGCCATTGCCGTGCTCACTCTCGCGTTGGGTATCGGCGCCAACACAGCCATCTTCTCTGTCGTCAACGGCCTGCTCCTTCATCCCGTCGGCATCTCGCATCCGGAACAGCTTGTCGCGATTCGCGTCCGTTACGAAAAGCTAAATCTGGACAGCATTCTCATCTCCGCACCCGATTTCGACTTGATGCGCGAAAATAAAAACATTTTTGCCTCCGCCGCGCTGGAAGATCCGTTTGATTTCAACTACTCCGCTGGAGATTGGCCGCAACGCCTTCGCGGGGCAAAAGTTTCTTCGCAATGGTTTCAGGTTTTCGGCGCCAAACCTATGTTGGGCCGCGTATTCACGCCCGAAGAAGACGAGCCCCATGCCGATCAGGAAGTGGTCCTCGCTTACCACACCTGGAAAAGTCTTTTCGGAGCTGACAATTCAATTGTGGGGCGCTCCGTCATGTTTAACCGCCAGCCCTACACGGTCATCGGAGTGATGCCTCCCGATTTTGAGTGGCCGGAACAGACCGATCTGTGGTCTCCGCTCGCGCTTCCCCCCGGCGATTTCTCCATCGACAATATTTTCAACGAAGCGCACTTCGCCGTCTCGCGCATGCAGCCCGGAGTGTCTCCCGCGCAGGCTGAGGCGTACATGAACGTCGTCACACAGCGCGTCGTCAACGACGGGCGCTCCAAATACCCGAAGAATTCCGGATGGGGAGTGTTTTCCGTGCCCTTCGCGCGATTTGTTTACGGCGACGTCCGTACGCCGCTGCTCATTTTGCTCGGCGCTGTCGGCTTTGTGCTCCTGATTGCGTGTGCCAACGTCGCTGGCCTCCTTCTTGCGCGTGCTTCCGGTCGCGCGCGAGAATTTGCCGTCCGGACTGCGCTGGGCGCTTCGTCGTGGCGGCTGGCGCGCCAAACGCTGAGCGAAAGCATCGTTCTCGCGGTGATGGGCATGGCCGCTGGTCTTGCCGTGGCATCCGTTGCGATCTCCGCGTTGCCGTTCCTCGCCGCAGGAAATCTGTCTGGCAATATCGTCATTCCGATCGACACGCGCGTGCTTCTGTTCACCGCGTTGTTGGCTGGTCTCTCAGCCGTCGTTTTCGGTGCTGCGCCCGCTTGGCAGATATCGCGCACCGATCCGCAGCGACATTTGAACGAAGGACGCGGCGCGGGGAGCGCCAGCCGCGAGCATCACCACTTTCGCGACATCCTCGTCATTGGTCAGCTTGCTCTGGCGCTGGTGTTGCTTGCGGGCGCGGGAATCTTTCTGAAGAGTTTTTTGAAGATACAGAGTGTCAATGTAGGCTTCCGGCCGCGCGGCTTGATGACCGCAGCCATCGGTCTTCCCGATCATCCTTACGATTCGCCGGCAAAACAAATTGAGTTCGTACGCGGCGTTCTCGATCGGCTCGCGAGTTCTCCCGGGGTTGTCAGTGCCGCCGCGGGAGTGCCGCTCCCGTTCAGCGGATTCGGCGGCTCGGCATCTTTTGAAATCGAAGGCCGCGCGAAACTGCCCGGAGATCCTGGCCCGCACGGCGACGTGCGCCAGGTCAGCCCCAATTATTTTGAAACCATGGGGATTGCGCTGGTTCGCGGCCGCACCTTCACAGCTGATGATCGCCAAGGCGCGCAAGCCGTCGCCATGATCGACGAAAATCTTGCGCGGCTATATTGGCCCAATGACGATCCCATCGGAAAGCACTTGAAGATCAACGACAAGGATCCGTGGGCCACAATCGTGGGAATCGTCGTGCCTGTCCGCCATTCGCAGGTTGTAGGCGAGGAATCTTCTTCGGAAGGCAGCGAAGGGGCGGGAAAGGGAGTCTATTACCTTCCGATCTATCAGACCCTGTCGCCCAACTTCTTTCTGGTCGTTCGCGCTAATGGCAATCCTGGCGCGTCAGCGGAGGCCATTCGTCAAGCCGTCCGCTCCGTTGATTCTGGACAGCCGATCTCTGAACTGATGACCATGGATGAGCGTATCTCGCTCTCTATGCTTCCCCGCCGTTCAGCGGTAGCGCTGCTCACCGTTTTTGCCGGTATTGCGCTGGCATTGGCGGCCATCGGCTTGTTTGGCTTGGTACGTTTCAATGTCACGCAGCGCGTTCAGGAAATCGGCATCCGCATGGCGCTCGGAGCCCAGCCACGCGACATCCTGAAAATGGTTCTGGTTCAAAGCGGCCGCCTCATCGCCGCGGGTATTGTCGCAGGCATCGCCTTCGCGATCATCCTCACGCGCATGACGGAAAGCCTCTTGTATGGCGTTAGCTCTGCCGATCCGGCGACGTTTGCCGCCACCTCCATGTTTCTAGTTGCCGTCGCGTTCGTCGCCTGTTACATCCCCGCGCGGCGCGCCATGCGCGTGGATCCCATGGTGGCGCTCCGATACGAATAGGCAGGAAACGGATTAGAGGAACAGGCTTTAAGAAGATTACGTAACAATTCAGTGGAGGGTTTATGGGAACGCTTTTGCAAGATATCTATTACGCCTTCCGCGCGCTAAAAAAATCGCCGGGCTTTACCGCTGTCGCGGTGCTCACGCTTGCGCTCGGCATAGGCGCCAACACGGCGCTCTTTTCTGTGGTGAATGCAGTACTGTTGCGCCCTTTGCAATTCAAGAATCCTTCGAGACTCGTGTGGGGCTGGGGAAGGTGTCCCCTCTGCCAAGGCGGCGCCGTTTCGCCGTCCGACTTTGTGGACTATCGCGCGCAGAACCAATCTTTTGAACAGTATGGCGCAAGGGCAGTGGGAGATTCGCTTTTCAATCTGACCGGAACGGACAAGCCCATTCAGATCACGGGCTCCATGATAACGGCGGGCTTTTTCGACGCTCTAGGCGTTCAACCCCGTTACGGCCGGGTGTTCACTCTCGCGGATGAGAAGAAATCTGATCCTGAAGTTGTGATTCTCAGCCACCATTTGTGGCAGGACCGCTTCGGCGGCGATCCGAATGTCATCGGCACATCGATCGCTCTCGACGGTAAGACCCGCACAATCGTCGGCGTTCTCGCAAACGATATGCCTGTCCTGACCCAAGCCGATCTGTGGTTTCCAGCGCCGTTTGAAAATCCGGGAATGCAGAGCCGCCGTTCGCATTTTCTACGACCCATCGGACTTTTGAAGCCCGGTGTTACCATTTCTCAAGCGCAAGCGGACTTGGACACCGTCGCAGCTCGCCTTGCCACACAATTTCCCGAGACGGACAAAGGATGGCGCCAGGAACTCGAGCCTCTCCAGAGCGTTCTGGTCGGCAATGTGGGTCCTGCATTCCTAGTGCTGATCGGAGCAGTTGCTCTGGTTCTCCTGATTGCCTGCGCCAACATCGCCAGTCTACTTCTCGCGCGCAATACCGTTCGCCAGCGAGAGATCGCCATCCGTACCGCACTGGGAGCTGGACGATCGCGGCTTGTCCGGCAATTGTTGACGGAAAGTCTGGTACTGGCGCTGATTGGCGGCGTGGCTGGAATTTTTGTTGCTGTCGCAGGCGTGGAACTCTTAAAGCAGCTCGGCCCGGAGAGCCTTCCACGCCTAGACGAGGTAAATGTGAATGGCGTCGTCCTGGTATTCACCTTGGCGATCGCGATTTTCACCGGACTCTTATTTGGCCTGGGGCCCGCGCTTAAAGCAACCCGCCGCGATTTGACGCAAAGGTTGAAGGAAGGGGGCAGCTCCGGCGATTCGCGCTCAAAGCATCGCGCGCACAATGCGCTCGTGGTCGCGGAAGTGGCCCTTTCGTTGGTAGTGCTGATCGCTTCCGGGCTCTTACTCAACAGTTTCTGGCATCTGATGCGCGCTCCGCTCGGATTCGATCCGGCCAAAGTTGTTACCACCGAAGTATCGCTCGTCTCGCCGCGGTATGACGACCGGCAACGGCGCGAATCATTCTTCCGCGAACTCCAGGAACGTATTCAATCTGCGCCCGGCGTCACCAGCGCCGGATTCATCTCGGAGCTGCCGCTAAGCGGCGAAGGCAACGACACATTTTTCACGATCATCGAGCATCCGCCGGCGAACCCGAACGATAACGAGGACGCAGACTTCCGCGTCGTCGCCGGCGATTATTTTGGAGCAATGCGGATTCCGCTCCTGGCGGGGCGCAGTTTCGAGAATCAAGATGCATCCGAAGGCCGGCAAGTTATGATCGTCAACGAGCCGTTCGCAAGGAAGTTTTTTCCCCACGAGAGCGCCATCGGCAAGCACGTGAAGTTATTTGAAGGTAACCCGCAATTCGCGACACGCGAAATCGTGGGAATCGTGGGAGGGAACAAGCACTTCGAATTGCAGGAATCCTTTCGTCCTGAAATGTTCATCCCTGATTCCCACATGAGGATGAGTGTAGTCGTGCGCGGCGCGGGCGATCCGGCAATGCTTACGACGGCGGTACGCCAAGCCCTCCATCAGATCGATCCGGACGAAGCCACCTCGACCTTCCGCACGATGGCCGATGTCGTAACTAGTTCGGCTGCGAATGATCGCTTCAACACGCTCCTGCTCGGAGCTTTTGGCGCGATTGCGCTACTGCTTACGGCCGCTGGAATCTTCGGCGTGTTGTCTTACCTGGTTACGCAACGTACGCGTGAAATTGGACTGCGAATGGCGCTCGGTGCGCAGCAAGCGGATGTTCTCCGAGTGATCGTAGGCCAGGGGTTACGGCTCATGCTGGTTGGTTTGGGCATCGGGGTGGCGGGAGCTCTGGTGGTGACGCGCTGGATGTCCAGCGTTTTATTCGGCGTGAAGCCTACCGACCCATTTACGTTTGCCGTTGTGGCCATTGTGCTAGGGACCGTCGCCGTCCTGGCATCTTACATTCCCGCGCGGCGCGCCATGCGCGTAGATCCCATGGTGGCGCTGCGATACGAATGAAAGGATTGTGTTCGTTCCAGAGCTAGAACCTCAGGTAAAATCAGCAGCACGCGCCTGTAGCTCAACTGGATAGAGCATCTGCCTTCGAAGCAGAGGGTTGGGGGTTCGAGCCCCTCCGGGCGCGCCATTTCTCCGCAATTTTCAAATCTTCGGCCGGCATAAGTGAACCTCTGCGCTATCGCGTTATTTCTGCTGTTTGGCGGATCTAATGTTAAGCGGGTTTTTTTCTAGTTCTCTTGCAAGGCGCGGTGGACCATGTGGACAGAGATCGCTCCTTCGCCCACAGCAGAGGCGACGCGTTTCACATTCCCTGCCCGGACATCGCCAACTGCAAATACTCCGGGCAAGCTCGTTTCCAGCATTTGCGGAGAACGGGCCAGCCTCCATGAGGAACCTGCCGCCGCGGAATCGAAATCACGCCCGGTCAAAATAAAGCCTTTTTCATCCAGGGCCACGCAGCCGCGCAGCCACTCGGTTCGCGGAGAAGCTCCGGCCATAATAAATACGTGTCGAATGGTATGGACGGAAGTCTCGCCGGTCGCCTTATCTCTCCAGGTGACGTTTTCCAAGTGGCTGTCACCATCCAGTCCGACGATTTCTGTCTTGAAGTGCATTTCGATGCCGGGATTCTCTTCGATCCGCTGAATCAGATACCGTGACATAGTGTCGGCCAACTGGTTCGAGCGCACCAGCATGTGAACTTTGCGCGCCGTCTGCGCCAGAAAAACCGCCCCTTGGCCGGCGGAATTTCCTCCTCCCACAACGATGATTTCTTCCTGTTCGCATAGCTGCGACTCCATGTAGGTCGCACCATAGTAAACTCCCTGGCCTTCAAAATGATCGAGATTGGAGATTCGAGGCTTGTTGTATTGAGCCCCCGTTGCGATCACCACGGAGCGTGCCGCGAGCTTGTTACCGTTGTCGAGGTAAATCTTGTATGGGCGCTTTTCGCAATCCAACCGCGAAACGCCGTGCGCCACCATCATCTTGGCTCCGAATTTTTCGGTCTGCGCGATCGCGCGTGCCGCCAGCTCCTGACCGGAGAGCCCGGTCGGAAATCCCAAATAATTTTCAATTTTGGAGCTCGATCCCGCCTGACCTCCGGGACTGACGGCCTCCACCACAAGCACGTTCAGCCCTTCCGAGGCGCCATACACAGCCGCCGCCAAGCCCGCGGGTCCGGCACCCACGATGATCAAGTCGCGAATCTCCGTCTCATCGATGGCGACGTTCAGTCCGAGACAGTCGGCCAGTTGTTGAATGGTTGGATTTCGCAGCACAGAACGCGCGCGGCAAACGATCACGGGAATTTCATCGAGCCTCACTTCAAAGCGATCGAGCAGTTCCTGCGAAGTCTTGTCGGTGTCAAGATCGACATACGCGTACGGATGCTCGTTGCGAGTAAGAAATTCGCGCAGCCGCAGCGTGTTGGCCGAATGCCGCGAACCCATCAGAATGATATTGCCGTGACCTTGGCTTACGAGTTCCAGGCGGCGCAGGATGAAAGCCCTCATAAAAACTTCGCTCAGTTCAGCATCTCTGGCGACAAGCGCCCGCAAGGCGTCCCCGGTAAGCTCCAGAAACTCCCCGGACTCGGTGACGCGGCCGCGCACCAGACACCGCCGGCCGGAGATCATGGTCATCTCCCCGGTAAACTCACCGGGGTCATGTTTAGCGACGAGTTGCTCGCCGCTAAGCCCCGGCTGAACAATTTCCATGCGTCCGGAAAGCAAGACAAAGAACGGCACATTCGTGTCGCCGACGTCGAACAGGATTTCGCCCTTGGTGACTTGGCGAAGTTTGCTGCCCGCGCGAACGCGATTGATCTGCGCTGCGGTCAACGTGGGGAAAGCCTGCGTGCGAGCATCTAGTGCACTGCGTACTGGCGGGGTTGCCATATCGCACTCCTGGAATTCATCGGGGCAAGACCATTAGACCACACATCTCGCCGGCCGTTTCAGACGGGGAAGTCGGTCGCACCATTGTTGGCAGGTGTGGTACAGCAATAAGCTGCGCTACTTTCACGTTACGTTACCGGATAGCCAGCATGGGCCAGCAACATTGATTGAATCTTTTGCTCAGTTAAGAGAAAATCCTTTCCACGATTTCGTTCTCGATCGGTGCAGGGGCAGCCTGATCTTGGACTCTAGTCCAGTGGCCTTACTCGGAGGCTGTGATGTGCCGGGCCCGATTTGTTTCCTCTGTCATAGCAATTCTGTTTGCGGTTTCCTTGTGCGGCGCTCTCCTGGCTCAGCAGGCCTCTAAAGAGAAAGCTTCTGGCCAGTATTCTTCCAATGCAAGCTCGACATCTCTGAAGATCTCGCTCCGGCTCTCTGACGACTCCGCATTCAGCGGGTTGGCGAGCGTGCACGTGGCCAATTCCGATGGCGCCGAAGTCGTCGGAAAGGCCACAGAGCCCGAGGGTGATACCCTCTTCTCCGATCTCGCGCCTGGCGCCTACTCCATCGAAGCAACCGCACCAGGCTTTGCTTCAGTAAAGCAGTCGGTTGAAATTAAGCCGGGGCACGGCTTGAAAACCATTTTCCTGGTGATGAAACCGGAATCCTTGCCGGAGGCCCCCTCGGCGGTGTTTCCGGCTGTAAGTGAAAATGAGGCATTCCATATCCCGGCTGGAATTGACGAAGTTGTTCCGAAAGTTTTACCCGGAGTTTCTTGTGATTTGCCCGCTGTATTGCATGGTGTAGGCGAGCGCATGACCCAACTGGTGAGCAACCTCGAAAAGTTCAGCGCCACGGAGCATATCGAGCATTTCAGGGTCGATAACTCGGGCGTTCTACGGGGCCGCGAAACTCGATCTTTTGAGTACGTCGTTCTGGTCATGCAGAATCCCGTGCAAGGATTTCAATTGGACGAATATCGCAACGGTAGTACGGATCCTCGCCAATTTCCCGCGCAGATTGCAACGGAAGCGTTGCCGGTCATGGCCTTGATCTTTCATCCGCTGATGGTGTCTGATTTTAAGATCACCTGCGAAGGGTTAGGTGAATGGGCCGGACGGCCGGCGTGGCAAGTTCGCTTCGAGCAACGCCAGGATCGCCCGAATCGAATCCGCTATTACAAGATTCAGGATAATTATTATCCGGTTGGGTTAAAGGGCCGCGCATGGATTGACGCCGGCACCTATCAAGTGTTGCGCCTGGAGACGGATCTGATCGCGCCAGTCAAAGGAATTGAATTGACGCGCGAACGCCTTTCCATCGAATACGGCCAGGTTCAATTCCATTCCCACGATCTCCAGCTTTGGCTGCCGAAAACCGCGGAGCTTTACTGGGAACGCCACGGGCATCAGTACTTTCGCCGCCACGAATTCAGCGACTTCAAAATCTTCTCCGTCGATATGGATCAGAAATTTCAGCGCCCGAAAGAATCCTACAGCTTCACCAACACATCCGATCGCGACGTTCCGGGCGTGCTAATCGTGAATCCGGTCTCGGGATCGAAATTTAAGCCGGTATCGATCGAATTTACCGTGCCGGCGGGGCAAAGCATCTTCAAAACGATTGGAACGGGTAAGGACGTGGCCATTCCGGGGCAGTTCGTGGGTTCGGCTCGATTTCTATATAAGGGGCCCGCGGGTTCGGTAAAGGTGGACGCGTATCTCGCTACCGAGAGCACGCTAGAGGTGGTGGCGGACACCTCGCAAAGTCCAGCCTCGGCCCACTGATTTAGTTCGCGTCGGTTTTTAGTTTCGTATTTGCTGGAACTAGCTGAGGGCGCTCCGCAAACGTTTAGTGGTCTTCTGCAACTGGCGTTTGAGGGACTCCACTTGCTTCGACAATTGCACGAGTTCTTCTTTCGCCACTAATCCCGCCTTAGCCACTTTATGAGCCGTGCGGTCCGCTTTGCCCATCGCTGCGCCGATCTTCTTTGCAGCCTGCTTGAGCTGATTTTTCGCCATTATTGCCTCCTTAGAAACCGAAGCCATCGTATACGCGACACATGCAGATCGTCAATGAGCGTATGTATTTCTCGGATTCGTAGCGGATGCCATCACAATTCGTATCTGAAGGGATTCTAATCGTGAGCAGGGTGAAAGAATGAGCTGGGGCTTCACCGCGTTTCTATTTCGGAAGACGGAACACCAGGCTGATGTTTTCCTGTGTCTCGATGGGCTGTCCGTTCAGCAGCGTGGGATCGTAGCGCCACTCACGCACAGCGCTAAGCGCTGCGGGAAGCAGCGACGGCGGCCCGCTTAGCGTTTGAAGATCTTTAATCGCGCCATCCGTTCCAATTGTTGCGCGAAGTTTTACCGTGCCCTCCACATGATTCTTTTGCGCATCGGGCGGATACACGGGTTCCACAAGATTCACCAGTTGTCCAACGTGAAGGTTCTTTCCCGGCGACGAGTCCGTGGGAACGCTGAGGGAACGTTGAGAACTTATCGCCACAGAATCCGAGGCGCCCAGGGAAGTTTCCGGCAAGCTTAATAGAACCGGAGATTTTTTCGCGGGCGCGAATGTGCTGCCAGTCACATTTGGCGGAGCCCCGTGCGGTGCGCTCAAGGGCTCTGTTCCGATGTTTTGCGCAGGCGACGATCCTTCCGCATCCTGGTTGGCGTGGACTACGGGAGACTTCGCTGGAATCGTCCATCGCCGGTTGCTCGAATCAACAATATCGATATTCGAGACTTTCGAGGCTGCTCCGGGAGGCGCGGCATTCGGGGTTGCGCTCTGTATTTCGACGTTATTCTGAGACGCTTGATCCCGCAGGCCACCCGAAAATCCAATCAGGTCGCCTCGCCTTATCGCCATTCCGGCAGCAAACGAAATAGCTACCAACAATATTACGAACGCAACCAGCGCCCAGCCGGCGCCGATCTGGATTCGAAAATCCATCCAAGTAATTGGCGGCTTTCCAGATACGGCCGGCTGCCGGGAAATCCAAGACTCGTTTTTTGTTTGTCGAAGTATCGACGACTTGGACAGATGGTTCCCAGCTACGCGCGGTTCGCTGATCTCAGTACCTTCTCCAGCTTCCGTGGTTTCCTCTGCCCGGTCGCTGAGGGACGTATTTGTCCTGGCCGTCTGGCGCGCAACAGCCATCATCGGTTTTTTGAAATTTACAGGCGACTCCTCTTCGGAGATCCAGGTCTTGATTTCCCCGAGCGCTTCGGCCGGCAAATCCACAAACCGGACACCGGCTTCCTTCCGGGAATTACCCGTCCAGACAATTTCGCCGCTCGCGATCAACTGGTTTGCGGAGGTGTGAGTTTGGAATCTCACCTGGGGAAGGGAATCTTCGGTGATGGCTTCGGCTGCTCGAACCGCAAACCCGCCTTCTCCGATATTTAGAACGATCCCGCCGTTGTTTTCACCCAGCTCTACATAGGCAAGCGATCTGATTCGATGGCGCGCGTGAATGCGCCGGTTGGCATCGCTTGAAAAGTTCGGTACAAGTTCAGACGATTCTGGCATCTGGTTGGATTTCGCTGCGGGGAGGGGTTCGCAGCTAACCTCTCTTTGGGAGGCGATTATACACCGTTCTTAATTCAGCGCAGCCGCCGACGAAGCCGAAGTAGATCCCTGCCAATCGGCCGGAAATTCGATTTTGTATCGCGCGGCTTGATCGAACAAGATGAATTCCTGCACGTTTGACACTTCATTGTTGACGAAGGACCTGAATTTTTCCTGCGTAATCGGCCCGACTTGCCCCAACACCATCTGCGACGGCCAGTTAAACGGACGGCTGGCTTTCAAAGCAAAATGCCCGTGACTTCTTGCAGGAAGAAAAACTGAATCATCGATTCGCATTCCATCCGGCGCTCGCAAGCTGCCATCCGACTTGAACTGGGCCACCAGAGCTACGTTCGGTCCACTGGCGAGACGGTAGTCCGAACCTGTCGTATTCTCGAGATCGTAGGAAAAAACTACTTCCGCGTGTGCCGGATCAACTTCCCGTACTTGAATTCCAGAAAAGCTGCTTCGGATGGCCCCTGCGTTCCACTCTTTCGGCTGGTTCTGCACCACCTCTTGTCTTGCAGGTAACCTGGAAACGTAAAACAGCACGGCTGCGGCCGTTGCTAAGAATGCCAAAGTAAGAAAAAGATATTTCATGATTGCAAAACGAATTTACCACAGGCCGCGAGAATTCGTAGGGTGCAATCCAGTTTAATGAAGGATGAAATTATTCATCGAGGTACTTCACGAAAACCACTTCGTTCTGCGCTTCATTGTAGAGCAGCTCATCCACGCTGGCTTTGGTCATCAGCAGGCCGAAGCCGCCGGGGCGCAATCCCTTTTTCTGGCGAAACTCATCGTGTTGCGTGGGGCTGTCGGGGGCATGCGAAATGGCGGCATGTTCCAGCTCCGTGAACTTGAATCCTGGACCGGGGTCGGCGATGCGATACATCAACATACGCTTTGCACGCAGATAGGAAATCCGAACCTTGCGGCTGGCGTCGAGTTTGCCTCCCCACTCCACTGCATTCAGTAGCAACTCATGAAAGGCCTGCCCCACGGCTCGCTGTACCTCTTCCGACAATCCAGTTTTAAGATGGGCCATAAAATTTTCGATGCGCTCGGCCTCGGCAAGCGAGCAGGAGACCAGTAACTCCACCCATGTAGGCGTGGCCGAAACAACTTCGATCGGCGCCACGTCCGCGGTTTTCTCCAGCGTTTCCCGCACCAACGAAATAAGAGCTCGGGGCTCAACCGGCTTCGAAACATATTGGTAAGCTTCTTCCCGGATCGCGCTGAGCAGCGTTTCAGGAGCGTCATCCGAAGTCATTACAATCACTTTCGGACGATTCTTCGTGTTGCGGATTTTTTTCAACACTTCCAAGCCATTCATCTTCGGCATCCATATGTCCAGCAGCACTAAATCGAACTTGCCGTCGTTGATTTTCTTAAGCGCTGCGGCGCCGTCCGCCACGCATACGGTCGAGAATTGTTGGGCGCGAAGTGTTTCGGAAAGCAACAAACGCGTAGTTCGGTCGTCGTCTGCAACGAGAATGCGGGTCATTTTTTCCTCCGCGGGGAACGCCTTGGACGGCCTTTCCTTTTTAATTTCTTCTTCTCTTGCGCAACCGCCAAGAGTGCCGGCAGGAACTCCGCCATATGCTCTTCCAAGCCCTGGGACAATTCCCGCGTGCCGTCGAGTTTACCCTGACGAGCCAGTTTTTCAATCTCCCGCGCCATCTCGAAGACGGTGGAAGCGCCAAAATTTCCTACCGCGCCCTTCAACGCGTGGGCGGCATCCGCCAAAGCCGCGGCATTCCGCGCCGTCGCCGCGTTTCGAATTCGTGAAATCATACGAGCGCAATCCCCGTTAAAACTTTTCGCCAGCGTCTGCACCAGTTTACGATCACCGCTGAATCGCGCCAAAAGCGCCTCTTCATCCACGGCATCTTTGTTGATTGCAGCAGGTGTCTCTGGCTCCACGGCGGATCGCAGCGAAGCCATGCTTTCTACCGTTTGCTCGAATATTTTGGGGTCAAGCGGCTTGGAAAGATATCCGTCCATGCCCGCATCGAGGCAGCGTTCGCGATCTCCGTGCATGGCGTGCGCTGTCATCGCGATGATCGGTACATGCCGGCCCGTCGCTTTCTCTTTTTCTCGGATTGCGCGCGTAGCTTCCAGGCCGCCCATTTCCGGCATTTGTACGTCCATGAGCACCAGGTCAAATCTGTGCTTGTCCGTGGCAGAAACCGCTTCCCGCCCGTTCTCCGCAACAATCGCAGAATGCCCACGGCGCTCCAGAAGATGCAAGGCCAGTTGCTGATTTACCGGATTGTCCTCCGCTATAAGAATTCGCAAGGGACGCTGAGCGCCTCGCGGCTTGCCCAATGAGGCCGCTATTCTTTGCTTCGCGTGCGCAGGCAGGTGCAGAGCAGTTACGATTGCGTCCCACAGCTCGGATTGCTTTACCGGCTTTGTCAACGCAGCAGCGGCTCCCAATGCTTTCGCCCGTGTCATATCCTCGCGACGGCCGGCAGAAGTGAGCAGGATCACCGTGGCATTCTTCAGCCCTGGATCCCTTTTCACTTTTTTGGCCACTTCAAATCCGTCCATCTCCGGCATATGACCGTCCAACAAAACTACTTGAAACGGATTACCTTCCGCTTGCGCCCGCTTCATCGCTTTCAACGCCGCTGAGCCATTCGCGGCCGCCACCGGCTTCATTCGCCAATTTGAAATCATTTCCTCCAATATTCGGCGGTTCGTGGCATTGTCGTCCACCACTAGAACAGGGAGATCCTGCAGTTTGACGGACGGAATCGGCGCCGGCTTTTGCTCCGACGCGCCCTGCAATTTAAATTGCGCGGTAAAGTGAAAAGTGCTTCCGCGTCCTACCTCGCTTTCCACCCACACGCGTCCACCCATCAATTCCGCCAATTGCGCGCAGATCGCAAGCCCCAGGCCTGTGCCGCCATATTTTCGGGTGGTGGAAGTGTCAGCCTGTGCGAAAGCCTCGAAGATTCTTTGCTGTTTGTCTGCTGGGATGCCGATGCCCGTATCGGTGACGGAGAAGTGCAACAGCGCTCTCTCGCCTTCGATCTTTTCTACTCCGGCGCGCAAAACCACCTCGCCACGTTCAGTAAACTTAATCGCGTTGCCTGCCAGATTTACGACGATGCGGCCTAGCCGGCTCGGGTCACCCACAAGATCGTCGGGAACGTCCGCCGGGAAATGAGAAATCAATTCCAGCCCCTTTTCCTGCGCGCGAAGAGCCAGAACTTTCATCGTGTCCGCGAGAGTATCGCGCAATTTGAATTCAACTTGGTCCAGTTCTTCCTTGCGCGCCTCCACCTTGGAGAAATCCAGAATGTCGTTGATCAAGTCCAGCAAAGACGCGGCGGAAGTCTTCACCGTGGTGAGGTACTCGCGTTGCTCCGGGGTCAATCTTGTTTCCAGCGCAAGTTCGGTCATACCCACGATAGCGTTCATGGGGGTGCGTATTTCGTGGCTCATGTTCGCAAGAAACTCGCTCTTGGCGCGGGTGGCTTCTTCGGCTTTTTTTTTGGCTACTTCGAGCTCTTTCACCAGTTTGGCCAGCCGCTTCGCATCTTTTTCCTGGACGTGTCTCGCCGCTTCCAGATAATCGGCGTAAAGTTTTAAATCCATTTCCGCCCGGCGGCGCTCGATGAACTGTCCGATCTGGCTGCCGATCGAATCGAACATTTCCACCAGCTCGCCCTCCAGCTTGCGGATTTCGCGGCTGAAAAATTCCACGACGCCGAGCACGCGGTCCCCAGTCCGAATCGGAAAACAGAAAGCCGCATGCAAATTTTCGGCTCTAGCTAAAGGCGCTCGCGGAAAATTCGAGTCGCTCGGCACGTCAGGTATCCAGGCCGATTGCCCGGACTCCCAAACTCTGCCAGGCAAACCCAGGCCTCGCTTAAATGTCATTTGTCGCGTGGCGCCCACGAACTGGGAAAATTCCAGATGCGGCAAGTGCCAAATGTCGAGACAGTGAAGCGCGTCGCCGTTATCGTCCACACTCCAAATAGCGCCCAACTCCCATCCCAAGCCTTCGCAAATGGCTTTCAACATTTGCGGCGCAGCCAGTTCCAGAGATTCGGCATCTGCAAGCAGGTTTGTCACCGCATAACCTGTAGCGAGACGGCGCTCGGTTTGTTTGCGCTGCGTGATGTCGCGCGCCACCGCAAAAATCAGTTTCAGACTTTTGTTCGGGGTGGCATTCCACAGTAACCAAATATAAGTCCCATCGGCCGAGCGATAACGATTTTCGAACGAAATCGTCAGTTCCCCTTGATCCATTTTCCTGGCTTCGTTTATGGTGGCTTCGCGGTCGTCGGGATGAACGAAGTCGACGTAGGGACGAGACAGCAGTTCCTCTTTCGGAATTCCGAGCGTCCCTTCCCAGGCGGGATTAATCCGTTTGAAATATCCGTCGAAGCCGGCAATGCAAAGCATGTCGAGCGACAGCGTAAAAAGCTGATCGAGTTCCTCTTCGGCGCGGCGACGTTCGCGAATCGCCAGCGACTGATCGGATACGCTTCGTCGTAATTCGATCTGCGCCAATACCAACCGGCTCAGCGACTTCAGCGATTGTTTCTGTTCGGACGTTAATTCGCGCGGCACGTGATCCATGACGCACAATGTCCCTAGCGCATGGCCATCCTGGGTAATCAGCGGAGCACCGGCATAAAAACGAACTTTGGGACGCTCGGTAACCAGAGGGTTACCGCGAAATCGCGCGTCCGCTAGCGCGTCCGGTACCACCATCACCTCTTTTTGCAGAATTGCGTGGCCGCAAAACGCCACATCCCGAGACGTTTCTGTGTCCTCAATTCCAAGTTTTGCCTTGAACCACTGCCGATCGGCATCCACCAGACTTACGAGTGCGATAGGTGTGCCGCAAATCATCGCCGCCAGGCGAGAAAGGTCGTCAAATTCCTGTTCCGGAAACGTATCTAGAATGGCGTACCGCTGAAGAGCTTGCAGCCGGGCAACTTCGTTCTCGGGTAAAGGTGCTTTCATGGCGGGCAAGTTAGGAATGGTACTGCGTTTCATCTTATTGTGGCTAGCGAGGGCAAGTCAATGCACGCAACGATCGCCTTCGCTAACAAGTGCAACTTACGGCTCACAAATATGTTGAACGCCAAATTGGCCGTACCGCAACGTGACATAATCACGTCTACTTGAGGCGTCTTTTGACACTGTGGACCTGGTGCTGACCAGAAATGTCAATTCTCGCCTCCGTGAAAACGGCTAATGGATTTGCTGGTCTAAGGTACCTTACCTTCGCGGACCTTCCTGCGATCGCGGATTACTGGCTCTTGAGCCCGGACGAATATCTCAATTCCATGGGTGTCGACCGGGAAAGGCTGGGTTCCTCAGATGACATTCATCGGAGATTTTCCAGCGCGATTCCAACCGCCGATCCAAATCAACCCTCAATTTCACTGGCGATAACTTTGGATGAGCGCCTGGTTGGCTATACCTTACTCAATCGTTATTCCGAGGAAGTGAACTATTCCCATTGGCATATCACCGTGCCGAATTTGCGTGCGAGGGGACTCTCCACCGCGCTCTATTCCTGCCGAATTAAGGCGTATTTCGATCTGACGCCCATCTCGCAATTGATCCATCAAACGCGGACGAGCAACGTGGGGGTGAACCGTATGCTCGACAAGTTCGTCCCGATTTCGGAAACAAAATTCATCGATAAACCGGATGGTGTCGCCCGGTCTGGGGAATTTCATCTTCGCTACGTTAAGCGCCAGGACATCCCCACAATTCTGGCACGTGCGGCGAAGCTCGGCACAATGTCGGATGCGAGCGGCGGTTGATAAGCGATCGAATCTTCCCTGCGGGGCCTCGCGCTCATCGCGCATGAACGGCAACGCGATTTTCCTGCAACCACTCGTCAATTCGCGCGAGCGCTTTTTTCAAATGTTCCGCGTCGCCGCCAAATCCGAAGCGCACAAAAGATTCCATGCCTAATTGTTCTCCGGCGACTAGAAGAACGCTCTTCTTTTCGCGCAGTTGTTCCGCCATCTGCAGGGAGTTTTGGCCGCGTCGCAGCCCGGCCCAGGCAATAGCGCCGGCCTGGGGCGGAACGTGCGTAAACGAATCGGCATGGCCGTCGAGCCATGCGCGCAAAGGGGGATAGTTGCGCAATAAAGTTTCGCGCGTTCGATTCAGAATCCACGCACGCCGTTTCGGTTCCAGTGCGACCGACGCCAGGCGATCGGTGAGCATGCTCGGGCCAATGCTGGTGTAATCGTGATAGCCCCACAGCTTCTCCACCATTTTCGGGGCGCCGACCACCCATCCCGTGCGAAGCCCCGGTAAGCTGAATGCTTTCGAAAGCCCCGCAGTGCATAGAATGCGCTCATAGCCGCCCCAAAAGCTTGTGGTCATCGAACCGTCGAATTCCGCGCCGCGATAAACTTCGTCTGCGAGGATCCAGGCTCCCACTTTTTCAGCTGCCGCAATGATTGCTTCGCGTTCTTCTTTTTTCAAGACCGACCCGGTAGGGTTATTCGGATTGCAAATGGCCACCAGCCGCGTTTTTGGCCCGATCAGCCGCGGCAGCTCATCGATATCAATGCCCCATTGAAGCTCTTCGCGCAGCCACAGCGGTTTTACGGTCGCGCCAAACGCGCCAGCAAGACCCGCAATCTGCATATAATTCGGCATCATGAAGACGATCTCGTCTCCGACCTCCAGCAGGGCCCAAGTCGCAACGAAATTCGCTTCAGAGCCGCCGCAGGTCACCAGCACGTTCTCGGCTTTCGCACCGGGATATAATTCCGCAATGCGCGAGCGCAATTCTTCGCTGCCGTTGGTCTGCGGGTAGTATTGCGGCACATCCAGAATTTTCTGCAGCGCCGCGGCATCCGGAACAAGTTCCGAAGTAGAAAGCGGGTGCACGCCACTCTCGGAAATATTCAATTCAACTTTGTTTTCCCATATGGACTGCCAGCGCTCGAGTTCGAAGGGCTGTATTTTCATGTGATTCGCCTTTTGCGCGGTAACGTGCGCGTGCGTCAACGCTTCTGAATCGCAGGTCTTTGGCAAAAGAAATGTAAGCGACATAGTCCTATTTTTCAAAACGAATTCGCGATTCTGCAATTGCCTCCGCTGTGTGCTCGCGAGACAATGTTCCTCGCTGTGCGAAAGTTTGCCGAGGAGGCTGAATGGAACGGTCTAAAGCGCCGGTTGTAGCTTTGCTGGCGCTTGCATTTTTTCTGGCCACGGGTTCGCGTACGCTATCTCAGAGCCCCGCACAGTCGTCAAATTCTGCAAGCCGCACGTGGTACTTCGCGGTTTCCGGCGATTCGCGCAATTGCGGGGATGTCGTGATGCCGGCGATTGCAGCCGCAGTCTTGCAATCCGGAGCAGAGTTTTATTGGCATCTCGGCGATTTCCGGGCGATTTACGAATTTGACGAAGACATGCAGCATCAGCCGGAGCATGTTGCCAAGCCCATGGACATTGCCGACTACGAGCAATCAGCCTGGGACGATTTCATTCGTAATCAGCTCACGCCCTTCGGCGCGCTTCCGGTTTTCCTGGGAATCGGCAACCACGAAACAATCCCGCCCAAAAACCGGGACCAATACATCATACAGTTTGGCGACTGGCTGGACTCGCCCGCGCTTCGCGCACAGCGGTTGAGCGATGATCCGTCCGCGCACAAGCTGACCACCTATTATCACTGGATACAAAACGGAGTGGATTTCATCAACCTCGATAACTCCACACCGGATCAATTTGATTCCGCGCAAGTAAAGTGGTTTGAAAGAACGTTGCAAGCGGCCGAATCGAATTCACAGGTTCACACCGTGGTGGTGGGAATGCATGAAGCGCTGCCCGAAAGCATTTCGGCAAATCACAGCATGGATCAGTCCGCCAGCGGTGTCGAAAGCGGCCGACGGGTTTACCTGGATCTATTGAAGGCGCAGAACGAAGCGCACAAACATATGTACGTTCTAGCCAGCCATTCCCATTATTTTATGGACGGCATTTTCAACACGGACTACTGGCGCGCTAACGGCGGTGTGCTGCCCGGTTGGATCATCGGTACAGCCGGTGCGGTACGTTACGCTCTGCCCGGAGAATCGTCCGACGCGCGCGCTGCGGAAACCAACGTGTACGGTTTTTTGCTCGCTGAAGCGAAATCTTCCGGCGAAATTCAGTTTACATTTAAGCGCCTTCAGGAATCGGACGTGCCCGCTACGGTGATCGACCGTTATAAGTCAGAATTTGTTCACTGGTGCTTCGCTGAAAATTCCGCTGCTCATTAATTGAATGCAACAACCAGTCGCTATCGAGGAGAGTTGAATGTCTGCAACCGCCGATGATTCCATGCCTACTCCGGAACGGATTTTCGGCACGCTGAATGCCTACCAGCAAACTGCTGCTCTGAAAACCGCGATTGAACTGGAAGTGTTCACCGCGATCGGCCAGGGCATGAACAGCGCGGCAGCACTGGCACAAAAATGCCAAGCCTCCGAGCGCGGCATTCGGACCTTATGCGATTTCCTGGTGATCCACGGATTCCTGGGAAAAAATGATCATAGTTACGAACTAACACCGGACGCGGCAATCTTTCTAAACAAAAAATCGCCAGCGTATCTCGGTTCGGCCGTTAATTTTCTAACCCTGCCGGAATTGATGGATGCTTTCAAAGATTTGACGGCCATCGTCCGCAATGGCGGCTCGCTGCAAGGTGACGCCACCACCACAGATCCAGATAGCCCGAAGTGGGTTGAGTTCGCGCGCTCGATGGCGCCGTTACAGACCCTTGCCGCCGAGGCACTCGCGGAAATGCTAAACGCCAGCGCGGGCAAGAAGTGGAAAGTGCTCGACATCGCGGCGGGGCATGGAATGTACGGCGTCACCATCGCAAAACATAATCCTAACGCCGAGGTTTTCGCCGTAGATTGGCCTCGCGTCTTGGACGTCGCCAAAGAAAACGCGCAAGCGGCGGGAGTTGCGGCGCGTTACCACACTTTGCCCGGCAATGCTTTCGAAGTGGATTTCGGCAAGGACTATGATTTGTGCCTGGTCACCGGGTTCTTGCACCATTTCGATCCCTCCACGATAGAAAAATTGATGCGCAAGATTCAGGCGGCGCTTAAGCCCTCCGGCATGGTTGCAATCGTGGAATTCGTACCCAACGAAGATCGTGTCTCTCCGCCGACCCAGGCTGCTTTCAGCATGGTGATGCTGGGTTCCACGCGAGCCGGCGACGCCTACCCATTTTCCGAATACGAACGCATGTTTCGCGCGGCAGGATTTTCTTCCAACGAACTTCGCCGGGCTGCCGGTCCGCAGAGCGTGATTCTTTCGAAAAAATGAATCGTAGAAGATTATTTTCCGGAGGGCACGCCGAATGCGAGGGAGAGCAGGGTGTGCTGCTCCATCTCATGCGCCTTGTGCGACCCCGTAGCCGGGCTCGCGCTCGCCGAACGCTTTACTGACAGCACCGATCGCCCTCGCGCCAACCGTTCAAGCCGCGGCATTAAAAATGCTAAAGCTCCCATGTTGGCCGGCTCTTCTTGCACCCAGACGAACTCCCGCGCATTCGCATGGCGGTCCATTTCCGCCGCCAGGTCCGCTTCTGGAAAAGGATAAAGTTGTTCCAGGGTTACGATGGCCGTCGAAGTATCTTTGCGTTTTTCACGTTCCGCTTCAAGCTCGTGCCTGATTTTGCCGCTGCAAAGTAAAACGCGCGTTGCAGAACCGTCGCCGCTATCCCGGATTACACGTTGGAATCGAGGCGCTGCCAAGTCTGCCAGCGACGAACACGCTACTGGATTACGCAACATGCTTTTCGGCGTGAATACTACGAGCGGCTTCCGCCACGGCCGCAGCGCCTGCCGCCGCAATAGATGAAAATATTGCGCGGCTGTGGAAGGCTGGCATATCTGGATGTTGTCGCGCGCGGCAAGCTGCAAAAAGCGTTCCAAGCGCGCGCTGGAATGTTCCGGGCCCTGCCCTTCGTAACCGTGCGGCAGCAGCAGCACAACCCCCGATAGCAAATTCCACTTGTCTTCGCCCGCGGCCACGAATTGATCGATGATGATCTGCGCGCCATTCGCAAAATCGCCAAACTGCGCTTCCCACAACACCAGCGCCTCCGGAAAATCTCGGCTGAAACCGTATTCGAATCCCAGAACAGAAGCCTCGGAAAGCGGCGAATTGTACACCTCGAACCAGGCTTGTTTTGGCGACACATGTTCGAGCGGCACGTATTCCTTTTCCGTTTCAATATCCATCAACGCCGCGTGCCTCTGATTAAATGTTCCGCGCCGGGTGTCTTGTCCCGTCAAACGCACGGGAGTTCCTTGTTTCACCAGAGAACCAAAACCCAGAGCCTCAGCCATTCCGTAATCAATCACCCGTTTGCCGCGCGCCATCTCCAGCCGCTGCTCCAGAAGTTTTTTCACCTTCGGATGGATGTGAAATCCTTTCGGATAACTCGCGACCGCTTCGCCAATTGCAGTCAGTTCGCTTTCCGGCACGCCCGTGTCAACTTCCATTGCAGCGTTATAGCGCCCGCCGCGATACGCGTTCCAATATTCCGGAAGCTTGCGCATGGGGGGATTCTTCTCCAGCTCCAGAGCATTTTTTTGCGCGGCATCCAGTTCTTGCCGCACACGCTCCACGATCGGCTCCGCATCCACGCCGATTTTTTCGGAATAAATCTGCCAGAGCTGCTGGTGCGCCTGAATCTTTCGGTAGCGCAAAGGCTGCGTGATCGTGGGGTCGTCCACTTCGCTGTGGCCATGCCGCCGGTAGCCGATCAAATCGATCACCACGGGAGAATTAAAAGCATAACGATACTCCATGGCCACGCGCCCCACGCGCGCTACAGCGTCCGGATCTTCAGCATTCACATGAAATATGGGAATCGGCAAACGTTTTGCCAGGTCCGAAGAAAACCGTGAAGAGTGCAAATCGCGCGGAATCGTGGTAAAGCCCAGTAGGTTGTTCACGATAATATTTACAGAGCCGCCGACCGTGAACCCGTCCACTCCGGCCATATTCAGCGTTTCCGCGGTGATTCCCTGGCCGGCAAACGCCGCGTCGCCGTGCATAATCACCGGAACAATTTCTTTCCTGCCGGATTCTCCCGATCGCGTTTGCTTTGCGCGCGCGCGTCCTATGGCTACCGGATCCACGGCTTCCAAGTGGCTTGGATTAGAGACCAAGTGGATTCCGACTTTTCGGCCGTCCGCGGCAGAAAAATCACCCGTCGCGCCCATGTGATACTTCACATCGCCGCCGCCCAGCACGCTGCGCGGGTCCACGTCTTCAAACCGCGCAAAAACTTCCGCAGCGTCGCGGCCAACGATATGCACCATCACGTTCAAGCGCCCGCGGTGGCTCATGGCCAGCACCGCTTGTTGCGCGCCTTCTTCCGCCGCCGCGCTTAAGATCGCATCCAGCAACGGCAGCAACGCCGCTTCGCCTTCCAGCGAATAACGCTTCGTTCCCAGATAGCGCGTCTGCAAGACTTGTTCAAAAATCTCGGCGCGGACCAGCCACTCCAGGATTCGTTCGCGATCGACCTCGGGCGCGTCCTGCTCCATACGCTCCTGAATCCACTGTCTTCTCTCGCGGTCGGGAATATGCATGAATTCCAGGCCGATGGTTCCGCAGTAAAAGCGCCGCGCGGCTTCCGCCTCCGGCCCGCTAACGTCGAGCTCCGGCATCGCTACCGGTTGCAGATCGCCCAGCGGGTCGAGGTCTGCCTGCAAATAGCCCCAGCGGCGAAAGGCATCCCACACGCGCTCTTGGTTTTCTTTCAATGCTGCGGATTCCACCGCGGCGTGTTGCCGGCTCATGAATTTCCTCGCAAATTGGTCCTTATATTATAACGGTTGATGGGCCGGCCCAGAAACCTCGCGTCTATTCCGCCGGCCAATCTCCCAGAAGGCGGCGCACTAGCACGAATTGTCCCAGGTGGTAGGAATTGTGATCGACCAGCAGCAACACTTCGCGCAATATTGTTTGTCCCGTTCCGTGCGGAAGCGGCGCAAAAAGATCCTGCTTCGGATCCATCACCAGATCTCCCAGCGCTTTGTTGTCCTTTTCAAATTGCTCCACGGCCTTGTCCCAGGCGTCGTCGCTCGGAGGTGCCGGACTTTTTGGCCAATAACCCTCCGGCCATTTAGGCGAAGAATGCTTCGGATTTGTGCAAAAGTCTAGAATGTCGGACTGCGCTATCCGCATATGGTCGAGCAGTTCCCACGCTGAATGAGGCGAACCCGGAGGTCTCACACCGCGCTTGGACTTCGAAACCCCATCAAGGGCCTTTTTCCACTCCGTGTGCGCTTCGCCCCAACTCACTACCTTTCGTAAATTCTCTCGTAGTTCTTTTTCCATAAAATTCCCCTTTAAGAATTATTGATAACGCGCGGCAAAACTGCAGCCGACCTCCCATCCATCTATACACAATCGGGCTGCAAAAAATAAAGCATTCCCTTGTTTCGTGCGCGTAGCGAAGCGTATCATGCGGGCGAACCCTCAGGAGCGTGACTCGTGCCTTCTTCCCTTTTTTCGCGGCGTGATTTCTCTCGTACGCTAGGCTCGTTGGCCGTCGCCTTCGCCGCACCCCGCCTTCCACTTGAATTGGATGATCGGCGCGCCAAACCGGCTCCGCCGAATAGCATCCATCTCAACTTCAACGAGAACCCTTACGGTCCTTCGCCCAAAGCCCTGGAGGCTCTCAGTTCGTGCGGACAAGTAGCGTCGCGTTACCCTGATTCTTTCGAACGCGAATTAACCGACGCGCTGGCAAAAAAGTACAACGTCTCTCGCGAAAATATCGCCTTAGGTTGCGGTTCTACTGAAATACTGCGGTGTGTGGATATGGCTTTTCTGGGACCGGGCAAAAACATTGTCGCGGCCCAACCGACTTTCGAGGCCGTCCTGGAATATGCTCGCATCACGCGCGCCGAGCCCGTTACCATCCCTCTCAACTCCGATCATCGCCACGATCTTCCGAAGATGGCGGCGGCCTGCACTTCAAAAACCGGCGTGGTCTATGTGTGCAATCCGAATAATCCCACCGGAACAATCGTCTGGCGCGATGAGTTGACATCTTTCATTCGTGCCGTGCCTGCCTCCACACTGATTCTCGTGGACGAGGCTTATTTCGACTTTGCCGACGATCCACGCTACAGCAGCGCCCTGGAATGGATTGGCACGAATCCCAACGTAGTCATCGCGCGCACATTCTCCAAAATTTACGGCCTGGCGGGAATGCGCTTGGGCTATGCGGTCGGCGCCAAGGAAATCATCGCACAGATTCGCGAGCAGTCTTTGCAGGACAATGCCAACGCCGCGGTGCTCGCGGCTGGATTGGCGAGCCTCAGCGATGCCGCTAACATCGGATCTTGCCGCGAAAAACTGAATAGCACCCGTGCCTGGCTCTGCAGCGAACTCTCAAAAGACGGACGGTTTTTCATTCCCTCGCAGGCAAATTTCGTCATGATCGACATGCAGACGGACGTGCGGCCCATCGTCGATCAATTTGCGGCGCGTAATATCCTTGTCGGCCGCCGCTTCCCGTCGATGAGCAACTACCTTCGAGTCACAATCGGCACACAGCAGGAGACGGAAACGTTCCTCGCTACCTTGCGCGAAATTGCTCCCGCCAATGCCTACAAGGCGGCCTGAAGTTCCGGCGGCTTGGTAGCCGAAAGAAATGGGCCTTTCTGGCGCATCCAAAACCGCGCCCGAAAAGCCCATGGACAATAAGATGCCGCTTTGTTGGGAGCCAACGGTCCATCCGCAATTCCGGACGAACGCCGAACCGTCGGTTCCATCGCGCTGTTTAAGGCCCGTACGTGGCCTGGAAGGCTCTAATTCGCTGTCATACCAGGAGGCCCTGCGCTCCGCCGCTGCTGAAAGCATTCGCGGCAGAACACCGGACGCCCCTGTGTAGGTTTAAAAGGAACGGTAGTTTCCTTACCGCATTGCGAGCAAACAGTTTTGGTCTCGACCCGTTGCATACTCCCGGAGGCGGAACCTGCACTCATGCTCTGCCCACGGTTGCCTTTACACGCCTTGCACCGCTTGGGCTCGTTCTTAAAACCCTTATCTGCAAAAAACATCTGCTCGCCGGCTGTGAATACAAACTCCGCCGAGCAATCCGCGCACTTCAAAATCTTGTCACTGTATTCCATGTGCCACTCCCGGCTGGGACGGAGAGGCAGCGGGGCAGCTCCTGCCAGACAATCGTAGGGGTTCGCTCAAGACAAATGCAGCGCCCCGACTGCTGGCTGGCACGAAACTGCCGGGATGGACCCTGGTAACTTGGCCTAATCCTGCTCACGCCGTTGCTTCTTCCGGAGACGTTTACGCGAGAGGGCTTCCTTTGCGCGACGCTTTTCACCGGGCTTCATGTAGTAGCTGTGCTTCTTGATCTCTTTAATGATGTCTTCCGACTGCACCTTCCTCTTGAAGCGCCGGAGAGCATTTTCCAAAGATTCTCCCTCTTGAATTACGACTTCTGCCACGCGTATTCACCCCCGTTCCCTATAGGCTGTTAAGTTAGTCTGATGGAATCAAACCAGTTTACCGGTTCAGAGCCTCCCCGGCAATTGTGAAGTTCTTCTAACGGAGGCTACCACCGAAGTCAAGACATATATTGCCTACCGGTCGTTATCACGACGTAGATACCTTGCTGGTTACTATGGTCCTGACTTTGTCCCAGCGTACACTGGCCTGTGGCGAGGCGCGCAAAGAATTCGGAGCCGTATGCTTGCCTGCTTTTGTGCTGCTAGAATGATCCAGCCCCAACATTTTGGAGAGACTTTCGATGGCCCCTTTGATGCGCGACGCACTCGGCGTGCTGCTGGCCGGCGGCCAGGGTGAACGCCTGTGGCCTTTGACGCGTGACCGCGCGAAACCCGCCGTCCCGTTCGGCGGCGTGTACCGCATCATTGACGTTACGCTCTCCAATTGCTTGAACAGCGACTTGCGCCGTGTCTTCGTTCTCACCCAGTACAAAGCGCTCAGCCTCAATCGCCACGTTCGTCGGGGCTGGTCCGTGTTGATGGGCCTGGGCGATTTCATCGAAGTGCTTCCGCCGCAGATGCGCGTTTCGCAGCATTGGTATCAAGGCACTGCCGACGCCGTTTACCAGAATATTTATTCCATCGGCAGCGAGCAATCCAGTTACGTTTTCATCCTCTCCGGCGACCATATTTATAAAATGAATTATCAGAAAATGCTGGAGCAACACGTGGAGGCGGACGCGGACGTAACCGTGGCTACTCTCGAGGTCACTCCTCAAGAGGCCAGTAAACGCTTCGGCGTTTTGGAAACTGACAATGATTGGCGCATCGTCGGTTTTGAGGAAAAGCCGGAACATCCCAAGGAATCACGCATTAAACCCGGAAAAGTAAATGCGTCCATGGGCGTCTATCTTTTCAACACGCAGCTGCTTTTGCCCATGCTGATCGCCGACGCCGAGAATCCGAACTCCTCGCACGATTTTGGCAAGGACATCATTCCCCGCATCATCGAAAAATATCGCGTCTTCGCTTACAACTTCCTTGATGAAAATAAAAAGGACATGTCCTACTGGCGCGACGTGGGCACTATCGCCGCATATCACGAAGCCAACATGGATCTTGTTTCCGTCTCGCCGATCTTTAACTTGTACGACAAGACCTGGCCTCTGCATACCTGGCAACAGCAATATCCGCCGGCGAAGTTTGTCTTCGCTGATCCTGAACGCAAGGGCGTCGCGCTCGACTCCATCGTCGGCAGCGGCTCGATCGTCTCCGGCGGACGCGTTGAAAAATCCGTGCTGGGCCTGGACGTGCGCGTGAATAGTTATAGCGAAGTGGACGACTCGATTATTTTCAATCACGTGATTGTCGGCCGGCACTCCCGCATTCGCCGCGCGATCATTGACCGCCACGTGAATCTTCCGGAAGGCACCGTCATCGGTTACGACCTGGAAGCCGACCGCGCCCGCTATTCCGTCACGGAAAACGGCATCGTGGTGGTAGTGCGTCCCGAGTCCATGCTGGAAGAGCCCGAATGACGCCTGCTCTTCACGAGTTGCGGCAGCTTAATCCCGTTGAACTTGTAATAGCGCCAGGGAACGCATGGCAGTGTTCCGCCCCAAAACTCCGCTCACAAATTCGCCTGGAATTGCATGCAGAAATATAGTTCCCCGTGCGGTAATGAAGAAAAGTGTTCCGCCGGCGACTTGTAATGACGAGGGATTGAACTTCGACGATTTAATCCAGGTGGGTTCTAGGCTTTGTCTTTCCCTGACTCAATAGCGGCTTCAAACTGGATAGGTTGCCAGGGCCCTTAATTATTGAAACGGTGCCGATCTTGGACAGCTTCTTCCCTCGAAGCCGGCTTTTTCCCGCCTTGTTCTTATCCACGCTCAAGGTTCTCTCCCTGCGGCAAAACGTCCGGACCGTCTGACATATTTGAGTCTTGAACGTGTTGGCGCGCGTTGCGAGCCAGGTCGGCAAACTTGACCGCGGGTAATATAAGCCGGGTCCAGGTTTCAATCGTTACGCTGCGATGAATCTTGCAATAATTCCTGAAAAGTCCACGGGCTGTAGATCGCAGGCATCGCGGAAACCCTGCGGGCGCTTCAGAGTCGGCCGCAGAGGCCGGCACTCTTAAACAGTACTTCGATCAGAATCGACCGGAGCTTCGCACTCGGCGTACGGAGAAAAGTTCGTCGCGTCTGCTCCGCCTCCTACTTACTGGCATCCGCGGGTGTTAGCTTCATGCCCAGTTGTTCGTCAAGAGAAAGACTGTCCGGCAGATACCAGTTCTCCACAATCTCCCCGTCCGCGATAAAAACAATGGTGGGGGCGAGTGGGTTTGAACCACCCACTTTCGTGGTCCCGAACCAATGCGCCGCCTTCGGCACCAGGAAAGAGATGTTGATCACCGGCCCCTGGCCATGATACCGATCATTCTTTCCCTCGTGGCCGCCCTCATCGCGAGGTAGCCTTTCGCCTTCGCCCCTCGCTCTCGCTCACCATTTCGCTTATATCCGCCGCTGGCCGTATCTCGATTGTTCCACACTTCAATTTCACTCCCGGGGATTGGGAAACGAGCTGAATTGCGTGATTCAGATCGAACGCTTCAAGCACCTGAATTCCACCCAATTGCTCTTTCGTTTCCGCGTACGGACCGTCTGTCACTGCAACCTTTCCGTCGTTCCAAGACACGGTCACCGCCGTGTTGGCGGGCTGAAGAGGTTCCTCACTGACCAAATGTCCGTTCTTCCGCAGTTCGTCGTTGTAGCTGAAACACTCGTCCAGCATCGTGTTGCGCTCGCTCTCCGACATGTTTTCGAACTTGCCGGGCTCGAGATAGCCCAAACAGATGTATTTCATCGATTCCTCCTGGTTTCCTATGACTCGGAAACTCGCTCGCGCCGGAAAATTACTCCGAGTGAAGCGCTTGTATGACGTCAACGCGAGCGGCGCGTGCCGCTGGGAGCATCGAAGCGAGTACCGCCGCGCCTAACAGCACAAACGCGGAAACGATCACGGGCAATGCGCCGGGCATTTTTAAGTCGCCGAAATAACTGCCTGCCACCCGGGCAACGATAAGCCCGAACGCCGCGCCCGCCGCAACGCCAATGGCAGCCATCACAACGCCATCCGCGACAACACCTCTGAGGATATTTTCCGGCTGGGCCCCCAGCGCTAAGCGGATGCCGAACTCACGCGTCCGTGCGCTTACAGAAAACGCCAGCACGCCGGCGACGCCAACGACGGCAATCAGCAACGCGACCGCGGCGAACACGCCAAAGACCAGAGAGTTCAAACGGTCTGGCGCGAGCACTTTTGCACGGATGTCTTCCAGCGTGGCGGCGTTCTCCACGGGTTCATCGGCGGCCATCTGCCGGATAATTTTCGTCACCGGCGTTACCAGCGCATAAGGGTTTCCGGTGGTGTGGATAAAGAGGTGACCTCCAAACATTCCGCCGTCGGCATAGGAGCCGTAAATGGTGGAGGTGGGCACCGGAACGATATGTTCGTCGTCCATATCAGCGACGACACCGATAATGCGGTGCGGGGCAGTGACCCGCGCCTTCTCTTCCGGAGTGCCGGTAACGTACTCGAGCACCGGATCCGTCCAGTAGACATGGCGATTGATCGGATCCTGGCCGGGAAACATCTCCCTGGCGAGAGTCGCGCTGACGATCACAACCGGCTCGTGATTCTGGTCATCGAGAGCGTTGAAATCGCGTCCGGCAAGAATGGGCACGCCCAGCGCACTGAAAAAGCCGGGAGAGATAGTACGCCACAGCGCGCGAGGGTCGTCTTTACTATGGACGTGACCATCACCAGAGAATTGCAAACCTATACCGAAGCCGCCGCCGGCATCACGCCAAGGAGCGATCATCCCGACAGCTGTCTCGGTGACGCCGGGTAGCGCGTCGATTTGACGCACCGCTTCCCTATAGAAACCGGTAACTTGCTGCGGCGTTCTCCCGTTGGAGGGCGCCGGAACATCAATGGCCAGGACGCGACGCGTATCGATGCCGCTCTGGGTCCTTTGCAACGCGAGCAACGTGGTGATCAACATGCATGCGCCCGCGAGCAGCACGAAAGACGCTGCGATTTGCGTGACGGCGAAGATGTGCTGGCGGCGCTTGGTGCCGCTGGTGATGCGCACGCCGCCGCTCGCGAGGTTCATGCCATTCGACGCGTTCGCCGACGGCAGCCGCGGCACAAATGCCAAAATCACCGCCGCGACTATTGCCAGCCCCACTCCTACCCAGAGCAGGCTGAAATCAACCGTCAAATCCAGCGCGCGAACGGAGAAGCGCGAGGCGTATCGGGCCAGGATGGTGACGAGTGGCTGCGCGATCAGTACGCCGATTATTGCGCCCGCGCCACAGAGCAGCAGGCTTTCGGCTAACAACATGCGCCGCAGGGCCCAAGTGCTTGCGCCCAGCGCCGCACGGACGGCCAACTCGCCCTCGCGGCGAACCGTCCGCGCGAGAATCAGGTTGGCAACGTTGGAGCAGGCGATGATGAAGACCAGGCCGGAGGCTACCAGCAGGACGAGCAGAACGGTGCGCGCGCCGGAAGTGATCTCATCGCGAAGCATTTTTGCGTCGATGCGATAGCCGCCCTTATCGGGATACGCATCGGGATGGTCTTTCTCCATCGAAGCGTAGACGGTGCGCAACTCGTTGCGCGCCTGATCGAGAGTGGCGCCGGGAGCGAGCTTACCGAAAAGTTCGGTCATGCGATGGACGCGGCCGGTGACCATGGTGGCCGAAAGATGATGCGGGCTGATGACCAGGTTGCCGATGATCTCCGTCTCCGCGGGATAGGGCACGGAGGGTTCCAGGACGCCGATGACTGTGGCGGAACGATCGCCAAGGCTGCTGAGCCGGACGGTCTTGCCGATCACATTTGGATCTTTCTTGTAAACGGTGGACCAGAAGCGATACGTGAGCACGATGACGCCCGGAGCGTCGGCACCGCCGTCTTGAGGTCCGACCAGACGGCCGAGAACAGGACGCAGACCTATTACGTCAAAGTAGTTGCCACTGACGACGCCGCCGTGAACGACGCGAGGCTCGCCGAGTCCGACCATCGTAAAGTCCATCTGCGAGAAATCGCCGAACTCGCTGACGGAGCGGACGCTGGCTTCGATGTCCTTTATTTCGGGCACGGAAAACGTTATGTTGTCGTCTCCCAAGCCGGGGGCGCTCTGGCGGATGTAGATGAGGCGATCCTCGCCGCGGTTGACGAGCGGCTTGAGCAGCACTCCGCGCACGAGCGTGAAAATCGCCGCGTTCGCGCCGATGCCCAGCGCCAGGGTGAGGATCACAATGGTCGACAGCCCTTTGCTGCGCATCAGCGAGTGGAACGCAACTCTTAGATCGCGGAAAAGTGTCATAGATCTTCTCCTCGGGTTTCTTCAGCACCACGCGTGCCGCAGAAGTATCCGCATTCTAAATCACTTACCACAACCTGCGTGATAGACGATGTTCGTTTATGGCCATCAATATCCAAATTCGGACACCAACTCCGTTGTCGAATCCCGGGATACGTCGGTGTGGTGCATAACCAATTGTTGCCCTCATCTCAAGTTGTCCTTTCGCCGTCGCTCGCTCTTTCATAAGTTCCTTCACGCGCTAGCCGGCGGCAAACGCTCGCCGAAGAGCAACTGTCCACAATTCCGTAAATCGCTTCGAAACTGCGGCGTCAGGGACCAGCAGATCGAAGCCGTGATACGCGCCCGGAATTACATGGAGTTCCGTCGGAACTCCGGTATTGATCAGGCGGCGGGCGTATTCCACATCTTCATCCACAAACAGATCGAGAGCGCCGACGCCGATGAATGCGGGAGGAAGTCCGGCGAGATTTTCGACGCGTGCAGGCACCGCGCCCGCCGGAACCGTTGGCGAGCCGGCCGGGACGCCGAGAAAAGAAGTCCAGGCGAAACGATTCGAGCCCGCGTTCCAAACGAACTGTCCGGTAAACGGCGAAACCCGGCGCGTGCTGCCGGTTCGATCGTCGAGCGCCGGATAAATCAGCAATTGAAATAGGATGGGAATTTCGCGGCGATCGCGCGCGGCAATGGCGAGTTGCGCAGCATGGCTGCCGCCGGCGCTTTCTCCGCCTATGGCGATGCGTTTGCGATCCACGCCGAGCTCGTCGGAACTTTTGTAGAGCCAGCGCAGCGCGGTGTAATTGTCTTCGAGCGATGCCGGGAAATGAGTTTCTGGCGCGAGTCGATAGTCCACTGAAACGACCAGGCATCCGCAATTCTGTGCCACTGCTTGCAGAAACGGATTGAATTGTCCGGCCATGCCGGTGACATACCCGCCGCCGTGCATATGCAGAAACGCAGGACGCCCTTTCGTGCCCGGAGCAGGATCGACAATCACCAGACGCAAATCCGGCGCGCCCGATGGACCGGGTATGTGCCGCTCAAATGGCTGCGGCGCCGGCGGAGGCAGCGGAGGCACCGGTGGCCATTTGCGCGCGATAGCGAGAGTTTCGCTGTTGAAGGTCGGTGTGGGGAATTTCTTGATTGCGTCAAGCAACTCCGGATCGACCATGGCATAGGGGTCGGCCGCTGCAGGCGCTTGCGCCGGCGCCTGCCGGGCGACGCCGGACCGCAGCAGTTCAGGCGCGATGCCGATCCCAATTCCGGCAGTCAAACCGCCGCGAACAAAATCGCGCCTCGTGAGCTCATTCATCGTTGACTCCCGTTTCTGAAACTGAAGTGCTTTTCGTTCACTGTTTCAAGTAACGAAGCGCGACAGCTCCTGACTCAAAAATTTTTGACTCAACAAGTTTTAACTGTAATTTCTCTTTTAAGCTGATTCCTTCCAGCAGCCGTTTCCCTTGTCCTGCAATGATTGGATGAACGCCAAAATGATATTCATCAACTAGACCAAGCTCTATCAGTTGTGAAGGAATGTCCACACCGCCGACCAAAATATTTTTGCCTCGCTCGCGTTTCAGCCTAACCATTTCCTCCTGAAGGTTCGTACGAACAATTCTCGTGTTTCTATCTTCAACGCTCTTTAATGATCGCGAGAAAACAATTTTGTTGATGGAGTCAAATGTCTTGGCAAATTCTTTGTCTGCGTGTGTCGCAGTCGGGTCTTTTAGGACATCAGGCCAATAGGGAACCATCAATTGATAGGTTTTGCGCCCATAGACGAGTAGGTCGGCATCTCGCAGGAATAGCGCATAGTGTTCGAGTATTTTTTCATCAGGTACTACGCTGGTGTGGTCCAAGCAGCCATCTAAGGACATGTTGATTACGTAGATTAGCTTTCTCATTTGGTTACGCCGCTCCGCTTATGTATCAGTTCCTATGAGTCCCTGCGCACTGCGTCGTTCACTTATTGTCGTCATCGATGCGCCACCCCTGGGAGCTTCCCGCTTGCCCGACTCAAGTCCCGATTAACGCGCTGAGCCGAGAAGTTGGCTGCGGGATTAGAACTTGTCCGGATTATCCGGCTAAGGCGGACTTAAGAACTCGCGCACCTCGACCGCCGCCCTGCAGGCGACCACGGCCTTGCGCCCCCAGGCTACCGCCTCGTCCAAGTTAGAGGCTTCCAGTATCCAAAAACCGCCTACGTGCTCCTTGGTCTCCAGGTACGGCCCGTCAGTGATGCGCACCTTGCCATCAGGCTGCGCCCGCAGGGACTTCGCGCTGCTGGCCGCGGAGAGACCGCCGGCGAAAATCCTGGCACCGGCAGCGGCCATCTCTTCGTTGAGCACGTCAATATCGCGCATCATCGCTTCGCCCTCTTTGGACCCGTCGTAACCGTCGGGGTGGTGAATCGCAACCAAATACTGCGGCATGATTTCTCCTTTCTCGTAAAAGGTTTCGAGCCGGGCGGTTGCCCTGCCTTCACTACATAGTCGAACGGCGAGACCGGAATTCGACAAAGCGCGGAGAATTTTTTATTGCTTCATCTCATCGGCGACGTCGTCGCCGAACTTCTTTCGGATCTCCTTTTGGGTCTCGGGATCGAAGTCGGTTAAGTCAAACAGCCGGCGGACTTCGACCACCATTTCGTTATCCTTTGCGGGAATGCGCGAGGCCCATTCGAGCGCCTCCTCGCGCGAGTTCACCTGAATAATCCAGAAGCCGCCGATCACTTCCTTCGTTTCGGGAAACGGGCCGTCGGTTATTTTCGACTTTCCGTCTCTGAAAGTGACGCGCGCGCTCATCGTCGCGGGCGGGGTCAGCCCGTCGAGCGCGAGCAGCACGCCGGCTTTCCCTAGTTCCTCGTTGTACTTGCCCATTTCCTCCATTTCTTTGAAGTCGGGTACCCAGCCGGGTTTCGCGGTTTCGTAGACTTTCGGATAATGGATCATCATGAAGCGCATTGTGTTCTCCTTGAGCGTTCAGCGGACGCCGTATCAGCGCCGCTACTTTTATATAGGAGCTTGGGCCGCGCTGGACCAGAAATGTTGCGAGGCGCCGGGTGCGCGGTGCGGCTCCACTTCCCAATCGAACGGGCCGGATGCGAATCGACACGCGATTTGCAGATTCTTGGCCCAGCGTATCACCGGAAAACACTCTCCGGCGCGCCAGTTGCCCGGCATTCACTACATAGTCGAACGGTCCCACCGGAATTCGACAGCTCGTCCAGGAAATTTTGCTTCTTCCGCGCTTTAGAACTATGCTTTGCGCCTGGTCATCTCAATATCCGATAGTGGATTAGTCTCCGATAACGGCGTTAATCAGGAGTTTGCCTCGGATTTCGTTTGCGGTTGAAATAGCGAACCATGCGATAGCCGCCGCTTCGGATGTGCTGCCGTGGAGGGGAATAAAGCTCCTCTTCGGGCACGGTAAACCTCCGGCTCGGCTGCAAAATCAAACCTTGACCGTTTCGTCCACATAGGCTAACATGTCTTCATGCGACATGTCGCACAACGACCTGTCATCGAACATCCCAAGCCGCTCACCGAGCCCGTTCTCCTAATCCTCATGAGCCTGGCGGCCCAACCGCGCCACGGCTACGCGTTGATCAAAGACATCGAGGCTCTAAGCCGCCACCGTGTGCGCTTGAGCACGGGCACGCTCTATGGCGCCCTCCGCCGGCTGCTGGACGAGGGTTGGATTGAACGGTTCGAGCAGGAAGATACGTCAAGGGACAAGCAGGCATACCGGCTGACCAGCGAAGGCCGCCGTCAGCTCGAGCTTGAGCTGGATCGTTTTAGAGAACTCAGCCGTGCGGGGTTCGCACGACTGCGTCTGGGCGAGGCGTAGAGATATGGGTGCAGTCTTCCGAGTGCTGCTTTATCTATACCCGCAACGGCACCGAGAGTTGCTGGGTGCCGAAATGCAAGCTGTTTTCGAACGAGGCGCACAGGAACACCGGCTCCTCGGACCATCTCAATATCTGCGTTTCGTTCTGCTGGAGGTGGGTGGCCTGGTTCTACACGCCGTCATCGCTCAGTTCGCTAATGCTACCCACAGGAGTTATTTGGAAAACCAGGTCCACGGCACGTTGCCTCCAGCACAGGATCTACCTGACGAGGTGATTGAGGCGCAGAATCGCGTTGCGGTCAACCTCAATCAGCTTTTGTCCGCCATCTCTCACCATCAATTTGTTCAGGCACGTTTCTACAAGAACGAGGAGCGTAAGGCACGCGAGTATCTGCGCCAGATGCAAGAGAAGTATGGCATGGGTGACCCTCAATCTCTGCCCTAATGGCGAATCGCGCAGCGAGTGGACGATTAGTCGCGTAACCGGAAACTGATCCGCTTCCCAATATTCGCGTCGGCTTCTGAAGAGTCTTTTTTATTTCAACTGGCGAATCCGCTCCTTCAGGAATTGACGCTCTGGCTCCTGTTGGGTCAGGGCCAGAGCTTTCTCATAAGCGGACCGAGCCTCCGCCGTCCTGCCGAGCCTGCGGTACATATCTGCGCGGGCTGAATGTGCCAGGTAATAATTTGCCAGTTCGCCGTGTTCCAACACCGCGTTGATATGCGTCAGACCGGCCTCTGGACCATCGCGCATGGCAATCGCCACGGCACGGTTTAGCTCTACCACCGGCGAAGGCTGAATTTCTACTAATCGATCGTAGAGCGCCACAATCTGCGGCCAGTCGGTCGCCGCTACCGATTCCGCCTGCGCATGAACCGCCGCAATCGCAGCCTGCAGCGTATAGGAACCGAAGCGGCGGGACTGCAGGGATTTTTCCAGCAAGGCCACTCCCTCCGCGATCTGCTCGCGGTTCCAGAGCGAGCGGTCCTGGTTCTCCAGCAAAATCAGCTCTCCGCTCGGCGATGTTCTGGCGGCGCGACGGGATTCCTGCAGCAACATCAGGGAAAGCAACCCAATGACTTCCGGCTCTGGCTGGAGTTCGGCCAGCAGCCGGCCCAGTCGAATGGCCTCGCCGGTTAGCTCGGCCCGCGTTACTTCCGCTCCCGCCGCAGCAGAGTAGCCCTCATTAAAGACGAGATAGACGACCTGAAGCACAGCGCCCAGTCGCTCCGGCAATTCCTGGGGCGCCGGCACTTCATACCGAATCGGTGTGTCGCGAATCTTGGCTTTTGCGCGCACAATGCGCTGCGCCAGCGTACGCGGAGTGGTAAGGAAGGCCTTGGCGATCTCCTCGGTGGTCAGCCCGCACACCTCACGCAAGGTGAGCGCCACGCGCGCTTCCGGCGCGAGAGATGGATGACAGCAGGTAAAAATCAGGCGCAGCCGATCGTCCTCAAGGCTGTCCTCTTCATTGGACTTTTCCGCCGAACTCGATTGCGCTTCGAGATATCGCACGAGCTCGTCTTGAGACGCATCAAATCTTGCTCGTCGACGCAGAGTATCAATGGCTTTGAATCGGGCCGTCGAAATCAACCATGGCCGCGGGTTGCCGGGCACTCCACTTTTCGGCCACAGGCTCAGCGCAGACGCAAAGGCTTCGTGCATGGCCTCCTCGGCAAGATCAAAATCACCGAGCAAGCGGATCAGAGTTGCCAGGATTCGCCCCGAATCCACGCGGTAAAGGGAGTCGAGCAATTCGCGTATCTGCTCGGTGGAACGCTGGGACATGACGACGACCTTAGCAAACCAGCTGCTTCCGAATCAATTTGGCAAACGGCGGATCGATGCAAAGTGCCCAGGTCGTGATTCTGAAATCTGGACGACAGAAGGCCGTAGAACAGCCGAGCTGTTGTTCGCCGCGGGCGACTCTTATCGATGAGAATTCGTGAGAATCATTAAACAGCATCGCAAAAGCGGGGATACAGAATGGCTGAAAGCGAGACCAAGACCAAGACAAGGTGATTGGAATATCTGCCCAGTGTCTCTGGGTAAGTCGTCCTCGAGACTGCCCTTTTTCGCGAGATGCAATGGGGCCGGAATTCAAGCCCGCCGCGGTAACTTCCGCCGCCGGAAATCCTCCGGACGGCGGAAAAGTCACCTTTGAGCGCGGCTCCGAGGTGATAGGCGCCGAAACACTCACCGGCGGTTCGGCTAGCCTTACTACCTCCTCTCTTCAGGTTGGTGATGATTCGATTATGGCCGTCTATGCTGGAGACCCGAGCTTCGGGGGAAGTACTTCAAAGGCGATTCAGCAAATGGTTAGCAAAGCCTCTACCACCACCTTGTTGATATCGTCGCAAAATCCGTCCAACTACGAACAGTCCGTTACCTTCACCGCGACTGTGTCCCCGCAATTCGCCGGCACACCCACCGGCACCGTTAAGTTTTACGCTGGCACGGTGGTCTTGGGCTCGAAGGCGCTCGTCGATGGCTCAGCCAGCTACAGCACCACAAAACTAGCCGCGGGTACCGATTCAATTACTGCGGTGTACGAAGGTGGCAATTCCTTCGAGTCCAGTACATCCACCGCTCTCAGCCAGGTCGTGGGCCAAAGCAGCACGACCACCACTTTGGTTTCGTCAGCGAGCCCCACGAATTACATGCAATCTGTGACTTTTACCGCCACCGTGGCAGGACAGTTTGGCGGAATGGTAACCGGCTCGGTCGTCTTCACCGACGGAGCTAGCACCTTGAATACGGTGAGCCTTGCCGGAGGAGTAGCGCGGTACACCACCACCTCGCTAGCGGTCGGAACCCACAACATCATTGCAACCTATCAAGGCAGTGCGAGCTTCACGGGTAGCCCTTCCGCGGTCCTCACCCAAACTGTGAACCAATCCAGCACCACCACTTCACTGACTTCGTCGTTGAATCCGTCAACCGCTGGACAATCTGTAACATTTACGGCAACGGTAACCGGGCAGTTCGGCGGGCCGGTAACCGGCTCGGTCGTCTTCACCGACGGAGCGACGACGCTGAGGATTGTGGGCATCAGTGGGACCACGGCGAGTTACACCACGAGCGCGCTCGGCGCGGGGACCCATAACATTACCGCAACGTATGGTGGCAACGCAGGCTTCATCGGCAGTTCGCAGACGTTGACTCAGACTGTGAACTAAGAGAATGCCCTCTTGCTCTCAGAGCATGGCCAGAGGGCCGCATGACATCTGAACAAGAGTTACGTTCCTCTCCTTGCCATCGTTACATGCGGATGTCGTTTCAATTGAATCAGTAATTGCAGCCTGAACTCAACGAGGGTAAAGGGTTTTGAAGTGGTCGGGGCGAGTGGATTTGAACCACCGACCTCCTGGTCCCGAACCAGGCGCGCTAGCCAGGCTGCGCTACGCCCCGAAATTTTGAAGACGACCGCGAACAGTTTATCGCGCATCACCATCGACCGCAACCAATCGTATCGCGGCATGCTCCCATACAAGGAACACGAGCCCTCCGTGGGCCGATTCCCGGTGTTTCGCTCACGGTTTGGATTGCGTTGGAAAAGCATCGCCAACTCACTTAAGCTTCTGCGCTGTGGCTTGGGGCGCTTTCACAAAAACGGTGAGCCATCGGAGGAACTATGTTGGTTTCGAAGTTAGCCGCTGTTCTCGTTCTTTCTTTCAGTTTCGCGATTGCTTCTGCAGGTGCGCAGGACCAAACGCAATCGAAAGCGCAGCCGCAATCGCAAACGTCTCAAGCTTCCGCAACACCGGCAGCGTCGCCAGCCCCAAAGCCAGCCGACGTCGCTACACCTGACGCGATTCTCGCCGCCACCTACGATGTAATTTCAGGGCCGCCGGGTACTCGCGATTGGGATCGCTTTCGCTCGCTCTTTCTTCCTGGAGCACGCATGGCCGCCGTCGTAAAGGGCAAGGACGGCAATCTCGCCGTCAAATCTTTTACGCCGGAGGAATACATCACATTCGGTGATGCCTACTTCACGAAGAATGGCTTCTTCGAAAGAGAAGCCTCGCGCCACGCCGACCGTTACGCCAACATTATGCAAATTTTCAGCACCTACGAATCGCGTCACGATAGCAAAGACCCCACGCCCTTCGCGCGCGGCATCAACAGCTTCCAATTGTTTTTCGATGGCAAGCGCTGGTGGGTCGTTGACATCTTCTGGCAGGAAGAAACTCCCGAAGTGCCCTTGCCCGGAGAGTTTCTCCCCAAAGCCCACTAATTCTTTCAGCGCGGCTGCGGGGACGTACACACAAACACGTTCCCGCTCGTGCCTTTGGTTGCAATCCCGGTAGAACGTTTCAGTCAATTGTTTTTGTGAAATTATTTCGTGATGAGTGGAAGCGGCGCTGCCGCAGCCGGACCGGGAGCAGCCGCAGCTCCGGGCTTTAGAGCTTCTTGCACTTCCGGCGGCAGCTTGTCGGCCCGCGCAAGCAAGGCGCTCACCTGCCACATTTGCTGATCCGTTAGCGACGCGCTGAACCCGGGCATTCCGGTCAGCCGGATTCCATTCTTTACTTTCCAATACGTTTCTCCAGCCGGGTCATCGTTCACCGTTTCTCTCACCGTCAGAAGCTGCGGCGGCCGCGGAAACATCCCGATCGCCGCGGCGGAGGCGGGCTGCTGCAACAGGCCGTGGCAGAACGCGCAATTTTTCTGATAGACGTCCGCCCCGCTCAGTAGGTCCGCTGTGGTGAAACCCGAGACGTCGCGTTGGGGCATCTCTTTGTCCATGCGAGCGTGCAATGCCATTCTTGCAAAGGTTTTTTCAAACGGCATCTGCGGATCGGCCGTAGCCACCGGCGCCATGCCAGTCTTGAAATAAAAGATCGCGCCCAGCACGATAACAAGCAGCGTGACAAGTATTCCGGCAAAAAAGCCTCGCATCAGGATCCCTCTCTTTTATCTCGCAATCACACACTCTCTCGGGATTTCCACCGGCAGATCCACTCCCAGCGACCGAGCATTATAGGGCAAAGCGTGTTCTCGGAACCTGCGCGATTGCAGTTATTCCTTCAACGGCTTGGTTTGGCGTTCTTCGCGAATACCAACCCCGATTTGCATGGCTGTATTCCTGGGAAAAACCACGTCGCGCCCTCGCGCTATAAAATTCGTGTAAATAGACCGCGTGCCCCCAAGTGCTCCCATAGCCATCCCCACAGGCGTCGAATGCACCGTGAGCCCGATTACAATTCCGACCAATTTAAATCCCGTGGCACCGCCCGCTGCGCGAGGCCCGGTATCTCCGAAGGTGTCTCCCAGGAACGAGGCCGCGCCGAGTCCCACAGAAATGGTCGTCGTCAGAAATCTTGTCTTCGGTGGATTCGCCTTTGCCCCACCCTCCGCGTCGAGCACTACGTTCTGCGCACTACCGCTTTGTACCCCTTCTAGACTCGTCTGGATTTTATTCGCCACTCCATCCTGCAGAACCACGTCGTGAAACACGATTCGCAGTTGCCCGCTTCGGCTCATATGGCCGGCAGGACGCGCCTGCAGCACAGTGCCTTTTAACAGCGTTCCTTGAGGATAGATCAGCCGTCCATCGTCGAATAGCGGACGGGAAATAACGGCGTCCACCTCGTCGCCATTGCGGGAAGTTGAAGAGCTCAGCGGGCTCAACAGCCGCGCGTGCACGAAACTTCCTGGTGGCGGAGTAGAACCAATCGAGGCAGCAAGTTCCGGCGTAAGCGGCTCCATCCCAAAATTTAGCGGCTCTTGCAGTTCCGCGAAATAAACGGTCCCGGCATCGATGTATTGCGGACGCGCAGGAAGCTGCGCCATCGCATATCGTTCAATCTTGTGAACTTTCCCGGGCTCTTTTACCTGCTGCATCGCGGTATTCCACTCTTTCTTGGCCTCTTCTTTCGCTTCGTGAGCTTTTTGCGAGGCCGCGTCTTTCATCCCTTTGGAGTTTTCGTCGGCAGCAGTGATAAAACGTATGGGTTCTCCCGAACCGGGCGTCACCATTGTGTTCACCGGAATGCGTTGGCCATTCGCCAGAACTAACTCCGTAAATCTCACGGTGATCTTACGAGCAGGAGTAAAATCCGCATTCAGCGCGCCGAGTGTCCGCTTTCCCGCCGAAACACCTTCAATCTCCGTGATATTTCCATCTACGTCAGAACCCACTGGAACCACCAGCCGGTCAAACGCATACACCGGTTCCACAATATGCCCGTGAATCGGCTGTCCCACTCGCTGGACTCGCACTTCTTTGTCCAGCGCAACTTGCAGAGCCGAGCCCTTCGGCACCGTAAGACTCAGAGTCTCAACCTTCCCAACCGTTGTCGCGGGCTCGCCTGCAGGTCTGTGAATCACTACGGGGTCAGAATGGGTTCTCGACGCGGAGGCCGGCGCATCCTGCGCACGAGCACTTATGCAGGTGAAACCGAGGATGAGCGCAAACGCCCAGCGTCCCATGGTCAGCTCGCATCTCCGCGCTTCGAACGTCTGATCAGACCCAACCGGCATCCGCAGAATGCACTATCAATCGATGCTTCTATTCTAATCCTGTTTGCCTATCACCTTCGTGCGGTCCGGTCACAGATTGAAATTCGTGCAGAAGCGGAACCCGGTGATGACTAAATGGCTTGCGATGCGCGCGATAATGCGTCCAGAATACGCAACGTTTTCGGAGGATTGCTCATGTTCCAAAAAGACTTACTGAAAGGCCGCACGATCCTGATTACCGGAGGTGGCACAGGCTTGGGCCGTTCCATGGCCCTGCGGTTCGCGGAGTTGGGCGCGAACCTGTTTCTCGTCGCTCGCCGCGAGGAGCCTCTGAAGAAAACCGTCGAAGAAATTCGAGCAGCCGACGGACACGCCGCTTACTCCCAAGCCGACATTCGCGACTATGAAGCGGTGGAAAAGGCCATCGAAGCCGCGGAAAAAGAATTCGGCAGCGTCGACACGCTGGTAAATAACGCCGCCGGCAATTTCATCGCCCGTACCGAAAAACTCTCGCCCAATGCATTCAACGCGGTTGTGGGTATCGTTCTTCAAGGAACGTTCTTCTGCACGTTGGCGCTGGGCAAGAAATGGATCGCGCGTAAGCAGCCCGGGACGATTCTGAATATCGTCACAACCTACGCCTCCGCCAACTCAGGTTCAGGATTCGTGGTCCCCTCGGCCTGCGCCAAAGCCGGAGTGCTCGCTCTCACGCGTTCTCTCGCCGTGGAATGGGCTCGCCACCTCATTCGTCTGAATGCGATCGCGCCCGGACCATTTCCTACCGAAGGCGCCTGGTCTCGCCTGCTCCCCTCCAAGGACCTCGAAGAGCGCGCCAGAAATCATCATCCGATGAAACGCTTCGGTCGCCATGAAGAGCTGGCCAATCTCGCGGCCTACCTGTTAAGCGAACAGGCTGCCTACGTGAATGGCGAATGTGTGGTCATCGACGGCGGCTTATGGCTGCGCGGCGCCGGCGAATTCAACGATTTCGTCGATCTCCCCGACGCCGCCTGGGACATGCTCGAAAACGCCAGAAAATCGCAGCGCTGATTTTGTTCACTCGCTGTTCAGCGATTTATCTGCTCCACATAAATAGTCCTGATTATAGGAGGTAACGCGCCGAGGGCTGTTTGTTCTAAAACTCTCAAAACCGCTGTATTTCCTCGCGAAATGCCCTTTTTCCCAGCTTTGGCCTACATCGTCATCATTGAAAACTTGGTACTTTAGTGCCATTGACCCTGCCGGACCCAAACGCTACTTTGTGCCTGTAAGGATACAGAAAGGCTCTGGCTCTGCTAGGGAGGGAGGGGTGTGTACTGTTTGGACACACACCTCAAAAAAACTCCCTTGACGGCATAAGACCACCTATAGACTCGCCGCGGTAACTTTCCCTCGGAGGGTCTATGAACAGGTGGCAAATTGTTGTCGTTCTGGTGATGCTGGTTTTAGCCAGCGCAGTGGGTCTAAATGCACTGGCGAACACTGGTGCACCGATGCCGCCAACACCGTGGTTTGTAGCGAATACCGGCGCACCGATGCCGCCAACGCCGTGGCTTGCGGCGAACACTGGCGCACCGATGCCTCCAACGCCTTGGTAGTCGGCGCCGCGGGTTCGCTATAACGCGGTAGGGGTCGAGCCGATAGGATAGGTTCAGTTGCTCGGCCCAATCGATTATCTGCTCTGGTGTTTGGGTTTCTTCTTAGAAGCCGCCGTGGTGGTGTGCGCCGTCTACCGAAAGGATTTTCTCAAGTACCTATCCCTCTGTATCTACATGGCTTGCGCGTCTTCTGTGAACCTCGGACAGTTTATCTGTCTCGAAAAGTACGGGTTTGGTTCGCGTCAGTATCTCTATTGCTACTACTACACCGAGAGCATTCTTACGATCGCCATGTTCTGCGTCGTCATTCAGCTCTATCAATACGTCTTCGTTGAAATGAAGGCCAGCCGCTACATTCGAGGGGCAGGCGCTCTACTATTGCTGGCAACAGCCTTCTTCTCCTATGCGGTCGTTCGAGCAAATCAAGGTCACCTCACCAGCCGGTTCGTAGTGGAGCTAGGGCAAAATCTCCATTTTTGCGGAGTCGTGCTCACTTACCTGTTGTGGGGAGCTATTCTGAAATTGCGGGAGACTCGCTCGCGACTTATCCAGTTGGTATTAGCTCTCGGGGTCTACTTCAGCGCCACCGCCGGCGTTTATGCCCTTAGGAATTTATTCCCGGTCTTGCAGCCGTCCTTGTTGCGCTGGGTGCCACCTATGGTAGGCGTGTGGTTGCCTCTCGCGTGGGCCTATACATTTTATTACGTCCCCGAAGATGCTCGGCTCGCGACTGCTCGTTTGATGGTGAGGGCTCGATGATCATGGCAGCAATCATCTGCGTATTTTCGATTGCAGCCTTCCTGCAGTTCTTTATCTGGCACTGCCGCTCGATTCTCGCATCCAGCCGCAGAGTGGAACTCTCCGAGCGCGTGCGGGAAGTCGCGGGCGTCGAAAGAGGGAATTTCAACGCAGAAGACTTCCATCGCCTGCTTCAGCTCGTGCGCCTCTGCCCGGAACGCGGCGACGATCGTGGCGAAATTCGCGCAGTAGGCACTTACTACGGCTTGCTCAACGTAATCGGCAGATTAGCGCGACAGACGGTTCCACCTATCGCACAATGGGCCGAACAGGAGCGCGAAAGCTGTTCGTACTTTGCGGCTGTCGCGCTCGACCGGAGAATCTCCTACAGTCGCGACCTCTTCACTCAACAAATCGCAGACCGCCTGTAAGTTTTCTTCCCCACCAAAATTGATCCTTGGAGCACGCTCTCGACCCGCTGAGTCTCCGCTGCTACCATGCTAATTACTGAAGAGATTGGCTAGGGCTTAGAGTTTTTCGGCCATGGTTTCAGTCATGAGAACAGCCTTCGAACAATCGGTCCTTCATAATATTCGCGCCGCGCAACTGATTGCGCCCGGCGATCGCATCGGTGTAGCCGTCTCGGGCGGAGCAGATTCAGTCGCCTTGCTGCGCATTCTCCAGAATCTGCGCGAAGAACTCGGTATCACCCTGCTGGTTGTCCACTTTGATCACAGGCTGCGCGGCGAGGACTCCCAGACCGACGCGCAATTCGTGAAAGATTTAGCCCGCGCCCTGAACCTTGAAATCGTAACTACAAGCGAAGATGTTTCTGCTGCAGCCTCGCGGGAAGGTTGGAATCTTGAAGACGCAGCGCGCCGCCTTCGCTACGCTTTCTTTGAAAACGTCTGCGCCACCGGACAAGCAACCCGCGTCGCTGTAGCTCACACCGCGCAAGATCAAGCCGAAACGGTTCTCGCGCATTTAATGCGCGGAACGGGCCCCAGGGGTTTAGCAGGCATCTATCCGAAGGTAGGCTCGGTCATCCGTCCGCTGCTTGCTACCCAGCGCCAGGATCTCCGCGACTATCTGAAATCGCTCAACCAGCCCTGGCGGGAAGATGCCACGAACCGCGACACCAAACGCCAACGCGCGCGAATCCGCGAACAACTGATTCCTCTGCTGGAAAATAATTTCGCGCCAACTATCGTCTCGCATTTGGGAGAACTCGCGCGCCTCTCCGGCGAAGAGGAATTGTTCTGGTCCACGATGGTGGAAGATCGCTTCGCCGCTCTCGTTCATCGCAGCGAAAATGCAAAGGCCATCCGCGCCGGCGATCTGCTAACGCCGCTCGAATTAAATTCCGAGCGCAGCCTATTTTCGCCCATCGATAAGACCAGCAATTCCACGGCGTTACGTCCGCTCACCGAACGCTTAATCCGCCGTCTTTATCAGAGTATCCGCGGGGATTGCAAAGATCTCACCTCCGAGCACGTGGAACAAATCATCCGACTTGCTGCCGAGCGAACTAGCGGCCGCCGTTCAGAGCTTCCGGGCGGCGTTGTGGTGGAGCGAAGTTTCGACAATTTGATTTTTTCGCGCAACGAGAAACCGCCACGGGTCGGTTCTGCGGAAACTCTCGCGCGCCCGCTCGCGTATCAGTATGTAATAAACGTTCCGAGCCATGGAACGGCCGTTGTTTCCGTTCCGGAACTTGCAAGTTGCTTCTGTTTGAAAGTGATTGACTGGACTTTCCAGCCGCGCGACACTAAAACTGCTGGCCAAGCCCTTGATGCTGACCTCCTCCGCGCTCCTTTAATTCTGCGGAATTGGCGTCCGGGTGACGCATACAGGCCGCGCGGTCGCCGGCACATTCACAAGTTAAAGCAAATGTTCCTGCAGAATCGTATTCCCGGCCGTGAGCGGGGACTCTGGCCTGTCTGGGAATGCGAGGGGCGCGTGATTTGGACTCGCGGCATGCCGCCCGCAAGCGAATTTTGCGCGAGGGAACGCACGTTGGTAGGGGTCGCTATTGAGGAGCATCCGCTTGAATAGCCTGTTCATTCTTTGCGTGCATACACCCGCCTTCCTACCGCATCTAAACAAGAGTGAGTTAGAATAAAAGCAGGGATTAGACAGGTCTTTTTGGGCAAGCCAGAAGGCGAGGTAAAACAGTGAACTCTACAGTACGAACAATTCTCTTTTGGCTTCTTATGATTTTGTTGGCGGTCGTCTTGTGGAAAATGGCTTCCACCGGAGGACAGACCGCGCACGACGATGAACCAAATTACACGACTTTTCTTGCCAACGTCCAAGCCGGCAAAGTTAAGGACGTCGTCATCTACCTGGCTCCAAACAGCGCCGAGATTCAGGGCGATTATCGCGAACCGGCCGGAAAATTCAAGGGCGTCACGGTTGCGAACACAGCCATACCCGACATCACCAAAGTCCTCCAGGACCACGGCGTCCTTTATAGCTATAAGGAAGTAAAGAATGCCGACTGGATGACGTTCCTGGTGAATTTTGCTCCGCTGATTCTTCTGGTGCTCTTCTGGGTTTTCATGATGAAGCAAATGCAAGCCGGTGGGAACAAAGCCTTGAGCTTTGGAAAATCGCGCGCGCGTTTGCTTACTGCGCAGCAAAAGAAAGCGACCTTCAAAGACGTCGCCGGAATTGACGAGCCCAAGGAAGAGCTTTACGAAATCATCGATTTCCTGAAAGATCCGCAGAAATTCCAGAAGCTTGGCGGACGCATCCCCAAAGGCGTGCTTCTGGTGGGGCCTCCGGGAACCGGTAAGACTTTGCTGGCGCGCGCCATCGCGGGCGAAGCCAACGTTCCTTTCTTCTCCATCTCCGGCTCCGATTTCGTGGAGATGTTTGTCGGCGTAGGCGCTAGCCGCGTTCGCGACCTTTTCGAACAGGGCAAAAAGAACGCGCCTTGCATCATCTTCATCGATGAAATTGACGCGGTCGGCCGTCATCGTGGTGCAGGTCTCGGCGGCGGACACGACGAGCGCGAACAAACTTTGAACGCTTTGCTCGTCGAAATGGACGGCTTCGAGTCAAACGAAGGCGTCATTCTGATCGCGGCGACAAACCGTCCTGACGTTCTCGACCCGGCCCTGCTCCGTCCCGGACGTTTTGACCGCCGCGTCGTGGTTCCGCGTCCCGACGTAAAAGGCCGCGAAGAAATCCTCCGCGTCCATACTCGAAAGGTTCCGCTTTCCGAAGACGTCGAGCTTTCCGTAATCGCTCGCGGCACCCCCGGGTTTTCGGGCGCCGATCTGGCGAACCTGGTCAACGAATCCGCTCTTTGGGCCGCGCGCCAGAATCGCAAATTTGTGGCCATGTCCGACTTCGAAATGTCCAAAGACAAAGTGCTCATGGGCGTCGAACGCAAGTCCATGATTTTGTCCGACGAAGAGAAGCGCAACACGGCTTACCACGAGGCGGGACACGCGCTTGTCGCCGCCATGACTCCTGGCGCCGACCCTCTTCACAAAGTTACAATCATTCCTCGCGGAATGGCTTTGGGCGTCACTATGCAATTGCCCATCGACGACAAGCACACCTACACCAAGGAGTTTCTCGAATCGCAACTCAGCGTTTTGATGGGTGGACGTGCGGCCGAAGAAATTTTCCTCCATCACATCACCACCGGCGCCGGAAACGATATCGAACGCGCCTCCGAAATCGCGCGCCAGATGGTTTGCGAATGGGGCATGAGCCCGCTCGGTCCGTTGACCTTCGGCAAGAAGGAGGAAGCTATTTTCCTCGGCCGCGAAATCACCCAGCATCGCGACTACTCCGAAGACACCGCAATCAAAATTGACGCGGAAGTTCGCAGCATCGTCACTAACGGTTACAGCCGCGCTCGCAATATTCTCGAAACCCAGCGCGACACTCTCGAGCGCATTGCGCAAGCTCTGCTCGAACGCGAAGTCCTCGACGCCACCGAACTCAAGCTGTTGCTCGAAGGCAAGCCGCTGCCGGACAAAGTGCCGCCACCACCCCCGGCCGCTCCGCCATTGCCGACAAAAGAGCCGCAGCTCTCGCTACGTCCCGAGCCGCGCCCAATCCCCGGAATGGCCAAGGGCGAAAAGCCAGCTCCTGCTTAATCCCGAAGTTATCGCTAAAGTTCACAACGGCGCCCGGATTCATCAGGCGCCGTTTTCATTTGCCCGCCCCGTCCATTCATTTGGTGATTCCCGTGCTCAATGTCCCTCGAGTCTGTGAGCATTCGCTGCGTTGACTTGCCTTCGCGCGCAACCTAAGATGTCCGGCACATGCAATCTTCCGATTCGCTGATCGGCCAAACTATCTCCCATTACCGCATCATCGAAAGACTCGGCGGCGGTGGCATGGGCGTCGTGTACAAAGCTGAGGACATCAACCTCGGCCGCAACATTGCCTTGAAATTCCTCCCCGACGAAATGGCCAAAGACCAGCAGGCGCTTGAACGTTTTCGCCGGGAAGCACGAGCCGCCTCCGCGCTGAATCATCCCAACATCTGCACCATTCACGAAATTGGCGAAGAGGATGGCCAAACCTACATCGCCATGGAATGCCTTGATGGCAAAACGCTGAAGCACAGCATCGCCGGCCGTCCCTTGGATTTGGAGTTGCTCTTCGATCTCGGTATCGACATCGCCGACGCGCTCGATGCCGCCCACAGCAAAGGAATCGTCCACCGCGACATCAAGCCCGCCAATATTTTTGTAACCGAGCGCGGCCACGCCAAAATTCTAGACTTCGGCCTAGCCAAGCAGGTTCGTCTAGCCACCGTCCACTCGATGACGCAGGACCCGGGTACGGTGACGGCGGGCGTGCGCCCTGAAGACCTCACCAGTCCGGGCGTTGCAGTAGGCACCGTCGCCTATATGTCACCCGAGCAGGTTCGCGGCAAGGAACTCGACGCCCGCACGGACCTGTTTTCCTTCGGCGTAGTTCTTTACGAAATGGCCACCGGGGCCGTTCCGTTTCGCGGTGAGACTTCCGGTGTGATTACCGACATGATTTTGAATCGCGCGCCGGTAGCGCCCATACGGTTGAATCCGGACCTTCCTCCCAAGCTCGAAGACATCATCAACAAGGCGCTCGAAAAAGATCGCGACATGCGCTACCAAGCTGCGTCCGACATCCGCACGGACTTGAAACGCCTGCGCCGCGACACCGGCTCCGGCCGAATCTCCTCCACTGAAAACCGGACTGTTCAGGAACTTTCTCTGGAGCCCGGAAGCGCGAGCAACCGGATCGCGACAACCGCCGCTCTGCCTTCAGCCCCGGCTGCGCGAAAGAAGTCTGCGGTAGTCGTCGCTTGCGCGGTTCTTGTTCTCGCAGTGGCAGCGTTCGCTGCGTATCACTTCTTGCACGGCCCCGGTGCTCCCAGCGGTCCGGCAAAAATTACCCAAATTAGCCGTTGGGACAAGCCCATGGAAAATGCGCGAATTTCTCCCGACGGACACACCGTGGCGTTCACCTCGCAAGTGGCCGGTATTTCGCAGGTCTTCGTCATACTCACATCCGGTGGCGAGCCTCTTCAGCTCACAAATGACGGTGGCGATAAAGTTGTGGATAGCTTCTCCACCGACGGGACCGAGATTTACTATGGGAAATACAGCGGGATCGATGAGGGCTGGGCCGTCCCCACGCTCGGCGGAAAACCCAGTCGTGTCGCTTCGGGTTTCTCGTTAGTCCCATCTCCCGATGGCAACTCCATCTACTACCTGAAAGCAGGCAGCCGCGGCATCTTTCGCACGCAAAGATCCAGCCTCAGCGAGGAGCAGATTTATGCTCTCGACGCTGCGCTGTTTCCGCCACGGCGACTTTTGCCTTTCCCTGATGGCAACAACCTGCTGGTGTTCACGAACGACAACATCTCTTTGCTCCCGCTCGCGCACGTCTACGCCGTGAATTTGTCCAATCACTCGACCGTCGCTCTTGGTGACATACCAGCTCAGACCGTGGAACTCGCTTGGGGCGAGCCCGGCAAGACCGTGCTGTTTAGCCGCACCGTTAGCGGCCTGACCAACATCTGGAAGTACACCCTGAGTGACAAATCGCTCACCCAAGTCACCCAGGGAACCGGACCCGATTTTTCGCCCATGGCTGACCCTTCCGGAAAAGGAATTTATTTCGTCAACGGCAAAGCCACCGGTTTTTTGACCGCGTACAATATCCGCACGAAGCAGACCGCCGACATCGCTTCGGAAAATGCGACGCAACCTTCCATTTCTCCGGACGGAAAGCGCCTGATGTATGTCGCCGAGCCCGCCAGGGACCGCACCGAGGTTTGGACCGCAAACATCGACGGCAGCAACCCGGTGAAAATCGCCACGGGAGAATCCCTGGCAACCACAACCTGGGCCCCGGACAGTTTTCACCTGGCCTTTGTGATATCGCAACACGGCGCGACAGACAAACCATATACCGTGGGAGCCGATGGCAGCGACCTCCGCCAGATTCCCTGGTCCAGCGGAAATGTCTTTACTGTGCTTTGGAGCCGTGACCAGAGAACTCTCTACATTACCGGCTTCGAGAAGGGCTCTCCGGTGCCGAGCATTTGGAAAGCGAACCCGGACGGTTCCGGCCAGGAGAAAATCGGCGGGAATTGCGGCAACAGTGCGGAAATCTCACCCAACGGACAATACCTGATCGGTGCAGTGTGGGCTGGCGAAAGAACCGGAGTTTACGAGTTCTCCATCCCCGAGAAAAAGTGCACTCCGCTGCTGTCGGGCGTAGCAACTTTCCAGTCTGTATACGCGCGGGATGGCAAGTCCCTCTTGTACGCCATCCCGTCCCAGCACGAGTTCACGATTTACCGCGCAGGCTGGCAGGACGGAAAGCTAACCGGCTCGCCGCAGGTTGCAGTGAAACTTCCCTTCGCTATCCCCTTTAGCTCCGGCGGCAACGGCTACGACTTCGCCCGCGACCTCTCCTCGGTGGTTTACGCCCGCCGCGCCGGCCACGCCGACCTCTATCTTCTCAGCCAAAAATAGCCGGCGTTTGCGATTTGCAGCCGTGATGGCGACGGCGTTCGCTCTCTGTGTTTTGTTTCCGTGACGCCCTCCTTCGCTCACCAGCATGCTGGCCCGCTGTAACGCCAGTTCCACTTTCAGTCTTGCCCTTTACCTTCTCGAAGGTTAAATTATCGCCTTCCTGAAGTCGCGGCTTCAAGAATTTCGAGACTGCCGAACGCGGCGTACCGCTCTCGCTGGAAAATGCTCATGACGTATTGGTTCCTCAAACGCTGCACCCTCTTTCATTGGTCCAGACGTTGGCTGCGGCCACTCGCGATCTTCTATTGCGTTTGGTTCCTTCCCAACTCGACCCGGGCGCAACAAAATGTATTTCAACAAGATCCCGTTGATCACTATGGCTCTCGATTCTTGGCGGTCGTAATCGTCTTGGGGGTCGCACTCGTTCTATTTAGCCTTTTTCGCTATCGCGGCGTCGATTCAGGCGCGCCTTCCTGGGCTATCCTGATCGCCGGTACTGCCGTTTTTCCCATGGTTTTGTCCGGTTTCGGCAATGTGCTGGTGTTCGAGCGAGCCAAGACTGTTCAGCTATGCGGGTCATGCCACCTCACCATGAAATCCTATGTGGACGACATGAAAAATCCGCAGAGCAACAGCTTGGCCGCCGTTCATTACGATAATCGCTACATCGCGGGGAATCAGTGTTACGAATGCCATACTTCCTACGGCATGTCCGGCACCGTCGAGGCTAAAGAGCAGGGCATGGTGGACGTTTACCGCTACTACACCCATACCTTTCGTCTTCCCCTGAAGCTGCGCCACCCTTATCGCGATGGTGACTGCCTGAAATGCCACGCGGAAGCCGTGAAATGGGTTGCCGCCCACCAGGGATTTCAGCAGGATATATTTGCCGGTAAGTTAAATTGCATGCAATGCCACGGGGAATCCAACCCTGCACACAATGTCGTGGCGCAGGAGCTGCGCCCTTGAGCCGCACCGCGATCAGGACCATTGAGCTGGACCCCAAGATTATCCGCACCGCCTTGATTGCCGCCCAAGTCCTCGCGCTGATTGTCTATCTGATGGGCGCGGCCTTTTTGCTCCATACCAATGGCGGCACACTGTTCCTGTTCTCGCTGGGTGCGCCTCTCCTGATTCTGGTTGCAGTGATAGCTCTCGCCGGTGTCGCTCTATACAGATATTTCAGACGCCAAAGTCTTTTTGCCTTCGCTCTGTTCGAGCCCGGCGACATCCTCTTTCAACAAGGGGATTGTGCAGATTTTGCTTATTTCATTCAGAAGGGAGAAGTCGAAATGGTTCGGCGGGATCGAGACGGCGAGATTGTGATCGCGCGCCTGTCCGAAGGCCAGCATTTTGGCGAGAGCGCCCTGATTAGCAACACGCCGCACCATGCTACGGTCCGCGCCGCTACGCGCGTCCGCGTGGCCATGCTCGGCAAAAAGAAATTTCAGCACATGCTTCATTTTGTGCATCCCGCTCAGGGCGACATTATGCATGCGGTGAAACAGCAGGCCAAAAAACAGGATTCCAAACGAGCAAAAATGGCCTCGCAAGCTCCGAAGGGAGAGACCACATGAAGATAGATAGGACTGGTAGCACCGTTTCCTGTTTGGTTTTTGCCGGACTATTCCTAACCTGGATGTTTGCGACCGTTCCGGTTGGCGCGGCCGGCGACGCGGCCGCGGGCAAGACCGTTTACAGCAATAAATGTTTGATTTGTCACGGTGCTACCGGCGATGGCGCCACCGGATACGCCAAGGCCATGAAACTTCAGCCTGCCCAGCTCAGTTCTGCTCAAGTGCAAAAGAAAACTGACGCCGAGCTGAAAAAAATTATCGTCGAGGGCTCCGGCAAAATGAAGCCGATCAAAGGCCTCAGTGACGACGACATTTCCAATGTTATTGCCTACGTCCGCACTCTCGCCAAAAAATAGCACCCAACCGTCCGCCTCCTGCCCTTCGAGAGTATGATAGCGGCTCGGAATTACCCGTATGACCTTTCCACAATTGGCCCAGTTCACCGATGTCGCTCTTCTGCTCCTGCGCTTGATGGTTGGCCTCGTGTTCATCACCAGCGGCTACAACCATCTCAAGGATCCGGCAACGCGAAGCAAGGATATTGGAATGAGCAAAAGCTTCACAATTTTCCTGGGTGCGGTTGAATTCGCAGGCGGGCTCGGAGTAATTTCGGGCGTTCTAGCGCAACTCGCCGCCATTGGCTTGATTTTGGTTATGCTCGGCGCCATGCAAAAGAAAATCTTCACTTGGCACACCGGCTTCTGGGGCAAATCGGGAACCAACGGCTGGAGTTACGAAATCATGCTCATCGTTATGAATCTGGTCATCGTCACCACAGGCGGCGGAAACATTACCCTCACTCGCCTCTTCAGATGAAACCATCTACAGTCAGTCACATCGTAAATCCACGTACGCCCAAATCAGCCGGCTAACAGATTTCCCTGTCGCTTGCACCTACCCGCAGAAACTGGCGTAAAATGTGCCTATGTCTAACAAGCGAGCAGACACCTTTGAAGTAGAGTGCCCGTGTTGCCGGGCCAAACTCAATGTTGACCGCGAACTCGGCGCCGTCCTTTCTCATGTGCCTCCGCCAAGACCGCCGTCCTCCGTTGACCTGGACGACACCGCTCGTCTCCTGCGCGAGCAGACCGAAGCCATCGAGGCAAAATTCCGCGCATCCGTCGAGGCGGAGAAGTCAAAAGAGGACGTGCTCGCCCGCAAATTTGCCGAAGGTCTGAAGAAAGCAAAAGACGGTCCCATCGAGAAACCGCTGCGCGATTTCGACCTCGATTGAGTTCAAGCGTCGATGCGCCTCTGGCCCGCCTCGAGAAAAATTAATCAGATTCGCCGCCATTTCACACGCTTTGCTTTTCAGCTTGGAATACTGCTATTTTTGACTTCGGCCAACCTCCACTCGCAGACTTCGCAAAAGGCAAAACTTCCCCGCCCGCGCGTCCTCGACTCTGGAGTTTTCTTGCAACGCGACCCAATCAGCGGCGAGTTGCGCACCGTCACATCGAAGAATGCCGGGACCGAACCAAAAGATGAACCGGCGCCAAATGCAATCCGCGTGGTGACGCCGCTTGTCCCCGTCACCTGCAGCGTTACGGATGCCTCCGGTGCCGCTCTCGCCGGCCTCTCTCGTGAAAACTTCCGCGTCTTCGACGACGGCGTCGAGCAACCCCTCACTTATTTCGACGCCTCCACCCAGCCCGCCACCATCGCCCTGGTCATCGACGCCAGTCCCAGCGTCCTGCCGCAAAGTGAGGAAATAAAAACCGCAGCTCGCGCACTCGTGGACGGCCTCACCCCCGCGGATCAAGTCGCCGTCGTTGACTTTTCTGCGCACACCTATCTGTTGCTCCCCTTTTCAAACGATTGGGCCCTCATTCGCCAAGCCATCTCGCGTATCAACGTCCGCGAACTTTTTGGCGACACCGGTGGCTCGAATATTTATCAATCCGTTTTTCTCGCCGCGCACGAGCTTTTTTCTGGGCGTACCGGTCGCAAAGCCATCGTGATTCTCACCGATGGCCAGGACAGCGGCCTCGGCCTAACCTTGGATCCTGCCACCGCATCGCCGCGTCCGGGATTCCCCAACAACCGCCTGACCTTTGACGACGTCTCCCGTGCCCTTGTCGCCGACGACATTCAGGTTTTCGCTGTCTCCACTCAGGGCAGGCCCAAAATAATGACTCCCGCTTGGCTCGCGTCGCATTCGGCGAATACTTTGCTGACCGACGGCGCGCGTGATCTGAAAATCCCCGCTTACACTTTGTACCTGGCCGAACTCACACGCCGCGTGGGCGGCCAACTCTATTTCCTGCGCGAGTCAGATTCGCTCAGCGATACCTTTCGCGAAATCGCCCGCAGAGTCCGCGCCGAGTACACCCTCGGTTTCACGCCGCCTCAGGCTTCCGCGACTCGCTCAACCTGGCATTCCCTGCGTGTCGAAGTGGTGGGACACACTGGCGTCAACCTAGCAAGTCGCCCCGGCTATTACGCCGCTCCCGCCCCGCAATAGCCCTGAAATTTCTCGGTAAGCCGTCCGCACAACGGGTCGAGCTGCGTGCCCACAATATCCCTGACCGTTGTTCCGCTTCGCATATCGCCCGCATTTCGGCCCGAGATTTCTTCTCCCTTGTCTCGATAGGCTCCGTCTTATGATTTAATCGATGCGCATGTTCCGTCGCCGAAAATTCGAGTTGCGCTTGCCCTCCAGAACGCTATCGCTGGGCGAACGGACCCTAATCATGGGCGTCCTCAACGTGACACCCGATAGTTTCTCCGATGGCGGACTTTTGCTAGACGCAGACGCAGCCGTCGCCCGCGCCCTGGAGATCCAGCGCGCCGGCGCAGACATCCTCGACATCGGAGCCGAATCCACGCGGCCGGGTTCCACAGGAGTTTCTGCGGACGAAGAACTGCGCAGAATTCTCCCCGTGCTCGAAAAGCTCCGCGGAAAAATGAAGATTTCAATCTCGATCGACACTAGCAAATCTGAAGTCGCAGAAGCAGCCGCAGCCGCCGGCGCGGAAATCTTGAATGACGTCACCGCGATGCGACACGATCCGCGCGTCGCCGAGGTAGCCCGACGCCGCAAGCTCCCGTTAATCCTAATGCATATGCGTGGCGAACCCCGCACCATGCAGAAAGGCCCGTTCGCAAAAGACGTGGTCCACGATGTACTCGCAGGTCTGCGCCGTTCAATCGCGCTCGCCCGCCGCGCCGGCATATCAAAATCTCAAATCATCATCGACCCCGGCATTGGCTTCGGGAAAAGCTATTCGCAGAATTTCGAATTGCTCGCGCGCCTGCCGGAGATCGCGCGTCTTGGTTTGCCACTTTTGATCGGAACATCGCGAAAGAGCTTTATCAGCAGGGCACTTGAGGGAATCGCGTCCGCTGGCGCTCCGGAAAATCCCCGCCTCTGGGGCACAGCTGCCACCGTCGTCGCGAGCATTTTGCAAGGCGCTCACATCGTGCGCGTTCATGACGTCGCCGAAATGGTTCAAGTAGCGCGCGTCACCGATGTGTTAGCATCGCACGCGAAATGAATCGGCGAACCAAGCCATGAATTTCTTTGGTCACTTTCGCCGCCTCACACCCGCTCAGCGCAACACCTTCTTCGCCTGTTTTCTCGGCTGGTCTCTCGACGCGTTCGACTTCTTCATCCTGATCTTCTGCGTAAGCGCCATCGCAGGAGAGTTCCATACCAAAGTCTCCACCATAACCGAAGCAATCTTCCTCACGCTGGCCATGCGCCCTATCGGCGCTTTTCTGTTCGGATTCCTCGCAGATCGCTACGGCCGTCGTCCCGCGCTGATGTTCGACATCATCTGTTTCTCGGTTTTCGAGCTGGGCTCCGCCTTCGCTCCTTCGCTTCACTCGTTTTTGTTCATGCGCGCCTTCTTTGGCATCGCTATGGGAGGGGAATGGGGCGTCGGCGCTGCCTTGGCTTTCGAAACGCTGCCCGCCAAAGGCCGCGGCTTTTTCTCCGGACTTTTGCAGGAAGGTTATGTCGTCGGCTATCTTCTCGCCGCTGTCGTTTATGGAACCCTGTTTCGCTTCATCGGTTGGCGCGGCATGTTTGTTGTCGGAGCGCTTCCCGCTTTCCTCGTGATCTACATCCGCACGAAAGTTGACGAGTCACCGGCCTGGCTGCAGGGCCGCGTGGCCAGAGAAACCGACGCACACGTCGCCCAAGGCATCCACATCTACCTGAGCAGTTTTCTTTTCCTCATCTTGCTGATGTTCGCCTTCAATTCCTTCAGCCACGGCACGCAGGATCTCTATCCCACATTTCTTCAGAAGAATCATGGATTCTCGCCGGGTACCGTGGGCGCCATTGCCATCATTTACAACATCGGCGCGCTCCTGGGAGGAATCATTTTCGGCTCCTGGTCCGAGCGCATTGGCCGTCGCCGCGCCATCATGATCGCCGCTCTTCTCGCAATTCCCGTGATTCCGCTCTGGGCCTATTCTCATACCGCTCCGATGCTGGCGCTGGGTGGCTTCCTGATGCAATTCATGGTCCAGGGCGCCTGGGGCGTAATCCCCGCGCATTTGAACGAGCTTTCTCCTCCCGCCGTCCGAGCTACGTTTCCGGGTCTTGCTTACCAGCTCGGCAATCTACTCGCCTCGCGTAATTCCGTGATTCAGGCAAAGTTCGCCGAGCAAAGTTACGGCGGGAATTTCGCTCCGGTTCTTGCGTGGACTGTTGTGCTGGTTGCCGCGCTGGTCGTGGTCATCTCCCTAATTGGAAAAGAAATAAAGGGAGCGGATCTTTCCACCACGGCCGATCTCGCCGCGTCAGGCGATTAGGTTTCAAATCCGCAAACTCCATTGTTGATGCCGCCGCGCTACGCCTGCGCCAGTTCCGAAGTTTGAAATGGCAGCCGACGCAACCGTTTCCCCGTCGCGGCGAAAATCGCATTCGCCACCGCCGGAGCAGCGCACGGAACTCCCGGTTCTCCAATGCCGCCCGGCGTTTCATGGCTTGGCACGATGTACACTTCCACCTTCGGCATATCCGGAATCCGCAGCATCGGATACGTATCAAAATTGCTTTGCTGCACCTGCCCATTCTCAATCGTAATTTCATCATACAGCGCCGACGTCAGCCCAAACGCGACTCCGCCTTCCATCTGCGCCATAACCATGTCGGGATTGATCACTTGCCCGCAATCAATCACTACTACCACCCGATCCACACGCAACGTTCCATCTTTTCCAATGCTGACTTCTGCGACGTTTGCCACGTAACTTCCCCACGAATAAAGCGCCGCGATCCCACGTCCACGCCGGACCGTAGATGACCCGCCCGTCGACAGCGGCTTTCCCCATCCGGCCTTTTCCGCCGCCAGATCGATCACGCGATGCAACCGTTCAATGTTCACCGGCCTTTCATCGCTGTCAGCCGTAGCGGCTGCGGGAGTCCCCGCGATCAATTGCTTGCGCATCTCCACCGGATCTTTTCCCGACGCCGCCGCAATCTCGTCGATAAAACTCTCCACCGCAAAATGATTCCAGTTCGGATCCACCGCGCGCCAATACCCTCGCGGGACCGCCGTGTGCAGAAAACTCTGTTCCAGAAAATAATTCGCCACTGAGCCATTCGGCAGCCCGGTGCCCGCGATTTCCGTCCCGCCAATGTCGGGAATGTCTCCGCCCAAATACGTTCCGTCCGTCGAGGGTGCCGCAATGTGGTGCAACCAGGCAACCGCCTGGTTCTGCGCATCCAGCCCCGCTCGCATTCGATGACGCGTCATCGGCCGGTAAAAATCGTGGCTGATGTCATCCTCGCGCGTCCAGGTCACCTTCACCGGCGCTCCCACCGCGCGAGAAATTAACGCCGCTTCCACTCCATACTCGATATTCAGCCGCCTTCCAAATCCGCCGCCAAGCAACGTCACATGAATCGTAATCGCCGACGCCGGCAATCCCAACACGCTCTGCAGAGCCGTCGCCATTCCTCCCGCGTTTTGCGTGGGAGCCCACACTTCGCATTTCCCGTCGCGCACAAACGCAGTGCAGTTCGGCGGCTCCATCGCCATGTGCGCCAGAAACGGCGTTTCGTACTCCGCTTCCACTTTTTTCGCAGCGTTCGCGAACGCCGCCTCCGGATCTCCAATTTTTCGCAATTCCTTCCCTGGACTTTTCAAAAGCCCCGCGAGCTCCGCGCGATGTCCCTCCGTCGATTCCGACGCGCCCGGCCCGTCCTCCCACTCCACCGTCAACGCGCGTCTCGCCGACACAGCTCGCCAGGTGGAATCCGCCACCACTGCCACTCCGCCCCACAAATAATGTTGGTGCCCCGAATTCGGCGCGCGCTCTTCTCCAAATAGCGGAGGCAGTTCCACCCGCGGCAATTCCACCACTTTGCGCACTCCCGGTGCGGCTTGCGCCTTGCTCGCATCAAACGCTTTCACACGTCCGCCAAAAACCGCCGGCCGCGTCACCGACGCATACAGCATCCCCGGAACTTTCGTATCGATCCCGTAATGCGCTTCGCCGATTACAATATGCTTGTCATCCACGCGATTTCTTTTCGTGCCAACAATCCTGTAGTCCTGGAAATTTTTCAGCGGCACATCTTTCGGCATCGGGAATCCGGACGCCTTTTCCACCAGCAATCCGTATTCAACTTTTCTTCCGGTATTGGTGTGCTCGATCACGCTCCCGCCAATCGCCCTGCATTCTTCCTTGGGCACGCTCATCATCTGCGCCGCGGCACTGAGCAACATGTCCCGCGCCGTCGCCCCCGCCTTGCGCAACGGATCCCACGAACTTCGCACGCTAGCGCTTCCCCCGGTGGTCATGTCCCCATATTTCGTATCGAAGTCTGCCTGCTTTACCGTTACGCGCGCCCAGTCCGCGTCCAGCTCCTCCGCCAAAATCATCGCCAGCGACGTCCGCACCCCCTGCCCCATCTCCGACCGCGCTATGGTCAAAAAAATATCGCCGTTAGGCTTAATCTCAATGAACGCATTCGGTGCGAAGTCTCCGCGCGCGGAATCTTTGCCGTTGGCACTCGCCGCTTGCTGCGCTATCCGCGCCGGCAAATGAAATCCAATAATCAGACTCGCCCCCGCAAGAGTCCCTGTCTTCAGAAATTCCCGCCGCGTACTTTCCGCGGAAAACGGTTTCGCCGCACTCATCGAGTCCCCCCAGCAGTTATCGTCACATCGATCGCACAATTGTCCATGCCATCCGTCCGGGTTTTCCCGTAACCTCTCGCGTGAACTCTACGTTCAGACCACGCCAATTGCAATTTGTCTTTGCGATTTCGCCTTTCGTAGCGCCGGCATCTTGCCAGCTCTTTGCACTCGCGGTATGCCCTTGTTTTGGGTGCTTCGCTTTTTGCACCGCATCCGCATCGGTCGCCGCAACATCGAACTAGAGAGGTCTCGCCATGAACACTTCAGGCAACACGATTTTAATCACCGGCGGCACCAGCGGCATTGGATTCGAGCTTGCCGCTGAATTTCTGAAGCTTGGCAACACCGTCATCATCACCGGACGCGATCAGCGCCGGTTTGAGGATACCCAACAAAAACTTCCCGGAGTCCACACGTTTCAAAGCGACGTGAGCGATCCGAAAGCAATTCCTGCTCTCTTCGAAGCGGTCATCAAAAAGTTTCCGGCCCTGAACGTGCTCGTCAACAACGCCGGAATCATGCGCAAGATCAATCTCCAGGACAGAATGAACCGGACCGGCAATGGCGCGGCGACCGCCCTCCAAGATATCGGCCGCGAGATCGAGACCAACCTTCTTGGCCCAATTCGCATGGTCCAACAATTCCTGCCTCACCTGAAAGTCGTAAATAACGCCGCCATCGTAAACGTTACATCCGGCCTCGCCTTCGTCCCGCTGCCTATCGCGCCAATTTATTGCGCCACCAAAGCGGGCCTGCATTCCTTCACGCAATCGCTGCGCGTCCAGCTCAAAAACACCAGCATCAAAGTATTTGAACTGGCTCCGCCCGCCACTCAAACTCCGTTATTAACCACGGAAGGTTTCACCGCTGAAGATATGAAGGGCGCCCAAATAATGGACCTCCACAAAATGGTCGCCGTGGCCATCGACGGCCTGAAAAACGATCGCCTCGAAATCCGCCCAGGCCAAAGTAATATTCTGAAGCTGATGAGCCGAATCGCCCCCCAATTCATCCTGAACCAGCTCAGCAAGTCCGTAGACCCCATGCTGGCGCAGGCTGGATCGCATTAGGGCTGACCCTATCTTCGGCATCCTTCCCATCGTCGCTTATTTTCGCACACGCGACACCGCCGATTCGTCTTAACCCCATGAAGGGCCGACTTGCGATGGTGGACGTGGGTTGTTCTCTCCGTTTTTCCAGCGAACTCTCGCGTGAACCTTACGTCTCGATCGCGCGCGTTGCAATGCGTCTTTACCATTGGTGGCGCTGGCTTTTTGCGGGACCGCTGCTGGGATAATGATGTCGATTCCATTTTCGTCCGAGAAGGGAATCTCAAAAAACACATCTTTAGCACCATGGTATTATCGACATCTGCAGACTTAGACCGGAGCTTGATATGCCCGAGTTCAAAGGTGTCATGGAGGACTTCAACACAACACTGGATGCTCTCCGTGACTTTGTTGCTTACGTTGGGCCCGTGCTTACGCAACGCCAAGAGCAAACGATGAACGCTGCCGGTAAGACGGCCGCCCGCTTCCACGTTGCATCGTTGTTGACTGACGAAAATGATCTTGAAACTTCCGATATCGAGGATGGAGTGAAGCAAAGTTTGATTGCGGCGCGAAGTATCCTCACTGGGGCAATGCCGGGAATACCAGCCGACAAAATTTCTGAAGCAAGAAACAAAATCATGGGCGTCGTCCCTGTAAAAATCGTCGACGGCAAGATTCAGCTGGACTGTAATGATCCCGCAACACCGGAATTAATAGCCCACGACAAAGCAATCGAGAAGCTTAGAAAGGAAATCAGGTTACTTCGCGAGAGTGCGCTTATGGCTCTGACAAGCCGCAGCGAATGGTTTGTCGCGCAGCTCATCCACCTCTATTTCGATATGCATCCAGAGGCTGCCGGGATGTCGGAGCCGTTCTTTAGCCTCGATGCTTTGACTTCCCTGCAAACAATTGACGACGCAAGAGATGTTCTAATCGATCACAAAGTCGAATCGATAATGCGCCTTTCGTTCGAAGATTGGCTGCTTTTTTTTGGAGAGAAGTTGAAGCTAGGTCTCAGTTATCTTCAATCAGATAAGAGCCGACTCGCGGAGATATTCAAGAGAAGAAATCTTATAGTCCACAACGGCGGCCGAGTGTCGCGGAAATATCTAAAAGAAGTTGATGCAGCTCTATCCGCGGGTTTGAAGCCAGGCGATCTTGTCGAGATTGCCCCAGACTATCTCAACGCTTCGATTGATTTGATTGAACACCAGTTTATCTTGGTCGGGGCCGAACTTTGGAAAAAGCTCGAACCTACAGACCCGACTAGAGGTAGCTTGTTGTCGAGTCTAGCGGTGCAATGTCTGACTGAACAGCGTTGGATGACTGCACGGGGCTTTAGTTACTTTGGCATGAATGACAAAAATCAGTCAGAAGCGAATCGACTCTATTGCCAGGTAAATTATTGGCAGAGCTTTAAGTGGTCGGGGCAATATGATGAAATACGAGACGAGGTGGAAAAAGCAGATTTTTCTGCGAAGGGGCCTCTTTATCAGCTTGCCCACGCCGCACTTACGGACGATTTCGAATGCTTCTTTTCACTGCTTCCCAGAGTGTTAGATAGCGGCGAACTCTTGAAAGCACAACTCACTAGCTGGCCTCTTTTTCAAGGAATGCGGCTGGATCCAAGGTTTGCGCCGTTTTGTCCCACAATTAGCGACGTAAAAATCGATGGAGAATCCGGACCTAATTGAAGCGATTAACTTTCCGAGTTCCGACCAAACTGAGACTCCGCTTCGGCGAATAGACGGGCAGAAATCGCAGTTTCCCATTTTGGAATTGAGCCTTCTAAGTCCCACTCCTCAAAAGATTTGCAAATCCTCAACTTCGTGTGAGATTTGCATCGTGTGTTAGGCTGGAAATGGAGCTATGTGCAGCGCAGAAAAATTCGGCGCAGTAAGTGGTGGAGGAAGAACGGGCGCCATTTTCCCGCCCATTTCACACGATCCAACTCGTCATTTTTCCCCGAATAATCGGCTAATCCGGAGCCGTTTTGACGAAGTGGTCAAACTATTTCTACCCGGTTTTGGCGCACAAGCAGAATGCGACGTAACTCACTCAAAACAAAGCATCCGCACATTTCTACCCGGGGCCACAACCACGCAGCGGCGCACAATTTCCCACCGAATTTCGCACCGCAGCAGCCGCTCCGCGCAACCAAGAATCTGCCTCGCGGGACGCCTCCGAACAGGGTAAAATCGCGCTGAACGCACAAAAGGAAAAGGAGCCACAATGAGCGCCACTCCCACCACCGGGCCGTCTGCCGCTACCGTCGCGAACATAAAAGAAAAAGCGCGCCTGCTCAGTATTTATTCCATGATGTCCACCACTGCTGCCGGCTCAGGACACCCCACGTCCTGCATGTCCGCTGCGCAACTGGCCGCCGGAGTTTTCTTTTACGCCATGAAGTTCGATCCCAAGAATGCCAACTCCAACGACGGCGACCGTTTCGTCCTCTCCAAAGGTCACGCCGCTCCGCTTCTCTATTCCGCGCTTGCCGAAGCCGGAGTTTTTCCCGTATCGCGCGTGATGACTCTCCGCCAGTTTTCCAGCGAGCTCGAAGGCCATCCCACTCCGGATATTCACGGAGTGGACGCGGCCACCGGTTCCCTGGGCCAGGGCCTCTCAGTCGGCGCCGGCCTCGCCATCGGCGCGCGAATGGATAAGAGTCCCACCCGCGTGTACGTCCTCACCGGTGACGGCGAACTCGCCGAAGGACAAATCTGGGAAGCGGCCTCCTTCACCGCTTTTTACAAGCTCGATAATCTTACCGTCATTTGCGACATCAACGCCCTGGGCCAGAGCGACCCCACCATGTATCAGCACGACATGGAAGTTTATCGCCGCAAATTTGAGTCCGAAGGTTTTGCGACAGAAGTGATCGACGGCCACGACGTTGCCGCCGTACTCGCCGCGCTCGACCGCGCGAAAGCTACCAAGGGCCGTCCGCAAGCAATCCTGGCCAGAACCATCAAAGGCCACGGCTTCAGCGAAGTTGCGGGAAAAATGGGCTGGCACGGCAAGCCATTTTCGAAAGAGCAACTCGCTGCGGCGATTAAGGAACTGGGAGGGACGCCGCCCGTAGTTCCTCCTGACCCGGGAAAATCCTATAGGCGCACCGACTTGCCCAAGCCGCCCGATTTCCCCGAGCCGCCCGCTCCCGAATACGCGCAGGACAAACCCATCGCCACCCGCGAGGCGTACGGCTTCGCGCTGAAGCGCCTGGGAAAAGTGAACCCGCATCTCGTGGGTATCTCTGGCGACGTGAAAAACTCTACCTTCTCGGAAATTTTCCAGGACGCCTATCCCGACCATTTCTTCCAGGGCTTCATCGCGGAGCAAAACCTGGTCAGCGCCGCAGTCGGACTCGCGGCTCGCGGCAAAGTCCCCTTCGCCGATACGTTTGCCTGCTTCCTCTCCCGCGCCTATGACAACGTGCGCATGGCCGCCATCAGCCGCGCGAACATTAATTTGTGCGGCTCGCATTGCGGCGTTTCCATCGGCGAGGACGGCCCGTCGCAGATGGCTCTCGAAGACATCGCCATGTTCCGCGCCGTTTGCGGCTCCGAAGTTTTTTATCCCAGCGACGCGATGTCCACCGAGCGCCTCACCGAGCACATGGCCCGCCGCGCCGGAATAAATTACCTGCGCACTTCGCGCCCCAAGATGCCCATCCTTTACTCCAAGGATGAAAAGTTCCCCGTCCCCGGATTTAAAGTCTTGCGGCAGAGCGCGCAGGACAAAGTGACGGTGATCGGCGCGGGCGTAACTCTCCACGAAGCGCTGAAAGCCGCAGACCAATTGAAATCGCAAGGCATCGCCATACGAGTGATCGACCTCTATTGCGTCAAGCCGCTCGACGGCAAAGCCATCGCCGACCAAATCAACGCAACCGGCGGCCGCCTGATTACCGCCGAAGATCACTGGCCCGAAGGCGGCCTCGGCGAGGGAGTCCTGGCCGCCTTGGCAGAGGTAGGCGTGTCCCCGACAAAATTCAAATTAATCGCGGTCACCCGCATGCCACATTCCGGAAAGCCCGAAGAACTGATCGAAGCGTTCGGCATTTCCGCCAAGCACATAGTAGAAGCCGTGAAGGCCATGTCGTAATCAGCGGACGACTCACAAGAAATCACGCACGCTCAATTCGCGAATGTGGGCCGAGTGATAATAAATATTTCAGCGAAAGATTGCGACGCCGGGCGATCTCGCTGGCGGAAGGCTCGCTGTCTGTGTAGTCGGATTGGCGGGAAGATTGCTTTTGAAAGTTAGAGAGGAAACCGAGTGGCAGACAAGCTAGTGGTGGTGGGGGTGCTCCCCGAGGTCGCCGTGCTCGAACCCGGAGATCAAGTGGAATGGTTCTCCAACGCCGGGAACCTCAAGATCGAATTCGATCCGCAGCGCTGCCCTTTCTCCTCGAACGTCTTCCAAGCGCCACCCGGTGTCCGCTTGCAAAGCGGTGCGATCCGTTCCGGCCTGAACCCCGGCTCCTACCGTTATAAGCTGTCGCTCAACGACGCAATCGTAGCCAACGGCGAAATCTTCCTCCGCCCTAAGGCGTGAGGAGATGCGAGGCGGCGTCCGAGCAGAACAGGGTGTGTCGCCATCAGACTTTACGTTGAGCGTTGGATAAGTCGTGCGGTGCGACGCAGATTCGAGGCGGCGCTGTGAAAACCGGTGGCAAAAGCTCCAGCTCCGGCGCGGCGTCACCGGCGGCAATTGTGAGGTTGTACGGCGGTCAGTCGCCGGCGGCGGCGAGCGAAACGCGCTCTTGCGATACGGAGTCGGCCAGCACGCGGCGTATCGGAGCCAGCATGGAGGCCGGCACCGGGCGTTCGCGCTGCACATTAACTTCGGCAACTTTGCGAGGATATTCCTTGCGGCGGTCAAGCCAGAGTCCAAATTCCTTCAAAAGATCTCCAGCGACGCCGGGGTCGTCGGAGCGCTCTACGCCCCAAAACCTGAGCCGCTCTTCATTCTTCTGCAGCAATTGCAGCGCTTCCTCCAGCTTCTTCATCGCGGCATTAAATGTTGACGCGAGGAAATAGACCGGCAACGACCATCCGCCACGCCCAAAAAACGCACGCACGCGGACGTTGTACTTTCCGTTCTGGTTCTTCTCCATCGCGCACAGATACTCGTTCCCTGATAATGTGCTCTTGGTAGGCATCCTGCTCCCCAGTTTTTCCGCCATAGCCCCAAAGTCGAGTGCTTTCGACCCTTGGCGGCGGGTCTTTCCCAATGTGAGTTCTACCGCAAGCCTGCTAGCCCTGGACCGTTTTTCAGGCATTGGAATGCTCCTTAAGATGGCGCTCAGCAATTCATGACCGGGCGGAAATTGGGAAGACTCTCGCCTTAGGTCAGAACCCCGCTGGCGACGGGGCAGGCTCTGCGGATAGACACCATTTTATAGAAGCCTGACAAAGGAGGCAAGAACCGTCCTCGAAATAGTTAACGCATTCATTTACAGTAAGTTACATAGGAAATGGGAGTCTTCCAGCGGTGGAGGATTACGGCAAAATCTACAAAGTGATCGGAGGTTATTGGGCTGGCGGATTACGAACGGAGGCGCGTAAGCTCGCTTATAACCGGCTCGCTCGGAGCTAGCTGGTGCGCGAAAGGCGCTTCATGGCGTCCGCGTTGATGGTCAGCTTACCCTCATTCTTGAGCCGATCTTCCAAAGCGGCGCGGAAAGCCTCGAACGCAGCCGTCTGTTTTGCTTGCAGTAGCTGCTGCTTAATCTGGTCGGACTGCGTGGCCAAGTCTGCCGGGTTAGCGGGCTGGTGGCCTACGACGCGATAGACCAGCCAATTGCCTGCCACCTGGGTTGGCGGGCTGACTTGCCCAACCGACATTCCAAAGGAAGCCTGTAGCAACTTCGCTGAGCCGACATCCGGAACCGAGCCGTTTCGTGCAAACGCTTCCGGTGTGACTGCGGTAAGACCCAAGGCTTTGGCTGCCTGATCAAAGGATTCGCCGGATTGCACGCGCTTGGCGAGTTCCTGAGCCTTGGTCCGAGCCAGCTCAATGGATTTTTCCTGCTGGTAGTCTGCCAGAACTTTGTCATGAACTTCCGCAAGCGTGCCCTGGTGAGCCGGTTGTATGTCTTTTGGCGTCAAAATCACGAAGCCCTGCGGGACCTGCAGTGGCTGGCTCAGTTCGCCGGGACGCAGTTGAAAAAGGATCTGGTGAAGTTCAGGGGTATTTCCCAGATCGCCGACGGGATCGGTAACAGATGCGGGCGGCGTGTCACCAAGCTTCAAATTAAATTTTCGCGCAAGGTCGTCAAGAGACTGGCGATTGGATTGGCGAACGGCGCCGGCCATCTGCGTGGAAATATTGTTGGCCTGTTCGGAGGTCTTTTGATCGGTAAGGATGGGAACGATGGTGCTGCGCACTTCCTCGAAAGGTTTGGTGTGAGCGGTTTCGCGGTCCAACACTTTGATAATGTGGAAACCGTACTGCGTTTTCACCAGGTCGGAAACAGAGCCCTTGGGGACGCTGAAAGCAGCCTGTTCAAATTCAGGGACAGTTTGCTTTTCTACAATCCAACCGAGGTCGCCACCCTTGGCCTTGGTCGCATCATCTTCCGAATATTTCTTGGCCAAATCTTCGAAATTCGCGCCGCTTTTGGCTTTCTTAAGAACATCTTCGGCCTTTTGGCGGATTTCGGCGATTTCGGCATCGGTCTTGCCGATGGTTTTGAAAAGAATGTGTTCGACGTGAGCTCGATTTTCCACTTTGTATTGGTCGATGTGGGCGTCGTAATACGCGCGAAGATCCGCATCGCTCACCTGAGTGGCGTCTCGTAACTTTGCCAGGTCCAAAAGCGCGTAGCGCGCGGAACGCTTTTCGGGAACCTGATAGCGGCTGGCATTCTTGTTGTAATACGCGGAAAGTTCCGCGTCCGTGGGTTGAATCGAAGAAGCAAGGTCGGTGGGCTTCACCAGCGCGTATTCGATCTGCACTTTTTCGTTTCGGCGACGGAATTCGTTCTCAATCTCGGCCGGGCTGACACTGATGGAGGAGGTGACCAGCCTGCGGAACTTTTCCATCAGCATGTCGTCGCGCAAAAAGGATTCGAATTCAGGGACAGACATTCCGGTGCGATTCTGAACTTCCGCGACGTAACGATCCTTGGTCCAGGCGCCGCCTTCCCATGCAGCGGGCAGCAACTGCTTGATTCGATCCGATTCTTCCTGAGGGGTCACGTTAATGCCGAGCCTCTGAGCTTCGAGGTCGAGAGCGCGGGAAAAAATTATCTGATCGAGAACCTGTTTGGCGTACAGCCCTTTCAGCATTTCGGGAACGTTCTGCCCATGTAGGACCATATTCAGGTGGCGCTGCACGTCGAGCACGGAAATGTCCTGGCCGCCAACCGAAGCTACCGTATCGGGGCTGCTGGCGGTCGAGCCGCCAACCAAGCCGGGCACCAAAGTAATCACCATGCTGACGCTGATAAGAATCAACAAGACCCACATGGTGATCTTCACCCATCGATTCTTGTCGAGATCCCGCTGCTGAATGCTTTTCAACATAAACCTAGCCACTCCTGTAGCAACACCGAATCTAACGATTATAGTGGAGTTTGCCGCGAAGCCCAAATCAGATTCATGCGCAAAAACGGGCCCCAAGGCGGGATTCAGGCTTGGTTCTAGCCGCCGTATTTCCAGGGAGAATCGGCCACTACGAGAGGATCCAGCTCTCCGCGATTGCCGGCTTCGACCACTTCCAGAATTGCGATGGCGTGGTCGCCGTAGTCTTCCCAAATTTTGACCAGTTTACATTCCACATGAGCCTGCAAATTCTTCAAAACCGGCGCGGAAGTTTTCCCGTCATAAAATGGCTCTCCGTTCAAGAAGCCATCAGATTCCCTGGTGGTTGAAAAAAACTTTTGCGCGATTTCTTCCTGCCCGCTTCCCACAATATGCAAAACCGAGAAGCCGCTTGAGGTGAGGCAACTGAGCACGCTTCCGTCTTTTCGCAACGCGGCCATCAATAATGGAGGCTTGAACGAAACCTGCGAGACCCAGGTTACCGTGGCCGCTCCGTAACGGTGGCCATCTCGGGAAGTCAGCACATAGATACCGTTGGTGAGAAGGCGAAGGTTTTTTTGTTTCGCTTTGGCGTCCATATCAAGAGTACATCTATAATATCTAAGCGCTGACTGGGTTTCGAATGCTACTCAGTGGCTATCCGCTTCGACGCTCTTGCGGGAGCCCACGCGGTCTATATCACGGAATGTGTGCAAGGTGCATAACGTTCACGTCTGCCCCCATTCGGCTTCTACTGGAACCTTACCGTGCGGCGGCCCTGTTGCTCCCTAACCGCGATAAAGCCCAAAGTTATGGGGCATTGTCCTGGCATGGGCTTTAGAGATGCTCTCGTCTCGTAGCAGGGGAATTAGAACTGAATCCGCTATTGTACAATACTGCCCTTCCACTCAAGCTGATTTGAGCTTCTGCTGGGGCGTGGTCCAATTGGTAGGACGCTGCACTGTTAATGCAGACGGTGGTGGTTCGAATCCACCCGCCCCAGCCATTCCCAGATTAGTCTAGAACAATTGTGAGACGTTCCTAGGCGAGCAGGATTAATCAGGTGCCCGATGGGAGCGTGCCACTGAGCTTGACGATAGGAAATCCCTTCCTCAACGTCAGTGACCGTCAAGAAGATGCGAAGATGCCCGGCGTGGGCGGACTTCTTGCAAGTTCCGGCGAGGGCTAATAGCGTTAGTAATCCAATCCTGAATTCTAGGCGACAACGCCGTGCGCAGCTTTTAGAAATATGTTGGAACGCTTGGAATATAACAAGTCATGTACTCGGAGTAACCGAGTTTGACTTTCTAGAGAGTGGCGAGGGTTTTCTTAATTTCTTCCGCTTGAGCCGGCTTAGGATTGAGTTTCAGCGCGGCCGCGAGTTCTTTTTTCGCCATACGAACATTATTTGATTTCTGGTAGGCCAGGGCGAGGTGATAGTGATATGTCGGATTCATTGGATTTGCAGTGACCGCTTCCTGCAAGGTCTCAATCGCGGCGTTATAGACACCTTGCTTGTAATAAGCCCAGCCTAGAGTGTCGGCGGAGAAAGCTTCGTTGGGCAAGCCTTTGCGCGCGGTTTGAGCCAACGAGAGCGCTACATTTATGTTGCCGCCATGCTCAAGCATCACGTACGCAAGATTGTTTGCCGCCAGAGAATAATCCGGTTGGATTTCGAGGGCCTTTTTGTAAGCATCCTGAGCCTGCTGCCAATCCTGGTGCGCTTCGTAAGCGCTGCCTAAGCCCGTGTACAGCCGGGCGTCGCCAGGGTTGTTCCTGATGGCGTTTTGATAGGTTGCAATCGCCTGCTCCACCGAGCCGCGGGCCACTTGAATGCTGCCCAGCAGGAGAACGGCCGCCATATTATTCCTATCGAGGTCAACAGACTTCTGGAGCGCGGCTTCCGCTTTCGCCTGATCCTGGTTGCGAAGCTCAATTTGCCCTAACAAAAAATAAAAGTTGCTGCTGTTGGGTACCAGCGAAACCTGATCTTGCACCAGATGGAGGGCTTTCGCCGGGTCTTTGCGTTCAATAGCAATGTTCACTAGCCCGGTAAGCGCATCGGAAGAAGAGGGGTCGAGCTTCAGCGCTTGAGCAAAATATTTTTCGGCTTCGTCCAATTTCTTCTGGCCCAGGCGAAGATTTCCCATTTGGACGTATCCGGCAGGATTCTGCGGAGCTACGTCCATGGCCTTTTTCAGATCGGCTTCCGCATCCGCCTGATTCCCTTGCCAGAATGCCGCTTGCGCTTCGTAAATATAGCCGTCGACTGCTCCAGGCTCGATGGACTTTAGAGCCGCACCGCTTTCCGCCAGCAGTTTGGCATCGTGCTTAGGTAAAGCCAAACTCGCAAGAGCGCGGTGCGCATCGATCATAGTGGGTTGCAGCCGGATAGCCTCCCGCCATTGAGCTTCCGCTTGTCCGAAGTTCTTCGTCCCGGCATAAGCGAGTCCGAGTTGGAAATGGCCGACGGCATTATCCGGCGCGCTTTTCACGGCTTGTTCAAGTACGTGAACAGCGTCGGACTGTTTCTGCTGCCGATTTAAAATCGCGCCCTTTAGGATCATAGTGGCGGGATCCGAAGGGAAATTCTTCAACATGGCGTCGTTCACTTTGGCCGCGTCATCCAGGTGATCCTGTTGCAGCAATAGCTGAACGTAGGTCTCGGCAATCGCCTTGTCTTTGGGATGCTGGGAATAGAGCGTGCTGAATTCACCGGTTGCTTTCTCGAGCTCTCTCTGGCTCAGGTAAAAGTCGCCGAGCAATCGATAACCGTCAGGATTATCTTTCAGCGCGCTTTTGGCTTGCTGCATGGTTTGTTCCGCTGCGGACTTGTTTCCTTGCCCGAGGTAAAGATTTGCCAAAGCCACACGCGGAGATGGATTCTGGGGATCCATAGCGATGGCAGATTGAAATTGCTTTTCCGCATCCGCCCAACGCTTTTGACGCTGATAAAAAGTTCCCAAGGCAATCACTGCGGGCATGGATTTGGGATCCAGTGAGACAGCTTTCAGGAAATTTTGTTCCGCGGCCGGTGAGTCGTTCGATCGTTCATACATCAAGGCGAGATTCAGATAAGACGGCGAGCGATTCGGATCTATGCGCACCGCTTGCTGAGCTTCGCTTAGCGCCTTCCCGGAATCGCCCAAGGCGGCGTCTGCGTTGGAGAGTATTACCTGCGCTTGCGCGTTCTGTGGATCGCTCTGCACAACCGCCGCGGCGTGGTCGTGCGCGTCTTGAAATTTGCGGCCCGCGAGATAGAAATCAGCCAGATCGAGCTGGGCTTTGAAATTCTTCGGATCGAGTTCAACGGTGCGCTGAAGTTCCTGGAAAGCACGTGTCCAATCGCCCTTTTTGATTAGCGAGCGCGCCATCTCATAATGGGCAGCGGCGAAGTCCGGATCGATCTGAATAGCGTTTTGGCATTCGATAATCGCGGCGTCGTATTGGCCCTTCTCGAAATAAGCCACGCCCTTATCGAGATAATTCTTTTTTCTCACCTGCGGATCGCGAGAGCATCCCGCCAGTAGAACTAGCGCAGCCCCCGCGCATAGAATTAGGACTCCTCTGGCGAACCTCATCCCAAACCTTCCCGAAAAAATCCTGCCGAGCTAAAATGGGCCTAAACCGCGATTCTATCCCCTGATTCTCAGCCTAGCCAGCGAACTATTGTAGCATGCCGAGTCCGAGTAAACTGCTCGTATCACGCAGATATTAATAGGCTTAATTGATAAGCCAACGCCCTTTGATGGATTTGAAGTAACCTTCTGCAAGCGACGGGAATCTCTGTTCGCTGGGGTATTAAGCGGAAGCGTTTTACCCAAACGCGGAAGTTTGCAAGGATTTCCACTACAGCACGTCTACCGCTTGATCCGCGGCTGTACTCAATTAAGTGCAAGAAAAGGGACGACTTACAAGAAGAAAGCTGCGTCAACATACCTCGGGGAGCTTGGTAGCAGTCGTGCATTTGAAGCCTTAGCGAACGGTAGTCCTATGTACACATGGACCACCGTAACCGAGGATGAGAATAGGTCCTATGGCCAGCAATAATATCGATATCGCCCCGGTAAGAGGGGAATCGGGGTTTGTGGGCGGAATGTCTGCCGCCATGCAAACGCTTGAGAATGTGGTAGCAGAGATCGCGCTAACCAATATTCCGGTTTTGCTTGTGGGAGAAAGCGGGACAGGCAAAGAGATGTTTGCCCAGAGGATTCACTGCCTTTCAGCGCACAGCGATGCACCGCTTGCGAAAATATCCTGTGCCTCGCTGAACATCGCGAACTTCGCGAACGAACTTGGGTTAGATAGCAATGGTAATAGTGCGAACGGAAAGTTGAGCACGGTTTTCTTCGATGAAATCAGCGAACTGGATTCTACCTGCCAGCGCAACCTTCTCTATGCGTTGCCGGATGGCGACGCCAGGCCCCGTCGCGGACTGCTAGGAGCGCGAGTGATCTCGACGACGAGCCGGAACCTTGATGAGGAAATGCGGATGGGACGTTTTCGGAGTGAGCTTTATTACCGTATTACAGGCGCGTGCTTGCGACTTCCGCCGCTGCGAGACCGTAAAGAGGACATCCCATTGCTGGTGGAATCCTTTTTGACGAGATGCGCCGTGGAATTGAACCGCGCGCGCCCGACATTGAGCCCTCGTACGCTTCGCAGGTTTCTGGATTATTCCTGGCCCGGAAACATCCGCCAGCTGTCGAATGTGGTCAAAAAAATCGTCGCGTTGGGAGACGAAAACCTGGCGCTGCCGGAAGTTGCCACGGCACCGGTTGAGATGCGGCCCGAACCGACGGAAACGCGAAGCTATTCGCTGAAAGCCGCCGCGCGAGCCGCTTCTCGTGAGGCGGAGCGCGGAATGATTTTGGAAGCGTTGGCGCGCACGAGGTGGAACCGGAAGAGAGCCGCGCAAGAACTTCAAATCAGCTATAAATCGTTGCTTTATAAATTGAAACAAATTGGTCTGCCAGAGTCGCAGACTGAATGATGGACGCGGGAGAAAAAATGATTAAACGGCTGCATGCATTAGCAATCGTTTTCGTTTTAGTTTCAATTCCAGCCTTGGCTAAGCAGGAGGGAACCAAGCCTACTTCGCAATCCGATTCGCAATCGGCTGCGGCGTCGGGATCGACTCAGCATGGCGCCACGTCTGATCCGAACTACGTGATCGGGCCCCAGGATGTAATCGATGTGAACGTTTGGAAAGAGCCCGATATTTCCCGCACGGTTCCGGTGCGCCCGGACGGAAAGATTTCGCTTCCTTTGCTGAATGATGTGCAGGCAGCGGGAATGACTCCGGCACAACTGGGAAACCAAATAACAGCGAGCTTGAAAAAATATGTGACGAATCCGCAAGTCACCGTGATCGTCACCGCGATTAACAGCCAGCGAATTTACGTTCTTGGCGAGGTGACGCGACCGGGCGCTTTTCCGCTGCTGCCTGGAACGACAGTACTGCGCGGCCTTTCGAGCGCAGGTGGATTTACACAGTTTGCGAAGATGAAATCAATTTACGTTCTTCGGCTCGAAAACGGGAAGCAGGTGAAATATCCGTTTAATTACAAGGATGTGGTAAACGGAAAACATCCGGAACAAGACATTTTGTTGAAAGCCGGCGACACGATTGTGGTTCCGTAGGGGGAGAAATGTTTAGGTTGTATCAAATCGCCGCGATGATTTTTGCAGTGACGATCGGTGCGTGTGCCGCTCAAGCTCAACAGCAGCCGTCGCCGGACCAGTCTCAACAGCCGCAGCAGGCTCAGCAACCACAGCAACCGGACCAACAGCAAGGAGCTGAGCAGCCCATTCCGGCTTATAAGTCTCCGCTGGCTTCGCAAGCAGATAACGGGGAGAGCATTACCGGACCGACGGAATTGAGTCCGGACAACACCCCGCTCACCGGTATTCAGAATTTGTCGCTTGGTGTGCCGCTGGATCGGCACAGTTACTGGCAACCGCACGCAGAAGTAGATTTTGTCGGCGATTCTGAACCGCCCGACGGCGGTGTGGGAAGCTGGACAGCGTGGTCAACGGTGATTGGCGGGGTTGACGTGCATCGCTACTCCAGTAATTCGCAACTGACGTTCGATTACTTGGGTGGCGGAGTTTTCTCTACTGATGGAAACATCGGCAATGGAATCATTCAGGACGCAAACCTGGACGCCCAGTTTACCTTCCGCCGTTGGACCCTGACGTTCATTGATGAACTAAGGTATACGCCGGAGCTCGCTTTCGGAAATATCGGTTTTGGAGGAATTTCGACCACGATCGGAGTGCCTATCGGCCTGCCATTTGGTGGCGATCAGACAATTTTGAGCGAGTTTGGCCAGCGGCTTACTAATGCAACGGCCGTCCAGGCTGATGTACAACTTTCGCCCAGGTCCTCTCTTACATTTTCAGCGGGATATTCGGAGCTGTATTTCTTTGACCAGGACTTGCTGAACAGCACGGAAATTTATGCGCAAGCCGGTTATAACCATCGGTTAAGCAGGCTCGATAGTATCGGGCTCTCCTATGTCTACAACGGATTTCGGTTCAGCAATTTTGCGCAATCGATTGATACACATACCGCGCTGCTATCTTACGGACGACGAGTAACGGGCCGTCTGGCATTTCAAATTGCCGCGGGACCTCAATACGCCTTGTTCGCGACCGGGCTCTCTTGTGGAGTTACCGCCACTGCTTGCGGCTCTACGAGCGAACTATTGTGGTCGTTAAATACGACACTGAGCTACCAGCTTGAGCGAACCGGATTTTTTGCGACCTATTCCCACGGCGTTACTGGCGGGTCGGGAATTCTAGCCGGTGCGATCGGGGACACAGTGCTAGGCACAGTGACCAGGCAGATAACCAGGACGCTTAGGGGAGACGCCGAGCTCGGCTACGCGAGAAACTCTGGGCTGGAAGTTGCGATCGCCAATCTCCCGATTCTGAATGGGACTTTCGACTACTGGAGTGCGGGCGCTCATTTGACTCACCCCATTGGGCGGACTTTTCAGCTGATTTTTGGTTACGATTTCCAGTATCAAAACTCGAATTCACCATTTTGCGAGGGAACCAATTGCGGCGGATCCTACACTCGTAACTTGATTAGTGTAGGCCTCGCGTGGCGCGGACGACCGAGAGCGTTTTAAACCGGGAATTTACCGCGAAGAGGACGGCATGATTCAAAGAGAACTAACGTTTACAGATTACACCGCAGTCTTACGGCGCCGATGGGTTCTAATCACGGTGCTCGCAGTCGCCGGGGCGCCTTTGGCGTACGGGGTGTCGCGACTGCTTCCCAACCGTTACACCTCCCAAACGCTAGTGCTCATCGAGCAGCCGACGGTGCCAAGTGATTTTGTGAAGCCGGTGATCACGACTGAGATTAATGAACGTTTGGCAAGCATGCAGGAAGAAATTCTGAGCAGGACTAGGCTTGAGCCCATTATCCATCAGTTTGGCCTGTACTCCAGCGACGTGAACCGCGTGCCGGTGGAAGACTTAGTCGCTCGTTTGCAGAAAAGCATTCAAGTAACTCCGGTGCAGCCGATGGCCGAGACTCAATCGCAGGCTCTACCGGGATTCCATATCATCGTTACGCTGGACAATCCGAAAACGGCGCAGGAAGTCTGTGCGTCTGTTACCTCGATGTTCATTGAAGAAAACCTTCGTCTTCGGCAACAACGCTCCGAAGATACCACTCAATTTCTAGCGCAACAGCTAGTGGACGCAAAGGCAAAACTAGATTCGCAGGACGCCAGGCTAGCCGAGTTTAAGAGCCGCTATATCGGCTCGCTCCCGGATGAAGAGCAAGGGAATTTGAATCTTCTGATGGGCCTGACCTCGCAGCTTGATGCCGCGACCCAGGCCCTAGCGCGCGCACAGCAAGATAAGAGTTTTGCAGAGTCAATGTTGACTCAGCAAGTTGCCGCATGGCAAGCGGCGCAGACCGGCTCAAATCCGGAAACAATGGATGCGCAACTCGCCGCTCTGCAAACGCAGCTCGCAAATTTGCAGGCTCGTTACACGGATGACTACCCGGATGTGGTGAAAACGAAGAGTGAAATTGCCGCGTTGCAAAAAAAGATAGCGGAAAGCGAAGATAATCCTAAAGCCGCTGGTACAGGCAGGCCATCAAAAACAGCGGAACCGGCCCAAATCGCGCAATTGCGCGCGCAAGTTCACACGACGGACCAAGTGATTGCCGAAAAAACCAAAGAACAAGCGAAGATCCAACAGGCCATCAAGCTCTATCAGGATCGGGTGCAATCGAGTCCTGCAGTGGAACAGCAATATAAAGAACTGACGCGTGATTATCAGACCGCGCTCGATTTCTATAACGATTTGCTAAAAAAGCGCGATCAATCGGCGATGGCAGCGGATCTCGAGCGGCACCAGGAAGGCGAGAACTTTTCCATTTTGGATCCTGCTAATGTACCGGACAAACCTTCATTTCCAAACCGTCCGATGTTCGCGCTCGGTGGCTTGGCCGGCGGTTTAGCTCTGGGCATAGCTATCGCGTTCTTCTTGGAATCTCGGGACAGTTCTTTTAGGACCGAAAGAGATGTCGAGACTGCGCTGCGACTGCCGGTACTGGCGATGGTTCCTGCCGTTGAATCACTGATGGTCAGGAAATCCAAGCACGGTGCAGCTGGGAAACCTGGCGATTCTCCGTTTCATGCGGGCGCGGGAGCTTAACGCAAATGTACCAGAAATTTTTCGGGCTTCGCGAAAGCCCGTTCAATGTGAATCCGGATCCGCGGTATCTCTTCCTGACGAAACAGATTCAGGAAGCGCTAGCCGGTTTAACGTACGGCATACAAAACCGTAAGGGTTTCATACTGCTCACAGGCGAAGTCGGAACGGGGAAAACAACGCTGCTGAACCGCCTGCTCGATTGGCTGCACGGACAGCGCGTCGCGACAGCTTTTGTTTTCAACTCACAAGTGAACGTGAGCCAGCTTTTCGATTTCATGATGGCTGACTTCGAAATTCCGTGCGAGACACGCCACAAGAGCCAAGTGCTGCTAAAGCTTAACGCCTGGTTGCTGGAGCGATATCGCGCCGGAGAAACCGCGGTTTTGATCGTGGACGAAGCCCAGAACTTGTCGCTGCAGGTGCTTGAAGAAATCCGCTTGCTGACGAATCTGGAAACCTCCACCGAAAAGCTCCTGCAGATTGTGCTGACCGGACAGCCCGAGCTTGAAGAGAAATTGAAATTGCCGCAATTGCGCCAGCTTCGTCAACGCATCACCTTGCGATGCCGCACCGGCGCTCTCACGCTGGAGGAAACATTCGGGTATATCGCCGAGCGTTTGCGCATCGCCGGAGCGAATGGCGACCCGATCTTCTCGAAGGAAGCCATTCAGACGGTTCACCTTTATTCCCGTGGAATCCCACGCATCGTCAACCTGCTTTGCGAACACGCTTTGATCAACGCCTACGTGGATCACTTGCGCCCTGTTCCGGCGCACCTGGTGGAAGAGGTAGCGCGCGAATTTCAACTGGATGAGATCGAGCCAATTGCACCTGTCGGAGCTTCCAATGGAAACAAGCCGCCTGTAGATGCACAGCTATTGCTGCAGAACCTGGATGAACTGCTCAGCCGCCTACGCGAGGCGAATATTATGCCGGTGGCAACGCGCGAGAGGAAACCATGAGTCGTATTCACGAAGCTTTGAAAAAGGCCGAACAAGAAAGGGCCGTGAATCAATCGGTCGACGGCGCTCTACCCCTGCAAAGCGCGGCGGTGGATATCGGTACTCTGCCGGCCAACGGCGATTCTGTTCCGGATATTTTCAAGCAAGCTCCGGCTGTCATCACACAATCGGGCACTGTGAGGCGCTTTGAAGATCTCTGTCAGCGTTGCGCTCATCCGCACTGGCGCCCGGATCTGAATGTAAACATTTTTCATAACCCGGCACTGAGCGTGCATGCAGCGGAGCAGTTTAGGACTTTGCGATCGCGGCTTTACCAGTTACGCGGCAGCCAGCAATTACGCACTCTTTTGATTGCGAGCTCAATGCCGGCGGAAGGAAAGACGTTTGTGACCAACAATCTTGCGCAAGCGATTGTTCGCCAGCCGGACCGCCGGTGTCTGATTATCGATGCGGACCTGCGGTGTTCGCGTCTCCACGTTCCTCTTGGAGCGCCACCCTCTCCAGGCTTGACGGAGTATCTGTTGGGAGAAGCCGATGAGATGGCTGTGATCCAACACGGAGGCGAGGGGAATCTGTGTTTTATTCCTGGCGGGAAGGAAGTCTCCAATCCCAGCGAATTGCTTTTAAACGGCCGGCTGAAGACTTTGTTGGAGCGCGTCACGCCGGTGTTTGACTGGGTGATCTTAGACTCGCCACCACTCCTTCCTGTGGCGGATGCGAGCTTACTCGCCGATCACGTTGACGGGATAATTTTGGTTGTTCGCGCCGCGTCCACACAAATGTCGGTTGCTGAGCGAGCCTGTCAAGAATTACAAGGTAGGAATGTTGTCGGGGTAGTGCTTAACGCCGTAGAAAAGGCGCACGCCTACGGTTCTTATTACTACCACGGATATGGTGCAACCTACGGGCATGACGACGCCAAGCCGATTCAGGGATAGTCCCGAGTCTTTGCCGTTGAGTCTGGGTATGCCGGAAAAGATTGGTTTTTCGAGAGTTTAGCTTATGTCCTTTGTTAAGTTTTACTTGCATGGCGGAAAATTATTGCAACTATGGGATAGCAATGTTCATGAAAGTATACGATGCCAGAGTTCCTTGAACTAATCTGGCAACCATCGACTTGATAAAGGCATTAGAAACAAAGGTTTAGCGGAAACCAAGACTAGGTTGGCGCGTGGCAACTGTCGTGCAAATCTAGTTAAACGTCAGGAGTCGATTGGGACTCTAATGGCGGTAGCACAACCAGAGTTCTCACTACAATGATAACAAGACCACAATTCGATGCGAAAGCCGAGCCCACAATCGACAACGGCCGCACCGGCAAGTATCCGTGGTTTGCTCTACAGGTGAGATCGCGCCATGAATCATGTGTTGCAGATTATCTAAATGGGCAGGGATACGAATGGTTCCTGCCGCTTTACAAAAGCAGAAAGCGTTGGTCTGATCGGATCAAAGAGGTGGAATCTCCGCTTTTTCCCGGCTACCTATTCTGTCGATTCAATCAACACGACCGGCTGCCAATTCTGAAAACGCCTGGAGTGATTCAGATCGTTGGTTTCAATCGAGTACCAGCAGTTGTCGAAGAATCCGAGATCAGCGCCCTTCAAACTCTGATGGCGGCAGGTGTTCCTAATCATCCCTGCCCCTTCTTGGAACTAGGCGACAAGGTGAGAATTGAATCGGGTCCTCTGCGCGGTCTGGAAGGGATCTTGATGGATTTCAAAGGCCATCACCGGCTGGTTCTTTCGGTCACGCTACTTCAGCGTTCGGTGGCTGTGGAGATTGACTCGGCACTGGTGACTCCGGTGCCCAGCGTGCCGCAGTCATCGGCGGAAAATAAGGCACACGCTCGAAACCGCGCAGTTCCGTTGATGGTCTAGAACTCGGTCTACAAATTTATGAAAACGAAATCAGAAGAAGAATTCCAACACAAACAGCCGCTCGGGAGTCACTTTCCCGTCGCTAAGCCCAAGTCCGCGGAAAAGTCGAACGGAAATGGGAACACTTCCGGAGATCCCGGCAACTTCCTTCCCGAAGAGCACTTCCGCCGGATGCTGGCTCGAGAAAGAAAAAGGTCGGAACGATCGCGCAAACATCTGGTCTTGATGTTAATCGACGGAGGCTTAAAAAATAAAAAGACGGACGCTCTTCTCGAGCAGATCGCGGTTGTGTTAGGTGCGTCTATCCGCGAGACAGATTTGGCAGGCTGGTTCGAAGCGAACTCCGTCTTTGGAGTCATCTTCACCGAGTTTGGAGATAGCGATATAACCGCCGCGGTCAAGACAATCGAAACGAAGGTTACAGCCGGTCTTCAGAAGGCTTTCAAAGCCACCCAGCTCAGCAGCTTTCAAATTTCTTTTTACGCCTTTCCGGATGGCTGGAAGGGAGGCGGGCATCAGCGTCCGGTTGACCCGACCATGTACCCCGATCTCTTCGAAGTGAAAGAAAGAAAAAAGCTATCGCTTTTGACGAAGCGAGTGATGGATGTGCTGGGGGCATCGGTGGCGGTGGTGCTTCTCTCGCCCGTCTTTCTGGTTCTTGCCATGCTGATCAAGCTGACCTCGAAAGGCCCTATATTCTTCCGTCAGGAACGGGTGGGCCAGTTCGGTTCGCGATTTGTATTTCTGAAATTCAGGTCCATGTTTGTTTCCACAGACGCCGCCATTCACAAGGAATACGTCAGAAATTTCATCGCTGGAAAGGCGAACTCGGAAGCGCGAGAAGGAAGCAAGAAGGGCGTTTACAAAATCACGAACGATCCTCGAGTGACCTGGATTGGAAAATTCATGCGGCGCACCAGCCTGGATGAAATTCCCCAATTCTGGAACGTGCTGATTGGCGAGATGTCATTAGTAGGCCCGCGGCCTCCAATTCCCTACGAAATCGAGGCTTATGATATCTGGCACCGCCGCCGTTTGCTGGAGTCGAGGCCTGGTATCACCGGGTTGTGGCAAGTGCGCGGACGCAGCAAGACTACTTTTGACGAAATGGTGAGGCTGGATTTGCAGTATTCCAGAATGTGGTCTCCGTTCTTAGACCTGAAGATTCTGCTGCAAACCCCTCGCGCGGTGTTCACGGGCGATGGTGCGTATTAATCTCATGACGCCTGCGGCAAAGTTTTCGCGCTGTAGCACTTCATCGATCAGCGCGTTCCCAGTTTAGACCGCTCTCCATCTTCCGCGTAGTTTCCTTTCTGTACGCGTAACGATTTGGCTCCTCCAGCGTTTGTATTCCAAGGTGAAAAAATGGCTACCAGTCTAGATGCCAGCGAAATAAAAGCTCAGAAGCAAGGCAACTCAAACGACGTGATCCGAATGGGCGTGATCGGGTACGGATATTGGGGCCCGAACATCGTGCGAAACTTCCACGGGCAAGAGCGTTCGCGCGTGGTAGCCATTTGCGATCAGAGTCCAAAGTCACAAAATCGCGCGCGACAATCGTATCCGGAGCTACGCGTCATCGGGGACTGTAACGACATCCTGACCGCTACGGATATCGATGCGATCGCTATCGTGACGCCGGTGTGGACTCATTACGAGCTTGCCAAACTGGCGCTCGAGCACGGCAAACACGTCTTTGTTGAAAAGCCGTTTACCTGCACCACGGCGCAAGCCGAGGAATTGATCGAGTTGGCCGACCGGAAACACTTGAAAATCATGGTGGACCATACGTTCTTGTTCACCGGAGCGGTCAAGCGCATTAAGGAGTTTATCGACAACGGTACGCTGGGAGATCTTTATTATTACGATTCCACCCGCGTAAATCTGGGTCTCTTCCAGCATGATGTGAATGTGCTGTGGGATTTGGCTCCCCACGATCTTTCGATCATGGACTATTTGATTAAGAGCAAGCCTGAAGCGGTGGTGGCCACTGGCGAGCGACACTTGAATGGCGTGGCCGACATCGCTTTTCTCACGCTCTACTATCCCAACAATATGATTGGGCACATCAACGTGAACTGGTTGTCCCCGGTGAAAGTGCGCACCACGCTGATCGGCGGCGAGAAAAAGATGTTGGTGTGGAACGATTTAGAAGCTGACGAAAAGCTAAAGATATACGACAAAGGCGTGCAGATGAGCGGCGACGGTGTTTATCAACTGCTGGTAAGTTACCGCTCCGGCGACATGTGGGCGCCTCGCGTGGAACAAGTGGAAGCCCTGAAGCTGGAAGCTGCCTATTTCGTCGATTGTATTCTGAACGACAAGAAGCCCTTTAACGATGGGGTTGCGGGACTGCATGTCGTTCAGGTCCTGGAAGCCGCGGACCAATCCCTGCAGCAAAGAGGCAAAGTCATCAAGCTGTAGCGGAATCTCGGCGTATCGACCCAGAGCAAGAGCAACGTTGCCGCGGGGCTGCGCCTCGTTTGGTTTGAACCTCAATACAAAAGGAAAAATTCAAGCATGGACCAGTACCTGTGTGTCGCACCGGATGTGAAACTTGGCAAGAACGTAAAATTGTCCAAGTTCATCAACCTATACGGATGTGAGATAGGCGACGACACGAAAATTGGCGCTTTCGTGGAAATTCAGAAGAATTCGAAGATCGGTAAAAATTGCAAGGTTTCCAGCCACACGTTTATATGCGAAGGAGTGACGCTAGAAGACGGCGTGTTTGTGGGTCACGGCGTCGTCTTCATCAACGATTCGTATCCGCGCGCGACCACGGAAGAAGGGCAGTTGCAAACCGAACAGGATTGGAAAGTGGAAAAAACGCTGGTAAAGGCGGGCGCTTCCATCGGTTCGGGGTGCACCATACTTTCAAAAGTGGTCATCGGTGAAAACGCGATTGTGGGCGCGGGAAGCGTGGTGACCAAGGACGTTCCCAAGGACACCATCGTAGCCGGCAACCCTGCCAGAGTGCTGCGCCACATCACGCGCGAGAAAACAACTGTGTAGCAACCGAACGAAGATGGCGGCGGATGGAATCGCCGCGACGAAATGTTCGTAGCATTGCAAAAAATAACTTGTCGAGGAATGAGGAAACATTTATGTCCCTTACCGAGAAAATCCCCTTTTTAGATCTGGTTACTCCGCATAGGGAGCTCGAGCCTGAGCTGACCGCGGTGTTCCACAAAGTCTTGAGCACCGCGGGTTTCGTTGGCGGTCCGATGGTCGAGAACTTCGAGAAAGCTTTCGCCGCATTTTGCGATGCGAAGCATTGCGTGGGTGTAGCCAGCGGCACCGATGCGGTCCGTTTCGCTTTGACGGCTGCGGGCGTACAACCTGGGGACATCGTGGTCACCGTTCCGCATACCTTCATTGCTACCACGGAAGCGATCAGCCAGGCCGGAGCGCGCCCCGATTTTGTTGATATCGACGAGCGCACGTATTCGATGGACGTTGCTAACTTGCGGGAATACCTTGAACGGGAATGTTACCTCGACCGCGAAACGGGTAAGCCGTACCACAGAAAGTTTCGCGCACCGGTCACCGCCGTGGTGCCGGTTCACATCTATGGACAGTGCGCGGATATGGATCCGATCCTGGAGCTGGCTCGCCGCTACAACCTGATTGTGGTAGAAGACGCTTGCCAAGCTCACGGCGCGGAGTATTTCTCGCAAAAAGAAAATCGTTGGAAGAAGGCCGGCTCCATGGGCCACGCTGCCGCGTTCAGCTTTTATCCGGGAAAGAATCTCGGCGCTTGTGGGGAAGCCGGCGCGATTACCACCAATAGCGAACAAATGGCGCGCACGATGCGCATTCTGCGCGATCACGGCCAGTCAAAAAAGTATTACCACGATATGGAAGGATATAATGGACGTCTGGACTCGCTGCAAGCGGGCTTACTCAGCGTGAAACTTCAACATTTGGCCGAGTGGAACCGGAAACGGCAGGAAGCCGCGGCTCGCTACGACAAGATGTTGGCATCGGCGGACGGAGTCGTTGCGCCTTATCGGCCTTCGTGGTCGCGCCCGGTGCATCACCTCTACGTAGTGCGAGTTTCGGATCGCGACGGGTTGCAAAAACATTTGGCGGAGGCCAAGATCGACACCGGTATCCACTACCCGATTCCGCTTCATCTGCAAAAGGCCTACGAAACATTCGGTTTCAAAAGAGGTGACTTCCCTGTCACCGAGAAGATTGCTTTGGAGATCCTCTCTCTTCCCATGTATCCGCAACTTCAGCCCGCGGCGCAGGAGCGTGTAGTTCAGAAGATCCAGGAATTTGCCTCCGTCGGCGTCCTTCGCTAGGCATGTTTTTCCTAATATAATCAACGCAGCCTTGGGCTTCGCGGAGGGAGCGAAGTCGGGGCGCGAGCCCACTTGTTGCACGGCAGTACCATTACTAGGTAGGTGCATTTCAGAAACCTGGGCTAGCAACTGTAGGTGTCTTGGATCACGTTCTACGCATCTAGTTTGTCGCAGCACAACGTCAACCAGAGTTTTCGCCAGCGGGTCGCAAGTAACCTTCAAGGAGGTTCAGCAGTGAAGCAAGAAAAAAGCGTTGTCGTCGTGGGACTCGGAGAAGTAGGCCGGCCCCTGCTCGAACTTCTTTCCAAGCATTACCAGACTGTGGGAGTGGACCTAGTGCTGCCTGAGCATCCTGTGGGGAAAGTGGATGTATTGCACGTCTGCTATCCATTTGAGATCAAAGATTTTGTAGGCGAGACCGCTCGTTACATCGATCTGTTTAAGCCGGCGTTGACGATTATCAATAGCACGGTCGCGATCGGAACCACTCGGGCTGTCGCGGCGCGGACCGGCACAGCCCTGGCGCATAGTCCGGTACGCGGCAAACACGTGCGGATGTTGCAGGAGTTGCAAACCTACACCAAATTTATAGGCCCCATTGACGCTTCCAGCGGCAAGCTTGCGGCCGAGCATTTCCAAGGCGCCGGCCTGAAGACAAAGGTTTTGGCGGCTCCGGAAGCGACGGAGTTGGCGAAGTTGACCGAGACCACATACTTCGGGTTGCTAATCTCTTGGGCTCAGGAGCTCGAAAGGTATTGCGTGAAAACGGGCCAGTCTTACGACGAGGTTTGGAGCATTTACGAGGAGATCGGATTTTTTCCGAAAACCAAATACTTCCCAGGAGTTATCGGTGGCCATTGCGTGATGCCGAATATTGACCTTTTGTTAAAGTTCGATGATTCAGCGCTTTTGAGGGCTATCCAGTCGTCAAATCGTGCGAAAATCGAGCTTGATTCGCGCAAGAAGCTGGCCGATCAGAAGATGGAGACAACTCGTTCCAGGGGCTGAAACCGGCCCTACAGCGATTCGCAAGTTTGTTGACCCCGTCTCAGGACCCCAAACGATAGACCGATGACAATTTCTACGATGACGCGAACGACGACTACCGCGTCCCTTGAAAGCCCGCCCACCGCGGGCAACAAGAGGCTTGCCGGGAAGCGTGTGGCGATGGTCACCTTTTCGTCGTATCCTTTCGATCCTCGACCGCGACGTTCCATCGATGCACTCCTAGCGGAGGGCGCTACGGTGGATCTGATTTGCCTCGGCAACAAGAACGATGCCAAGGATGGGATGCCCGAGGGCGTCAAAGTACTCCGAGTACCGCTCAAACATCCTCGCCGTGGGAAATTCGAATATGCGTTTCGGTATGGGATCTTTATCCTGATCACGTCCGTGACCTTTGCTCTGCGCTCGCTGCGGCGCCGCTATGACTTAGTGTACGTGCACAATATGCCCGACATTCTGGTGGCCTGTTCTCTGATACCTAAAATGTTGGGGGCCAAGGTTGTATTGGACTTACACGATCCGATGCCCGAGCTGATGATGACAATCTTCCGCACGCCGGAAGACGATCGAAGCGTGCGATTGATGAAACGCCTTGAGAAATGGAGCATCGCGCGGACCGATTTGGCGGTCACGGTAAATGTCGCGTGCAAACGAATCTTTTCCTCCCGCAGTTGCCCGGCGGAAAAGATTGCCGTGGTGATGAACGCCCCGGACGGGCAGATTTTTCCTTTCCGTGAGGCCCGGTTGAGCGTATCGCCAAAACAAGGTGGTGACCGCCCCTTCGTCATCATGTACCACGGATCAATCGTGGAGCGAAATGGATTGGATCTTGCACTCGATGCTCTTGGGCGAGTACGAAAGGCTATACCGGGTGCGGAATTGCGTATCTTTGGTTCAAAAACCGCTTTCCTGGATCGTGTGATGGAGAAGGCCCGAAGTATGGGATTGCAGGATAAAGTCCGTTTTATGGGCCCTCGGCAGCTCGAAGATCTCGTAACCGAAATCGAGAAGTGCGACTTGGGAATTATCCCAAACCAGCGAAACCCATTTACCGACATCAACACTCCCACGCGCGTTTTCGAGTATCTAGCCATGGGCAAACCGGTAATTGCTCCCTCTACACAGGGCATTCTGGATTACTTCGACAAAGATTCGCTTCTATTTTTCGAGCCCGGAAACGCCGCAGAGCTGGCCCAACAGATCGAATATGCGTTTTTCCATCCCTGCGAAGTTCTGGAAATAGTGCGAAAAGGACAAAAGATTTTCGTGGAACATACCTGGGACCGGGAACGAGAGACTTTGGTCCATCGTGTAAGCGCGCTTTTTAATTAGTTTTCAGAATATCCGCAATACCCGCTCTTAATGGGCTCCCCACTAAACGGCGAAGACTCTTGCAATTTCGCAATGCCGCTTCACGCGGGTCTGGTTCAGTAGAAGCAACGCTCAACTTCGGAACTCCACAGGTCTCATGAAAAAAATCGCATTAGTTACCGGCGCAGAGGGCTTTATCGGCTCTCACATGGTCAATTTTCTGCACGCTGGCGGCTGGAAAGTAATTGGTTCCTATCTTAACCAGGGCCCTGCCACCTCACTGAAGCTGCCGAATGTACGTTTTGAACAGTGCGATCTTCGGAACGGCCAGCGCGTCTCGCAAATCTTGGAGGAACATCAGCCCACCCACATATTTCATTTCGCAGCGCAGAGCCTGCCAACGTTGTCATGGTCCAACCCGGTGGAGACATTCGAGTCGAACATCATGGGTTCGCTGCATCTGTTCGAGGCTGTGCGTCGTTTAAAACGGCTTCCTGTGGTTGTCTCTGCGTGCTCGAGCGCCGAATATGGACACGTTCCGCCGGCTGCTATTCCAGTCACCGAAGAGCAAACCTTTCGGCCATTACATCCATATGGCGTTAGCAAAGTCTGTTTGGATTTGCTGGCGCGGGAATATTTCCTCGATTACAAAATTCCAGCCGTCAATTTACGGCTATTTAACACCACGGGGCCGGGTAAGACGAGCGATGCCCCCTCAGACTTCGTGCGTCAGTTAATTCGCATCAAGAAGGGTCTGCAAGCTCCGGTGATAGAAGTGGGAAATCTGAAGCCGCATCGTGCGTTTCTGGATGTTGATGACACCGTTCGCGGCTTTTACCTCGCTGCTTTGAAAGGGAAACCCGGCGAAGCTTATAACCTGTGCGCAACCAAGACGCACGAAATAGGTGAGCTATTGCGCGCGGCCATTCGCTTGTCTGGAGTAAAAGCGGAAATACGCCGGGTGCCGCGATTGATGCGCCCTTCCGACGAGAGGATTATTTTCGGCAGCACTCGCAAGATCCGCAAAGACACAGGTTGGAAACCGCTGAAATCGCTCGAGCAAACCCTGAAATCCATGTTGGAATATTGGGACGCGAACATTTAACGGCACCAAACTCGTACTCAAAATGAATTCTGCTAAAAACATTTCCCCGCGATTGGATGCCGATCTCCAAGATACACCGGCCGTTCTGCTGGTCGGCGGGACGGGTACGCGCCTGCAATCAGTTCTCCCTTCGATACCCAAACCCTTGGCCCGAGTTGGAAATCTGCCCTTCTTGCAGCTATTAATTCTGCAGCTTCGTTCACAAGGCATTCAGCGCATCGTCCTATGCACTGGTCATCTTGCCGATCAGATCGAAGAAGAATTCGGCGACGGCCACAAGTGGGGCGTTGCGATTGATTATTCAAGGGAATTGAAGCCGCTCGGAACCGCGGGGGCAGTGAAGCTTGCCGAGCGCCATCTTCAAGATGTTTCGGACTTCCTGGTTATGAACGGCGACTCATTTTTAGAACTTGATTTTCGAGAGTTCATTCGCTTTCATCGGGAATGCGGTGGTTTGATCAGCATGGCGGTTCGTAGGGTTCAAGATGCAGCGCGATACGGCAGCGTTCAGCTCGACGCAAATCATCGAGTGCTTGGCTTCAGCGAGAAGACGAGCAATTCGGTTCCCGGCACCGTAAATGGCGGCGTATATGTGTTCAACCGCTCCATCCTAAAGCAAATTCCCGAGGGGCCATCCAGCTTAGAGAAGGATATATTTCCCCAAGCACTCGAACACGGGGTCTACGCGTTTGATCAGCAAGGCATGTTTATAGACATCGGGACACCCGAAGATTACGCGCGAGCCCAAGCGCTCGCTGAGAATCTTTATCAGGCAGCCTCTCTCAAATCATAAGTGGCTTTGACGATTTTCGTTTTCGATAGGCCGGCTCCGGACGGGGAGCAAAAGGTTACGTTGCATGAGCAAAGCAGTTTTCTTGGATCGCGACGGAGTTATCAATCGGAAGCCCCCCGAGGGCGACTACGTAACTCGCTGGGAGGATTTTCACGTCCTTCCCGGAGTAGCAGAAGGTGTGGCTCTATTAAACCGAGCAGGCTTCGCCGTAATCGTGGTTACCAATCAGCGCTGCATCGCGAAAGGATTGATAAGCGTGGTGGAGTTGGAAAATATGCACCAGAGAATGACCGAACTTCTCGCTGGGGCCGGAGCAATCATCGATGCGACTTTTTACTGTCCGCACGAAATCGAGCCTGTCTGTGAGTGTCGTAAACCAGCTCCGGGAATGCTGCTGAACGCAGCGCGCTTGCACCGCATTGATCTATCCGCATCCTGGATGATTGGCGATTCCGACATTGATATAGAAGCTGGCAAGAATGCCGGATGCAAAACGGCTAGGCTAGTAACAGGTGACGAACCGCCAGGTGATTCTAGCTCAACTACTTCGGCGGATATTGCCGCACGGTCATTCTTGGAAGCTATTCGCCGGATATTTGAGCGCGAGGGAGTCCGCATCGACTCATTTTCCACAGCTCCCGCAGCATTTAGGACATAGATTCTCGACGAGAACATGACAGTCCATATGAACAAAAGGAAGCGACTCGCATGATCACAACCCGCACTCCTATGCGCATCTCATTCTTCGGCGGCGGTACCGATTATCCGATATGGTTTCGTGAATTCGGCGGTTCGGTGTTGTCCACCGCTATCGATAAGAGCTGCTACATTACTTGCCGGCGTCTTCCGCCATTTTTCGAATACCACAGCCGCATTTCGTACTCAAGAATCGAGAACGTCAACGAAAACAATGCAATTGAACATCCCTCTGTTCGTGGATGCTTACAGTACATGGGCGTTGACGAAGGCGTTGAGATTCACCACGTAGCCGATCTACCCGCCCGCACTGGTTTGGGAACGAGTTCGGCGTTTACGGTCGGACTTTTGTTGGGTCTTTATGCCCTCCGGGATCAGATGCGCAACAAGCACGATCTCGCTGCCGATGCGATCCATGTCGAACAGGAAGTTATTAAGGAAGCGGTTGGCTCTCAAGACCAGATTAGCGCGGCCTACGGCGGCTTTAATCGCATTAACTTCAACACCGACGGAAGTTTCGAAGTCAAGCCGATCATAACCTCGCCCGACAGATTAGCCGCGCTACAGCAAAACTGCGCGCTCTACTTCACTGGATTTTCCAGGATCGCTGCGGAGATTGCCAAAGAGCAGATCCGGCTGACGCCTCAGCGAAAGAATGAACTGGTGCGGATGCGCCAAATGGTGGATGAAGCCGAAGCCATCGTGACAAATCCAAATCGTCCTATAGATGAATTTGGCCACTTGTTGCATGAATGCTGGCAAGTGAAGAAAACGTTGACGCAGAAAATTACGAACACAAATCTGGACGATATTTACGAAGCGGGACGCAGCGCCGGCGCTTTGGGCGGCAAACTGCTCGGGGCCGGAGGCGGCGGCTTCATGCTGTTCTTCGTACCACCCGAGCGCAGGGAAGCCTTGCGTATGCGCCTCAGGAACCTGTTGTGCGTTCCAATAAAGTTTTCGGACCGCGGCAGCCATGTGGTTGTTTATGAGCCGGAAGAAAAGTACGACGAGTCACTTACCATCGAACGGTCCGAAGTGTACGCACAAAAAACTTCGCAGGGCCGAGTCTGAGAAAGCTTGCTGGAGCAAATCCTGTCTCGAACTAACTAGTCATGCACAAAAAACCCTTGAATCACTTGTCTTACGTACTCATTACTCCAGCTCGCAACGAGGAAAAGCACATCGAACAACTGATTCAATCGATGATCGCCCAGACTGCTTTGCCCAAGAAATGGATCATCGTAAATGACGGATCGACAGATGCTACGGCAAGCCTCGTAAGCCCGTATCTCGCGAAACATCCGTGGATCGAATTAGTGAACTTGCCCGCGCATCGGGACCGGACTTTTGCCGCTAAGGTGTATGCATTCAATGCTGGTTTTGAGAAAGTGAGGAGCCTCGAATATGAGGTGATCGGGAATCTGGATTCCGACGTATCGTTTGACGCGGACTATTGCGAATTTTTATTAAACAAGTTCGAAGCGGACCCACGGCTCGGCGTTGCGGGAACTATTTTCCAGGAAGAAGGCTACAGTTCGGCAACCGATAGCTTTGAAGGGCAGAACCACGTCGCCGGAGGTTGCCAGCTTTTTCGTCGCCAATGCTTCGAAGAAATTGGAGGGTATGTACCAAACAAAGCGGGAGGTATCGATTGGATTGCAGTCACCACCGCCCGAATGAAAGGCTGGACTACTCGATCGTTCCGGGAGAAATTCTTCTTTCATTACCGGAGCTTGGGAACGGCCGAGCGTTCGCTGCTCGCTTCCACATTTTCTTATGGAGAAAAAGACTATTACCTTGGCGGACACCCTGTGTGGGAGTTTTTCCGCGTGGGCTATCGAGTAACTAAGAAGCCGTATTTGTTGGGCGGCATTGCCCTGTATTCCGGCTACCTGAGCGCTTTTCTTCGGCAAATGAAAAGACCCGTTTCGGACGAGTTGATGCATTTTCATCGCAAGGAACAGATGTCAAAATTAAAAGTGATATTCAGGTCCATGTTCCGCTTGAAACGCATAGACAGCTTCGAAATTAAGCCCAGTTAAATGGCCTCCGTCACAGAAAAACCGCGAATAATGGCAGAAGCCGAAAAAGTTGAGAAGTTACGGGCTTCTATTCTTAAGTTTGTCGGATGGCTTGATCGGTTCGGCGAGACTTCCTACGATCATCAGAGTTTCTTCGCAAGCGACTTAGCGCGCGCCGCCAAGGCTTTGTATTACAAAAAGCCGCTGTTGGGAACGCTGGCGGTTTCCCCCATGATCTTTTGCGAGGCGTTTTTACCGTCGGCCCGCAGGCTCTTTTGGAAGCGACAACGATTTCCGATTGCTGATGCTCACTACGCCATGGGTTTCGCGTTCCTTTCACGCGTACTTGAGCAGAAGCAATACTACGAACGCGCCGTGCATTTCCTTGAAGTTCTCATTAAAACCAGGTCACCCGGGTACGTTCATTACGGCTGGGGATATCCGTTTAACTGGGAAACCAGGCGCGGGCCAATCTGGCACGATACTCCCTTCATCACAACAATTCCCTATGTTTATGAAGCTTTTCAAGAGGTGTACCGAATCGATCACAACCCAAGGTGGCGCGCGGTTATGCAGTCTATAGCGCAGCACGCCGTTGAAGACTATCGCGACGTCGTAACGTCTCCGGACGCCTCCTCTTGCTTTTACGACCCCCGGCCTAACGATTCGAGTGGGGTCATAAACGCGAGCGCTTACCGCGCGTTTCTGCTGACCTCGGCATCGATCGAATTCTCGAATGACAACTACCGAAAGATTGCGGACAGGAATCTGAATTTTGTTCTACAAGCTCAACATCCGGACGGCTCATGGTCTTACTCCACGGATGAAGTGAGAACGTTTGTGGATCACTTTCATACTTGCTTCGTGCTGAAAGCGCTGGCAAAAATCGAGGCTCTCACAAACAATCCGCGGTGCACCAAGGCTATCGAGCGCGGAGTTGATTATTACGTCAAAAACCTTTTCGATGAAGAAGGATCGCCGAAGCCGTTCTCGCGCAAGCCTCGCATGACAGTGTATCGACGCGAATTGTATGACTATGCGGAGTGTATAAATGTGGGAGTGCTTCTGGCTGGACGGTTTCCCGCACTCGATGAGATTTCGTCGCGCGTGATAAGGCTGGACGGGTGGCAAAAGTCCGACGGGTCTTTTCGAAGCCGCCAGCTTTTACTGGGCTGGGACAATACTCCGATGCATCGCTGGGCGCAGTCGCAATTGTTTCGCAGCCTTTGCTTTTTTCTGTATCGAAATACGCAGAACTCTGATGGTAATTTGTTAGGACAGAACTAGCCGATTTATGTGTGGAATTTGCGGACAATATAACTTTGGAAACAAGGCCCCAGTTCTCCCTCAAGACCTGGAACGGATGACCCGGAGCATTATCCACCGCGGGCCGGATGACGAAGGCTACTACATTGCGGGGCCGCTCGGATTCGGGTTCCGCAGGCTTTCAATCATCGATCTGGCGGGCGGCCATCAGCCCATGTCTGATCGCGAAGAATCAGTCTGGGTAATTTTCAACGGCGAAATCTACAATTTTCCCGAGCTCAAACGCGAACTGGAAGGCTACGGCCACGTTTTCCGGACGAAATGTGATACCGAAGTCATCATCCACGGCTACAAGCAGTGGGGTGATGACGTCCTCAACCATTTGAACGGGATGTTTGGATTGGCGATCTGGGATGCGCGCAAGGAGCGCCTCGTCATCGCTCGAGATCCGTTCGGCATCAAATTGATCTATTACAAGATTGATGGCGACCGTTTTTACTTCGGCTCGGAAATTCGCGCGGTTGTAGCGGCGAAAAACGAAAGGGCTGAGGTAGATCCGGTTTCGCTTAATCTTTTTCTTCGATATCGCTATACGCCGGCGCCTTACACAATTGTTAGTGGCATTCGAAAACTAGCCGCTGGAACTATGCTGGTTTTCGAAAAAGGAAGTTACGCCCTTCGCCGCTGGTACAACTACAAGCCTGCTCCGTTCTCACCAACGAAGTCCGCCGCCGAAGCCACGGAAGAATTGTGCGAACTATACAAGCAGTCCGTGAAACGGCAACTGCTCAGCGATGTGCCACTGGGCCTCTTGCTCAGCGGTGGTGTTGACTCCGGACTGCTGCTGGCCTTGATGAATTTGTACGGAAAGTCATGGCGGACATACACAGTTGGATATGGTTCTAGTTTTTCCGATGATGAGCTGACAGACGCGGCGGATACCGCGGCACGATTTGGTTCGCAGCACACCTCGGTCGTCCTGGACAGGAAGACCTTCGAAGAAGCTCTTCCGCACATCGTTTCGTGTCTGGAAGAGCCGATCGCTTCATCGTCCATCGTCCCAATGTATTTTGTGTGTCAACGCGCGCGGCAAGATGTAAAAGTTGCGCTGGTGGGCCAGGGTCCCGATGAACTGTTTGGCGGTTACCGCCGCCACCTGGGTGTTCGATATGGAGAATACTGGGGAGGTTTGCCGAAATCGCTGCGCACGGCCGTGGGATCGGTGATTAGCGCCCTGCCGCGAAATGAGACTCTTAAAAGAGGTGTCTACTCACTTGATCTTCCCGACCGGATGAGTAGATATCAGAACGTTTTGTCGCTCCTTCCTGGCGACGAAATCGACGGTCTCTTTCAAGACGGCATCATTCCCAACGGTGCTGGAGACAAGATTCTCGATTCCTGGAGCGACCTGGCGCCGCTGATGGGCGAGACCGACGAACTCGGAGGTTTTAGTTTCCTGGAGTTGCGTTCCACGCTGCCCGATGAGCTTCTGATGTACGCAGACAAGCTCTCCATGGCTCACAGCCTCGAAGTCAGGGTGCCTTTCCTGGACAAAGAAATCGTCGAATATGCGGAAAGGCTGCCATCGAATTTGAAAGTCCGGAACGGCTCGGGAAAATGGCTCCATCGCCAGGTCTGCCAGGAACTTCTTCCGGCCACGATATTGAAACGAAAGAAGAGAGGCTTTGGAGTGAATGTTGTTGATGACTGGTTCCGCGGAAGCGCGCAACAAAAAATGGAAGGAATTCTCCTGGATTCCGGGAGTCAGATATACAACTACCTGCGCCCGTCAGCAGTAAAGCAGATTTTCGACGAGCATCGCTCCGGCCAAAACGACAACCATAAAATCCTCTTCAGCCTGGTTGTGTTTGAAGAATGGCTGCGTGCGCACGAGGAACCCGTAACGGCGTTGGGCTAATGGGCCTCCCCATGATAGGCGTTCTTGCATATTCCGCGGACCACGATGTTGTGCGGGAGTTCTTCGAGCTGTTCAAAACTCCCTGGGAGTTTTTCAGGCGCGATCGGAAATATGAAGTTTTGCTTTGTGCCGGCGACGTCCATTTTGATGAAACTGCGAAGCTGGTGCTCCGGTATAGCGGAAGCAAAATCGCGTTTGACGATCAGGAGAAGCTTCAAACTCGCTGTCTTGAGACAAACAGCTGCTTCCTCTCACATCAGGGAAATCGAATCCCGATTTATGGGAACTGCCTGACCTTTCCCGAAATTGGCAACGAGATTCTAGTGGATGAAGCTTCCCGTGAATGCGCGGCATACCTTGACGAGTCGGGCGACCGAGTGGTGGCGCGTATCGGCTACGACTTATTCAGCGAGATCCGCGCGCTGTTGACGTCGGGCCAACCTGTCGCGAACGCCAGCTTACCGGCTCTGGATTTGCACATCGCACTTTTGAGAAATTTGATTACTGGCTGTGGCATTCCGCTGGTTGAAATTCCTCCGGTTCCGGATGGATACCAATTCACGGCCTGCCTGACGCATGACGTGGATCATCCCGCCATCCGCCAACACAAATGGGATCACACCATGTTTGGCTTTTTGTATCGGGCCATCTTCGATTCGCTTCGAAGGGCGATTCGCGGACGAATTTCGGTGCGGGATATGTTCACGAATTGGGCCGCGGCCTTTAAGCTCCCGTTCGTTCATTTGGGCTTGGCGAAAGACTTCTGGCGCGAGTTTGATGATCAATATCTTGAATTGGAAAGAGGGCTACGCTCGACTTTCTTTGTGATTCCATTTGGCGAAAAGCCTGGAAACAAATTAAGCGGTCCAGCTCCTGCCATTCGCGCCGCGCGCTACGGCGCCCAAGACATCGCCGCTGCTATCAACAAGTTAACTGCGGCAGGTTGCGAAGTCGGGTTACACGGAATCGACGCATGGATGGACAGTTCAGAGGGAAGCCGGGAGCTAGATGAAATCCGGCGCCTGACGGGAACTTCTGAAGTCGGCGCGCGAATGCACTGGCTTTACTATGATCAACAATCGCCCGTTGCGCTGGAACAAGCTGGAGCGGCCTACGATTCGACAATCGGTTATAACGAGACGGTGGGATATCGCGCAGGTACAACGCAAGCCTACAAGCCGCTCAATGCGAATCAATTGCTCGAGTTGCCGCTACATATAATGGACACGTCGCTCTTCTACCCCAGTCATCTCGGCCTTTCTCGACAACAGGCCCAGTCTCTGGTTCGGCCAATGCTGGACAATGTGGTTCGTTTCGGAGGCATGCTGACCATCAATTGGCACGATCGCAGCCTTGCGCCAGAAAGATTGTGGGGCGAGTTCTATTCTGATTTGCTCCAGGACCTAAAGAGTCGCGGTGCGTGGTTCTCAACGGCCGGCCAGGCGACTGCTTGGTTTCGGAAACGCAGATCGGCGGAATTTGAAACCGACACGGTCGAGCATGGTGCAGTGCGCGCCAAGGTTGGGGTTGACCAACGCGACAATCTCCCGGCTTTGCGACTGCGTATTCATGCGCCCCGGAAGTTAGGCTCGATTAGCACCTGCACGTCTGAATCCTACGTTGAGACGGTGGTCGGCGGAAGCATGGAAACCAGAATTCCCTCCGAGGCTGCGAGATGAGTAATCCGGCGAGCGATATTGCCAGCCAGCGAAACGGATTGCTTCAACCGGACCGCTTTATTGTCGGCCCCGATGATCGGATCTTGGTAACCGGCGCCTCCGGCTTCATCGGAGCCCGCGTTCTGCAAAACTTGCTGGATCGCGGTTTGCGCAACCTGGTCTGTTTTGTCCGGCCATCGAGCGATTTATCCGAGATCGAAGCGATGATCGAACGTCGACCGCCCAATGCTCGAATCGACGTGCGCAAAGGAAACCTTCTTTCCCGGGAGGACTGCGATGCGGCAGCCAAGGATGTCTCTGTCATCTATCACCTGGCAGCCGGAACTGGTGAGAAGTCGTTTCCCGATGCATTTTTGAATTCCGTAGTGGCGACCCGCAATCTTATTGAAGCCAGTCTGCGATTCGGAAGCCTTCGGCGATTTGTGCTGGTGAGTTCATTTGCCGTGTACTCGAATTGCGACAAACCAAACGGCAGGATCTTAGACGAGTCGTGTCCGATAGACGAGCATCCCGAGCTTCGCGGCGAGGCCTATTGTTTCGCTAAAGTCAGACAGGAACAGCTGGTAGCCGAATACGGCAAGAATTGTGGAATCCCGTTCGTGATCGTGAGGCCCGGCAGCGTTTATGGCAAAAAGGGAGATATCACCGGTCGTGTCGGCATAGCCGCATTTGGACCCTTCTTGCATCTCGGTGGATCCAACAATATTCCATTTACGTACGTTGATAACTGCGCGGATGCCATTGTCTTGGCTGGCTTAGTGAAAGGCGTTGATGGCGAAGCGTTCAATGTAGTTGACGATGACCTACCCTCGAGCCGCCAGTTTTTGCGTCTTTACAAAAAAAACGCTCGAAAATTTAAATCCATTTACGTACCCCACGTGCTTAGTTATGCGCTCTGCTATTTATGGGAGAAGTATTCGAAATGGTCCCAGGGACAATTGCCACCGGTATTCAATCGCAGGCGTTGGCACACGGAGTGGAAGAACACGCGCTACAGCAACAGTAAGCTGAAGGCCAAGCTAGGATGGACGCCGAAGGTATCCACTTCAGAAGGGATATGGCGGTACCTCGAAGCCTGCAAACAGGATGGACGATATGCTTAAAGTCGCCATTGTGGGGTGCGGCAAGATCGCTGATTCCCATGCTTTGCAGATCCAGAGGATAGAAGAATGTGAAATCGTCGGTGTGTGTGACCGTGAGCCGCTGATGGCCAAGCAGCTCTTCGAACGGTTTCCAGTCAAAGCCTACTTCACCGATCTTGCGGAACTTCTGGAGACGGCTCGTCCTGACGTTGTTCACATTACAACTCCAGCGGAAAGTCATTTCGACGTTGCAAAATTTTGTCTGGAGCATGGCTGTCACGTTTACGTCGAGAAACCTTTCACCCTTTACGCCGAGCAGGCCGAGCGCTTAGTAGGCTTGGCAGAAAGAAAAAGGGTCAAACTAACGGTTGGCCATAACGATCAATTCAGCCACGTTGCGCGGCGTATGAGAGCACTGGTTCAAAGCGGCTACTTAGGCGGTGCACCGGTTCACATGGAGAGTTACTACACCTATGACCTTGGCGACCCAAGCTACGCGCGAGCCTTGCTGGGCGATGAGAATCACTGGGTGCGCCGATTGCCCGGGAAGCTGCTTCAAAATGTAATCAGCCACGGTATCGCCAGAATTGCGGAATTCATCACGAGTGATTCGCCCCAGGTGATTGCGCATGGCTTTGTGAGCTCGCTTCTAAAGCAAATTAACGAACGCGAAATCGTGGACGAGCTGCGGGTTATTATCAGCGAGGAACAGGGCGCTACGGCCTACTTCACATTTTCATCGCAGATGAAGCCTCCGATGCACCTGCTCCGACTATATGGTCCAAAGAATGGCCTCATTCTCGACCAGGATCACGAAATCCTGATTCGTCTTCGGGGTCAGAAGTTCAAGAGTTACGCCGATATGTTTATTCCGCCGGCACTTTTTGCGAAACAACATCTCGGAAATTTGTTTACCAACGTTCGACTATTCCTCGGTCGCGATTTTCACATGGACTCGGGAATGAAATATCTCATCGAGTCGTTCTACCGATCCATCCGCGACGACTCACCTGTTCCAATTCCTTACCGGGAAATTCTGCTCACCGCCAGAATTATGGATGCCATCTTCGAGCAAGTGGCCGCGAACCGCTCGCAGGATCTTTCGCCTGCCGCCCTCGGCCAGTTGAGAGCGGATTGAGACGATGCCTCCTTTTGTAGCGCTGGCTCTTTGGTTTGTGCTGCTTGTCGCGCTTCTGCTCTGGGACCCAGCCAAAGACCCAACGATTTCGTCGGCACTCTGGGTGCCTGTCATCTGGATGTTCATCGTCGGATCGCGACTACCTGCGCAATGGCTCGGTGGCTCGGTCGAAACGGGCGCTCAGGCACTGGAAGAAGGGAATCCAATAGACCGTGCTGTCTTTTTTGTCCTTATCCTGTTGGCGGTACTTATTCTGATGTCGCGCTCTTTCAACTGGGGCCAATTCTTCGCGCGCAACATGGCTTTGATGGCATTTGTTCTTTTTGGGCTAGTGAGTGTTTTATGGTCCGATTCGACTCTGGTCTCTTTCAAGCGATGGTTTCGGGATCTCGGGCCCTACGTGGTGGTTCTTGTAGTGCTATCCGACATGCACCCGCTGGAAGCTGTGCGGACGCTCTTCAGGCGCCTCTGCTATTTGCTAATCCCGCTTTCCATTGTGCTGATCAAATACTTCCCCTACTTGGGCAAGCATTATTCGGAATGGACAGGGGCTGCCGAGTTCTCGGGAGCCGCAACCAGCAAAAACTTGCTGGGCGTTATGTGCTTGGTCAGTGCACTATTTTTTTTCTGGGACACGCTTACGCGCTGGCCCAATCGCAAGGAGCGCAGCACGAAGCGGATTATCGCGGTGAATTTCGTGTTCATCGCGATGACGCTCTGGCTGTTCAATCTTGCCCATAGTGCGACTTCAGATGTTTGCCTGATGATTGGAAGTTTGGTAATCGTTATAGCGCGCAGCAAATGGGCCCAACGCCATCCCGGTTTTCTGAAAGTTCTGATCCCGGTCTCTTTCTGCTTGTATCTGATTGTGGGATTTGGTTTCGATCTTAATGGCGAACTGGCGAGCTTGGTAGGCCGGGACCCAACGCTCACCGACAGAACCGCCATTTGGAAGCTCGTGCTTAGCATGCATACGAACCCAATCGTTGGTACAGGTTACGAAAGCTTTTGGCTAGGACCTCGTCTGCAGCAGATTTGGAAGATGTTTGGGCCGATTAACGAGGCGCACAACGGTTACCTTGAGGTCTATCTCAATCTCGGCTTAGTCGGAGTCTTCCTGCTCTGCGGATTGTTGATCGCAGCTTACCGGAAGATTGGTAAACAGCTCACAACCTCTCCTGCCCTAGCGCAACTTAACTTAGCTATTTGGACCATCATGCTGTTCTACAACATGACCGAGGCGGGCTTCCGGAGCGGTTTGATGTGGATCACATTCCTGCTTGGCGCTATGGCCGTTCCGGCGCGCGTGGAGGAACGCGCGCCTAGTTTCAGACGGTTGGAGAAGCCCCGGCTCGAAGCCATGTCCCGGCCTTCCTTTGGAACGACCGGTTCGCGGAGGTGAGGATGCAGCTGGCTGAGAAAGCGATGAAAACAGAACCGCGATTAGATGTTCAATTGCCGGGAGGAACGGTGGGTATCAGTGAGACTGAGATTCGCATTAAAGGAAAGCCCATACGCGTTCCGTCTGTACAAATTGAGGGAAGGACGGTACTCAAGACGGGCAACTGGCTCAAGATTGCAGGTGTCCAGGATGAAGAGCTGGTACAAGGCCCTACCGTCACGGACCCCGAGCGTTTCGTTTCTCAGCTGAAAGAAAGCGGATTGAAGGCTGACATCTTTACATTTGCGCAAAGGTTACCAGAAGGCGTTCCTAAGTTTTCATACTACTGCGAATGGGACAATTTAGCGGTAATTCCTATAACAAGTTTTTCTGAATGGTGGGAAAAGCGCGTCGAGTCGAGTGTGCGAAGAGCGGTCAGGAAGGCAACGAAGCTTGGCCTCGTTGTAAAGCTCGCGGAATTCGACGACGAGTTTGTGAAAGGCATCGTCGGCATTAATGACGAAACTCCGTTTAGACAAGGCAGGGCGTTTTGGCATTTTCAGAAGAGTTTCGAGGAAGTTAAGGAAGAGAACTCCACCTATCCCGGCAGGAACGTTTTTTTGGGTGCGTACTATGAAGGCCAGCTGATTGGTTTCATCAGATTGATTTACGCCGATAAAGTTGCGAGCACCGTTCAACTACTTTCCATGATAAAGCATTACGACAAGAGGCCCGCCAACGCCCTTATCGCAAAGGCCGTGGAGATTTGCGAGCAGCAGGGAATGTCTTATCTGATGTATTGCAACTATGTGTACAACGACCCAGACAGCTCGCTTACCGAGTTCAAGCGCAGAAACGGCTTTGAGCAAGCGCTCGTACCGCGGTATTACATCCCGCTGACGCTCAAAGGACGAGCGGCCATAAAATTGGGATTGCACCACGGACTGACGAGACTCATACCGAGACCTGTATTCAAACAGCTTTTGAAGCTCAGGAGTCGCTGGTACGCGCGTAAAGCGGAGGCTGTTCAGGAGTCCGCATAAAGGGACAATGCCGGGAATTGTTGGATTGATTACTAGGAGGCCGCGCGAAGAAGCGGAACGGGAACTCCACCGAATGGTTGAGGCGCAACGTCACGAGAACTTTTACGTGACGGGCACCTGGGTGGATGAATCGCTTGGCGTGTACGTCGGATGGATTGCCCGAAAGGATTCTTTCTCCGATGGTATGCCGGTACAAAATGAGCGTGGAGATGTAGTGCTGGTCTTTTCCGGCGAGGAATTCCCGGAATCTGGGACGATCAAGCGTCTTAGAGAACAGGGGCATCAGTTGGGCGCAGCAGGTCCGTCCTATCTGGCCCATCTGTACGAAGACGATTCGTCATTTCCCGTGGGATTGAACGGCAGATTTCAGGGAGTTCTTACCGACCGTAGGCGCGGAACTGCAACGCTTTTCAACGACCGCTACGGAATGCATCGCCTCTACTACCACGAATCGCGCGATGCGTTTTATTTCGCCTCCGAAGCTAAGTCAATTCTTGCCGTGCTCCCTGAACTAAGAAAGATAGATCCCCGTGGAGCGGCAGAGTTCATCGCTTGCGGTTGCACCCTTGAAGGCCGCTCCTTTTTTGAAGGAATTCACGCACTACCTAACGCATCCAGATGGATCTTCCAAAAAAGCTCCTCGCCGAAAAAAGAAACATACTTCAATCCTGCGGAATGGGAAAACCAAGGCTGCTTAGAGGCTGAGCCATACTACCGTGAACTTCGAGATGTTTTCTCTCGCAATCTGCCGCGCTATTTCGATGGCGATCAGCCGATAGCAATGTCTCTGACCGGAGGACTAGATACCAGAATGATTATGGCCTGGCAGAAGCCCGCGGCCGGATCGCTTCCCTGTTACACCTTCGGAGGAATGCGGCGTGATTGCCAGGATGTTATCACGGCGCGTCAAGTGGCCAGCGTTTGCGAACAACCCTACCAGGTAATATCGATGGGGAATGAGTTCCTTGCCCGATTTCCGTACTACGCCGAACGCGCGGTGTACCTGACTGATGGATGTCTCGATGTAGGACGTTCCCCTGACGTCTATTTGAACGAGAGAGCGCGCACGATTGCGCCTGTGAGGATGACCGGAAATTATGGTGGGGAGGTCCTGCGTCGAGTTCGCACCTTTAAGCCCGTGGAACCTCTCGCTGGTCTGTTTCAAAGCGAATTTCTTTCGAATGTTCGAGAGACTGCGGGGACCTATGCATCGCTTCTTCGCGAACACCCGCTTTCGTTTGCAGTATTCAAGCAGGGTCCCTGGAATCATTTCGGCGTGCTTGCGTTGGAGGAGACACAGCTTTCGTTACGCTCCCCGTACCTCGACAATGATTTTGTTCGGACTGTTTTTAGAGCGCCCGAGTCCGCGCTCGTCAGCAATGAAGTTTCGCTCCGTTTGATTGCCGATGGGAACAAAGATCTTCTGCGGATTCCCACGGACCGTGGGGCGGGTGGAAACCGCAGATGGCTTCTTGGAACAGCATCCAGGGGTCTACTCGAATTCCAATTTAAAGCGGAGTATGCATATGACATGGGAATGCCGCAGTGGTTAGCTTGGGGCGACCATATGGTTTCGTCCTTACACTTAGAACGGCTTTTCCTTGGAAGGCACAAAATCTCGCATTTTAGGACTTGGTATCGTGACTTCCTCAATGGTTACGTACGGGCAATGTTGCTCGACGAGCGCAGCCTTTCCAGACCGTATATTGAGCGAAGGGGTCTAGAGGCCGTGGTTCAAGGTCATCTCTACGGAAATCGAAACTACACTACTGAAATCCACAAAGTGCTAACTCTAGAACTCATCCATCGGCTTTTTATAGATAGCTAAGGATGTCGAGAGTCGATGGGCTTACGAAGCCATTACGGTGCTCATTATTGAACCGTGGCTGTCAAGTTCGTCGGAGGATTCGGGAGTGTTCCAGAACCCTGAGTTAGGGGATGCGGGTAGGGATATGGGGTATAACCCGGCATCTGTGTGTTGTCGTAATAGTCCCGATTCGCGACAATCCGGGAAGACTGGCTTGAAATGGTCACATCTGACGAGCCATTGTGAGTATTGTTCCATTGATATACCGGCTCAAGTCCTTCGCCCACCGAGCCTGTCGGAGTCGGAATCGCGCCGCTGAGCAGCGCTCCTTGGCCGCGCCCAACTTGATCAATACATGGATAGGCGCTCATCACCTGAAAGGTATCGCCGCTGTTCCAATTTCGGTTCTGTCCGTATGCCGAACCCACGTTGGTGATGGAATTGCCATTGTTCGAACTAATGAGCGCACCCCATCCTTGGGTAACGTTGCGAATTGCGTAGTTTCCAACCCATTGATTCGTCGCCCAAGCTCCCGAGCCGTTCGCAACTAAATTATTGGCTGATGAACTTGATGAAGCAGTTCCACTGGCGTACACGGTTCCAGTATTGGTGTCCCAGGGCCCCGTGCCGTCACATGCCCCTGGATTGCCGCTCCCCCCTGGAGCTCCCCAAGGCGGGAAGGCAGAGTTGTCTCGATCGGTGATGGCATTTATAATTCCGTTGTAGTAATTCGAACCATTATCGACAAATTGGTTGTCGTGAATTACTCCGGTTCCACTCCGCACATAGAAGCCAGCGAATTGTGCTGGTTCGACAGCGGTAAAGGTATTGTCATAAATTTCAAAGGCTCGCATCCCGCGCATGCGTTGGGCAGATTCAGTGCCGTGGCCCACGATGAAGCTAGCGGTGTTGTGGCGGAAAACCACGCGGCCGCCCCCAAATACGTCAAATGCGCCCGCGCCAACTGCGTTTGGATCGGTGAATGTGTTTGTTTCAATGAAAAGGAAATTGACTGTCCCAAGCTGTGTAGAGGCAGACCAGGAGCCGTCCCCATAAGAATCGCCTCCCCAAGTGTCCATTTGAACGATGACGCCTTGTTTGTGGTTGCCCTGAAATGCGCAATTGTCTATTACTCCCAACAGGGAACCATGAGTTCGTATTCCAACTGTCTGCTGATTTAGGAAGCTTACGTGGTCGACCTGAATCGCTGTGGAAGTTCCCGAGAGACTGATATGACCTGGCTGGCAGATGTAGGTATCCGGAGCACTACCTTGTAAAGTAAATCCAGTAATGCGGAATACATTTGGAGCATTCACCGTGAAACTCATCATTGGGTAAGAGCTACCACAGTCGCTGTTTCCCTTGGACACATTGTCTACCAGAACTGTGCTGCCAATGCCTTGTCCCTGGAGCGTAATTCCGACATTGACTACAAGTTCGGTTGTCCATGTGGCAGTGCAAGCTGGCATTATTACGGTATCGCCGTTCGTTGCTCGCGCGATCGCGTTGGCGACGTCAGATTCGGAACAAGACGCAGCCGTGTAGGTATTGGCCTTGGCATCAGAACCGAAAATAGCGCTCAAAAAGAGGGCGAATAGCAACCAGCTTAGTTTTCTATTCATTAAAAGCCGTTCCTCACCAGCAAGAGATACCGCACGTCGCGGTCTTCCAAAGTCAATACTGAGCGCAAGCCACGACATAATCCACTGTACCGCCGGACAGTCTTGGGACAGTTTCTAACCGTTCCGAACCTGTCGCGTGTCGTGCCGATTACTGGCTTATCGGGGACTTTTGTACGCTGGGAGCCAAGTTTGGTGTTACCGTAAAAGAGACAATAGTGTGCTTGTTCAGAGCCTGGCAGCAAAGGTCCCGGGCGTCCGAACCTCAAGCCGCCTCCCAGACCCAAACGATTTAACCGATGTCTTTCGCCATGAAACCACTGGTTTCAATCCTGATTCCCGCATACAACTCTGAGGAGTGGATTACCCAAACCCTCCAATCCGCGATCGCCCAAACTTGGCCGCGCAAAGAAATCATTGTGGTGGACGACGGGTCCAGCGACCGCACAGCCGAGGTAGCGCGGCGATTTGCCTCGAAGGAAGTCTCCGTGGTCACCAAAGAAAACGGGGGAGCGGCCGCAGCCCGCAACCGCGCCATGGAACTTAGCCAAGGGGATTACATCCAATGGCTGGATGCTGATGACGTGCTGGCTCCCGACAAGATTGAGAAGCAGCTCCTCGCCCTAGGAGCGGTTGCGAACAAACGCATACTGTTGTCAGCACCCTGGGCCTATTTCAGCTATCGCACAAGCCGCGCGCGCTTCGTTCCCACCTCGCTTTACCAGGATCTTTCGCCTGTGGAATGGCTCCTACGAAAAATGAGCGAAAACCTTCACATGCAAACAGGGACTTGGCTAACCAGCCGGGAATTAGCCGACGCTGCCGGACCCTGGGACACGCGAATGATTAGCGATGACGACGGAGAATATTATTGCCGAGTGCTTCTGGCATCCGAAGGAACCCGGTTCGTCCCAGAGTCAAAAGTATTTTATAGAATCACCTCCTCCAATCGCTGGAGCTTCGTTGGCACCTCCGACAAGAAAAAGGAGGCGCTGCTCCTTTCGATGAAACTGCATGTCCAATACCTCCGCTCTCTCGAAGAGAGCGACCGTGTCCAAAAGGCCTGTTTGACCTACATGCAGAGGTGGTACCACAACTTTTATCCGGACCGCCCGGACCTTATGGGGGAGTTGCAGGAGTTGGCTGCACAACTTCACGGTCACCTTGACGTACCCCGCTTGCGATGGAAGTACGCTTGGATGGAACCTATCTTTGGCTTGAAAGTTGCAAAACGAGCTCAAATGGTGCTTCCTCAGCTAAAGTCCTCCGTGCTCAGGAGTTGGGACAAGGCAATGTATAGATTGGAGACGCGCGAAGCCGTCACCGGAGATGGCAACGGGAACATCCCTCGAGAGAATTAGGTTAGGAGATTACGACGTGGCGAGTCCCACCGAACAAGTAGATAGGATTATGGCAATATGGAACGAGCACCTCGAAGTTGCCAAGACTCTTCCGAGCCTGGCGTCTGCCGTATCCAGCGCTGTCGACCTCATTTATTCCTCGATGTCCGCTGGCGGTCAGCTGCTCGTCGCTGGTAACGGCGGATCTGCTGCCGACGCGCAGCATATCGCCGCCGAACTGACCGGCCGCTTTTTAATCGAGCGCCGTCCTTTTCGTGCTCTCGCTTTGCACGCCAATACCTCAAGCCTCACGGCCGTGGGCAATGATTACGGATACGAGCACGTATTCGCACGCGAACTCACTGCGCATGCGCGCCCCGGCGACGTACTGCTTGCGATATCCACTAGCGGCAACAGCCAGAATATTCTGCGGGCTATTGAAGCGGCTCGCCAATGCGAAGTCGCTGTGATTGGACTGACCGGTGAAACCGGAGGCCGCATGCGAGCGGCGTGCGATCTTTGTTTGTGCGTTCCTTGTAAATCCACCCCGCGGATGCAGGAGATGCACATCGTAATTGGCCATACAATTTGCGAACTTCTAGAGGAGAGGCTTGTTGGGGCATGAAACAAGAGCTTCAAATCCGTGAGGATGATGTGAAGTCTCCAGGCGCCGACGCAACCTCCGATTCGAGAACTCCACAAAAGGCCTCCGAGATTTCGGTCACCCTGCTCACCGGGGGCGGTGATAGGCCATACGTGTACGGGCTTGCAACAGAACTCGTCTCAAAACATGCGTTCGTGGAGCTGATTGGCAGCGATCACGTGGATTACCCGGAATTTCATGCCAACCCGCGCATGAGCTTCCTGAATCTTCGAGGCGATCAGAGCCCGGATGCCAGCCTGGCAAGCAAAAGCATCAGGGTGGCGAAATACTACGCAAGGCTGATCCGCTATGCTTTTACAGCCAGGCCAAAAATCTTTCACATCCTGTGGAATAACAAATTCGAGTTATTCGATCGCACTCTGCTCATGCTTTTCTATAAGCTGTTGGGAAAGAAAATCGTGCTCACTGTACACAATGTGAACGCGGGCCGTAGGGACTCGAAAGATACGTTCGTCAACCGGCTTACCTTGCGAATTCAGTATCGGCTGGCCGATCACATTTTCGTTCATACGAAAAAGATGAAGTCAGAACTGATGGAAGAGTTTGGCGTGCCGCAGGCCCGGGTTACGGTCATCCCGTTTGGAATAAATAATTCTGTCCCGAATACATCGCTTACCTCAAGCCAGGCAAAAGAAAAACTCCGAATCCAAGCGCATGAAAAAACAATTCTCTTTTTCGGCAGCATTAACCCTTACAAAGGTCTCGAATACATCGTCGCTGCGTTTCAACAACTCGTCGTCCGGCACCCCGATTATCGGTTGTTCATCGTCGGTAGGCCAAATAATTGCGAAAGCTACTGGGCCTCCATTCTGAAAGCAAGCCGCGGAGAAGTGGAGAAGGGGAGAATAACGGTTCGAGCAAATTACGTTCCTGACGACGAAACTGAGCTCTATTTTAAAGCTGCGGATGTCTTCGTGCTCCCTTATCGCCACATCTACCAAAGCGGCGTTTTGTTTTTGGGCTATAGCTTTGGACTGCCTGTTATCGCGGCCGACGTGGGCGCGCTCAAAGATGAGATTGTTGAGGGCAAGACGGGATTCGTGTTTAGACCGGAAGATCCAGTCGACTTGGCCGCCACGATCGAGCGCTATTTCTCTAGTGATCTGTTTGCCGACTTGAGCGGCCGACGCCGCGGGATCAGAGATCTTGCACTAGAACAGCATTCCTGGAACGAGGTTGGCCGGCTGATCATGAACGTGTATTCGAATTTGCTTCGTTTGACCGTGCCCACAGAACTGCCCAATCGTCAGGCGGCGAAGCCTTCCCCAGGCGACTGAGCTGATTCCAGAGTCTGCTTACTGCAGAAAACATTCTTGTGACATATGGCAAAGCGATTTGGTTGAGCCCCGTTGATCCCAATGCGCTACGGAAGTCTCATTTTGGAGTCTTTAGATAGATGACCGGAAAATTCAGTTCGGTAGGCCGCAGGTTGCTCTCGGGTTCTGTGTTGCAAATGGGCAACCTGATCGCCACGGCCATCACTGCGTTCTGCTTGATGCCGTTCGTCGTGCATCACCTGGGAGATCGGATCTACGGATTCTGGGCTCTGGCGCTCTCGTTCATCGGGTACTACACCTTATTGGATTTTGGTCTCTCGAGCGCCGTATCCCAATACATGTCCTTGGCGATCGGGCGCAACGATGACTCTGAATGCCGTGGCGTCTTCAATACTGCTTTACGCATTAACCTCGTGCTCGGCGGTATTGCTCTGTTGGTGACTGCGGCAATCGTAGTTATTACTCCCTGGTTCTCCCATAAACCTGCTGATGCTCACCTATTTCAAAGTGTGATCGCCATCCTGGGAGTCAATGCCGCCATTGGACTCCCGGTGAGGGTTTATGGGGGCGTCCTATATACAAAATTCCGATTTGATATTCAATCCTGGTTGACGATTCTCGGTTTGTTTTTACGCACTGGACTCATCGTTTGGGTGATTTTGCTGGGTTACGGTCTACTGGCGTTAGCGTGGGTGACCTTGTTAGCGGCTTTGCCGACCAACATCCTGCAGATCTGGTTCGCAAGACGTGAAGCTTCCTGGGCGCGAATCGAAAGAAAAGCCGCCGATCTAAAAATAGCGAAGAGTCTTTCTTCTTACAGTGTCTATACTTTTTTGGCCTACATTGCCGATACCATACGATTCCAAATCGACCCCCTTGTCATTTCAGGTCTTATTGGACTGGCCATGGTGACGCATTACAGAGTTGCCGGCGTATTCGCGCAATACTATATGCAGATGATAATTCTTTCGGTGGGCATGTTGCAGCCGGTATTCAGCCGGCTCCATGGCGCGGGAGACCGCTCCGGCATTGAGAAGGTCTTCTTTTTTGGCACCAAGCTTTCATCCTGTATTTCCATTTTCATCTGTCTCGCTCTCATTGCTTGGGGAAAACCATTTATTATTCGTTGGATGGGTCCGGCATATCAAGACGCCTACTGGCCTCTGGTTGTATTGTCGTTGGCCGTTCTACTCGACGTGTGCCAGAAACCGTCGATCGACCTGTTGTATGCGACATTTAACCATCGGTTTTATACATACACAAATTGGGCCGAAGGAATTCTCAATCTGGGGTTCAGTTTGCTCCTAGCGAAGCCACTGGGAATTCTCGGTGTCGCGCTGGGAACTTTGATCGGCGCTTTTGTTATCCGAGTTGTGGTGCAGCCTTGGTGGGTTTGCAGAGTAAACGGAATCGGATACCCCATCTATATGAGATTTCTAGGAAGGAATCTGTTGTACTGCTCGTTCCTAATGGCGGCGGCCATCGCAATTTCGGCTTGGGGTTTGCGACCGAGTTACCCATTTCTGGTTGCCTCTGCAACTTGCGCTACATTGATATATGCAATCGGTTCTTGGCTGGTAGTGTTCAATCCGGTCGAACGGGAATATTTCAAGGCCGCAATAGGAAGAAATTACGATCAGAAAGATATCGAGCCTGCGACGGCCAGCGTGGCGCTTCCATGAACGCTAATAGCCGCATAATTTCAGGAGGTAATCCGTGGTGATTCGTGGTTGATTCGCCAAAAATCACGGTCATCTTGTGTACCCACAACCGTGCCCGAACTTTGGCGACGGCGCTGGAGAGTATTGCCGCGCAAAACGTTCCGCACTCTGTTGGCTGGGAGATCGTGGTCGTCGATAACAATTCCAGCGATGACACCCGCCAGGTGGTTGAGGATATTCAAAGACGGTACCCAAATCGCTTCCGTTACTTTTTTGAAAGACAACAAGGTTTATCTCACGCTCGCAATGCCGGGATTCGAGAGGCTCGAGGAGAAATCCTGGCCTTTATCGATGACGACGAGACCGCGGCTTCCGACTGGCTTCACAGTTTGACGGTGAACCTATATAACGGTGAATGGTCTGGAGCCGGCGGGCGTATATTGCCTCAGTGGAATTGTGATCGTCCAAAATGGCTGTCTGACCAGAGTGCGTTCGCGTTGGCTCCTCTTGCCGTGTTCGACCTGGGCACGCAAGCCGGACCGCTTACCGAGAGTCCTTTTGGCGCCAACATGGCATTTAGGAAAGAAGTGTTCGACGCTTGCGGCGGCTTCCGGACTGATTTGGGCCGCATAGGCAAAGGAATGTTGAGCGGCGAAGACAGCGAATTCGGCCGTCGCGTGCTCGCGGCGGGACGCCGTCTTCGTTATGAGCCATCGGCTGTGACATATCATCCAGTCGAGGAGTTTCGCATACGCCGGAAATATTTTCTGGAATGGTGGTTCAATAAAGGCCGCTCCGATGTTCGAGAATTTGGAAATCAGGCGAAGAAAGTGCATTTTCTGGGGATCCCGCTTCGGTTATTTCGCGGGTTCGTTGCGGAATCTCTGCGATGGATGGTCGCTGTCGAGTCAACCCATCGCTTTATTTGTAAGCTCAAAGTGTGGGCTTGTGCCGGGCAAATCTCCGAACACTATCATCAATCCCTCGCGGCGAAGAGTGAACTAGCGGAGCGCAGCGCAAAACTTTCTCCGCCGGCCAAGGACGGCAGATAAACTTTATGATTTTCTCGAGTCTCAACTTCCGAAACTTTTCCTATACCATTTATAGAATTGAACGCTGACATTAGTCACGATGTCTGTTTGAGTGTCGCAACCAACGGCGCCCGCGCCGTCGCATTGGAAAGAACGATGAAATGTTATCAAATCGATCCGACAACCGACCCGCGCTGGGCAGGGCTTGTCGAGCGTCATCCCAATTCTTCGATATTCCATACGGTGGGCTGGCTCAAAGCGCTCCAACGAACCTACGGTTATACGCCAGTGGCCTTCTCCACGTCCCCTCCGACGGACGACCTCAAAAACGGAATTGTCTTCTGCCATATCAATAGCTGGCTCACCGGAAACCGCCTTGTATCTTTACCTTTTTCAGATCATTGTGAACCGCTGTGCGATTCAGCAGAAGATATGAATTTCTTGATCGAGCGACTGCAAACTGCTTCCATAAATAGGAAATGGAAATATCTGGAGCTTCGGCCAGTGCACAATAATTTCGGACTCGCTAATAACCACATCGCCTTTCTGCCAGGAGCCCGATATTTGCTGCATAGACTCGATCTAAGTCCAAACCTGGAAGCTCTGTTTCGAAGTCTGGACAAAGATTCTGTTCGCCGCCGAATACAGCGCGCCCGCAGGGCAGATCTCGTTGAAAAATCGGGCAGGTCCAAAGATCTGCTGAGAGAGTTTTACGCGCTCTTTATTATGACAAGACGCCGGCACCGTCTTCCTCCAATCCCGCTTTACTGGTTTACAAATCTCATCCACTGCCAGGGCGAAGCCCTCGAAATCCGCGTGGCCTACAAGGATGATGTCCCGGCCGCTGCTATCCTCACTTTGAAATCGAAGGACGTTGTCTATTATAAGTACGGATGTTCCGATACCAGATTCAATAAGTTTGGGGCCATACCATGGCTTTTGTGGAGAGCCATTGAATCCGGCAAATTGAATGGAGCCAAAGTATTTGATATGGGCCGGACGCAAGAGGACAATGCCGGACTTCTGGCATTCAAAAACCACTGGGTTGCTCAGCCCGAAGAATTAGTGTATTGGAAATTCCCGGATTCTTCTGCGGCAGATTCATTGGATCGCTGGAAATTGAAAATGGCGAAGCGCATATTTTCGTACATGCCTGACAGATTACTTACCATCACGGGCAGGCTGATTTATCGCCATATCGGATAGGGTTCGCGAATTTCAAATGCTCGCCTGTGCAGCTTGCAAGTTGAGGAAGCGAACTCGCTGAGGGGCTTTCCGTCAGTCGAAGTAATGTAATCTGCCCTGCAGGTTTTGCGCGGCAGAGAGAAGAGGTTAGACCAAATCGTGATTCGAGCTCTTTTAGACTACTACCGCCTGCCTGCCGACTTGTTTGGCAGCGTATCTCCAACTATCGATTCTCCTTCGGGAGAAAACGGCTTCTTTGAATTCGGCGACAAGAATATTTGCTACGGGCGAAACCGCTCAGGCGTCTCTGCGGATGTAGCAGACGCCGGCAAATTCAATGCGTCCAAAGATGTTCAGACCACTGGTAATACCATTCAGCTTCCGTTTGATTTTACTGAAGTAATTGAGAACCTTCGCCGCGAACGTTATCGGCGGAACATGAATGCGGATAGGAAAGCGTTCTCTGCGAGTAGAGTGGTCCGCAAAATTTATTACTTGGTGCGCGAGTGGTTGCCGGTTTGGTTGCGGCGTCAATTGCAGAAAATTTACCTTCGCAGTTGGAAAGAACTGCCATTTCCAGCTTGGCCCGTGGATTTCACCGTCGATAACCTGCACGAAGAGGTCCTGCGATTATGCATGGAAAAAAGCGGGGCTAAAAAAGTGCCATTCATCTGGTTTTGGCCGGAGGGCGCTTCCGGCTGCCTAATCATGACTCACGACGTAGAGACTTCTGCGGGGCGGGACTTTACTCCCGGCCTGATGGACCTGGACGCTTCCTACGGAATAAAGGCCTCGTATCAAGTCGTTCCGGAAGAGCGTTATGAAGTTCCGGAAGAATATGTAAGGCAGATTCGGGTCCACGGATGTGAGTTCAACGTGCATGACCTAAGTCATGACGGTCAGCTTTATCAGAGGCGGGATATATTTCTTCAGCGAGCCAAAAGAATTAATGAGTACAACAAGAAGTACGACGCGCGTGGTTTCCGTGCGGGCGTGATGTACCGCAATCTCGACTGGTACGACGCATACGATTTCTCCTACGACATGTCCGTTCCGAACGTGGCCCATCTGGAGCCGCAACGGGGCGGCTGCTGCACCGTGATGCCGTTTTTCGTCGGTGAAATCCTCGAACTTCCTCTTACCACCACCCAGGATTATTCGTTGTTTTATATTCTGAACGATCGCTCCATCGATCTATGGAAGATCCAATTAGATCTGATCAGGCAAAGAAATGGCTTGATGAGCTTCATTGCCCACCCGGATTATTTGATCAATAGGAAAAACCGCGCCGTATATGAAACGTTGCTGAAATACCTCCGCCAGATGGTTGTTCGCGAGAATATTTGGGCGGCCCTGCCGGGGGATGTCGATAGCTGGTGGCGGGCCAGGAGCCAGATGAAAGTAGTGCTGCGAGAGGGCGGTTGGGAGATTGAAGGCCCCGGAAAGGAACAGGCTCGCTTAGCCTACGCTGTTTTGGATGGCGGTCGCGTAAAGTACGAACTTGCCGAAGTTGCTCAAGAGAACGTGCATAAGTAATCTCGCTTTGCCCGGCGACATCAAAAGTCTCTCTCTCGATTAATGATAAATCCGAATTACGGCGCCCATCCCGATGACGTCGGAGCCGTCGTGATTGGCGGCGACTTCCAGGGGCTGGGCATCGCTCGCAGTTTAGGCCGCCACCAAGTGCCGGTCGGGGTGATTGATGATGAACTATCGATCTCTCGCTTCTCTCGTTACACCTCTTTTGCCGACAAGGTTTCTTCGTTCGGCGACGCCGCCAAGACTGTGGAAATTCTGCTCGACTTGGCACGAAGGCGAGGACTCGACGGTTGGGTCCTCTATCCCACTCGAGACGAGACGGTCGCAGCTATCTCTCAAAATAAAGCGGAACTGGAAAAGGTCTATCGTGTTCCGACTCCCTGTTGGAGCACGATCAAACATCTCTGGGACAAACGAAATACCTATGATTTAGCTGAACGCCTTGGAATCCCAACGCCTCCCACGCGCCGGATTCGCGACGTAAGGGAGTTGGACGACCTCGCGGTAACTTTTCCCGTGGTGATCAAACCCTCCATTAAGGAGCACTTCGTATACGCAACGTCTGTCAAAGCCTGGCGCGCCGACAATCCCTCGCAGTTGAAGGAGCTCTTCAATCGCGCATCACGATTCATGTCCATCGACGAGCTGCTGATTCAGGATCTAATTCCTGGCGATGGAGGTAACCAATTTTCCTACTGTTCGCTTTTTAAGCGAGGTCAGGCCATCTTGAGTCTCGCCGCCTGCCGCCGGAGGCAGCATCCCATTGAATTCGGGAAATCAAGCACGTACGTTCAGAGCATCGAGATGCCTCTGCTGGAAGAGTATTCCCAGCGATTTCTTCGGGCCATTGATTACTACGGCCTGGTCGAGTTGGAATACAAATACGATCCATCAAGCGGCCAGTACTGTCTGTTGGACGTAAATGGACGAACCTGGGGTTACCACACAATCGGACGTCCTGCCGGCGTGGACTTCCCTTATCTGCTTTTTTTGGACCAGATGAACAGACCGGTCGAGCAATCGAGGGGAAAGGTTGGAATCCGCTGGATTCGCTTGATCACAGATGTCCCCACCGGTCTGGTGAGCATCCTGCAAGGCAAACTACATACTAGCGATTATATTCGCTCGCTTCTCGATTTCGATGAAGAGGCTGTCTTCAGTCGCGACGACCCGATGCCCGGCTTAGCAGAGCTCGCGTTGATTCCCTATTTGGCGATTAAGCGCGGGTTCTGACACAGGAAGACCCCTCCGTTAAGATGCTGATGTATTATTTTCGTAAGTAGCTTTGAGACCGCGATGGTCGCCGTGATGCCGAGTTGGCCGGAAACATCAAAGGATTGGCCATAACGAATCGATTTCATCTGGGAAGAAACTGATGTCAACGTGTGATGTGGCGATCATCGGCGCTGGTCCCTACGGTCTGTCTGCGGCCGCCCACTTGCGGAGCGTGAAAGGCCTCGATGTGCGGGTATTTGGCCAGCCCATGTCGTTTTGGGATCGCCAAATGCCACGCGGAATGTTGCTGCGATCCAATTGGACGGCCACCCAGATTGCCGCACCCGATTCGTGTCTAAGCATAGAAGCATTCCAGCGAGCAAGCGCGGTTAAGTTCTACATGCCGGTGCCGCTCGAATGTTTCGTAGAGTACGGAAAATGGTATCAGGGTCAGGCAGTGCCCGATCTGGATCCTCGTGAAGTTGATCGCATCGAAATTGACATAAATGGATTCTCCGTCATTCTTCAAGATGGCGAGGTCTTCCATTCTCGTCGCGTGATCGTTGCCGCTGGCATTGGTTCATTCGCCTCCCGGCCGCCGGAGTTCCGGAACCTGCCATCGTCACTGGTCTCTCACACTTCCGAACACCGCGACCTTCGTAACTTTGCTGGTAGGAGAGTTTTGATCATCGGGGGCGGGCAGAGCGCACTGGAATCAGCGGCGCTTCTGCGCGAGGCTGGCGGCGAACCCGAAGTAATTACCCGATCCCCGAAAATCCACTGGCTGCAGGGATGGGCGTCGAAAACTCTTCATCACAGGTTGGGAGGATTTGTTCGGCAGCTTCTGTACGCGCCAACTGATGTCGGGCCCGCTGGAGTCAGCCAGCTCCTCGCTCGACCTGACTTAGTGAGACGTCTTCCCCGCAGCTTACAAGATCGCTTGCGTCAACGGGCTGTGCGCCCCGCCGGCGCTCGTTGGCTAGTGGACAGACTTCGTGATGTCCCAATCAGCCTCGGGTGCTCGGTAAAATCGGTTGGCCTGGTCGGCGAGCAGGTAAGAGTGCGCCTGGACGACGCACGCGAGCGAATCATTGACCATGTCTTGCTCGGTACAGGATATCGAGTCGATATTTCGAAATACGCTTTCTTATCTGGGAAACTCAAGGGAGCCGTCCGCTGTTTCAACGGCTACCCAGTTTTGGGAGCGGGTCTGGAAACCTCCGTCCCTGGTTTGCACATTCTAGGTGCGCCTGCGGCCTGGAGCTTCGGGCCTCTTATGCAATTCGTGTCGGGAACCCACTACGCCTCGCAAGCGCTGACACGCCATATCGGTGGGCCATCTAGTGCGGGCACCTTTGAGGCGCTGACGGTCCAGCCTGCACTGAGCGAGATTCCTCAGACGATTAACAGGTAGTCGGAGTTGGGCAATCCCATCCGTACGTCCAACTCAGATAGCGCGATCGCCAGTTGTTTCCCTCACCAACGATCGCGCCGACATAACCTGGGCTAGGTGCAAAGGAGCGCAGGCTCCATCTAAGACGATCCGGGCTGTTCAACTCCGCTGGTAGTCCCGGCGAAAGAGAGACATCAAAACTATCGAGCGGAATGTGAAGTCCATCGCCCTTGGCCTTAATGTACGCTTCCTTGCGGGTCCAACAATGGAAAAACCCTTCGGGTCGTAATTCCGAAGGCAGCGTATTTAACTCGTCGACTTCCTTTACCGAGAAATAGCGTTTTGCGATCTCTTCAACCGTAAATTCAGGCCGGATTAGCTCAACGTCGATTCCGATTTCACGTTCGCGAGCTATTCCTATCACCGCGAGTCCGTGCGAGTGCGAAATATTAAAGCAAATAGGATGGCGCGATCCGCCGTTAGCGAGTGCAGGCTTCCCGCGAGGGCCGTAAACGAAATCAATGGTTTGTGGAGGACGTTGTAGGTATCGGCCAACGAGCTCACGAAGAATCCCACGGCCAGCAATGAAGTGATTTCTATCTCGATCAAAGATAAATCGTTCCGAGCGCGCCTTCTCATCTTCTGCGAGCGTGCGTCTGATGCGTATCAATGTCGCCGAATCCATCTCCAGTGAAGCACGCCAGATGTGGACTTCGCTATCCGGTAATTGAGGGGTTTCCACTGGAGACGTCCACTGAACTTCCCCGCTCATGCGCATTGTAGCCGGGCATCCAAAATTTTGAACTTTGCCTGTTTTGCAGGGTTCTTGGATTCGTCTACCGTCAGTCCTAAACCGGTTGGTACTGCAGTACTCTTGTAAGCAGCTAATCTCGTATGTATCATTGTTTTGCCGGCTAGCAGAGCTGTCTTCCGTTGGTACCGCGAAGACCCCTGCCAGACCTCAGCTTTGTTGCGTTCTATGGTTACAGAAGACCCCATCTCGCCCGCCGCCTCTCCGCTTCTTAGCGTGATTATAGGAGCGTACAACGACTGGACACCACTAGATAACTGTCTGGCCTCGCTGGCGGAGCAAACAGGACCAACTTTTGAAGTCATCGTCGTGGACGATGGCAGTGACGAATCTGCCCCCCAGGTCATCCGCCGCTGGGAGCGTTCCTACCCGCTGACAATCGTGAGGCAGGCCCACGCCGGCGTTGCGGCTGCCCGAAATCGCGGCATCCAGATATCCAAAGGCTCGATCCTGTTATTTGCGGATGCGGATTGCAAGCTCCAAACAGATTGCTTATCCGCCCTTGCTACAACTGTCGCCGACTGCCCCGAGCACAGTTGTTTTCAACTACGCTTGGTCGGTGATTGCTCCACATTCGTTGGCAAAACTGAGGAGTTGCGCCTCTCCGCGCTCCAGGATCGCCTGCTCCAGCCAAACGGCTGCATCCGATATTTAAACACCGCCGGCTTCGCGATTCGGCGATCAAGAGTGAACGCCGATGGTTTTGCTTTTGAACCCGCCGCAATTAGAGCGGAAGACACCCTGGTATTGGCCAACCTGATGCAAGGCGGCGAGCTCCCCTATTTCGTCGTCAATTCGGTAATTCAACATGCAACTTGTCTATCGCTAAGGAATTACTTCCTCAAAGCTATCCGGTCCGCCTATCAGGAAGGCAGAACCTACGATATTATCGCCTCGATGGGAGTCCGAGTACGCGCCAACTATAGCGAGCGCGTCGGCATGTTTTCGTCCATGTGGAAAACATCCGAAGAAAAATCAATCCAGAGGTCGGCTTGTCTCCTGCTCGCGGCGAGACAGTTGATGCGCCTGATGACCTCCTTTATTTACCGGTTTCTTCACGGAACAGTCCAGCTTTCACATCTCGACAATTTATTCCTGGAAGATGCGGACTCACGCCGCCTAAGCGCGCTAGTTTTGCCAAATAGCGCGCGCGTTCAGATTTCTGACTCTCTGGGTTCGGGATACCCGACCAAAGTTCGTTAGATTCTTTTTGATTACAATTCTTCAGATCGGCTCGACTCGGAGAACACGATCGGCTTTGCGCGGATGTTCCGCGCGGTGCGCTTTGCAAAATATGCTTACGGCATTATTCAGTCCATTTTAGGAAATAGGTTTCCACGCGACCGCCGAAGTCGATCGTGTCAGCGGCTTTGTTTTGGCAGTAAGTTTTTTAGTTTCAGGAGGTTCTAGCGACTCCCGGGTGGCCCAAGAATTGCACAAATCGTTCTGAGCGTGCGACCCGCTATTGACTCCGGCGCACTTCGTAAGTTGCGCCAGCATTGAAAACAAATGGATTCAGAAGTGACACCCACTACAAACGTCATGGCGGAACCCGTTGCTGATTTAGCTACCGCCGAAACCAGCAAAGTGCAAGACGCCACCACCAGAGAACTCGTTCGCATTTGGCAACAGCTACTTGGAGCTGAGTCTATCGGCGTCGATCAGAATTATTTTGATCTTGGTGGAGATTCGGTCCTGGCCGTTCATTTGTTTGCCGAAATTGAAAAAGTCTTCAACGTTAAGCTTCCGCTGGCTACGCTCTTCGAAGCTCCTACCATCCAGGATCTGGCCGAAGTTCTTCGGAGCGAAGCTCCATCGGACGGGTGGTCACCGCTCGTCCCAATTCAAGACTCCGGTTCGCGCCCTGTATTTTTCTGTGTTCACGGCGCGGGCGGGAATGTTCTGATCTATCGTGAACTTTCACAAAATTTGGGCTCGGACCAGCCATTCTACGGATTGCAATCCCAGGGCCTGGACGGCGCCTACCCGCCGCTGACACGAATCGAAGACATGGCGGCCTTGTACGTAAAGGCCATCCGGCGCCGGCAGCCTCACGGTCCTTACCTGATCGGCGGATACTGTGGCGGCGGCCTGATTGCTTTTGAGGCGGCCCAGCAGTTGCGGAGCGAGGGCGAGGAAATCGCCCTGCTTGCTCTACTGGACACCATGAATTTTTCCCACATTCCTCCGCTCTCCATTTGGAGCCGCGCCTACTACTCCTGCGAACGTGTGTGGTTTCATGCAGCTAATTTCATGCGCCTCGACTTCCAGGGGAAGGTTAGCTTCTTCGGCGAGAAGATGCGGGTGTTGAGGAATCGCCTGCCGGTCTGGTGGGGAATGGTGCTCGCCAAGATTGAAAAAAATTCCAGGTCAACGAATTCTGGATCCCGCGTGCTCGGAAATATCTGGCGAGCAAACGACCTTGCTTGCCAGGAATATGTTCCCAAGCCTTTTCCCGGAGTTGTTACTGATTTCCGGCCATTGAAACAGTATCGAGCTTTCGACAAGCCGAACACAAAATGGGATCGGCTCGCGCTACAAGGACAAACAGTTGTAGTTCTTCCTGTTTATCCGGCTGGCATGCTTCTCGAACCATTCGTAAAGCACCTTGCCGATGCATTGCGAAAAGCCATCGACGGTGCAATTCGCAAATGACGGCATCTTCTACCTCCCTGCACTTTTGATTCGCCAGGCAATTTGCGGAACCTCGAAGAAACGTGGAGTAATATTGTTGGCTAAGAACGTTGCCGGAGATGATTGCGCACGTGAACAATTCGCTTCGCTCCCGACAGGTCTCGTTTAGCGTGCGCTCAGTCTGAGAGGACTTGAATGACGGTCGGAACAAATTGGTCTAAGACCTGGACTTTTTTCGAGGACGCCTGGCGCGAAGGCAACGTCCCCATCATGGGCCCTCGCACACACGCCGCTTGGCTCTGTTCCCTGGTATTCGATGGTGCGCGATATTTTGAGGGAGTTGCGCCCGATCTCGAGTTGCACTGCGCGCGCGTTAATCAGTCCGCCGAAAAGCTATTCCTGAAACCCAAAGTTTCCACGGAGACTTGGGTCAAACTCGCGCGGGAAGGATTTACTCGTTTCGATAAAGACGCCGCGCTCTACATTCGTCCGATGTACTGGGCAGAAAACGAAGGACCCTGGGTTCAAGCCCACGATCCGGAATCCACTCGCTGGTGTCTCTGCATTTATGAAGCGCCCATGCGTCCCCCAAAAGGGTTTTCCGTCACGCTGTCTCCCTATCGTAGGCCCACGATTGAGACCATGCCGGTGGATGCCAAAGCCGGATGCTTGTATCCCACCAACGCGCGCGCCCTTTTTGAAGTGCATGCGCGAGGCTTCGACAATGCCATCGTGTGCGACATGCTCGGAAACGTGGCGGAGCTGGCTACGTCTAATGTTTTCATGGCCAAAGACGGTGTGGTGTTCACTCCCATTGCCAACGGAACTTTCTTGGCCGGCATCACTCGCCAGCGTGTAATCGGGTTATTGCGCGGAGCTGGAGTAACCGTGGTGGAAAAAACACTCACCTACAACGATTTCACCCAAGCGGACGAGATATTCTCTACTGGAAATTACTCAAAAGTTGTCCCTGTGACGCGCATCGATGATCGTACACTTCCATTTGGTCCCTTGTATGCCAAAGCACGAGAGCTTTATTGGGCCTTCGCGCATTCTTGATTCAACTTTTGCCGAAGGCCTTGAGTTCGTTTCTCGATCGGCGATGCGTCGCTCCCTGCCCGAGGCGAAGTTTTCAAAATTCACCCGCTTAGCTGCCGTGTGATGCACAAGTCCACTTCAAGTTTGGCCGAGGTGCTGACCCCGATTTGGGAGCGTGTACTGCTGCGTTCTGGAATTGGTCCGGAAGATAATTTTTTCGATCTCGGGGGCGACTCGTTGCTCGCCGTCCAACTCTTTTCAGAAATCGCGCGAGTGTCTGGCAGAGACCTCGCGCCTGTCACGATTTACTGCGCGCCCACGATCGCCGCTCTCGCCGACATTCTCGAAGAACCTTCCGCGCCTCGGTTCCCGCCTCTCTTGCAACTGAAAGAAGGTGTTGGAACGCCGATTTTTCTCGCGCATGGGCTGGGCGGCACAGCCATGGATTTTTTCCAACTGGTCAAACACCTCAAAACTCAAAGGCCCATCTATGGCATGCAAGCAAAAGGCACAGACGGAGTGGACGAGCCCTTTGACCGCATCGAAGACTTGGCGCAGTTTTACCTCGCCGCGATCAAGCAACTACAGCCTCACGGACCGTACTTTCTAGTCGGTTATTCGTTAGGTGGCTTGGTCATGCTGGAGATGGCTCAGCGCTTAACTAAAAGCGGAGAAAAAATCGGGCTGCTAGCTATGCTCGAAAGTTATCCGCACCCCAAATTTCTTTCACTCAAGCAGCGCGTTCGCCTCGGCACACGTTTGGCCAATCAGCGCGCTTCGGCGGTCGGAAGGTTGCCGCTACGCGATGCTCTTTCTTACATCGTTCGTCCCTCTGCACGCAGGTTGTATGTCTCGCGAGATAACAACGGGAGCGCGCCCAGTCAAATACCCGCTGGAGCGGCGCACACGCCGGCCATGCAACGCGCGCGTGAACACGCCTATCGAGCCTTGACTCGTTATCGCCCTCATTTCTACAACGGCACAATAAAATTTGTCCGAGCCGGGGTCGTAACTGACTACCCCGACGATCCTCAAGCGGTTTGGTCCCCTCTCGCTGCAAAGTTTCAGGTCGAAACTGTTTCAGGCGACCATCTGGGAATCCTCGGTGTCCATTTCGAAAGCCTCGCCTCAGTAGTTTCCCGCTTCGTGAATGAAGCTTCCTCTTAGTCGCAATCACGGTATGCTAAACGGATCTGCAAGGAGCACATTCCGATAACATGAATGGTGCAGACAGCCTGATCGGAACGCTAATCGCCGGAGGAGTGGACACCTGTTTCACGAATCCTGGCACCTCCGAAATGCATATCGTCGCCGCGCTGGACCGCGCGACGGAGATGCGTTGCGTCCTCGCTCTTTTCGAAGGTGTCGTAACCGGAGCTGCGGACGGCTACGCGCGCATGAGCGAGAAGCCAGCCTGCACGCTTTTGCATTTGGGGCCGGGCTTCGCCAACGGTGTTGCCAATCTGCACAACGCAAGCCGTGCGCAAGTGCCGGTGGTCAATTTAGTTGGCCAGCACCCTGCGTATCATTTGCGTTACGACGCGCCGCTCACGTCTGATATCGAGGCCATTGCTCGTCCCTATTCCAAATGGCTGCGAACATCTGCCGCATCCCCTGAACTCGGCCGCGACGCCGCGCAAGCAATCGTTACCGCGCGCACCGCTCCCGGACAAATCGCCACGCTAATCGTTCCCGCGGATGTGGCTTGGACGGAAGGTGGCATGATCGCGGAAATTCCCGCTGTACCGCGCGCCACTTCGCCTTCTTCTGAATGCGTCAATCACGCCGCGGCCATGCTTCGGTCGGCATCGCCTGCCGCGCTATTGCTCACCGGAAATGCTTTGTATGGCGAAGGCCTGCAAGCCGCTGGACGCATCGCAGCGGCCACTGGCGCTAAATTACTGGCTCCTTATCCCGTCGCGCGCGTTCAACGCGGCGCTGGTTTCCCCGCAGTACAGCGCATCCCGTATATGCCCGAGCAGGCCGTGGAATTCCTGAAAAATATTCGCAAACTTATTCTGGTCGGCGCAACCGCTCCGGTTTCCTACTTTGCCTATCCCGGCAAGAGCAGCGTGCTCACCCCAGCGGAATGTGAAATCCATCCTCTGGCGAGACTTGGAGAAGATTACGTCGGCGCGCTAGAGGCGCTGGGTTCCGCATTATCGCTCCCAAATAAAAAAGTATTGATCACTGCGAAATTCGACCGGCCATCTCAACCCACTGGCGCGATCACTTTGCAGGGTCTTGCAGCCGCAGTGGGCGCGTTGCTCCCCGAGAATACAATTATGGTTGACGAAGCCATGACCTCGGGCCGCGGCATGATGGCCGCAACCGCAGGATCGCCTGCTCACGATTGGCTCGGAAACACAGGCGGCTCGATCGGAATCGCCCTGCCGTTAGCGGTTGGCGCGGCAGTAGCCTGTCCCGATCGTCCCGTGCTGTGCCTTACTGCTGATGGAAGCGGGATGTACACCGTGCAAGGACTGTGGACCATGGCGCGAGAGGGTTTGCGCGTAACCACCGTGGTTTTTGCCAATCGATCTTACGCTGTGCTGCAGCGGGAATTTTCAGGTCTCGGTGTCGGCCCTCCGGGACCGCGCGCAGCAGAATTGTTCGACATCGGCCACCCCACTCTTGACTGGATTCACCTCGCAAAAGGAATGGGGATACCCGCGAGCCGCGTCACCACACTGGACGAATTCGCAAAAGCGCTGAAGGAAGGCTTCGCAAGCGGTGGACCGTCCTTGATTGAAGTTCCTCTATAGAAGTTCCGAAAAAAATTCCAAGTATTATTGCCATTCGGAAATTTATCGAGCGCCTGATTCAGGAGCTGGTGACGCCGCCATCTTGCTGAGCTCATCTTTCCGAACTTTACCGGTTGGAGTCAAAGGCATTTCGCGAACCACCAAAATCTGCGAAGGCCGTTTATAAGGCGCCAGGTTCCGGGCGGCATGTTCAGCCAACTCCGTAACTGTAACGGACGAACCCGGCGATAATTGCACGAATGCGATAACTTCCTCGCCACCTTCCGCTCCCTGCACGTTTCGCCCGATCACCGCGGAATTAACCACCGCCCCATGACTATTCAGCACCGTCTCAATTTCCGCTGGATAAACATTCATTCCAAATCGAACGATCAATTCCTTCGTTCGTCCAACGATGAAAAGATGCCCGCCTTCCACACGCGCGAGATCGCGAGTATTGAACCATCCCTCGGAATTGATGGCGGCGGCAGTTTCTTCGGGCGCGCGATAGTAACCTCTTGCGACGTTCGGCCCGCGCACCCACAGCTCACCAACCTCTCCGTCTCCCACGTCCTGTCCGTCCGGACCTATCAGCTTTATTTCAACCCCCGGAAGCACGCGCCCCACTGAAAGGTCGCTGCGAGGCTCGTCGACTCTGGCTTGAGCAATCGTGGGCGAGCATTCCGTCACTCCGTATCCATTGTGCAGCGGCATTCCAAATAAGATTTCCACGGCTGATTTCACCGCAGGTTGCAACGGCGCGCCAGACGAAGAAATGATGCGAAGCGCTGGAAATTTCAATGGTCCCGACAGTCTCTTCGCTTTTGCATAATCCGCCAGCAGCGCAAACATAGCCGGCACGCCCAACACGATTGTCAGCCGGTCGCGATCCAACGCCGCAAGTGCAGCGACCGGATCAAACCGCGGCGACAAATAAAGCGTGGCCCCGCTCAGCAACGTCCCCAGCAACACCACCGAAAGTCCCACAGCGTGTGACATCGGCAGAACACCGTAAAGACGATCGTCTGGAGTAAGCGAACGTATCTGTGCCGACACCGCAGCAATGAACAGCAAATTCCTGTGCGTCAGCACAACGCCTTTCGGAAGTCCGGTAGTGCCGGAGGTATAGATCAGAGCGGCCACGCGGTCGGCGCTATTTTTCGCAATCGGTTCGGGCTCAACTTTTTCATTTAGTTGACCCACGCCGATGGAACCCAGCCCCGCTCGTTCTTCAATACTCGCGCCATGCCTCTTCGCATGTTGCGCCGCGTGCGGAGGAACGCCCGCCATATAAATCACGCGCCGTGCGCCACAGTGATCTCGAATATCGTCGATCTCGCGAGCCGAAAGCCGCGCATTGGCGAGCACCGGCCATGCGTCCATCCCCGTCAATGCCAAGAAAATCACAACGAACGCCCGGCAGTTTTCGCAAACCAACAAGACTCGGTCGCCAGGCCGCACACCTAAGCCCCGTAGCCAGGTTTGAGTTTCTTCAACGGCCGTTTCCAGTTGGCGATAAGTCAGCGACCCCGATGTTTCCACCACAGCCAGTCCTTCAGGCGAACGCTCGGCCCATGGCTTAATCACATCGCCGATATTTTCCGGTAGGGACTTCAACAGTTCGGCTGCCTGCATATCAGTCATTAGCCCATATCATACCAGTTGGTCGCAAACTGCTGGCAAGCGGGGTTCGGTGTTGAGCGACGTACTCTGAATCGAATTTTGCGAAGCGAAGTTATTTTCTAACTCTGATTCAGGGAACCGACGGCGCGATGCGGTCAAATCTATGCGCGTACCGCCGGACTCATCGACGAGAGCGAAGAAGCTTCAGCCTTCCTCGAAACCAAATACTGCAGCCACTTTCGGTACACGGACGCGGCCGACGCCTGCCAGGTTTCTTGCAGCGTGCTCGCAACGGTGGTCTCAGGAAATTCAGTCAAAAGTTTCTCGCTTCGATTCGCCGTGACCTTGTCTCGAAACTCAGAAAGAAGTTTAGCCGCCGCTGCGTCGAAATATCCCTGGGGCATGTTGGGGTATGTTTCTCTCTCTCCACGTAGAAATCTCTTGATGTCTCTGCGGTATTCTTTCAACAACGTCCGCGTCCCATACTCCGGGTGTCCCTGGAAGTGTACGAATAAACTGTCTCTTTTTTTCTTAACAAACAAATCAACGCTCGCCAGCGCCGATTGCACCAGGACTTCGTAACCGCAGGAATCCAGCGCATCCGCTCGCACTTCGTTCCATCGCGAGTGGGGGATTCGCATCGTGTTGTCGCCGCCCGCCGTCAGCGCGTGGTCTCGAACCTTCTTGTACTCGAACACGCCGAATTGCTTGTCGTCGAGCCGATGCCGCGGAATGCCGTCGCTGTATAGAACTCCAGCGTGAGCCGCCAGACATGATAAAACCGCAGACGCCGTATTGGTCTCCGCCCAATCCAACACTTTAGTCAAAGCCGGCCAATACGGTTCGTCGTGCAGATTCAGTTGTCGCGGCTCGGTCCCGGTCATGATCACACCATCAAACCGTCCGTTCAAAAGCTCGCTGATATCGAAATAGAAATTGTTCAGATGTCGCTGCCCGGCATCGCTTCGAGGAAGCTCCGGCAGCGAAAAAAGTTTTAGCGAAATCGGAACATCGTCGGCTGCCGCGTCGAGGAGTTCGTAGAATTGAACTTCGGTATCTTCCAGCGCCGGGTCCGGCATGTTATTAATCAGCGCAATCCGGATGTAATCGGTTCGCTTGCCTGGACGCTCGGAGCGCGAACGGTTCTTCAGCGCTAGAAGATTTGGAACGCGTCCTCCGTCAATTACGATCGGCATTTCCTAACTCCGAAGTCCGCCCAACTTCGATTCCCTCACACTTTCTAAACAGCCTTCTCCAGCGCTTGCGTGAGGTCGGCGATAATGTCGTCAATATGTTCAATGCCCACACTTAGACGCAACATTTCCGGCGTCACACCCGCTTTCAACTGTTCTTCGGGAGTCAATTGGCGATGTGTGGTGGACGCAGGATGGCAAGCCAGCGATTTCGCATCGCCCATGTTCACCATGCGTTTGAACAAACGCAGCGCGTCAAAACATTTTACGCCCTTCTCAAACCCGCCCTTTACACCGAAAGTCAGAAGCGAACAGAACTTCGAGCCCAGATACCTATGCGCCATTGGATAGAGCGGACTATCCGGAAATCCCGCGTAACTTACCCAAGCTACCCGGCTATGATTGCGCAGAAATTCGGCCACCTTGCGAGCGTTTTCCACATGCCGCTCAACTCGCAAAGCCATGGTCTCAATCCCTTGCAGCAACAAGAAGCCGTTGAACGGCGAAAGTGTGGATCCCGTGTTGCGCTGCGCGACCGTTCGGCACCGCGCCACGTAGGCAGCCGCTCCATAATGTTCGGTGTAAACCACACCGTGATAGGCGATTTCCGGCACATTCAACATGTAGTAGCGTTTCGGATGATCGCGCCACGGAAATTTCCCGCTATCAACGATCATTCCACCGAGAGTCGTCCCGTGCCCTCCCATGAATTTCGTCATCGAGTGCAGCACAACGTCCGCGCCATACTCGATGGGCCTCAGCAGAATCGGCGTGGCCACCGTGTTGTCAACGATCAACGGCACGCCGTGCTTGTGCGCCACGCGTGCCAGTCCTTCGATATCGGCGACGTTCCCAGCCGGGTTGCCCACGCTCTCGCAGAAAACCGCCCGCGTATTTTCGTCGATCAGTTTTTCAACCGCGTCCGGGTGATCGCTTTCAGCAAACCTTCCCGCGATTCCTTGTTTCGGCAAAATATGCGCCAGCAGCGTGTAGGTCGCTCCATAAAGCTGTGGCGTTGAAACAATGTTGTGGCCCATTTCGGCGATATTGATGAGCGAGTAGTGGATCGCGGCCATTCCCGAGCTAACGCTCAGAGCTTCCACGCCGCCTTCCAGCGCGGCCACTCGCTTCTCCAACACTGTGTTGGTGGGATTGCCGATGCGGGTGTAGATGTTTCCTTGAACTTCCAGGTTGAAGAGCGCTGCGCCATGCGCGGCGTCGTCAAATTCAAACGCAACGGTCTGGTAGATCGGCACAGCCACAGCTTTGGTGGTGGGATCGCCATCGTAGCCGGCGTGAAGTGCGATGGTTTCTCGCTTCATGCGTTATTCCGCGATGGTCGCAACGCCGGAAGCTGGAACGGACGCTGCATTTCGTGCGAGCGATTTCACAACGGTCCGCGTTATGCGTTTCGCGGCGAAACCTGCACCGAAAGCGAAACGCATCACCGGCCCGAAACTGTTGGCCGCTGCAATTCCAACGAAATAAAGCCCCGGAACCGACGATTCGAAATTGGACGACAATATCGGCGTGCCGTTCACACATTTGAGCTTCGACCGAATCCCTGAATCGAGGAATGCCAGCCGTTCCACATTCACTTTATATCCGGTCGCTGCAATCACGTGTTCGGTTACGATCTCGCGCGTGGAGCCGTCCAGCCCTCGCAGGTGCAACCGCACCTTGCCGTTCTCCACTTCGGCTCGTTCCACTGAGTGCCCCAGCACTAGAGGCACGCGTCCCATCACTTTGTCCTTCACAAACCATCCCGCCGACGGTCCGAGCGTTGTTCGAACCAAGTGGATACGCACACTCTCCGGCAGGTAGTGAAATAAGGCAGCGCCATTGGCAAAGAACCGCGACCGCAGCCCGGGTCCGAGTCCTGAATCCGGATGCCGTATTTTTTGCCACCAGGAACGAGGCTTGCCTTGCTTCGGGCCGGTGTGAAATCTCAATGCCGTGGCACGCGCGACGAGTTGTACGTCTGCACCAGCGTCGCGTAACAACCCGGCCAAATCAATGGCCGAAGAACCGGCACCCACCACCACCACGCTTCGCCCGTTGAATTTTGCAAGATCATGATGCCGGTAGCTGTGCGATAGAAGCTCAGCGGGAAGATTTGCCAAGTTCTCAGCGACATATTCAAAGTGCGTAATCCCCACCGCGAGCACCACACGCTTGAACTTCACCTCTTCGCCATCGTCCAATCGCAAAAGAAATCCATCCGCCACGCGCTTGATATCGACAACTAGTTTATCTTCAAGTTCTGGAACCATGCGGTCGCGGAAAGCGAGTCCGTAATCGCCAAAAGTCTCCAGCCGCACCGGAGTTCCCATGTCGGCATACTCAACTCCGCGCTCTGCACAAAATTGTTTTAGAGTGAATTTACTGTCGGGATCGTAAATGTTGGAAGCAAACCCATCCGATTTGAGCATCATCCCCTTCGGCATGTGCGCTAGCCAACTATCCATGGGACGTCCAAAAATCTGAAACGGGATATCGCGCCGCCGGAAATGCGCGGCGATAGAGAGTCCATAAGGACCTGCGCCAATAATTGCGGTTTCTATCATAAGCTTTGGGATGAAACCCCTCCGGTTGTCGCTGTTGATTCCATCTTTAAATCTGCCAAAAAGGCCATCTTCGATACTGGCCTGAAATCCGCCTTATGTCTAGTTACTGTATGCAAGCCTGTAGCCTCTGAGGCATGGTCTCGGGGATTTAAATGCAATCTAGTTGCCTGAACTATGTATAGCTAAACCTTTAAGAATTAGTTACTTGCGCAGAGAATAGGCGAGCCCGTGGGAAAGGTTTTTCCCTCTTAACCGATCACTTTGGTTATCGGCGCACTGCGAGAAAGTCCGGAAGCCCAAGGGTTGGCCATAGCCGTCAGTTTATTCTCGGCACCGGAATGTCGCGCCCCCCTTGCTGTAGCACCAGCCGGGTCGCGCTTCCCTGTGGCCCCGTAACGAAAGTAAGCATTGCGTCGGATCCTCTAACGAAAAAACGCGTTTCGGACTCAGGAAAGATCTCAATCTTCGGCTCCTCCGACCTTTGAATCGTTAAGCCGTTTTCGTCCAGGCTCACCACCAAAACTAATCCCGGACTTAGTTCGTATCGCCCGACGTAGGAATTCAGAGTTGCCGGACTCACGCTAACCGCTCGATGCTCAACAGGTAGTTCGTAATGCTTCTTGAAGAGGATCGCCGCCAAGTCGCGGCTGATTCTTCCCGCATCGGCATTGACCGAATCGCTGAGCACCACCACGCAAACGTCGTCGGGCGTGTCGCGTCGAATTGCAGACGCGAAAAGATAAATGCCGCCGGCGGTCGTATCTAGCGTCCGTTCAAATTCCTTCAAAACTGCCCAACCAAATCCGTAACCATCTATATACGGCGTAAACATCGCACTTACAGAAGCAGTAGAAAGTAATTCTCCGCCGTTCAGCGCGCGATCCCAGCGGTAAATATCGCCGACCGTGGAATACAACCTGCCCCAACTGTAAGGAGCGCTCGACTCGAGATCACTCGGCGTTATCGAACTGGATTTTCCCAAATCCACGGGAACTATCTTTCCTGCGTCGTCGTATCCGGTATCGCGCATTCCCAACGGAACGAAAATGTGATTCTTCAAGTATTTCAGATATGGTTCGCCGGACACTTTTTCAATCACGGCTCCTAAAACCGCATAACCCGAATTTCCATATCTGAATCTCTGGCCCGGCTTGAACTCCAGCGGCTGGTTCGCGAGATAAGCCAAAAGCCCGGAAGTCGTATTCGTCGATTTTATCTTCTGTGGAGCAAGCGAGGCGCTTACTTCTGGGATTCCATCCGACTGTACCAGCAGATTGAAAATCTTGATTTCCTGCCAACCCGTCGGACATGGCGCGATGTATTTGCACACCGAATCCTGAAGCTGCAATTTGCCTTTCTCTTGAAGTTGCAAAATTCCCGATGCAATGAACTGCTTGGCAATCGAGCCCACGCGGTATCGGGGGCCCATCTCGTCCGGCCCGTTTGAGGAACCGGTCGCTGAGCCGTATCGCTGCTTCGCCAGGATCTTTCCGTGCTGGGCGACCAGAATTGAGCCGCTAAAGTGGTTTACTTCGACTTGTGCATGCATGTAATCGGAAATCTTCGAAGTGACATCCTGAGCTTCCGATACATGGGCCCAAACCAAAAGAAGCGCGCTAATCACCAAAAGATTTCTAGCCCGGTCCAGCGCGGAATTGAAAAGCGAGGTTGCTTTGATAGTGGGCGAGTACATTTAAATCGTGCTTCGTGAGGAACGCAACCTACTGTGGCACTATCTGAATGCCATTGACCGGCGCTCGAGGGAATCCGTCACTCGCCGTGCCATCAGTTGCAGAAAGAGTAAAGCCCGTGGCGTTGATGGTAAACACAACGTAATTGCCCGCTGAATTGTTGGCCTGCGTGAACGTCCCGCTGAAATTCGTGTTCGCCGCGTCAATCAAGTCGGTGGTTGTGGTCGTAATGCCCGCGCCGCTGATTGTGTAAATTCCCGTGCGAGTGGCGCTGCCATTGTCGCCGTCTGCATATACGTACACTTTGTAGCCAGCTGTATGAGTAGGCAGCCCAGCCACTGTAACTGTTGACGTCGTATTGCTGCCTGTATCTAAATACCCCTTCATCATCCGAGCGTTCCCAGGCTGATCTGTGATCGGCGTTTCCCAAAGGTCGTTCGAACTCCACGTCACCGTGGTAGTCGTGGCAGCGCCGGTGCTGTCAACGAGCGCGAGCGGAGAGGTGCTGCTAACACCAGTGGCATCATTCCAGTTAGGTTCGACCACGACCCCGGCGGCCTCAGTGGACGCCATAGCGACATCTTCGCCGACGAAGTCGATACTGATCGGATTGCCGGAGCTGCTCGCGGCGGTCACTTCCAGTACAGTCGCGGTCGTATTACTGAGTGAACCGCTCGTGCCGGTGATGGTTAAAGGAAAGCTACCTGGAGGAGTATTGCTCGCTGTAGTAATCGTCAGTGTGGAGCTGCTTCCCACGCTCACCGAAGTCGGGCTGAATGTTCCGGTAGCATCGGCCGGCAGCCCGCTCACGGTTAACGCGATGGAGCCGGTGAAGCCGTTGGTGGCGCTAGTATTCACAGAGTAAGTAGTTGTTCCGCCTGGATTCAACGTCTGAGAACCCGGCGTGGCCGACAACGCAAAGTTAGGCGTCGGGTTTATCGGCACGATTTGAATGCCATTGATCGGAGCTCGCGGGAATCCATCACTTGCCGTTCCACCAGTGGCCGAGAGATCGAAGCCCGTCGCGTTGATAGTGAACACGACGTAATTGCCCGCGGAGTTGTTAGCCTGTGTGAACGTCCCGCTGAAATTTGTATTCGCCGCGTCAGTCAAATCAACTGTTGTCGTTGTGATTCCAGCACCACTGATCGTGTAAATTCCTGTCCGAGTGGCGCTCCCGTTGTCTCCGTCCGCATACACGTACACCTGGTAGCCCCCTGTGCTAGCTGGCAGCCCGGCTACAGTCACTGTCGTGGTGGAATTGCTGGCGGTATCCAGGTAACCCTTCATCATCCGCGCGTTCCCCTGCTGATCCGTGATGGGCGTTTCCCAAACGTCATTCGAGCTCCATGTCGCGGTTGCAGTTGTCGCAGTCCCCGTGTCATCTACAAGGGCAAGCGGCGAAGAACTGCTCACACCGCTGGCATTATTCCAGTTTGGTTCCGCTACGACTCCTGCGACTTCCGTCGGGGCCATGGCGACGTCTTCTCCGACGAAGTCGATGCTGATCGCATTGCCAGAACCGCCGCTGGAGGACGTCACATTAAGGGTCGCAATAGTAGTATTCGTCACCGAACCGCTAGTGCCTTTGATAGTCAAAGTCGAGCTGCCCGTCGGGGTCTTGCTCGTTGTGGTGACGGTCAGTGTTGAGCTGCCTCCTACGCTGACCGAAGTAGGATTGAACGTTCCCTTCGCGTTAGTCGGCAGTCCGCTTACACCCAAACTGATCGTGCCGGTGAAACCATTAACCGCGCTGGTGCTCACGGAATAGGAAGTGCCGCCACCGGCATTCACCGTCTGCGAATTAGGCGTAGCCGACACCGCGAATGACGGCGGGCCGGCAACATTAAGAGTCACGCTTGTGGTCGCCGTAAGCGAGCCACTCGTGCCTGTGACGGTCAGCGTGAAGCTGCCCGGGGGCGTGTTGCTCGCTGTGGTAATTGTTAGCGTCGAACTGCCTCCTACGTTGACCGAAGTGGGGCTGAATGTCCCGGTCGCATTAGTCGGCAGCCCGCTCACATTCAAGCCAATGGAGCCTGTGAAACCATTCATGGCGCTGGTGCTCACGGAATAGGAAGTGCTGCCACCAAGGCTCACCGTTTGCGAGCTGGGCGTAGCCGACACCGCGAACGACGGCACCGGTGTCAGCGGCACGATTTGAATGCCATTAATCGGGGCTCGCGGGAATCCATCACTCGCCGTTCCGCCGGTGGCCGAGAGAGTGAATCCCGTCGCGTTGACAGTGAACACAACGTAATTGCCCGTCGAATTGTTTGCCAGCGTGAACGTTCCGCCAAAGTTCGTGTTCGCAAGGTCCGTTAGACTGATCGTCGAGGTTGTAACGCCCGGACCACTTATCGTGTAGATACCCGTGCGACTAGCGCTGCCGTTGTCCCCGTCCGCATACACATACACTTGGTAGCCGCCCGAACTCGCAGGCAAGCCCGCTACAGTCACTGTCGTGGTGGAATTGCTGGAGGTATCCAGATAACCCTTCATCATCCGCGCGTTCCCCGGCTGATCCGTGATGGGCGTCTCCCAAACATTATTCGAGCTCCATGTCACGGTCGCCGTCGTCGCCGCACCCCCAGCGTTGACAAGAGAAAGTGGAGAGGTGCTGGCGCCGTTCGCATCATTCCAATTGGGTTCCGCCACCACCCCAGCGACTTCGGTGGAGGCCATGGCCACGTCTTCTCCCACAAAATCGATACTAATCACATTGCTCGAGCCCGACGCAGATGCGACGTCCAGGACAGCCGTAGTGGTATTAATGAGTGAACTGCTGGTTCCGGTGATGGTAAAAGTGAAGTTGCCCGTGGGCGTGTTGCTCGCCGTGGTAATCGTAAGCGTTGAACTGCCTCCCGCGCTCACGGAGGTGGGATTGAAACTTCCCGTGGCATTGGCCGGCAAGCCGCTCACGCTCAAGTCGACTGCGGCTGTGAATCCGCTGACGACCGTCAGGTTTACCACGTAAGGAGCATTGCCACCGGGAGTCACCGTTTGAGAGCTGGGAGAAGCTGACAATGCAAAAGAAGCCCCGCCCGTTACATTTACAGTTACAGCAACTGTGTTTGTCAGCGAACCGCTCGTGCCCACAATATCGAACGTGTAATCGCCGGTCAGAGTGTTTGTCGCCGAAGTAATCGTAAGTGTCGAACTAGAGCCAGCTGCAACTGAGGACGGACTGAAAGAGGCGGTAACGCCGGTGGGAAGGCCTGTCACACTTAAGCTTATGTTTCCGCTAAAGCTGTTGAACGCCGAAGTGGAAACCGCAAATGTCGTGTTGCTCCCCGCAGCCACTGTCTGCGTTTGCGGCGTCGCAGACAATCCGAAAGACTCCAGACCAAAGACGTTCAGCAAATTAGAAAACGAAGCGAGATAAACTTTCCCGTTGGCAACCGTCGCAGGACTGAACTTTGCCCACAAACCTATGTCGTCTCTCGCATCGTTCATTTGAGAATCCCACAGTTCGGTCGTCAAGTTGTTCGCATCGAATGCGCGCAGCACCCCGGCGACGGTCCCGTGAGTTCCGTCTGCAACGCCCGTTGAAGCCCACACAATGCCCGTACCGGCCTTGCTGCCATTGGCCGACAAACTCAGTGTCCCGTCTGTAAATCCCGTGGGGTTTAGGATCGTGCTCTCAGAAAGCGGCGTTGTATTAAACTTGGAATTCGTGAATTGCAAAGCTTGAAGAGCATTGGGATCGGCGGGCCAAATGTAGAGCGTAGGTCCCGCTCCGCTTGTCCTATTCCAGAAAACGGGGCCGCCTTTGATCGGTCCGGATAGAGAAAAATCTTGTAAGGTTGTGCTATTCCCGCTGGCCTCGTGCCCGAGATTCGTACTTTGCAGTAAGAAAAATTCGGATGTTTTTCCAGCGGTAATCAGGAAACTCGTTCCCGGAATCAGCAAAGGTCCAGAAGAACCAAGGTCTAGATCGTCGGCCTGAAGCATCGAATAATTGTCAGGAGTGAAGTAGTCCGTTTGCGTCAGAACCCCGCCCGTCGTGCTCAACTTGATGATGCTATCCCCGAAGCTAGACACGCCGTCCCAGTCGCCGTTGCCAGTTGCGTAGTAAAGATTTCCGCTTGAGTCAACCACCGGTGCGCGGCCCGACATCCACGCACCGCCGTTCTGCCCGTTGGGGGTCGTACAATAGATGCTGGTTTGCTGAAGCGTAGTAGCGTTATAGGACAAAACCCATCCGTGCCAATCATATTGATCTTCGTGCGAAGCGAAAGAGAACACAACCAAGCCATTCACCAGCGCGAGACTTGATCTTTGGTTCTGGAAGAATGTGCTAAGTGTGAGCGTACCTCCCGAGCTTCCTTGCCCGGTTCCAGGTACGGAACCCTGTATCACTACCGGTCCGCCAAATTTTTCATTACCCGTCGTTATATCCAGGGCATGCAGCCGCGCCACATAGTTCGTAGTACTTCCGGAAACTTCCATGGTTCTTGCAACCAGATAAATCGTGTTCGAAGTCAAATCGATCACGGGCGTGCTTTCGATTCCCACCGTGCCCACGATGTTCAGGCTGTTAGAACCCACGATGTTAGCAATCGGAATAGCCGTTACGCCTGCTGTCGGATTTCGCAAATCCACTTTCCACAGTACACCGCCGTTGACCGCATTGCTGTCCGCATCAAGCGCGTAAATCACGTCGTTCATCGTACCGACGTACACCACGTTGTGCGTTCCCTGGCTCGGTATCACCACGTTAGGAACATACAATGGCTGCGCGTAAATCGATCCGTCGATGGTGTAACTGTAAAGCTTTCCAAACTGGCTTACATTTACGTTCGATGTGTTTAGAGTTGTCTCGTCAAGATTTGCGCCGGTACGCGACAAGTCATTGCGCTCCGTCGTCACGCTTACTTGTGCGCGGGCCGATTCAGGAAAGAGAGCGATTAACAGTATCGTTACGGCAACCAGTGCCGAAATGGCATAGCGGGAGACACTTAGACTGTAGTTAGGCATTTAGGTCCTAAAATCTTTCGGCAATTATTCGGCCATTGTTAGCCATGTTCGTACGAAAAAGAGCCGTATCTGCACTGTATTTAAAGGACTTACAACAAATCGCCAGACTTGAAAGCTCGGACCTCGCTAATCACATAAGATATGAGAAATCCCTTGCCCGCCATGTGGCAAATGATTGGACAATCATCGCAACTCTTTAGTTTAGCCGCGCTTTAGCAGGCAAACTCCAGTCCACGGATAATTTCCCAGGGGTCCTTTCGGCTCTGGTAATAGCGAAAGTAACTCTTGTGGCGCCCTACCCAACTGCGCCGCGGTTTTCAAGAATCCCTGAGTATCCGTGGGCTTCCACCCGCAGGACGCGAAGAAGTTTGCACCTTCCGGCGGTCCGAACTTGAATGCGGCATTCGCCTCGCTGAGCTGCTTCCCGGTTGAGCGTTGCATTAATTTGAGCTGTCCCGGCGAAGCAAGATCGATGATCCAGCTTTGGAAGTGGTCTCCCAGCGTGAGATCGCGTGCTAAAGATGAAACCTCGTCCGCCGAAAAATAAATAAGCAAACCTTCGCTCACAACTGTAATTTTTTTCGCGCGGCGATTGAGCTGTTCGAATAGAGAGCGGCGCCCCGCCACCTCCGATAAATCCAGACTGATCCGCTCAAGTCCACATTTTGGCTTCTCGTTGCTGAGAATATCTTTCTTGTAAGAGACGATTTCTGGGAAATCCACCTCTATCCATTGCAACGTTGAAGGAAGCTCCATACGGTACGGCCGCGCATCCAGACCTGCGGCGAGATTCACCACTAAATCCGTTCCTTCGTGAATTTCGCGGGAAATAAACTGGTCAAATAAGTATGTGCGCGCTACCCAGGCCCATTCGTGTTTGTTTCCCTGTGCCAGGGTATTGGCAATTTGAAACCCCCGCTCGCCGGCCAGTCGCTCGGCGAACGGGTCGCGGAATAATGCGTCCGGCCGCTGCGTTTCACGTGCGCGGAAATAGGCAACCCAGCGCGCGGTATCGGAAATGTTTCGAACGGAAGAATCGCTCGGATCCATTTGCACACCCGAAAATTTCAAGAAAGACATTATATCCGGAATTTGATACCGTGCCTCTCAACTGGCTGCAGGGCCCCGATATACACGCCTTTTTACATCATTGCTTGTGAGGTGAGCCGATGTTGCGAGATTTAGTAGAGAAAGTGATGTTCTTTCCTACGGCAAACGTCACATTTTTCGACCCTGATTCGTATCCTTGGGTGCGCGCCGTGGAGGCGGACTGGATGGCCATTCGCAAAGAATTAGACGCCCTTCTGGTACGCCGCGAGGAAATTCCTAATTTTCAGGACCTTTCCGAAAAACAGAAACCGCTTACCGAAGGCGATCAGTGGAAAACCTTCTTTCTATACGGCTACGGCGTCGAGGCTGAAGAGAACTGCGCGCGATGCCCGGATACGGTGCGGATACTAAAGCGTATTCCTGGGATGAAGACGGCGATGTTCTCTATCCTTGCACCAAAAAAACACATCCCCGAGCATCGAGGCATGTGGAAAGGCATGCTGCGCTACCATCTCGGGTTGATTATTCCGGGGCCCAAGGGCAGTTGCAGAATTCGTGTCGGAAAGGATATTCAGAGTTGGGAAGAAGGAAAAAGCTTGGTCTTTGACGATAGTCACCTGCACGAAGCCTGGAACGACTCCGATTCTTACCGTGTGGTGCTCTTCGTCGATTTGCTGCGCCCGGTCATTTTCCCGCTTTCTGTCGTGAACCGCTCAGTCGTCTGGCTCACGGCACGTATGCCAAGCATCACCGAGCCGATGGACCGCGTCAAAAAAAGCGCCCGCGCGGCCAGGGAAGCAGCGCAGGCACCGCGATAGTCGAATTCCCAGGACGACCAATTAACCGCCTCACAATTACCTGGCGTCCATAAGTTGCGGTCTTCTACAACAGATGTGATCGCGTTGCTTCCGCAAGCTCCCCTTGACAACACTCGCCTCTAAGTTCGCTTCACAGGAACCGAGAGCGGATAGAATACTTCTCGTAGAGGTCTGGATGGGAATGTCCACCACTGTGACGCGTGCGCTTGCCGGAAATTCCCGAAGGCACGCCATGTTTGTCGCTTTTATCGTGATTTCCAGCCTCGCCTTTTATAAGACACTCAGCGCGGTAATTCGCTACTCGCTCGCCAGCAGCGACTCCGGTTCGCACATCGTGCTCGTTCCTATGATCTCTTTTTTTCTGCTCTACCTGGAAAGAAAAAGAATATTTTCCATCACGCGCCCGAGCATAGTTCCCGGAGCCAACCTGGCGCTATTGGCTATATTTCTTTACTGGCTGGCGAATCGAAGTTCATTTCCGCTGGAGGTGAATTGGCAGCTCTCCTTGGAAACCCTGTGCGTGGTCTTGATTTGGATCGCGGGATTTCTACTCTGCTATGGTTTCGCCGCCTTACGCGCGGCTGCCTTTCCCCTGCTATTTCTCCTGCTGATGGTTCCACTCCCCGATGTGATTTTGGATCGCGCGATTTATGCTCTGCAGTCGGGTTCCACCGAAATTTCCTATTTGATCTTCCAACTGGTCGGTACTCCCGTCTCCCGCAACGGATTCTTGCTCTCCGTACCCGGTGTCACGATTGAGGTCGCCAAAGAATGCAGCAGCATCCGCTCCAGCATCGCCCTTTTTATTACCTGTCTTCTGGCGGCTCATTTGTACCTTCGTACGGCCTGGAAGAGATTCGTCTTCGTCGTTTTAGGCCTGCTCTTATCCGTGGTGAAAAATGGTATCCGGATCACCACGCTCACATTGCTGAGCATTTACGTGGACCCCGGTTTCCTGTCGGGAAGGCTTCACAAACAAGGCGGCTTTGTTTTCTTCCTTATCGCCTTGCTGATTCTCTTGCCCGTGTTTTTATGGATGGAAAAAACGGACAAACTGCGCAAGCCTGGTAGCAGCCCAACGCGTGAATAACTAGCGAGAGTGCTGGCGGCTTTCTCCTGAAGCTTTCCTCCAAGAGCGGGCATTCACGCAACCACAAATTACAGAACTACCGGAAGCTTCTTTAGTCCCCTGAATCCAAAGTTCGGAGCCCACTCGGGCCTCTGCTTTGCCATCCGCATCTCCGGAAACCGCTGCACCATCCGCAAAATTGCCGCCTGTCCTTCCAGCCGGGCCAGTTGATTCCCGATGCAGAAATGTGCGCCCGCGCCAAACGCCAGATGCTGATTGTTTGCTCGCTTCAGATTCAACCGGTCCGGCTCTTTGAACTGCTGCGCGTCCCGATTCGCTGCTCCCAACATGCACAGAATGGTTTGCCCTCGCCGCAGTCGCGTCGCGCAAATCTCTGCTTCGTCCTTCACGATTCGCGCCGTGTATTGAATAGGGCTTTCGAGACGCAATAGCTCTTCCACCGCCGTGCGGATTATCTCCGGATTCTCGCGCAGCTCCCGCGTCTCCTCCGGATTCTGCAGCAGCGCCCACATTCCATTGCCAACCAGGTTCCTCGTGGTCTCATGCCCGGCAAAAAGAAGCATTAAGCATTGCGCGTACAGCTCCTCTTCACTTAACACTTCTCCGTCGGCCTCAATATCGATCAGCAAGCTGATCAGGTCGTCCCCTTTATTTCGCCGTCGCTCGGCTACCGCTTTTCGGAAAAAATCGGTGAGCGCTAACACGGCTTCCTGCGCTACACGCGCATGGTTCGCCGTGCGATCAGGATTCCCCATGAAATTCGCGATAGCCTCGGACCACTCCATGAAATGCGCGTACATCGTTTCCGGCACTCCCAGCATTCGCGCAATCACCTGTACCGGCATTGGGTTGGCAACCGCCGCCATCAGATCCGCTTCGCTTTCGCGAGCGAGCGGCTCCAGCATACGATCCACTACGGCCTCAATTTGTGGACGAAGCGCCTCCACCACTGCGGGCGAAAATCCCTTGTTCATCAGCTTCCGTAACCGCGTATGCTCTGGCGCATCCATGAAAATCATCCACATGCCCATCATCCGCACCAACTCTTGAAACTCCGTCTGTTGTTCTTGCGGCAATGTCGATAAAAGTCTTCCCGTGCGCTTCACTGAAAATCGAGCATCGCGCGTCGCAGCGAAGCAGTCCGCGTACCCGAACACCGCCCATACCGCCCACATGCCGCCGCTAACTTCCACGTAGTGCAGCGGCCCTTCCTCCAACAGCTTCCGGTATGTCGGATAGGGGTCTTGCACAAATTCGGGCGTAAATAAAACTTTGGGTACCGGAAATGTCGGCGGCGACATTAGTATTCATCTCCAGGCAAATCGTGAAAATCAAGCCACCAGATAAAACGAAAGCTCTTCGTCACCGCGAGTCTAACATGGCGTTTCCAGTCTGATGTTGTTACGCACAACCGCTTGCCCGTAAAAGGGATTTCTGGGAAGGAATTTGCCACAAAGAGAAAGTATTTCCGCCTATCGCTGTCTAGTACTCCTTAGCCGCCCCTCAATTCTATGCAACTGGTTTGTTTTCATCATCGTACATCACCCAAGAAACCATTTCCCGGCGGGTTGGTTTGGTCGCTCGATTGCGTTTTGAAACCGTCGTACCATTTGTGAAAATCAGTGCCCCGGTCAGCATCGACTTAGCTTTACCGGGGTTCCACAGACCTTGGGAGGATGGAGCGCGGTGAAACCAACAGTCCTTATCGCCACAACGACTCGCTGGATTCCGACTGCTCGCTTGGCCGTCGCTCTCGAAAACGCCGGGTTTGTAATTGATGCAGTTTGCCCTTCTAAACATCCCATCGCCAACACCGATGCGATTCGCCAAACATACCGTTATCGCGGCCTTGATCCTTTAACCTCCTTTGCGGATGCAATCTCCGCCGCGAAGCCGGATCTAATTATCCCGGGAGATGACCGCGCGACTCAGCACCTCCATCTTCTCTATGCTCGGGAACGCCGCAAGGGCGACGCAGGCAATCCGATTTGCGCGCTCATCGAGCGTTCGCTTGGAGCGTCAGAAAATTTCCCGGTCTTGTACGCCAGAACCAAATTCATTCAACTGGCCCAGGAACAGGGCATCCGCGTTCCCCAGACCGAAATAATTCGTGATCACGACGATCTGAAGAAGTGGATTGCGCTGGCAGGTCTTCCGATGGTCCTGAAAGCCGACGGTTCGTCCGGCGGCGACGGCGTCCGAGTCGTTCGTACTTTCGAAGAAGCCAAACGTGCCTTGCGCTTTTTGCAAGCTCCTCCCCTTCTCGCGCGAGCTGCCAAGCGAGCCTTGATCGATCAAGACACAACGCTGGTCTGGCCCTCGCTGCTGCGTCGCCGCTCCATCGTGAATGCGCAAACATTCGTAGCCGGCCGCGAAGCTACCACCTCGGTCGCTTGCTGGAAGGGCGAAGTCCTGGCTACTCTCCATTTTGAAGTGGTCAGCAAAATTGCCTCGTATGGGCATGCGACGGTCCTTCAATCGATTGAAAACGCGGAAATGTCCGCTGCCGCGGAGAAGATGGCGCGCCGCCTAAATCTCTCTGGTTTGCACGGATTCGACTTCATGCTTGAGAACCAAACCGGAAGCGCCTACCTCATCGAGATTAATCCGCGAGTGACACAAGTCGCGCATCTCACGTTAGGACAGGGACGAGATATTCCTGCCGCTCTGTTCTCGGCTTTATCCGGACTGCCAGTCTCCCCGTCAGCAAAGGTCACCGAGGAAAAAACGATTGCCCTGTTTCCGCAAGAGTGGATCAGAGATCCGGCCAGTCCCTTTTTGCAATCGGCCTATCACGATGTCCCGTGGGATAAGCCAGACTTGATTCGCGCCTGCGTTCGCTCCCGTCGAAAGCGGGCCGCCTGGTATTCACAGCAAAGTCGCGTACAGGCGTTATCGATGGCGCGACTGCCTCGCCTATGACAAATCCACTAAGAGATCGCGGGGAGCGAGTGAGCGTTTCGGCAGCCACCTCCGACCGTTATCCTGCCCGCGTTTTGCAACCGCACTTGGTTTCTGGTCACACTTGCATCAACGCGCACAGGCCCCTGCAAGTCATGAAATTTGGCGGGACCTCGGTCAACGACGCGCCCTGCATCGCGAAAGTCGTCGACATCGTTAAAGCCTCCGCGCTGGACAATGATGTAGTAGTCGTTGTCTCCGCCATGCGCGGCGTAACAGACCTTCTGATCGAAGCCGCCACCCAATCCCAGGCCGGCAATCAGCAGCGCGTCTCCACTATTTTTCAGGAATTGCGCCAACGCCACGAATCTGCTGCAAATGCGTTAATCCACTCAACTGATAAACGGCGCCGCATTACCCAAAAGATTCTGGAGCTCCTTCAGGAAGCCAATGCCCTATGCCAGGAAATCCTCCTGCAACGCGAACTGACTCTTCGTTTCCGCGATTCGATTTCCGGTTTGGGTGAACGCCTCTCAGCTCCCCTTGTGGCTGCCGCATTGGAACAAATGGGAATTCACAGCCAGGCGATCGATGCCACCGAACTAATCGTCACCGACTCTCTCTACGGGTCTGCCGAACCCTACATGGATCTCACGCGTGACCGTTGCGAGGCGCGTCTGCGCCCTCTCTTGATGCGGGGAATCACTCCGGTGGTCACTGGCTTCATCGCTGCCACAGTCGACGGTGTCCCCACAACCCTTGGCCGCAACAGCTCCGATTACTCCGGCACCATCATGGGCGCAGCCCTGAACGCAGACGAGGTCACCTTGTGGACCGACGTGGACGGCATTCTTACCACCGACCCCAGGCTGGTCCCGTCCGCTTCCTCAATCCTTGAGATGTCCTATCGGGAAGCTTCCGATCTCGCGGATTTGGGAGCCAAGGTTCTGCATCCAAAAACCCTGCACGCCTTGATGCAAAGTGGAATTCCTCTCTCGATTCGCAATACATTTGCTCCTGATCGCCCAGGGACCAGAATCACGCCGGACGGTTCTTCAAATGGCGTCGGCATAAGAGCAGCTACTGCCACCGGCGATGTTGCCTTGATCACGGTCCGTGCCTCCAGCGTTTTGGAAACGCCTGACATTTTGCGCCGGACGCTTGCGACGGCAGCGGCCGTTTCAGTTCCGTTGCGCCTGTTGCCGCAATCGTCTTCTTCGAAGGACGCAGTCTGCATCGTAGTTTCATCGAATGACGCCGGCTCAACAGTCGAAGCCCTGCGCGGCGAATTCGCGCACGACTTGGAGCGCGAAAAAGTGAAACATGTCACCGTCAACCCTTCGGTCGCCATCGTTACCTTGGTTGGCCGTAACCTGCGCGATGCCGGCGATATCGTTACTCGTTTAACCGCCGCGCTCGATCGCGCCGCCCTAAAACTCTTTGCGCTAGCTCAACCTTCTTCGGGCAGTAACATCTCTCTCGTGGTAGCGCAGCAAGACGTTGAGGCCGCGCTCGCCACCGTCCATCGGGAACTCCGGCTCGACGAGCCAGTTCGCTAGCGCTTCCGCGAAAATCCCTTGAGCAATGGCATAATCAACGACACCGTGCGACTGAACGTAGCAACACCTCGCGTAGGCTTCATCGGCTGGCGAGGCATGGTCGGCAGCGTCCTCATGCAGAGGATGCGTGAAGAAAACGACTTCGCCGGCCTTGAGCCCCTCTTTTTCTCCACATCAAACGTCGCAGGCCTCGCGCCCAAGGAATCCGCTAGCCCCCCGCTTAAAGACGCGAAAAATATCCGTGAACTTGCCGCCTGCGACGTTCTAATCAGTTGCCAGGGCGGCGAATACACTGCCGAGATTTACGGTCCTCTGCGCGATAGCGGTTGGAAGGGCTTTTGGATTGATGCCGCTTCCACCCTGCGTATGAGCGACGAAGCCGTCATCATTCTCGATCCCGTAAACGCCGATGTGATCCAAAACGGTCTGGCTCGCGGCCTCCGTACTTTCGCCGGCGGAAATTGCACCGTTAGCTTGATGTTGATGGCCATCAGCGGCCTGCTCAAAGCCCGCCTGGTCGAATGGGTCAGCACCATGACCTATCAAGCCGCTTCCGGCGCCGGTGCCGCTAAAATGTTGGAACTCGCGAAGCAGATGGAGTTTCTCACCGAACCAAACCGCTCCACTCCATCCGAAAACGCCCTGGAGGTCGATCGCTTGATGACCCAAGCCCAACGCGCCTCAAACTTGCCCACCCAGGAACTTGGCGCGCCTCTCGCGGCCAGCTTGATTCCGTGGGTCGATCGCGAAATGCCCGATGGACAAACTCGCGAAGAGTGGAAGGGCATGGCGGAAACCAACAAGATCCTCGCCTTGCAACCGCAGGTGCCGGTTGACGGTATCTGCGTGCGCGTTGGAACCATGCGCTGCCACAGCCAGGGACTTTGCATCAAGCTCACAAAAGACGTTCCGCTCCACGATATTGAACAGATTTTGGTGAACGGCAATCCCTGGGTGCGATTGATTCCCAACGACAGAGAATCCACCACGCGCTGCCTCACTCCCGCCGCCGTTTCCGGCACCATGAATGTGCCGGTTGGCCGCCTCCATAAATTGAAACTCGGATCGGAATTTCTGGGAGCTTTTACTGTCGGCGATCAGTTGCTGTGGGGCGCCGCTGAACCGCTTCGGCGCATGTTGAGGATTCTCCGCGAATTCTAAATCTTCCGCTACGCTTCTGCCTGCTAGTTTGACGGGATAGTCACGTCGATCGGATTCGAGTACGCGCTCTGAACTCCGCTGGAATTAACAGATGTCACTACGTAAACGTACGATTGGCCGCTCGCCACGCTATTGTCCGTGTAACTTGTGCCCGAATCCGCCTGCGAATTTAGGATTGAATAGGTCTTGCCTGAGTTCAGGCTGCGATAAACGTAATATCCCACAACCCCCGAAGACGTGCTTTTATCCCAATTCAGATCCACGGATGGTTGCTCGCCGGATGTTCCATCGCCGGAAAGGCCGATTTTCATTTGTGGATTGGGAGCATTGCTGGAGATCGTCACTGTTCCGGGCAAACTTCCCGTCGTCTTGGGGTCAAAACTCACGCTCAGGACCGCGCTCTGACCCGGGTCCAGCACCGTGTGCGATGTTACTCCGCTGAACGTGTAGCCGCTTCCGCTGACAGAAACATCCGAAATATCCACGCTCGAATTCCCCGTGCTCTTCAGGGTCACTGTTTGCGTAACTGTGCTTCCCACTTTCACATTTCCAAACGTGATACTAGTCGCGCTCGCGCTTAGGGCGACTTTGGAAGAAACTGCCAGTCCGCTCAAATCGATTGTGTCCGTGCCGCCGCTTGCTGTCACCGAAATCGTTCCCTTGTCGGTACCGGCGCTCTTCGGATCGAACTTCGCCGTAAAAGTTACGGATTCTTTGGGGGTCAGCGTCTGTGGAGTAGTTAGCCCAGACATGCTGAATCCCGTGCCGCTTACGCTTGCCGATTTAATCGACACGCTATCGCTGCCCTCGTTCGTCAACTTCAACGTCTGACTCACCGGGTTTCCCACGCTCACTTTCCCGAAATCGACCGCGGAGGGCGTCATACTTAACTTGCTCGTCGAACCCATCCCCGTCAGCGTGGCTGTTGTCTCGCCCTGTTCCTGCGAGATCGTTACCGAAATGCTTCCGCTTCGTTCTCCTGCGGACTTCGGTTTGAAGTCCACCGTAAGCTTTATAGTCTCGCCGGTCTTCAGTATTTTTGGACCTGAAAAACCCGAAACGCTAAATCCTGTCCCCGTCGCGGAAACATTCATTACCGTCACATATTTCCCGCCGCGATTGCTTACTATTACCGTTTGGCTCGCGCTCGATCCAACTCCCACACTTCCAAAGCTAACAGCGTTGGGCGTAATGACGAGCTTTCCCTTCGCGACTTCCTCGTTTGCGTTTGCTGAAGATGCTACGCACGCGAAAGTGCCGAACAATCCCAGGAATGCCAGAACCGTGACAACAAGCCTCGCGACCCTGGCCCCGCGAATTCCCAGCAGTATAAACATCCAGTGCGCGCCGTCGGATGTGAAAACACCATTCATATCGAGGTGCATTCTGCGGGAAGGAACTTGCCGGGGACTACTGGCCAGGGGTACACGGGGGAGGACAGGGGGTACGCCTGTCCGCTAAGAACGACCTATTTCGCTGGAGATGATCGACATTCCTAGCGTTACGTTCGATCATCCTTACATTCTAATCTTTTCCTTTTGGCCTCTTCATTCAGCCCGAATCTAAGGAATCGTGGCGCTGGCCTGCCCCGAGTAAGCGCTTTCCACGTCGTTTGAATCAACCGAGGTCACCACATAGTAGTAAGTCTGCCCCGATTGCACGCTTGTGTCCGTAAATTGTGTCGAGGCCACTGGCGAAGAAGTGAGCTTCGAGGAATAAGGACCGCCGGTCACAGTCCCACGATAAACGTTGTAGCCAATCACACTGGACGTGCTCGCTGTCCACCCCAACGCTACCGTCTCCGCCTGCTGCGTCCCCGTCCCCGACAAACTGATCGAAGTTGGAGAATCCGTGGCATTGCTGACGATCGTCAGATTTCCGCTCACCGTTCCCGCTGCGCTCGGCGCAAATTCAACCGTAACCGCGATCGATTGGTTCGGATTCAGACTCTCTCCCGACGATACGCCGCTGACCGTGAAGCCCGAGCCCGTCGTATTCGACGAAGATATTGTCACGCTGGAATTTCCCGTATTCGTCAAAGTCGCCGGCAAGCTACTGTTACTGCCCACCTTTACGCTGCCAAAGCTCAGATTCGACACATTGAAGTTCAAAAGCTGGGTTTCAGCCACGCCTGTTCCGCTTAGCGCGATCGTATATGGTGAATTCGGTGCGTCGTTCGCCAATGATATGGACCCGCTAACCGCCCCAGCTGTTGTCGGTGTGAAAGTGGCATTGAACGTCGCATTGGTGCCCGGAGCAAGCGTCAGGGGAGTGCTAAGCCCGGTGATCTTGAACCCGCTTCCCGAAACACTTCCTTGCGAAATAATCAGGTTTGCCGTCCCGCCGTTGCTCAGCGTAATCGTCTGCGAATTTGTGTTTCCCACCGTCACATTTCCGAAAGGTGCGCTCGATGGAATCGCGCCAATTTCAGGTTGAGTTCCTGTCCCGCTTAGCGCAATGGTCAGCGGGGAATTCGGGGAGTTGCTCGACACTGAGATGCTCCCGCTTGCGCTTCCTGCTGATGTTGGCGAAAACTGCGCCGTGAAAGTCGAATTTTGGCCCGGTTGGATCGTCAAGCCCGCGGCCAACCCGCTGATTGCAAAACCTGTTCCGGTCACACTCGCCTGAGAAATCGTCACCGCCGCGGATCCCGTATTCGACAGGCTTAAAGTAGCGGTCGCTCTATTACCTACAACTACTCCTTTGAAGTTCACCCCCGTAGGAGAAACCGCCAATCCTGGTTCCGTCCCGGTCCCCGTCAACGCAATCGTCATCGGAGAATTTGGCGCATCGCTGGCTACCGAAATGCTTCCGGTTGCATTGCCAACAGATGTCGGCGAGAACTCTGCGGTGAAACTAAAACTTTGTCCCGGCTGAATCGTCTGTCCGGCTGGCGATGCGACCAAGCTAAAACCCGTGCCGGTCACGCTCGCTTGGCTGATTGTGACGCTAGCTGATCCAGTATTAGATAGGTTCACCGATGCCGACCCGTTGGCGCCAACAACCACCTTTCCGAAACTTACGGAGGTGGGTGTACTCGCCAGTCCCGGCTGCGTTCCTATGCCGGTTAAAGGTATGGTCATCGGAGAATTTGGCGCGTTGCTAGCCACGGAAATCGCTCCGTTGGCATTCCCAGCTGATGTTGGCGAGAACTTTGTCGTAAAGCTGATGCTTTGTCCTGGTTGAATTGTTTGCCCGGTTGGCGATCCAACGATGGTAAAACCCGTCCCGGTAACGCTCGCTTGGCTCACTGTAACGCTTGCTGACCCGGTATTGGACAAACTCACAGAGGCGGACCCGCTCGTCCCGACAGCCACGTTTCCGAAGCTCACAGACGTTGGTGTACTCGACAAGCCCGCTTGTGTCCCGGCGCCCGTCAGCGCAATCGTCATTGGAGAATTGGGCGCATTGCTGGCTATCGAAATGCTCCCGGCCGCATTCCCTACAGATATGGGCGAGAACTGTGCTGTGAAACTGAAGCTTCCCCCTGGCTGAATCGTTTGCCCGGCCGGCGATCCAACAATGGTAAAACCCGTCCCGGTAACACTCGCTTGGCTCACTGTGACGCTAGCTGATCCAGTATTGGAAAGATTTACTGATGCAGTACCGCTCGCTCCGACGACCACATTTCCAAAGCTTACCGACGCTGGTGTGCTCGCCAAACCCGGTTGCGTACCTGTTCCGCTCAGTGCCACCGTAAGCGGCGAATTCGATGCGTTACTCGCAATCGTGAAACTGCCTGTCGCGTTGCCCGTCGCCGTCGGCGCGAAAGCGATCTGAACTGTTACGCTCTGTCCCACAGCAATCGACCCGGATGGGCTTCCCGAGGCGACCGTATATCCTGCACCGGCGATCGAAGAGGAACTGACGTTCACCGCCGCCGTTCCCGTATTCGTCAACGTCAAACTCTGCGTGCCAGACTTGCCCACTCCCACGCTTCCAAAAGCAACGGTTGCAACGTTGCCCGACAATACTCCGGCGTTGCCCGTGCTGGTCTTGGCGCCGGTGTATCCCACGCAACCCGAGAGCCCCCCGATTGCCACAATCGCGGCGAAGAACGCCACTATGGGCAGCGGTCCGCGGTGCACGGCGCCCAAGAAACGGCTTTTGAGCTTCTGTAACTGAGTTTGCTTAGTTGAGTTCGGCGCGGAGGGTTTCATGTCCAGCACAGTGTAGGGACCACGCGCGGAACGGAACTACTGGTCAAAAGAAGCAACAAAGTGCAGGCGGGTTCGCCTGTCCTGAAGTACAAAGAGATACTGGCCGAGGCAAAGTACAGGCCTGCTTACTCTCTTTGCTTCAACTACTTAGCGGAACTGTTTCAGTTCGATCCAATTCCCACGGTGGACTCTCTAGAACTGCGCAGGCGGCATTGCAGCGAACAGTCGGCTAGGCCCTGGTCGTGCTAGACTTTTGACGCGTAGCGAGGAATCCTTCTTCTGAGCTCAAGACCGATTCACACTGCCGCTTTTCCTTCACCAGCGCGAAGTCACAGCTGGTCGAACCGCTTTCTGATCGCTGCACTGACGGGAATCCTCTTTCTGACACTTTCTCCCTTCCGCTTCGATTTTCACGCAAAGCTTCCAGGCAATACCTCTCCGTTTCTGTTGGGCAGGTCCATAAAAACTTCCGGCCGGTTGGATGCCTTGCTCAATATTTTGCTGTTTGTACCCCTGGGCTTCGGGCTGGCAGAGAAATTGCGCGAGCGCAGGATGTCCCGAACAGCGGCCCTTTGTTTAGCGCTGGTTGCGGGCGCCGTCCTCTCCTATGCAATTGAGATCGCCCAGATCTATATCCCGATGCGCGACTCCGGTTGGGAGGATGTTTTCACCAACACGACCGGTTCCGTTGTAGGCTTTTTTCTTTTTGAGCTTTTGGGCTCGTCGGTCATCCGCCTTCTCTCCCAGTTTGAAGCCGCTCTGCGTTCATGGCTCACACCCCGGTGCATTGCCATTCTGCTCCCGATCTATTTTCTCGCTTGGTTTGCGTTTTCTGCCACGCTGCAAACGCAAACGCGACTCAGCAATTGGTACGCCGATTCTTTGTTGCTTTTGGGCAATGAATCTACGGGCCAGAACCCTTGGAAGGGTGAGATTGCGCAGCTACAAATTTCAGACCGTGCCATCCCCGACGCCATCGCCCTCCCATTGTCGTCCGGGCAAACCATCCAGGAGGCTTTACCCTGGCGCGCCACATACAATCTTAAAGGTGCCCCTCCATTCAACGATGGTAACGGATTCCTTCCCGCTCTGTCCTGGACGCCTTCCGTTCCAACTCCCACAGCAACGGAGTCCCTCGCTCTCAATGGCGAATCCTGGCTAACCTCCGGTTCCTCCGTCGCCGCCTTGGTTGCCGATGTTCAGAAATCAAATCAGTTCACCATCCATATAATTTGTAGTGCCGCCACGCCGCATATCGGAACCGGCCAGATCATTTCCATATCGCATTCGCCTTCTTTCACGGATATAACTCTCAAGCAGGAAGAAGCTAATCTGGTTTTTTGGTTTCGCAGCCCGCTTTCCGTAAAACATGCCACTCTGGCCTGGTTCGTTCCAAACGTTTTTACTGACGCCCGGCCGCGCGATATCGTCTATTCGTATGACGGCGCGAATCTCTCCCTTTACATCGATGGAAAGAAGAGCACGCGCCTGTATCATCTGGGGCCTGGCGCAGCGTTGGCACGGCTCTTGCGCCGGATCCGCCCCTCCGAGTTGGAAGGTTATAGCGATATTTACTGTCTTCTGGTCTTTTTTCCGGCGGGCATAATTCTGGGAATAGCGGCCCAACGACGAACCCAGTCAAAAGCAACGGTCATTCTGTCACTCGCTTTGTACTCCATCGTTCCCGCTTTTCTTTTTGAACTGATTCTTGTACGCGTCAGCGGCCGTCCCTTCTCCATCTCAAATTTCCTGTTCTCCGTCTTGCTCCTCATCGCTGGATCCTTATGGATTCGCTCTGACGAAGAATCCGCAGCTGCCTTGCCCGCCCGTCAGGAAGCTTCATGAAACTCTTCGTAACTGGCGGCGCCGGCTTCATCGGCTCGAATTTTATTCAGCTGGCCCTTTCGTTCGACGAGGGCTACACCGTCGTCAACTTTGACAAGTTGACCTACGCTGGAAATCTTTCAAATCTCGCCGGCATAAGCGGTAATCCCAATCACAAATTTATAAGAGGCGACGTTTGCGATGCAGCCGCGGCCGAATCAGCCATGGCCGGATGCGACGCCGTAGTCCATTTCGCCGCGGAATCTCACGTCGATCGCAGCATTTCTCAACCAACGGACGCCATTCAAACCAATGTCACTGGCACCTTGGTTCTTCTGCAGAGCGCCCGCAAATTGCAAATCCAGCGTTTCCTCCACATCTCAAGCGACGAAGTGTACGGCGATATCCCGCCGGGTTCTTTCTCGGACGAAAATTTCCCCCTCGCTCCCAGCAGTCCCTATTCCGCCTCGAAAGCTGCCGCCGACCTGCTGGTCCTCTCTTTCGTACGAACCTACGGCTTTCCCGCGCTGATCACGCGCTGTTCCAACAATTATGGTCCGCATCAATTTACGGAAAAATTTCTACCCCTGATGATCGGCCGTGCTTTGGCCGGCAAGCCTTTGCCGATATACGGAGACGGCCTGCAGCAAAGAAACTGGCTCCACGTCCAAGACAACTGTCGCGCTATCCTTGCGGCATTCCAGCGCGGCCGCCTGGGTCACGTTTATAATATTGGCGGCGCCGAGGTGAAAGACAATCTCACCATGGCTCGCGATCTTCTGAAAATCATGAACAAGCCGGAAAGCCTGATTTCTCATGTTCCGGATAGGCCGGGTCACGACCGCCGTTACGCATTGAACTCCGGAAAAATCATGAGCGAGCTGGGCTGGAAGCCGCTGATTCCGCTTGCGGAGGGGTTGCGGCAAACGGTGCAGTGGTATCGGATGAACGCCGCCGGTTAATTTAGCGTTCAATCGCCGGCACGCGCCTTGCTAAAAACGGAGTCGCCCGTAACTCAGACGAATTGAATCCATCATATTGTCGTGACTTTTCATTTCAGGGCTGTTTCACTGGTTTACAGGGCTGTGGGCGCGAGTATCAAGAGTTTGCACTGATAAGAAAACTTAATTCGATCAGGAGTTCTGAATCTTGCGAATTTCGGTAATTGGCTGTGGATATGTTGGACTCGTCACCGGCGCTTGCTTCGCGGAAATCGGGCACCAGGTCACCTGCACCGACAATGACGAATCCAAAATCGTCACCCTTCGCTCTGGAAAGCTCCCGATTTACGAGCCGCACTTGGATTCCCTGGTCGAAAAAAATATCCGTGAAGGACGCCTGCATTTCACCAGCAATGCCGGCGAAGCCGTGCGTTCCAGCGAAGTTGTGTTCATCTGCGTGGGAACTCCGCCTTTGGATAATGGAGACGCAGATCTAAGCGCCATCGACAACGTGGCCCGCATGATCGCCACCGAAGGCGGCGGTCCCAAATTAGTAGTGGAAAAGAGCACTGTGCCGGCTCAAACCGGTCAGGAGCTCAAACGCGCGCTCACTGTTTACAGCCGTAAAACCGGCGCCAATTTCACCGTCGCATCCAATCCGGAGTTCCTTCGCGAAGGGACCGCTGTAACCGACTTCCTTCATCCCGATCGAATCGTAATCGGCGTGGACGAACAAGCCGCCGCTGAAAAACTCCGCGAAATTTACGCGCCCATCTTAGACCGCAAGTTCACCTGCCCCGCGCACAACGGCAAGTGTCCCGATTCTCCCGCGCCCGCTTTCGTGGTCACCACCGTCAATAGCGCCGAGCTGATCAAACACGCCTCGAATTCTTTTCTCGCTCTGAAAATCTCTTTTGCGAATTCTTTGGCGGATATGTGCGATCAGCTCGGCGCCGACGTCCAGGAAGTTACCGCCGCGGTAGGCATGGATCCCAGAATCGGCCCCCAGTTTTTGCAGGCCGGACTCGGTTTCGGAGGTTTTTGCTTGCCCAAAGACGTTCAAGCCTTCGTTCGACTGGCCGAACGTGTGGGCATCGACTTCACTTTGTTGAAGGCTGCCGAGCAGGTTAACAGGCAACGAATCGATCTGCTTCTCGCCAAAGCTCGCAAAGCTCTTTGGGTGCTCAAGGACAAAAAAATTGCCCTGCTCGGCTTGGCTTTTAAGCCAAACACGGATGACATCCGTTTCTCGCCCGCCGTCGATGCCGCTAAGCGTTTCTTGGCTGAAGGTGCGCATTTACGCGCGTATGACCCTCAAGCCATGGAAAAAACGCGTAAGTTGTTCCCCGAAATATTGTTTGCCAAGGATCCCTACGAATTGCTCAAGGATGCGGACGCGGCCGTGTTAGCCACGGAGTGGGAAGAATTTCGCCGCCTCGATTGGAAGCGCGTTCACGACGAAATGGCCCGCCCCTTGCTGATTGATGCGCGAAACCTTCTAAATCCAGCGGAAATGAAGGCCCTCGGCTTCGAATACTATTCCTTCGGCCGCTAAGGCCGGCGTGACTCCAGCGGAATTTCGCTAGGCCATCAGCGCGCGTCCCGGAAACCGGACGCTCTGCGATTTATTCGTCATCGGAATCGGCGCTTTGCGAGCAACCGCCACCGGCCCCGGATTTCTCTGCGGCCCAGCCGAATTGTCCTGCGCCGTCTCCGCTTCCAATAATGTGGGACTCGCAAACCCTGCCGCTCGGCGCGCCAGCTCCGTGCGCGTCTCGACGCCAAATTTGCTAAGCAATGTCGAGATGTGGAACTTCACCGTGCGAACCGTGATATTCAGCTTGGAAGCAATTTCCTTGTTCGCTCGATTCGATAGCACCGAGTGCAGCACTTCCATCTGTCGCGGGCTTAAAGATGCCGGACAGGCGATCGAGCGCCCTTCCTGCAGAAGTTCCTCAGCTCGCGACACCAGCCGCCCCATCAGCGCCGATTCGGCCGGAACTAGTACTTGAAAATCAGTCGGATTCTGGCCTCTGACCAGGCACTGCATGGCCAGCAGTCCGGCCACTCGTTCCACCGTGGACTCCGGATCCGCAGCCGATTCCGTGCGGAATTGAGCGGCGCCCGTGCTTGTTTCACAGAAAACGAAGAAGTTAGGCTTGTTCGAATCCTGCTTCTTTTCTTGCTGCACTGGCTTTCCAAATACGCGTACCTTTTTCACTAAGACCTTCCCGTCTGCTCCCCCAGGACTATCCGGCGAAGTCTTTAGATTTTGTTCCTATTCCTACAGCATACGGGACTTATGGCAGCTCTCATGACCGTCGCCCTGATCCAACTGTCTTGAGAACCGTTCTACCAAAACGCGGATAGAAGCACGGCCACGGCAGGTAGTCTGCCACTCCCCACATTGGTTAAATGACTCAAAATGAGACAGATATTCCGCAGCCAAAATCTGGCCGCATTTTCTTTCTAGGTAGAATCTTCTCGCAAGCAGCAAAATGTTCCGAAATCTTGTTTCAATTGTGTGAAGGCGCACGATGAATCCGCGGCCCGGACTAGCACCCTTCGATGGACTTCCACGCGGGCGTACTATCCAACCCGCATTCTGCGGTACACTCCCGTCGCCAAGTTCGGTTCAGCCGTTATCCCGAAAGGAATTGTTCGTGAAAAAAAACCTACGCGACCTTTTACTCTTGTCCACCTTAACCCTGTTCCCATTCGGCACATTTGCCCAGCTTCCCCCCACGAATCCCTCTCCTCTGCAAGTACCCACCGGGATCGGCACATGTTCCGTCGAAAAATCCTGCGCAGATTTGGTTCCGGCCATGATTCAAAGCGCCCTCGGCCCCTCGCCTCTGGAAGAAAATTTGCGCTACCTCACAGACTCCATCGGCGGCCGCCCTACGGGGTCACCGGCAGCCGACCGCGCCGCAGGCTGGGCCGTCGAAGCGCTGCGCCACGCCGGAGTGGACGAAGTCCACACCGAAAAATTCACCATCCCGGTCACTTGGAGTGAAGGCAACTCGCACATCGACATTTTGTCCCCTGCGCCTTTCCCGGTTCGCATGGTGTCCATCGGCTGGTCGCCCGCCACGCCGCCCGAGGGTATCACCGCGGACGTTGTTGACGTCGGAGATGGCAGCGAAAATGGTTTCGCGAAAATCGGCGCGCTCGCCAACGGCGCCATCGTTCTCGTTCACACCAATCTGCTGGTCACCTGGGAAGACCTCATCGCCGAATACGGTGTCGACCACGAAATTGTTGAACGCGCCGTGAAAGCCGGCGCCGCCGCCATATTCTGGATGTCCACGCGGCCCAATCTGCTGCTGTATCGCCACAATGTATCCATCGATGGTGAACTTGAGGCGCTGCCGCAAGCGATCTTGGCGCGCGAAGACGCCGAACGCATCGCTAGGTTCCTGGCCGCCGGACAGAAGGTCCGCGTCCGTCTCGATATGCCCAATCACATTGGCGGTCCCACCGAATCCGAAAACGTGATCGGCGAAATTCGCGGCCGCGAAAGGCCGGACGAATTCGTTTTGCTCGGCGCGCATCTGGATTCCTGGGATTTGGGCACCGGCGCGCTCGATGACGGTTGCAACGTGGCCATGCTCATTGACGCAGCGCGCGTTATCCACGCCTCCGGCGCCATTCCTCGCCGCTCGATCCGCTTCGCCTTCTTCACCGGTGAAGAGCAGGGAATGCTCGGCTCCGCCGCATACGCCCACGCCCATCGCGCCGAGCTCGATCGCATGGTCGCTGCCGTAATTTTCGATTCCGGAGTGGGACGCATCACCGGCTACTCCCTCGGAGGCCGCAAGGACGTCGAATCAGCCGTGCGCGAAGCCCTCCAGCCGCTCCACACTTTTGCTCCTTTGGATTTCACCTTCGACGCCGGTATGGACACCGACAATTTCGATTTCATCCTGGAGGGTGTTCCCACCCTGGAATCGAATCAAGAGCCCGCCAATTACATGCTGAATTACCACGCCGCATCCGACACCTACGACAAAGTTGATTTCAAAGAGCTTAAGCGCAGCGTCGCCGTCGCTGCCATCACCGCCTTCGCCCTCGCGGACCGTGAAGAGCGCATAGGCCCTCGCCAAACCCGCCCGCAGATCGAACAATTATTCCAGCAGACCGGCCTCGACCAGGAAATGAAAGACGCCGGCTTCTGGCCCCTATGGGAAAAAAGCGAGCGCGGCCGGCAACCCTAAACCGTCCCTTCTTTTTTATTGCACCGAGCTGGCGCTCTGCGATTGAATTGCACAACCCGCTAGCTTGTGTGGATACACCAGGGTGAGATCTTTCGCCTTCATTCCGGTTATTTTGAGGTTCCAGTCTTGAGTTTTATTCGGAGCCTTCGGCAATTGAACTTCGATTCTCTCGAAGGAAAAAATCTGCCGGAATTGCAACATCAATAGCTCCCCTTCAGGAGTCAGCTTTCCCGCACCACTCAGAAGGCTCGGCGGTCCTCCCGGTGAATAATTTGGAAGCCGAACCGCATATCCGCCTGTCGCTTGGGTTAGCTCCATCAGACTTGCTGGACCATTTGTTTCCTCAGGGGTCGGACCAGCGGACGGATCCACGGAGAAAGTAAACAACCGAATTCCTCGATTCAAGAGATCCTCTTCCAAGGGTTTCTCGCTGGTTTTGCTCGCATTGTCCCCACCATCTGTAATCGCATAGATGGCATCCCCTTGCTGAGGCTGGCTGAATTCAGAGGCTGCGGTTTCCAGCGCATCCCAAAGCGCTGTGTGGCGTGGACCCTTCGGAAATGTTCTAGCGCCTGGGTCTAATCGCGTCAATTCGTCTTGCAAGGATTTCTTGCGGGTCGTTAGAAGAATGTTCTCTTCGATTTTCGACGAGAAGACGATTAGGCCGACGAGCGTACTCTCCGGAACTGGCGTGATCAGATTGCGTCCAACCGCTAAGTACAAATGCCAGATACGCTTATCTTCAATCATGCTGCCGCTAGCGTCGAGAATGATTAACAGACGCCGGGCAGTTCCATCCGGCATCACGGAAATAATTTTTACGGGCTGATGGTGTATCGATCCCGCGAAGTTATTCTCAGTAAGTCCGGCCACTAGCTGACCTCGATCATCCACCACATTTACTGGGACACTCCGCCGCAGGCATGGATCCGTCTGAGCAAGCTGTGAGCCCACGAGAAACAAAACGACAATAAAAGCTGCAGCCATTCGCATGGCATCCGCTCATACGCTATTTTTACTGTTTAGGCAACTCTTGATACTCAATAATATGCCTCGTCCTACCCATGTCCAACTGCCGCGCTTGGCTATTCGTCGCGTATAATAGCGGGAATATGACGAACCTCGAACGCGCGCGGAATATCGGTGTGTCTGCACCCACGACGGCCGAATCGAGCCGCATCCTGGCCATCGACTACGGCCGAAAGAGAATCGGCTTGGCCCTTTCCGACGAGCTTGGCATCACCGCGCAGCCTCTCGTGACCCTTACGCGCACAAACCGCCGCAGCGATTTGCGGCGCTTGCGCGAAATTTGCAGGAAGCATAGTGTTGCGCGTATCCTCGTGGGCCATCCTTTGCACATAACGGGTGAAGCAAGCCCCATGGCGTATGAAGCGGCGCTCTTCGCCACGCGATTGCAGAAAGATCTGGGCATCGAAGTTGAACTCGTAGACGAAAGGCTGACCACCTGGGAGGCGGCCCAAACTATGGCAGCAGTAAATTCCTCTTCGCGACGGAAGCGAGCCCCGCTTGACGACGTCGCCGCCGCCGTTCTCCTGCGTGATTATCTCGAACACAAGGTCCAGTACAAAAAAGTAGTCGAGCCTGCCTCGCTTCCCATCGTGGAGAGGTCCTAATACCTGATGCGCAGACTTGGCCTCATTGCTCTCCTTCTCATTGCCGCCCTCGGCGCCGGTGCAGGGTGGCTCGACTCACAAATCAGCCGACCGTATCGCGGCCATCGCCCTGAAAAAGTTTTTGTGGACATTCCCCACGGCACCTCTCGCTTCGGTGTGGCTCACATTCTCAGAAAAAATGACGTGATTCGCAGCCAGCTGGCCTTCGAATTTTTCAGCATGTGGCATTTTCGAAAACCTCTCCAGGCCGGCGAGTATTACTTCGACCGCCCGCTTGATTCGCGCGAAGTCTTTTGGCAAATTGCCGGAGGCAAGATCTACATTCGCACGGTAACGATTCCCGAAGGCTGGAATATGTTCGAAATGGCCGCGGAGCTCGATCGCCAGGAAGTGTGCACGCGCGAAAGTTTTCTGGAAGCCGCAAAAAACGCCGCTCTTATTGCCGATATTGCGCCAAACTCACCCAACCTCGAAGGTTTTCTTTTCCCCTCCACCTACCAATTTACTCGCCGCACGACTTGCGATGCGATTGTAAAACGCATGGTCCAGAATTTTCGCGCCGAGCTGGAATCGTTGGATCCTTCCGGAGCCAGTAATTTTCCGCAAGGTTTGACGCTCTATCAGGTCGTGACCCTCGCTTCACTGGTCGAACGCGAAACCCCCAAGCCCGAAGAACGTCCCATGGTCGCCGGAGTCTTTTATAACCGTCTTCGCAAAGGTCTGCCGCTGCAGTGCGACCCCACCGTGCAGTACGCCTTGGAACTGGAGGGCCACCACACAAAAAACGTCCGCCCCGCCGACCTGCACGTCGATTCCATGTACAACACGTACGAACATCCCGGGCTGCCCCCCGGCCCCATCGCCAACCCGGGAGAAGCCTCTTTGCGCGCCGCGATGGAGCCCGCGCAAACCGATTACATGTATTTTGTCGCCAACGATCAGGGCGGCCATTTTTTCGCGAAAACTCTTGCGGAACATAATCGCAACGTCGCGCGTTACCGCCATTTGCTTGCCGGCGACACCGTAACCGCCGATCCCTCCAAGCCCAAACGCCGAGGTCCCTCTTGACCGAAAGCACTCCCAGCCCGAATCTCGAGAGCGGCTCTCCCACCAAGAAGAAATTAATTCTTGAAGTGGCCGCGGAATTGGCCAAGCCGCGCTACACTCCCGCCGAAATCGAGCAGATCAGGCGCAAGCTCATCGTGCATCTCGGTGAAAAAGGAAAAACCTCCGCCGATTACATTGTCAGCGTTCTCGAAGAGGCCGGCATGCGCGTGGTATGGTCCACGCGCTCGGATACCGAAGGCCGCTACGAAGAGGAATTCAGCGACCTGCTTCATTTCTCCACCCTCGACGAAGCGGAAATGTGCCTGGTCCGCCTCGACGAGCTTCTTCGCAAATTCGTGCTCGAAGCCGACAGTCAGGCTGCGGAGCGCGTTCGCGAAGTCGCGCGTCTCGGCCGCCGCCGCGCCGAGATGATCTCGCGCAATCATAAAGTGGATGCCAGCAAGCGCGCTGAAAAAGACGAAATCGCGCACTGGTTCGGAATCTGGCTGGAAACTCCCGACGCATTTTTCGACTGGCTGGAAGTCCGCAAGCAGTCTCCCGACTTTCAGAAGCGCTTTTCGCATTCCACCGGCGAGGAAGTTTAGATGTATCTTCTCGATGTCGAGCCTCTCGACTTGGGCTCGGATGTTCGCGCCATAGGCCTGGAACTCACTGAAGCCGACGAAAATCGCGAACCCGTGCGCGGCCTGGACGCTTCGAAAATTTGGAGCCGCGTCCTGCGCGCCACCGCAGCCGACGAAGTCTGGGCTCTCGATTTTTTCAGCCACCTCGACCGCGTCCGCGAGTACTGCAAACTTCACCAAATTAAATATCGCGAACCCAACAATCACTCCGTCGTGATCCCCGCTCCCGAACTCTCCGTGCTGCAGGCTCTCATCGACCGTTTTCAGAAGGAAACTTTCGGCGCTCGCGCTGGAGCGCTCGTCGCTGAAGGCGACCCAGCAGTCGAAGGGGAGCTTGCTCGTCGCGGTGTGGACGCCTACCACGCCGCCTTTTCAAAGTATTTTTTTTGTGCGATCTGTGCATTTGAAGACGGCTCGCTCGTATTTCTGAGTGAGAAGCTATGGGCTAGCGAAGTGATTCGCCGCGTGCGTCCTGCTCTTGAAGGCCAGGGCGTCGAAATCCGCCTGCCTTCCTAAAAGAATGGCCGTGGCGGCCCAGAGAGCAGGAAGAAATCAGTCCCTACCCTTGTGGCCGGTGTTCCCGACCTGTACTCCTATAGGCTGTTCGTACCATTTCCCTAGACGATCGTCCTAGTACACTGTCTGTAGAACAGCCGATGTCCACTCTGCCCCATGTAACGTCAGTATCCACCGAGCCCAGGATTCCGAACGCGCGCGCCTTCATTCGCAGCCTGAATATCCTGCTTAAGTACGCTCGGCTCTATGGTTTGGAGCATTCCCGCTCCTCCCGCCAGTTCGACTCTGCCTGGGCTGAACTCCAGGACGCGGTGGAAGCCGCCGGACAGGGTGGCCTTCTTCTAGGCGCCTCCGGAACTCAACTTTTGCTCGATGGCGTTCCTCTGGACTCGTCGCCAGCCGAACGCAGCTTCGCCAATCTGCTCACCAGCTCGGGCGTGGCCAGTATCGGTTTCACCTCCGGCGTTACTCAGAACGAGTTTTTAAACCTGGTCCGAGCTTTCATGGAAGCCGGGCCCAACGCCGGCACCCTCGCCGAGCGCCTCGAAGTGCATTTCGGAAAGAAAACACCCTCCGGAATTCGCGTAAACGAGATTCGTTTTGTCGCGGAAGACGCGGGTTTCTCCGAAGCGCGCGTCGCTGCCACTCTCACCGCAAAAACTCTCGGCGCCGACGCCAACATGATCCAGGAATGGTTCCGCACTCCCGAAAAAATGATTCAGCTCATCGCCGCCGCCGAAGGCGCCTCGCGTGGAAGTGCGGGAGGTTCCGCTAATCCAGGCACCGGCACCGAGGTAAGTGGCGGGTCTCCTTACCAAAGATCCTATGGTGCCGATGGACGCACGGAAGCCCTGTTAATCCCCGGTTCCGGCACCGTCGCCGGATTAAACGAAGACGTCGCGGCCGGTTCTGCTTTAGCTAGCTCGGCCGAAATTCCGGGAGCCGCCAGCGCATTTTCGCGCCTCGAAGAATCCCAGCTTCAAAGCTTGCTCAAACTTCTCGTTCAGTTCGGCGAAGCGCAAAACTCAAAAAGCCCTCAACTCGATAAAAATTCCTTGCAGCAGAAACTCGCTGGCCTTCCGCAAGATGCGCAAATAACTTTGCGGCAGGCTTTGGCCCAGGTTGCCGCGAAATCACCTTCCGCAAGAGTGGACGAAGCCATGTTGCTTCGCCTGGCCGAAGATCTCGCCATTAAATTCGCCATTGACCGCTACCAGCGCGGCGAAGTCCAGGTCAACGCCGTGCGCCAGATGCTCGACCGCATGGGCAGCGAGCTCAACACCCTGCGCAAGCTTTTGCGCTCGCGCGAAGACAAAATGGCCAATGCCGGAATCGCCATCGAGTCTCACGCAGACGTTCTTGACCGCCAGTTCTGGGCCGCTGTTCCTGAGTCCGGCAAAAAACACGTGCTGCTATCCAACGAAGCTTGGTGCATCCCGCCGCGCAACGTGCAGCAATATGTGGAAGAACTTCTAGGTCGCGGTGAAGCCAACGCCGCGGGGGACATTCTCCTCCAGTACGCCACCTGCGTCCGTAATAAAGATTCCGAAGCCCGCAAAAAAGCCGCCATCGGACTGGGCCAGCTCGCCGAACTTTTCAGCAAAGCCGCCAGCCAGCGCTTGCAAGATGCTCTGGTTCAAATTGGACAGCAGATGGCCGCTGAAAAAGACACCGAGCTTCAAACTTTACTAAGCGCCGCCTTCGTGCGCCTCAGTCAGGAGTCCGCCACACGCCGTTATTATCGCGCCATGCAGCAGTCGCTCGATTCACTTGCCGACCTCGAAGAATCGCGCCCCAGCTGGGTCCAAAGTCTGCGCCCCCGCGTCGGCATCGATAATCGCGTTCCGGAATTTGTCGAAGAAGCGCTCACCGCCGAGCAAATGCCCGAAGGTCTCGTCGGCGTCTTGATGCGCGTCCCGCAATCCGCTTCTGAATATCTGGCCGTTCGTCTCGCGCGCTCCGGGCGTCGCACCGAACGCGAAGCCATCGTCTCGCTGGCAAAAGCCGTGGGCTTGCCTTGCGTCCGCCATTTGAAAGAAATCCTGAAGAACGAAGTGCCCGCGAAGGCCGCCACTGTGGTCGGCCTCTTGGGCCGCATGGATCCTCTGGCGCTCGAAAACATGCTTCCCGCGCGCCTCAAGGAAAATGTCCGCAGCTTTCACGACGCGGTCGTGCGCCAGCTCTCCATCGCCGGAGCGCCCGAGCGCGGCAAACTGCTCGCCGAATCGCTGGAATTGTTTGACCCTTTGATCGTTCCGCTCGCCCTCGACGAAATCGGAATGTGCGGCGACACCGAAACCGCGCCGAAACTTCTTCGCGTCGCTGAAGGCGAACTCCTGGCCCAGGGCTCCGATTATCTCCGCGTGAAAGCCATCGAGGCTCTCGGGCGCATGCGGGCTCCCGCAGCCGCCGGCCACCTGCGCCGCTTCGTCGAAGCGCGTAAAACTTTTGGCTGGGCTTATCCCGACGAGATCCGCATGGCCGCCGCCCAGGCTTTAATGAAACTTGACCCTGAATGGATGCAGGCCTTCCTGCCAAATTCGGGCCTGGACACAAAAGTAATCGCTCTCGCTCCGCTCGATCCCATCCCAGAGCGGGATTTCGTTCGCCATCGCCGCTATCGTCGCGTACGCCTGCCGCGTGCGGTTCCAGCCACCATCACTTCCGCACGCGGAAAATTCACCTCCGCCATCAGCGTGCTCAGCCTCGATGGCGGCTTGCTGAGCGGCGACATACAAATTCCGGTAGGCACCGAAGCTACTCTGAAAATTCCCGCCGGACTGCGCTCGATCAGCATGCAAGCAGTGGTGCGCTTCGTGCGCTCCCAACAAGCCGGCTTCGAAATGATGGGCATCAACCTCGAAGACCGCGCAAAGCTACGCCGCCTTTTGATTTCGTTAGGTGGCCCCGAACCCGCAGCCCGCCCCACCATAATCACTCACGAATAGGTCGTGAGGTTCCCGGCTGTTCCGACTCTCGGGGTGGGTGTAGGATGATAGCTCGTATTTTGCAATTGATTTTTACGAGGGTCGCGCGTCCCGCCCATGCTTGTGCAAGGATACTTTCGCATTCTCAGCTTCTTCGACATTGCCGAAGCCATCGAAATGGAAAGCTTGCGCGGTATTCTCGGTCCGGAAGCCACTCCGCGCCCGCCCTCTTTCAGCCATCGCAGCCCGGAATATGCTCAGGCTCAGCATGCCCCGATTGTTGAGACGGTAAGCCCCGTTGCGCTTCCCACCGGCGAGAAGCTCGACGCTCGGCTTAAATATTATTGGTTTGGCGTGGTGAGCGTTGAATTTACAACCGGGTTTGAATGCGAGTTTGACTCTCTGCCCACGCAGTCCTATCGCTGGATGAACGCGCCGGAAGTGGAGGAAGCTGCCGAAGTATTGTTGCGTAGCCGCTTGGACCATTTTCGCCCGGCCCTGATCAAACCATCGTCAAAATGGCTCGATGAGGATTACCTCATCATCGATGTCGAGTCGGCGCGGCACACCGACGGCCGCTCGGCCACCTCGGTTGAAATGCTTCAAACCTATGCCGATCAGATCACCCAACTCGTCCGGGGCGAACTCATTTCCCTATCGGCCGCCGAACGTGAAGAGATCGTGCGTTCCGCACTGTCTTACTATCCCAACGATTTGGTTGTAGTCGGCTGGGCCGCCGCGCTTGTGTATGACAAACCCGAATCCACGCCCGCCGTCATCGATCTTCTGGAATACGCGAATACCCAATTGCTGGAGTTTCGCTACTACGATGAGCTGCTCACCAACTTGCTCTCCAACGTATATAGTTCGCTTGAGGGGCACGAAAGCTTTTTATCTCGCTGGCGATTGGCTCGACGCGCCGGCCGGTTGAATCGAATTCGCCTGGACATCATGGATTTGGCCGAGCGTACCGAGTACGCCGTGAAATTCATCAGCGACACTTACTACGCCCGTGTGTACGGCGTCAGCTCCACAAAAATCGGAGTCACCGCTTACAAAACTCTCGTAGCCGAAAAATTGAAGACTGCAGGCGAGCTGTATGAATTCATGGTCGCCCAATTCAATGAGCGCCGCATGTTCGCACTGGAAGTGGTCGTGGCTGTCCTCGTCCTGCTCGACGTAATCCTCCTGCTGCGCGGCAAATGATTGGTGGCCCATTGGCACACCCCGCGCGCTACGAACGTGTTCGGGTTCCTTCGCGCGTCCTGAGTGTTGTCATATAGTGAAGCAGGCACGCACCGCTGACAGCCAGTACCGGTACCTTACACACACGACTCCTTGAATTTCGTCTAGCTGCGTGCTAGCGTTCCCCGTGGCTAAATTAGAGAGCAGTCGGACGCGTTGCCCAGGGGTAACAACTCCTCGAGTTTTTCCCGGTATTTCCAGTTTCGTATCCGCTGGATCACCGCAACACCTCTCTAGACCGTCTGTCACTCTTGCGGATTTACACCACCAAAGGGCAGAATTTAATCGCCAAATTGTTGAACCAAGACATTGCGTAACTTGCAGAAAATACACGGCGACGATCCGCTCAAATCGCCAAAAAATCCAGAAATGCTCGCGCGAGTCTTTCTCCATGCTTGCTCCTCGCAAAACCGCCGGTCCCATTCACTCGCCTCGAGGACAAAGCTAAATTGTCACTCCAACGTTCGTGGCGACAAACCAAACTGAAAGCGAGAGCCCCCGGCCTCGGCCTGCGAGTGGCTATGGCAACGCTGGCGGCTTTCGTCTCCGGCTGCGCCGTCAGCCACAAGACTGTCGTCAAGCCAGCCAACGCTCCCGCCAAGCTCCTTACCGCAAGCAAGGACGACCTCCTTGAGCGCTATAATCAGCAGGCTCAATCCATCACTTCCCTGAACGCTGGCGTCAGCATGAAACTGACCGCGGGCTCCGCTTACTCGGGAGTGATCGAGCAATATCACGAGGTAAACGGATTCATCCTGGCTGCCAAGCCCGCCAACATACGGGTGATAGGGCAAGCCCCGGTGGTGGCTAAAAATGTTTTTGACATGGTCAGCAACGGCGAAAAATTTGATATATACATCCCGTCGAAGAGTGAATTTATCGAAGGTCCGGAAAATTTGACGCGGCAGGCTTCCAAGCCCATTGAGAATCTTCGCCCGCAACATCTGGTTGACGCCCTGCTATGGGAGCCTATTCCCGCCGGAGCGCCCGTTTTGTTCGAGGAAGCCAGCGAAGGCCCCAGTCACTATTACATCCTCACCGCAATCCGCAGTGCATCCAGCGGGGACGCAACAAAAGACGGCGCTGCGGGTTCATCTGACTGGGAAATATCGCGCAAGATCTGGTTCGACCGCACGAATCTTCAGATAGCCAGAGTGGAAAATTTTGCTGCCGGCGGAAAAGTGGCTTCAGACGTTCACTACTCGAACTGGGTCCCGATTGCCGCGCCATCAAACTCTGCGCAAGCGGCCTCTAGCGCAACATCCGCGGATTCCGCGGCCGCGGCGATAGCCTACCCGCACCAAATCGCGATCAGCCGCCCTAGCGACGATTACCAACTCGAGATCGACATCAAAAAAATCACAGTGAACGAGTCCATCTCTGGCGACCGCTTCGTTTTAGCTCAGCCCGCGGGAACTAAATTGATACATCCGGACGAAACTACTCCGGAGGTGGCCAAGCCATGATCCGCTACATGATCGTGCAAAACGTGCTGCACCGGCCTCTCCGTACCTTGCTCACAGCCATCGCGGTCGCGGTCGAAGTCACCATGGTCATCATGGTCGTCGGCCTAACCACGGGATTGCTACAGGATTATGCTAAGCGCACGGAGGGCATCGGAGCAGACGTTATGGTCCAGCCTCCCTCCTCCTCCTTGTTCATGAACTTTGGCGGCGCGCCCATGCCGATCAGCATCGCTGACAAGTTGCAGCGGCTTCCATATGTCCAAGCAGTTTCCCCCGTGCTGATTTCGCTTAATTCGGTCGCCGCTCTGGAAAATATTTTTGGGATTGACCCGGAAAGTTTCCGCGCGGTGTCAGGCGGATTTGTCTTTTATGCAGGCCGGGATCTTAAAGACCCCAATGACATTTTGGTGGACGACATCTACGCCAAAGGTAAGAACATAAAGGTGGGGCAGACGCTGCACATCCTCGCCCACGATTTCCATGTGGTCGGAATAGTCGAGCATGGCAAGTCCGCCAGGCTCTTTGTCCTCCTTTCCACGCTGCAGGAAATGGCTGGAGCGCATGACAAGGCGTCAATATTCTTGATCAAGGCCGATCGCTCCAACCACTCAGCGGCCGTGGCGGAGGAAGCTAAGCAGCTTCTCCCAGGGTACGAAGTCCGCCAGCCCAAAGACCTTATGGCATTGATGACTTCATCGAACGTGCCTTATCTAGGCACCTTCATAAACGTTATGATCACTATTGCGGTCGTTGTCGGATTTTTGGTCACTTTCTTGTCGATGTACACCACCGTGATCGAACGGACGCGCGAAATCGGCGTGTTGAAGTCACTGGGGGCCTCCAAGAGTTACATCGTGAGAATCATTCTCAGTGAGACAACCCTTCTCTGTCTGGTGGGGTCGGCGGTCGGGATAGGTTTGAGCTTTGCCCTGCGGACGACCATCCACAATCTTCACCCGTCGTTGCCGATTCAAATTACTTACAGTTGGACTGTTCGCGCTGCCTTGATCGCCATAGCAGGCGGACTTCTAGGTGCCTCCTATCCTGCTTGGATCGCCAGCCGCAAAGACCCTGTCGAAGCTCTTGCCTACGAATAGGCTCCTCCCGACACATGACATTGGCCCAATCGACATACTTACTAGGAAGAAATGGCGAACGCGACTAGAATATTTGCGTCCCCGGAAGTGTTGCCACTCGCACGGGAGCGAGCGTTGGAACCGATTCTCAAAACAGAAGATTTGTGGAAAGTTTATCGTTCGGGCAAGGTGGAAGTTCCCGCTCTCCGCGGCGTCAACATGGAAGTTTATCCCGGAGAATTTGTCTCCATCATGGGTCCCTCCGGCTGCGGCAAGTCCACCATGCTGCACGTGATCGGCGGCCTGGCGCAGGCCACACGGGGTCGCGTCCTACTGGATGGAAATGACCTGACAACGATGACAGACGCTGCCCGCACCCTTTTGCGGCGGCACAAAGTTGGATTTGTTTTTCAGAAATTCAATCTTTTGCCCACGCTCGACGCTTACCACAACATCGCTCTGGCCCAACACATTCACGGCAACGGTTTCGATCCGCACCGCTTCGAAGTGGTCGCCAACCTTCTCGGCCTCAGCGAGCGGCTTACGCACAAGCCCTCCGAACTTTCCGGTGGAGAGCAGCAACGCGTGGCGCTAGCCCGTGCAATCGTCAGCGAGCCGAAGATTGTTCTGGCGGATGAACCCACCGGCAATCTCGACACCAAAAGTTCCGACGCCGTCTTGGGCTTGCTGCGCGAATTGAACAAGGACTTGGGACAGACCATCGTGATGATCACCCACAACCCCGATGCCGCCGCTTACGGAAATCGCGTCCTGCACATGCGCGACGGCCAGGTTGTGGACGGTTCCACAGTTCACTAACATGCGCAGAGTTTGGCGAGGAATCGTCCGGACAATTTTTTGGTCCTTCGAACGCGGTAGTTGGCCGTACGACCTGATGGTCATCGCCATCGTTCTTTTTGTCCTGCTTACGCCACGCAGCCTGTTCCACGACCAGCCGCAAACGACCGCAGAGGCCAGCTCAGACGTGCAGCTTCTTTCCGAAGACAGCTCCACTCAATCCCGCACCTATCGCCTGAATGCCACCATGCTGCGACCGCAGAAGCGCGCCAAGGAACCTACCCCGGAATTGGAACGCGAGACCCACGACATTCTCAGCCGCACTGTTGGCGATCTGAAGGAACGCACCTTCCAAGTGAAACGCATCGACCCGGTCCGCGCCGGGGACGGTTCGATCGCCTATTACGACATTACCGTTCAGCCCGACTTCCGGTAAGCGGCCAGCTACAAAGGCAACCGTTCCAGCTACAGCATTTTGGAACATCGGAACTTCTCCAATTGCGGGCGCATCTAAATCAATGTGTTATTATGGCGCGGTTTTGCGGGGGAAACGGGGAGCAGTGGGGGACCTTTGAAGGCTAATCAAATCAGGATTATCGCGCTCGCTTTACTGGCTACGATTGTAATTTGCGCAGGGACTTGGGCCCAAAACCGAGGGCCGTGGACGCTGGAATCGGTGCTACATCAGCTCGACATGCAGGCGAAAACCTTCCGCAGCCTATCGGCCGATGTGGAGCGCACGAAGGTGACCGTGGTAGTGAACGACCACTCCACGGAAACCGGCAGTTTGCTGGTGCGCGGCGATAAAATGCTGCTGCAAATGAGAGCTCCCGACGCGCGCACGATCCTGCGGACCGGTGACAACCTTTATGTGTATACCCCGGGCTTGAATCGAGTGGAGGAATACAACCTGGGCAAGAACCGCACGATGGTTGATCAGTTTCTGCTGCTCGGCTTCGGAACGTCTGGAAAGGAGCTTCAGAAGAGTTATCTCATCACCCTGCTCGGCGAACCGATGCTGGACGACAGGAAAACAATTGAACTGGAATTAACTCCGAAATCCAGCGATGTTCGCAATCAGATTTCGAAGATTCAGATCTGGTTCGATGAATCGTCCTGGCTTCCGGTTCAACAGCAATTCAACGAAACCGGTTCAGGCGATTATTTCACCGTGCGCTACTCGAAAACAGTTCGCAATCCTTCGATCGGCGAATCCGAGTTCAAACCGCGCTGGCCGAAGAACACGGAAAAGGCCCGCCCACAAGGTTAATCCCCGCTCGAACAGCGAAACGTCCTGCGCACTCAAGCCTTCGCGCTTTTGGCCGCCTTGGCCCCCGCCATTGATTCGTGTTCGAGCAATGCGCGTTTGCGGTCAAGCCCCCAGCGGTATCCCGCTAGGTTTCCGTCTGCTCGCACCACACGATGGCACGGAACGACCACCGAAACAGGGTTCGTAGCGCAAGCGCTGGCCACCGCACGGATCGCTTTGGGGTGTCCGATAGCTCGCGCAATTTCCGAGTACGTGCGAGTGGCCCCGTAAGGGATTCGCTTCAGCTCTTCCCAGACATGCCGGCGGAATGCGGTGGCTTGCACGTCGGTAGGCAAATCAAGGTGCGGTTCTTGGCCACGCAGATGCGCCAGAATCTTGCTCACCCACCCTTCAAGATTCTTCGATCCGGCGCTATCACTGTCAATTTGCGCGCGAGGATATTCCTTGCGCAGCGCGGATTCCAGCGGAGCGTCCTTTTCTCCAAGATAGAGCGCGCTGATTCCGCGTTCCGTGGCGCCAACCAGCAAACGCCCCAGCGCCGAATCAACAATGGTGTAGTGAATTTGCATCCCGGCGCCTCCCTGGCGATACGTGGCTGGCGTCATGCCAAGTTGCGAAGGGGAGCGTTCGTATAAACGGCTGCTGGAACTGTATCCTGCGTCGTAAAGTGCGGTAGTCACGTCATCTCCTTTTTTCAAGCTGGATTTTAACCGGCGCATCCGCTGCGCATCAGCGTATTGACGCGGTGTGATACCCATAACCCGCCGGAAAGCGCGTTCGAGTTGGTGTGGTCCCAATCCCACGCTCGCTCCCAGCGCGCTAAGTGTGAGACTACGTCCGCTATCGTCGTCAGATTCAGCTCGGATCTGCGAATCAATGCGGCGGCAAACGCACGCCACCGCTTCAGCCCGTGGATCCTGTAGGCGAGTGGCTTGCGGGCGACACCGCCGGCACGCTCGAAATCCTTTTTGCTCAGCAGCTTCCGGTAAGGGGAAGAAGATTACTTGCTCTCGTCGCGGTTTGCGGGAAGCGCACGACGGCCGGCAATAAATTCCGGTGGAACGCACGGCGTAAACAAAAACGCCGTCTGCGTCCCGATCGCGCGACTGTACTGCCTGCCAATAGTCTTTGGCTCGCGAAAGTTTGATATGTTGGCGCATGCAATTCTTCTTCATCTGTAGTAGCAGTGACCGCTAAACCGAAATTACGAATTCAAAATTACAGAATCCCATTTCGAATCGCCATCCGTTTCTTGCGCCCAAACTGGAATGCGCTTTCGCCTGTTTCGGCAAAATGCTTGCTCGATGTCCCAAGCCCCTTGCTCAGAGAGGGTTACATCATAAGACACTTTCGCCTGTACCCCCGTTGACGGCATAATAGAGGACGCGCATATTCGATTTCCACATGGGGTGGGTTCGGTAACGCTTGGGGGGAGACTGCTATGGGGGCTGCTCCGCAAAGGAACAGACAGCAGTTAGCTACGCCGCTACGCATAGTTGAAGCTCAGCCTTTGACAACGTCGGTACCCGCGTTAGGCAAACCTGGGCCGCGCCGCTTCGCTCGCATTCCAACGCACGCCATCGGCGTCGCAACAGAACGCCGGCGAGCGCCACGCGCTTCGCTTTCGCTGCCGCTTCGCTTAATTCGAGTGGGAGGAACCGAGGAACCCGTTCCAGTCACGCTAGTAACCCGCAATATCAGCTCCAGCGGAATATATTTTCTAGCTCCGCGTAAATTTGAGCCAGGCACTGCCATCGAATTGGAAGTGGCGCTGGTTGAACGTCCGTCAGGCCAGGGGAGCGTGCAGATGTGCACGGCAGCCCACATCATCCGCGCGGAAGAAGTGGATGAACCCGGCTGGCACGGGTACGCCGCCACCTTCGATGATTTTGCGCTGCGACGCGACGACGTGCTCCCCCCGCGCTACCAAGCCAGCTAATTGGGCCTCTCATTAGCTCCTAACGCCGTATCACCCCGCCTTCGCTTGCCTGTTTTCGGGGCTGCTGCTACACTGTCGCGGCAAGAGCTACTGCTGCTCCTGCCATACTTCCTGTAAAAGGTTTATCCATGTCTGGACATTCTAAGTGGGCCACAATCAAGCATAAGAAGGCTGCTACGGACGCCCGTCGTGGCAAAGTTTTCACCAAGATAATCCGGGAATTGACGATCGCGGCGCGTACCGGCGGAGCTGATCCGGACACCAATCCGCGTTTGCGCACAGCCATTCTGACGGCCAAGGGCGAAAACATGCCCAACGACAATATCGAGCGCGCGATTCAGCGCGGAGCCGGCAATCTGGAAGGCGAAACCCTGGACGAAGTGACCTTCGAAGGCTACGGTCCGGGCGGCGTGGGCTTGCTGGTTCAAGTGGTTACCAGCAACCGCAACCGCATCGTCAGCGAGATTCGCCACATGCTCTCGAAAAATGGCGGCAACATGGCGGAAACCGGCGCGGTTGGCTGGATGTTCGAGCGCAAGGGCGACATCGTGGTTCCGAAAGAAGCCGCGGACGAAGACAAAATGATGGGCATCGTGCTGGACGCCGGCGCGGAAGACTTGCGCGACGATGGCGCGGCCTGGGAAGTGACTACTCCGCCGGAAGCGATGGAAAAAGTCCGCGAAGCGCTGACGGCGGCGGGAATCAAGCCTTCCTCAGCGGAGGTTGGTTTTGTACCGAAAAATTATGTGAAGCTCACCGGCGCGCAAGCCCAGCAGATGGTCCGCATGATGGAAGCATTGGAAGATCACGATGACGTGCAGCACGTTTACGCGAACTTCGACATCGACGAAAACGAAATCCAGGCTGCCGTAGCGAGCTAGTTCCCTTCGCGTCGCGTATCACAAAAAAGCACTAGCCTTCATTTTAGGCCCGCACGTACACTTGTGCGGGCCGCCATGCATTCGACCGCTGTTCCTAAACTGAAGACAAGCTCGCGCGGATTGCGTGTGCTGGGTGTGGATCCGGCGCTGGCCGGCGCAACCGGCTACGGCATCATTGAGTTCGTCGGCGCAACGCCGAGCCTGATCCGTTTCGGTTCCTTCAAACTTCCTGCGCGCGCAACACTGGCGGCACGCCTGTATGAAATACACTCGCTGATAACGCAATTGGTTGCTGAGTTCACACCCGACGCAGTAGCGGTGGAATCCGTTTTTACTGCGTTAAACATCAAGACCGCGCTGAAGCTGGCCGAAGTTCGCGGTGTAGTGTTGCTGGCCGCGGCGCAAGCTTCCGTTCCGGCGCACAGCTATTCGCCCCGGGAAGTGAAATGCAGCGTGGCGGGATATGGGGCTGCGTCCAAACAGCAAATGCAGCAGATGGTGACTTCCGCGCTGGGCCTGAAAGAAATTCCGGAACCAGCGGATGCCGCCGATGCGCTGGCCGTGGCGCTGTGCCATGCGCATCTTGCGCGAGCACATGTACGGATGGAACTTGCCATGGCCGCGCGGCCTGGCGCAGTCGTGTCGCCCGCAAAGATTCGCTCCCCACAGATGCGTTCGCGTAACCAGGTCCGCGCCGCCCACGTCTTTCAACCGTGATAGCATCGCTGGCGATGAATCGAGTTTCCCACGATCGCTTGGTAGTTTGTGCTCGTGGGGTTTTCTTCGCGAGCCTTATTGGTTTACTCGCATACGCAGCTCCTCTCTCGGCGCGTAGGGCGGCGGTTGCAGGCAACGCAACGGCAGTCATCGCGCCTTCCGATAGTGCAACGATTACTTACCGGAAGATTTTTAAATCGAGTTATCCCGAGTACGCCGAAATCAAGCTGGACCTGAGCGGGCATGGCACCTTCGACATTCGTCAACTCGATGAAGAACCAAATCCTCAGCCTTTTGAAGTGAACGCCGCGCTCGCGGAAAGGATCTTCGCGCTCGCCGCGAAATTGCACAATTTTCAGGGCGTGGATCTGGATGTTCACCGGCGCATTGCGAATCTGGGTGAAAAAACTTTTCGATACGATAAAGGCAGCGAAACGCACGAAGTGAAGTTCAACTACACGCTGGACGATTCCGCCGGCCAATTGATGGCCATCTTCGAGGGGCTGGCGCGGCAGGCCACGGATCTTTCCGATCTGGAGCGCACCATGCGCTACGACCGGCTGGGCGTGAACGACGTGCTGCAACAAATCGAGCAGGATTACAACAACAAGCTCTTCCCGGAGCCCGAACGACTATTAGGCGCACTCGATCAAGTTGCTGCCGACAGTAAATTTATCGATATCGCGCGCCAGCGTGCGCGGAACTTGGCCGCAAAGATTCGGGCTGCGCACTAGGGCGGACGGGCGACTAGTTTGTAAAAAGATTGTCTTTTCTCGGAGCGGGATAAGTCTTTGGTTATGTGTGCGCTAAGTTAACGCCTGTCCGGATGGACAGGTTGACACTTTTTATAATTTGTCGCTATGCTGAATCGATTTCTTGTTCGAACGTCCGGCATCCCGAATGGACGTATCCTGCATCTGAATTAACCGAGCCAATGAGACCAAAAAAACTATTTGCTGTTCAATGTACTGCGCTCCTTACTCTGCTTTCGATCCCGGGGCTGCAAGCTTCCGCGCAAACCAGCGAGGCGCAACCGCGCATCACGCAAGCGGTGGACGAAAGCAAATTAACTGTCTTGAAAGGCAACACCTATCCGCTAGCGCTCCCCAAATTTGACCAGGGCGCAGCGCCGTCAGGCTTGCCCATGGAGAACATGCTGCTGGTTCTGAAACGCAGCCCGGAGCAGGAAGCGGCCCTCGAAAAGTTAATGGCCGAGCAACTGGATAAATCCTCGCCCAATTTCCACAAATGGCTCACGCCCGAACAGTTTGGGAAGCAGTTTGGCCCATCGGACCAGGACATTCAGACGGTAACGTCGTGGCTCGGTTCACATGGGTTCCAGATCGTGGAGGTTTCACACGGTCGAACGGTGATCGACTTCTCTGGTAACGCGGGACAAGTGCAAGAAGCTTTCCATACCACGATTCACAGCTACATTGTTAAGGGCCAACAGCATTGGGCGAATTCAAGTGATCCGCAAATCCCCACCGCGCTTACTCCGGTGATAGCGGGTGTGAATACGCTACATAACTTCCCGCGCAAGGCTGCGAATGTCCATGCCGGCGAATTCAGGAAATCGAAAGAAACCGGAAAAGTCACGGTCGTGAACACAGGGAAACCGAATTTTACGTTCGCAGGGGGCTGCCTCGGCACCGGAACTGACTGCTATGCCGTGGGACCTACCGATTTTGCCACGATCTATAACGTCCTGCCGCGATGGACGGCTAACAACGATGGCACTGGAGTAACCATCGCGGTGGTGGGGCAGACGGACATCAATCCGCAGGACAATGCCGATTTCAGGAGCATATTTGGTCTTCCCGCATCCCATTTGACGATTACGCAAAATCCCAACACCCCCGATCCGGGAACAATAGGCCCAACCACGCCAAACGATGATGAAGCCGAAGCGGATATTGACACTCAGTGGTCAGGCGCCGTCGCCACGGGTGCCACAATCAATTTCGTAAAATCTGCACAGACAAATGCTGGCCAGGGCGTAGACCTTTCCGCAGAGTACATCGTCGACAACAACTTGGCGCCTATAATGACCGAGAGCTACGGTTTGTGCGAAGCCTTTTTGGGCACGTCGGGCAATCTGTTCTATTACCAGCTTTGGCAGCAAGCAGCCGGAGAGGGCATTTCGGTATTTATTGCCACAGGAGACGTAGGTTCTGCGACATGCGATTTTCATACCGGTGTTGCCGAGGCGGAATTCGGCGTGCAAGTGAGTGGGTTTGCTTCGACACCGTTCAACGTCGCCGTGGGGGGTACGGATTTCAATGACGTCAATAATATTAGTCAATTCTGGGGCCCCACGAATGCGTCTGGTACGCAGACATCCGCTTTGTCTTACATTCCCGAGGTCGTGTGGAATAACACCTGCTCCAGCATACTACTTGCGAGCTTCGGATTTAGCACCGATCCCGTCACGAATTGTAATAACAGCACTGTAATGAGTGACTTCGCCGGCGACGGTATCTCCGGGGGCGGCGGGGGTGTGAGCGTCTGTACCCAGGGCGATGGCACTGACGTTACTAGCTGCCTCGGCGGTTATACCAAACCATCTTGGCAAGCTGGAACTGGGGTGCCGGACGATGGCAAGCGCGACATCCCGGATGTTTCGCTGTTTTCGGGCAACGCGTTCTTCAATGGGAGTTTTTACGTCATATGCCAGATGGATGCAAATACGGGGGCGGGGAGCAGCACTTCTAGTTGTGATCTGAATAGCCCGTTCTTTGATTTTCAGGGGTTTGGCGGCACTTCTGTGGCCACACCGGCAATGGCCGGCATAATGGCTTTGGTCATCCAACAAGCCGGCGGAACAGCGCAAGGGAATCCCAACCCGGTTTTATACGCAATGGCTAAACAATCTGCCGCCGTATGCAATTCGAATGGAACTCAAACCGGTTCGTGCATTTATCATAATTTGCAGGCTGGAGCGGGAAGCAACGCCATGCCTTGCGAGCCAAACACACCGGACTGTACTGCATCCAGCGGAGACACGGTTGGCGTGCTGCCTTGCTGCAGCACCGGTTCTGGCTACAACCTGGCCTCAGGCCTTGGCTCGGTGAATGCAGCTAACTTTGTCACTGGTTATCAATCGGCGGTCATCGGTGCGGACTTCGGCATGACGCTTACCGGGACGGCGCCGACTCCGACGACGCTGACGGTCAGTGCACCCGGCGGCACCGCGACCACTACGGTGACAATCACCGGCGCGAATGGTTATAGCGGAACAATCAATTTCTCCGCTGCGTCTTGCGCCGGGCTGCCTGCGGAAACTACTTGCAGCTTTAGTCCAGCGTCGATTACCGGCAACGGCTCGACTCAACTGACAGTAACTACCACTGCTGCCAGCAGTAGGCTGCTTCCGATGGGACAGCACGGAGCTCCGCTTGCTCACGTGGGTGGTGGTGCAAGAGCGGTTCAGGTGTTTGTCCTGTTCGGCATTTTGTGGCTTGCGATGCAAGCAAGCAGGCGCCGACTGCGTTGGAGCACATTGGCTGGCCTGCTCGTCGTGGGCTGCCTGCTAGGAATCGTTGCTTGCGGTGGTGGCGGAGGCGGAGGTGGTGGTGGTGGCGGAGGCGGCGGAGGCGGAAGCAATCCCGGCACTCCCGCTACAACGAATCAGACCGTGGTGGTTACCGCAACGGATGGAACTAACACGCACTCCACATACTTTTTGCTTACTGTTAACTAGATTTTAGGTTGCGCCGGACTATCGCACGATTAGGCCGGCGTAACCTACTACTTCTTCGCGGTCCCCAGTGATGTCTCCTGAAGTGGCGTAGCGCACTAATTCAGCTTGCTTTGCACCTAGATCGCGCATGGCGACGAGCATTGCTACGGTCGCAGCGTAACCGCACATCGTAATATCTTCGGCCCTCACCGTATCGTAAAGGCCCCGCGGGTCTAGCTCTAGAATACGATCAATTGCTTTCTGGTCTTTTTTCCGCGTGATCACATCGCTCTCATAGTGATTCATGTCCGTGCTCGCGATCAGAAGGACCGCGTCGCTCTGCGCTTTGATCACTTTCGCTACCGCGCGCCCCAACGCTTCCAGTTCGTGGTATCGATTTGTCGCGAGCACCACAGGAACGAATCGTAGATTTGCGTTGAGCTGTTGCAGGAATGGAATTTGCACTTCGAGCGAATGCTCGCGTTGATGCGCCACGCGGTCTTCGCAAAGCAGAGGGCATGCCTGCTTCAGCGATGAGGCCAGTTCCGCGTCGATTTGCGCGTCACCGAACGGAGTTTGCCAGCTGCCTTCTGAAATTATGGCCATGGCCTCGCCGCCGGGGAAATGGCGCGGGCCTAGAAGGATGCAACGAGCAGGGATTTCGATCGCGGAATAAACCGCTCCGGCCACGTGCCCGGAATACATGTAGCCCGCATGCGGCACCACGCATCCGCGAACGGCGAATTTTCTATTTTTGCTCGCGGTATATTGCTGGATTTCCAGAGCGAGTTTCTTTTTGTCTGAAGGATAAAAGCGGCCGGAAACTGCGGGCGGACGGATCATGGAGTTAATTGGCGCAACGGAATATTATGCAGCAAAGTCAGGTGAGAAGCAGGTTTTGGCCGGCCGTCAAATGGCTTTCGACGGTTTGCCCTTGATGTCGAGCGCTTCGGAGCCGCCGGCCATCCACAGAACCTTGATGGGATCTCCGCTTTGATAGCCGCCTTCGTCCAAAATCTTGCTCATTTTCCTCTGCGCCTTGTCAGCATAGGTGAACGTGTGAACGTTCATCTGATTGGCTTGCTCGCGGACCATCAGCGTGTGGTTATCGGCGTGGATAAATTGCGCTTTGAGCCACACGGGCTTCTGAGCCTTCTTTTTAACCACGATGGGAGAGGTGCTGCTCAGCTGGGCGCGCGCCACGGGAACCGCGCCTGACAAACATCCGGCAAGAAGAGCCAGAGAAAACGCAGCGAGGATTCTAGAGTTCTTCATCGAACGAAATCTTCAGTGACTTCAGGAATTTAATATCCTGCGGAGTGATTTCCACCCGCGGAGCGACAGTTTCTTCCTCGAGCGTTTCATCGTCCACGCGGATGTGCAGTGATTCCAGAAAACGGCGGTCCAGCGAAGTCATCTTGGCGTCTTGCTCCGAGCGGCGCGCCAAACCGATGGTGGCGTCCAGCTTCAGCACAATATCGAAGCCGGCGGAACGCACACTGGAAATAGCTTCAGCGATGCGATCGGAATCCGACACGCTATCGTTAATGGCGTGCCCCAGATCACGCAGTAACTGCTTCATGCGGTCGTCGAGTTGCAAGGGCGCCTCCTGTAAAAGGCCCTTCCTACACCAATTCTAGGGCCGCTGCAATCACGAAACAAGACCCAGGTGTGGTGTTGGAATCGCGAATGTTACCTGTACCCTGGGCGCAGCCCCGGACTGTGCGGGAGCTGAAAAGGCTTGCAGTCCGGGCAAGATAGCGTGCGAGCGGCGGCACGCTGCGCCAATCTATACTAGAATTGCATTATGGCCACGGGCTTCTACTCCACACTGTGGAACTCCTCTAAAGTCACTTGGCGCGTTTGGTGGCGTGCTGCGCGGCAGTTTTTTCATGAAGCCGTCGGCGCTCTCTTCGCCACCTTTGCACTCTATGGTGCGGTAGCGGTATGGCGCCAGTGGCATACCCGCGCAGCGGCGTGGCTTTTGGGATTCGCTGCCCTTTATGCCATCGCCATGGCGGTCTTCGCTTTCACCTCCTTCCGTCGAGCACGGCGGGTTCGCTGAGTTTCCCAATGCCCGAAGACATCAAAAGGCGCGCAGACATTTCAGAACGGAAGCTCGCCTCTCCTTCCGGCCTTCCGATGGAGACTGTAATCACCCAAGAAAGTCTAGACGGCTGGAATCCCGAGCGCGATCTCGGCTATCCGGGAGAGTTTCCCTTCACGCGCGGCGTTTATCCCACCATGTACCGCGGCCGGCTGTGGACCACGCGGCAATATGCCGGCTTCGGCAGCGCAGTGGAATCGAACCATCGCTATCGCTATTTGCTTTCGCAAGGGCAGAACGGTTTGTCCGTCGCGTTCGATCTGCCCACACAAATTGGAATGGATTCCGACCATCCGCTGGCGCTCGGCGAGGTTGGCAAAGTAGGCGTGGCGATCGATTCGCTCGAGGACATGCAAACGCTCTTCGACGCCATCCCGCTCGAGCGTGTCTCCACCTCCATGACGATTAACTCCACGGCTGCAATTTTGCTAGCGCTCTATGTTGCGGTGGCCAAGCAGCAGGGCGCGAACCTGAAGCGCCTGGCCGGCACAGTGCAGAATGATATTTTGAAAGAATATATTGCGCGCGGGACTTACATCTATCCGTTGCGGCCGGCCATGCGTATCGTCACGGATATTTTTGCCTGGTGCCGGCGCGAAATACCGAATTGGAATCCCATTTCGATTTCCGGGTACCACATTCGCGAAGCGGGATCCACCGATGTGCAAGAGGTTGCTTTCACGCTGGGAAACGGTATCGCGTATGTAGTGGCAGCTATCGAAGCGGGTCTGGCAGTGGACGAATTCGCGCCACAACTTTCTTTTTTCTTCAATTCGCACAACGAATTCCTGACGCAAATTGCCAAGTTTCGCGCAGCCCGCCGGTTATGGGCGCGCACGATGCGCGAGCGTTTTGGCGCGCGTGACCCACGCTCGATGATGCTTCGGTTTCATGCGCAGACGGCGGGCTCTTCTTTAACAGCGCAGCAACCTGAAAATAATATCGTTCGCGTGGCGCTGCAGAGCCTTGCGGCGGTGCTCGGCGGCTGCCAATCACTGCACGCAAACGCTCTGGACGAAGCGCTGGCGCTGCCAACGGAAGAGGCCGCGCTGATAGCTCTGCGCACGCAACAGATCATTGCCCAGGAATCCGGCGTGGCCAACACGATCGATCCGGTGGCGGGGTCATTCGCTGTGGAGAAATTGACTAACGAAATCGAAGCTGGCGCGCGCGATTACATTTCGAAAATCGACGCAATGGGCGGAATGCTGCGCGCCATTGAAACTGGTTACGTCCAGCAGGAAATTCAAAAATCGGCATATGAATACCAGCGAGCGGTCGATTCCGGCGAGCAGGTAGTCGTGGGTGTCAATCGGTTTCAAGCGGAAGAAGAACGTCCCATTCCCACCATGCGAATCGATCCGGAAATCGAACGTTCGCAGGTCACCCGGCTTAGCAATTTGCGCGCGCGACGCGATGCTGCGAAAGCACAGAGCGCGCTGGCGGAAGTAGAACGCCGGGCCCGCGGCACGGAAAATTTGATGCCGGCCATTTTGCTGGCGGTGGAGTCCTACGCGACGGTGGGTGAGATTTCAGACGCCCTGCGGCGAGCCTTCGGCGAATACCGCGAGTCGATTGTAATTTAAAGATTGTCAGCGCCGACAATTGCCGGTCGAAAGTTAAGATACTTCCTTGAAACTCATCCTTGCATCGGCGTCGCCTCGCCGCGCGGAAATCCTGCGAAACGCGGGAATTCGATTCGAGATATCTACCACCGGTGTCGATGAATCGCGCCTGGATAATGAATCGCCCGGCGATTATGTTCGCAGATTGGCATTAGCAAAAGCGGTTTCAGCCGCCGACGAAAATCCGAATCTGGGCGCGGACGCTCTGATTATCGGCGCCGACACAGTCGTGGTAGTTGATGCGGCCATCCTCGGCAAGCCCGCGTCGAGCGATGACGCGAAACGTATGCTGAGCCGCATCAGCGGGCGCGTCCACGAAGTACACACCGGTCTTGCGTTGTTACAAACATCCGGGATGCAGCGGCGGGTGGTCGAAGAGATTACCAGAGTGCATTTCGCGCATCTCAGCGAGCAGGAAATGGAAGACTATATCGCAACCGGCGAGCCCTTTGATAAGGCGGGCGCGTATGCGATTCAGAGTATCGGCGGCCGATTCGTAAAGCGCATCGAAGGCTGCTATTTCAATGTGATGGGCCTGCCGCTTGCGCGGTTGTGGACTTTGCTGCGCGAATTCGGATTAGGAAGTTCCGTCGAAAACCGCAAGGATGCAAAATGAAAACGGCGGCCCGAAGCCGCCGTGGTTACCTTTCACCAGGCGAAAAGGTTACTTTTTATCTTCGCCCAGAGGCGGCGGCGCCGTGGTTACGGTCGGCGGATTCGCCGGCGGAGCCGGTGGCGGCGGAGTTTGCGTATTTGCGTGCATACCTTCCTTGAAGTTGCGGATGCCTTCGCCAAGTCCGCGCATCACTTCAGGAATCTTCTTTCCTCCGAACAGGAGGACAATGATTGCCAAAACGATCAGCCAATGGATTGGGCTAAATTCTCCCATGTTTACCTGCCTTCCCGAGTACGCCGGCTCAACGAAAGGCGCTTTGAGAGCCCGGGTGTCCACTTAAAGTATAACACGCTCGTCACCGACCCGGCGCGTCAAGTGTTCCCGATCGAGATACTCGAGCAGCGGAATTGCATATTTTCGGGACACGCCGGTAAGTTCTTTGAATACGCCAATAGGTAGCTTGACGCCGCGTTCCTTGCGATACTTGGCGAGCGTTTCGAGCAATTTCTTGACAGCTATTTGATGGAAAACCAAGTCATCCGCTACCTTTACCAGCACTTTTTCGCGCAGCAGAATCTGCAAAATTTTCTGAGCGCGCCGTGATTCCACCGGCAACTTGGCCAGAACAACTGCAAAACTAGGGACTGTAAGACCAGCCGTCGCAAATTCCTGCTCGATCAGCTCTTTGGCTCGCGCTTCTTCCGGAGAGAGGGCAATTTCTCGTCCGGCTCGTTGAACCAGGTCTCCGGAAATAAAGATCGCGCGTGATTTCAATAAATCATCGAGCCCGGCCTCGAAAAGTTCGGCGCGAGGTTTTCCGGCGCGGGCGTGGAGTTCTTGCTTCGGAATCCCCGGTAACAGCGGATTCGCAATGTGGAAATCGTCGATCGCCTTGCGGATTTTTCTTACTGATTCCGCAAACGCGGACGCCGAGACTATTGTGAAATCGGCCGATGACACATCGCCCGCAATTCGGAGGCGCTTTGATTGCGCAAGGTTCTTTGCCGCCGTGTGTATGTCGTCCGTTATCCAGCCAGTGCGTGAGACGATTTCAGCAAAAGTCAGTCCGCGAGGCAAGGCCTCAGCAAGTGCCAGCAAAGTTTCTTCTTGGTTCCCACGCTCGAGAATCTCAAGGAAACTTTTGACGCTATTGTCATTGTGGCGGTGCCTGGCAGGGCCGGCGTCGAGCACGCGGCCTCCTCCGATGGTGGCCACAGGAGAAAGCTGCCGCAGAATGAAGCGATCGCCCGGCAGGACCAAAACCGGCTCGTCCAGTTTCAATTGCACAAAAGTCGTTTTACCCGCGGCAAGCTCCGCGTCGCCATCCAGGAAAATCATTTCGGCCACCGCTTCGGCCGTCCCCTGATGCATATGAACGCGCGCACGATTTTTTAGCGGGCGAGCAGAGGGCAGCAGAGTTATAGCTGCGTTCACGCGCGAAGTTGGCTCGAAGATGCCCGGAGTTGCCAGGACCATTCCTCGTTTTATTTCGCTGGAGTTGATTCCGGCTAAATTCGCGGCCGTGCGCTGCCCGGCGGCCGCTCGCTCGATCTGTTTTCCGCCGGAATGAAGGCCGCGCACGCGGACTCGCTTACGCGTCGGATAAAGTTGTACTTCCGCGCCGACACTCAAAGCGCCTGCTACGAGCGTGCCGGTTACTACCGTACCGAATCCTTTCATGGCAAAAGCGCGATCGATGGGAAGCCGCAAGTGTTGTTCTTCGCCGCGCAGGGGGAGCGCATTCGCCGATCGGCGTAGCTCCTGCTTCAGATCTTCAATTCCCGCGCCATTGCGCACGCTGACTGGAACGATCGGCGCGCTTTCAAGAAACGAGTTGCGCACAAATTCTTCAATTTCGCGACGCACAGCATCGAGTATCTCGGAATTTACTTTGTCGGATTTCGTGATCGCTATAATTCCGCGCGAGATGCCCAGCAACCGGCAAATATCGAAGTGTTCGCGAGTTTGCGGCTTGATCGATTCATCGGCAGCGATAACGAAAAGAACCAAGTCAATACCGCCCACGCCGGCAAGCATGTTGCGAACGAATTTCTCGTGCCCGGGGACATCCACAAATCCAAATCGAATGCCATCGAGATTCAGAAAAGCGAAACCAAGATCAATGGTAATGCCGCGGCGCTTTTCTTCTTCCAGGCGGTCGGGATTGGTTCCGGTGAGAGCCTCGACCAGGGCGGATTTGCCATGGTCGATATGCCCGGCAGTGCCAACGATTACATGCTTAGTGTCTTCCATGAAGGGCATGCAATTTACACACTGATGCTAGCGAAGGCGGCGGCAGCAGGTCAAATGCCCGAGCGGAAAGACCGTCTGGACCGGCTACCGCGAATAGTGTGGGGAACTACTCGGCCTTTTCCTGAAGCGGCGGCGCGGTGGTAGAGCCTTTGAACCGCGGCTTGCCCAGTTTTGCGATCCAGATTCCAGTGTTGATGTCGTTGTAATAAATCAAACCATTCGCGGGCTGCGCGCCCCAGGAAAACGGCAAATTAGCGCGATAGCCGGCGGGGTCACCGGTCCATATGCGAGCGATTTCGCGTGCTTGCTGGTAAAGATCTCCGCGCAGCTCGCCGGAAATGTCGAGCACGCGTCCGCCTCCGGCATAGTCCCCGATGAACAACATGTCGTTGTCAGCCCAGAAATTATGGATGCCGCCCTCGGGCACCTCGTAAGTCGCCACTTCGCGCGGATGCTCGATATCGGTGATGTCCATTACGTGGCAAATTCCGCGAACGGGGATGCGTTCTTTGCTGTCGATATCGAACTGCGCGGGGAAAACTTCGTCGCCGACAAAAACATAATTCTTATAGCGAAATGTGGTGTGTGTTCCGGCCAACCAGCCGTTGCCATAAAGTTCGTAATGATTGAATTTGTACTGCGAGACAAGCTGGGGGTGCTCCGGACTACCGCCTTTCATGCCATTGCCAACGTCGAGGATAATCAGGCCGTCGCGCCAGTAGGCCAGATAGGCGAGGCCGTCTTTCACGTACAAATCGTGAAGGTAGCGCCCGCTCGACATGGGGCCCATGGGACCGGCGATGGTCGCGGCCGTCGCATTTTCCACCTGCCAGCGCGCCACTTCTTTGGGATGTTGCGGATCCTGAAAATCGATCACACGCAACGAGCCGGTTGCGTCGTCCGTGATGTATACGTAGTGCGTGTTGATGAACGCGCTGTGCACGCCTCCGGTCACCGTCTCGGTGTATTCGGACAGAACTTTCAAGTGCGCCGGGTCGGAGGGATCAAAAAGCACAATTCCGTTTTTGCGAGTGGATGCTCCCTCTCGCGTGAAGACTCCCACTTTTTCGTCGGGAGTGGTGCTGACGTCGTTAATTAGCCGCGCATCAGCTTTCAGAGAGTCGAGCGCTTTCGGTTTTGAGGGATCGCTGATGTCATAGTCATAGATTTTGTCGCCGAGCGACGCGATGTAGAGATGATTGCCCATAATCCATTCTTCGGTAGTTTGAATTGCGGACCCGTCGGCAGCTTTTAACGGAATATGAGCCACCACGTCGATCTCGCGCTCGGCATTTCGCGGCGCCACGGTGATCGATGCCACCGCAGCATGCGAACCTACAGACGCCATCACTTTGTAGGTACCCGGGAGCGTGGCCACAAATGCGCCGTCAGGATAAATCGTGGCATCGGGTCCGCCAACAGTCCAACTTGCGAAAATGTCTTTTATTGGTGCGCTCTTTGCACCCTGCGTTGTGGCTGTGAAATGGACTACATCGCCCGTTTTGGCGTTCGCAGTTTCCGGCTCGATTCCAATTTTTCGAATAGTGTCCGCAACCACTCGCACCCTTACATCGGCACTCGCTGAGCCCGCAGTTGCAACGAGCGTCGCATTGCCCGCGGACTCGGCTGTCACCATGCCCGATTCATCTACCTGGGCAACAGCGGGCGATTTCGAGGTCCAATGAATCGGCGTGTCCGCGCGTGGATCGCCGTTCGAAGAACGCGCTGTCGCCGAAAGCACGATGGTGCTGCCAACCAGGAGGGCCTGATTTACAGGGGCGATTTCAATTTTCGCAACGGGCGGCGCAACAACGGTCACATGTGCAAAACCAGGCTTGCCTGCCACGACCGCGCCCACCGTTACTTCGCCTGGCTCATGAAACACCACCACGCCTTCTTTATCGGCGCCCGCCACGTCAAACGGCGCAGCGAACCAGATCATGGGCTTCGCGGGCAGCGCGTTTCCGGCAGCATCCTTCGCGACGGCGCTGAATTGAACTTTGTCGCCGACGTGTGCCTGAATATTTGTGGGAGTGACTTCAACCGTTTGTGCTTTGGGAGGTACGGGAGGAGCGCCAATCTCCTGCGCTTTAATCGTTGGCACAAACGCCAGCGCCATGCACGCCATTAGTGCCGCCGCCTTCAATACAATTCGCATTTGAAAAGCTCCCTTCACCAAGTGAATATCCGGCAGAGAAGTTGTACCGATAGGGTTATTTTGTCAATAGCAGGAAAACGGGAAAGAAAAACTTTAGCGGGCTTGGCGTAAAGCGGACTTCATCTCGGCAACGATGTCCAACACGGCAGATTTCGGATTCGGCGCGGCTGTGATCGGTCGCCCGACTACCAAATAGTCCGCTCCCGCCCGAACAGCTTCTGCTGGGGTAGCGATCCTCGACTGGTCGTTCGCAACGCCTTTGCTCGGGCGGACTCCAGGAATCAGTATGATGAACTTCGGCCCGCAAGCGCGCCGAATCGCGTGTGCTTCGTGCGCGGAACAAACCGCGCCGTCCATTCCAGCTCTCTTGGCCAAGCGAGCTAGAGCGACCGCGCGGCTTTCGATTGGACCCGACATACCAATTTCCCTAAGGGTCGCTCGATCGAAGCTCGTTAAGACTGTGACGGCCAGCAGTCTCGGCCGGTCTTTTCGGTTCCCGGCAGCTTCGCGTGCGGCCTGCATTACGGCGGTGCCGCCGGATGCATGCAACGTGAGCAGACGTACACGCGGAAGCTTGACCGCGCCCGAAACGGCCTTTGCCACGGTATTGGGGATGTCGTGGAATTTCAGGTCCAGGAAAATTTGGGCGCCTGTTTCCGCGAGCTTTTCCACGGCTCGCGGACCTTCGGCTGTGAAGAGTTGGCTGCCGACTTTGAAGAGCCCCACGGCTCCGCGAAGCTCCCGTGTCAAAGCGGAGGCAGCCTGGAGATTATCGACATCCAGGGCGACGATTAGTCTTCGTGATGGGTCGGTTCCGGCCGTGTAGGCACCTTGAGCAGCTCGAGCCGAACTTTTGCAAGCCCGCGCTGGTCAAATCCTAACCTACGAGCTACCTCGTAGGAAACGTCCAATTCGCGCCCTTCAACATACGGTCCGCGATCGTTGATGCGAACGATTTGGCTACGATGGTTACGCGGGTTCACGACTCGTACTATGGAACCTAGAGGGAGGGTGGGATGAGCGGCGGTCTCGCCGTACATGTCGTACTTCTCGCCGGTAGCGGTCGGCTGGCCATCGAAATCTTCGCCGTACCAACTGGTCGTGCATTCCCAGACCGCCAGCGGTTTGGGACTATCAGATTTGCCAGAAGATGCTCTCTTTGCATAGGCGGGTACTTGGGACGGGTTGCTTGGCTTTCCGGCAGTTGTGGGGTTCACCGACGGGGTAAACGCAAGCAGACCCAATCCTAAAAACACCGATTCGAACACTACAGAAATTTTTGCTTTCATGATCTCCTAACCTTAGTTGAATCAGTAAATTGTACTATCTAGAGTCTGTTCCAACAACCTCGATACCGCCTCGTAACTTGCTGATTTCAGGGACTCTATTCTCTTCGCACCACCTTTCTAATCCGGTCACCAGCTTTTCAGCGGCCCTCGGGTCCACGAAGCTAGCAGTGCCTACTTCCACCGCTGACGCACCCGCGAGCATATACTCGACTATATCTGCCGGGCTCTCAATACCGCCGAGCCCTATAATCGGGATATTTGTTACCTTACTCGCCTCGTAAACCAGTCTCATAGTTATAGGTTTTATGGCCGGACCAGACAACCCACCCGTCGTACTACCGAGGCGGGACCTCCGGCTGTGTGCATCTATACACAATGCTGGGTAGGTATTCGCGATTACCAGAGCGTCTGCTCCGCTCGATTCAGCCGCGCTAGCCGTAAGTCCAATCCTATTAACATTGGGGGATAGCTTCACCCAAAGGGGTCTGCGGGACACTTTCCGGGCGGCCTGGACAACTTCGGATGTTAGTACTGGATCAACCCCGAACTCAGCTCCGCCATGTTCCACGTTGGGACAGGAGATGTTTAGCTCGTATGCCGCGACCCCCTCAGCGTTCTCCAGAACCTGGATCACCTCTACATAGTCGGCGATGGTGCACCCGAACACGTTCGCCAGTACGGTAGCGTTATGGCGTCGCAACTGGGGCAGCTTTTCGGCCACGAAAGCTCGTACGCCGATATTCTGCAATCCGATCGCATTTACCATCCCGCTCGATGTTTCACAGATCCGAGGTGGCGGCGCACCGGCCATAGGTTCGAGCGAAAGGCCCTTCACGACCATCCCGCCCAGCCGGCTCAAATCAACTAGAGACGCAAATTCGATTCCGTAGCCGAAGGTACCGCTGGCGGCGATGATCGGGTTTTGAAGATGAAGGGTACCGACGCTGACTCGGAGGTCAACTTCCGCGGGCCGTGGGGACATGCGTGCCGGCTGCGGCGCATTCACGGCCGCTAGTCTAGCACTTAGGCCCTGTACATTCCAGCGGACGCCAGGTTTTTGGGCCTCCGCCGACTTCATTCCCCGGCTGCGAACCTTCCGCGGTCTATGTTAGGATGACGTGCCAGAATGCGCGTCGTAGAAAAAAGACAATTGCTTTCTGCGGAGGAAATCAGCCGCACTCTCCAGCGATTGGCCCATGAAATTGTGGAAAAGAGCGGTGGAACGAAAGATTTGGCCCTGATCGGCGTGCGGCGCCGTGGCGTCCCCTTATCTCAGCGGTTGGCGAAAACCATCTTCGGCTCCTCCGGCGTCAAAGTTCCAGTCGGAACCCTTGATATAACGCTCTACCGCGACGACCTCTCGACGGTCGGTCCGCAAGCGGTCTTTCACTCCAACGAAATAGATTTCCCGGTGGATGACCGGGATTTGGTGATCGTTGACGACGTGCTGTATACCGGCCGCACCATACGGGCGGCGATGAACGGCCTCTTCGACCTTGGCCGCCCCAAACGCATCCGGCTTTGCGTTCTGATCGATCGAGGGCACCGCGAACTGCCGATCGAGGCATCTTTTGTTGGCCGCACGGTGGAGACCAGCGATACGGAGATCGTCGAAGTCCGCTTGATGGAAATTGACGACGAAGAGCGTGTGATGCTCGTGGACCGCGTTTCTTGAAAAACCCGGCAATCCTTTGGGAGGCCCGGAGAAAACGGCAGTAAAGGGAAAACGTGCTGCAGCGCCTGCAACACCTGCTTGGAATCGAAGACCTCACCCGCGAGCAAATTTCTTTTATTCTGGATCAAGCGAAGCCTTTCCAGGAATTCCATCGTCATCCGCTTAAAAAATTGGCCACCTTACGCGGCAAGACGGTCGCACTGGCATTTTTCGAAAATTCCACGCGCACGCGAATCAGTTTTGCCACTGCGGCTGCCCGGCTCGGCGCCGACACCATGAACCTGCAGGCCGAGTCTTCCAGTTTGAAAAAAGGGGAGTCGTTGCTCGACACCGTATGGACGCTCGAAGCCATGCGCCCCGACGGCATCGTGATTCGGCACAGCTCTTCGGGCGCGCCGGAATTCATAGCCCAGCGCCTGGGCATCCCGGTTGTCAACGCGGGAGACGGAACACACGAGCATCCCACCCAAGCTCTGCTCGACGCTCTGACGATTCGCGATCGCAAAAATACGCTCGACGGATTGCATGTCACAATTCTTGGCGACATCCTGCACAGTCGCGTCGCCCGTTCGAACATTCATCTGCTCAGCAGATTTGGCGCACACATCATTTTGTGCGGCCCGGCCATGTGGGTGCCGCGCGAGTTGGAATCGCTTGCACCAAACATCCGCCGCGTATCGCACATCGATGAAGCGCTCGACGGCGCCGATGTGATTATTGTGCTACGCGTTCAGACCGAGCGCCTCCACGAGCCTGCGCTCGCGCCCGAAGAATATATTTTGCAATTTCAGCTCACTCCCGAGCGATTGCGACTTGCGGGAAAAGGCGCGCTCGTTTTGCACCCTGGGCCCATGATTCGCGGACTGGAAATCGATCCAAGCGTTGCCGACGGGCCGCAGTCCTGCGTTCTCGAACAAGTGACCAACGGCCTGGCGATTCGCATGGCTCTTCTTTACCATCTAGTGGGCGGCGCGGCGTCGGAATCTTCTAGCGCGCCCGGAGTGGCAGGCAAGGACAAATAATGCTGCTGATCAAAAATGGCCGGGTTCTGGACCCTTCAAGCAGCACCGACGCAACGCTCGATATCCTTGTCGACGGCCCGCGAATTTTGAGAATAGGTCCGGATCTCACAGCTTCGCACATCGAAATTTTCGATGCGGCCGGAATGATTGTCGCGCCCGGCTTTATCGATTTGCATTGCCACTTGCGCGAGCCGGGCCAGGAACTTTCCGAAACGATCGAAACCGGCACACGTGCGGCTGCGCGCGGCGGCTTTACCGCCGTGTGCACCATGCCGAACACGCAACCTGTAAATGACAACGCCTCGGTTACGCGCGGAATTGTGGAACGCGCTGCCGCAGCCGGCGCGGTGCGAGTGTGGCCTATCGGCGCCGCTTCGGTCGGCAGCAAGGGCGAAGCGCTTTCCGAAATCGCGGCGATGCAAGAGGCGGGCATCGTTGCCGTCAGCGACGACGGAAAACCGGTGGCAACCGCTCGCCTGATGCGCCAGGTAATGGACTATTGCCGCGCTCTCGATCTGCCAGTGATCGACCACTGTGAAGATCCTTCCTTATTCGCCGGCGGCGTGATGCGCGAAGGCCCTCGTTCCATTCGCTTGGGCCTGAAAGGCATCCCCGCGCAATCGGAATCAATTTGTGTGGGACGAGATGTGGAAGTTGTCACTCTTACCGGCGCGCGCCTGCACATCGCTCATATGTCCGCTCGCGCTTCGCTCGAATATGTTCGCGCGGCAAAACAGCAAGGTCTGCAGGTCACCTGCGAAGTCACGCCCCACCACTTCACGCTCATTGATGAAGACGTGCGCTACGATTCGCATTACAAAATGAATCCGCCGCTGGCCTCTCGCGAAGATCGCGCCGGGCTGATCGAAGGCCTCGCTGACGGTTCCGTGGACGCCATCGCCACCGACCACGCCCCGCATCATCCTTCCAGCAAGGACGTTGAATTCGACCGCGCACCTTTTGGGATTATCGGTTTCGAAACCGCCCTCGCTCTCGCATTGAGCGAACTCGTGCGGCCCGGGAAAATTTCGCTGATGCGTTTGGTTGAGCTGTTTACCACCGGTCCGGCGCGTGTGCTGGGCATTGAACGAAAAATCGCAGCCGATGAGCCGGCGGACATAACCATTTTTTCGACTGACCAGGTATGGACGTATCGGACATCCGAATCACCGAGCAAATCCCGCAACACTCCGTTCGACGGCCGCGAGTTTCGCGGAGCGCCCATGGCCACCATCGTCGCCGGCAAGATTGTTTATCGCCGCGGATAAAAAGTTACTTCGCCAGCAGGATTTTCCAACGTGTCCAAGATTCATCACGGGCTTTCTTGTTAGCTTCCGTCGCATCAGGAGCTTCGCCGGCGCGCATGAAGCCGTGTCCGGCGCCCTCATAGGTGACCGGGTCGTACGTTTTTCCGGCAGCCTTCATCGCGGCGATGGTGTCCGGAATGGTCGCGCCGATGCGTGCGTCGTCCCCGGCGTAGAATCCGTAGATAGGCGCCTTAATGCGCGACATCGCGTCCGCAGCCGGCGGCGGGCCGTAAAAAACGAATGCCGCGGCAAGATCCGCGCGATTTGTGGCGAACCGGAAAGTTTGTCCGCCACCCCAACAGAATCCCGCGACGAACAATTTTCCGTTAGACGCGGGTAGCTTCAGGCCGTAATCCGCGGCGGCATTCAGGTCGGCGGTTATCTGGTCGGGATTCAGCTTGCTGATCGCTTCGGTAACTCCGGTGGGAAAATCCTTCGTGCGACCGCCGTTTGGCGCCATGCCGCTCAAAAGGTCCGGAGCTACCGCGATGTATCCGGCTGCGGCGACTTCGTCCGCAAGTTCCTGCGCCCAATCGCTCAATCCGAAGATTTCGTGAATCACCAGCACTACGGGCCGCTTGTCTTTCGATTCCGGGTAAACGACAAGTGTGTCCACGCTTCGGCCATCGTGTTTTACCGTAACCCACTCGCTATGGCGCGGTGATTTTTCAATCCGCGCCCGAGCCCAAGGCTGCGACCATTCCTGCGCACCGGCGATTTGCGCGCCAAGCGAGATCCCGATCGCTACTAACATCATTCCCGCGAATCGCTTCACGTTTCACCTCGTCATAGAATTTGGTTAGCGATAATAATTCCGCGAGGAAACTCCAGCAAGACCTTTTAAGTCGCAAGAGAAGACTAGTGTAGTGCGGCAGTCTCTGATCGCTACGTTTCTTAGAGTCTCAAGCGCGACATCGCTAACCGCGCCGCATGGTACCCACACATTCCGTGTACTCCCCCGCCCGGCGGTGTGGATGACGAACAGAGATATATGTCCTTAGCCGATGTCGCGTATCCGCGCCAGGTCGGCCGGAAAAAAAACTGCCGGAGGTCCATCGTACCACCGGAAATATCCCCGCCGATTAGATTGGAGTCCATTTTTTCGAGCGCAGCAGGAGAAAAAACGCGGCGCGCCAAGATACAATCGCGGAAACCCGGAGCGAAGCGCTCGATTTGGGCCTCGAGAATCTCTAGCATGTCAAGTTGAGAACCGTTCGGGACATGGCAATAGGCCCAAGCGGTGTGCTGCCCCGCCGGAGCCCTTGTGGGATCGAACAGACTCGGCTGAGCGAGCAGGACAAAGGGCCGTTCCGAATGGCGGCCATGCCGCATGGCTGATTCGGAGGCGGCAATCTCGTCGGCGTTTCCGCCCAGGTGTACGGTCGCGGCACGAAGGCACTGGCTTGCTTTCCAGGGAATCTGGCTCCGCAAAGCGTAATCGACTTTGAAGGCTCCCGGACCGTATCGGTATTTTCCTAATCGCCGTAAGTAGGCCGGCGACAATTGATTCGCTGCGATCTGCGCCAACTGACGCGGGGTAACATCGCATAAGGTAATGTCGCGGGTTGGGAGGGACGCAAGCCTATCGACGCGCGATGAAGTTTTAATTTCGCCGCCAAGGTCAGCAAAGCAGCCACACAACGCATCGGTGAGAGACCGAGCGCCCCCGCGAGGAATCGGCCATCCGACTGCGTGTGCTGCAGCTCCTAACAAAACCCCAAACGCTCCGCTCAATGGCTCATCCAGACTCAGGAAGGAATGGGCTGCTAGACCGGCAAAGAGCGCCTTGGTGCGTTCCAGGCGAAAGCAAATGCGAGAGAGCGTTTTCGCGGGAAGAAAAGCAACCAGCCCGAATCGTGCGAGCAAGAAGGGATGTCGAGAGAGCAGGTGAACGGGTTGAAGCACTTCGGACGACAGAGCGGACCAGTGTTCGACAAACGGTTGCAGGAGTCTGCGCCAGGCTCTGCCATCACCACCCAGCGCAGATTCAGCGTCGCGCAGATCGCGCTCCAGCGTAATCGCGGTGCCGTCGTCGAAGGGATGCGCCAGTGGACAGGGCGAGTGAATCCATTCGAGTCCGTGATTCGACAATGGCAGGGTTGAGAAAAATGGCGACCCGGCAGCGAATGGATACACCGCCGATCCAAAGTCATGCAGGAAACCGGGCAAGGTCAGCTGGAGCGTTCGTGCGGCGCCTCCGGGCTGAGGCTCCGCCTCAAAAACATTTACCTTCCATCCCATCTGAGCTAAAGCGATGGCCGCAGCAAGACCATTGGGCCCGGCGCCGATAACGCTAGCTTTGCGAGTCACTTGAGGATTTCACTGAAGTGCGAGCTCACAGGCATCTAGCGATTGTAAGGATATTCCTGAATCCAGTGGAATCCGCGGCTGACAAGCAAAAACTTATTGCGGTCGACCAGTTGGAGCTGCATGTGAATCGCGCGCCCGTCCATGTTGCCGTCCATGGTCAATTGCTCTTGCGCCGCGCGCTGGAAGTGAAAGTCCGCCTTCCAGTTTTTGTCATCGCCCTTCGTGAGCGCAAGCGTCTTGTCGTTCGCGTTGATTGAGGCGCCATAACCGGCGTAGGAATCGTCCATGCGCTGAAAGCTCACCCGTTCAGGAAAATCAAATATCACGCGCCGCCAGCGATCGTAATCGGTTAGAAGCGGCGAGCGAGTTTGCCCGTCGATGGAGAGCTGCTCCACGCTCCATATTCCGTAGAGTGCTGACTTGGGACGCCCCGCGCCGAAAGTATGCCACTCGCTCCAGCTGCCATAAGCGTTTATCCCAACAAGCCACATTCCGATTACGATCTGCACGGCAAGAGCGATGCGGTTGGCGCGGCGTGTGCGGAACAGTGCGGGCTGCGCCGAGGGCTCGGCCGCGCGATTCAATAGAAAGAAGTCAACCAGACGCGAAAACTCAGGCACAAGCAGGAACAAGGACATCAAAATCAAATGAAATGCGAAGAGTTTTACCGGCACATCGTACGTCATGTTGAGCGTGAAGATGTATGCTGAGTCAATCAAGCACACCAGCGCTCCTGGCAGCGTGGTCCGAGGAAAGATGAGCAGAATTCCAGCCAGTAGTTCCGCGCACCCGGCGAAAATTTCGTACGCCGGTGCAGCGCCTACGGAAGACCACAAGACGCCCATCGGCGAGAAATTGCCGAATGGCTCCACTAATTTAGTGAGGAAAGGGAAAGGCATCTGTAGCGGAACGGCTTTAGCCAATCCGTAAGAGAACATCTGCGAAACGAGCGCAAAGCGAATGCCGACCCGAAACCATTTGTGGAGAGTAACGTAATTCTCTCGCCCTCGATCCAGAAGAGACCAGAACAATGTTGTCAGTAACGCAAAGATCAGCAGGCAGAACGCTGCTACCCAGTCGAACGTTTTATCACCGCTCCCGCTGCCGGTGTAAACCAGCGGACGCGCCACGCGGAAAATATGGGCGGCCGTCCAGAAAATAATTTGCCGCATGGGCCAGAGCGTGGAAGGGTCCGGGACATCGATTTCGGGGTTGGTAAACATCGACCCCAATATCTGCGTCGTGAGACAATACAAACCGAAATACACAAAGCAAAACCGAAAGGCTATGCGGGTGGTGAGACTCCAGCGGGCCGCTTGCGGTTCCTGTTGGAATGGTGCGGTCTGATCCGGAGCGCTCACTGCGCATGCCTCACTTCACTGCGGTAATACACATTGCTTGGGCCAACAGGGCCAAGCCGCAGAGAATGCAGGGCTGAACGATATCACAAGTGATTCGTTCAGGCAGCAGGGTCTAACGTCCGCTTCTTCGCCCGGTTTTAGTGTGCGGCTGGTTCTGCGGCGGGATGCATGCCGTGCTGGGGAACTTCGTGGACGCCGCGCAAGGGCTGTTCCTGATGAAAGCGGAAAAGCTGATTCAGCGGGCCTGCGCCTTTGCCGATTTGATACGACTTCTCAATCGCCTTGGTAACGTAGGCCTTCGCCAAGATCACAGCCTCTCGGATCTGCAGCCCGCCGGCTAGTTGCGCCAGAATTGCGGAGGAAAAAGTGCATCCTGATCCGTGGGTGTTGGGACTCTTCACGTGATCGCCTGCAAAGGTTTCTACTTCCGTTCCAATACAGAAGACGTCGATCGGCTTATCCAGATGGCCGCCTGTCACAACCACGGCGCGCGCGCCCATCTCGATCAGCTTCTGGCCGGCCGTTTTCATTGCGGCCACATCTTTTACTTCCATGCCGGTAAGAAATTCGGCTTCGGGCAGGTTGGGAGTGATCAGGCTCACGCGTTTCAGCAACTCGTCACGCACGAATTTCAATCCGGATGTGTCCAACAGTTCGGCGTTGCCCGCAGTGGGACGAAAAACCGGATCCAGCACAACGTGTTGAAATTTATGTTTATCGAGAAATTCGGTGACGGCGCATGCATTGCCGCGATTCGTGAGCATGCCGATTTTGACGCCCGCAATCGCCACATCGTCGACCAGCGCGTCGAGTTGTGCGCGCAGAGTGGCCGATGGCGTTGGATGCACCGATATCACGCCTTGTGTGGATTGCACCGTAAGAGCGGTGACCGCCGCTACACCGTAGCAGTTATGCGCGGCAAAAGTTTTCAGGTCCGCAGCCACGCCCGCGCCGCAGGATGGATCAAACCCGGCAATGGTTAGAAGAATCGGTGGAGTGTACTTCGTGTGGTTGTTCAATTCTCAACTTCCTTGCGCAAGTTACGCAGACAAATATGCCGGCGCTGCCCTTTTTCGCATGAGCGCACCGGCTAAGCAAAAATGTACGCGTGTTCTTACTCGCTGCGCAAGAGGAAATTTTTTCAACGAGGTTTCAGTTGATGGCTGATTGGAACAACAGGTTCGGACGCGAAAATTATGGAAAGAGTCCGCGAACGAGCGTGGCGTCCGCCACGCGGCCGACCGCAAGAACGTAAGCGCCGGTTCGCATGTGCGTGCGATGCTTGCGCGCCGTCTCGTGCACTTCGTGAAATGCGCGGCGCATCACCATTTCAAGCTTCGCGTTCACTTCGCTTTCGGACCAGAAGAAACTCTGCAAGTCCTGCACCCATTCAAAGTAACTCACCGTAACGCCGCCGGCATTCGCCAGAATATCCGGAATCATGGTGATGCCCTTGCGCGCCAGAACTTCGTCCGCGTGAGGGGTGGTCGGGCCGTTGGCCGCTTCGGCGACGATTTTTGCTTTGATTTGGTCCGCGTTATTCAGCGTGATCACGTTTTCCAGCGCGGCGGGAATTAAAATATCGCATTTCATGGTCAGCAAATCGTCGTTTGAAATGCGCGATGTGCCGGGCATGCCCACAACGGTTCCGGAACGTTCTTTGTAACGCGCCGCTTTTAACGGATCGATTCCGCGGGAATTAAAAACGCCGCCGCGAGAATCACTGATGGCGATCACCCGCGCCTTCTTTTCCGCGAATAGACGCGCAGCGATCGATCCTGCGTTTCCGAAACCCTGGATCGCCACACTCGCGCCGCGCAGAGGCATTTTCTTGACCTTGCAAGCCTCTTCCACGGTAACCAGGCAGCCGCGTGCGGTGGCTTCGTTGCGTCCTTCCGACCCGCCGATCGAAATGGGTTTGCCGGTAACCACGCCGAGTGCCGTGCGCCCTTTCGTCATGGAGTAGGTGTCCATGATCCACGCCATCGTCTGCGAATCGGTGTAAACATCCGGCGCGGGAATATCCTGATCGGGTCCGATGATTGGGAAAATTTCAGAAGCGAATCGGCGCGTCATGCGTTCGAGCTCGGACTTGCTCATGCGCTTCGGATCGCAAATCACGCCGCCCTTGCCACCGCCGTAGGGAATATTCACGGTAGCCGTTTTCCAGGTCATCCAGGTGGCCAGCGCTTTCACTTCGTCCAAAGTTACCGCCGGATGATACCGGATGCCGCCTTTCGCCGGGCCGCGCGCGATATTGTGCTGCACGCGAAATCCGGTGAAAACTTTGATCTGCCCATTGTCCATCTTGGTGGGCACGGACACTTCCAGGATTCGTTTTGGCGTTCGTAAGATCTGGCGCAGGCCTGGATCGAGTTTCAAATATTCGGCGGCGATATCGAACTGAATTTGCGCGATGCGATACGGGTTCAAATCCTCGCGCGGTGCAATGCGCGGAATCGGCTGCGGTGCGGCTTTGGCGACGGTGGCCATCGAGCGTTCCTTCCTGTCGTACTTTCCTGACGCAGCGAACCGCGTTGCGTTCGCCGGTCGGACGTCATCAATTTGGTTGGGTCCGTAAGTCTTACGCGAGTCGAAGTTTAGCCAAGCCGCCAAGGATGTCAATGGAAACCACTGACAAAAGAGGAAGTTAGGCAAGCCCCCATCCTCGTTTCCCCTGCATAATTCAAAGGCCATAGCCTCGTAACTTGCTGTATTCACAATGCTTATTCGTTGAATAGCGAGCTGTGGCTTCACCTTTTGGCGCAGGAACCGGTTCCGCGGAAATACTGGATTGACGCCCTAGCTCTTGCAAGCTACTCTGCGCGCGGCGCTTGGAATCGGATTTCGGCTGCGCACCGAAGTCCTCGGCAGTCTGCAGTTTAGAATTCTTCTGATACATCCGGAGAGCTGTCTCGCGCGTACTTTAGATAATGGAGTCGCCAGAATCTGGTGAGCGGTCAAACGGGAACAGAGTTGAGGGCCTCGGACGCGGCGCTCATTCAGAAGATCGTCCAGCGGGACGAGTCGGCGCTTGCCGCGCTATACGACCGCTACGCTTCTCTGCTGTCCTCGCTTCTGAACCGCATTCTCCGCGATACGCAGGCGTCCGAGGAAATTTTGCAGGATGTTTTCTTTCAGTTGTGGCTGAATGCCGCGCAATTTGATCCGGCGCGCGGTTCGTTGCCGGGATGGCTCACCGTGATTGCGCGCAACCGGGCCATATCGCGCCTCCGGCGGCGCAATCCCAGCGACGGCGAAGAACTGCTGGAGACAACCGTCATCGTGCCGGTAAATTTGGAAAGTGCGATAACGCAGCAGCAATTGCTCGGGCGCGTGAAAGGCGCGTTGGAAAATCTTTCCGCGGAGCAGCGCGCCGCGATCGAGTTGGCATATTTTGAAGGATTCACCCACACCGAGATCGCCAGCAGGACGGGCGATCCGCTCGGCACGGTGAAAACGCGGATTCGCACCGCAGTGGAAAGTTTGAAACGGGCTTTACTGTCATGAACGGACATCCAACCCGGCCGGAAGACTTCGACCTCTACGCCCTGGGCGTTCTGGAAGGTGAAGAGAAGGCAGCGATCGAATCGCACGTGCCCGAGTGCGCCGAGTGCGCGAAGAAGCTGGCGGAAGCGCGCGGCCGAATAACTCTGCTTGCTTTCTCCGCGCCTCGCGTGGAGCCGTCTGCGGCAGTGCGAGAGCGGCTGATGCGCCAGGTTCACGCGTCGACCGGGAGCGAGGAAGCGAAGCATGCGCAACGCGAGCCGGAACGCGCTGGCGGATTCTTCGGGCGATGGTGGGCTGCGTTGCTTGTGCCGGCTTGCATTTTGCTTCTTTTTGTGTCGGCTCGTCTTCGCACAGAAAACGAACGGCTCAGCCGCGAGTTGGCGCAGGAACAATCCACGCTGCAGCACCAACAAAAGCAGCTGGATGAAGCTCGCCACGCGCAAGCGCTCTTGGAATCGAAGGACACCGTTTCCGTCGCGCTTGCTCAGCAACCTGGGATGCCCAAGGGCGACGTGCGCGTGATGTACAACTCGAAAATGGGCATGGCCATGTGCGACGGGTGGGTGGAACCTGCGCCGGCGAACAAGAGTTACCAGTTGTGGCTGGTCCCCATGGAGGGCAAGCCCGTCAGCGCCGGCGTGATTGAGGGCGGGCCGATTAATCCGTGGATGATGAAACTGCCGAAGGGAATGCCGGCGAAAGCGTTCGCTGTGACGCTCGAGCCTGAAGGCGGCATGCCGCAACCTACCGGGCCGATGGTACTCGTCGGGCCAGTCTCCTAATTTTTCCTCAACAAACGCGAAAGCGGCACCACAGAGCCGGCGAGACGCCGGCGCTACGAAAACCGGCGATTTCATTCCTTCAGCGACGGGATGCGATTCACCCCCATGTAGGGGCACAAAGCTTCGGGGATGAGGATTGAGCCGTCGGCTTGCTGAAAATTTTCCACCAGGGCGATCCATGTGCGTCCAACGGCGAGGCCGGAGCCGTTCAGCGTGTGCACGAATTCGCTTTTGCCTGTTTTTCCCTTGAAGCGGATGCCGGAGCGGCGCGCCTGGAACGCTTCGGTGTTGGAGCAGGAAGAAATTTCCATGAACTCGCCGGCGGAGGGGAGCCAGACTTCGATGTCGTAGGTTTTGGCGGCGGCGAAGCCCATGTCCGCGGTGCAGAGCAGCATCACGCGATAGTGCAAGCCGAGACGCCGCAGGATTGATTCCGCATCCTGCACCAGGGCTTCGTGTTCTTCATAGCTTTGGTCCGGGCGCGTGAATTTGAACATTTCCACTTTTTGAAATTGGTGCTGGCGTTTCAAGCCGCGCGTATCTTTTCCCGCGGCGCCGGCTTCGGAGCGGAAGCAAGCGGTCCAGGCGCAGAGTTTGATGGGCAATGTGTCGGCGTCGAGCGTTTCGTCGCGGTGCAGGCTGGTGAGTTCCGCTTCGGATGTAGGCGTGAGCCACAAGTCCGTGTTTTCCACGTGAAACATGTCGGCGGCGAACTTTGGCAGTTGGCCTACGCCGGTGAGCGAAGCCGTGTTCACCAGAAACGGCGGAAGAATTTCTGTGTAGCCGTGTTCGCGGGTGTGCACGTCGAGAAAGAAATTCGCGAGAGCTCGTTCCAGGCGCGCGCCCAGTCCTTTGTAAACCGCGAATCGCGAGCCGGCAATTTTTACCGCTGATTGAAAATCCAAGATACCGGCGCCTTCGCCAATTTCCCAGTGCGGGCGCGGCTTGAAATCAAATTTTGGCGGCAGGCCCCAGCGTCTTACTTCCACGTTATCGGCGGCGCTTTTTCCTACCGGGACGCTCGCGTGCGGAATGTTCGGGATGGTCAGCAGAAATTGTTTCAGGCGGTCGTCCAGCTCGTTGATACGTTCGTCGTCGCGCTTCAGGCGCTCGGAAACTTCTTTCATCAGCGCCAGAAGCTGCGAGGCGTCTTCGCCGGCTCGTTTCTTTCGCGCGATTTCCTCGCTGGCGCGGTTGCGCTCGGCCTTCAGGCGCTCGGCGGAGGTGATCAGCTGGCGGCGCTCGGTGTCAATCTCGCGAAAGGGCGCAAGGTCCAGAGCGATGCCGCGGTCGCGCGCCATTTTTTCGATGGCGTCGAGGTGCTCCCGTACGTAGCCCAGATCCAGCATAGGCTCAGCAGAATACAGGAAGGGAGTAGCCGCTGTGAAGCGGCGCTTGCGGAGCGTTTTTTGGCGGGTCGCGCGCTGGAGCGGCGAAGGTTGACGGCATGAGACAGGCCCTTCGAAAACCGCGAAGGACCTGGCACCCGGCACAGGTTGCGCGATGGAATTGTGCGAAAAACTGAAATCCTTAATGTGTGTTCTGGTGTCGACTAGAAATTTCTCCGTCGTTTGTTTTCTGTAGGTTGCAGCGAATTCTGCTGGTGTGTCACTGTCGAGTAGAAGTGGTCTAGACCACTTGTAAAAACCGCTCCGTTGCGCGACGGAATAAGCAAAAAACTGAAAATGTCTAATGGGCGTTCTGGCCCCGGGTAGAAAGGGTTTAATGGTTTGTTTTCCGCAACTTCTACTTTTTGAGCAGAACCGGGTAGAAATTGTTAAATCAGTTCGAGAAAACCGTCGAATTCCAAGGAGCTCTCTTATCGCGGGGATTGTTCTCGGGCCGGCAGACTGCGCTGCTAGTAGGCGCCATTTGGCCCCGGCACCCGGGTGGTTCCCCGGCTGCGGAGGTCCGTCTTGTCCGGCTCCGATCCTAAACCAAATTTTCATCGCGGTGATGATAGGAAGTTAAAAGTTCAAATACAAGGGTACGAGGCGGTGGACTTTTAGAACGCGTACCAATTTGGGAACAATGTGAGGTCTGGAAATGAGGCTTACGCGGACGGCCCGGAGTTTTGTGGGGTAGCGAGACGTTAGGCTGACTTTCGGATGCGCGTTCGGGCGAGCTTCGCAACCGGGAGACGACGGGCGGCTTTGCGGCTTCGGCGCGCTGGGCGAATCAAGACTTCGGCGGGAATGCCGAATGTCTTATGGAGATTGCGAATCATATTCAGGGAAAGTGGGCGCTTGCCCTGCATTACTTCGTAAACGCGTGTCCGCTGGCCGATGACTCCGATCAATGCGCGAGTGTCTTTGCCCTGCTGCTCCAAACGAAACTTGATGGCCTCGATGGGGCTGGGTAGATCGATGGGGTAGTGCTGACGTTCGTAAGCCTCGATGAGCGTGGCCAGGATGTCCAACTCGTCGCTTCGCGCGGAATTTTTTGGGGAATCCCACAACCTCTCGACCCGGCGTAGCGCGCGGTCGTAATCTGCTTCGCTTCGTATCCGTTTAATGTCCATATTTCACGCTCGAGAAAAACCACGTCGGATGCC
>JBAVQB010000009.1:0-10173 GCA_049693615.1 Candidatus Acidiferrales bacterium | reverse complement strand
CCTAGCGTGAACGTTTTCATTAACCCTGCACTGACGGCGCACGGCTCAGAACAATTTCGCACGCTGCGTTCGCGCCTCTACCAGATGCGCGCTGCGCAATCTTTGCGCACACTGCTCGTCACCAGCTCCATTCCGGCCGAAGGAAAAACGTTTGTGACCAATAATCTTGCGCAGGCAATCGTGCGCCAGCCGGACCGCCGGGCGCTGATCATTGATGCGGACCTGCGCTGCTCCCGGCTGCATGTCCCCTTGGGAGCTCCCGCATCGCCCGGCCTGACCGATTATCTGCGGGGCGCAGTGGACGAGATGGCGATTATTCAGCACGGCCTGGAAGGCAACCTTTGTTTCATTCCGGGCGGAAATCAAGTGACGAATCCTAGTGAACTGCTTTCCAATGGCCGCTTAAGGACCCTGCTTGATCGCGTGTCGCCTGTATTCGACTGGGTGATCCTAGATTCTGCGCCGTTGTTGCCCGTTGCAGATTCCAGCCTGCTGGCCGATCTCGTTGATGGAGTTCTGCTCGTCGTTAGAGCGGGGCAGACTCCAGCAGAGACCGCACAGCGAGCTTGCCAAGAACTGCAGGGGCGAAATGTGGTAGGGGTCGTGTTGAATGCGGTAGGTCCTCAGCACGCGTATGGGGCTTACTATTCTTCGACTTACGGCTACGGACACAACGTAGAACCCAAGGCCGCTCGATCCTCGCTTCGTTCGGTCGAGGAGTGATCCCGGGCCGAGAGCGCCGCAACAGGCTGGATGGAGCAAAGCAGTGAGATGTTCAATTAATGCTTTTAGTTTGAGTATCTTAGACAGAGGAAAACAATTGCAACTCTGGGATAGCAATGTTCATAACAAGGAGACTCAGTACGGCGGCGTCTTGCAATTTCTCAAGAAATGGCACATTTAAGGCGTTTCGCTTCATAGATTTAGGAATTCTCTAACACTTCGGTGTAGTGGCAACAGTCGTGCAAAACTCAGTTAGAAACATGGGAGCCCAAATGTGACTCTCATGGCGGTAGCGCATCCTTACGATGACGAGAGCACACCAAATCGAGCCTGAGGGTCGCAGCTCAAAAAACGGACTGGCAAGCGTGTTTCCTTGGTTTGCACTGCAGGTGCGGACGAGGAACGAAGCAGGGGTCGCCGAGCAACTCAGCGGACGGGGATATGAGCGGTTTCTCCCCCTCTACAAGATGCGAAAACGGTGGTCCGATCGCATCAAGGAAGTTGACGCGCCGTTGTTTCCTGGCTACCTATTCTGCCGCTTCGATCCACAAGATCGGCTGCCGATACTAAAGACGCCGGGTGTGATGCAGATTGTGGGCTTCAAGAATGGCCCAGTTGCCGTTGACGAATCTGAAATCCAAGCATTGCACACGCTCGTTGCAGCGGGAGCGCCACATCAGCCCTGGCCATTTTTGACAACTGGCGACCGAGTAAGGATTGAATCGGGTCCTTTGCTCGGTCTCGAAGGCATTTTGACGGAAGTGCGGCGCAGCCATCGCCTTGTACTTTCAGTCACGCTGTTGCAGCGCTCCGTTGCAGTTGAAATCGATTCGGCCCTCGTCGCGGCCATTGACCCGCCCAAGCGCCGGCAGTCAAAGCAGTCGAACGCTCTAGAGCAAGACGCTCCTGTTTCTGTTTGAGTTCGTAACGAGAACAACGCGCTAAGCGAATCATCGTAGAAATTGCCGGCCAAAGAGGAACTCTCGTGAGTGATGCGTCAAGCGTAAAATCCAGCGCTGAATCGGAAGCGAAGAAACAAGCCGTGCCGTTCGAAAACGGCTCGAATGCGCTGCTCAGTTTCCTTTCCGAGGAACACTTTCGCAAAATGCTGAGCCGGGAACGCAAGCGTTCAGAACGTTCGCGCAAGCATCTGGTTCTGATGCTTATCGACAGCAAGGATATCAAAAGCAAGAAGACGGATGCGTTGCTGGAGCAGATTGCCGTCGTGTTGGGTGCCAGTGTTCGCGAGACGGACGTGGCCGGATGGTTCGAAGCCAATGCCGTGTTCGGCGTAATCTTCACTGAGTTTGGTGATTGCGCAGTCAGCACCGCCGTAAAAATCATCGAAGCGAAGATTACTGCGGAATTGCAACGGGCGTTTCGAACGAGCCAGCTGAGCAACTTTCAAATATCGTTTTACGCGTTTCCTGATGGCTGGGATGGTAATGGCCATGCGAAACCCGTTGACGCCGAACTGTACCCGGATCTTTTTGAGGTAGATAAGCGCAAGAAGCTGTCGTTGTTAATCAAGCGCGGGATGGATCTCGTAGGCGCGTCCATTGCGCTGATTATTTTGTCACCTGTGTTTTTGCTGCTGGCCGTTCTGGTGAAGCTCACTTCCACAGGCCCCATATTCTTCCGGCAACAACGGGTTGGCCGGTACGGCATTCCGTTTGAGTTTCTGAAATTTCGGTCGATGTATGCTTCGACGGACGCAGCGATCCACCAAGAATATGTAAAGAAATTTATCGCCGGCAAGGCTACGCCGGCGGATAGCAACCCCGAAACAAAAGTAACCTACAAGCTCACCAACGATCCGCGTGTTACCTGGATCGGCAGAATTATGCGGCGCACCAGCCTCGATGAGATTCCTCAATTCTGGAATGTCCTGGAAGGCAAGATGTCGTTGGTTGGACCTCGGCCTCCGATTCCTTACGAGCTGGAGACCTATGATATCTGGCACCGGCGCCGCCTGCTCGAGTCGCGGCCTGGCATTACCGGATTGTGGCAAGTGCACGGGCGAAGCAAAACGACGTTCGACGACATGGTCCGGCTGGATTTGAAGTATTCCAGAATATGGTCTCCGATGCTCGATGTGAAGATCCTGCTGCAAACGCCCCGCGCGGTCTTTTCTGGCGATGGCGCCTACTAGACCGGTCAAGTCCCCAAGAGCCCTGGCAGGCGTTACGGCACCACTGCCAAATGGAAAGGCTAGCATCTGGGCTTCTGTGAATGCCAGCCCGCTGGCTAGACCGGCTTCCTTCAGCAATGTTGTTGCATTCCGCATGATCATTAACTCTCAAGGTGGAGAAAAATGGCAATTAGCCTAAGCGACGAGTCTGCGACGAAGATTCCGACCCGGCCCAAATCGTCTGAAAACGTGCTGAAAGTCGGCGTGATCGGATATGGCTATTGGGGACCGAACATCGTGCGGAACTTTCATGGGCAGGAACGTTCACGCGTGGTGGCGGTATGCGACAAGAGCCCGAAATCGCTGCAGCGGGTGCGGATGGCGTTTCCCGACATGCCTACTACCAGCGATTTTGGCGAACTGCTGACTTCGCCCGAAATCGATGCCGTGGCTGTGGTCACGCCGGTGTGGACCCACTTCGAGCTGGCCAAGACGGCTCTGGAAAATGGCAAACATGTGTTTGTCGAGAAGCCCTTCACCTGCACCACGGCGCAAGCCGAAGAACTAATCGAGCTGGCAGATCGCAAGCACCTGAAAATCATGGTGGACCATACGTTTTTGTTCACCGGCACCGTGAAACGCATGAAGGAACTGATCGACGATGGAACGTTGGGCGAGCTCTACTATTACGATTCGACCCGCGTGAACCTGGGGCTGTTCCAGCACGACGTGAATGTGCTGTGGGACCTGGCGCCCCACGATCTATCCATCATGGATTATCTGATCAAGGAGAAGCCTGAAGCGGTGGTGGCCACCGGCGAGCGCCATCTGAATGGCGTCGCGGACATAGCCTTCATGACGTTGTATTACCCGAACAACATGATTGGGCACATCAATGTCAACTGGCTTTCACCAGTAAAGGTCCGCACGACCTTGATCGGTGGCGAGAAGAAAATGATGGTTTGGAACGATTTGGAAGCTGACGAAAAATTGAAGGTCTACGACAAAGGCGTGCAAATGAACGGTGACGGCGTGTACCAACTGCTGGTCAGCTATCGCTCCGGGGATATGTGGGCGCCGCGGGTGGAACAAGTGGAGGCGCTGAAAATGGAAGCGGCTTATTTCGTGGATTGCATTATGAACGATAAAACTCCGTTCAATGACGGCGTCGCGGGCCTGCACGTCGTGCGGATGCTCGAAGCCGCCGACCAGTCTCTCCAACAGAAAGGGAAAATCATCCAACTATGAACGAATTCGTCGCAATTGGACCGAACGTCAAGCTCGGGGAAAACGTCAAGTTGTCGAAGTTCATCAATTTGTACGGCTGCACGGTGGGCGACGACACCAAGATCGGCGCGTTCGTCGAAATTCAGAAGAATGCCACGGTGGGCAAGAACTGCAAAGTCTCCAGCCACACCTTCATCTGTGAAGGCGTGACTATCGAAGACGGCGTATTCCTGGGCCATAGTGTGACGTTCATCAATGATTCCTATCCGCGTGCCACGGTTGCCGATGGCCAATTGCAGACCGAAGCGGACTGGAAAGTCGAAAAGACGACCGTAAAGAAGGGCGCCTCCATCGGATCTGGTTCAACGATCCTGGCCAACGTCACGATCGGCGAGAACGCGATCGTCGGCGCCGGAAGCGTGGTGACCAAAGATGTGCCGGCGAACGCAATCGTCGCAGGAAATCCCGCGAAACTATTGCGGTACCTTAACGAAAAGTCGAGGATCGCATAATGTCCCTTACCGAGAAGATTCCGTTTTTGGATCTCATTACTCCGCACCAGCAGCTTGAGCCTGAGCTCACGGCCGTTTTTCAAAAGGTTCTGCAGACCGCCGGATTCGTCGGCGGCCCGATGGTGGAAAATTTCGAGAACGAATTCGCGGCATTCTGCGACGCGAAGCACTGCGTTGGCGTGGCCAACGGCACGGACGCCGTCCGATTCGCTTTGATGGCGGCCGGCGTGCAGCCCGGCGACATCGTCGTCACCGTCCCGCACACCTTTATCGCCACCACCGAAGCGATCAGCCAGGCGGGCGCCAGGCCCGACTTCGTTGACATCGATGAGCGGACCTACTCGATGGACGTGGCGATGCTGCGTGAATATCTCGAGCGAGAATGCTACGTGGACCGCGAGACCGGAAAGCCCCACCATCGAAAGTATCGCGCGCCCGTCACAGCTGTTGTTCCAGTGCACATCTACGGGCAGTGTGCGGACATGGATCCCATCCTGGAATTAGCTCGCCGCTACAACTTGATTGTGGTGGAAGATGCGTGTCAAGCACACGGCGCCGAGTATTTCTCGCAGCAGGAAAATCGCTGGCGGAAAGCGGGATCAATGGGCCACGCCGCAGCTTTCAGTTTTTACCCCGGTAAGAACCTGGGCGCGTGCGGCGAAGCCGGCGCCGTTACCACGAACAGCGAAGAAATGGCTCGCCAAATTCGCATGCTGCGCGAACACGGCCAGACCAAGAAGTATTACCACAAAATCGAAGGATACAACGGCCGGCTGGATTCTCTGCAGGCGGGCCTGCTCAGCGTGAAACTCCGCCATCTGGCGGAGTGGAATCGCCAGCGCCAAGAGGCAGCGGCGCGATACAACCAATTGCTGTCATCGGCGGATCGGGCAGTCACACCGCACTGCCCGTCATGGTCGCGTCCAGTCCATCACCTGTATGTGGTGCGAGTGGCAGACCGCGAGGGATTGCAGAAACACCTCGCAGACGCCAATATTGACACCGGCATCCACTATCCGATTCCTCTCCATTTGCAAGACGCCTATAAAGCATTCGGATTCAAAAACGGCGACTTCCCGGTCACCGAAAGAGTTGCTCTGGAGATTCTCTCGCTTCCCATGTATCCGCAACTTCAGGCCGAAGCGCAGTCGCGCGTCGTCCAGAAGATCCAGGAATTCGCCGCTGTGGGCGCCCTTCGTTAGAGATGTTTTTCCAAATCTAGGTGGTGTTTATCGATTCCGGGGCTTCGCCAAAGCGAGGTCAAGGGCACGAGCCCACTTAATGCACGACAGTACCATTACTACGTTCGCCGTTTGAGTCGATGGGTTCGCAGCTTCCTACTTTTTCGATCGCGTCCTGCATGAGACCCCGCTTAGAGCTTCTCACGGGGAGGTGTGCGATGCGCTCACATCCTGAATGCGCGATCTGTTTTCCATTCTGCCCCATCGTAAAATGGCACGCGGATTCGTGATTCCCAGTCACAAATTTGCAACGCACTTCAAGGAGCGAGCAGTGAAGGAACAAAACAGCGTCATTGTGCTTGGTCTCGGAGAGGTCGGCAAGCCCCTCTTCCAATTACTCTCTAAGCATTACAAGACGATCGGCGTGGATATCGTGCCGCCCGACGGCCCAGTGGGACCAGTGGATGTCTTGCATATCTGCTACCCGTTCGAGATTAAGGATTTTGTCGGTGAAACTGCGCGGTATATCGATCTTTTCAAGCCCCGCCTGACGGTGATCAACAGCACGGTCGCCGTTGGAACCACTCGAGCCGTGGCCCAGCGAAGCGGCGCAGCGTTGGCGCACAGCCCGGTCCGCGGCAAGCACGTCCGCATGCTGGAAGAATTGCAGAGCTATGTGAAATTTATCGGGCCCACGGATCCTGCAAGCGGCAAGTTTGCCGCCGAGCATTTCGAGGGTGCGGGCCTAAAAACAAAAGTCTTGTCGGCGCCCGAAGCCACCGAGATTGCGAAGTTGAGCGAGACGACGTATTTCGGCCTGATGATCGCTTGGGCGCAGGAAGTGGAGCGGTACTGTGATCAAGCGGGCCAGTCCTTTGAAGAGGCCTGCGCCTTCTATGAAGAAATCCCGTTTTTCCCACGCACGAAATACTTTCCGGGCGTCATCGGCGGCCATTGCGTGATGCCGAATATTGAAATCCTGCGTAAGTTTGATGATTCCGCGCTTTTGCAGGCCATCAAGTCCTCCAACAGCGCGAAAATTGATCGCGAAGCGCGTAAGAAGCATAGCGATCCGAAAGTAGAAGCGACGCGATCCAGATAATGAACTCGCGGCTTCGAGCTGCGATTCGCTCGCGCTCGCGGAGCGCTCTTCTGGTTGCTCACCCAAATGACTAGTTCGCTTAAGACCCAACCCATGAATTCCAGTTCGCGCGATTACCCCGCGCCGGCCGCAAGCCGCCAGCGACTTGCGGGACGCCGCGTGGCTATGGTCACCTATTCGGCTTTTCCATTCGATCCCCGGCCACGCCGTGCCGTAGATGCGCTGGTAGCCGAAGGCGCGACGATTGATCTGATTTGCGTCGGCCATGGAAATGACCCGAGGCGGGAGACGCTGAACGGCGTCAACGTGCTGCGCATTCCGTTCAAGCATCCGAGGCGTGGGAAATTCGAATATGCGTTCCGTTATAGCGCTTTCATTCTGGTGTCATCGATCTTGTTCGCGGTGCGCTCGCTCGTCCGCCGGTACGATTTAGTTTACGTCCACAACATGCCGGATATTCTTGTGGTGAGTTCGCTGTTGCCCAAGGCGTTGGGGGCGAAGGTAGTTCTCGATCTGCACGATCCGATGCCCGAGCTGATGATGGCGATCTTCGGCGCCGGCGAAGAAAACAGCAGCGTTCGCTGGATGAAGCGCCTGGAGAAGTGGAGCATCGCGCGGGCGGACCTGGTGGTCACCGTAAATATCGCATGCCAACGAATCTTTTCTGGACGCAGCTGTCCTGCGGAGAAAATTGCAGTCGTCATGAACGCGCCAGACGGTCAGATTTTTCCGGAACGCACGGTGCGGATGGACGGCGTGCCAAACCGAGCCACCGATAAGCCCTTCGTGATCATGTACCATGGATCGCTGGTCGAACGGAACGGATTGGATGTTGCTATTGACGCCCTGGTGCGAGTGAAACGAGCCATCCCCAACGTGGAACTCCGAGTTTACGGGACACCCAGCCCATTTCTGGACCGGGTGATGGAGCAGGCCCGGAACAAGGGCGTGCAGGACGTCGTCCGTTATCTTGGGCGCAAGCAACTTGAAGATCTCGTGCCCGAAATTAACAGCTGCGACCTGGGAATCATACCAAACCATCGCAATGCGTTTACGGACATCAACACGCCGACTCGCATGTTCGAGTATCTGGCCATGGGGAAACCGCTGATCGCACCTTCTACGCAGGGTATTGAAGACTATTTCAGCAAAGAGTCCTTGCTTTTTTTCGAGCCTGGAAACTCCGATGACTTGGCGCAGCAGATCGAATATGCGTACTTCCACCCCCGAGAGATGATGGAGATTATGCGAAGAGGGCGAGAGGTTTATCTGGACCATACCTGGGAGCGAGAGCGAGAGACGCTGATTGGCCGGGTGAGTGGAATCCTCAATAAGCAATAGGGCTTGTCGGCGCGCGACAGCCCGCACTTCGTCTCATCGCCCCGACGCAAGACTTTGAGGACTACAAAATTCCAATGACAAAAATCGCGCTAGTAACCGGCGCAGAGGGATTTATCGGCTCCCACATGGTCAAGTTTCTGCAGGCCAAGGGCTGGGACGTAATCGGATTACACTTGCAGGACGCCCCTGCTTCCCTTCCGAAGCTGCCGAATTTAACATTCGCGCAATGTGATCTGCGGAACGGCCAACGCGTTACGCAAGTCCTGGAAAAGTATCAGCCCACGCACATTTTTCACTTCGGGGCGCAGAGCCTGCCCACGTTGTCATGGTCGAACCCTGTCCAGACTTTTGAGTCCAATATCATGGGCTCATTGTATTTGTTCGAGTCCGTGCGCCATTTGAAGCGCCACCCAGTGGTGGTGTCGGCGTGCTCCAGCGCCGAATACGGCCACGTGCCGGCGTCGGCGATTCCAGTGACGGAAGAGCAGGCGCTGCAGCCATTACATCCGTACGGGATCAGTAAGGCGTGCCTGGACATGCTAGCGCGCGAATATTTCCTGGACTACGGAATCCCGGCTGTGAATTTGCGGCTTTTCAACACCACGGGCCCGGGGAAGACCAGCGACGCGCCTTCGGATTTTGTGCGGCAACTGATTCGAATTAAGAAGGCGCAGCAGCAGCCGGTGATCGAGGTAGGAAATCTGAAACCACATCGTGCGTTCCTGGATGTTAACGATACCGTGCGCGGCTTTTACCTTGCGGCGCTCAAAGGAAAACCTGGCGAGGCCTACAATCTTTGCGCTACTGCCACGCATGAAATCGGCGACTTGTTGCGAACCGCGATTCGGCTGTCTGGAGTGAAGGCGGAGATCCGGCCGGTGAAGCGTTTGATGCGTCCGTCTGACGAGAGAATTATCTTCGGCAGCACACGGAAGATTCGCAAAGACACGGGCTGGAAACCGGTAAATTCGATCGAACAGACTCTGGACTCGATGTTGCGATACTGGGACGCCACGCTGTAATGTCAAAAGCTGGCGGCTTGATTTTCGCGGAATCTAAAGTGAATTGCGCAACAAACGTGACGGCTGAAGAAAATATTTCCGGGCGATTGGATACAGCGCAACAAGATACACCGGCATTCCTGCTGGTGGGCGGACTCGGGACGCGCCTGCAATCCGTGTTGCCGTCAACACCCAAACCGCTGGCGCGCGTTGGGAACATGCCGTTCCTTGAGTTGCTCGTTCTGCAACTGCGCTCGCAGGGTATCCGCCGCATCGTAATGTGTACAGGGCATCTTGCCGGCCAGATCGAACAGGAATTCGGCGACGGCAGCAAATGGGGCGTCGCAATTGATTATTCACAGGAATCGCAACCGTTGGGAACAGCAGGGGCGGTGAAACTGGCGGAAGGCTACTTGAAACAGGCTTCGGATTTCCTGGTGATGAATGGCGATTCATTTCTGGAACTTGATTTGCGCCAGTTCATTCAATTTCATCGGGAGCACGGCGGATTAGTCAGTTTGGCGGTACGCAAAGTTCCGGATGCGGCGCGATACGGAACAGTTCATTTGGACCCCAACAATCGCGTCGTGGGCTTTAGCGAAAAAACCGGGGCGGCCGCTCCCGGCGTAATAAATGGCGGCGTGTACGTATTCAACTGCGCCGTGCTGGACCAGGTGCCGCAGGGTCCCGCGAGCTTTGAAAAGGACGTGTTTCCGCGGGTGCTCGAACGGGGCGTGTACGCGCTCGAGCAGCACGGCATGTTCATTGATATCGGCACGCCCGAGGATTACGCTCGAGCTCAGACGCTCTGCCAGAGTCTTTATCAGGCGGCCTCGCCAAAATCGTGATTGGAGCCAACATCGGTCGAAGAGGCATTGCGCGTTGAGAAGAGCAGTTTTCTTGGATCGCGACGGGGTCATCAATCAAAGCCCCCCGGAGGGCGACTACGTAACCC
>JBAVQB010000008.1:0-24249 GCA_049693615.1 Candidatus Acidiferrales bacterium | reverse complement strand
ATCGAGCGCCGTAGCAGGCCTATACAGCGCGCCGAATCGAAGGTGATCCCAGGTACTGCAGCTGACAAGACTACTAGTTTGTTTTTATCACTTCCAGAAATCCACCGAGCCTGGAACTAGCGGAGCGGTGCCGTATGCGCCACGCCCCTGGCGGCAATCACTAAGTTCTCCGCCAGAGGAGCGTGAAGTCGTCGGCGGACTTCAGGGGAACCTCAACTCCGCCGTCATCCCACCTGATACTTACGAGTTCGTGGCCAGCTTGTGCCGCGACAACCGCAGTCACCGTCCCAGGCTGTTCCCAATCATTTTTGACGTAATCGCCGGTCTTAGGGGCTTCGCCACTCCGGTACGGCATGGTTTCCTCCGTCGCTCCAGTCGAAGTTTGTTGCGAGCTTGAATGTGAATCGGAAATCAAGAAAGGCGCGGCCAATCAGCACTGGGAGAAAACTCATACTCTTGAATCGACGCGCCGTCTCAACAGCTCGATTGCGTCTGGATACTCAGCGACTCAAATCCGATCGCGAAATGCCTGCTCCGTTTAGCGATCGACTTACTGGGCGACTTACCAGGCGACGAATCGAGTATTTATCGGAGGGAAACTGCGGTTGGCGGTGCGCGTCCTGCGGAAAAGAATAAGAACGTATCGGCTGGAACATTCGGGCCAGATGGGAGAATCAATCGAATGGGCGAGCGCTGATGTAGCGGAGCTATTTCTGCTTCGTCAACGCGGGCGCGCGACTGTGGCGGCAAAGCAACCGCAGCCGCCAAGAGATGCGTGCCAGCAGCCCAAAGTTTTTGCGACTCGCTGAATGCGGCGGGGAATGCAGTTGGTTCGGCGCGCGAAAAGCTGCCGTGGCCGTCATTCAGAAGAATCGCTACGGGCTGTCTGAACCATGCGGTAGTAAAAACCAAGTCAACGACGTGATCTCCATTGACGTCGCGCGCCTCGATCCGCAGGCCGCCGGGAGGCGCGACAAGTTGAATGGATTGCTGCCCCGCGGTGGAGAACTGAAAGTGAATCCAATAGGTGCTTGTGTCGGAGGCGCTGTGTCCGTCTTGGATGATGGCGAGGTCCGGGCGAAGATCGCCGTCAAAATCAGCAATGCGATTGTTAGACCCGGCCCGGTGGAAGCGGCGGCTCCGTTCTGGATTGCCGCGCCCTTTGCGACGCTGTTCGCCGCCGAAATTAACAGCGCCAACAATACCAGCCAGAAAAGCGGGCTACGCGCCGGCCGCCAGGAGTCTCTCGTGTTGGTTTCGCTGTCTAATTCGCGAAAGAACGCAGCCACCGCGCGCCCCCGAGTAGCGTTACGCTCGGGGACTATACCATTCCGGAAGTCGCCGGAAAAGGAGTGCGAAGGCAAGCCCACGGCTGCGTTGTGACTGTGCCGTGCCGCAAGCTTGGGTGGTCCTCCAGGCGATTCTAGTGGTTCCGTCCTTGTGGTAACCTGACGCAATGGAAAAAGTCGAAGCCGATCGCGCCACGGCGTTGTTGCAAGCGCAGCAAAAAGCGGACCAACTTTTCAGGGCGGTTGAAAGCGAGGGGATCATTCGCGCGCACGTTCTGGAAAGCCAGATCAACGAGGATATTTACGACCTGGCGGAACGAATGTTTGGGATTTCGACCTACTGGCACAAACGCATCGTTCGCGCCGGCCGCAATACACTCGCTCCGTACGACGAAAATCCTCCTGATCTGATGGCGGGAGAGGACGACATCATTTTTTTGGATTTAGGACCCGTGTTTGAAGAGTGGGAAGCAGATTTTGGAAGGACTTTCGTGATCGGTACCGACCCCGTGAAGCTGAAGCTGCGCGACGACATCGGCAAAGCATTTGCCGACGGAAAGAAATATTTCCAGGAGCATCCGGACGTCACCGGCGTGGAGCTTTTCAAGTACGCGGAGAATCTAGCCGAACAGTATGGCTGGGAATTTGGCGGCGCGATCGCCGGGCACCTGATCGGGCAATTTCCCCATGAACGGATTCCCGGAGATAAGGTCACACTCTACGTCCATCCGGACAATCCGCGGCGGATGCGCGGCCTCGACGCGAACGGCCAGGAGCGCCACTGGATTCTGGAGATTCACTTCGTTGATCGAGCGCGGCAAATTGGCGGATTTTACGAGGAATTGCTGACTGTCGACTGAGCCCTCGAGTCGCAATCGCTTCGAGTTTTCTTGTACGGCGTTTCTGGCAGCGCGGTCGTCCCGTGATCGTTTGGAAATACAAGTTCAGTCAACGCGAGGGATCAAATGAGTGCGGCTCCGAAAACGGCAGACCACGTACTGGCGGCGCTTCCTCCGCAAAAACTTTTTATCGGCGGCAAGTGGGTGGACAGCGACAGCGCCGAGCTTCTGGAAGTTCGCAGCCCGTCCACCGGAAAACTGCTGGCGAAGGTTCCGCACGCATCGGCGAAAGATGTGGACCACGCGGTGCAATCGGCGCGCGGAGCGAGAGACGCGTGGCGGCTGACGCCGCCTTTCGAACGCGCTGCTGCTTGCCATCGAATCGCCGACCGCATCCTCGCGCACAGGGAACAGATCGCCGCGATCATCTCACTGGAACAAGGCAAGCCTTACTTCGCGGAAGCGTTGCCGGAAGTTGATGAAACCGCTGAAAATTTTCGCATCGCGGCCGAAGATGTGAAACGGCTGGAAACTCCGATTATTCCCGCGCGCGATCCCAACAAACGATTGTTCACATTCAAAGTCGCCATTGGAACTTGGGGAATTATTACTCCCTGGAATTTTCCGACCGTGATCCCCTCGGAATATTTTGGTCCGGGCATCGCCGCGGGCAATACGATCGTATTCAAGCCGGCCGAGCAGACGCCACTCTCCGGCTTATTTCTAGCACAGTGCATGGCGGAAGCGGATCTGCCGCCGGGCGTCTTCAATCTGATTACCGGCTTGGGCCCTAGTACGGGTGATGCTCTCGTCAGTCATCCCGGGATTGACGGCATCGGATTGACCGGTGAAACGCATACCGGCGACACCATCCAGCGGCGCGCCGGCGTAAAGAAACTTCTCATGGAGCTTGGCGGCAACGGCCCGCAAATCGTTCTAGAGGATGCTGATCTCTCGCGCGCGGCGAAGGCCGCGGCGTTCGGTGCGTATTTCAATGCGGGGCAGGTTTGCTGCGCGACGGAACGAGTGCTGGTGGATCGCCGCGTGCACAAAGATTTTCTCGAGCTCGTGGTGCAGCAGGCAAAGCTGGTTCGGGTGGGCGATCCGTTTCAGGAAGGCGTGCTAATGGGACCGATGAATAATCTTCCGGTAATCGAAAAAACGGAACGCCATCTGGCGGACGCAGTGCAGAAAGGGGCGAGGGTGATTGTCGGCGGGAAGCGCCTGGCGAAACAGCCCACAGATTACTTTTTCGAGCCGACGGTGATCGACAATGTGAGTCCCGAGATGTTGCTCAATAACGAAGAAACTTTCGGTCCTGTGGTTCCCGTCATCACAGTGGACGGTTATGAAAAGGCGATCGAACTCGCCAATGCGACGGGCTACGGTTTACAGATGGCGATTTTTACGCAGGATATTGACAAGGCTTTTTATTTTGCCGATCGGCTGCGCAGTGGCAACGTGGTGATCAATGACACCACGGACTATTGGGAAGCTCATGAACCGTTTGGAGGAGGTGGTGGAACCAAGAGTGGCTATGGACGGCTCGGCGGCCGCTTCACTTTCGACGATATGACGCATCTCAAGACTGTCGCATTGCACATTAACGACTTGACCCCGAAACACTAGCCGCGGAACCTCGTGTCGGTTTCGCTTCGCGATAGGCGGGCGCCGTTTCTAGCTCGCGAGCAACACACTGGCTATTAACGCAAACACAATTCCGGCGCCCTGACGCGGCGTCAGCTTTTCGTGAAGAAAAGTGATGCTAAGCAGAATCGTTACGAGAGGATACAACGCTGACAGTGTAACGATGGTTGACGCTTTGCCCTGGTCCAACGCCGCGAAGAATGTCAAAAATCCAACGAAGGCGAAAAAGCCGCCCAACGCGGCCCAACTGAACCCCGGCAGCGACCATTCAAAATGAAATTTTTCCATGAATAACACAACGGCAGCGAACGCCAATACTCCTGCCGTCTGAAACAGGAGCGCTTGCTTCGGTTTCGAATAGTTAGAAGCGAGCTTGCTGAAGACGCCCCACAATCCCCAAGTGACCACGGTCAACACGGAATACAAATACCAGGTTTTCAAAATCGCCTCCTGTGCCGGAACGTAAGCTTGACGGAACGAGTACCTGAAACAAATTCCAACTATGATTTGCGTTGGTCTTCAAACAACGCCTGGGGATCGTGCGCCGACGCGCGTCCAGCCCATACCCATGCGTAGCGGCTGGAGACAGAGCCGACCAGGAAGCATATCGCCGCGGCGTGGCGGCCGTTGGGCGAGGCGTGCCAAAAAACGCGAATAATCAGTGCGATGGGGCCTTCGAGCGCGCCGGCGATGCGCATGGTCCAGCCAGATTTTCCGTCATGGAGCGGGGCGTGCGCGATTCAGCCCCACGGGATTTGACTGGCGCTGCGGATACATGGGATTCGAAATGGGAGACTCCAGCGGTTCGTAGTGCGTAGGGAGTGGACCATCGTTCAGCCCGACGGGAACCCAAAGCCAGCCGAAATCATCGGCGTGCAAGATGTAGGGTTTGTCGCCGGCAAGCGCGGCATCGCCTTCAGCGCCGGGCGGTGGGACGTAATTTGGAGGTGTTGTTGCGGTGAAATCGGGAACATCCTTGCCCGTCCATTTTTTCGCGGCCTCGTCCCACCAGACCAATTTTTTGCGCTCGCTCCACGGCGAACCATCGGGACGCGCGGAGGCTCGGTTGTAGATGACGCGGCGATTCGCCGGCCATGCCCATCCCCATCCATGGCCGTATTCGTCTTTTGGGTCGCGTTCGTTGGCGCGGTTGCGGCCTTCGGAGGGGTATACGCCGGTATAAATCCAGCAGCCGCAGACGGTGGAACTGTCGGCCTTCAGTTCGCCGAAACTAGAAAGGAGTTTGTGATCCGCGGCCGTCCAGCCATTAATCCCCTGCAGAATTTCCGGCGACGCTGGTTCGCGGTGGTCCCCTTCGAGGGTGTAGTTCATGGTCAACGCCAGCAGGCCTTGGTTGCGCAAACTGGGATCAAGCTTCGCCTTTTCCACCACGCGGCGCCATATGTGGTACATGAACCAGTTCTCGCTGCGCGCATCGCCGGGAGGATCTATCGCTTTCTCGCGCCACTGCAGTAGACGCTGTGTGTTGGTGAACGTGCCTTCTTTTTCCACGTGGCCGGCAGCGGGCATGAGAAAGACTTCCGTCTCGATGTCTTCGGTTCGCAGATCGCCGCTCTGAACCTCCGGCGATGCATACCAGAACGATGCCGTCTCTGTTTCGACCATTTCGCGGACGACCTGGCATTTGAGCTTCGCAAGTCCGCGACGCTCCATGCCGGAGTTGGGTCCGGCGACGGCGGGAGTTTGGCCGATCTCGAAGAGACCGTCCATTTTTCCGTCTATCATGTCCAACCAGTAGGCTTGATGCGAGTGATCGCCGGTGACGCGTGGCAACCAGTTGAATCCGAAATCGTTTTCCTTCGTGGCCGCGTCGCCGTAGAAGGCGCGGAGCTGGCTCACTATGTATTTGTCGAAATTGTTCCAGAAGCCGGTGCGCGGTTTGTTGGCTTTGATGAAACTGGCGAGATCTTTTGATGTAGGGCCGAACTTGGGCATGCTCAAATAGCCCGGCAACGAATCGAAGAGCGTCGGTACATCCGTGGAACCCTGAATGGAGGCGTGCCCGCGCAATGCGAGGATGCCGCCGCCCGGACGGCCCATGTTGCCCAGAAGCAATTGCAGAATCGCGGCGCAGCGGATCATCTGAACGCCGCTGGAATGTTGCGTCCAGCCAAGGGCATAGCAGATGGCCGCAGTTTTTTCGGGACCGGACGCGCCGCAATAAAGGTTCGCGACATTGAGGAACGCTTCCTTGGCAACGCCGCAGTAACGCTCCACGATTTCCGGAGTATAGCGGGCGAAATGGCGCTTCATGATCTGATACACGCAGCGCGGATGTTGGAGCGTCAAGTCCTGTTCGTAGGTGCTCAGGTCGGTGCTGGAATCAACGCCATGCATCGAGTGGCCGCCGGACATTTCGCTCGGTTGTTGATCGCTCGAATGGCTGGCGTTTTGCACTCCTTGATAGAGCCACGACGTGGTGTCGTACTGCTTCTTCTCGGGGTCCCAACCTGAAAAGGTCCCGCCGAGCTCTTCGGTGTCCTTAAAAGATTCAGGAATAATTACGGACGCATTTGTGTAATGGACCACGTATTCGCGGAAGTCCAATTCGTTCTGCAGAATGTGATTAATCAGGCCACCGAGGAACAGAATGTCGGAGCCCGCGCGCAGCGGAACCCAGGTGTTCGCGACGGCGGATGTGCGGCTGAAGCGCGGGTCCACGTGGATCAGGTGCGCGCCGTGATGTTCCTTGGCCTCGATCACCCACTGGAATCCGACGGGATGATTTCCGGCCATGTTCGATCCCATAATAAGGATGACGTCCGAGTTCACCAGGTCACTCGGTGCCGTAGTTGCTCCGCCCCTGCCGTAGGTGGTACCCAGACCGGGCACCGTCGAGCTATGTCATATTCTGGCTTGATTGCTGATGCACACCATGCCGAGGCCAGCGGTGAACACCTTTTTAATCAGGTAATTTTCTTCGTTGTCGAGCGTAGCACCACCCAAATGAGCGACGGTTTTGTTCTGCATCAGGCTCTGGCCGTCTTGCGTTTCAGCGAAATTCTTGTTCCGACTTTCCCACAGGCGGTCGGCGATCATGTCCATCGCTGTTTCGAGGTCCAGGTCTTCCCACTGCGCGGACTTCGGCCGGCGGTACTTCATTTTCGTGAGGCGTTCGGAGTGCGTGGTAAGTTCGAAGCTGTCTGAGCCCTTGGGGCACAGCCGCCCGCGCGAGAGTGGTGAAGCAGGATTACCTTCGATTGAAATGAGCTTGTTGCCTTTGTGAAACACGAGTTGGCCGCAGCCCACGGCGCAATAAGGACAAACCGAGTGCGCCACCTCCGCGCCATCGTTTTTCGGGCGCATGTGTAGCGTATGCTCGCTCATGGCTTCCACACCCGTGCCGTCGGCGCGATTCAGGATTTGTTTGATGACAGGCCAGCTCATCACGAGTTCTTTGATCATGGAAGCCTCCGCGAACGACGCGGCAATTCTCTCATTATTTCAGCGTCGCGAGAGCCGGGGATCTTCTGCAGGCAATTTGGAGCGTACAGTTCTCGCTGAAATCTGTCCAGACGCATGCGACCGCCTACGTCGCGCTACGTTCACCCTTCTGAAGACATAGTGCTGGCAGCCATGGCAAAGCTGGATGGGCACAAAATTGGTCACAACCGCAATCTGCGAGGGTTGAAAGGCGTTGCACCGCGGCCGCTAAGTATACAGAAACAAAAGAGAAAAATGGTGGACGTGACCGGGATCGAACCGGCGACCCCCTGCTTGCAAAGCTAGGGTAATCTCAATCTAAGTCGTCGCTTTGGTTGCGCTTATCACCTTCGGGCACACTTAGTTTGCTCCAAAGTTGCTCCAAACCCACAACAGCATTTTGCACAAGCCGTACTGCGCTCTCTAAAATCCTTGGTCGGCATCATTGGCTTCTGACTTCCGTGTGTAAATAACTGCTTCGACACGCTCCATTGACTGGGACGCTGTGCCCGACAACGATTGATGGATGGAAAATCGACACGTGAAACATGTTGTCATAGGTTTTTCTTCGGTCGCTTTCCCTTTGACGTTGCTTCTTGCGGGGCTCGCAACGGCGCAATCGGCACGCCCTCGAAAGGACATTCCAGCAATAACCAAAGCTGCGAATGATCGGGGCCAAGCTCCTGTAAAGATCAGCGATGCATTTGCGAAGGCGGAAGTTATGGCACTTCAAGCAATAAAAATTGAAAAAGCAGATTCCACACTTGTGACGCGTCCGGACGGGTCCTTTGTAACTCGATCAGAAACCGCTTTGGATGTCGCCAAGTCCGAGGCTGTAAGCTCACAGGAGAAATTGATCAGTTCCCTTGTCGAAAGAATTTATGAGTATAAAGTCGTTTCAGATTACCCCTCGGAGGTGCTGGAGAAATCGTCTACCCTGGAGAAGGATGTTAGGGGATTTTCCAGAACCCGGCGCCGTTCGTCGACGTAGCAATCCTCGCGCTCATCCTGGAGGCCCTTGAAGAGGGCGCTTATGCATTTTAGGGGCAGTCCTTGGCCCGCACTGATTGCGCAATGCGATGTAGCTCCGGAGACAATAGTATGAAAAAGAGCAGCATAGCCAGGGTGACTTCAAGGTTCAACAACTTCGATTTCCATGACGATGCCCTTGTATCGGTCAGAATTTGTCCACCCAGCACGAACACCGCCGTGGCCCGCATAGATTTCGAGTTACTTGACGATTCTTCGAGAGCAAAGAAAGTACTGTCATTCCGCAGTTGCGCAAATGTCCGCTTCATCATGGATTTCGATGTCATCGCCGATAACTGGTTCGCACAAACTCAAGGGACAACGTCCCAGACTGACATGAAACGGCCTCAAAAGTTCGTTCGGGCCCAGATGGGGCATTGGCACGTCAAGTACATGGCCCCAAGTCCGCGGAATAAGCCGATCAGAAAGAAACTCTCGTCCATCAGAAAACTACGCACTCTTCAAACTTAGGTTCTTTGGGGGTACCGTTGAAGTCTTGGCCAAGGATTTCGCGCTGACGCGCCCCATAAAACTCTGATCTGGTACATCACTGTAGATGAATCTGTAGCTGCGAGAGCATCCAACTTCCACAAATTTCAACGAGTGCAGCAGGCAGGCCGCAACAGCTTCATCAATAATCACTTAGAAGCAACGATTTTACATACATCGCAGTAATCGTTTGAATCTGGTTCGGGACCAGGAGGCCGATGGTTCCAATCCACTCGCCTCGACCGCGTCTTCAAAACGTGCCGTTCCATCTGCCGCATACCTTCACGGCCTACGAGCGGCTGACGAACAGCAAGCATTTGCAGGTCGCAATGCTGGGACCGCATGGACTCGCTTGGCCGTGGGAGAGTCTTCACATTGAGGCCCCTGCGTGGTTCGATCATTGGTTCAAGGGGCAGGACACCGGCATTCTCGACGGCTCGCACTTTCGATACATCTTGCCGGAGGCGGAAGGCTGGCGAACAACAGATGCTTGGCCGGTCAGGGAAGCCTTGCATAGAGCTTATGCACTTCGAGCTAATGGAGCACTCAGTGAAGACGAGGGAGAAGCCGGTTCCAGGACTTACATGAACCTGGGCGCTGGTCTAAATCGCCCGCGCGCCAGCGAAACGGACCCTCCGGCATTCTTGCACTGGACGACTTCGCCGCTGCCTCATGACCTGGACTTAATCGGTCCTATCGAACTGCGGCTGGATGCCACTTGCACCGCGCCGGACGCAGCCTTCATCGCAGTTTTGCAGGATGTGGACACAAACGAAAACGCGGTCAACGTCACGGCGGGCTATCTCCGGGCCAGCTTGCGAGCAGTGGACGAAGGCGCGAGCAAGCCCGGTGCTCCTGTTCTACCGTGCCGGACTTTTGAAGCCGTGCCGATTGGGGAGAATGTGAGCTACCGGATTCCGCTTGTACCCAATGCCCGACGCTTTCGGGCTGGTCACACGCTCCGTTTGTATCTCACTACGGACGACCAAAACGCAGACAGACCAGCCTTGCTGGGATTCAGACACGCCAGCATAGGGACCAGTTCTTTCAATACCGTTTTTTCGTCATCGCGGTTGCTTCTGCCGATATTGCGATAAAGAGAGCCAACGCGGGCATGAAATTGGACGATGGCCAATTACGATTAGCACCTGCAAACGCCCTTGAGCCCCATTGATTGAGTAATTCCCGGATTTTCGGCTACTCGGAGATTTCCCAAAGTGTGCACGATGAAACTGTCTCACTTTAGGGGTTCACTCCACCCACGTGCCATCATATCGGCGGTAAGGACGGATAGATAGATTCCACGACCGTTCGAAGCTTGGGGCATGGGATTTTGCTATCGGTTCAGCGATCGTGATCATTTCCCGAACTTCCGAAACCGCTCCGCTGCCAACAGATACACCGCCGATCGGTGATCGGAAATCATGTTGCCCGAGGACCCGAAGTGAATTGCATCTTTGGGAGTTGGGAATTCACTTTCGTTATTCCTTCGTAGCGGTAGCGCTGTGCATCGCGGCTTTGCCGATCACCGCTTGGCTCGCTGGAAAGTGAATGAAGTATTGTCCGGTCTCGCGGCAACCGCACCAGTGTGACCAATCCTCTGCAAAATCAGACCGTCTGCAGGGCCGAGCTCGACGACTTGGGACAGAATCTCGATAATTTAATATACCCGGCTGGGCGTCACTGACGCCGCGCACAACACGACGCAGTACGGGCGTTGACGAACTTCCTCCGCTATACCGCTCGCGAATTCGACGCGGAAACCAATCTTTACTACAACAGGGCGCGTTATCTGGATCCGATAACTGGAAGGTTCGTTTCGGAAGATCCCGCGCGCTTTCCAGGCGGCACTAACTGCTGCACCTACGTTGAGAATAACCCCAGCCAGCACGGCCGGGGTAAGGAGGGTTCAGGAATCTTCATGTCGTAATCATGCGGATGAAAAGTTGCAAAATGGTTGACGGCAATACTGGCCTGCCAGGGTGCTTAGCGCTGGATAAGGGGCGTACGGTCATTGGCAAGTTGGGACTATAGGGTTGGTACCATTTCCCGCTGGAATCGGAGGAGCATTCGGTTTCGGAAGCATTGCGCGCAGGACATGTTTGTTCTTATCGTATGTGGTGTGAGCTGTGTTCGGCATTGCGAAAAGCCAGAACCAGCGGGTTACATTCTTGACCGGAAAATTCGTCACCGTTACAGAGTTCGCCTTCGCGCAAGGGACCTTCCACGTAAGAAGATCGTCTGGGTCACTGAATGCGACAATCTGGGCATTGGTACGGTGAAGACCCCAGGCGTTTAAATGTGCGAAGATATTTCCGCCCTTGGTGTCGTCGAGGTTGGCGAGTTCTAGAAGGCTAAGCTGATTGGCCATGAAGTAGGCGTGGGATGTCTTTGAAAGGACATCGTCGAATCTCACCCTCCAGCCTTGAATTGTCTCAGCCGGGAGGCCACTTTGTGGCTCGGATGTCGCGGTGGGCTGCCCGGTCTGGGCGGTTAGTTTCGCTTCAGTGTCGTTTTGTAGATCAAGCGCGGAGAACATAAGATAGCTGCCGAGGCTATGCGAGACGATTATAAATTCCTGATTGTCGGTAGGCTTATATGAATCCAGAACGAGCTCTCGAATGCCCTCGACAAGATATTTGTGCAAGGGACCAACGGCCAGAAGCGCATCGGCAAAACCCCAATCCATGATGTCGTGCTTCAACCAGCGATTGAAGGCCGCCCCTTTTGGCCAAGGGGGGCGCTTCTCGATGTCGGCTTCAGTAATCCAGGGGTAGGAATTATATCGACCATCTTTGTCGGGAGGGGTGCTCGCCAAGCAGATGGCGGTGTGCTTATGATCGCGATCGACGAGACCGGCGTCCGTGGCAATGATCAACCGGCATTTTGCGGAAAGGACCAGCGGCCACCAATCGATTTCGTGGAGGTAGATCCTCGTTCCTTTCATCGGTCCATCATAGAAATCAAGATTGTAGTGAGCGACGAAGGGCGCGGCGGCTTTCCAATCTTCGGGCGAGCGCCACATGGTATCGCCGAGATATTCAAGCGTAGGAAGAGAATTCGGTTTAAAAAGATCGACGGTGGCATAATTCCTTCCCACGGACGTTGAAGTACAATAGGCCAGTTTACAAAAACCCGTTCTGAATTCTTCCGATGTTTCAAAATCCTGCGTGCCGGCATTTCGCTTGGGCGGTTCGATGCCCATGCCATGGACATAAAAGATGTGGAGTTCGGTCCCGGCTTGGGCGCGTTTCAAAGCTTCAGTGAGCGAGCCAGTTGATTGAGCGACCGCGGTTTGACCCCATGAGAGTTTAGGGACGCAAAGAAGAAGAGCAACTAAGAGTGCGGCGGGGCGCTGGTTGTTGAAAAATGCTCCAATCGCTGAGATACAGTAAGTTACGTAGCTCACATGTTATCCCAGAAAGTCTACTTCAGTATCGCAGGTCCAGTAAGCCGTCAAAAGATTACATTTCCGAGGGCAACCAGCGCAAGAGCTAAAACCATCCCTGTCAAAATGGCGAACATCAACCAATTCCCAAGTCTAGGGCGGGATTTCGGCAGAGCGAGCATGTAATCCGAGCCGTCTGCCTGATCCGCCAAACTCATTTGGCGTCGATGTCTGGCCCCATGTGGCATGGAAAATATATTAGCCTCGCACGTTATACGTACTAGCTAATTGTAATCTAATTGTGTTAAAGAGTAATCATTTGCACGGATTCGCGTGTATCGCCAGCGCGGGTGCTATGTTTTCCAACGCTCAATTTAATCAAGAACTCGTTAGCCGTTACAGTCTGTGGATGATCGCTCAACAATATTCAGACGGGACAAAGAAGATGTATCGAAGGGTTCTTTGCAATTTCTGTGGTTTCCTTGGTGACATTTCGATTACAGATGCGACTCACCTCGACATTCGCGCGTTCATTGCTTCCCTTTCGTCTCGCGGACTGTCGATCTGCGAAATACATCACCAACTGAACATTCTAAGAGTTTTCTATGACTTTCTCCAGCTCGGTGGCCTTGTAAGTCTGGTGCCAGCTCGTTTCGTGAAGTTACGACCGCTCGTTAAAAAATCCCCGATGGTCCTAAGCGAGCATTCGGTGCGGAAGCTCTTGAGCGTCGCGCGAATTCCCCGTGATCGGGCTGTGATTGAGCTAATTTATGGAACAGGATGTCGAATTGCAGAAATCGTGAGGATCCGAATTGAATCTATCGATTTTAATTCGCGGACAATTCGTGTCTTCGGCAAAGGATCGAAGGAAAGAATTGTGTTTTTTGGACCGAAGGCAAAGCGGGCAATACGCGCATACGTCCGAGAACGCCGGACCGGCTTCTTGTTTGAATGTAACTGGCCGCACCAGAAAGGAATGGTGATGTCGGCAGGTAATTATTGGGTTGGCAAATGGACCGACTATTCAAACGGCGGAACAAAGATTCATCCATCCGAAAGATATCTCGGAGCAAAGGCATCCATGTCGTATCTCCAAGCCAGGGCTAAATTAAGAAAATTGATGAGAACGGCTCGTTTGGCCCGACCAGACCGCGAGCGGCCTTTGCATCCGCAGACGATTCAGAAATCGATTCAGTTACTTGGAGTTCGAGCGGGATTAAGAAATGTTACAGCTCATTCATTACGCCACAGCTTTGCAACACACTTGCTTGATCGCGGAGCGGATACACGGTTCATACAGGAAATGCTAGGACACGCGAGGATTGATACAACACAGATTTACACACATGTGAGTAAGCGAGCATTGCAGAGGACTTTTAAGAAATATCATCCGCGTGGAGGCTAAATCGTGTCGAATCGTAGCAACCCTCCTGACGATGTTATCTTACAGCCCTGGTTTCTTCCAAGAACCAGTACGGACGCCGTGATTAAGCTCCTTCCCCCGCACTATCTAATCAAAATGCGGGATTATTTCGACTTTTACGGATGCATGAAATGTGAACGGAAAAAAGGCGTCTTGTATCACGGAAATGGAATGTGCACGCAATGCTGTAACAGATTTGTTCAACGCCTGAAGCGTTGCGTACGAAGGCGTGCCAAAAAGAACGCAAGAGAGGGCCGTTTTGAATCCCTAGACAAATACACTACTAATGCTCAGATCGCTCGTAACTTGCTGAGTGATTTAGCTCCTGCAATTATTAAGACGTCGAAAAATCCCGTCCGGGAAGTTTCGGGACCTCGCGGGAGACATCAGTGAAGAACCGAGTCCCAGGGGCCAAAGCCACGTCAGACCTCAAATGTCTGGAAAAGCTCGTGACTCCATTTCAGAGTTAGTCAGTGCTATTGAAGCGACGAATCTAATCGTGCGTATGGAACGGGATCGGCAATGCGGTGAATACGGATAGACTTCTCTGAGTAATCGGAATAAGAGATGTTCTGTGCTTCGGTGATCTTCTAAAGTCCCAGTCTTGTCTAACGATTCGTCCGCTGAAGCCGCGCGAAGCGGTATTAATCGAGGTTTCGGCGCTTTCGCGACTTTTAAGGAGCGAGCCGCAATGAATCCCGGTCACGGGCGAACTCAGCACATTGCTCCATTTAAGATCCCACTAAAGGTATGGGTTGCAGTCGCCCTTGCGACGGGAGTCTTCGTTGCAATACTCATAGTTCTGGCTTCGTATTATTGAAATACGAGATCTTGCTACGTGCCCGCACCAAGACCCTAGCCACTAATTTACTGTCAACGAGCAAAAGCCGCAAAGAGCTTCTGGCTATCTGATTGCTTCATTTATCTTTGCCTAACCACTGTTGATAAGAATCGCTGTTGTAAACACAACCATTACCGGATTGAAATTGGACAAATCGTTTCGGCGTCATTCCCTAAATGCACCAATTAACGAGGGCGGTACCATTTCGGTCCCTAACGCGAGGTTGCAGAGCTATTGAGCTAGGCGGGAGAAGAATCCCCACCGGGTAGCGATATCGGCGCACTTGTTTGAAACGGAGGTGGGCTAAATGAACCAATCATTCCGGCGGTACAACTCCTATTTTCGCTTATTCCTCCTAGGTTTGACGGCCGGTGGATTTGGTACTTTCATCGTATCCTGTGGTACAGCTGAGGAGCCACATCGGATACCCGTTAGCATCGTAACCCAGCCTACGAACCAGTTTTCAAGAGTAGGACAAGTGGCGGAGTTTACGGTGACGGCAATGGGAACCGCGCCCCTCACTTATCAATGGAGTGTAAACGGCACGATGATTCCAGGAGCCACTGCCGCCGACTACAGCACACCAAACTTAGTTTCTGCGAATGACAGAGCAATTTTCAACGTGAAGGTGAGCAACTCGGCTAACACCGTCTCTAGTAACTCCGCAACACTCACGGTTGGACCACGAGCGCCGCAGGTAGGTGACTTGCGCTTTCAACAGGTGGATGCCGTTTCCACGGCGTCCGGCCTAAGCGTGAACGGCGTGCGATCGGAAGTGAACGGCGGCACGTCACAGAATTTTGCCGCTTCCGTCGGAACACCACTGTCGATGGGTACTGATTGCACCGCAAGCGGTAATCCGCTTAATTGTTCGTGGCAATTTATGGCGTTCCCCTTGCCTACAGGAGTATTAGAGCTAACGACGAATTATCAAACTTCCGAGATTTTCGACGATCTCGATACGGATCTAAATGCGCTGTTAGTCCCGGACATCGTAATCACGTCGTTGGACCTTGAGTCGGCGAACAACGCCTATGCCATTTCGTCGATCCAGGCGAGCCAGGCCGCGGGCTTCAGCTTCACCCGCCAGTCCATCCTTCCCGCTCAGATACAGACGACGGCCTCGCAACTAGGGTCGCAAAGCCAAGTGATTACCGCCATTTCCTATGACAGTTGCGGAGATATTTATTTCCTGGCGTACGCGTGGCAGAACGACACGACGACTAATTATGAGGTCGAGGTAAGCACCGCCCCGTTGGACGGCGTGGGCGCTGCGGCTAGCAGTCTTGCCGCCAGTGGATACATCGTCACAGCTTTGGGAGGCGACCCCACTAACGGGTACATACTCGTGGGCACGCGGGTTCAGGGTGACACCATGCCGCGGTCCATGCTGGTGATCACACCGAATACGGCGGGGGATCTGACCCCTCTGTTCGAAAGTGGAGACGCCGTCGTCGGCTATTTGGTTAACTCCGCAGGAGACGGGAGCAGCACATGGATTGGTGAACAATAGTTTTCCTTGTTGACGCGTTAAGGTACGGAATCCAGGCCGTTCATCATGATCGAAAGACGAACGAACCGAGTCGATGGGCGAAAAAGAGGGCTACCTCTCTTTCGCAATCCCTAAGTCTCGTCCGCCTACAACTAGCTGTTGGGTCTTAGGCCCGCACAGTTCGCGTCAATGGCCGGTCGCCCTCCAGATTCCAATTTCGAAATAACTTCGGGAGCCGTATGGCCGTTGCCCATAATAGTGCTCGTATTTTCGTACGCCGACTGTCGAGCACATGCAAGAGCTGAATGATGGAACGCTCGTCGTTGTCGTACCACTCGCGCGGGACTGTCTCAAATGCAGAAATCAGAACGGTTTCAGTCATCTCTTCCTCTATGCGGCTAATCCACCGATCAAATGCTCTGAGATCCCGGACCTCGTCATATACGATTCCCCGAAAATAAATTCCTTTCGCAGGACGGTCCGGAAAATCCCATTCTTGCCCGTTGAAACAGAATCCGTGGTCAACCATCAAAGCTCTGTAGAGAGATTGGCCACTCTCTCGGAAGAAAACGCTCTGCCGGTCGTCCGTGTTGCCAATCCATTTGTCAAACACGAGCATTCCTAGAAAATCCGATATATTGGAAACTCCACACAGTAGATCCACTGGCAAGAAATCTATCGCGGGTCGAAGACTTCTCGGCTCTGAGACAGTATCGCGCGGATAGCGCGAACCGAAGCACAACCCTCCCTGACATGGGACTCGACCGCTTTCTAACTGGATGACTAAGTCGTCCGTATGACAGATAAGGTCAGCATCTACATCCACGATCGCGGTTTCAGGCAAAGGTAGTCCCAGTCTTCTCCCCAGAATACTCGCCAATAATTCGTTTGCGAGTATTCTTGTTCCCTGAGGATTGTTTTGAAATTTAACGACGTAATATTGTTTATCCGAACACCTCATCAATTGCGACTGCGTTCCTCCGTTCATACGACGGACTTGTTCGAGTGCAAAGATAGGGATGTCTTTACGTGACATTACACCTCCGCCCGGGTCAAGAGTTCACCAATTTGCCTTCCTTCATCCCCCAAGCGACGGAAAGGATCGAAAAACCTGTGACTATTTGTACAGCGGAGTTAGGATGATAACCATTCGTATTTACCGAATGGTTATCATAAGTAAAATTGCCCGTTACTTTTATCATACGATGATCGCTCGCGTGGGAAGCCAAATCGGGACTCCGAAAATAAAATGCGACGCTGACGAAGTAATCGCGTTTCTTCCCCTGAGGCCGCGTGGAAGGGGGTTGCACACGGCCCAAAGGGCACGTCGATCGGGCAGGGCTAATTGGTAAGTCCTTTCAACGATGCATAATCGACTCTGTCCGAAAAGCAAACATATTCGGCGTCGCCATGATTCGTCATTTTGTGTCGGCCTTGCAAAATGGGCAGTGACAGCTCAGTGTCGCTTTAGCACTTGATGTACCACTCTCGAACGTGTTCCTTATCAGGAACTTGCAAATTTGGATTGTAGCGAAGGCCGAAGGGACGATTCAAAAGAGGAAGAAATGCTCGAAGAAATATCAAATTGAAAAATGGTGGTTCGACTTCGTCTGCGGGAAACCATCCGTAACTTTAAATAATGACGCTTCCGTACTTTTCATTTGATATGTACTTACAGTTTACGTAATTATACTGATAGACAAATCGGGAAACGCAGACAATAATCCGTTGTTTCACTGATGACAGTTACACGCGAGACCCCTCGACTCAAAGTTTATTTTGGTCAGACCGGGGCGACCCTCATTACTACCTAAACGAAACTTTGATGTGTGCCACGAAGTTGTTATGGCGCACGAGACCTTCAATTGTCCACCTATTGTCGAGAAACCGAGGAGCCAAGTCCACCGTGATCCTGGGTCACCGTTTGCGCGAGATACGCAACCAGAAAGGCTATTCTCAGCAGGAAATTGAGAATCGCACGGGACTACTCCGTTGCTACATTTCCAGGGTTGAGAATGGGCACACTGTTCCTCACATGGAGACATTGGAGAAGCTGACGCGGGCGTTAGATGTATCTCTCTATCAACTGTTTTACAACGGACAAGAGACGAAGACGACTCGCGATTTCGTCAATGCAAAACAGAGGAAGATCAACGAGCGGGGAACCAAGGTCAGGGACGCGCGCTTGTTTTCGAAACTGCGATTCCTCCTTGCCCGTATGGACGATCCCCACAGAAGGCTCTTATTAGCAGTGGGTCAGGAAATGGCAAGCCGAAAAAAAATAGGGGCGTCATAAGAAACAAACTCACTGCTTAATTCATATAACCTAAGTGCTGCGATGAACGCTTCCGCTGCGAGCGCCTCGGCCATCCTCGCCCTGAACTATGAATTCGTCGTTCTAGAAGCTGGTTTAGGTCATTCCTTTAAGAGTGAGGGAACGGTAACGCGTTTGGGGGTCCGCTACCGCTCCCCGCTTCTGGCGCGATTTGAAGGCCGGGTAACCAACAAAACGCACAGTTGTTTTATTGGGTTTGGTTTCAAAAGTCTATTCGTACTAACCGCAGAAATCTTTACCTTGAATACGGATTGACTTGATTCCCGGATCTTTATGACACTGCTGAATTGCCAATGCTGAAAGTTTGATTGCAATCTGAACATCTCGCCGAAAAGATGGAACGGGATTTGGGAGTTTTATCGTGAACGTCTACGTAATTTCGTTGCGTCGAATGGAAAGACGTTCAAGATGGACGGAGTGCATTCCGCTTGAGCCTGGTGTTCTTACAAGCCTCGCAGAATGGAAGCATGTGCAAGTGCTCGACATCATCACGTGCATGGGGATCTTCGACGCTGTGTTACTTTGCCGGGCACCAAATAGCGAAGCCATTATAAGACTCATAAACTCGTTAGAAGGCTGGCATACAGATGCCGTCCTTGCAACTTCACACGTGCGGTACGAATCAGCGTCCGGTCCGTCATAGTCCAGCCGGCAGATCCTCGCGCCCCGGACGATTTACGATTCAATGTTAGTTTGAGGTTACTGCCCCACTAGTTTTAGCTTCCGAATCAGTTTGCTTCCGAACGATTGTTGCTCTGCGATCTTCGAATTCATTTCTGGTTGAAAGAATTGGAAATGTCCCCGTCCGTTTTCCTTGGCGCGATACATGGCCGTGTCGGCACTTTTAATCAGAGTCTCGAAATCCCGTCCGTCAGTCGGATAAATGCTGATTCCAATACTTGTCCCGATATGAAGACTATGTCCGCCAATCATGTGCGGTGCATCAAGCGCGAAGATTATTTTTGCCGCGCAGGTAGCCGCGTCTTTCACAAGTGTGACCTCAGGAAGCAGTACCGTGAATTCATCACCGCCCTGTCGGCTCACAGTATCCGAATCGCGCACGCAATTGAGCAGCCGTTGCGAAATGGATTTGAGAAGCTCATCGCCGACCGTGTGTCCGAGACGATCATTGATCTTCTTGAAATGGTCTAGATCTAGGAAGAGCAAAGCAAGCGGTCGCCTTTGACGATGCGCGAAGGAAATCGCCTGTGTCATGCGGTCATTGAACAACAATCTATTCGGTAGGCCGGTTAAGACGTCATGTTGTGCAGCGTAAGCCATTTGACGCGAAATGGCCCGAGCCCCGCTAACATCGCGAAAGACGATCACCGCTCCGATTAGGCAGCCTTCCCGATCGTGGATCGGCGCAGCGGAATCCTCGATCGCGGATTTAAAGCCGTCACGGCGAATAAGTATGCAGTTCGCAGTGAGTCCTACAGTTTTATTTTGCTCCACGGCCATTTGCAAGGGATCTGGAGCACCCTGGCGTGTCTCCTCGTCAATAATTTGGAAGACTTGCGCGAGTGGCTTGCTGACGGCTTCTGCCGCCGGCCACCCTGTCATCTTTTCTGCAACGCGATTCAGATAGGTAATATTGCCAGAAATATCGGTACAGAGGACGGCGTCACCGAGTGAATCGAGCGTAATTAGAGCGCGCTCTTGTTTCAAATGCGATGCCCGCTCAACGACTTTGCGCTCAATTGCGTTACGTATCGCCCGCGGTAGGCAATATTCGAGATGCTGAGGTAGGAGGTAATCCTGCGCCCCGTGCGCGACAGCGTTTTTCGCGCAAGCTTCGGTGTTGTCAGCTCCGAGAATCAGAATTGGTAGGTCGGGCGAATCACGAAACAGTACGTCAAGAGCCTCAATGTTGTGGCTGCCAGACACGGACAATCCTAGCAAAATGGCAGCGGTACGTTTTTTGCGCAGGTGTTCAATACCTTCCGAAGGCTGCGTAACCCATTGAAGCTCGAATGGACTATAGGGGTCGGCCGCGAGCGCCGTTCGGATAGCAGCGGCGAGAGTTCTATCGTTTTCAATCAGCAGTATTTCGAGGTCAGGGGCAGCTCTGCCCATGGGTACAAGCTCACGCATTTGCAGTGCCATAGCCCAAGGTTGAGCCAGCAGGGGTTAGAGGCAGCGCGTTACTGCGTGAGTTTCAATCCGAAACGCTTCGTCCAAATGGGGAAATGCAAATAGTTCGAGACTTTTGAGAGTATGTAATCCTTTCATGGAGACGAATGTACCCATACGCTTAGGTACGTTCGTCTCCGCCCGACTAGAGACATTCGTTTCCTAGCTGTCAGCCCTCGATTCACTTAGAGTCCATTTCGTCGGGATTTTGCCCGATTTTCGTGCTAACGCGGTATGAACACCAATTCTGCTAGGGAAATCAATGCGCTCATACGTACGATTTAATCGCGGCCTTGCAAAGCAGTACGATCGGTGGATGGTAGCAATGCACTACGCGAAGCAAACCCAGCACATATATAGAAAAGTCATCCGCCAATATATCGAATTTGCCGGCAAGAGGTCGATTGCAACTTCACGTCACACCGACATCCGAAACCACATCGCTCGTGTTTCGGAAAACGGGGCATCTCTGAACACCGTATATCGCGATCTTGGAATACTACGTCAATTTTTCGATTTCTTGAATCTCGGAGGAGTTGTCAGCTATGTCGCGCCTCGGTACGTCAGACTACGCAGGCCATGGGGAAACAGTCTTCGCCCGCTCACTGAATCGCAGGTTCAGCGAGTGATATCGGCAGCGCGAACGTTACGTGAGCGAGCACTGGTTGAGTTTCTCTACGCGACAGGATGTCGATTGGGTGAAGCCAGGTTCCTCAAAATCGAGTATCTGGATTTTCCTTCTAGGTCTGCGCAAGTTCTCGGAAAGCTGGGAAAGGTTCGGACCGTACTTCTTACTGAGAGTGCCTCGGATGCGCTTCGCGCCTATATTGCAAACCGTGAAAGTGGTTACGTATTCCGCGAGGACTGGCCCGTTCAAAAGGGCTGTCTCTACTTGCACAACGGGCGATGGAAGTCAAAATATGCGGATTATCACGGACCAAACGGAATTCGTACTCAAAACACGAAGTGCCTCGGGAATATCAAGCAACTATCTCAAGAGGACGCCAAGAAAAAGCATGAAGAGTTTATAGCTAGCCTCAACTTAGTTCGCCGCCCAAGAAATTATCCTCTTTCAGCAGTGGCAATGCGAGAGATTATAGTACACATGGCCGGTCGTGCCGGCTTAAAGAATATCACTCCCCACACATTTCGCCGCACGTTTGCAACCCACCTATACGATCATGGGGCAAGCGTTGAAGTAATTAAAGCACTAATGGGACACGTGTGGCTCCAAACGACCATGGTCTACGCCCGTGTCGGGCCAGATCGAGTGGCCAGGGTCTTCGAGCGATGTCATCCGCGAGCACAACTAAATGACCAACAAGCGTCGAAGTAGCGCCCTAGCCGTTGGCCAGACCCCCGACCGCCCATTGAAGATCTCTCGCTCGGTTGCGGATAAAGTATTGTTCGAGCCATGGTTCTTGCCACCACGAGTGGGATTTGCCATTCTTGCAATGATACCTCCCGCTTTTCGCAATAAGATGCGCTACTTTTTCGACGACTACGGCTGCATGATTTGCAAGAAGGGTGTTAAACATCATTCAAACGGAATGTGCAGGCTCTGCCGCCAAAGGATTCAGATGAAACTCGTAAAGAGTGTCAAGCGTCGCTTGGGGACTAAGTCAAACCAGCGTTTGGACCTCGAACTATTCCGCCAAGAGAAGCTTGCTAAGACATTACTCGGAAGATTCTCTCCCGCCACCTCCAACTTACGAGGGCGCAGGGTCGATTTACAACGAAGTCATAATCCCGTTTACGAAGCATTGTGTGCACGTCGGAAATGATTTCAAATCGCCGGAATCTGTAAGGTTCACAATCAAGCGGAGGGATGTCTCGAACATCTAGTTAACCAAGGCGGCGAGACTTTTCGGTGCTGTTTACCTAATCGGTCATCGCTCCGTACGGTGCTTCTTTTAAGCCATTTTATGCGCGTGCCCTTCGAGGCGATGATGACGATAAAGAAGATTGGCATTGCCGCCATCGAGGCAGCGCGGCGAGGCTGACGCGAATACTTCGAAATGTCCTTATTTGTCTTAGATCACGCGCAAGCCGGAAATTATCTGCCAGCGTACCGGCATTGAACTCGGAGTTGGAGAAAAATTCTCCCTATCCTCACAAATTCGGATGGTTGCAGGGTTCGCGAAAGTTCTTTGTGAAGAAGAAGCTTGGTTGCGGGGGCCTGCAACCATCCGAATTGTTTAGTACTGCCTTTTAGCATGGAGCTGATCCGGTTCGCAGCGTAGGCGACACCGCGAAGGTCGACGGTCATTTAGCGGGCGATTCTGTGCAACCACGCTGCTCGTAACCGGAGTTGACAATGCACTCCGGTTATCAGCTAACTTGATCGAAGCTTTGTCCGCAAAATAAGTCATCTCAATGGGCCATCAGGCCGCCCATTCATCGAATCGGCGCATAATCTCCATGAGCTTGCATCCCATCAGAATGACAGAGCCCCACAATATGAAGGGGACGCCATGGAGTAGGAGATGCTTGCGCGAACGGGCGAACTCAAACACCCGCATCTTCACGATGGCGTATACATTCGCTGAGAAATAAGCAACCGCCAAACAGCTCACTACCAAGTTATGCATCTTGTTGCTCCTCCTTTTACCGTGGGAGTTCCGCGCCGGTCGTGATGGTCGCGCCGAACACGATGTTTCCTCTTGGGAGGAGCGCGCAGTGGCGACGACCGAGCCGCCGCCACTGGGTTCGCTATTGCATTAGGTGCGCAATGCGATGCGAGTCGTTGAAGACCGTTCTCGATGCCAGCTTACCTTCCCGGACGGTCCACACCTTAGAGTTGAGACCATCCTCCGTCTACCGGAAGTTCGGCGCCGGTCGTGAAGGTTGCATCGAACGCAAGGAAGAGGACGGCCTTCGCAATTTCCTCCGACGTCCCCCAGCGCTTCATCGGGACCATACCAAGCATCTTTTCCCTGATCTGAGAGGCTGCGCCGCCGGGAAACGCTTTTTCGATGATCGGCGTGTCGATGGGACCGGGCGTCACTGCGTTGACGCGAATCTCAAGAGGAACCAATTCAGCAGCGAGCGTCCGAGCGAATGATCGCAGCGCCGCCTTGGCGGCTCCGTATGTGGCGTTGCCGGCCATTCCCTTGACGTTGGCGATCGAGGTCGTGAGGACGACAGAGCCTCCCCGGCTGATGAGCGGCGCGAACTTCTGCACCGCGAAAAGCGGTCCCTTGGCGTTCAGGTTGAACATCTCGTCGTAGATGGCCTCGGTGATGCTCTCGAGAGGCGCTCGGGTGCTGAAGCCGGCGTTGACGAACAACAGGTCGAGGGTGTCGAACTCGGCCTTCGTTCGAGCGGCGAGTGCATCGAGGTCAGTCAACGACCGCGCGTCGCTCGAAACCACGATAGCGTCATTCCCAAGCTCTTTCTGCGCCGACTCCAGGCCTTCCTTAGAGCGACCTGTCGCCAGAACGCGCGCGCCTCCATCAAGGAGCATCTTCGCCGTAGCGAGCCCCATGCCGCTCGTGCCGCCGATGATTACCACCTTTTTACCTTCGTACCGTTTCATATGAATTCTCCTTGCGAATGGTTATTGTTCGTTCTGTCGCCGTTATTCCAAATTAGGTAAATGTATAGTTATACGTCAATTGAGGCGCCGATCAGCGCTCCTTCAGGACCTAGCGTTCAAGGGTGCTCGGTTAAGACAAGTCGACGCCGGAGACCTTGACGACGGCCTGCCACGCGGCTTCCTGGCTGGCGCGATCATAGAGGTGTGGCTGGCGCTGCACCTCAATTGGGCCTGAGAACTTCCCTTGAGCCGAGGCGAAGAATTGCCCTGAGACGTCGGTTCCGAACTCCGACGCCTGGAGGTACCGACGGGCCGCGGTCTCCGGCGTCTGATTCATGCCGGGAATGAGGTTCACGATTGGG
>JBAVQB010000007.1:0-185504 GCA_049693615.1 Candidatus Acidiferrales bacterium | reverse complement strand
CGCGAAAGAAACTGCCCGAGTTCCTCCTCTTCTCGATTCACCGCTGTCCGCAGCGCCAGAAACGTTTTTGTCGCGGGATGCAGTCTCTGCCTTCCCCTTGCTTTACGTCCCCCTGCCACAACCGTTGCCAGATGTTCGGTGTCGCGGATAGGCCGCGCGCGAACAATTGCTCTGGCGATTCTGCGTGAGTCCCTCTCATCGGCGTTCTTGTAGAGAAGGTAGGCCAGTTCTTTTTCCGGCCAGAAGTTCACAATTTCTTCCGCTGTCAGCGGCGAGTCGGGATTCATGCGCATATCGAGCGGCGCGGCCCAACGAAATGAAAATCCGCGCTCGGGAGTATCCAGCTCGAGAGTTGAAATCCCCAGGTCGGCGACCACACCATCCAGCGAAGGGAGATTCAGTTTTTCCACCACTTCGCCGATCTTCGAAAATTCTGCGTGCACCAAAGTCACCTGCCGCTCAAGCGGCCCTAATCGCTCCCGCGCAATTTCCAGCGCGCGCGGATCGCGATCCATCCCCAGTAAACGCCCCGTGGTCAGCCGCCGGGCAATTTCAATCGTGTGCCCACCCGTGCCGACCGTGGCATCCACATACGTGCCTTCTGGCCGTATCCGCAACCAGTTCAAAACTTCGTCCAGCAGAACCGGCGTGTGCAGAACGCTCAAAAGCTAGATGCCCAGTAAATCCAATTCCTTTTCGTCTTCCGCCGTTAGAGGGTTACGGTTCAGTTGTTCCAGGAACTGCGCGTGATTCCAGACTTCCAGGTAAGTCAGCTGGCCCTGAACGTCTACTTCGCCCTTCATTTGCGCTGATTCCCGTAGCGTGGGTGGAATTAGAATGCGCCCCTGCCCATCCACCTCCACTACTTGGCCGTAATAGTTCACCCGCGCCAAAAACTTCTGTTTGGAACGGTTGTGAGAGGAGACTTTCGCGAGTTTTTCTTCGATCTTTTCCCAGGCCTTCATGGGATAGATGCGTGCGGTACCGCCGGTTTCGCTGGTCACGTAAAACTTCGAGCCTGTCTTGCGCAGTTCCGCCAGAAAATCGGCCGGGATTTTCATCCGGCCCTTTTCGTCCACTGTCGCTAGATAGCTTCCCCGAAGCATTCGTGCCTTTAAAAGCCGCGCCCGGCTTGTACAGCGAAGAAAACACTCTTTTGTTCGCCCCTACGTGCCTGATGCTTTTACCACTGCGTCCCACTTATTCCCACTTTGTGCCCCGATTGTAATTAGGTTCGAAAACATGTCAAGAGGAATCCGTTATGGAATCAAAGATTTTTGTGGAAACGAAGATGCGCCGTTGTGGCGCACTGCAACCAAACCACAATTAGTGGTAGATGGTCATGAACGCTCTCCACACGCCTAGTTGCTCGATTCAAAAAAAGTGCAGAAAATGTTTTGTAACAGTTAACAGCAAGAAAAGTTCTTTGCCCTCGCCGTTTCTGTGGTACCCCAACGCAGTTTTGCGCCGTCAATGCTGACAGTTGGAGGTGACGAAGGTGAATTCGGAGCCTAGGGTAGAAAATTGAGTGTTCCGCGGCGGAACTAAGGGCGGCCTGGGTTGATCGAATCCAGCCCGCGCAATACCGATTGCTCGTCAGGACTCAGACCGCGCATGAACTGCGGATCATTCAGCGCCGCCTGCCGCTCTGCCGGGCTCATGCCCTGCAGCGTGTGCAAACGTCCGGTCACGATCCCCTTCCGTTGTGGAGACATGCTCTGCCACTTCGGCAGGAGATTGTTCTGCACGTACTGGCGCTGCTGCGGCGACATACGCTGCCAAGTTCGCGCGCGATCGTTCATCGCATTGCGTTCTGTAGGCGACAGGTTGTTCCACTTCTGCAGATTATTTCGAATCTGGGCTTGTCGTTGTGGCGGGAGACTTCTGAATCGCTCGCTGTTCTGCATGTAGCGCTGTTGTTCCTGCGGCGACAAGTCCCGCAGATTCTGCTGAACGCTGGGAGACAAATTCCTCATGCCACCTTCGCGGTTTGCGTTCCCTGCGGGATTACCTGCGTTGTAAGGACGCTGCACACTTTGCGGCGGATGCGCGTTATACCCCGGACCATACGCCCCGGGCCGTTGTCCCCTTGGACGTGCATTCGGACGCGGAGCCGCTTGCCGCGGTGCCGCTCGCATGCCCGGCGCATGCGAAGGTGCACCGCCGCCATGCTGCCTTTGCGCCAAGGCAGGCTGCGCCGCAAGCCCTGTCAATAGAGCCAGCACAAGTCCGAGAATGATTCTCAACCGCGTCATTTATTCGCCGTTATTCCTGTTGTTGCTGCTGATCGTTCTGCTGGTCTGGTTCTGGCGCCGGCTGCTCATCTGCCGGAACTTCATCTAGCGCGTCGAACTTGCTCAGCACGTCGTAATTTTCCAGCACGTCCAGATTCTTGATCACCTGAAATTGCTGCTGCTCGTTTTGTGCCGTCCCCGCCAGGCCGGAATTATCTTGCGGCAGACGCGCGATCCAAACGCTCACGGCCAGCAGCAGAGCCACAGCCATAGCCAGTCGCGGCTGCGGCACAAACCAGCGATACCAGCGCGGCTGCGGCTCTTCGGCAATTCGCGCACGCATGCGCGCGTCAAAACCAAACGAGGGCTCGACGATGGGCACCTCGTCCAACACACTCCACAACGTGCGCAGCTCTTCCGCTCGCGTGCGGCAACCCACGCAAATCGCCAGGTGCTCTTCCACCTCGTGGCGGTCCGCCGAATTCGACCGGCGATCCAGGTACGGAATCAGTTCTTTTGAAACATCTTCGCATTTCATGATGGGCTTCCTTCTCTGCGCGATGCGCTGGCGTTAACCAGCGGCGCCAGTTGCACACGCAGCGTCTCGTAGGCGCGAAATAACAACGACTTCAACGCGCTTTCCGAGCACTCTAAAATTCTTGCAATCTCCGCATAATCCATTTCTTCATACTTATGCAACAAAACCGCCACACGTTGCTTCTCCGGCAGCTCCGAAATTACTTTACGGATGTAATCTGCGCGGTCGCGTTCGATCATGTGTTCGTCAATCCGCATTTCCGGCGCCGGCAACTGCATCGGCGTGGCATCTTCGTCCGGCGAAGAAGCTGCATCGATCGACACATCCTTCTGGTGATGCCGGTTATCCCGCATCGAATTCAGCGCCAAGTTCGTCGCAATACGGAACAGCCAGGTGGTGAACTTCGCGCTGGGAGAATACTGCTTGCGGGCCCGGTACACTCGCAGGAAAACTTCTTGCGCCAGGTCCTCGGCCGTGGCCGTATCTCTCACCATGCGATAGAGGAAGTTGACCAGGGGCGTGCGATACTTCTGCAGTAGAAGGTCAAAGGACGCATCGTCCCCAGCCTTCACGTCCAGCATCAATTGGACGTCAGACCTGGTCATGGCCTCCACATTCTATCTAACACCTGTAGTCACTTAAAGTTGCAGCACTAACGAATGTGCCTAAACGGAGGGATTTCCGAGACTTAAAACCCCGCTCCGAGAAAAGAGTTGCTGAATCCACAGGCTTTAAGCCCGAGCACCTCAACGGGAAGAACGCAGCCTTTGTAGCGCCGGCATCTTGCCGGCGGTTTTCGCCCGGAGTTTCGTAGTGCCAGTATACCCTCAGACCGGAAGGCGTTTCAGGCCGGCATCTCGCCGTTTGGATGCGCACCTCCTCAAACGTGGAAGAGGTACTTAAGTCCCAAGAGAATAGCCACGCCGAGGAAAACTAGCAGAGGCATTCCCGCTCCCGGTTCCCGGTTCACTTCCGGAATTAAATCCGAAGCCGCCACATACAACGTAACGCCCGCCGAAAACGGCAGCGCCTCCCCTACCACATTGCCCAAAGCGAACATCAGCGCCATCCCCAACAGCGTCGTCCCGCCCAGTATTGCCGATGACCAAAACGCCGCCCGTCTGCTCTGCCCGCTTGCCAGCATCAGCGACGCCACCGTAAATCCCTCCGGCAACTTATGCAGAAATATTGCCAGGAAGATGACGATTCCCAATGACGTCGATACCAGCAGCCCCGACGCGATCGCCACGCCGTCGAAAAAAGTATGAATCACCAGGCCCAGCAGCGCGGCGTAGCTGGCATGCGCGTGCGACATCTCCTCGGTATGCGTCTCTTCCCCAAAATGAAAGTGCGGCGCTACGGTATGCTCGAAAAAATGCACCACAAAGTAGCCCGCCAGGACGAAGATGAAAACGGAGTTCGTGCGATGGAAAAACATCGAACCGTTTTCGGCTTGCAGCTTCAGCGATTCGGGGATCATTTCGAGCACCGCTGTAGCCAACATGAACCCAGCACCCAACGCGATGAAATATTTCAGATAGCGGCGCAGCGATTTCGCCCGCGCGATCAATGAACCGCCCACCACGTTGGCTCCCGCGGCGGTAATTCCTAGTAAAAGTGCGAGGAGGATGCGATTTGCGTTGGCGGAAAACATGGTACTAGCTCGAGTGGCGGAACAAAATCACGTCGCCATCCTGCACGATGTACTCTTTTCCTTCGAGCTTCACCTGCGCGCGCTCCTTGGCTACGGCAAAGCCCCCGGCCTTCAGCAGGTTTTCCCAATTCACCACTTCGGCTTTGATGAATCCGCGCTCGATGTCGCTGTGGATCGCGCCGGCTGCCTGCTGCGCATTCATTCCACGCTCGATGGTCCACGCACGGCACTCCGGTTCGCCGCAAGTAAGAAACGAAATCAAACCGAGCAGCCGGTAGCTGGCTTGAATCAACCGGTCTCGCCCCGATTCCGCCAATCCATACGCCCGCATTATCTCCGCCGCTTCCGCGTCCGGCAGTTCGGAGAGCTCGGCTTCAATTTTTCCGCAAAACGGCACTACCGCTGTGTGCGGTTTCGACGCCAGCTTCTCCAAATGATATTTTTCGATCACGCGATCGATGTCCGCAGCTTCTTCGTCGCCAAGATTCAACACGTAGAGCATTGGCTTGCGCGACAAAAATTCAAACCCCGTAAGCATCTTCAATTCTTCTGGCTTAAACTCAAGCTCGCGCAACGGCGTTTCACTTTCCAGCGCCTTGCGGCACCGAGTCAGAAGCTGCAATTCGGCTTCGAGCACGGTCTCTTTCTTCTTTTTCAAATCTTTTTCCACGCGCTCGATTCGCTTGGAGGCCTGCTCCAGATCGTTCAGCATCAGCTCGATTTCAACGCTCTCGATATCGCGCAACGCGTCGAGCGACCCGCCTTCGTGCGGCACCGCCGGATCTTCAAACAGTCGCACCACGTGTGCAAGGGCATCGGCTTCACGCAATGGCACCAGCGAAGCCGAATTTTTCTCACGGTCCTTCTGCAGGCCGCCCACATCCACGTATTCAATTGTCGCGAACGTGATTTTCTTGGGCTTGAAGATTTCCGAAAGTTTCACGACGCGGGCATCCGGCACGCGCGCAATTCCAATATGCGCCTGATTCGGCGAACTCCGTGCTTCCACACGCGCCCGCGTTAGAATCCGAAACAAACTAGTCTTCCCCACTTGCGGCAGTCCAATAATTCCAGTTTTCATAAGCCGACGATAGTAACACACACGATTGCGCTGAACCGCCGACAGCCGTATGAAGGCCATGCAGCGAAAATTGTGGGATTGTCCAACTCAGCCAGTCTTCGCTATCCTAAGAATTCGCCCATGGCTGACAAAACTGCACTTCCCTTCGATCATGACAAAGCGCACGCGCATCTTTCGCAGACTGATAAACGCCTGGGCCGCTTGATTGCCGACATTGGCGAGTTCTCTTTCGAGCTGGATGAATGCGACAGCGTGTACGAATCGTTGCTCGAAGCCATTACGCATCAGAGTATTTCCGGGAAAGCCGCCGCCACAATTTACGCGCGCATAAAAGCGCTGGGTAAAAATGGAGAATGTCCCACGCCCGCAGAAATTCTCGCCGCTTCGCCGCAGTCCCTGCGCGAAGCAGGACTCTCCGCCGCGAAAGCGCTAGCCATGAAAGACCTGGCGCAGAAGACGATCGATGGCGTGGTCCCCTCGCTTGAGGCCGCGCACAAAATGTCGGATGAGGAGCTCGTCGAGCGCCTGATTTCCGTTCGCGGCATCGGCGCATGGACCGTCGAGATGTTTTTGATTTTCCGTCTGGGGCGTCCCGACGTTCTTCCCATCCACGACTACGGCGTCCAAAAAGGTTTCGCGATTCTCTACCGCAAAAAAGCGATCCCCAAGCCACGGGAGCTTGCCGCGTTCGGTGAACGTTGGCGCCCTTATCGCACTGTCGCGAGCTGGTATATGTGGCGAGCGGTGACGCGCGCGGGCAAAAATGCCAGAAAAATCACCAAGAACACCGGCAAAAATACCGCCACGAAAAAGACAGTTAAGAAGAATTCAAGGAAGCGAGTTGTCCGCAGAGAACGGAATAGATAGTTCGCCGCTTCAGAATTGCGCGGCTCAAGCTAGCTCAGAGCCGCGAGAATCAATTCGTCGCAAGCTTCGTCATCTCCCGTACGGTCAGAAACAACGCCGCAAAACCAATCAACAACACGGAACCTTCCAAATTCACGGAAATTTTGTGCAAACGATTGAACTCCACGCGCAACGGATCCTCCACCGGCGTAGCCGCCACCGAACCCATCTGCGTTCGTAGCGCGGCCAGCTTAGGCGTTACGAGACGCTGCGACGCGAGCGTAAGCAACAGCATCACAATCACGCCAATCGCTGCTGGTCGAATAAGCCCCTTGAACGATTGCGTCAGCGCCACCGAGGCAAACAAGTAGAGCAGCGCCGCAACAACACCCAACATGTGCAGCCGCCCCAACGTGAATTGCACCACCGCGCCCGCCTGGTCCGGATTTGAAAGCGTGCGAAACGCTCCCGGAGCAACCGCCGCGCTAAAATAAAAAATCGACCCCACCCAAGTGCCTAACGCGAATATCTGTATAAAACGCAAAATATTGGTCATCGCTTAAACCCCAGCCTCTGCCAGAATCTTCACCGCACGACGGGCCGGTTAGGCCAAGATTATCACGCCCAGCGGCAAACACTCGCCGTCAGCGAGCTCGAGCATCCTCGTTTCTGTTGCCACTCATTCTTCAATTGAGTAAACTCGCGCCGTTCAAGAGATTGCTTTGCTGCTCGGCGTTACCCGCAGCGGGAGCACAACATGAAATCTGGATTTGCACGGCTTGCCTTTACGCTGATCATGATGTTGGGTGGCGTTGCTCTGTTTCTGTCGACGCGATCGCTGGCCGCCACGCCCTCTCAAAGCGGCGGAATTTCCGTCACTCTCGGCGTCGGCCAACGACCCGGCGCCCCTTACACCATAACCTGCGAATCGAGATCGCATCGGCGTACCTATTGCACGGCCGACACCCGCGGTGGCGCTACTCTTCAGCAGCAATTTCCGGGCAGCGGTCCGTGCATTTTCGGAACCACGTGGGGAGCTGATGGTGAGGGAATATGGGTACAGGGCGGATGTCGCGCAACGTTCGTCGTGAATCCTTACAGTGGCGGACCTTGGTGGTGGGATCCAGGCACCGGCCATCGCCCGCCCAGCCAGGGCATCCCCAGCCGAGGGGCCTGTTTCTTCAAGGAAAAATATTATCGTGGCGAATACTTCTGCATGACGCGCGGCTCCAGCTTCAACGCCATGCCCGGCGGCTTCGATAACGCCATCAGCTCTATCAAAGTCTATGGACGCGTTTCGATCACCATCTATAAGAACGCCAACTTTCAAAGCGACAATGCCAGTTTCAGTAGCAGCGTTCCGGACCTTGCCGCGTGGCGCTTGCCCAGCGACCGCTCGCGCAACTGGAACAACAAAATCAGCTCAGTCCAAGTGAACTGAGCTTTGCGCTCAGAACCTGATTTCCAGGTTTCAAACGGCGTTCCTGTCTTTGTTCGTTCAAGCCGAAAACGCAAACAACCTTTTGAACACACCTGTACCCTTCGCCTTTTCACTTCGTCCAATGATTGGTGGTAGAACTTATGTGTGGGTAGTGGTGGGCGACCAAGGACTTGAACCTTGGACCTCTCCCGTGTGAGGGGAGCGCTCTAACCACTGAGCTAGTCGCCCGCGGTACTAACTTTTTGTAGCAGAAGGCCACGCGAATTGCAATCAACGACGACCACCGCCAGCAATAGACTCGCCGGACTCCTGCGCTCCATCTCCGGAGTAGTGAAGGGCAAAGAAGACGTCATCCAACTGGCCCTCACCACACTTCTCGCGCGCGGCCATTTGCTCATTGAAGACGTTCCCGGCGTCGGTAAAACAACGTTGGCGCAGGCGCTGGCGCGTTCGTTCGATTGCTCCTTTCAACGCATCCAGTTCACCTCGGACATGCTTCCCAGCGACGTGATCGGCGTCAGCGTGTTCAATCCCGCCACGCAAGGCTTCGAATTCAAGCCCGGGCCCATCTTCGCCAATATTATCGTGGCCGACGAAATCAACCGCACCACGCCGAAAACGCAGTCCGCTTTGCTGGAAGCCATGAACGAATCGCAAATCACCGTGGACAACCACACGCATCCGCTGCCCAAACCTTTTCTGGTGCTCGCCACGCAGAACCCGATCGAACACCACGGGACATATCCGCTGCCCGAATCGCAGCTCGACCGCTTCCTGATGCGCATTCGCATGGGCTATCCCTCCCGCGCCAGTGAAAAAGAAATCATTCGCAACAATTCCGGCGTCGCACCGGTGGACAAAATCTCGGCGCTAATGGATGCCGCCGACGTGATCGCCATGCAGGACACCGTCTCGCACGTAAAAGTGGAAGAAAGTTTGCTGGATTACGCGCTGGAAATCGTGGAGCGCACGCGCCAGACCGAACAACTAAGCCTCGGCGTCAGCCCGCGTGGCGCTGTAATGCTTCATCGTGCGGCGCAAGCACGCGCGTTCTTGGAAGGCCGCGATTACTGTTTGCCCGACGATTTCAAGCGCCTGGTCGTTCCCGTTTTCGCGCATCGCGTCGTGGTTAGCTCGCGCTACGTCTCCACCCAGAAAAAATCCGAGCAGGCCGAAACAATTTTGCGCGAAATCATGGAAACCACGCGCGTTCCGCTGTAACGGGTGGAAACGCCCTAGCTAGGTGGCTGATCGCGGCGCACGCGACGATTCTAGGCTCAAACGTTTTATGGCTCGCCAGTCGGTGTTCGTAGCGCCGGCGTCTCGCCGGCGATTTTTCGCTCGTAGCCGCGCGATCTTGGGGGGCGATTTCTGGCCGGTTGTTCACCAACGGCTTTTGCCGGCTGTTTCCCCGGTGTAGCCCGGCGCGACCCGTATCAAGGATCGCGTGCGTTGCAACAAAAACTCTCGAGGCGTATGCAAGTAGCAGAACCCGAATCATTCGCTGCACGCTGGTGGCGCGGGATTGATCGCCCCGGGTGGCGCAACTTTGGCGTCGCCATGCTCGTGCTTTCCGCCGCGCTGATCACCGCGCTTTTCTCTGCCGCGGCCGCCCAGGAAGGCCGTGTTGGAGTTGCTGCAGTTACTACCGTCATCGCGCTCGGCCTCGCCGGTTGGGTCGCTGTCGTCATCGTTCCGCGCCTAGCTCGTCGAACAAGCCTTCGCTGGTTCGTCTATCAGGTCGATTACCGCTTGACGCGCGAAGGGATTGTTTACCTCGTCGCCGTTTTCATTCTCGTCCTCGCCGCCATGAACACCGGAAATAATTTGCTGTTCATGATTTTGGCATGCTCGCTCGCCGGAATTCTCATTTCCGGGGTGCTCTCTCGCGTCGTCCTTACCGGAATCGATCTGAAGTTCGATATGCCCGAACATATTTTCGCCGAACAGCCCGTGCTTGCCGAACTCGAGCTACGCAACGAAAAGCAAACCTGGCCATCTTTTTCTCTCCGCGTCACTGGCGAAAACAAAAGAGGCGACGCCGAAGTTCTTACTCGGCCCGTATTTTTCCCTTACGTCTCCCGCCAGGGTTCTGCCCGGCAAAAAGTTGAGCTGACTTTTCCGCGGCGCGGCGTTTATCAGCAAGATGCCTTCAGCATTCGCACGCGTTTCCCTTTCGGCTTCTTCGAAAAAAGCCGTCAGGTCAGTTCGCAACTGGAAATCGTCGTCTATCCGCGCGTTTCGCCAACGGACCACTTCTACGAAGTCCTTCCCCTTCTCAGCGGAGAAATGGCCAGCCACTTCCGCGGCCGCGGCCACGAATTGCATTCGCTGCGAAATTATTTGCACACCGATAGCGCGCGCTTCGTGGACTGGAAAGTCACCGCGAAAGCCGGACGCCTGATGGTTCGCGAATTCGCGCGCGAAGACGAACGCCGCGTGATCCTGGTCCTGGATCCTTTCGTCGGCCCTCCGGACTCGGCGTTAGGTCCGAACGCGATTGCCGAACACGCCGAGCGTTTCGAGCGTGCCGTCACCATGGCCGCCTGCATCGCGTGGCACTTCAACGAAATTAATTCCGTGTTGCAATTTCGTACGCACCGCTTTACCAGTTCGATGGCCCCAGCCGCCGAAATTATCTACGAAACCCTGCGCGAACTCGCTACGCTGAACGCCGAAGATTCCGCCGTCGGCGGAACGTTCCTCGACGATCTCGCCACCGAGCACGAAATTTTCAAAATCATCATCACCAGCCGCCCTCAGCGCTCAATCCCCACCGCCCTGTGGTCCTCGTCCTATTTCCTCTTCATCGACTCCCTGTAATTCTCAAACTCCAAACCGCATTTGTAGCGGCCGCCTTCAGGCGGACGTACTTCTATTCAGCGGCCCGCAGCGCTCGATTCTCACTGCGCTGTGGTTCTCATCGATATCTCATCCAACCTCATCGACGCCCTCCAAGACTATCGTCCACAGCGCACCAGCGGTTCGAAGCCTCGTGTTAGGTGCGTGGATTGCCATCCCGAGCGCAGCGAGGGATCTGCTCTTTGCTCCCGCGCCACTGACTCCTGAACCATCACGGAATCATGCGAGAATACCTCGCGCATGAAAACAAATCTTCCACTTGCGCAGCTCAAGACTTTTCAGAAGCGCCTGCTGCGCTGGTTTCGCGCGCACAAACGCGACCTCCCCTGGCGTGCCAGCCGCGATCCCTACCGCATATGGGTAGCCGAAGTGATGTTGCAGCAGACGCGCATCGCCGCCGTAATGCCCTACTACGATCGTTTCCTCCACCAATTCCCGGACGTCGAATCCCTCGCCAGCGCTCCAACCGCCGAAGTTCTGAAACTCTGGTCTGGCCTCGGCTATTACAGTCGCGCACGCAATCTCCATCGAGCGGCAAAAGAAATCGTCGCGCAGCACAACCGAAAGTTTCCGCGCACTCTCGACGAAGCCTTGGAACTCCCCGGAATCGGCACATACACGGCGGCCGCGGTGTTAAGCATTGCCTACGACGTCCCGCTGGGAGTCGTCGATGGCAACGTCGCCCGCGTCCTGGCACGCTTGCGCGCCATCCCAGACGACCTGCGCCAGCCTCGTCGATGGCGCGAACTCGCAAACATCGCCCAAAACTGGCTCCCTCGCGACGCAGCGGGCGATTGGAATCAAGCGCTCATGGAACTGGGTGAAGTAATCTGTACGCCGCAAATTCCACGCTGCGAAATTTGTCCGGTGTCAAAATGGTGCCGCGCCTACAAGCTCGGCTTGACCGACAAAATCCCAGCGCCTCGCATCAAACGCGCCACCGAGCACATAAAAATTGCTGCAGCCATTCTTCGCGACGCGCGCGGCCGCACAATTCTGGTGAAAGATCCCGGCGCTCACGACCACGTGCTCTTCTCCCGCATGTGGCAATTCCCCGCCGTACAGGTGGCGCGCCATCCCGAAACTGAATTACAAGCGCACGTGCGCGCAACTCTTGGCATCCACGGCATCGCGCTGCAAGAACTTCCAGCCGCCCGCCACGGCGTCACCTTCCGCAACATCACCTTGATCCCCTTCCTGGCTCACGTCGAACAGCTTCCAAAACTTCCGCGCACCCGCATTCTGTCCCTCAAAAATTTGAGCCAAGTCCCCATATCAAACGCCACCCGCAAAATCGCCGCATCATTAGGAAAGGTTTCAATGTAGCGCCGCGGCCTTAAGCGCGGCAGCCTTCCATCCCGACTCTCAGGGCCGAAAAAGCAAGCTCCGATCGCAGTCGGAGCAAGACGGATTCAGATCGAATTACACCAATCGCGCAATCCTTCTAGCCTTACAAACCAGCATTGCCAGACGCTTACTTTCAGCTATACCGCGGTACAGTTATTTCCCCGCCATCGCGCCGCTTCAATCCGCCCTTATTCGAACTCCCAGATGCTAGCATCGTATTAGGACCATGAGTTCAGCAGCCTCCACGAGCGCGCCGCCGCTTCCAGCCGTACAGCGTTACTTCGAAGTGTCCCTGTTTCTGCTCGTATCCACCGGCATCCTGGCCGTCGTCCTCACCGGCAAACTCGATCCCATCTCGCTATTCGTTCCGTTGCTGGCGCTTGCCCATAAAGGATTCCGCATCTGGCGCGGACGCGGCCCGGAAATTTCCGCGCGTGTCGCCACTTGGTTGGTCCTCGCCTATTTTTTGTTTTTTCCGCTCGACCTCTGGATTTTTTCCAGAAACTTGTCCGCGGGCGCGCCGAATCCAGCGTTGTACGCGGCACTGCTCGCCGCCATTCACTTGATGCTTTTCGCCGCGCTGGTCCGCCTTTACTCCGCGCGAACGAATCGAGATTTCGCCTTCCTCGCGGTCTTGGCGTTCACCTGCATGCTCGCGTCCGCAATCCTTACGGTCGAGACGAGCTTCCTGATCACGCTCGCGATTTTCCTCGCGTTAGCCGTATCCACATTCGTCGCGCTGGAAATTCGACGCAGCGCTACCGGCGCCGTGTCGCCTCCTTTTGAACCGGGTTCGCCCATGGCGCATCAACTGAACCGCGCGCTGGGGCTCACGTCCGTCCTCGTGGCCGTGAGCGCGCTGGTCATAGGCGGCTTCCTTTTCTTCTTAATTCCGCGTTTCACCACCGGCTATTTGAGCGCGCTGAGTCTGCAGCCTAGCCTGATGACCGGCTTCAGCGATAACGTTACCCTCGGCGAAATCGGGCGAATAAAACAGAGTTCCGCCGTCGTTATGCGCGTACATGTGGAAGGCGATCCCGGCCGCGCATCCGACGTTCACTGGCGCGGCATTGTGCTCACCGATTTCGACGGCAAGCGCTGGTTTACTCCCACTCATGACCAAATTGTGCTTTCCCCCAATCCCGACGGAGAATTTCGATTTACTGCTCTTCGTCTTCCCAGCGGCGATTTCTATCCGCTTCGCTACACCGTGCTAATGGAACCTGTGGCCACCGACGCAGTTTTCATCGCGCCCCACCTGGAAGTCTTAAGCGGCAGATTCGCAAACGAAACCGAGCGCGTCGGCGCATCGCAACAGCACGGATATCTCCTGGTTGACAGAACTGGCTCCCTCTCCAACCCTTTTCACAACGAAACGAAGGTACGCTACGAGGGTCTTTCGCTGCTTCCCGCGATTCCGCCGGCGCAGTTGCGCAAATCGTCCGATACTTTTCCCGACGAAATTCAGAGCCTTTACCTGCAGCTTCCCGAGCTTGACCCGCGCATCAAACAGCTCGCCGAAAAAATTACGGAAAGTTCGCACAACGAATATGACCGGGCCGCGAATATCGAACGCTATCTGAAAACACATTACGCTTACACCCTCGACCTCACCGGCCCCAAGACCGATGACCCGCTCGCCTATTTCCTTTTCACCCGACGCGCCGGACATTGCGAATATTTCGCCGCCGCCATGACCGTGATGCTGCGCGATCTGGGAATCCCTGCGCGTTACGTCGGTGGATTTTTGCCCGGTGAATATAACGACCTCGGTGGCGATTACATTATTCGCGCCAGCGACGCTCACACCTGGGTCGAAGCGTACTTCCCCGGTTACGGCTGGATCACTTTCGATCCCACTCCGCCGGGAAATGGAAAACGAAACACGCTTCTCTCCCGGCTAGGTCTCTATTGGGATTGGTTTCAATACGCCTGGAGCGAATGGGTGGTTAATTATGATTTCACCCACCAGGTCAATCTTGCGCGCAACGTGGAGAATACTTCGCGCAATTGGGGCGATCACGCGCAGCACTACTATCGCGAAAAACAACGCCAAGCCATCCACCTGCTGATGGCGCTCGACCGCCGCACCGAAGCGTCACCCTATTTTCTGCCGGGCGTTCTCGTGTTCTTGGTTGCCCTGCTGATTTATTTGCGCGGCCGTCCGCTAATCGGCTACCTAATCGCGCGCTGGCGCGTCCGCGCGCGCCGTGGCGGAAATCTGACCGCCTCGCTGGCCTCTCTCGAATATCGCGAAATGCTCCGCCTCCTAGAAAAACGCGGATGGAAGAAAGCCCCATCGCAAACTCCGCTGGAATTCGCCTCGGCCATCCCCGCCGCCGACATCGCCGCCCCCGTCGCCCAACTCACCGAGCTATATCAATCCGCCCGCTTCGGTGACCACCCCACCCCCGTCGCCCAAATGTCCGCGTTGCTCCGAGCCATCCGCGACTGCCTCAAATCGCCACGAAAATGACTTCCTTGCGCAATATCGTCGCTACGCTCACGCTAGGGTTCTGCATTTACATACCGGTTCGAGGGGACGAGGCAGTATCCACGAAGCTGCCGCCTGGCGTTGTTAAGGCGCTTGCTAAATATGAGAAAGAATATTGCGAAGAGTTTTTGGGAGATTTCAGAAAGGGTTGCCATCAAAAGTTTCGCTCGAACCTCCTGTGGCGGCCGCTTGTAATAACGCCGTCAGGGCAGACAGCGTTTTTGGTGGAGAACTACAACACAGGATTCTGCGGCTCGGCGGGATGCGATTTATATCTCTTTGCCTCAAAATCGACCGGGAAATTCACTCAAGTCTTTGGAACAAATGGGGACACCGGGACTCTCGAAAGCATCACAGTTTTGAATGCGGTGACCAAGGACCACTACAACATTCAAAAAACTTGGAGCGATGGTAAAACGCACACCCTATATCTCTGGGATGGCAGTAGATATTCTTGGCAATAAGTTTGAACATCCAGATGCTCCTCATTGCTAACCTCTCCACCATGATAGAATTGTCTGTTTCCACACCACCTGAAGGACCGCACTGAATGCCGAAGGTCGGATTCGTAAGCCTGGGATGCCCGAAGAACCTCGTGGACAGCGAGGTGATGATGGGTACTCTCGCGCGCTCGGGTTACGAAATCACGCCCCGCGCCGGTGACGCCGACGTCTTGGTCGTGAACACCTGCAGCTTTATCGCTCCAGCGCAGCAGGAATCCGTGCAGTCCATCCTGGAAATGGCCGAGTACAAAAAATTCGGCCGTGCCCAGAAATTAATCGTCGCCGGATGCATGGTGGAACGCTATCGCGACGAAATCCGCGAGCAAATCCCTGAAGTGGACGCGGTCATCGGCACCGGCGAAATTGAAAAAATCCTCGAAGCCTGCGAAGGCAGCTTGCGCAACGACGATCCCCAATCAGCGCAATTGCCAACCTATCTTTACCATGACCTCACGCCGCGCATTCTCGCCACGCCGCGCCACACTGCCTACATAAAAATTAACGAAGGCTGCGACCATCCCTGCACTTTCTGCGTGATCCCGCAGCTTCGCGGAAAATTCCGCAGCCGCCGTTTTGAGTCGGTGGTGCGCGAAGCGGAAAACCTCGCCGCTTCCGGAGTACGCGAAATTTCTCTCATCGGCCAGGACACCACTTTCTACGGCGAAGACCTGGGCCTGCGCGATGGCCTCGCCGTTCTCCTTGAACGTCTCGCGAAAGTGGAAGACTTGCACTGGGTCCGCTTCCTCTATTGCTATCCAAATCGCATAACCCCGCGCCTGCTCGATACCATCGCCGCGCATCCGCGCCTGGCGAAATACCTCGACGTTCCGCTGCAGCACGCCAGCCGCAACGTTCTCGCGCGCATGAAACGCGGCTCGAATGGCGACGCGTTCCTGAAAATGCTGGAAAAGGCGCGCAAAGCTATCCCCGGCGTTTCGATTCGCACTTCTTTCATCGTGGGCTTTCCCGGCGAAACCGAAAACGACTTCCGCGAACTGTGCGATTTCGTGCGCGCCGCCGAATTCGATTGGATGGGGGTTTTCGCCTACTCCGACGAAGATAAATCCCAAAGTTTCGGACTCGACAAGAAGATCGACGAAAAAACCATCGCGCGACGCCGCGACACGCTGATGTCAATCCAGAAAAACATTTCCGCGCGCAAACTAAAAAGACAGGTCGGCCAAAATCTCCAAGTCATGTTGGAAGGTCCCTCGAAAGACACCGACTTGGTCTGGGAAGCGCGTCTCCAAGGCATGGCCCCCGACATCGATGGCAAAGTTTACGTCACCGAATTCGAGGGCGTGACTGACGCCGCCGATCTCCCGGCCCCCGGCACCCTAGCCACCATCGAGATCACCGAAGCAAAAGATTACGACTTGATCGGCCGCGTGACAAATTTCGAGTCCCCGCGCGCCGCGAGAGAAATCCCCGCGGTAGCGCCCAACCTCTTCCCCATCCTCTCCTGAAGATTTCAAATACACGTGCGCGACGCCACAGGCGAGGTTCTAAGGTTTGAATGTAGCGCCGCGGCCTTCAGCGCGGCATCGCGTCCTACCCCGGCGGCGGATCTCCACCACGGACGTGTTCGGCCTTGCATTCGTAGCGCCGGGCCTAAGGTCAGCCTCCGTCTTTTGTATTTTAAACCGCGCCGCCGTCTTCCATCCTGCACATACTCACTTCAATTCCATTCGTGTTAGTCTAATCCTCGTACGCTCGTGAAATACCACTGCCCAATCTGCCGCAAGCCCACAGATTCCGACGCGAACGCCGACTTCCCCTTCTGCAGCGAGCGCTGCAAGCTCCTAGACCTCGGCGCGTGGGCCAGCGAAAAATACGTAATCAGCGAGCCCGTGATCGACGAATCCTCATCAGAAAATTCCAACCAAGAAGCGGATGACGAACGAAACTGACCGCTCGCCCGCTGGCCAAGAAACGCCTTCAGCGTCTGTCGCATCTCCCTCGGCAGCAAGTATCCAACGCACACCCCGCTTCGCGCTTTTCATAGCCACCGCCGCCGGCCTCGGCTACCTCCCAAAAGCTCCAGGAACTTTTGGTTCTCTAGGCGGCATCGTGCTTGCGATTCTTCCATGGTGGGCTTTTTTCTTATTTGGAATAGTGTCGCGGGACCAGACGTTGGAGAGTATGTCAATTCTCGGTGGCAAAGAATTTGATCCGTTTCTCGGTGCCCAGGTATGGCTTGCTCTTACCGTCGCGGTGGTCGGGGTTTGGTCTGCTGGCCGCGCGGCCAACTTTCAACATCAAAAAGACCCGCAACAAGTGGTCATTGACGAGGTATCTGGACAGCACCTAGCGCTCCTCCTCGGGTTGGCGATTCCGATATGGTGGAAACCAAGTGCAGAACTGTTTCCCGGCTTTGAGTTGGGCGCCATCACCGTCAATACTGCCCTTAACTGGAAATATTTACTCCTGGGTTTTATACTTTTTCGTGTCTTCGACATCTGGAAGCCTTTCCCGGCGCGCCAAGCTGAATCATTGCCCGGCGGCTGGGGTATCATGGCTGATGACTGGATTGCGGGGATTTACGCCGGTCTAGGTCTGTGGATCGCAAGAGCAATGGGTTTCTGAGATGCGCCCATTCACGAACGATCTGTCATCCCGACAGAGGCCGATTTTTGGCCGACGAGGGACCTGCTTTTGTTTGGATTTAGCACCCGAACGCTCGCGGCCGCGGACGGATCGCTTTTGTAGCGGCGGCCTTCAGGCCGGCGATTCGGAATAAAGCGCGATGTCCAAACGCGGCGTCTTGACAAAGTGATTGCGAAGAAATTGGAAAAACGCCTTTGAAAACAATCGGCAATCCGAGAATTGAAGCCGTGAAACCGCCCGCCGCACTCCCCGGCGGAGAAGTTTCCATCCAGGGCAGCGGTTTCGGCACGCGCAATCACACGCGCCCGCAAGTGCAATTCGGCTTGGCGGAAGGCAGCCTGGTATTAGCCGCCGAAAATCTGCTGATCGCGCGAGTCCCCGAAGGAGCGGCCGGAGGCGCAGTCCGCGTGCGCATGGGCAGTATCGAAAGCGCGCCGTTCCCCATGTCGCTTGGTCTGCAGGTCGCCGACAACCTCCACCCCGTCGCCAATCCGGCAGTCGACGTCGACGGAAACGTTTACGTCACTTTCAGCGGCCAGCGCGGACAAAAAGTTCCCGTCTCACTTTACCGCATCACCTCAAACCACACCGTGAAGCCTTTCATCACCGAAATGATGAACCCCACCGGGCTGGCCATCCATCCCGACGGCCATCTCTTCGTTTCCTGCCGCAACGACGGCACTGTCCATCGCGTTTCGCCCGACGGTCGCTCCATGCAATGGATCGAAGGCATGGGCATCGCCACTGGCCTCGCCTTCGACAAAGCCGGCAGCCTCTACGTCGGCGATCGCAGCGGCACGATTTTCAAAATTGCGCCGGACCGCGAAATTTTTGTTTTCGCTACGCTAGAGCCGTCTCTTTCGGCGTATCACCTGGCATTCAGTCCTGCTGGCGAACTTTTCGTCACTGGCCCCACCACGTCCAGCTATGACCGTGTCTATCGCATCAATCCCGCCGGCGAAGTCACCACATTTTTTCGCGGCCTGGGGCGTCCCCAGGGTCTCGCATTCGATCGCCGCGGCAATCTTTACGTGGCCGCATCGTTGGGAGGCAAACGCGGCATCGTGCGCCTCACGCCCCAGGCCGAAGCCGACATCGTTCTCAGCGGAAGCAATATCGTCGGCCTGGCCCTTTTGCCCTCTCATCGTGCCATGATCACCACCAACAACGCTTTATATTCCCTCGATTGGGACGTCGAGGGTCTCCCTCTAAGCGATTAAGTAAGTCGCGCCGTCTTGCCGTTCTTTTTCTTTTCGGTTCACGTAGCGCCGCCATCCTGCCAGCTCTTTTCTTTCGGTTCAAGTAGCGCCGCCATCCTGCCGGCTCTTTTTCTTTCGGTTCAAGTAGCGCCGGCATCTTGCCGGCTTGTTTTCCGTTTGGGTCGAGCGCGTCATTTCCTTGCGCCCGCGTACGTCATCAAGTAAAACAGGTTCTGATGAAGGCCGAAATCATCGCGGTTGGTTCCGAGTTGCTCACACCCTACCGCCTCGACACAAATTCGCTCTACCTTACCGGCGAGTTGAACAAGCTCGGCATCCGCGTGATTCACAAAGCAGTAGTCGGAGACTCGCGGGACGAAATGCGCTCTTCGTTTCAACACGCCATGAATCGTTCCGAGCTCATCGTGAGTTGCGGCGGCCTTGGCCCAACCGATGACGACCGCACACGCGAAACCGTCGCTGAATTGTTAGGCCGCGAATTGCATCGCAACGACGAAATTCTTCGCAGCATTCAAGAACGCTTCCGCAAATTCGCTCGCACCATGCCGGAAATCAACGTGCGGCAAGCCATGATTCCCGAGGGCGCCATAATTCTCCCCAATTCGCGAGGCACCGCGCCCGGCCTCTGGATCGAAGCCGAAGGCCACATAATAATTTTGTTGCCGGGCCCGCCCGCTGAAATGAAAGCGATCTTCGAAGCTGACCTGCGCTCGCGCCTCGCGCGCATGGGCGATTCCGAACGCCTTTTCTCCCGCGACCTGCGCGTAACCAGCTTGCCAGAATCGGAAGTCGAACAACGTGTCCGCCCGCTCTACGAGTTGTATCCCGACACCGAAACCACAATCCTGGCTACGCCCACCGGAACGCAACTTCATCCGCGCATCTGGTCGCGCAATGCAGCCCAAGCTGAAAAAATTCTCGACGAAATCGTCAGCCGCATGCAGCTCGCTCTCGGCGAGCATCTTTATTCCACGCAAGGCGAAACGCTCGAAGATGTTGTCGCCCGCGCGCTCACTGAAAATCGCGCCACCATCGCCGTAGCCGAAAGCTGCACCGGCGGCATGCTTGCCGAGCGGCTCACCAACGTTCCCGGCAGCTCCTCCTATTTTCTCGGCGGAGTGGTCTGCTACAGCAACGAACTCAAATCCTCGCTCGTCGGCGTTCCCGCGGACATCATCGACTCCAAAGGTGCTGTAAGCTCCGAGACAGCTCTCGCTCTCGCTGAAGGCATTCGCAAACGAACCGGCGCGACGCTCGGCATCGGCATCACCGGAATCGCCGGCCCCGGTGGTGGAACGCCCGAAAAACCGGTGGGCCTGGTGCACATCGGCATTTCCGACGAGCGCAACGTCCGCGAGCGCGCCATGCGCTTCCCCGGCGACCGTGAGCGCATACGCTTTCAGGCCACCCAACAAGCGCTCGACACTGTCCGCCGCTACTTTTTCTTCCCCGCGCATGGACGCACCTGAACCATGCGCCTCTTCGTAGCGCTCGACATCCCCGACGCTGTCCGGCGTGCGCTCCGCGAACTAATGGCGCGCCTGAAACCCGAATGCAGCGACGCTCGCTGGGTTCGTCCCGAAGGAATTCACATCACCTTGAAATTTCTAGGGGAAACCGATGGAGCCAAGCTCGATTCGATCACCTCGGTTCTCTCTGCATTACATCCCGTAGGCCAGGTCGAACTGGATTTTCGCGGCATCGGATTTTTTCCCAACGAATTTCATCCGCGCGTAATTTGGTGTGGAGTGGAAGCATCCCCGAATCTTACGGCGCTGGCAGCCTCTGTCGATCGCGCCCTCCAGCCGCTTGATTTTCCCGCGGAAACGCGAGCCTTCACGCCGCACCTGACCCTTGCGCGTTTCGACTCGCATAAAGGTCTCGACACTCTCGTTCGCGCAGCTAATAATCTCAAGTCTTACGATTTCGGCTCGGCGCGCCAGTCCGAATTTTATCTATACCAGAGTGTTCTAAAGCGCGAAGGCTCCCAATACACTCGGCTCGCAACATTTCCTTTCGCGGAGAAAGCGTAGCGTGATCGAAAGCGCAAACTGGCTCGTTCCTCTCACCGCCTACTTGCTGGGCTCCATCCCGTTCGGCCTTCTGATCGTGAAAGCGATCGGCGGCCCGGATATTCGCACCACCGGCAGCGGTAATATCGGCGCGGCTAACGTCACGCGCACCGCCGGCTTCCTTCCCGGCCTCCTAACACTGGCTCTCGACGCCGCAAAAGGCTACGCCGCCGTCTGGCTCGCCGCTCGTTGGACCGGTGCCAACATGCGCTGGATGATGGCCGCCGCAATTCTCGCTGTAATCGGGCACATGTTTCCCATCTGGTTGGGGTTCAGCGGCGGCAAGGGAGTCGCTACCGGCCTCGGCGTCTTCATTCCCATCTGCCCCGAAGCAGTAGGAGCCGCTTTCGTTCTCTGGCTGGCAGTCGTTATCTTCTGGCGCTATTCTTCGCTTGGCTCAATCGTCGCCGCAGTGGCGTTACCCGTTTTGGTTTACATTCTGTACGCGCCGCGCCACGCCCCTCCGCTTTTCGTTACGCTAGGCACCGTATTTATCTCGTTGCTCATCCTCTTGAAACACCGCGCCAACATCGAGCGCCTGGTAGCCGGCAACGAAGCTCGCATCAAATTCCCTCGCTAGCTCACATCAAAATCCAGAAGCCACATGAATGTGTTCCGCCAGGGCGTGGCTCCAGCCGTGTTGGAAAATATCCACAGTCCAAGAGTTTCATCCCCTGGGGTTCGCGGGACGGAAAGGCAGCCATTTATGAGATGAGTTCTATTTGTTTTAATGGCTTTTCCGGGCCTCGCCGGTCCGTTGCTGGTACCTAAGTGCCAACATCTCTGTAGCTTATCAGCCAACCCCAGTACTTTCGTCCCGTTGTACGCTGCATCTCTCTTCCCCATAATTTTAATGCGGAAATTCCTGTGCCTATAGCTGACACTCTCAAGCAGCTGACGAACAAACGCCTGCGCATCCTCTGGATTGTGCTCGGCGCGCTCTTGCTCGTCAGCGTCACTCCCTTATGGCTCTACCATCGCCAGGTCATCGGCTTGAGCGAACAAAAGTTGCAGGACACCGAGCGCGTGCAGCAAAGCGAAATCACTCGTTCGCTTGCCAGCGAAACTCTCGAATTCGAGCAAAATCTTAGTGAACAGCTTCTCAGTCAACGCCAGGTCCTCGCTCTCACCGGATGGATTGTTGACGTCGACGACACCGCTCACGCGCCTCAACTCGCGCGCCTGCTGCAAAGTTTCGTCGAAAATAACCAAAATATTCTTTACGTCACCGCCGTCAACAAACAAGCCCGCGGCCAGTCCGCTGGAAGCTTTCGCGCCGATAGCGACCCCTTCGTGCAAGTCGCGCTGAAGCATGCCTTCACCGCCAGTATCCAGGGCCTGAATTTTGTCAGCGAGCCTTTCGCTTTAGGCGAAGGCAGCCGTCCGGCTTTGATCGTTTCCGTGCCGCTTTCTTCCGGCGGACAGTTCACTGGAATGCTTGCTTCGGTCGTCTCCATCGACGGCCTGCTCGCCAGAATTCGCGACGCCAGCGTCCGCGATCGCGTGGTCTTTATCGTGGACGGTCACGGCCACATCGTCGCTCACCCTGACTCGCGCGAAATGGTCCCCGGCCGCGACGTTTCCACCAATTCTCCGGTCGTAAAGCATTTACAGGAATTGCCGCAGGAATTGCGCACCACCGAAACCATGCGTTTTTTCGAACCGGGCCACGACGAGAAGCATCCCGTGGAAATGATCGGCACGTACAGCACGATTCCGGAGCTGCGTTGGGCCGTCATAGCGCAGCGCAGTCTTGACGAAGCCCGCATCGACGCCGGCGTCCACGAACTCACCGCGCAAGCTTTGCGATTCGTAGTCGGCGTTACACTCATCGCGCTGCTGATCGGATATCTTTTCGCCGTCGGAATCACGCGTCCGATTCGCGGACTGGTCTTCTCCGTGCACGCCATGAGCCGCGCCGAATTTCACGAACGCGTGGAAGTCCGCGGCGCCGCCGAAATCCGCGAGCTCGCCGAAACTTTCAATCACATGGCGGGCGACATCGAGCAGTACGTTGAACGCCTGAAGCAGGCCGCCGCCGAAAATCGCGACCTGTTCCTGGGCTCCATACGCATGCTCGCCGCTGCCATTGACGAAAAGGATCCCTACACCCGTGGTCATTCCGGCCGCGTCGCAAAATATTCCACCATTATCGGCGAATATCTGGGCCTGAACGCCGAAGACCTCGACCGCCTGCGCATTTCCGCATTGCTTCACGACGTCGGCAAAATCGGCGTGGACGATCGCGTCCTGAAAAAGCCCGGCAAACTTGACGACGAAGAATTCGCGCTGATGAAGCAGCATCCAGTGAAAGGCGCCAACATCATGCGCCCTGTCGCGCAACTGAAAGAAATGCTCCCCGGCATCGAGCTCCACCACGAGCGCATGGACGGCGCCGGCTACCCCTACGGCCTTCCCGGCGACCAAATCCCAATGATGGCGCGCATCATCGCCGTCGCCGACACCTTCGACGCCATGACCACAAATCGCCCCTACCAATCCGCCATGGATTTGGAATTCGCGCTCAATCGCATCCGTTCACTAGCCATCTCCAAGTTCGATCCCGCCGTAGTCGCCGCCCTCGACGCCGCCGTCGCCGCCGGCCGCCTCCGCCTAAACGTAGCCCTCGTCGAAGTCTAAACTCAATTCCTCGTTAGATTGACCATTCGAGCGATGAAGTCGATTTTTGTGTCGTCTGAAGCAGGAGCGGGAGTTCGGCACATCGAGATTCTACCGTCGCGATACATCGGGGCAAATCCGCAAGTACACGTGAGGCCACCTCATGCTCTGGCTGTGCAGCCAAGCGCTCGACTGCCCGGTGGAGAACATCCCTTGCACCAGTCGCGTTGAGGATGTCTCTCAAGAACGTGATGTTCGGCTCCAACCAACGGTGCTCGTAAAGAAGCCCCTCGAATTCCCACAGACAAGGTGGACCACCGCCGCCGTCGGGGGTCCAAGGAGAGAAGACAGGATTTTCATTTTCTGAATACATCAAACACGAGTTGTACTGGACGGCAGCTATTGCGCGTCCGACCGTTTCCAGCGACCACCACGCAGTCCAGATGCGCTGCACGTCTGGGAGAAGAACTCCGTAGCTTGTTAGGGCCCGAATCCAGCGATATGGCCGGGCGCTCATCCCTTGATAGGCGAGCCCTCTTTGTTCGTCTATTTCCTCAAGAATTGCTTCTCGCATGAAGGTCGAGACAGCCTCTGTCTGCTTTGGAGTCAAATGAACATCGAAGACGTGGCAATCTGCCAAAACGGGGTACAGGTGTTCGACAAATCCGCCGTAACCTTCGTCGAGACCGCGAAGGTCCTCCCGCCACGCTTCCAAACAAAATGGGAGCAAGTAAGCGAGGAGAGGTCCCTGTATTTTGGTGTAGCGCAGATCCTGTGTGTATGCCCACAGGTCACTCGCGTTCGCTCTTTCATCGGGGGCCAGTCGCGCAAGCCGCCGCAGATGCCGGTCGTCACGATCGAACGCTTCTTGGGTAATAATTTCGGGAGGCTTGTTTGCGCCAAATGCTTGCTGCAGTATGACCCGTTTATTGGACTGGCCAGAAATCATCCCAGTTCCCAAGATAGCGTAGTGCACGCCTTCCTTCAATTTCCCGCGCGAGCCGCGGTTCTATCCGCTAAACAAACTCACAATTTGAGGAACCCACCCGCCAAGCCAAAATTCCATCATTGTGCTAGCCTGTTTCCGGCATGATTTCTCTTTTCGGACCACCTGAACCCACTCTTCTCGAGCGCCTGAAGGACTCCGTCAGCAAAACGCGGACAGAGCTCGCCGCGCAGGTTGAAAAAGTTCTCACCGGCAATCGCCCGGTCGACCCGGAATTGCTGAAGCAGCTTGAAACGGCCCTGCTGAGCGCGGACATCGGCGTGCGCACCACCAAAGAAGTTCTCGCCGCTTTGCGCCAGCAGGTAAATGAGCACAAGCTCACCGAAACCGCCGAGCTGAAAAAAGAACTCAAGCGCCAAATTGTGAAAATTCTTCAAGCCCCCGCCGCGCACGCAGATGGCAATGGCGCCGGCCCCTCCACCGACGCAGCGAAAGTTTCTCCGCGCGTGATTTTCGTGGTTGGCGTGAACGGCACCGGCAAAACCACCACCATCGGTAAGCTCACCAATCGCCTTAAAAAAGAAGGCGCCAGCATCGTGCTCTGCGCCGCCGACACCTTTCGCGCCGCCGCCATCGAGCAACTGGAAATCTGGGCGCGCCGCTCCGGCGTCGAGCTGATAAAACAAAAACCCGGCGCGGATCCCTCCGCCGTCGTCTTTGACGCAATTTCCGCAGCAAAAGCGCGCAACGCCGACGTTGTGATCGTTGATACCGCCGGCCGCCTGCACACCAAATCGAACCTCATGGCCGAGCTCGAAAAAATGAAGCGCACCGCCGCAAAAATTGTTCCCGGCGCGCCTCACGATGTCCTCTTGGTTCTCGACGCCACCACCGGCCAGAACGGCCTCAACCAGGCCCGCGAATTTTGGGGCCACGCCGGCGTCACCGGAATCGTGCTGACCAAGCTCGACGGCACCGCCAAAGGCGGCATCGTCATCGCCATCGCCCGCGAACTCAATCTCCCCATACGCTTCGTCGGCACCGGCGAAAAAATCGACGACCTCGTCCCCTTCGACGCGCAAACCTATGTCAACTCCCTCTTCGACTAGGAACCGTGGCCCAAAAGCCTCTCGGCGGAGCACTGCGTCACCGGTGTCGAAGGATCTTCGAAAATCTAGTGGCCGAGGAACTGCTCGCGCGGGAGATGAAGAGCGGATGCTGTGGGCGCTGACGGTCGCTCTGCGCGGCGTCGCACTCGCCCACCCCAACCCCATCGTTGGCGCGCTTCTTGTTAAAAGAGGCCGGATTGTCGGTGAAGGTTTCCACAATTATGATCGCCGTGACCACGCTGAAATCGTCGCCCTTAATCAAGCCGGGACTAAGGCTCGAGGGGCGACTCTTTTCGTCACACTCGAACCATGTTGTACCACTGGCCGCACCGGCCCCTGCACGAAGGCGATTATCGACGCCCGGATCAAACGTGTTGTCGCCGCAATGGAAGACCCGAACCCTGCGGTTGCGGGCCGAGGTTTTGAGCAACTTCGCCGTGCGGGAATTACGGTAATTGTTGGAGTCGGAGAGGATGATGCGCAACGATGGAATGAGGATTTTGCGTGGTGGATTCAAACGCGGCGTCCATTTGTCACGCTGAAAACCGCGCTCACGCTCGACGGTCAAATCACGCAACGTGGAGGCAGCGTCACCTGGATTACAAGCCAGCGATCGCGCGACGCAGTACAGCGCTTACGTCACGAAGCCGATGCACTCCTCACCGGCATCGGCACCGTCCTCGCCGACGACCCGCGCATGTCCGACCGCACCGGCGAGCCGCGCCGCCGCAGACTTCTGCGCGCGGTCGTGGATTCCCGCCTGCGCACCCCTTTGCGTTCCAAGCTCGTGAAGTCTGCGCAAAACGACGTCGTGGTGTTCACCACGCAACGCGCCGATTCCCCAAAAGCGCGGGCCCTAGTCCGCGCCGGTGTCGAAGTTTTTCAAGTGCGCCCCCGCGGCGGCCACGTAGACTTGCACGCAGTTATCCACGAACTCGGCCGCCGCGAAATGCTTAATGTCTTGCTGGAAGCCGGCGCCGAACTGAATGGAGCCGCGCTGCAAGCCGGTATTGTGGACAAAATGATTCTCTTTTATGCTCCCAAAATTATGGGGACGGGCGGCGTGCCGATGGCGCGAATCCCTGCGCATTGGTTCCCAAAGTCGCCGGCGCTTAAGAACTTGAGGGTCCTCACCTACGGATCCGATTTTTTTGTAGAAGGATATTTTCACGATGTTTACAGGGATCACCGAACACGTCGGAAAAATTGATTCGCTGGAACTAGCGAAAGACGGCGGCCGCCTCCGCGTCGCCTTGCCGGATGCCGCAGATTTTGCCGCCGCCATCAAACTTGGCGACAGCATCTCCGTAAACGGTTGCTGCCTCACCGTCGTCGAATTTAGCAGCGATCATTTTTCCGCCGACCTTTCGGGCGAAACCCTCCGCCGCACTTCCTTCGGCGAAAAAAAATCCGGCGACCTCGTTAATCTGGAAAAACCTCTGGCCGCCAACGCGCGCCTCGGCGGACATTTCGTGCAAGGTCACGTGGATGGCATCGGCCGCGTCACCCGTCTGCTTCCCGAAGGTGAAAATTGGTGGCTTTCCGTCCGCGTCCCCGAAGACCAGCGCCGCTACGTCGCCGAAAAAGGCTCCATTGCCATCGACGGCATCAGCCTCACCGTCGCGCGCTGGCATGAAGGCGTCGCTGACATCGCCATCATTCCCTTCACTTACGCGCACACCAACGTACGCGCCATGATCCCGCACGACGCAGTGAACATCGAAACCGACATCCTCGCCAAATATGTAGAAAGCCTTCTGGCCAAACAGAAGTCGCCCGCCGGCTCGCACCTCTCTGTAGCTAATTTAATCGAGGAAGGTTTCTAAATCCTGCCGATGCCTGAGCGAAAGACATATGACGTGGCGGTAATCGGCGCGGGCGTTTTCGGCTCCTGGACCGCCTACTGCCTGCGCAAATCGGGAGCTTCCGTTGCCCTGATTGACGCCTACGGCGCCGCAAACTCACGCGCAAGTTCCGGCGGCGAATCGCGCATCATTCGCATGGGTTATGGTGCCGACGAAATTTACACGCGCTGGTCCCTTCTCGCGCTTCCCCTCTGGCAGCAACTTTTCGCCCAGGCCGGCAAGCCCGAACTTTTTCAACGCACGGGCGTCCTATGGATCGCCCACGAAAATTATCAGTACGCCCTCGATACTCTGGCGACGTTACAGAAGCTGAATGTGCCCTTCGAAAAGTTGACACTCGCGGATTTGCGTCAGCGTTATCCGCAGATCTCCTTCGATGATGACGCCTGGGGAATTCTCGAACCCGCCAGCGGAGTCTTAACGGCCCGCCGCGCGGTCGCCGAAGTCGTTGCGCAGGCCCAAAAAGCTGGAGTGGATTTCCGCGCCGATCAGGTAATCGCGCCCAAAGGCCGCGGCCGTATCACCTCCCTGAAAACGTCCAGTGGCGAAGAAACTTCCGCCGGCAGCTTCGTATTTGCCTGTGGCCCCTGGCTTCCAAAACTTTTTCCCGACTTGCTGGCCGATCGCATGTTCATCTCGCGCCAGGAAATTTTCTTCTTCGGTGCACAGGCTGGCAGCCCGCAATTTGCGCCGCCGGCTCTTCCCACCTGGCTTTACCTCCGAGATGAATTTTACGGTATGCCCGACCTCGAAAGCCGCGGCTTCAAGGTTGCCGACGACCATCACGGACCAATTGTCGACCCCGACACCCAACCTCGCATGGCCAGCGTGCAAGCAATAGCCGCGGCGCGAAATTTCATCAATAAGCGCTTCCCCAGTCTGAAGAATGCGCCAATCGTTGAATCGCGCGTTTGCCAATACGAAAACACTTCGAACGGAGACTTCTTGATCGATCGCCATCCCGAATTCGAAAACGTCTGGCTGGTGGGAGGAGGCTCCGGCCACGGCTTCAAGCACGGCCCATCGCTAGGGGAATACGTTGCAGCTCAAGTACTCGGAAAAGATTCGCCGGCTAACCCAGAGGAAATCCGGCGCTTTTCTCTAGCAACAAAACAATCCACCCAAAATCGCGCCATCCACTAAGGCCATTTCGCCGAACGAAGGTTAAGGTTTCAATGTAGCGTCGCGGCATCATGGTTCAACACTATATCTTGGCATCAAGAGAAAGGGCGTTTAGGATTCAGCAGAAGTGAGCGTGGCGGATGTGCAGAAGCTTCGCTTCCCGTCGCATCCCAAGAGCATTTGGCACTGTCGCTCGCGATTAGTACCGAGAACTCAGAGAACGTGAATGAAAGCAGCATGGTATCAAAAGCAGGGGCCCGCTCGCGACGTGCTGGTCGTCGGCGAGATGCCGGACCCCATTCCAGTGGCCGGCGAAGTTCGCATTCGCATTGCCGCCTCCGGCATAAATCCTGGCGATGTGAAGAAACGCTCGGACACATTTGGCGTCGGCATGCCGTATCCCCGCGTGATTCCGCATAGTGATGGCGCTGGTCGCGTGGACCAGCTCGGCGCCGGCGTCCCCTCTGAATGGATGGGCCGTTCGGTGTGGTGTTACGGAGCGCAGTCGTATCGCCCGTTTGGCACCGCTGCGGAATTCACGGCTGTGCCCGTAGATCAGGTTGCTCGCCTTCCGGAAAAAGTGCCGATGGAGCAAGGCGCTTGTCTTGGCATACCCGGTATCACGGCGCACCGCGCCGTTCATGTAGCAGGCTCCGTGAGTGGACGCACCGTGTTGGTGCAAGGGGCAGCAGGTTCCGTCGGTGCTTGCGCAGTTCAACTCGCGCGTTTCGCGGGAGCGCGAGTGATAGGAACAGTCAGGTCGTCGTCGGACGAAGCTACCGCAAAAAAAGCCGGCGCTGATGAAGTGCTGGTTGGCGATCAGGAACTGACTTCGCGCATGAAAGCCCTGGCTCCCGATGGTATCGATCACATCGTCGAAGTAGCCTTTGGGGCCAACATCGAAGCCGATGTCGAATTCCTGAAGCAGGGCGGTTCGATCGCAACCTATGCCACCGATAACGCGACTCCGAAAATTCCTTTCTGGCAAATGGTTTTTAAAAACATTCGTGTGTTCTTTCTGGGAAGCGACGACTTTCCGAAAGAAGCGAAATCGCAAGCGGCTCGGGATATAAATGCTGCGCTCGAGGCCGGTTGGACAGGCTTCGAGATCGCCGAACGAATTCCGCTGGCAGACATCGCGCGCGCCCACGAACTGGTGGAACGCCCGGTGCGCCGCGGCCGCGTCGTAGTTGTAGTGTGAGGATCTAGACTTCGACTGCTTGCGCGAAGACGCTTCTTCAGGCCTGCCGGTGAGTTTCAGCGCACCGCGCGAAGACGCTGGATGGCAACTTCTTCTTTTCCTGTCCCCAGGCGCTTGAGGAGCTCCACTAGAACGGCGCGCTCTTCACGAGAAAGAATGCTCATCGATTTTTCCATGTATATTGAGTGCTGGGCGTAAGCCTTCTCCATCATCCGCCGCCCTCGCGCGGTCAACTCGACAAGCCGGATTCGCCGATCATCGGGATGGTTTTTCCGAGCGACTAGCCACTTGGCTTCCATTCGGTCTACTGCGGTGGTAATCGAACCCGTAGTCAACTCCACTTTTTCGCCAATTACGTTCACCGGCAATGGCCCCTTATGCAGCAGGACCTCGAGGACGCGGAAATCAGAGTCACAAAGCCCCAAGTTCTTTTTGCTTTCGTCATACTTCACAAGCATGGCGCGGTAGGCTTTCCATAACACCAGAAATACATGAGTTGCTTCCGTTTTTTGTGGCAGGCGGGCTCGAACAGGCATGGACACAGTGTAGCGTCATAAAGACACTTACTGTGAAGTATCTCGACCTCAAGAGGCATTGATGAAGACTAGTATAGCTCGCGGTTTGGCGGGCGGCCGATCCATCCACGCGGCACCAGCGTTCACCCTCAGCACGATTGAAACCCGCGGGGGTGCCGAATCTTTTCCGCTGTCTATGCAGAAAAGGTTCGGGTTTAGATTTCACACACCGCGCCGATTCTTTCGCAGCAAGTATTCCAGCACGCACAAAGCCCGCAGCGATCACCGCGCGACTTCCCGCGTCTTCGTTCGCGCCCCACGCACAAACAGCACCACGCCAACCAGCAGCGCGAATCCAGTCCCGCCAATTAATTTCACTTCGAATATCCATTTGTGCGTGCTTTCCCCGGGAGGAATCACCGAAAGGACGATGCTCATCAGCACAATCAGGAAACCAATGCCCCCCGCGAGCCACACTCCCGCCTTGCCGCCGGGTATCAGCGCCGCCGTGGACGTTTCGCGATCCGGCCGGTACGCCAGCCTGATCACCGCCGCGTACATATACAGAAACGGAATGAAATAGAGAATGTTGGTCGCGTCCACCAAAATCTGATAAGCGCTCACCGTCGTTTCGCTGATCTGGCTCAGCAGCAGGATCGCACCTGAAACCGCAGCCTGCACCAGGATGGAGACGTACGGCGTCTCCCACTTCGGATGCACCTTCGCAAACGCCCGAGGCAAATATCGATCCACGCCCACCGCAAAAGGAACGCGCGAGATTCCTGCAACCGTGGAACCCACGCCACCCGCATTTCCCACCGTCACCAGAATCGCCGCGATGATTCCCAGTGCGCTGATCTTCAAGGTCGCCGAAGCAATCGTGAGCGCCTGAAACACACCGCTCTTCGGATCTACCGCCACGCTGTTCATCAGAGAAAGCACCGCGATCGTTCCCATAATGTAGATCACCGCGATCACGATGCCCGAACCCAGGATCGCGCGCGGAAAAGTTCTTCGCGGATTCTTCACTTCCTCGCTCATCGACGACACCAGTTCCAGCCCGCCGAAAGCAAACGCAATCTGCGGCCAGAAATTCACCGTGTCCCAATTCCAGTGTGGCAGAATATTGTTCCAGGTGAACTGCGTCACCGACCCGAAGCGCAGCCACACCACCAGGGCGGCAACGATCAGCATTACCAGCGGTATGAATGTGCCCACTCCGCCCGCGTTTTGCAGCCACTTCCCGATGCGCAGCCCGATGATGTTCATAAATACAGCCACAAAAAACAGTAGGAACGACACCACCAGCAGGAACGTGCGGTTCTGCGCCATCGGCGCGTATCCAATTCCTCCGATGTAAGCCGCCATCGCCGCGCTGGCAAACAACAGCGCCGGAAAATAAAACAAGGTGTAGATCCAGTAAGTCCACCCCGCCACGAAACCGTGAAATTCTCCGAAAGCGTCTTTAGCCCACGCGTACAGCCCGCCTTCTTGCGGAAATCGTGTGGAAAGCTCTGCAATCACCAGCGCCGTGGGAACAAAAAACAAGAACGCGGCTAGAAACCACAAGCTCATGGAAGACGTGCCGTTGTGCGCCGCCGCCGCAATCCATCTTGGACCCAGCACGGTCACAATGTTGAATAGCAAAACGTCCCAGAATCCCATCACGCGCGGGAGTTTTGGCTTGGAGTTCTCTACAGGAGTCTCGCTCACGCCGTGGCGTCCAAAGCAGGAATCAATTCATCCTGCGCTAGAAAATTCCGCAGGAAAGGGTCCTGCGTATTTTCCAACTCTTGCCACGTTCCGAAAAAAGCAACGCGTCCTTCCACCAGAAAAATCACGCGGTCGGCCAGTTTCCTTGCCAGATGCGTGTCGTGCGTCACCACAATGGAAGTCTTCTTGAATTGCTTTTTCAATTTGACGATCAAGTCGCCCACATGCGCCGCCATGATCGGATCCACCATGGTGGTAGGCTCATCATAGAGAATCGCGTCCGGATTTTCGGCCAGTGCGCGCGCAATCGCTACCGCGCGCTTCGTCCCCGTGCCTAGATCGGAAGGAAGTTGGTCGGCATACTGCTCTACTTCCAACATTTTCATCAGTTCGCTTACGGTCTGTTCAGCCTTTTCCTGTTCTTCCGGCTTGCCCCGAGTCTCCACCGGGAAAGCAATATTTTCTTGAACGGTCAGCGAATCGAACAGCGCGCCGGACTGAAAAACCATGGTCACCTGACGTCGAAGTTCGGCGAATTCTTTTTCCGTCCAACCCGCCACATCTTTTCCTGCCACGATAATTTGTCCCGAATCGGGCTGCAGAAAACCAAGCAGCAGTTTCAGCGAAACGGATTTCCCCACTCCGCTTCGCCCCATGATCACCGCGGTCTCGCCTTGATTCACAAAAAAGCTCACGTCCTTCAATACTTCGTTCTCGTCAAACGATTTGAAGACGTTGCGAAACTCGAAATAGTGTTCGCTCATGAATTTTTCCGCTTGCTCAGCCGCGCCTTGGCTTCCTTGTAGTCCGCGGGCGAATTGACATTCTTAAATAGTGCGCCGCCGGAAGCAAAGCCTTTCCATTCGCTCGGTTCCACATGCTCCACACAAAGGTTGGCAAACGAGTCTGTCACTTTACGCACCCCGCCTTCCACCGCTGCGCGGATTCGCGCCTCCGCATTTTTGTGATACATCGCGCAAAGCGGCTCCGGCCCCCGCACATTCATCGGGACCACCGCGTCCGCCACTGATCTCAGCGCCCGCTCAATCAAATATTCCAGCCACGGCTTAGTAAGGTACGGAAGATCGCAAGCTATCACCAGGCTCCACGGTGTCGTGGAAACGTGCAGAGCCGTCGCGATCCCTCCTAAGGGCCCGTACCCGGGAAAATCGTCGGCTACCATCTTCAATCCGAGCGGCTCGTAACCAAACGTCGACGCGATAACGACTGGATCGCCTAGCGCCGATTGCACCAGCCGCGCCGCGCGAACGATCAATGGCTCGCCATTGATTTCCAGCAGCGCTTTGTCGCGCCCCATGCGCGAGCTCTTGCCCCCTGCCAAAACATATCCCCCCACTTTTTCGTTACTCATGCTTTCGCGTCAAACTATCACGAACGACGTCTCCGATCAACCACCTATATAACAGAAAATACAGCTCTTAAATAAAGATCAAAGATGTGAGCGAATAATTGTCAACTACTGTCTTGACTGTAGCCCTGCATCTGTTACTATTGGCACTCGTTCATGAGGAGTGCTAACGCCTCGGCGGCAGCCTCCCTTCGAACGATACCTAAGTTCTCCACCGGAGGAAATGCACAAATGGCTGTGAACATTACGCCACTACACGACCGCGTGCTAGTGCGGCGGTTGGAAGAGAAAGAAACCGTGAAGGGCGGCATTATCATCCCTGACTCGGCTAGAGAAAAACCCCAAGAAGGCGAAGTGGTTGCCGTAGGCGCAGGCCGCATGGAAAAGGGTACCCGGATTCCGCTGGATGTGAAGCCTGGGGACAAGATTCTGTTCGGCAAGTACAGCGGTAACGACATCAAGATCGACGACGAAGAATTCATGATCATGAAGGAAGATGAAATCCTCGCCAAGATCGGCGGCCAGGCCAAAGCGGCTGGCGGCAAAAAGTAACGTAGGGCCGACTCGCTCCATCTCGAACGGAGCGCGGCGGCAAGCAAACAGCCGCGAAGCCTGACGTAATCGGGTAAAGCGGCGGCAAAAAGTAACTGTTAAGCCGACTCGCTCCAGCGCGAACGGAGTGGACGGCGGCGGTAACAAGTCCCGCGTAGGGCGGGCAAGTCCGGACGGCGCGAGCCGAGCGGATGATGGAACTCAGAACAACTCCGGATGCGGCGACGCCTTAGATTTAATTGAGGTGGTTGCCGGGCGGACACGGATAGCAGATCAACTTCTGGAATTGGCCGGGCCTCAACGCAGCGCGGGGCTGGCTGAGCCGGACTAACACTTAGAAATCAGGAGGAAGGAAATTATGGCAAAGCAAATCGTGACTGGCGAGAATTCACGCCAGGCCATTTTGCGCGGCGTCAACCAATTGGCGGATGCCGTGAAGATCACGCTGGGCCCCAAGGGCCGCAATGCGGTGATCGAAAAGAAATTCGGCGCGCCGATCATTACCAAGGACGGCGTGACGGTAGCGAAAGAAATCGAGTTGCAGGACCCCCTCGAAAATATGGGCGCACAGATGGTGCGCGAAGTCGCTTCCAAGACTTCCGACGTGGCTGGTGACGGCACCACCACAGCGACCGTGCTGGCTCAAGCCATCTTCCGCGAAGGCGTGAAGACGGTAGCAGCCGGCGCAAGCCCCATGGCACTCAAGCGCGGTATCGAACGAGCCGTGGAAGTTTGCGTCGAGGAAATCAAGAAGTTCCACAAGGACGTGAAGGGCGACATGATCGCTCAAGTGGGCACGATCAGCGCCAACAACGACAAGCACATCGGCGGAATTATTGCCGAAGCGATGAAGAAAGTCGGCAAGGACGGCGTCATCACCGTGGAAGAATCCAAGACCATGGAAACGACGCTGGAAGTCGTGGAAGGAATGCAGTTCGACCGCGGCTACCTCTCGCCTTACTTCGTTACGGACCCTGAAAGAATGGAATGCGCGCTCGAAGACGTCCGCATCCTGATCCACGAAAAGAAAATCAGCTCGATGAAGGACTTGCTTCCCCTGCTCGAGCAGATCGCCAAGATGGGCAAGCCTCTCTTGATCATCGCAGAAGACGTCGAGGGCGAAGCGCTCGCGACTCTGGTGGTGAACAAGCTCCGCGGCACGTTGCAGTGCGCTGCGGTTAAGGCTCCCGGCTTCGGCGACCGTCGCAAGGCCATGTTGGAAGACATCGCCACGCTGACGGGCGGCAAGGCTATCACCGAAGATCTCGGCATCAAGCTCGAGAACGTGAAGGTGGAAGATCTCGGCCGCGCCAAGAAGATCACCATCGACAAGGACAACACCACGATCGTTGAAGGCGGCGGGAAATCCAGCGAGATCGAAGGCCGCGTTCGCCAGATTCGCACGCAGGTGGAAGACACCACGTCGGATTACGACCGCGAGAAGTTGCAAGAGCGTTTGGCCAAGCTGGTAGGCGGCGTCGCCGTGATTAAAGTCGGCGCAGCCACCGAGACCGAGCTGAAGGAAAAGAAGGCTCGTGTTGAGGACGCCATGCATGCCACACGCGCGGCTGTCGAGGAAGGAATTGTTCCCGGCGGTGGCGTAGCGCTCGTTCGCTGCATCTCGGCTCTCGAAAAGCTCAAGCTGCATGATGACGAAGCCATCGGCGTCAACATCGTGAAGCGCGCTCTCGAAGAGCCCATGCGTCAAATCGTTCACAACGCCGGAAACGAAGGCGCTGTGGTGGTTGGCCGCATTCGCGACTCGAAAGACGACAACTTCGGCTTCAACGCCGACACCGGCGAGTACGGTGACCTGGTCAAGGCTGGCGTAATCGATCCAGCCAAGGTTACGCGTCTCGCTCTGCAGAATGCGGCTTCCATCGCCGGCCTGATGCTCACCACCGAAGCTTTGGTGGCCGACATCAAGGAAGACGAAAAGAAGGGCGCAGGAGCAGGAGCCGGCGGCGGTATGCCGGGCGGCGGCATGGGCGGCATGTACTAAACCCATCCGGCCGATTCCATCGGTCGTTAAATCTAAATCTAAAAAGGGCGTCCGGTGCAAACACCGCGACGCCCTTTTTTCTGTATGCGGGTTATTTGCCTAAGTGCAGCTGATGTCGCTTTGGCCCACTTTTGTTTTAAGGACACAAATTTTTCTCTTCCACTGTTGGTAATCTGAAAAATCTTCTTGTGTGTCGTAAGCGCTGATTCAATAGCCTGACGAGAGGCCAAATGCCCTACCGTAGCCAACAAATCTTGTAATTGAACAATTCGAATTTTTGTTCCCTGCCGGACGATCTCGCACCAGATAGCAGCCAGCCTTCTGCTACTTGCTTGTTTTCGCGATCGAGATGGCTCGACCAAGCAACGAAGTCATGAATTTTTCGAAGTTCAATTCCGGGGCGGGTTCTTTATATTTGCCCCGAGGTCCAGTCTTGCTATTTGAAAGAAGAAAGCAGGCCGAGTCGTATAGTCTTTCGCGCACCAGCTTTGTGAGAAGAATTTCGTAGCGTTTTGCGTAAGAGGCTGACCTAAATTCCGGAAAAACTTTGAAGTGAGGTTCCTGCGCCCGGACCGGGCGTGTAGAGTCCGGTGCGTCTTCCAAAAGCATCATATAGCCCAGCCAGGGACGCGCGGAGGGCTTGAAAGCTCCTTCTCTGTATGCTGCCCACAAATCGCAAGCACTACCGATAGCTTCTTCCGTGCGGTTGTTGTAGTTATTTCCAAAAGAGCCGACTTGCGATTTGAATTCGATGCCAGCGAGAAACTGCCCGTTCTCCACAATTAGAAGATCCCACCGCTTCTCAGGCCGGAACCAACCAGGCAGTTCTATTCGCTTCTCGCAATAGACATGTGCCTCGGGGAGACCGTTTTTGCACAGGTGATCACGAACCAGCGAAATAAATCCGTCCATTTGGCGTCCGCCGGTAACCGCCGTCCTAGCGCCCGAATCGCGTGAACCAGTTACGGAACCTTGCTTTTGAGCCTGCGTTTCGCGAGTGCTCCAAAAATGCTTAATCGCGAGTCGGAGTCCTTTTTCGAGGCGAGGATTCAGAGACATGCTAGAAACTATTTGACCACCGATATTTCCGCTTTGCTGAACAGCGAAGACGTCTCGGCGGCTATGCGTTTTTCTGCAAGTTTGAAATAGTGACTGTCTACTTCGAATCCCAAGCTATTGCGGCCCCACTTCGCCGCCGCGATGGTAGTGGTGCCTGTGCCAAGAAAGGGGTCGAGGACAGTGTCTCCGACGAAGCTGAACATGCGGATCAATCTTTCGGCAAGATCGGCTGGGTACGGAGCCGGATGGTCCTTCGTTGAGGCACCTGTGACACCACTCCAGATTTGCTGAAACCACTTCTTGTGATTCTCCGCCGAAATGAGACTTAGGATTTTCGTGGGCATGTCCGGAGCGCGATATCCGCCCGGCTTTCGCTGCATGAGGATAAATTCGATGTCGTTCTTGATGACGGCGTTGGGCTCGTAAGGTTTGCCCAAAAAGCCGGAGCCGCCTTCCACTTCATAGGCAGCATTCGATATTTTGTGCCAAATAATAGGCGCTAGATTATCGAATCCAATCCTCCGGCAATGCTCTTGGATCGATGCGTGCAAAGGAACTACAGTGTGTCGTCCGCCGTTTTCTCTGCGCGATAAGCAAACATCTCCCACCACGCAAACGAGACGGCCACCAGGCACCAGAGCGTCGAAGCAATGCTTCCAAACCTTGTCGAGTTCTTTCAGAAACTGCTCATAATTTTCAACGTGGCCGAGCTGTGCTTCGGAATCCCTATATTCCTTCAGCGTCCAGTAAGGTGGCGAGGTCAAAACGAGATGGACGCTTTCAGGCTTGACATGCAGTGTGCTGCGCGCATCGGCGAGATAGAGACGGTGCGCAGTCGGGATAGTGCGCACAGATTGCTCGATGGCTCGCACGGACTCTTCATCCTTCGCGAGGCGAGGGATCATGGTTTGCGGATCGTTCCAAATCCTCATTTCCTGCGGAACAAATTCTGACAGGTCTGCGATGTTTTTTTCAGGCGAGGTGCCGGTTAGTTTGGGCTTCGCGGCTGCGGGCATTTGAGCTAACGTGCGGTCTAAGTATAGCAGACCGACGAAACCTAGAAGACACGAACGAATATTTGAAGGTCGGCGAGAACTGAACAGAAACGGGAAATTCAGCCTCGGTATGTGTAGCTCCGAAAAATATGTGCTGCAAAAGCATCAAGGACCTTGCGGGAATCTGCGCGTTGCGCGATGGTAAGAGGCGGTCTCCGGCGGGCGGAGGATGGCTGATTTCCCGATTTGGGAAAGAAAGCAGTGTGCGGGTTTCCGGAGAGTAAGGCAAGGATGCCGCCAGGATGGCGGCGCTACGAAGGGATAGGCAGAGTCAACGGCTGCCGCGCTGAAGGCCGCGGCGCTACATTAAACCTTCGGACCTTCTGGTGGGTGGATATGGGTGAGGGAAAAACGCGGATATCGCAGCGGGGGAAGACGCTGCGGGCGTTTGCCGCGTACCTGGAGTTGATGGATACGGCAGAGAAGATGCGCAGCGAGTTGCGCGAGCAGCTTTGGGGCTTTGACTTGACGATACGCGGCTTTCGTCTGCTGGAGATTTTGTATCGCTACGGGCCAACGATGATGGTGGTGGCAGCGGAGAAACTGCTGTGCAGCCGGCAGAATCTGGAATTCCTTTCGAAGCCTTTGGAGGAGCGAGGGTGGGTGCAACGCGACCTGCGTCCGCTGCAGGACGCTGAACAGGAAGTACGGAGACGGTCACTTAAGATCATGGGCCACTATAGACGCCAGAAAAACGGGCACCCCGTGGGCTTTCTGCGGCTGACGCCGAAAGGCGAGAAATTCGTGGGGACCATTTTTCCCAAGCACGCGAAGGTAGTGAAGTGTTTGATGCGCGCGCTGGATGGGCGCGAACAGAGGACGCTGAGACGGTTGCTGGCGAAACTACGGGTGGGCGACCATCTAAAATTTTTCAAAGAGATGCGCATGTGGGGAGATGAAGAAATGAATTTGCAAGGCGAAAGAGTAAAGCGGCGGAGGAAGTACGGTTAATTCCGGCAATTGGCCGGACGGCGCGCGGCCGGCCGGCGGCACAATTCCGTTCATGCGTAAATCGAGGAAACCAAAAGAGCCGGTAAGATGCCGGCGCTACAAACAGCCAACGCGTTCGGACCGCGGCTAATCGTGCCGCAGGGCGACGAGTGGGTCGACGCGCATCGCGCGACGAAAGCTATGCCGCCGTTGCATGTAAGAGTTATGCAGCGTGGGCACGCGCGAGCGATGGCTTAGCCAATATTCCCGAAGGTCCTCGGCGAGCGAGTTCTTCGAGAGCTCGCGCAAAATCGGGGGGGCGCAACATTTCCTCGCCCCAACAATTCCGCCCGGCATCGATGGCTCGTAGCCAGAGGCAACTGTCCTCCACCGGCACGCAAAGGAACGCGGTGACTGGCAGCCCGGCCAAAGTTGAAAGCAAACTGAAACCGCTTCCGTCGCGAAGATGCATCTGGCTGAGCACCAGGTCTCCACCGCGCGATTTCAAGAATTCGAACGACGCGCGCATGGTGCCGGCCACATGGCATCGGAATCCCCAGCGGTGCAGCGGATCCGCCAAAGATTGCGCTGCTGTATGAAGATCCTCTCCCACCAAAAGCACGTTCATTACGCTATGTCTCATGAATTCCTCCGGCGAATCTTTCCTGCTGCTGCGGGTTGGAACTCAAATCGAAAACGGCGTCCATGCTTTTGCTCGCGGTTCCATGCAACTCAGATGCAGATAATCTCGCTAATCAAGAAGCTTGCAAGCGACCAGGCAATCTCCCGGTAGTCTTGGTACGCTGCAGGTTTCTTTCCAAAGCGTGGAGAGCGGACAGCGCTTTTGCAATGAACTCTCGTTCGTGGCTGGAATCGGGGTCTTGGACCAGGTCTTGGATTCGCGAAAATATGGCAATTTCCGCCGTCTGGATCCGCGCGCGAAGTTCTATGGGATCGTGTGCGAGGAGAGCGTCACAGTAAAGAGCGTACCATTCGGCCTGATTCATAACGCACCTGGCGATTCTTGCCGGAGCTCGCAAAAATCGGAGAGGGCGGGGCGCCCCACCCTCTCCGCTGCCTCTTCTTACTGGTTCGAGCGGATCTGAACCGCTTGCGTTTCTCCGCCGAATTGCACTTCGGTGATTTGATTGTTGTCGAGCCTTACTTCCGTGATCTTGACTTTATTGGGAAGTTGAATCCATTGAACGGGAATGTGGGCCACGATTTTGCCGTCCTGCTTGACTTGAAGTTGGGTTGCATTGTCATCAACCTTCAGCTCGTAATCTCCGGCCTTCAGTTGAGTTCCCCCAATCGTGGTGGTTCCGTCGGAATATGCGGTAGTGGAATGTGTGCGTGCCCAAACTGGCGCAGCGAGAGTAAGTAGAGCGATCGCACATAATAATTGATTCATTTTAAGACGCATCAGTGCAAGTACCTCCATTGGAAATCAGAATTCCCCGCGGAAAACTCGGTGGCCCGCCGACTTCCCGTGGGTGAGCGGTGCACGAATTGTGCGCGATTTCAGCCACTCTATTAATGAGACGCCCGACTCCGCTGAAGGTTTCAGAAAACTCCGGAATAGCGAAAGATTTTTCGGGAACTTTTTTACCCACAATCCGGAATTGCCCTTAGCAAGACGCACGAGAATTGCACAATCAAGCGCTGCATGCCTGATGAAACCTACATCGTATAAGGGAGAGAGGTTACCAAGATGAAAAAGACGATTATTACGTTGGTATTAACCTGCGCATTTGCCGCGCCGGCGGTTTTCGCACAAACTTCAGATACGGCGCCCTCAGCGCCAACACAGGCGACACGTTCGGCGAAGATGATCCAGCATCGGGTCAATTATCTGACCACCGTATTGTCATTGACACCGGCGCAGCAAACGCAGGTCACGAACATTATTTCCAGCGAGACGACCAGCAAGTCCAGTGCGTCCAGCAGCATGAAAACCGCGCGCACGAATCTTCAGAACGCGATTCATTCAAACGACGCGGCTGCCATGGAGCAAGCGGCCAACTCGATGAGTAGCCTGATCGCACAGAAGATGCTGGCGCGCGCCAAGGTGGAAGCTGCGATCTATCAAGTGCTCACGCCCGAACAGCAAACCAAAATGTCACAGCTTGAAACCGAGGGTCGCCACGGCGGGCGCGGCTTCGGAGGTTTCTGATCTTTTGCGCAGCAGCGAAGAGACCTGGATTCCTTCAGAACAACCGGACCGGGATCGATCCTTCGTGGATCCGTCCCGGTCTTTCAATTCCTGTGGAACAATTTTCCGGAAGGCCGACGAAGTTTTTCGCTCTAAGAAATTCCCCAACTTTCAAGCTCCGCTGCGTTTCCAGCACCGTCATCTGCTGCACTATCAATGGATTGCTCTATAGTAAAATTAGGATTCTCAGTTAGCGGAGAGGAGTCTTTAATGCTTAAATTCGACCACCTTACAATTCCTGTTAGCAACTGGATTATTTCTAGAGACTGGTATGTGAATGCTCTTAGTCTCAAGGTCGAGTTTGAAGTTCCCAGCCGCTTCACTGTCGCCGTTCAAGACCAGCACGATTTCACTATTTTTCTGGTACAAGCGACAGTTCCGTCCAACACGGAAAATTTTTCACTGACTTTCCAAATAGACGATGTACAGAAATCTTTTGAGGAGATTTCGCGCAGAGGCGTGCGTTTCAGCCACCCACCGCAAAAGGCATTTTGGGGATATGGAGCTGAGTTGCGCGATCCCGACGGATACGCAATCCGTCTGTGGGATGAGAAGTCTATGAAGGCAAACGGCTAGCATTTTTCCCGGCATATAGTGAATTCCTGATCGCGTCGTATTCTGCGAAAAACCTCCCGCGCGACTTTCGCCTGACCTGCGTGTTTAACACAGTAGCGCCAAGAAACTGGAAGTTGCGGAAGGCGTTGGATGATTCACAGTTTCTGCGTCAGGGACTTATAAGAAGGAGAATTGCAATGAAGAAGATAATGTTAGTCGGTTTGCTTCTGGCGGTACTTGGAATGTTCATGATACCAACCACAACATCCGCAGCCGGCTTCGGCGTGGCTATCACCATCGCGCCACCCGTTTTGCCGATTTACACACAACCAATCTGCCCCGGTGACGGCTACATTTTCACTCCCGGCTACTGGGCTTACGGCGTTGACGGCTATTACTGGGTGCCCGGCACCTGGGTTCTTCCTCCTCGCATCGGATTTCTGTGGACTCCTGGTTATTGGGGCTGGGGCGGCGGAGGATATTTCTGGCACGCCGGTTTCTGGGGCCCGCATGTGGGCTTTTACGGCGGTATTGACTATGGCTTCGGTTATGGCGGCTTCGGCTACCAGGGCGGCTACTGGCACAGCGGTCATTTCTTCTACAACCGCGCAGTGAACAATATCAACGGCGCGAACATTCATAACGTGTACAACAGAACGGTGGTGAACAATCGCGATGTGAATCGCGTGAGCTACAACGGCGGCCGCGGCGGACTTACCGCACGTCCCACGGCCACTGAAATGAGAGCGAACCGCGACCAGCACGTGGCAGCAACCTCGGCGCAAACCCGTCAAGAGAGCGCCGCAAGAAGTGATCGCAATCAACTGGCGTCGGTGAACCATGGCCGGCCAGCGGTAACTGCCTCAGCAAGGCCGGGTGAGTTCAATGGCGCGCGCAACGTTGCGTCGCGTAATGAAAACAACCGCAGCACAACACGAGGAACGGAACGAAGTGCTGCGCGAAGCACGAACAATGGATCGCGTTCGAGCAACTTCCAGCGCCAGACCACCGCAGCGCGTTCTACAGCCAACCGCTCTGCGATCAAGAACTCACACTCGAATAACGCCGTGCGCTCCAACACAACACATTCGCAGAACAACGCCCGTGCGTCACGAGCCACGCCGCACACCAATACTGCGCGGCGTGTCCAAAACAACGCGCGAATATCACACACCGCAGCTCGCACGGACACAGCAGCGCGCTCGCAGTCGCATGCATCCGCTCCACGAGCTACCCATCAGTCCTCGCCGCAGCACACGGCGCGGCAGTCTAGCTCCCGCGGCAGTTCGGGCGGATCACACGGCGGCGGGTCACATAGCAGCGAGTCACACGGCGGTGGGTCACGCGGCAGGAAGTAGCAGTTTCGCTGAGTGATCGGCAGCATCTACAAAGGCGCTCTGGTGCAAAACATCAGGGCGCCGTTTCTTTTGTCTGCCGAAAAGTTCGGCCTCCATCATGCGATGTGCGCTACCGGCCCGCCAAACGCGGTCGTCCCTAGCCGAAGAAAAAACAGCGCAAGCTCGATAAGAGAAACCTGCCTCTTTTCTGGACGAGAATCTAAAGTTTGCAGGGGGAATGCTTCATCCACTACTGCGATCTCGTCTTTCGGATAAGCGTGCGTCTAGAGACCACACGCCGCCGCCGACCAGCAGCAGAAAAATGAGACCGAGCAGCATGCTCACGTCGGTGCGCGCTTCGTGCAGCGTCGACCACAACCCGTTTTTTGCAAACGTAACAATCTTTGTCGAATATAACGCTACACAGATATCGATCAGCAGCGGCACCGCCGCCAGACGTGTGAAGAGGCCAATTAACAAGAGCGCGCCACACACAATCTCCACGACACCGACAAACAGAGCCATAAACTGCGGCGAAGGGATGCCGATCTTCACGAAACGTCCCACGCCCAGCGCGTCCGGAAATAAAAATTTCTGCACGCCTTCAGAAAGAAAGACCCAGCCAACCAGTACGCGAATCAGCAAAATCGCTTTGGAAGTTGTGCCGGCCCACGAAGCGCTATTGTTTATGGCCATCGAACACCTCCTCACAAGATCCACCGGGCGAGCGCAAGAACAGCTCGGCCCTCGCTCAAACGTAATCAAACAAGGTCATGAAGCCAAAGTCCATGTGAAGCTGCTGATGGCAGTGAAACAGCGTGAGACCGGGGTTGTCCGCCGTAAAATCCACTTCAACATTCTGATATCCGCCGACCATCACGACATCCTTCATCACACCTGCCGTGCTGATGCCCGCCAGGTTCGTGAGTTCAAAACTATGCCGGTGAAGATGAATCGGATGAATGTCGTCACTGGCATTGTGCATCCGTACGCGGTAGCGTTTCCCTTCGTGCAAATGAAATGACGCGGGAACTATGCCCTGTGTCATCGGGTAAGCCACTCCATTAATGGTCCAGCGATTGAATCCTTCTTCAGCCGCATTAGCCTTCGCGAACACCATCTCAAACGTCTCGTCCGGCGCCGAAGCCGTCGCGCCGGCTTTCCCGAACCGCGCGTAGATCCAATGGAACGGCTGCGGCGCGACCCAAATGGGTTTTCCGTTGTGCCCGGCGTACTCAACCACAATGCCCATGCCGTGCCCGCGATCGTCATCCGCAAGATCGCCCATCACCCACACGCCCGGATGGTTCATCTCCACGATCGCGGAAACCCGTTCCGCGGTTCCCAGCCAGAGCACCGGAACTTCCGCAGCCGTCGGAACGGTATTGCCGTCCAGCGCGACAACTTTGAAACAGTGCCCCGGCAGCGCCAGACTACGAATCTCGGTCGCGCTTCCGTTCAGAACATGAAATAAAACGCGCTCGCCCTGCTTCACGCGCACCGGCTCACCGTGCCCCAACATGCGGCCATTGATGGTGAAGTATCGATAGCCCACTTCGTATCCGTGCGGCATGCCCTTGGCCAGTGATGCCTTCATCGCTGACTCGCCCACCGTCTCCAGCTCTTTCACGCGCGCGGACGGCGCCAGAAAATCCTGTGCCATATCTCCGCCTCGGCTAAACGTCGGCTCAAATTCTTTGAGCACTAGAAAAACTTCCCGGTCGTAGTCCCCCGGCTCACTTTTAGGCTCAATATAAACTGGCCCCACTTGTCCGCTGTATTGGCCCGCATGCAAATCGGCGCCTGCCCGATTGTGCGTGTGATAAAAACGCAAGCCGCTCGGCCGCGGCGTGAACTCAATGCGCCGCATGCCGTGCGCTGGTATGAATGGCGTGCCTTCCTCGGCTGCGCCGTCCACATCCGTCGAAACCATTTGTCCATGCCAATGTAATTGTTCTGGAGTGTCCGTATCGTTGTGTATGTCCACGGTCACCGGTAGGCCTTCCCTGAACCGCAGCAGCGGCCCTGGGAACTTACCGTTGTAAGTAACCGTGGACACGATGCGCTTCTGTGCGATCTCAACTGCGCTCGCCGCAATGCGCAAAATGTAGTCCGCTGCCGCTTCATCCGCCCCGCGCGAGACTGCGCTCGTTGGCGCTCCAAAACTCAAGTCCTTCCGACCGAGTCTCGCGTCGGAAAATCCTGCCGCCGCAAGCGTGCAAGCGGTACCCAGAAATTGTCGTCGCGAAATGTGTGAACCGCTCATCCAAACTCTCCAATTAAAGATCAGCCCGCAGCATAGCCGTTACATCGTAGTTCGACGTCAGAGTTTGGCGCAAGAATGCCCACGAAACTTTTTCTCGCCGGCGTTGCTAACCCAGTAAGAATCCCTGCGCCTATCCCAGACAAGTTCGGGGTTCTCCGGGGTGGAATCCCGTTTGGAGGCACTTGTGCGCACCCTTCTTCTCGCCGGACTCTTTCTCGTAATTCATTTCGTCACCTTCGCAGAGGACAAGCCCAAGCCTGCCTATGATTTCTCTTTGCCGCGTGAGGATCGTATCAAACTCGCCGAAAGCGCCGCTCCGCCGGAGGTTTCCGGCAAAGCCACCGTGGATCTCCTTGAGCGTACTGGCTACATTAAAGTGCGCGATGGCGCGAACGGCTTCTCCTGCTTCGTGGATCGCCAGACGCCGCTGAATCTGGAGCCCACCTGCTTCGACGCCGAAGGCACGGCGACAACTTTGCCCACGCGTCTCTTTACCGAAGAGTAGCGCGCCAAAGGCGAAACCGAAGAGCAAATCCAAGTGGAGATCGAAGCGAGTTACAAATCCGGAAAATTTCTGGCGCCGCGAAAACCCGGAATCGTTTACACGATGTCCGACTCCGGCTTTCTCTACGTCGCCGAAAAAAATGTGCCGGTGCACATTCCTCCGCACCTGATGTTTTATGCTCCCTACGCATCAGACAAAGACATCGGCTCGCCTGCGCCCGCCGCGAATATGCCGCACCTGATCCGCGCCGGCCAGCCCGACGCGTACATCATCGTTGTACCCGGACCAGCCGCGCACCCAAGTCATTAGCGCCGCTGCTTCCGCTGACTCCGCGCTGCGTGGTATTATCGCGCCCGAAAAACATGCCTACCCGCCGCGCTCTGCTGGCATTCGCAATATTCGTTGCATTTTGTCTGGCTGCGCTGCTTTTCACTTCGCCCATTTTTGCGCAGACAGATAACGCGCAATCCGCCCCGCAGCAGAAAGCAATCGTGCTGCACGCCGCGCGCCTGCTCGACGTCGAAACCGGCCGCATCTCGACTCCCGGCGAAATCCTGGTGCAAGGCGACCTCATCGTGGAAGTCGGCTCGCACGTCACGCATCCGCATGAGTCCGAATTCATCGACCTCGGCGACACCACTCTCTTACCCGGCCTGATCGACGCGCATGTCCACCTTTTCCTGCATCCCGGCGCGGAGGATTTGCAGACTGTGCAAGAATCCGTCCCGCAGCGCACCATTCTCGCCACCATCGCCGCGCGCGACGACCTTCTCGCCGGATTCACCGCCGAGCGCGACATGGGCACCGAAGGCGCCGGCTCCGCTGACACCGCCGTGCGCAACGCAATCAATGACGGCCTGATTCCCGGTCCGCGCCTGCGCATCAGCGGCAACGCCATCGACATTCTCGGCGGCCACGAAGACGCCATCGGCTACAACCCCGCGCAGCACGTGCTCTCGAACGCCACCTATGCCAATAACGCTGAAGAACTGGTCACTGCAATTCGCGGCGAACTAAAGGAAGGCGCTGATTTCATCAAAATTTACGAAACCGGCCCCGACAAAATCGTTGATGGCCGCTTCTCAACGCCATATCAGTACACCGAAGAGGAACTCGCCGCTGCGGTTCACGAAGCCGCGCGCACCGGACATCGCGTCGCCGTTCACGCCATGGGCGAACCCGGCACCTTGTACGCAGCGCAAGCAGGAGTTGCCTCCATCGACCACGCCTTGCAGCTCAGCGACGAAACCATGCGCCTGATGCGCGAAAAACAGATCTTCGCCGTGCCCACCTTCACTATCTTCGAATATTTTGCCGCGCATCCCAACTCCCCGGGACAGGGCACTCGCGATGCCCAACTTCTCGATCTTCACGCGCAGGAATTCAAAAAGCAGCTCGCCGCAGGCATATCCTTTGCCGTAGGCTCAGACGTCGGGCCGTTTCCGCACGGCACGCAAGCCCGTGAATATGTGCTGATGGTGAAATTTGGAATGTCACCTCTCGCCGCGCTCCAGGCCGGAACGTTGAACGGCGCGAAATTGTTAGGCTGGCAAAATCAAATCGGCGCGCTGAAGCCCGGGTACGACGCGGACATCATCGCCGTCCCCGGCGACCCGCTACAGGACATCTCCGTCCTGCAAAAAGTTTCCTTCGTGATGAAAAACGGCGTGATCTACCGCCTTGCGGGTTTCAGGTGACGAAAACGGTCACTTCTTCGCTGATCGCCATCGTCACGCATATCATCTGCGTGGGTCTGCCCATCTCGCTGGTCATCCACTGTTTTTCCCGCTAGCCTTTTCAGCTTGGGAGAATTTCCACGACGCAGCCTGATATACTATTTTCTAGTCGGTAGCTGAATGCTCCCTCAGGACACATAAACCGTCTTGGGACACTTCCTGGCGGCTCGCTGGCGTGATGTGCTGCAAGCGTTTCCTAAATTCACATTCTTCATTTCGAGGTGTTTTTTGAACTTAATGCGCCGAGCGTGCTTTCTTTTCAGTATAGCGGCGGTTTCATTGGCCGCCCAGACGCCGTCCGATCCTTCCCGCGCGGTGGTGAAAGCGGATAGCAAGATCGAATTTCACGCCAGCGCAACATTCGCCAAGGTAACCGGGGTGTTCCATGAGTGGGACGTTAACCTCAAAATCCCCGCGGACAAATTCGACGACGCAACTCTGGACATGCAACTCGAGTCCGACAGCGTCGCTACCGGAAGCGGATTAAGAGACAAAGAAGTGAAAGGAAAGAATTTTTTTGACGTGAAGCAATATCCCCAGATTCATTTCGTATCGAAGAGCATCACACCCGATGGCGGCCCCGATCCGACAAAGTTTCTTATGAATGCGGAACTCACTTTGCGCGGAATCACCCAGCTTGTCTCCGTGGCGGTTACCGTGCACCCGGCGGAGAAGGGCCATCAGTCCATCGACGGAGAATTCACCTTCAACCGGCGCGATTTTGGAATGACACACAACGCGCCACTCAACAAAGTGGCCAACAACGTCCAAGTGCAGTTTCACCTGGACGTTGCTAACGCTCCGGCTCAAGCCGCCGAGCTACAGCCACAACAGCGCCAATAAACGGCTCTTGGCGGTTGACCCGCAGTCACAGATTACTTCAAATACCATTCGCCACAGGGCATTTCCCACTCTTAGCCCGGCCCGATGCGCCTCAGCATCCAAAAAACCTGATTTATTGGCTAGACGCCAACCTTGACTATCGTGATATATTTCGCCGGGGTTGTTCGTTCTAGACATGGGTCCCGCCTTGTTATCGAGGGAAAATTCGCCGGCGAGCCGCCTATTCTCGCGCGCGGCATTGGTCTGTTCCTTCGATCACAGGAACTTCCGTATCGCAGGCCCTGTCGAAACTACCGTTCGAAATCCGAAGCGAGGGACACGTGGCTATGAATAGAACAGCTCTGTGGACCGTTATGGTGGCGCTTTGCGCCTTGGGCATCGCGGGCTGCGGCTCCAGCGGAAGCTCCCTGGCCATCGCCATTACCGCCCCCACTAGTCTGGCGGCCAGCACCAGCACTAACCTCTCCGCCACCGTCACTCACGATCCGCAAGCTGGGGGCGTCACTTGGAGCTGCGCACCCGCAGGATTTTGCGGCACATTCAGTCTTACTCAAACGGCCAGCAACACGCCCACAATGTACACTGCGCCCCCAGTTCCGCCAGCCGGCGGCTCGGTGACAATTACCGTCACCTCGGTTACGATTCCCACCCGCATTGCCACTGCCAGCATAACCATCACTGGCCTAGCCACACAAAGTTTCACTTTTTACCTGACCGGCGAATCAGCTTTTGTTCCTAGTGATCCAAATTCTCCGCTGCCTCCCTATCCCTATTACTCCCTGGCGGGCGTGGTCCAGATTGCCAATACTCTATCCGCGGGCGGCGTTTTCGCGGTGACTGGCGGCGAGCAGGACTATAACGACGGCGACAGCAACACGTCTCCACAGCCTTCAGGCGACATGATCACGGGCGGAGGACTTGTCCCGAATGGCGATGGAACTGGAACGCTCACGCTAATTACAGATAACCCGAACCTCGGTGTGAGCGGCACGGAGACTTTTGCAGTCGCTTTTGCCAACGCGAATCATGCGCTCATCACACAGTTCGATGGATCGGCCACCTCCAGCGGAAGTTTGGATCTTCAGACATCCACCGCTTTGCCTTCGGGTTCCTTTGCCTTTGTGGCCTCTGGCACGAGTTCCGATGACAACGGACCTTTCCCGGCGGCATACGGAGGAGTTTTCACAGTTGTATCCGGGGCTTTAAGCGGGACAGTGGACAGCAATCTCGGCGGCGCTGTTACGCCCGACATCCCTTTTACTGCTTCGCTTTCTACTCCTGACGCTTTCGGCCGCGGCAGCATCAACAACAGCACCGGGATCGCCACATCCATCAACTACTACGTCGTAGGTCCTGAGGTGATTCGTATTATCGATGTCGACTCCGCCACCGCCGACACCGCGGTAGGCTCGGCCTACGGCCAGGGTGCTGTACCGGGATTCTCTGCTGGTTCCATCGGTGAATCGGTATTCTCCGTTGAGAATCCGTTCACTGCCTATGCTGCTGTGGGCCAATTCAAGACCAGTGCCGGCAATCATTTCAATGGCGTCGGCGATTTGAACGAATTGAATAACGGAGTCCAGTTGACGGATCAAACCATCCGCGGCACCTACACGCTCGCGACCGACGGGTACGGCTCCATGATCTTTAATCCGACTTACGGAGACGTTTCGGTTTTCGGAATCTACGCCGTCGATCCCACGCTCAACATACTGGATCCGAACGCCACTACAGATGGCGGAGGCGCGCTGGTCGCGGAAATGGATGAGAACCTTGTCGGCACCGGCCAACTGGTTCCTCAAACCGATGTTGTGGTAGATGATTTCTCGGGCTATTACGCTTTCGGGGCGCAGGGCGACACGGACACCTTCGGCACTTTCGAATTTGATTTTGTCGGTGCTGCAACCGTCACACAGCCTGGCGGCTCTTTCCTCGGTACAGGCGAACTGAGCGATCCGTTCGGCGCCCTCACTGGCGTTGGACCAACCTACACCGGTGTCGCCTTCACCGATTCCGCCGTTCCGGACGGCGCGCATCCGGGACGCTACACCATCAATCCCCTCACGTTATCGAATGACGACTTCACCGCTGACATAAGCCTGACCGTAACCGCTTATCAGGCAAGCGCCAATCAGATCTACTGGATCGAAGTCGATCCCGACAGCTACTTCGGCGGCTCGCTGGAAGCCGGTGCGATTCCGTCAGGTCTCGCAAAGAAAGCCACATTGAAGAGGCAAATCCAGAAACACTAAGCTCTGTTGGCTCGTGCGTCACTGGATTTGCACGAAGTGGGTCTGTCGCTTCCTGGCCTAGGAATCGAAATGCAAAAAGAGGTTGTTCAACGATTCCGCCAGCGTCGGATGCGCGAAAATGGCATTGTGCAGCACCGTGTGAGTTAGCTTCCCCATCATCGCTAATTCCAGCATCGACATAATTTCTCCGCCTTCAATTCCCAACACGGCCGCGCCAAGAATCAGCCCGTTGTCGGCATCCACAATAGCTTTCATGAATCCGCGGGTCTCGCCCGTTTCCGTCGCTCGCGCTACAGACGTCATCGGCATCCTCGCCACGCGTACTCTTTTATTCTGTGCGCGGGCCTGCTCTTCCGTCAGCCCGATACGCCCCAACTGCGGATCGGTGTAAAGCGTGTAAGGCACCAGCCGTCCTTCCGTCGAAGCGTTTCCCTTCTCGATCACATTCGTCCGCAGTATGCGAAAATCGTCGTAAGAAATGTGCGTGAACGCCGGCCCGCCGTTGATGTCTCCCAACGCATAAATTCCCGCCACGTTGGTCTCCAGTTTCGCATTCACTGGAATGAACCCGCGCTTATCCGTTGCAATACCGGCAGCCGCCAAATTCAAAGTATCCGTATTTGGCGTACGCCCGGTGGCCACCAGCAAATGCGAGCCATCCACAACGCGCGATTCCTCGCCCACGCGTACAGTCACATGAATCTGCGCGCCGGTCTTGGTCACGCTGGTGGCTTTTGCGTTCAGCAGCACTGCGACGCCGTCTTGCCGCAAAATTTCCGTCACGGCGGCGGCCACATCCGCATCCTCGCCCTTCAACAATTGCGCCGCGGCCTGCACCATCGTCACGCGGCTGCCGAACCGGCGAAACATCTGCCCAAACTCCAGGCCGACGTATCCGCCGCCCAGCACGATCAAATGTTCCGGGACCGTATCCAACTCCATAATCGAAGTGCTGTCGAGGAACGCCACATCCTTCAACCCATCGATTGCCGGCACCGCTGGCCGCGTCCCCGCATCAATGAAGATTTTCTCGCCGCTGAGTTCGCGAATTCCCCCGTCTCTCAGCCCAACGCGCAAAGTTTTCGCGCCCGTAAAACCAGCTTCGCCGAAAATTAATTCAAAGTTTGCCAGATTCCTGAAACTTCCCTGCCTTCCGCTCCGAAAACTCTCTACCACCCCGCGCTTTCGCTCCCGCACACGCGGCATGTCCACGCGAATATCCCCGGCTTGCACGCCGTAGTCAGCCCCGCGTCGCGCCAGGTACGCCACACGCGCGCTCGCCACCATGGTTTTCGTCGGCGTGCACCCATAATTCACGCACGTCCCGCCCACAAACTGCCGTTCGATCAGCGCGGTACGAAAGCCCGCCTGCGCCAGCGACACGCACAACGGATTGCCGCCCTGCCCGGAACCGATAACGATGGCTTGAAATTGGTCGGAAGGATTCATAAGAAAAACACCTCGAGGCTGGAAATATTCCGCAGCTTGCGATTAAAAGTAGAACACGCTCGCTAAAATCTCGACACAATCAATATCGCGCCGCCAATCGCGATTGCATCTTCCAGCAACGCAATCGGCAAATCGCGCACCTTCAGAGCCCGCACCAATCCCTTGCGCGCGTGGTACCCGGCGAACGCGCCGACTACGCCGCCCAGCGCACCCAACACCGCGCCGAACGCAATCGATTGCGCGCCCGCCGCCAGGCACGAACCGGAAAGTCCGCCGGTAATGATGCGCGCGATCAGGCCCGGGGGCGCCAATCGGCTCGGCGTGGAAGGAAGTTGATCTGTAACCAGTTCAACCACAGCCAGCAGGGTGAAAATAATCGCGGCCGTAAGCGTTCCCATAAAGCGAAACGATGTGTGGGCTAGAAATCCGCGCTCGTATGCCGCCCACGCCACCGCGGCAGGCGCGGTCAGCGAACGCAGTCCGGCAATCACGCCGATCAGAAATGCCAGCACCAGAATCTCAGTCATGCAGTCATCTCCTTGCGAATTGATTGGTCGCTCGGTGTAGCCGATTTATTTCGCCGCATTGCTCATTAGCGCTTCGATCTTCCCGTCTAACTCCTTCGCAACCTTCAGCGCCTCTGCGTTCCCATACGGGGTCAGAAAACTGACCATGGTGTCGTAAGAAATGTGTACGCCGTCCGCCCGCTCATCAACAAGTATCGTCACCGGCGCGTAAGAACCAGCGTCCGGAACATGCTCCACCATTCTCTTCATCACCAGCGGATTGCCAATCAGAAAACGCATCACTCGCGGCGCCTTCTCTCCGTGATCCTTGCGCAGCACGTCTCCGTGGTCGAACCGGAAAAACTCCATCAGTCCGGTCGGCCCCAGGCCCGGCTGAATGATTTTCTCCACCTCATCGTAGTTTTTTGCCGTGCTGATATTTTTAAACATCGCGCGCACATCCGGATGCCCCACCCCCGCCGCAAGCTTCGCCACCACATCCTCAAATTTCGAGGTCGAAATAACACTAAACCGCTGCACGCTGATTTGTTTAGTCCCCATCGGGCCTCTTTCCTGACTTCAAAGAATTCAAGAGCCTGTGCCGCAGCATTTTCGCACATTACACGGCAATTCAGTTAGGCGCGGAATCAAGCGGGAGGGTGCCGCATTTTTTCTGCGCCTCTGGCAGAAAAGGTGCGGGTTGAGATCTCATACGTCTTAAGTTTCAGACTAGCCGGCTCGCCTCATTGGACTAATCAATTCGATTAATCGGAATTGTTTCGTCGCCAGACCGCAGAACCATGCGCGTCACTTTGCCGCTTGAGTCCACCTCAAACGTGTACACATCATCCGCTACAGTGGAAAAAAATTGTGTCGCGCTCTCAGGGTCCAACTCCTGCACCGGCTCGTCATTTTCCTGCACCGTAAGGTGATCGCCTTCGCGCCGACGCGTCGTATTCGGCATCCGAATCTTAGTGGATGGCAGAGGAGCATGTGCGGTTCCGCGACAGTTTATTCCGCAACCGGACGATTGCGGGCCCTCGGTGCCGGTTGACAGGCTCATAAGCTTAGACAACTCTGCAACTTAGTTTGGAGGAACTTCGGAAGGGTATTTGCGTGTAGTTCAGCAGGCTCTAGGGGTGAAACCGATGCAAACCCTGTGGCAGGACTTGCGTTACGGGCTGCGAATGCTGAGGCAATCTCCGGGATTTGCGGCGATTGCTGTGCTGACGCTGGCCCTCGGCATTGGCGCCAACACCGCTATTTTCAGTTACGTGAACGCCTGGCTGATCCATCCTCTTCCTTATCCTCAAGCTGATCGCCTGATGGTTCTTCTGTCTCACGATACAAAAAAGGGCTGGACCAGCAACAGTGTCACTTCCACCGCGGATTTTCTTGATTACCAGCAGCAGAATACTTCGTTCGAGCAACTGGCCGGCTGGACGCAGTGGTCATTCAATCTCACCAGCGACGGACCACCCGATCGCGTTATCGGCGGTCTGGTCAGTTGGAATTTCTTTCAAACTCTCGGCGCCAAGCCCATGCTAGGCCGCGCCTTCGTCGAACAGGAATCGCAGCCTGCGTCGAGTCACGTCGCGATTTTAAGCCGTGGACTGTGGGAAAGCCGCTTCGCCGCCGATCCGAAGATCGTTGGCCGCAAAATCGCCCTGCAAGGCGAGACGTACAGTGTTGTCGGCGTGATGCCGGCGGATTTTCAGTTTCCTCTTATGGGCGTCGCCAATATTTGGTCGCCTCTCGCTTTCGATGATAAACAGCGCGCCGATCGAACAACTTCCTGGTTCCAGGCTTTTGGACGCTTGAAACCAGGCGTGACCCAGCAGCAAGCCGCTGCGGAAATTGCAGCCATCGCGTCGCGGCTGGAGAACCTCCATCCTCAGACCAATACGAATCAAACGACGCTGCTCAGCTCCATGGTTTTCGAAATCGGAAAGAACGAAGGCCTTCAGCAGGTCATGATCTGTTTCTGGATTGTTGGGCTGGTGCTTTTGATCGCGTGCGCCAACGTGGCGAATCTGATGCTCGCGCGCGCCAGCCGGCGAACGAAGGAATTTGCTCTTCGCGGCGCGTTGGGAGCTTCTCGTGGCCGTCTCGTTCGTCAGTTGCTTACCGAATCGATGTTGCTCTTCATCTTCGGTGGCGCCGCTGGAGCCGTTTTTGGAATATGGGGCGTGCACTGGATCGAAGATGCAATTCCTGCGCGTATTCGCGGTTACCTGGTGAATTACGGCCACGCCAGCCTGGACGCTACAACATTTGCGTACACTTTCGGAATCGCTTTGCTTTGCGGCGCGATCTTCGGGCTTGCTCCCGCCTTCGAAAACTCGGGCATCGACATCAACCGCTGCCTCAAGGAAGCCTCCGGGCAGTTTTCAGGCGGCCGGCGTGGCGTCCGGATGCGCCGCATCCTTGTTGCCGGTGAAGTTGCAATCGCGATCGTGGTGCTGATCTCCACCGCGTTGCTGGTCGAAGACTTCGCGCGCGCGACGTACGGCGACCTCGGCTTCAATCCACAAAACGTCACTACGGCCGAACTCGTCATCCCTCCGTCCAAATACGTCTCAGATGCGCAGATTCGAAATTTCTACGACCGCGTGATGGCTGGCGTGCGCGCGCTTCCGGAAGTCGCATCCGCCGATGCAAGCGAGTACATTCCATTCGGTGAATCGAGCCAAACCTATACCATTCACGTCGCCGGGCGTCCGCCGGCTCTGCCCGGCGAAGCAATTGGCGCCGACTATAGCGCGATCACTCCGGGATATTTTTCCACCATGCAGATTGCCTTGCAGCGAGGCCGCTCGATCGAACCGGGCGATGGCCCAACCGCGCCGAATGTAGTGGTCATCAATGACACTCTGGCACGCCAGCAGTTCGCCAAGGAAAACCCGCTCGGCCGTCAGCTCGAAATCGGGGACAAGCGCGACGTCTGCACCATCGTGGGCGTGGTCCACGACGTGAAACAATTCAGCCTCAGCGACCGGCCGCAACGCCAGATTTACGTCTCGGCCGCGCAGTTTCCCAACCGCTACATGTCCGTCGTTGTCCGCTCGTCGCGCGCGACGCCAGGACCGGCTTCTGGCATCCGCAATGCGATTTGGGCGGTAGACAGCGAGCAGCCTGTTTCCACGGTACGTCCGCTGAACGATTTAATCACCGAACGGAACACGCCGAACCGCATCATGGCGCAATTGGTGGGCTTCTTCGGTGCGCTGGCATTGCTGCTCGGCGCAGTAGGCATCTACGGGGTGATGGCACATTCGGTGCAACAGCGCATTCATGAACTCGGCATTCGCATGGCCTTGGGAGCCAGCCCAACAGAAGTGATGCGCCTGGTTTTGGGCCAGGGCCTCAAGCTGACATTTGCGGGAATGCTTTTCGGTTTGCTTGCATCGGCGGCAACCACTCGCGGCCTTTCAGCAATCCTGGTCGACGTAAAACCCAGCGACCCGTTGACCTTCATCGTTGTCGCCGTCTTCTTTTCGTTCGTCGCGCTCGCCGCCTGCTACCTTCCCGCGCGGCGCGCCTCACGCGTAGATCCCATGATCGCGCTGAGATACGAATAGCGCATCGCACGACCGAGCCACAACCCTCGGCAGCTTGGCGAGCGCAACAAAGCTCGCTTCCTGAAAGCAAAATTCGGCGACGTCCAATGCGAGTAACGCCGCAATAACTGGTTCTAGCCCACTAATTTCCCTGCTTGCAGATCACATCGAGGCAATACTTCGTCATGGAAGGAATTTCTTGCGAGTTTCTCAGCCCCACTTACGCGCCAAACTTGATCCGGCCCTAGCCGGGCAACAGCGTTTCCTGGCTCGCGATGGCTTGCCAGCCTCGTTGGCTCCATACATACACGTGCGTAACACGCGACTGCTGCGAAAAACTATGTCCGTTCCTGGTTCCGTGCGCGCTCCACAGACAAGTGACCACAGCTGTCTCTTCAAACATGCGCACCCGTATATCGGACGCAACAAACGAACTGTACCGGGCGTTGGAATTCTGCACTGCGACGATCCACGCCGCTTTGTCCAGGACCTGCCCGGTGGGCAATATCCCCACGAAATCCTCGCCATAGACTCGCCTGAACAGCATCGCGCTGTTCGTCTCCAGCGCCCGCACCGTATCTTTTTCAATGTTCACTAGCTCGTCTTGCTTGACCTCTTTTTCCTTCGCCAGCTCTCTTAATTCCGCCGCGTTTTGAGGGCTCTGCGCGCGGCTGCAGGGAACCAGAATGCTCGCTAGTATTACCAAGATTAGTATGAAGAGCTTTCTCATGCCATGGCACCTCATCATCCGTATAAACGGGACCATTCCCGTCCCCAAGACGTTGGTTCGGCAAACCTGCCTAGTTACTTAAAGTATAACCCGAGCCGCGCCTCCTTCGCCGAGCCTGCGCCCTTCTACTAAACACCCCGGCTCAGCTCAGGTATGGACCGCTCTTAATGTCGCCGGTGACTTTTACGCAGACTCGACACGCGCAACGAAGGTGGCGTCCTCAAATCAAACTCAAGTGCCACCTCGCACCGATTCCGCAGCTAGCGTGTCTGCTGAAGGTTTACTTGACGTTCCGATATCGCCGCGGCTTTATGGGGCGTCGCAAAATCAGTGTGGCTTCCCGCTGTTAGAACCGTTCTGCGACTTCGACGAACTCTGTGACGATTGCCGCTGCTCCATCTGCCTACTCTGACTTTCGTGTTGTTGCTCGAGCTGTTGCGTTTGCTGCGCGTGACGCTGTTCCATCTGCTGTATTTGCTTATCGCTGTAGTTTTTCTGAGTGGCTTGTTGGTGTTCTTCTTCTTGTTGCTGCTCGAGATTTTCGTGGTCCTGCGTTTGCCGGGCGGATAAATCGTTCAATTGCTGCTGAAAGCTTTTGTTCGTTGGGGCGTCGCCGGTATCGGGCGCCTTGAACTCGTGAGCCGGCAATTCGCTGGCGTGATTGATCGTGTCGATACGCGCCGCATTCGCGCTTGCAGCATTGGCCGGAGGAGCTTTGTACTCCCCTCCCGCTTGTTTGGCAGCCACAAAGCCAGTTGTGAAGTCACCGGGTTTCGCGGTCGCCGCGATGGGAGGCTTGCCTTGGTTTACAGACGCGCGCAACGCGGGATTATTCCGAGCCGTTTCCACTTGTTGCGTTTGCGCCGCTACCGGACCTACATGCTGCTCTTTGGCGTACGTCTCTTGCTGCGGCGTCGGACGCGCTTCCACCCCGCCGCTACCCCCGTTGTAGCTAACGTGACTTTCAGACGCATTGCTAACCGGAGCGCTATATGTGCTGTGAACGACGGCAGCGTTTACGTTATTCACGGACGTGTTGTACACAAAGCGGTTCCCTTCCCAGCGTCCGCCCTCATATCCAACTCCGCCGTAACCGTAGCCGTAATTAATCCCGCCGTAGTAGCCCACCGTCGGGCCCCAATATCCTTGATTAAAATAATATCCGCTGCCGCCCCAGCCCCAATAACCCGGCGTCCACAGGAAGCCAGGTTGAGGAGGATAGACCCATGTGCCCGGCACCCAATAGTAATCGTTAGCGGAGTAATCATAGCCCCAGTAACCGGGCGCCCACAGATAGCCGTCGCCAGGAAGGATCGGCTGCTCGTAGATCGGAAGCAGCGGCGGGCCAAAGCCCACCGAAATTCCAATTTGAGCGGACGCTCCGTGAGAGAAAGCCAGTAACGCAATTGCAAACAACAACGAGCGAATAACAATTCCAGCACGCATGGTGCTCCTCCTGCCTGCTAATCCTGTTGTAGCGCTGTCGTAGGAACTTGCAAAAATGCGGCACGCACCGGATGCATCTATAGCCGCGCGCCTGCAAACGTATCTATCACTTCAGCGCCTTACGCACAATCAAATTCAATTTCGAGCTCGCCGCGCATCAACCGAAATCCAAGATCCCAATTCGCCTACAACTCTAGCTCGGCTTTCGTTTCTCTTTTGCGGCTCAGCGGCCCACCATTTTTTGCAGCTCTTCGGGGTAACGAGCACCCTGCACCGCGATCTTTGAAGCTGCGCGATCCAGTTCTCGGAGATCCTCGGACGAAAGTTCCATGTTAACCGCGCCGATGTTTTCTTCGAGCCGATGCAGCTTGGTCGTGCCCGGGATCGGCACGATCCACGGTTTCTGCGCAAGCAACCAGGCGAGCGCGATCTGAGCGGGAGTCGCTTTCTTCTGCTGCGCAAATCTCGCCAGCAGATCCACCATCGCTTGATTTACTTTGCGGTTCTCTGGCGAAAAGCGGGGAACGATGTTGCGGAAATCGCCTTTGTCGAACTTCGTATCCTCGCTGATCTTTCCGGTCAGGAATCCTTTACCCAGCGGACTGAACGGAACGAAGCCGATCCCGAGTTCCTCCAGTGTTGGTATCACTTCCTTTTCAGGCTCTCTCCACCATAACGAGTATTCACTTTGCAGCGCGGTGACAGGTTGAACTGCGTTCGCCTGGCGAATGCTCTGCACGCCTGCTTCGGAAAGCCCGAAGTGCTTCACCTTGCCCTGCTGAATCAGCTGCTTCACCGCTCCCGCGACGTCTTCCATCGGAACGTTGGGATCCACGCGGTGCTGATAGAACAGATCGATGACGTCGGTCTTGAGCCGCTTGAGCGAGGCTTCCGCGACTTCCTTGATGTGCTCTGGCCGGCTGTCCAGCCCGGCCTGTTTGCCAGTGGCCGGATCGATTTTGAAACCGAACTTGGTGGCAATCACCACTTTCTCGCGGAACGGAGCGAGCGCTTCACCCACCAGCTCTTCGTTTGTGTACGCTCCGTACACTTCCGCGGTATCGAAGAATGTGACGCCGCGTTCGACTGCCGCGCGTATCAGCGCGATCCCGTCCTTCTTGTCCATGGGCGGCCCGTAGCTAAAGCTCATTCCCATGCAGCCGAGCCCAATAGCCGAAACTTCCAAATTGCCTTTTCCAAGCTTGCGTTTTTTCATCGCTCCTCCTGACAAAAATTTAGATGCCCGCCATCACACGTGGCGCACAGACTGCATCGGATCCACGCGCATCCATGGGCGCGCACCTGAATATGCAATAACGACGGTCATTGCGAACATCGCGAATGCCGCTGCCAGAAAGACAGACCATTCGATGGGTTGTATCTGATAAAGCAGAGACCTCGCTAGCAGGCTGGCGCCGATTCCGCCGGCGATTCCGAGAAAGATTCCAAGGATGGTTACGATGCTCGTCTGGCGCAGCACCAATTTCCACAAGTCCCGTGAAGACGCGCCAAGCGCGACGCGAATTCCCATCTCCCTCGTTCGCTCACTCACCGAATAGAAGACCGCGCCATAAAGCCCCACGGCGGCCAGCACAAATGCCAGCAGTCCAAATGCGCTGGTACAAATCACGGCCAGGCGTGGGACGTACAAAGCAAATTGATGCCACTGTTCAATGGTGAAACTCGTCACGCCTAGTTCCGGGGCCGATTTGCGCACCTTCTCCAAGATCGTCGCCATCCACGGCGACGGATCACCCTTCGTGCGAACCACCAGATACATGTCCGATTGATAATTTTGGGTCAGGCTGTAGTACAGGAAGGGCTGCGGCGCTTCGTCAATGTCCGAATACTTGATGTCTCCCACGACGCCAACCACGGTGGCCTGGCGGTTGCCAGCTTCCATGCGGACTGTTTTGCCAACCGGGTTTTGATTCGGCCAATATTTTGCCGCCATCGTTTGGTTGACCACGATAACTTCCGGAGATTTCGCCGTGTCTGAAGCAGCGAACGTGCGCCCTGCGAGAATGGGGATTCCCAATGTGGAGAAATAGCGGTCGTCCACGACACCGGAACCAATGCTCACCCCGTGTTCGTTGTCATCCGGGGCACCACTGATGTGCACCTGATCAGTATTCACCCCGCCTGAGAACGGAATCGTGTTTCCAAGGCTGATCGACTCGACCCCGGACACCTGACTCACGTCCTGGCGAAGCCTCTCGAATAGAGCACGACCCTGTTGTTCTGAGTAACCGTTCGCTTGCAGGTCGTCGATTGCGTACAGCGCGACGTTGCCAGCGGAATATCCAACCTTTACCTGTTGCAAATTATGCAGGCTCTTCAGGCAAAGACCGACTCCAATCAGCACCACGGTGCAAGCGGTGACCTGCAGCACCACAAGAAAACTTCGCATGCGGCCCTTGCGCGTGCCGCCGATAACGCTCTCTCCATTCAGCGCAGCCGCGAGATTGGGAGTAGAAGCGTGCAGGCCGGGCAACAAGCCGGTAGCCAGTCCCACCAGGAAAACGACTGCGACCATCACGGAAATAACCGTGAGGTCAGGCCGAAAATCCAAAGTAATAGGGATTACGCCGAGTCCGGGAAAAAATGGCTTGAAGTCGATCAAGCGTCTGAGGCCATAAGAAGCAAACACAAAGCCGGCCACTCCGCCCATCACCGAAATCACCAAGCTGTCGGCAAGAAGCTGGCGAACCAGACTCATGCGCGTGGCCCCGAGCGCCGCGCGTATCAGGATTTCTTGCCGTCGCGCGCCCGCCAGCGCCAGTAGCAGGTTGGCAACGTTGGCGCAGGCGGCAAACAGCACCAGTGCAACAACCGCCAGCAGCAGCCCGCCCATCAACTTCGCGCTGGACATGGCGTCCGGCGGAAGCATGCTCGTTTCCGTCAGCGCGGCAAGCCGGTCCTTGTTGGTTTCAGGATAAGCTGCGGCAAGCTGGCGCGATAATCCTTGCATCTCCGCCAGAGCTTGCTGGCGCGTCACGCCTGTCTTCATGCGCCCGATCAAACTAAAAGAGCGATTGGTGCGATCTGCGAACCAGTCATAAGTTTGGTGCGAGATAGCGGTCGTTGCCGAAAGCGTGTGCCAAAGGTCCGGAACATCGCTCAGGATCGTTCCCACAAAACCCCGCGGCGCTACTCCAACGATAGTAAGCGGAACGTTATTTATCTTCAGAGTTTTGCCGATGATGTTCGGGTCCGCCCCCAGCCATTTCCAATAGCCATAACTCAGCACCACGGACGTTGTCACTTTGTCGTCGTCGCCGGCGGCAAACCAGCGCCCCAGGAACGGTTGAACTCCGAGAACGGAGAAGTAGTTGTCGGACACAGCGTTGATGAGGCCGCGTTTTTCGCGGTGCTCGAAGATGACCGTCCGCAGGCTGATGCTGAACGGAATCGCGCAGAGGCCGGAGAACACGCTGTTGTTGTCGCGATAATACCGGTAATCCGGATAGGAAACTTGGTTGAACGGTTCATCCGGCGTGACTGTATAAACCGTCAGCAGCCGGTTTGGATCAGGAACAGCAGGAGGCCGCAGCAGCAGTGCATGGAACGTGCTGAGCCCCACGGACGCCGCAGCCAGCCCAATCGCCAAAGAAAAAACAGCAATGCAGGCAAGCTTCGCGTGTTTGCGCAGAATCCGGAGTGAAAACCGAATGCTGGGAAGGTCGGCCATCTCGCCTCCGATATAACCGATGAAGGGGTGCTGAAACTTCTAAAAGGATGCCCGAACTTCCACTTTTGGTTTCATCGTCGGCTGAGAAAATACATCTGCCCACTTCATTCCGCAACGCAGAGAAACTTCGCTGGGGAGTGGGGTGGTCAACCCTTTCGCGCATCATCACGAACTTGCGCGCACAAGCGAGGCTCGTACAACGTCGCGCCGTTTTAGCGGCCGACTTGAGGCGGGCGAATTATCTTCGGCAAGCCTGCCTTAGTAAAATCATTTAGGGTTCCCTTTAACATTGGGATCTAAATGAAATTTACATTCAATTCGGGTGACTACAGATGCCGCACGGCCATCAGGGCCTAAAGCTGGTTTGAACCGCCACGTCGGCACGATTTCGACTGCTTTTATGTCCAACCCCAATCCTACTGCTTTAATCACGCGAACATTTCTCGCTCGACCGTCCGCCGTCACTAGTGCCTCCAGCACCACGACGCCATCGAAGTGCTTCGCTTTGATTGCCTCGTCCGAGAATCCAGGCTGCGGGCAATAAAGACAAACCGGTGTTCCATATCCTTTTTCACCCGCATGGGGTGGGTCGTCCTGGCCGACGTTAACCCGGCTCTTCTCGCCGAGGGACTGATCACAAGCCGAAAATAACTTAGAGTTACCATCGGAGAAATTAACAGACTTAAATAGAGCTAAGCCTCGTTGGCAGAAAGCCTGTATCGCAGCTTTCTGGTCCGGATTGTAGTTATCATTACCATTGTACTTACCGAAGGTACCTTTGAAGTTCCCTTCTAGAACGACTTGCGTCGCAGCATACTGCTCTAATCTAACCGCCTTGGCTGCCCACTGTGATCCACCGGACGCACCTTGCTCAACCACGAAATAGGAGGGTCCGGCCACATAAGTGTTCTGCATCGGACCAACCGAGCACTTATAACCAGGCTTGCAGTAATCTAAAACCACATCCTTCGCCTGGAAGAACGGACGTCCGTGCAGCAGTTGAGCTTGGTCGACCGCATGGGCAAGATCCTTGGCACCCAATGAAACCCAACTTGCCGCTGGCAGTCCCGCTGCTCTAGGATCCTCTGGAGGACGAGCGGGGGCCGGCTGATCGCTCCAACAAACAGGGAAAGGCGCCGTAATTTCTTGCTGAGTACACTGCCGTAGGGTGATATGTGCACCGCCGGAAGTTATACGATCCTGTGCACAATGATAGTAACCATTCAACTCAGTAACGCAGGTCCCTGTAGGAGGCTGCTCCATCTGTGCTCGGCCGGATCGCTGAGCGAACTGCAGAAATTGCCACACAAGACTCCCAAGGACATATAAGACAAACACCCCAACCATGAGAACCATAATTCGTTTCCATAGTTTCTTAGAAGATGGTCCGCGCTGGAATTTAGATTGCGGAGTCGTTTGAGGGCTTCGCCCGCCTTCTGTGACAGTTGAGTGAATTTGTCCCCCGCAACTCGTGCAGGAGGTGTCGTGGTTTGCAATGGGTTTCCCACATTGAGCGCAGAACATGATTTTACGTTGCCTTGCTGAACTTCACGGATTCTATTCCTTAGTCTCGCGGCCCTAATAGAATTCCACCCTCATCTTTGAATCGCAAGTCTTATCATCGAGAAAATCGATGAAGAAAGTACGACTTCGTCAATCGAACCCAGTGTTATCGTCTTAAGCGCGTGTCGATGACGGCTTTTGATTTTGGCGGGTGGATTGATCCACCAGCGCACGCTCGATCATCAACGTGACGACGTGCGTGTTTTCTACACGCAGTTTCCTGTTCCCGCTATCGTGGGCTTGGAGGCCACTGGGTATGCACGGTGGTTTCACCGATTGCTGGAATCCCTCGGGCATCGCCTGCTGGTTGGGGATGCCTATGTCATCCGAAAATGCGCGCTGCGCCGTCAGAAAAACGACCGGCGTGACGCCGAACTGTTGCTGGACCTGCTGCTGCACGGGGATTTTCCCGCTGCGCATACACCGAATTCCGGCGCCGAGGTCGTGAAGCGCGATGTGCCCGGAAACCCGCGAGCCCCGCTGCTGGTGGCTGTTAGGGTGATAGGGCCGTCCGCCGATGCCGTCCTCAGGGGCCTGGATGCCCAAATAGATGAATGATCACGACCCGGAACATCTCCGGCCGCTGATCGAAACACGAAATGTCACAAGCAACGATCGCAGTGCCAAACGGTTCGCTTCTACAACCAACCCAACACCGGCTCTGCATTCACTCGCTGCAAGCCTCCGCATTCCCCTGCGTAAAAACAGCTCTTGACGAACGCGCCTGCCTCATAGATGCGGGTTTAGATTTCACGTCTGCACAATTTAGGCTGCTATCCCTTCCCTCATTCCCAAAACGGAACTGCTTCGCAAAAATATCTCATGCACACAGCACACCGGTCCTTGAAATCGCGCGAAAACCGTGCTATGAAAGCTTCATCCACAAAATAATCTAATAATATTTTTGTGCCCCGACAAACGGGGCCAGCGCGAAGTTGCGCCCCAAATAAAAAAGGGGCCGAGCGTGAGGTTGCACCCGCTCGCCGTGGCGGACGTGAACCCAACGGGATTCACGTTGAGCTCTCTTGCGAAGGGCTGTGACGACTTATGATCGCGGTGGGTTATGGGCAGCGCTAAGGAGGGTATGTGGCGGCATTTCCCAAAATGGAACTGACCATCGCGCGACGTTCGCAGCCGCCTCGCCGCACATCCACCCGCAAACCGGGGTCGCGCCCTCACAGGCTCGGCCAAGTCGCTCACCAAAACGAGCCAGTTGCCACTTCCAAATGTACAAGTGGGCGCCCACTTCTAGTCGACAGTGCACTACCAGCAGGATTCGGCCTAACTTACTCAAAACAAACGACGGAAAAAATTCTACCCGACACCAGAACACACATTAAGGAATCACGCTTTTGCGCTAAAATGAGTAAAGAAACGAACGAAAAAGTGACTGAAATGAAGGCGCTCCGATGACCGACCGCAAACCCCCATTCGCCACCGTGGAAGAAGCCCTGGACGAAATCCGTGCCGGCCGCATGATTGTCCTGGTGGACGACGAGGACCGCGAAAACGAAGGCGACCTGGCCATGGCTGCCGAAAAAGTTACGCCGGAAGCCATCAATTTCATGGCCAAATTTGGACGCGGCCTGATTTGCCTGGCGCTTACCGAGCAGCGTTGCGACGCGCTGAATCTTACCGCCATCACGCCGCGAAATACTTCCGCCTTCGGCACGCCTTTCTGCGAACCCATCGACGCGCGCCGCGGCACGACCACCGGCACCAGCGCCTCCGACCGCGCCACCACAATTTTAGCTACCACAGATCCCAACACGCGCCCCGAAGACCTCGCGCGACCTGGACACGTGCACACTCTTCGCGCGCGCAACGGCGGAGTGCTCGTTCGCGCCGGACAAACTGAAGCGTCCGTGGACCTCGCCCGCCTCGCCGGCCTCGATCATTCCGGTGTGATCTGCGAAATCATGAACGACGACGGCAGCATGGCGCGCATGCCCGACCTGAAAGAATTTTGCCGCCTGCACCATATGAAGCTGCTCACCGTGGCCGACTTGATTCGCTATCGCATGCAGCACGAGCGTTACGTTCGGCGTATCGCGGAATCCATTCTGTCCACGCCACACGGAAATTTCCGCATGATTGCCTACTCTAGTGATGTGGACCACGAGCTGCACGTCGCGCTGGTTCGCGGCGACGTTTCCAATGATTCCACGGGAGGGCCGCCTCTGGTGCGCGTGCACTCGCACTGCCTTACTGGCGACGTCTTCAACTCCGCCGCTTGTGATTGCCACGCCATCATCGACCGCTCGCTCGCGGCCATTGCGCAAGCCGAGCGCGGCGTCTTCGTTTATCTGCACCACACCGGCCGTGGATTTCAAATCGATTCGCGCCAGCTCGACGGCAACGAAATTCCGCAAATCCGCTTTCACCAGCGAGAAGAACTCGATCAGGATTTAGGCAGGCAGCGCTTGGTGCAGCGCGAAAGCGGCATCGGCGCGCAAATACTGATCGACCTGGGACTGCGCCGCATCCGCGTCCTTACAAATCATCCGCGCAAAGTGGTGGCGCTGGAAGGTTACGGACTCGAAATCGCCGACCAGGTTCCCCTCTCGGTCGGCTCCGCAAAATCGACCCACCAAACTTTGTAGAAGAAAAATGTTTCGCGATTATTTGCCGAAGATCAAAACCACAAACGAATCCTTCACCACGGTCGGACGCGGATGCGCATTGTCCGCCGTCGCCGCAGGTGTCGAACTGAAGTCCGCCGTCACCAGGAAGACCTGGTGGGTTTTGGGGTCCAGCGCCATGGTTCGCGCGTGCGCCTGCGTCGGCACATTCTCCACCACGGAATATTGGTTCGGCGAATCTTCATGCACGACGGTCAGCGTGGCGCTCTCGCCGTTGGAAGAGTATGCGTACTGCAATTCGGGATCGAAGGCGTTCGCGTCAACCCCCTCGCCGATCTCTGGCGTAGCTACAACTTTGCCGGAATCAGCGTCGATTACGGCCATCATTTTATTGTCGCAGCCCGCAAACAAACGGCGGTGCGCAATGTCCATGGCCAGCCCGGTCGGCTCTTTGCACGGCGCCAGCGGCCAGGTCGCTGTCACTTTCAGGTTCTGCGAATCGATGCGCTGCTCTTCGCTTTTGTCCTCGATGTTGACGTACACGTGCCCGGCGCCATCCGCCACCGCAAACTCGGGCTTGCCATCCACGGGAATGGTACCCACCACGTTTCCGCTCGCGGCATCGATCGCCGTGGCGCTCTTGCTGCGCCCGTTCATGGCGAAGACGCGCTTGGAGAAGGGATCGTAAATGATGGCGTCGGGATTTGTGCCGGCTTGCGCGCTGCCGATAACTTTCAAAGTTTTCAGATCGAAAATCGTGACAGTGCCAGCGCGCCCGTTCGACGTAAAACCGCGATTGAGCTCTGGAACGAGCGCAATGCCATGCACTCCGTCGGTATTCGGAATCTCGCCGACAACTTTTCCCGAATCCACCTCGAGCACGGCGACTTTCGTGCCGCGTGAAATGTACAGGCGGCGCGTCGCTGGATCGAAAATGATGTAGTCCCAAAAGCCTTCGCCGCCCAGCGGAATTTTCTTCAGCAAGTGGTAGCCCGACGGTCCCAACACTCGCGACGCCGTGGAAATAGCTCCGGCCGTGGGAACGTTACGCGATCCCGCTCCGGACAGAAGCGGTGCCGCCGCGTGGGTCTTATTCACTACGACAGCCGCAGAGATAGCCAAGAACGCAATCGCACAAAGGATTGCCAGCAAACTTCCTAAAACTGTCGCGCGCAACATTTTCATCTCGTTCTCCCCGGTTTCTCACTGATTAAAATCGCAACCATGCTATTCCGCGCCCACGAGCGCGTCAATTGGCACGCCTCGACTTCGTAGAATCGCGTGCATTTCCGTTGTTAAACGCGGTTGCGATTACGCGCCGCGATCATCGCAATTACCTCGCGGCAGCAATAACCTCGACTCACGGCCAGCCCACTTAGCGAAAATCTTTCGCCACCAGCTAAGGCGATTTTCCTGTTGTACCCCGGATCGTTAAATACGGACGCATCTTTTCCAAACGCCCTTTGGAAATACCCTTAATCGCGAGCAGGTCGTCAATTTTTTGAAAGGGGCCGCTCTTCCGGCGGAAATTTACGATGGCTTTTGCAGTGCTGGGGCCAATTCCGGGGACTTGCTGCAACTCCTCTGCCGTCGCAGAATTCAGATCGACGGAATGCGCTGGAGGCGGGCGCTTGGCGTCCGCGCAGACTTGCACGACGAACAATAAAGTCAGGAGAGAAGAAACCGCAATCAAGGACCGAGGAAGAACTCGGCCACAACTGTTTCGCTGAAAAATCGCGATGTAAAACTCAGACACGATTTCCCTGCGGATCGTATTCCATAACCGGTCCGAAGAGAGCGGCCTGGTCCGCGATCTGCGCGCGGTCGCCGACTAGGACGATTTGCTCGTTGGCGGAATCGAAATGGCGGCGGGCGGCGGCGAGAATGTCTTCCGCAATGAGCGCTTGGATTCGCGCGCGGTAGGTTTCCAGATAATCCTCAGGCAAGCGGTCGAGGAAGACGGTGGAAAGCTGTGACAGCACTCCGTCTTGCGTGGCGACGCCCAGAGAAAAGACTCCGCTCAAATAGCTGCGGGCGCTTTCGAGCTCCTGATCGGTGACGGGGAGCGAACGCATGCGGTCCATTTCGTAAAATATTTCCGTGAGCGTCGCCGCCGCCACTTCGTTTCGCACCGCAGCGTGCACGGTGAAATACCCGTATTCGCGTAGCGCGTTAATTCCGCTGCGCGGGCTGTAAGTGTAGCCTTTTTGCTCGCGGATGTTCATCACCAGGCGGGAATGAAACGCGCCGCCGTAGATCGAATTGGCGAGAACCATGCGATACCAGTCGGGATCGCGGCGGGTGATGGCGAGATTCCCGACGAGCACTTGCGTCTGCACCGAGCCGGGAAGATGGACAAGATGAACCTGGCGTCCCGACTGACGCGGCGGCGCCGGCCACTTCTGCGGCGGGGGCGCGGGCGCGGTCCAGGCGCCAAATATCTTTTCCACCTGATCGAGTATCGCTTCCGCGGAGAAATCGCCCACCAAAATGAGCAATCCGTTTGCGGGCGAATAATTCTGGCGGTAAAACTCTTCGAGCTGCTCGCGCCGGAACGCGGCGACTTGTTCCGGCACGGGAGCGACAATCGCGTAGGGATGCTCACCGAAAAGTGTGCGACGCAAGCGTTCGGTGGCCAGAAAATCGGGAGTAGTACGCTGAATTTTCAGGCCTTCGATTCGCTGGCGGCGCTCGCGTTCAAATTCTTCTTCGGGGAAAGAGGCGTTGCGCGCGAGATCGGCCAACATTTCAAGCAGCCCTTCCGAAAAGTCGGCTACGCCGGAGATGCCAATCGCACTGGTATCGGCGCCGGCATGCGCGGCCAAGTCTGCACCCATGCGGCGGAGATCTTCTTCAATGCGCCGCAGCGGACGATTCGTGGTACCGGTGCGCGCGACGGTTGCGGTGAGTTCAGCCAAGCCCGGAGCGCGATAGGCCACCGATGCATTTCCGCTGCGGAAAAAAAGCTGAGCGGAAATTTTCGGAAACGTGCGGGCTTCCGCCAGGACAACTTGCAGGCCGTTGGCGAGAGTGAGAACGGTGCGCTTCGGCCACGCAACAGGCCGCTCAGGACCAAGCGCGGGAGGCGAAGAACGTTGCGGCGGCGTGGTAACAGTCGTCGAGGTCATCGAGATTCTCCGAGGTTCACGGGCACACGCGCCAGCACTGCGCGATTCGTGGAAACCAGATATTTTTTTGCGGCCGCTTGCACCTCCGCGGGAGTTACGGCCATGAAACCGTCGAGCACAGTGTTGACACGATCCGGGTCGCCGTCGAAAAGCGTGAAACATGCCAGATAGTGCATCAAACCGAAGCGCGGCATGTAAGAGCCCATGCCTCCTTCCAGCATCGAGTAATAATCGGCGCGGAACTTTACTTTCACCGGCGCGAGTTCGTCTTCTGAAATTTCCTTTTCCTGAACCTCGCGGATGACTTCGTCATAAGCGGCTACGGTCGCGTCGGTGGAAAATTCCGGGCGATAGAAGATACGACTGACCATTTGAGTAGGGCCGTTGGCGTCGAACACGTCCAGGCTTCCGTCGGTCTCGATGGCAATTTGCTTTTCGAAAACGAGCTGGCGGTAAATGCGTCCCGCGCGACCGCCGTGCAGAACGCGGTCAAGAATAGTCATGGCATACCAATCTTTTGAGCCGCGTGGCGGAAAGGTATAGCCGATGGCAAGAGCCGGCAACGTTCCGAACTTCTCTTCGACGTTGCCGCGACGCTCTTCGGTTTGCGGCGGTTCGCTGACGTCGGCGCGAGGCGGCAAGGCATGCGACGGAATGTCTTCGAAGTATTTCTTTGCAAGCGCGAAAGCTTCGGCTGGATCGAGATCGCCGAGCATCAGCAGGACTGCGTTATTCGGCGAGTAGTAAGTGCGGTAGAAAGACTGAACGTCGGCAAGGTTGGCGGCGTCGAGATCTTTAAAATCGCCATAAAAATTATGCGCGTTGGGCCAATTGCGGAAAGCCACGGGCGGCAAATCCAGCCAGGGAAATCCGCCGTAGGGCTGGTTCATCACGTTCACGCGAACTTCTTCTTTCACTACGTCACGCTGATTACGCAGATTTTCGTCGTCCACTTTCAGGGCGCGCATGCGGTCGGCTTCGAGCCAGAGGACGCGTTCGAGCGCGTTGGAAGGCACCGCTTCGAAGTAATTGGTGATGTCGTAATGCGTGGTGCCGTTGAGCAAGCCACCGGAAGCATTGATCAGGCGAATGTGCTCCATCTTTCCGGCGTTTTCCGAACCCTGGAACATCATGTGTTCAAAAAGATGTGCGAAACCGCCACGCCCGCGCGGCTCGAGACGAAAACCGATTTGGTAGTAAACGCCCACGGTGACGACGGGCGCGGAATGATCGGGCGCAGCCACAACGCGCAGGCCGTTGGCGAGCGTGGTGTGCTCGACCGGAATATGCAATTTCTTCAACTTTTTCCTCCCGTTGATTTCTGCAACGCTCGCTTCAGCTGATTCGATGCTCCAACGCGGTTTTTGGACAGAACTTTGCTGGAGAGAAGAGCAAGAGCCTCGTAGGCTTCTTGGAATTCTCGTGGATAACGCTGCATCGCTATCGTATGTTTTGTAATTGTTTCGAAATCGCCGCGGGAAACCGGACCGGTCCAGGATTTCCGCGGGCCTAACTTTTCAAAATTGTCCAACATCTGGCGCGTTAACGGCAGCAACGCCCGCAGGGCATCCCGCCGACTGAAACCGAGCACCAGCAACACTTGGGTCGCGGCTTCCATCAAACCCAGCCCGTGTCCCGCGACCAGCGCGCCCGCCGCATGATACGCAGGTTTATTCCTGCTATTAATGGTGACCGGCACACCGCCCAAAGAGCGTGCGATTTGGCGCGCAACCGCTGCTGCACGGCGGTCGCCTTCGACCGCAAATATAATTTTTTCCAACTTCGGCGCGCCGCGCCCGCTAAAAGTTTGCATGGGATGCAGCGAGCCCGTAGAAGCGCCGCGGCGAGCAAGCGGAGCAAGAACTGTGCGATCCAGCGCGCCACTGGTGTGCAGAACAATTTTATCGCGAAGCTTCGATTCCTCAAAACCGGCCAGCGTGTTTGCAACTCTACCGAGCGCGCCATCCGGCGTGGTCAGCAGGATCACTTTCGAGTCCAGTATCTCCGGAACCAGCCGAGAAAACGGCTTCCCTGCCCCAATCTGCCGAACCGCAGCGCGCGAGGTGGCCGCGGAGCGCGTGACGACAACCCCAATACGCCATCCCAGGCCGCGAAGACGCTTTCCCAACGTGCGACCCACGCGCCCTGCTCCGACGATGGAAAGAGAGCGCTCCATGGCACGTGATAGCATAACGTGTAAGCGGAATTTCAGGTGGGAGAAATTGTCTCTACATTTATTTTGGACGATTGCGTTGGGAGCCGCGGCATTGCTGTGGATTTATGGGACGCTCGACGCGGCTTGGGGCGTACGGACGTTCGCGTCGGTTGGGGATGTGACGCCGCTGCAGGACGCCGATTGTCCCAGCGTTTCCATTCTTTTTGCGGCGCGCGACGAAGCGCAGAAGCTGCCGGCTGCGCTGGCGACGTTTTTGAAGATGGATTATCCGGACTACGAAATCGTGGCGGTGAATGACCGGTCGCAGGATGACACGGAACAAATTCTGAAGAATGCGGCCGAGAATGATTCGCGCTTGAAGATTTTTTCGGTGAAGGAGCTGCCTGCCGGGTGGCTGGGAAAACCTCACGCTCTGCAAAAAGCATACGAACAATCCACGGGAGAATGGCTGATCTTTACGGACGCGGATGTGCAGTTCGCGCCTTCGCTGCTACGAACCTCAGTTGCCCTCGCGCAGAAAAAGGGCTGGGACCATTTAACCCTTTCCGGACGCACGGACATGTTCACCTTCGGCGAAAAAATCGCGATGACCTTTTTCGGCCTGGCTTTCCTGATGAGTGTGCGGCCGTGGAGGGTGAGCGATCCGCGCTCGGGCGCGTTCGCGGGAATTGGCATGTTTCAGTTAATACGGCGGAGGACCTACGAAGCTATCGGAACGCATCGGCGCCTGGCGATGGAAGTAGTGGACGACATGAAGCTGGGAAAGCTGGTGAAGCAGGAAGGGTTTCGCTCAGCGGTGGCGCTGGCCAACAACGAAATCAGCGTGCACTGGCATAGCGGCGTGGGAAATATTATTCGCGGCACAACGAAGAACTTTTTTGCGTTCACGGGATTTTCTCTCTGGACCGCCGGGGTGCAAATGTTCGGACTTTTGATGATGTGCGTGGCGCCGTGGATCGCGCTGTTCTTCGCGCACGGCTGGCCGCTGGTATTTGCGTGCATTTGCGTGGGACTCGCTATCATTCTGCACATCGGAGCGTGCCTGGAATTCAAGGTGTCACCGCTGTATGCATTGACGTTCCCTATTGGCGCGCTGATTTTCGTTTGGATGCAGGGGCGTTCGACGATTGTCACGTTGTGGACTGGCGGGATCACCTGGCGCGGAACGTTTTATCCGCTGAAAGAATTAAAGCGCGGGCTGGTGTAGCGAAAAAGCCTTGCGGAATCTCGCGTTGTTGGAAATTTCTTTCTATTTGAAAAACGTGTAGCCCACGAAGACGCCTTCCAAATCCACGCCCGGATTTATTTCACCGCGCTGCGCGTTGGAGATGTGCTGATATTTATATCCGAAGGTCCAGGCGTGCGTGCGCGCCGAGTTGAAAAGCTGGAATCCGAACTGGAGGTCGAAGTCGTAATTGAATTGCGTTTCGCCGTGAATGTCGACCGGAACGGGACGCAGCGATGAAACGAACCCCGCTGTTGAGGCCCCGTAAAGCTGGAGTTTGTGTGTGCGGAAACCATTCAGCTTCAGGCCGAGAGGATTCACGCCGCCGCCGTAGACCGCTTCGCGCGCGCCGGTAATGTAAGTGATGTTGCCTTGAGGATTGACGAAGCTGCCGAGAATTTTTGGCTGCAACATGATCGCCACGGGCATCACGTCCACGGTCCATTCCAGGGACCATCCCCCGCCGGGATGCTCATGTATACGCCGGGCGTAGCGAAATCCAAGAACACCGAACTGGCGCGGGCTGGTGACACCGAGAATGTGCGGCGCATAAGGCGCGTAGGAAGCCCATATACCGAACTCGTTGTCTGCGACCTGAAAATGGGAGGGTTGCGCCGGCTGGGTCTGACCGTGAGCTGCGGGCGCAAAGCACATCAGAGTTGCGACGCTGAGAAGAAACGTTGCGAAAATGCGACGAGGAAATCTTTGTAGTGGAATCACGCGGTTCCTGTCAGGAAATTTTTTTGGCGGTCCGTTTTTTGACCGGCTTCGCTGAATGCTCCTGAACAGGAGACACGGTGGCCTCCGTTTCAGGTTTGTTCTCAAGCGGCCCAGAAGCAGATGCAATCTCGGCGACCGGGGCTGCAGAAAAGATTGCGCCCAAGTCGCGCTGCTTCAGAGACCGTATGCGATCGCGTAGCGCAGCTGCACGTTCAAACTCAAAATTCTTCGCGGCTTCGCGCATCTGCGATTCCAGCTGGCTTATGGCATGAACCAACTGGGCTTCCGTGGACACATCTTCTATCACCACGTCGTCCAACGGCACAGTAACATAATCCGCTTCCACAATTCTGGCAAGCTGCATATCCACGGATTTGACGATGGAAAGCGGCGTGATGCTGTGCTCGCGGTTGTAGGCTTCCTGTTTCGCGCGGCGGCGGTTTGTTTCTCCGATGGCTTGTTTCATCGAGTCGGTCATCACGTCGGCATACAAGATGGCGCGAGCTTCCAAATGGCGCGCGCAACGGCCGATTGTTTGGATCAGCGAAGTGGTGCTGCGGAGAAAACCTTCTTTGTCGGCGTCGAGAATGGCGCACAGAGAAACTTCGGGCAGATCGAGGCCCTCGCGAAGAAGGTTGATGCCGATCAGGACGTCAAATTCTCCGCGGCGCAAATCCCGAAGGATGCGGATGCGTTCGAGCGTTTCAATTTCCGAATGCAGATAGCGGCAGCGTACGCCGACCTCGGTGAAATATTCGGCGAGGTCTTCGGCCATGCGTTTGGTGAGCGTGGTGACAAGAACGCGCTCGTTGCGCGCGGCGCGCACGCGAATTTGTTCCAGCAGATCATCCACCTGGCCTTTTACCGGACGAACTTCCACCTGCGGATCCACCAATCCCGTCGGGCGGAGCACTTGTTCGACAACAAGGCCGCCGGATTTTGTCAGCTCGTAAGGGCCCGGCGTGGCGGAAACGTAAACGGCTTGATTTACGCGATGCTCGAATTCTTCAAAATTTAGCGGGCGATTGTCGAGAGCGGAGGGCATGCGGAAGCCGTATTCCACCAGCGTTTGCTTGCGCGAACGATCTCCGTGATACATGCCGCGAATTTGCGGAATGGTTTGGTGCGACTCGTCCACGAACAAAAGAAAATCGGACGGAGTGTAATCGAAAAGCGTGGGCGGAGCTTCGCCGGGCAAGCGCCCTGAAAGGTGGCGCGAATAATTTTCGATTCCGTGGCAATAACCGATGGTGCGCATCATTTCGATGTCGAAATGCGTGCGTTGGACCACGCGCTGCGCTTCCACAATTTTGCCCTGGCGCTCCAGCTCGCCTTTCCACCATTCGAGCTCTTCATAAATGCTTTGAATGGCACGCTCGCGTTGTTCGGCCGGCAAAACGTAATGGCTCTTGGGATAAATCAAAATGCGGTCGATTTCTTTTTCTCCTGCGCGCGTTTTGATTTGACCGGTAACGGGGTCAAATTTGCGGATGGCGACGATCTCGCTGCCCCACATTTCCACGCGCACGGCCAGGTCATCGTACGGCGGATAGATTTCGATCATGTCGCCGCGGACGCGGAAAGTTCCGCGGCGAAGCTCCTCGGCGCGCTCGTATTGAATTTCCACCAGCTTGCGAAGAATGGCTTCGCGGGCCACGGATTGTCCCTTTTCGATCAGCTGCATCATGCTGTAATACGCTTCGGGGGAACCGAGACCGTAGATGCAGGAGACGGAGGCGACCACGATGACGTCGCGGCGTTCGAACAGCGAGCGCGTGGCGGACATGCGCAGCTTGTCGAGCTCGTCATTGATGGTGGATTCTTTTTCGATGTAAGTGTCGCTTGCCGGAACGTAGGCTTCGGGCTGGTAATAATCGTAATAGCTGACGAAATATTCCACGGCATTATTGGGGAAAAAAGAGCGAAATTCGTGATAAAGCTGCGCGGCTAGAGTTTTATTATGCGCCAGGACGATGGTGGGACGATTGATCTGCTCGATCACCTTGGCCATGGTGAACGTTTTGCCCGAACCGGTGACGCCTAGCAGGACTTGGTGGCGATCGCCGTCATTAATGCCGCGGACGAGATTGGAAATCGCTTCGGGCTGGTCACCGCGCGGTTCGTAGTCACTGGCGATCTTAAAGTTCATCGGCGGACTCTCAGTTACGAAAAATGGGTCAAGCTGAAAACTACCATTATACCAAAGGTTGCAAATCGGCGCTCCGAGCCGAAACGCGCGCGCCTGGACGGGTTTTCAGGGCTGTTGGGCTGTGGACGAAGCTTCCGCCGGCAATAAAGAAATTTCGGACTTGCTATCCAAGCGGCTGACGTAATGAATCTTCGAGCCGGTCTTGATGCTGAGGATTGTCACGTCCATATTTTGCGTGGAATTTTGAGTGGAGCGGATTAACGTGCCGTCGGTGAGCGAAATGTATTCGAGGCTGCCGCCAGTGCCGGTCCATGTGCCGGAGGTGTCCAGACCCTTGCGGGCGTAGTCGTCCGGCGTGGCGTCGCCATTCCGAATGATTTTGAATTCGGTGACGATCACGGCGCATGAGAGGTTCGCGCTAGCCGCAGGTTGAGCGCCAGTAGTTGGTTTTTGCGAGGCGTCCGTTGAGTAGCAAAGCTCGTCGTGGAGATAGGTGGAACGGTTTTTCCAGACCAGGCCGCCGAGAGGCGTGTCTTCCATGGGCTGGTCGGTATTCCACTTTTGACCTATCTCAATTCCGCCCTTTGGAAGGCGCGCTCCAAAAGAAAGGCCATTCATCCACGCGTGGACGTTTTCCGCCACCACAGGATTTGCCAACAGATCGTCGATGCCGGTGATATGAGAAACCTGGCCATCGGGCGAGATTGTGTATTCGAGCGAGCGGCCTTCAAGATGCTTGTATTGATCTTGCACATTAGCACCCGCTAGATCGAAGGCATCGCTTTTAAACGCGGCGTCGGACTTTTCGAAGGTGGTTCGAACGCGAACGCTGCCCGGGGCTTCGCCGTTGGCCGGCGCCGAGTTCAACACATCAAGTCGCAGAATCAGGCTGACGGATTGCGTGGATTTGGATGCAGCCTCAGGATTGTCAATGGGCGTTTCCATTTTGTTGTTCGCCGTTGTGCTGGTTTCAATCTGGTAGCGCAGGACTTCGCCCGGCGTAAATTTCATGGAGAGATGGACTTTGGCTGGCGCGGCTGAGAAAGAAAGCGCGACTACTGCGAGACATGCGACGGCCGCCACAAAAATTCGTCTGCTACGCCGAGAAAACTGATGATTCGGCTGCACCAATGAACGCTAGCACAGCCGTAGATAGCTCGCAAATTCATCTGCGGACATGGTTTCACGGCCGAGACACGGGCAGGGGGATGCGCGATATTTCAGGGGACGATAGCGGGCCGGTGAGGCGAAAGTCAGAAACGGGAGCGGCGTCACGCTCTACTGTTTCGTTTGGAACAAGGCGCAAACGCAAATCCAAATTGCGGCCGAAATCGAGCGAACCGAAACCTTCAATCTCAGCGGACGGGCTTTGCAGCAGCAAGCCTTGGAATTTAATCTCACGGTCGGCACATGCAAATGTCGTGGAAGCCTGACGGAATAAGCTTGTGCCAGGTCTTGCAGCGTTGGCGCGCAGCGATTCGGCAAGATTGAGACTGCGAAACTCAATGTCGCTCACTCGAGCTTTTCCTTTGCAGGCGAGAGAAGCCAGCAGATCGGACTTGTCGGCGCCACGGGTATTCAGTGAAAGCTCCCCCGATGCCGCTCCAGAAAACATCTTCGCCAGGGTTGGGGAATCCGCCGAAAGAGCAAGCAAATCCACACGCGAAAAATCCAGGTTCACGCGGTAGGAAGGAATCGGTGCAAAATCCGCCTCAAAGGACGCAGCGAGGTTTCCTCCGTAGAGTTGGCCGCGAGCATTCGTAAGCTCGATATGATGGCCTGAAACTTTCAGATCGCCCTGCAGGCGGTGCACGGTGACCGGCGCCAATATGAATTGGTCGAGCGCGATGCGGCCGCTGGCTTGCAGCGTGTCGGTGACCGCATTTGTCGGAGAGCGCGGATTCAAAAACGGCAACATGCGGTCGAGAAAACTTTCCCGCCAACGCGGATTGAGCCAGCGATCGATATCGGCCGCCGCCAAGTGGCCGGCTGAAAGCGTGAAAAGCCACCCGCCCGCGTCGCGACGATCGAACGAGCCGCTCCAATCGGCGCCAAATGCTTTGGCTGATGACACGGCAATGTGGCGCGAGTCAGGTTTCCAGTCCGCGTGCGCCTTGATGTCTTCAACTGGCAAGTTGAGAAACGGCGTGCGAAGCGACATTCCGCTTTGTTCCCCGCCGAAATCCACGGTACCGGTGGGCTGCGTTCGCCAGGGATACAGAGCGTCTTGCCAACGCAAATCGCAGCGCAGCGGCCCGGCAAGGTCCCACCCACGCGAAATATTCCAACCAAAAGCGCTCGCGGTAGCGACCAGGTCGCGGGCTTGGGTGAGATTTCCGCTCAAGTGAAAGACCGGCAATTCAGAGCCGCGCTTCGCGGATGTTTCCATGTGAAGCGAACTAGCCGCCGCGCCGAATGTCAACGAAACCGGGGAAAGCGCGGCGATGCCGCGATCATAGCGAAGCTCCGCATTTCCCAGATGAACTGGGACGCGCAGAGCAGGACCACTGAGCTCGGCCCCGTCAATTGTTACCGCCATACGATTCATCTGCAGCGGCCAACCGGAAATGTTTCCCTGAATACCGGCGAAACCGCGAAACGAAATATTCGAGGCGACGCCCGAATGGAATGCGCGCGCCCAGGCGAGCACATCATTCAGATCGATGGTAGAGGACGCGACATTAATAGAGACCGGCGAGGATTCCGGCGACGAAGCGCCCGTTGGCAATTCCCAACCGACCCGTCCCGAAACATGGGCGTGAGAATGCGGCGCTTCGATTGATGCGTCGCTTATTTCGATAGCCGAGTCCATCGGGTTCCAGTGAATTTGGGAGACCACGTTCACTGCGGGGTCGTCCGGACGCAAAGGGAAATCCCAGCGATGAAGCTGGCGAAACTCGGCGCGGGATTGAATCGTCCATCCGCCATCCGCGTGGTCTTGCGTTCGAGCGTTCATGATAACAGCGAGCAAGCCACGCACCCCGTAATCAGAGCTGCGAGCCAGCCGTAGAACGTCCGACACAGAAGCATCACTCCAGGAAGCATTCAGTTCCGCCGGACGCAGGCGCGACGAGGTTCCTCCCATTTGTCCGCTGACGTGGAGAATGCCGGCCTGCTGCACGATTACGGCGGCGCGCGTTGGAATTGCTTCCAGGTCCATGGTCCAGCGCCCCGGCCCGGCAGGTTCGACGTAGCCCGTAACATCCACCAAAGCGAACGGAAGTTTTTCTTCGCCGCGCTTGAAATTAATTCGGCCCGAATCGATTTCAATACGCCTGAAACGCACAGCCGGTGCACCCGGCGACGAAGGACCGGAAACTCCGGTGGAAGGCGCGGCGGGCGGCGGCTTGGGCAGCCATTCCGCAAGGTTCCAATCGCCGTCCGAATTTCGCACCAGGTTCAAGCTCGGATGAACCAGCGAAACAGTTCCCAGCTGAAGATGACCGAGCAGCAGAGCTTGCCAGCGAAGCCGCACGGTAAGTGCTTCCGCGCGCAGGAAATATTCGTGGCCAAAACGCGGATCTTCGGCGAAGGTTACCGATTGTGCGTGGAGCGTGGGGCCGTCTAACAGCGTGAAATCGTAGCGACCCACTTCCACCGGCCGTCCGCAAGCGGCGGCCAGACGCGCCGTGATTTTCTTTTGCAAAGGCGTGTGGCGAATCAGCAGCGAAATGCCGGCGCCGGCGAGCCACACCAGCACGAGAAGCAACAGAATCCATTTGGGCCAACGCGTCCAGCCACGCGGGCGCGATTTCACCTGCGAGATAGTTTGCGTGTGAACGTCGGGATGGGAGAGCGTGCTTGCCACGGCGATTTTTCCGGCTGAGCCAGCCGGCTAATGGACCTCGTGCATCATACGCCGCCAGCGTGTGCGTTCGGGAAGATGCAAAAAATTTTGCCCCAGTACGCGCAGCGTTCCGAAGAAGCTCCGGCTGGCGTAATCTCCAGGCGCAGTTTCAACGGACCAGTAAATCATTACCGGACGGCCCATTACAGCGTCACGATTTACAAAGCCCCAGTAGCGGCTGTCCCAGCTACGGTCGCGATTATCGCCCATCACAAAATAATTGTCAGGCGGCACGACCAGCTCGCCGTGTTGGACATGGCTGAGAATTTGTTCCGCCCATTCCGGACGCAGGCCGATTTCCGCGAAATAGCGGCCAGAGGGCGGAAAATTGTCACCAAAAGGATCTTCGTAGATGGGATCGTGTATCACATATGGTTCGGACAGAAGCTCGCCGTTCACATAAACGTGCTGGTTGATGATGCGCACGCGGTCTCCAGGCAAGCCAATCACGCGCTTCACGTAATGCGGATGATCGTCGAATGGAAATTTGAAAACGACAATATCGCCGCGGCGGATCGCGCGATAAGGAAGCAGCTTTTCGTACCACGCTCCGCGGCCCCCGAATATAAATTTGTTCACCAACAGATGATCCCCGATCAGCAGAGTGGGTTCCATCGATTGCGAAGGAATCTTGAAAGCCTGAACGATGAAGGTGGTGCCGAAAAGAGCCAGCAGAATTGTGACCAGAAGCGACTCGGCATACTCCGCGAAGGAACTTCGCCTTGCCACAGCTTTCGCGGCCACAGGCGCCGATGTTGACTCAATACCAGGCCCCGGCTCGGTGGTGTCTACTTCCACGAAACTCCTTCAGGCGATTCCATCATTCGATTCGAAATGTTCCAGCGCCATTCTTGCGGCGCCTTGTTCCGCTTCTTTTTTGCTGCGCCCTTCCGCGCCGGAAAGCTTTTTCCCGGCGTGCCAAACTTCCACCTCGAATGTCTTTTGGTGGTCCGGTCCGGATTCGCTGCGCACGCGATATTCCACCGGCGGTAAATCGCGCTGCTGCAACCACTCCTGCAAAGCGGATTTATCGTCAGCGCGTTCCAAACCGAATGATTGGCTGCCCAGGGCAGGCCCCAGTAAGGTGCGCTGAAGGAACGAAACGGCGGCGGAAAGTCCAGCATCGAGATAAATGGCGCCGAGGATTGCTTCGTACGCATCGGCCAGCAGCCTTTTTTTATCGCGGCCGCCCGTTTTTTCTTCACCCGGCCCGAGCCGCAAGTGGTCGCCGAGCTTCAGCTCTTTCGCCGCGGCGTAAATCGACGAAGCACTCACGAGTCGCGCCAAGCCCTTGGAAAGCTGTCCCGAATCCCACTCGGGAAAAGTGCGGCAAAGTTCGTCGCTGGCAACCAGGCCCAAAACGCGATCGCCCAGAAATTCCAGGCGCTCGTTATCGGTATTGTTGGAATTTTGCCGATGAGAACGATGAATCAGCGCGCGTTCAAGTTCTACCGTGTCATTAAAATGATGACCCAGGATCGTCTCCAGTTTCTCGCGTTCCTGTGGGGTCATGATTGGAATGGCCTCGGTTAGGGTTTGGATCCAGCCGGTTTCGCGGCGGCCAACTTTTTGTTTTCGTCGACCTTCCCCTTGCAGCGGTCCGCCAAACCTCCGGGAATTTGCGCGCATTTTTGAAATGCGTCCGCGGCATCGCTGAACCGATTCAAAGCTTGCAGCTCGATCCCCATCACGTAGAAATCGGTGGGGTCCGGAGTGGTGGCAAGTTTTTCACCCAGTTGCAGCTCGGTGACGGAATTCTCGAAATCCTGCTTGCGGAAATCGACCAATCCAAGACCGCTGTGCGCCTGCGACAGCGCCGCGTCCTTGGCTTTCGCGAATTGATCGTCCGTCATACCCGCGGGCTTTGGCAAATTGGGGATTAATTCGAGGGCGTGCTTCTCGTCGGCTTCGGCCTTGTTCAACAGGCGTTCCGAGTTCAAGTCGTTGGGATCGTAATTGTGCGGGATGACCCAACCTTCCAACACCAGCACGCTGACGTTGTCCGGATCCATCGCGAGAGCTTTGCCGGCGACGTCATACATTTTATCGAACTGTTGTTTGTTGAAATAATCCTGCATCAGCCGGGCGTAAACGACCTCCGCATACTTGCTCTTGGGGTATTTCGCGACAAAATCTTCGCCGAGCTTGATGCGCGTGTCGGTCTGCGCCGGAGAGTTTGCGTCGTAAAAAGCCTTGTAGGCTTTCTCCTCTTCGGGATCAACTTTCGGCGCTTCCGCGGGATTCTGCGTGCCGCTTTGCGGAGTTGCCGCTTGCCCAGGCTTGGCTGGAGCCGGAGCCGGCGCGGGCTGCTGTTGCTGCTGCGCACTGCACGGCTGTGCGAGTGCTAGCGCGTATCCCATCGCCAATAGGATGGCTGCGGCGGTCGCATTTCGTAACGACTGGAAAATCATTTTTCACCTTCCGTAGTTAAATACCCTCTGCACGTCGGAACGGCCCAGGGCTAAGGATTATGAGACGCTTTATCGTTTTCCGGCGCGCGAGAACTATACGGTGAATCCAGGCCGCGTTGCGCAGCTGCTCGCGCATTTTCCGGAGAGCCATTAACCGCCAGGGCCGCGCGGTACTCGGCCACCGCCTCGTCGCGCTCGCCTTCCAGATCGTGAATGCGTCCTAGGTAGACGTGCGACCACGCCAAAATCGAAGGATCCGGCGTTCCCTGCGGGACGGGCGCTCCCGGTATTCCCGACGTCCAACTGGCCACAATCTGCTCGAATAACTCCTGAGCGCGCTCGCCGTCGCCTGAAAGTATGGACGCAACAGCAAGGCCGTACACCGCGCGCGGCTCGTTCGGATATTTATCCAACACTTTCTGGAACGTGGCCGAAGCGGCTGGGGCGTCTTTCAACGCGATCTGATGATCCCCTTCCGCCAACATGCTATCGAGTTCCGCCGTCTGGCCCGCGGGTGCAACGGCGGCCTTGGCTTGTTCAGGGGCCGCCTGCACTGGAGCGAAAGCAAAATCTTTCAAACGCTTCTGCTCCGCCGATACGTCGATGCCATTGATAATGTCCGGGAAATAATACGTCATAGCGGGCGCGGCCTTTTCAAACTTTTCCAGCTGAGTGACGAGCGGGCGCACCAGGATGAATCCGGACTTGTCATTTTGCACCAGGGCCGTTTCGAGTTTCTCCGGCGTTAGGTGGCGCAGTCGCAGCTCGACCGCTTTGATCAGGCATTCGTCGGTGAACGCGATGAAGTCGGTGCGGTACTCCACCGGAAGCTGCGGGGCTCGTGCGGCGACGTTGAGCAGACTATTTTTGCTTTCGACTTCCTTGCGGTACCTAAGCGGCAGCTGATCCAGCATGAAGTGCAGATAAGCGTGCTGTATATCGTCCACGGGAATTTGCGCGGTGGTTCCCACGGCCATGGCGTAATGATCGCCCAAGTTTCGGAAATTTGTGCGGGCGCCGACCAGCGGTTCCACGTACACAGTAAATGTGCGGCCGTGCGTGGACTTCAGAATTTCCCGCAGATATGCGTTTGATACGGTGACGATGCGCCGCACCGCCGGCTGATAACGCGCAATCGCTCGGCGGTATTCAGGTTCGATTTGAGTCCAACGAATGTCCAGATGGGCTTCGTGGTAGAAGGCGGCGAGAATTCTCTGGAAGCCCTCGAGCGAACCAACATCGGGAGGAAGAAGATCCGGGTCCACTTGATAGCGAAAATCCGGCGGCGGACCGACAACCAGCGCGAAGGTGATGTAGCGCGAAAGCGTTTCGCCGGGGTCGGCCAGCAAGTGGTCGCGGTAAAACTGGCGCAGCGCCTCGGTTGCGGGGCCATGCAGATTTAGAAGTTCGCCGCGCAAAGCCAGGCGCGAGGGCAGTTCGGCCAGCGTGCTTTCGTCGGCGTCGAAGCCGGCGGCGTCCAGCGCGGCCATGGTGGCAAATAATTGCTGATTGGCTTCGACTGCAATCCCGCTGGTGAATTCCTGCAACGGCGGCGTTTGCCCGTGGGATGCGGGAGCAGATACAACGCACACTAAGAGCACCACGATGCAGCAACACAGCGCCTGAAACGGATGAAAAAATCTTTGGATGGCCAGACTCCCCACGCCCTGATCGTCCGCTGCTAGCGCTAAGTTCCCCGTTCTTACGCGCCTGGCAGCGATTATTAAACATTGAAACTGTAGCGGTCAGGCTTCGCGTAGTCAAGAAAACGCGCAGGGTAAATCAGTGAGCGAAGGACCAGAAAATCAGGACGAAAATTCTTATCCGTGAACGCGGACTTCGCTGAAGCTCAGCAGAACGCGGCCGCCATCCGTCGGTCGTCCAAAGCTCAGCTCGGGACGGAAGCGCGAAAACAAGAGGACCTGATCGATCTGATGTTTCACCGCAACATCGTTGGGGCCGGAGAGAATGTTGTAGGAGACCACTTCACCCTCCGCATTCAGCGTGGCTTCGAGCACCAGCACGCCGGAATCGGGATGCCCTTCGGTCCCTACTACACCCGGAACCGGGAACGGCGCCAGACTTTCCAGGCGCGCAGGCTGAACGAGATTCAACGGCAAATCGTTCGCGACGATTCCCATGGGCACGCCCACCAGGATGTTCTGCACCACCAGGACAAACACAACCAGCGCGGTAAGAATTCCACCGGTAGCCGGCACAGCGAGCGGTTTGAAAACGTCCTGGAAAGACATTGAAGCGCGAGACCAGGCACGCCGGAAGCCTACCCACGGAGAAACCGAGTGCGCCGCCTGCACGCGAATTCGCATGGCCAGATCGGCCGGTGCGGCGACAGGTTCCACATTTGCCAGACACATGGAAAGGCGGCGGTAACTTTCGAGCAAATCGCGACAGCTTCCGCACACATGCAGATGCTCGCGAACGATCGCGTGATCTTTCGCGGGAATGGCTCCATCAATGTAACCGGGCAGGCGTCGTGCTGCGTCGTGACAATTCATTGGGCGCCTCCGTGCCGTTTGGTAGCGTAGGTCAACGAGTGCGCGACCGTGGGCTTTGCTGCTGACGGCTCCAATCGAATGCTTGCCGTCGATGATCCTCGCGAAAATTCGGGTGTGTGCTCGATCGGGTTATTTCGTTCGGCAGATTCCGCGGACCGGGAAGCATGCAAAACAGGATCGAGAATCTCCCGAAGAATGCGACGGCCGCGCAGGATGCGCGATTTCACCGTGCCCACGGAAACTTCCAAGACTTCCGCCACTTCTTCGTAAGACAAGCCTTCCAGATCGCGCAAAATAACCGCGCTGCGGAAAACATCAGGGAGTTGTGCCAGCCCTCGGCGTACCACAGCTTGCATTTCGGCTGCTTCCACTTGTTCCAGCGGAGTCGCTTCCAGATCCTTCAAGTCGAGAGCGGGATTCTTCCCTTCCACTTCGGCGTCAATCGAAACCTGTTGGCGATGATGGCGCCAGCACCAACGCCGATGGTTCAAGGCCTGCCGCACCGAAATGCGATATAGCCAAGTTTTCAAGGAGCTGCCCTGGCGGAAGCCATGAATGCCGCGAAAAGCGCGCAGAAAAACTTCCTGCGTTACGTCAGCAGCGTCGGCAGAGTCGGAGAGAATTCCGTAAACCAAGTTGTACACCCCGGCGTGATAGTAGGTGACCAGCCAATCGAATGCCGAGTCAGACCCCGCCTGCAGCTCGGTGACGAGTCCAGCTTCGTCACGGCCCCACGGCAATATTTGCGCTAGGTCGGACATGCCTTCCGCCGGTCTCCCTTAAGGGCGTGTCCCTATCTTAGGTTAGACACCATACGGGCCTGATTTGTTGCTAGGGTAACAGAAATTAAGGAACAGGGTATCCGACGAAAGTACTACTCCGGAGAGCCAGCCAGGCTGGACGTAAACCTAAGAAAGGACTAGCGGATTGGCCTTGGGGAGTCGATTCGCCGGCTTGAGCGGACCCCGGCTTTCATTGGCAGCCTAGAAGGTACAACAAAAAATTGGTGGAGCCGGCGGGGTTCGAACCCGCGACCTCCTCGATGCCATCGAGGCGCGCTCCCAACTGCGCTACGGCCCCACGGAATGCAAATAGTGCAAATGCTGTTATAGCGTTTATAGCACCTTGCGAATGCGAGCGTCAAACAACTCCCGTACAATGGGATGCATAACACAGCGCATCGTTCGAGCATCCGAACCAGAGCTGTGCCGCTATGACCAGAAAGATTACACGCCGCGAAATGACGAAGTTGCTGGCTACCGCCGGAACCGGCACGCTCGCTTTGGGTCTTTATACATGGCGTGTGGAACCACACTGGCTGGAGTTCACTTATCCTTCATTACCTGTCGCCGGCCTTCCCGCCAACCTGGAAGGTCACACTCTCGCGCAGATTAGCGACATCCACGTGGGACCCCGCGTTGACGACGACTACATCATCAAGTCGTTCCACAGAGTTCAAGAGCTGGCGTCGGATTTCGTAGCATTCACCGGTGACTTCGTCACCTATAGAGGTACACAGCAGTTCGAGCAGTTGCGCCGGGTTCTGGAGCACTTCCCGCACGGACGCCTGGGAACGGTGGGGATACTTGGCAACCACGATTACGGTTTTCGCTGGCGAATGCTGGAGGTCGCGGACCGCGTTTCAGCGATTGCGCGCGATGCGGGCATTACGCTGCTTCGCAACCAGGCGGTCTCGCTCGCCGGATTACAATTTGTAGGACTTGAAGACTTGTGGAGTCCCCTTTTCCATCCTGCAGATCTCCTGGCGCAGAAAAGCCAAGACGCCTCCACGGTTGTGCTCTGCCATAACCCTGACGCCGCGGATCGCCCGATCTGGGCCGGCTACCAAGGTTGGATTCTCGCTGGGCACACGCATGGAGGCCAGTGCAAGCCGCCGTTTCTGCCACCACCGCTAGTGCCGGTAGCGAACAAGCGCTATATTGCCGGTAAGATTGAGTTATCCGGGAATCGCAATATGTACATCAGCCGAGGCGTGGGCCACTTGCTTCGCGTTCGCTTCAACGCGCGACCGGAAGTAGCGGTGTTTAACCTTCAGCGCGCGGTGTAGCGAATCCCGCTCGAAAACCGACAATTGTTTGTTGAGGGCGCCGAGCCACTGGCCGCGGATCAAGTTCCGGATGCCGCGCCGAAGGTCGCCGCCTGCTTGCCGGGCAGGCGCTACACTGAAACCTAAGGCAACGGCGTCGGGAGAGTCGTGAAACTGCTCTCTAAACATAGAGGCTAGTCGTTTCAGGAATGGTGGAACCAGGTATATCCCACGGTAAAAGTAAAAGTGCCGTTGTATCCGGGATTGTGTGGACCCAAGCTCGCGCTCGAAAGATGTCCAAACTCAATTTCAAAAAGGAAAGCTCGTTTCTCTTTCACGAAGACGTTCGCTCCGAATGCAGCTCCCGGCGTGAAATTCACCTGCGACGTGTCTCCCGGCGGGATATTCTCTCTGCTGAAAACGATGCCGCCCTCCGGCGCGAAGTACGGAACGATTTTCTTCCAACTTGTAAAATTCCATTTCCAAATGACCGGCTTGATGCTGCCTCCATACACCGCGCTTTCCGGCGGGAAGACCACGTAGATCGGCGTCACGTCCACATCCCACTCGAAATTGCCGCGGAAAATTCCGGAAAGATGATCGGACGTAAATACCCGGCCCGCGCGGCCGCCCGCATAAAAAAACTGAGTGGTATCGGATTTGCCCAGGCCCGTGCCGCCTCCGCCGAATAGCGCCAGTTCCCAGGTGCCTTTTTGAATGGGATTCGCAGAGAAACCCTGCGCCGCAGCCGGCATAACGAATGAAAAGAGAAGAATAAAAATAGAAGTAATTTTCATGTTGTCCTCGATCTGATGCACAAAATTCCATCGAGATTAATGCGAGGTTTCATTCTGAATTTTAGGCCGTCTGAGGTAAAGCCGGATTTTGCGTGAACGCGGGAATTTCGCTCAGGTTAAATCCAAGCACGAATGCCGGGTGCGGAGCGCCGCGGCCCCAGCGCGTGAGTTCCCACTTCGCGCGCAGGAACTTCACTTCGGGTTTTAAGGTGAGATCGAGAATCTGGCGGGTTTCTCCGCGATAAAAACGCTGCGGCATTTTCAACAGCGGCAATTTTCCAAAATCCTGCCCGTCTGCCGAACCCCACACCGAAACATCCACGGATTCCTGCTCGATTTGCTCGGTGATGAACATGGTGCACATAAAAACCCGCGTCCCGCCGGCCGCGATGTCGAAAGGTTGGCCTTCGCCGTTGGCGCTGAGCCGTGTGCCGGGCGGAATTAAATCCAATCTCATGCTCATTGGCCTCGATACCCTAAAATCTCGCGGATTCTAGCACAGCCGCCCGCTTTTTTACTTTTCCCGCGCACCGGAACTAACTTTTAGCTTGGAAAGCCTTTCGGCGGCGGCTTGAAAGGTTTTTTCCGTCTTGCAAAATGTGAAACGCAAATGCGTGCGGCCGTGCGCGGGATCCTGGTAGAAGCTGGAGCCCGGCACAGCGGCCACGCCAATGTCTTTTACCAGATACTTCGCAAACGCGACGTCATCCGGGAATTCGAAGGCCGAAATATCCGTCATGATGTAATACGCCCCACGCGGCTTGAAGCAGCGGAATCCTGCATCGGTGAGAATCCCCAACAGTCGGTCGCGACGCACTGTGTACTCGCGGGCCAGCGTGTCGTAATACTGCTGCGGAAAATGCAAAGCCGTGGCGCCCGCCTCCTGCAGCGGCGCAGCAGCTCCCACCGTAAGAAAGTCGTGTACCTTGCGAATCCGCGAAGACGCCTCGGGCGGCGCAATGGCCCAGCCGACCCTCCAACCGGTCACGCTATAAGTTTTAGAAAGCGCGTTGATGGTGATGGTGCGCTCGCGCATGCCGTCCAGCGCGGCCATGGAAATGTGCTGCGCGCCGTCGTACAACATGTACTCGTAGATTTCATCGGTGATGGCGAACGCATTCCAACGCAAGCAAAGGTCCCGGACCTGCTCCAATTCCGCGCGTTCAAAAACCTTTCCGGTTGGATTGTTCGGCGTATTTAAGATGATCGCTTTCGTGCGCGGACCAAATGCGGCGGCCAGTTCCTGTGGATCAAAACTCCAGTCCGGTTCACGCAGTTTCACGAAACGCGGCTGCGCTCCGGAAAGAATCGCGTCCGGCCCATAATTTTCGTAGAACGGCTCGAACACGACGACTTCGTCGCCCGGATTCACGACAGCCATCATCGACGACATCATCGCTTCCGTAGAGCCGCAACACACGGTGATTTCGCGCTCCGGGTCAATTTCCACGCCTTGCGTGCGCGCGAATCTTTCAGCAATGGCGTTGCGCAACGATTTCGCGCCCCAGGTGATGGCGTACTGATTGATGTCGGCGGCAATGGCTTCCTGCGCTGCGCGTTTTATTTCGATGGGAGCGGGAAAATCCGGAAAACCTTGCGACAAATTCACAGCTTTATATTGGATGGCCAACCGCGTCATTTCGCGGATTACGGATTCGGTGAACTGCGCGGTCTTCGACGAAAGTTCAGGGCTGATGCTTGCGGTTCGCGGCGAGTTTGACGGGTTCATCTTTCTGGCCACCATACAACTTGCGATAAATGTCTGCGTTGCGCGTGACGATTTCCACATACTCGCGCGTTTCAGTGAACGGGATCGAATCCACAAACTCAGCGAGGTCGCGGTACGATTGACCAGCGGTCCACGAAGTCACGCGGTCTTCGCCAGCATTGTACGCGGCTAGCGCCGATTCGACACTGCCAAAATCATTCTTCAAACCTGCCACGTAGATCGTGCCGAGCCTCACGTTATAGTCCGGGTCGGTAAGCAGCGAGTGAGAATATCGGACCTTGGCTTTCTTGGCCATTTGCCGCGCGGTCTTGGGCAAAAGCTGCATCAAGCCAAACGCGTTCGCGCCGGAATGCGCATCCGGTTCGAAAGCCGATTCCTGGCGGATCAGTCCAGCGGTCAGCATGGGATCGACTCCCGCGTGCGCCGACCATTGGCGGATTGAAGTTCCGAACGGAAGCGGGTACGCGGCCAGCCAAACGTCGTGAGGAACTTGATCGAACGGACGCGAATCCAGTTGCGGATAAATTTGCCGCACGGTGACGATAGCGGCTCCCACATGGCCGGCAGCGACGGCCGCTTGCGCCGCCTCCAACAAAAGACGCGGTTCGCCCGTGGATGCATACGCGGCGCGAAGCTCAAGCTCCGCCGAAGCGTCGAATGCGATCGTGCGCAATGCGTCCGCGCGCGCCTGCCTTTCAGCTGCTGCTGGCGGAATCGCGCCGAGCGGCTGGGCAGGTAGAACCGGCAGAACTTTTTCCAGCACTTCCGCATTAATCACAGGCCCCGCGCCCAATGTACGAACGCGCTTCATCGCAAGACTCTCGAAATAATTCTGCGGATAGCGTTCTTGCAATTTGCCGTAATAACCGCGTGCCAGTGACGCATTGCCGGCTTCCTCCGCCAACCGGCCAAGCCAATACAACGCGTCCGCCGTGAACTGGGAGCCCGGGAATCGGCGAAGATGTTCTGTCAGCAGATCGCTCGCGTCCGGCTGGCGTTTTAGCACCGCAACCCACGCGACGCGCCACTGCGAAGGCTTGGCGTCAGCCATCAGCGGGAAATTATCCGAGACGCGTTTGTAATAACCCGCCGCGCGGTCGCGATCGATCTCCACCCAATAATAATTCCCCGCCAAATACAGAGCAGCCTCGGTCCATTCGCCGGCGGGCGCCCGCGATGCCGCCGATTCAACCGCGGTGACCATTTCAGTGTCACGGTGTTGCGAGCGATACCATTGCGCCAACGCAAAATATCTTTCCGCGTCTACGTCCGCATCGTCAATCTTAAGATTTATGATCGCGGTTGGAGCGCTTCCCAGCTGCAATTCGCATTCCAGCACGCGCAAGGCGGCGCGCTCGCTCTCCGCGCCGGAAAGCTGCGACACCATGTGCGAATACTCGTTCCGCGCATCGCCCCAAAGTTTTGCCCCGAAAAGTGTGTCAGCGTGAGTGAGCTGCTGATCCAGCGGAATGGGCGGAATTTGGTCGCCAGACTTGCCGCTACGCAGGAAATTCAATTTCTCGCTGGCCTCGCGAGCCTGTGTGCTGGTGGGATACTGCAAATAGATTGCTTGATAATCCTTGGCCGCGTCCACTGGCTGGGCCAATTGTTCGTGAGCTTCGCCGCGCAGAAATAGCAGGGCTGGCCGTTGCGAAGTGAGCGCATAGGCATCCAGCGCTGCCAGAGCTTCGGCGGGCTGGTTCAACGCCAGCGTGGCCGTGCCGATCGCTTGCAGAGCTTGTTCCGTCATCACCGAGTCTGGATATTTTTCGCGAAATTCTTTCAGCTGCGCCAGCGCATCCGCGTCGTGGTTCAGCGCGATATTGGTTTCCGCGCTCCAGTACAGCGCGTAATCACTTAGCAGCGGATCGCTCTTTGCGCGCGCCAGCCATTTTGCGGCGTCCTGATAATGCGCCTTGCTGTAATCGTAGTAGCCCAGCGCTAAGGCAGCGCGCGACGCCAGCGCTCCAGAAGATTTCTGCATCGCAAACGCACTGAGCCGCGCATAAGCAACGGTGGGGTTTCTCTGTTTTAGAGCGCGAGTTAATTGCTCGAGTTGTTTTTCACTCGGCGCGGGCGCTTTCTTCGCCGCTGCGGGGGCCGTCTTCTTTTTCGCGGTGTCCGACGAGGTTGCCGCAACCGAAGTAAGAGAAAAAATCAGGCAGGCTGCCGCCACACCAATAAAACGGACGGCGAATTTCATCCCAGCCTTCCTAGTGCCGCAGAACGGGCGAGGGATAAGGATATTCTCCGAGGGTCTGGCTGTCACCCTCACCGAGGATTTCCACCATCCAGTGATGGAAGTAATCCACTGGGTGGTCCTGAATCGCGCGGAAGCGGCGGTCGTATTCTTTGCGGGCTTTATCGATTTCTCCACGCAATCTGTGACAGATGTCTTTGTGCTCGCGGCCCAGTTTAACCTCTTTCGGGCGCAATAATTTGATGTCTTGCATGGAAACTTTGGCTGCACGATTGGCGCGGCGATGCAACTCTTTCATGTCCGATGGCAGGCTTGCCACGTCGAACGCTACAACCTCCGGCTCCGCGACCACCGGTTCCAGCGGGATCTCAGTGGTTGCGGACTGCCCTGGCGGCTCTTCCAGCGGCACATCTTCGGGAACCATGGTTCCCGTGGGCATTTCCGCAGGTTCTTCGGCCCATTCCGACTCGTATTCGGGTTCCGCTTCTGCTACGTGGTGCGGGGCGGCAGCTTCCTCTTTTGCAGGCGCTGGCGCGGACGTTTCCTCGTCTTCTTCCACCTGTGCGGTCGCGGCGGCAACCGCGCCCGCTCGTGCGCCAGATCCTGCTTCTTCTCGAGGGTTCAGCGCCACCGCAACGAAATTCGAAAGCACGGAGAGTCCCGCAGCAAGTGCAGCCGCAGAGGTCTGCGCACGGAGAAGCGCGGGTAAGGCGTTACTCGGACGGCTCGAAGAGCAGGCCGCGACGAGATCGGCGTACGCCTGTTGCAGCTCGTCGGCGGTACGCTGCAGGGGCGCAAGGTTGTCCCGCAAAGCGCGCGAAACCGCCTCTTCCAGAGCGTGCTCCAGCGAATTTTTCCGAGTTGCCAAATGGTTCTACCCATTTGAATTATGGAAACGGCAGAACAGAGTGTCAACTGACATTCCTCCCACGCGTTCCTGGGATGAAGCTGCCAAAATAAAACGGCGTTTTCTTCATTTTGAAGCCGGGAATCTGGCCGCCGTTGGCAGCAGATGGTAGAATAGGGGTTTCTAAGGGGGCGACACGGTTTCGACGGAAGCTGTCGCGGCCCGAAGGCATGCCGGGGCTCACTCGCCCGTAACAGAGTGAAACAACACAACTGGCAACTCACAGTTGGCACTCGCAGCCTAACTTAAATTAGGCTACGCGCTTCCTCAGGCGTCACCTACGCGTTTGAGATGAGGCGTCACACAGTAGGCTGGCTGTCGCGTTTCGGTCCGTAACGCGGCGGCGAGATCATCGGACTAGTTGCCAGCGCGTCTTGCCCGCTCTGAGCGCTGGCGACGAAAAAATCGGAACGGGCTAAGCATGTAGTCTTCGCGTTGCAAGGCTTCTCGGACGGGGGTTCGACTCCCCCCGCCTCCACCATATTAATCGCGGGACCATTTTCAAAGTTTACGAGAGCGGAACAACGGTATAAGCGTTACGTCCGCGCGGATTATCCTGACCGGATACTCGGGAGTGCTGCCAACAGGCTTCCCGCGCGCCGAACTTCCTCGAAAAGTTCTCTCGCGAACTAGGTCTCTTTCCTGCCCGATCAGCTCGCTAGCATGAGTAGGAACCTGACCAGAGCTGCGCTCGATCTTAGCCTCCGTCGCGTTTTCTGAGATCGTGACCGGCGCATTCCGGTTCCCGCTGTTGGCATAGTTGTAGTCCTCAGTAATTCGTGCGCCGCGTGGCGCTGATCCCGAGCGGCGGCCCTGTCTTCATAGCAAAAGGATGAACGGTCGCAGCTTGCGTATGTACTTACGGCTTATACACTCGATAGTTTACGGTGTAAGATTCCACGCCTGCGCCCTGGTCCGTAAAGTAATACGTCCGAACCGTATGGTTGCCGTGTGCAAGGCCGCTGACGCTTTGCGAAAATGAAGTCACCGCGAACGCGCCGTCCGCCGGCGTCTCGCCCGTTAGGGGACAACCGGTGGCGGGAGGTTTGCCGTCCACGTAAAGACAAACCGAAATCGCATTGTCGCTTGTGCCGGCGTTGCTCTGCACCCACATGTCCGCTGCTATCGTGCAGGTCCCCGACGTACCTGGGCAAGCCACGGTAAGCTGCGGATCAATCGGTGCAGTAGCCTCGGCCGGTACAACGGCACCGTAGAAGCCTTGGCTGATATACGTCCCTTCGAGCACGTGCTTGGTGGCCAGCGCTTCCGGTTCTTGCGAGATCTCTACGTCGAAGGTGGGAAGTGGGATGGTGACCAAGCCTGCATGCGATCCGCTTTCCTGTGCCGCGCTGTAGCGGTAAGCGCCGAACGACCCAACTGCCAATGCCAGCAGCAAGGTTAGCTTTATTAGCTTGCTCATTTTTTTCCTCCTCGTAGACAAATTCGCGTTAGCGGCGGGCCTGGCCAATAGCCCCGCAGCCGATCCGCGGCGGCGCCTCGATACCGTTCCTATTGTCCAGTTCCCGTCAGCGAGACCTTCTGCGGGCTGTTGTTCGCGCTATCGTTTACATTCAGCGTGGCCGTGAGCGTGGCCGTGAGCTTGCCCGTCGCTGCCGGTTTGAACTCCACCGAGATGATGCACTTGCCCTTGGCCGGCACACTGCCGCCGCAATTGTTGCTCTGGCTAAAATCGCTTGGATCCGCACCACTGAAGGTGCCGTTGAACGCTAGCGCCGTCGCCAAATTGTTGGTCAAAGTTACGCTCTTCGCCGCGCTCGTCGTTCCCACCTTCTGCGCCGCAAAGCTCAGCGACGAGGGGGACAACACGGTCTGCGCCACCCCGCTCCCCGTGAGTGCCACTCTTTGAGGACTGCCGTCGGCGTCGTCGGTGAGCTGCAGCGAGGCGCTGCGTGCGCCCGTCGCCGACGGGGTGAATGTCACCGTAACCGTGCACGATTTTTCGGGAGCAATCGAGCCCGAGCAGGTGTTGTTCGTCTGTTTGAAGTCGCCGGTGTCGGCCCCGGTGAACACTATTTCGGAGACGTTCAGTTGGCCCGTTCCAGTATTTTTCACCGTAATGTTTTTGCCGGCGCTGGTAATTTCCAGCGGTTCACTGCCGAACCCGACGCTGGCGGGCGTCACGCTGACTTTGGTGACCGCGATGCCCGTGCCAGTCAGTGCGACGGTTTGCGCCGATCCGGTTGCACCCAGGTTGTCATCCGTTAGAACCAGCGTGCTGTTGTCGGTTCCGACGATAGAAGGCGTGAAGCTAACGCCGATGATACAGCTAGCACCGGCATCCAGCGTAGGCGGGCAGTCGCTTAAGGCCAGATAATCGCCGCTGGCTCCGATGTTTGTGATTGTGAGCGGCCCGACGCCGTTATTTTTCAGTGTTACGTTCAGCGAAACGCCGGTCGTATCGATTACCTGACTGCCGAACGCCAGCGTGCCAGTGGAGAGCGAGGCGTTGGGCGGGGAGACCAGGAAGAGGTAAGCGGCGATATTGCTGATTAGGGGGCTGGTTCCTCCGTGCGGTGAGCTTCCCATCGTCGAGGTGGCATCCTCGCCGTCGGTGGCGTAGGCGTACAGGATATGCACGCCCGGCTGGAGCGCTGCGGTCTGGCCAGTAAAGGCGCCGTTGCCTAGGGCCGTCGCCGCAGTCCACGGCCCCTGCCAGGTGTCCACCTGGTAGAAGAGCTTATCCGGGTTCGGAGCGAAAGGCGCAAAGTTGCTCTGGGCGCTGAAGTTGAATGCCGGAGTCAGGCTGCCGGTCGCATTAGCCGCGAGCGGGGATATAGCCGCTTGCAGCGGAATGGGCTGGACTGGCTGCTCATCAATCACGGTGACTGTGTTGTCGCCGCTGTCGGCCACGTAGATTTCGTTGGTCACGGGATTCACGGCCACGGCTACAGGGGCGAACCCGGTAGGGACGCTGGAGGTGGAATTGGTCGCGCCGTCAATCACCGTGAAGGTGAAGTCGCCCTCGGTGTCATTGGCCACGTAGATTTTGTTGCTGACGGGGTTGACAGCCACTGCGACAGGGTTCGTTCCGACGCTGATGTTCGTGGTCGAGTTGGTCGCGCCGTCAATCACCGTAACGGTGTCGTTCATGTTGACGACGTAGATTTGGTTGGTCACAGAGTTGACCGCCAGGGCATCGGGGGAGGCGTCGAGGTTGATAGTGGTGGTCGCGTTGGTCGCACCGTTAATCACGGTGACGCTGGGACTACCGCTGCCCCCGCAGTCCGTCGAGCAATTGGCCACGTAGATCTGGTTGGTCACGGGGTTTACGGCCACTGCAACGGGGCCGGTCCCGACTGGGGCCGTCGTGGTCGCGTTGGTCGCACCGTCAATCACCGTCACGGTGCCGGTGCCGTAGTTGGCCACGTAGATTTTGTTGGTCACGGAGTTTACGGCCACTGCAACGGCACCGGCCTGGGCGGTGACCGTCGTCGTGGCGTTGGTCGCGCCGTCGATCACTGTGACGGTGCCGAGTCCTCCGCTGCCCGAGCATACCGAGGCGCAATTCGCCACGTAGATTTGATTGGTTACGGGGTTGACGGCCACAGCATCAGGGCTGACCCCGGCACTGACCGTGGTGGTCGCGTTGGTCGCGCCGTCAATCACGGTGACGTTGTTGCTGTCGTAGTTGGCCACGTAGATTTGGTTGGTTAGCGGGTTGACGGCCACGGCTACTGGCTCGGATCCGGCACCGACGGTCGTAATTGCGTTGGTCGCGCCGTCAATCACAGTGACGTTGTTGCTGCCGGCGTTGGCCACGTAAATTTCGTTGGTTACCGGGTTGACAGCCACGGCTACAGGGTTGGGTTCGACGCTCAGAGTGGTGGGCGCATTTTCTGCGCCATCTACCACGCTGACGCTATTGCTGTTCAGGTTGGCCACGTAGATTTTGTTGGTCACCGGGTTGACGGCTGCGGCTATAGGATTGGTCCCGGCATTGATCGTTCTGGCGTAGTAAGTCGCGCCATCAATCACTGTGAAGGTGGTGCTGGCGTAGTCGGCCACGTAGATTTGGTTGGTCACCGGGTCGACGGCCACGGAAGCAGGACCGGTTCCGGCGGAGACCGTGGTGGTGGTCGTGTTGGTCGCGCCGTCAATGACCGTGACGTTGTTGCTGTCGTAGTTGGCCACAAAGACTTGGTTGGTCACCGGGTTCACAGCCACGGCGTAGGGACCGGACCCAGCGGTGACCGTAGTGGTGAAGTTAGCTGCGCCATCAATGACCGTGACGTTGCCGTTACCCGTGCCTCCGCAGTTCGCCCCGCAATTCGCCACATAGATCTGGTTGGTCACCGGGTTCACAGCCACGGCATAGGGACCGGACCCAGCGCTGACCGTGGCGGTAGCGTTGGTCGCGCCATCAATGACCGTGACGTTGCTGCTGTAGAAGTTGGCCACATATATTTTGTTGGTCACCGGGTTGACGGCCACGGCCTTCGGCTGGGTCCCGGCACTGACTGTGGTGGTAGCGTTGGTCGCACCGTCGATCACCGTCACGGTGCCATCTTCGTTGGCCACGTAGATTTTGTCGGTCACGGGGTTGACCGCAACGGCGTCGGGATTGTATCCGGTAGTAACTATAGTGGTTGCGTTGGTTACGCCATCAATCACCGTGAGGGTGTTAGTGTTTGTATTAGCCACGTAGATTTGGTTGGTCACCGGGTTGACGGCCAGGGCTGTGGGAGTGTCACCCACGGTAACCGTTGCGGTTGTGTTGGTCGCCCCGTTAATCACCGTGACAGTACTGCTGAACTCGTTGGCAACGTAGACTTGGTTGGTGACTAGGTTAACGGCGGCGGCTGTGGGACCACTCCCGGCGCCGAGCGTGGTAGCCACTCTTTGCGCCTGTGCGGGCACAGCACCCACCAGCAGCACGGCACATGCGAAGATGGCAGCGGATAGCCAAACTCGATCACGGCGCATAAATTGGAGTCTCCTTTTTGACCACGACAACCGCGCGGTCTTCCCTGAAAAAAACCTGACCCATCAATACGGAATTATGAGAATTTTCGTCTCTACTGAAGTAATCGTAAACGGCGGGCAAAACACGACACGGCAGAGAAAAATTTATTGGGCGTCAGGTATGTCCGCGAGCCTCAAGTCCTGATTAACGCGCAAACCGGACAAGCAGGATACGGACGGAACTTGTCCGATGCCGCCAATCCAGTGCTGCCTAAAAGGATTTCCTCACGATCTGGGAAGACGCCGACCAAATATGCCTCTTCTCCTAGGCTGTAAATCCGATTTGCAAAGTTGAAGTAGGCGTGCATTTCAGGTTGTATCGCCCGTTTTTCGGCTCAGGCCTTTCAACCGAAATCTTCAGTTACATAAACGAAATTTCCGTGGCAGTCGTCCTCAACCAGGAGAATAACTTCAGTTCGCGCGTGCTTTTCGTCCCGATCCGAGTCCTGAAGCGACCGATACAGGTGAAGGCTGAATCGTCCTTCCGCAAGCCAAACTTCGGTCAGAAAATGCAGACGCTCGCGGCGGTCGAAAATCAGTTTCCACCGGAAATGCCCGCGGCCCGCGAGTTGAGTGACATTGACCGGGAGTTCAATTGCCTGGCCGTTCTGCCCGCGGACCGCCAGCAACCATGCCCTCGACCTCGGGGCGGGCAACGCTTCGAATCGGTAAATGGCGGGGGGCAAAGTATATATTCCCACTACAAATTCGAACGGCACTTTGATCAAAAATTCCGCGGCTCGCGCGTCATTAGTCTGGGCCGGAACCTTCGACGCCCACAAACCTGGCAAACTAAAACCAGCTAACGCTCGCATTTGCGCCCTCCTTCTTGCCCGTTCCCTTCGAAATCTTTCCGTCGTTCGTCACGGGCAGGGGACGACGTCCTGCGGCGTGGCGATGTAGGTGCCGCTGCCGCTAAATCCCGATGGAGCGTTAAGGAAACCCTCAGCTAGATACTCGAACGTGTTCGAGTTCACCAGCGTGCCCACGGTGTAGCAGCCTAAGTTGATGCCGTAAAACTGCGAGTTCTGGATTGTGTTGCCAGTGATTTTGGAGGTTTTCAGGTTCTCGAACACAGCAATCGCGCCATCTCCATTGCTGCCATCGTTATACAATTTGTTGCCCGTCACTGATGGACCGTCTGCTAATAACGTGATTCCTTCAGCCGAGTCGATGATTGTGTTGTCCGAAAAAGTAGATCCTGTGTTTGCATCGATGCTTAGCCCTTGGGCGCCTCGGTCGGCGCCGGCGGAAACATTGCCAGTCACCGTATCCACCGTGCTCGAGCCGAAAAGCATATTGATTGTGCCGTCGGCCTCGGTGGTGTTTACAAAATTGTTGGTGACCTTGGCGGTAATTTGGCCCGTGACGTTTTCCGTCACGTCTGGACCCACGATAGCGGTCGGCCCGTTGGGGCCGGTCACGTAAATTCCGCCAAAATCGAAATCATGTACGCTGCAGTTTTCGACTGTGACTGTCGGATTGGAACTGCCGCCCTCCATATAAATTCCGTACCCTGTATTCTGTCCGGAAACCTGGTTGACCGCTATCACATGATTTATGGTCCCGGGTGAATGTTGATAGAGGATCCCGACCAGTGCAGCACCAGTCGGCACGTTGTTTCCGGCACTGTCAACCGCGAGGCCCGTGAGATTTACCTCCCCAGTGGCATTTTTCACAAAGACATGCGCAGCCGCCGAAGTCGCGCCGCCATTGATAGTCGTATTGGTGGTAAGGCCGCCGGACGGGACTGTGATGTGAACGTAGGACGAATTCTTTATGGAAAGTGCTTCGATTGTTACTGCATTGATGATGGTTATTTGCTCGGCATAGATTCCCGGGCAAACTTCCACGACGTTGGGCGAGGGCGCGGCATCCAACGCGGCTTGGATGGAGCTGAATTGCGTACCCGCTTTGCACGTTCCGACGATGTAGGTCGTCGTGGCATGCAGTTCAGCCGCTCCAAAAGAAAGCGCCGCACTCGCTACCGCTAGCACCAACATGAGCTTGCTCAGAATTCGCGACATTTCAATCCTCCTTCACACGAAGAAAATTTGTAAGTTCGTAATTCATTTCTGGACCGGAGCCCTAACCGCCTACTAAGGGCAGGTTGTCCATTTCACCAGCACACCGACAAACGTATTGCCCGTGGTTGGGCCGGACTGAGTGGCATATCCAACAAACACATCCATGAACGTGTTCGAATGCACTTTGCTCAAAGGGAATGCAGAATTGCAATTAATAATGATCCCCTCCGCGCTGAGTGTCGTGAACGAATTCCCGGTGATTTGGGAATTTGTAATCTGCGTCGTTGCGTAGATGCCGTCGCCAATGTTGTAGAATTTGTTGGACTCGATCGACATTCCGTCGGCACCCAACTCGATCCCAGTTTGCGCGAATTGGAACCCGCCCGCGATTGTGTTGTTCGTTACCGATCCCGCAGTCGCCTCGAGAATGATCGCAGTCTCGTTAACGTCGGTGAGGACGTTTCCGTTGATGGTGGTAGTGGTATTGGGGGAAGTCACTTGAACGCCGATAATGCAATCGTTGATGAGGTTGGTGTTTATGGCTGTGGTGAGACTGCCATCCGATATGCCCTGCACCAAGATGCCCTGTTGGTCGTCCGAGATCGTGGAATTCTCGATCGTGACTTTCGGATCGCTGCTGCCCCCTTCGACATAGATTCCAAAGCCGGCGGATTCGCCCGACACGTTGAACGCGACCATGTGATTCACCGTTCCGGGAGTGTTTTTATAAAGTATCGACACCACGTAGCTTGCGCTGCCGCTTGTCGCGTCCACGACTAGGTTCGTCAGGTTCACCGCGCCGCCCGCGTTCTGCACCAATATCTGCGCGGCCGCAGCGTCTCCACCCGCCAGCGTTGTGTTGTTCACCAAACCGCCCGCCGGTACCACCACCGTCGCGAAAGACGAGTTTCCGGCCGCGACGCCTTCCAGCGTGACCGGCTTGCTGATAGCTATTTGTTCCGGGTATGAGCCGGGACATACTTCGACAATCGTCGGCGCCGGAGTGGCGTCGAGCGCGGACTGAATTTTGCTGAATTGTGTTCCCGGTTTGCAGGTACCCACGATGTAGGTTGTGGCGCGCGCTGTTGGCGTCCCGAATCCAAGCAAAAGCGCAGACACCAGCATCATGAGCGATAAATTTGTTCGAGACATGAGCTCGTATCCTCCAAAGAGCGGTTCTTGTTTTTTCGCCGTTTTTCTCACGCTCTACTTATGTAATCGGAAACGGCGGGAAAAAGACGACAGGGCGCGCAAAAAAAGATTGGTCACGCATTCGGGAAGGCGGACAAGAGGGTCCAACAGGGGCCGGACAGGGTCTTTCTATTGATGGTGGGACACAGCGTGGAAGGTTGTGCGCGGAGTGATCTGGCTTAGAGATTGGCGAAGCAGGAATTGAGCATTTGGAAGCTTAGCCTTCCAGTGGTCCCAAAGTTCTGTTCTCTGTGCTTCAAACCGTGCGGCTTCGTCGGTCCGTCCGACTCGCCGCAAGAGACCGGCAAGCGCGGTCCACGTGCGCGAAATACAGGTGGCGTCGCGCAAATCGTCGTCCGGCTTAGATCCCCACGCGACAAGTTTTTCTAATAGTTGCTGATACATATCAATTGCCTTCTGCGTCTGGCCAGTTTCTGAGTAGTGGTCCGCTTGCGCTTGCAGAGCATGGTAAGCGTCGGACATAGGTTCGATTTTGTCCGCCGGGTACGCGTGAGTGTCACCCAGCAGTTGAAACGCCCGATCGATTCGTTGCTGCGCCTCCGCCTTGCTGCCCATCCAGCGCAGTGGATAGGACGAAGCGGAAAGTAACTCAGCCTCAGCGCGTTGGGTGCTCGAATTGGCCTTGGCCTCTCGTATTCTGGTGATTGCCTGGTCGTACACAGTCAGCGCCCTGCGGGAATCTCTATGCCGCAGAACATTACCCGCCTCCAGCGCGTAATTCGCCTCAGCATATCGGCTGAGAAAATCGATAGAATCTTTCTTAGTCAGTTCCTCAGCGATATCAATCGCTCTTTGAAAGACGGCCAACGCCTCACCGCTTCGGCCAAGGCTCGGCTCAGCATCGGCTCTACCCAGAATCATGCCCTTGGTGTTTAGCGCGTATCCCAGATTGATGAGCAGGGCGGCATGTCCACTGGCCGCCTGCTGTTGCTCTAATTCCACTGCCTGATTCGAAGTCTTGAGCGCTCCCTCCAGATCGCCCGATTGACGAAGAGTATCCGCCAGCGCCTCATAAATACTTCCCTCCCCGATTCGCGCCCTTTCCACAGTGTGGGAAATCTCCAGCGCACGCCGACAGTATCGTATGGCGTCATCCAAGCGCCGGCAGTTCACCGCGATATCGGCAACGTTAGTATAGAAGTAAGCCATGCTGTAGACATCGCTAGCGTCAGCATTTCCGAGACTGAGAAATCTCTCGATGAGAGACGCGGCATCCTTTGCGTAAGCGAAAGATTCCTCGTGGCGGCCGTCGGCATCGGCCAGTATCATGCGATCGTGAGCGATTGTCGCGGCGATGAACAGCGCCCGCCGGTTTTTCGGATCATCAGCAAGAATCGCGTCAACGAACTTGGATGCCTGGCTGAGGCTTTCCTTGGCCTCGGCGAACTGGCCGAGGTTCGGAGAAGTCGGATCCCCCTGCGCATGCGCCACGCGGACGTAGGCATAGGCGATCTCGAGGGCGAGATCCTTATCGCCGTGAATGTCGCTGCTCAGCGAAGTTAGATATTGCAGCGAATCGGAAACCATCTGCATTCTGACTTTCGTCGATCCCTGCAACCCTCTGATGCCCTCATCAAGCGCGATGAACTTATTAGCCAGTTGACGTACCTGGGCGAAACGTTGCTCGGCAATCTTTCGTTGCCGGTTCGCCACGTACAGACCGGTGGACAGACTGCCAATCACAAGCACGATAGCGGCGGCGGTTAGCGCCGCCATCGTGCGATTGCGGCGGAGGAATTTGGCGGTGCGATAGGCGAGTGCGTCAGGTCGCGCGCTAATCGGTTCGTGCTTCAGGTAACGCTGCAGATCATCGGCAAACCCAGTCACTGAGGCGTACCGCTCTTGCGGATTCTTCTTCAGCGCCTTGGCGACGATGGTGTCGAGATCTCCGCGGAGCAGGCGGCGCAGCTTGTCGGGCGTGGTGGCCCGCTTCTCGGCCACGCTCCCGGCATCCGCCGATAACACTGTATCGGATGGCCGTAGCGGTTCGGTCTCGGTGATGGCCTTGAGGAGATGCGCCGGCGAGAGCGGACCCGGGCCGGCGGGGTGCTGTCCGGTCAAGAGCAAGTACAGCAGCACCGCCAGCGCATACACGTCGGTTGCCGTTGTCACCGCTCCACCGGTGACCTGTTCGGGCGCGGCAAACTGCGGAGTCAAAGCCCCGCCCCCTTCCAGAGTAAGCTGTGTCGCGGCGGCGGAGCTTCCTTCGTCCGCGAGCAACTTGGCTATGCCAAAGTCCAGCAGCTTAACTTCACCGCTGGTGGTGACCAGCACGTTGGAAGGTTTGATGTCGCGATGAACGATCAGATTGGCGTGGGCGTGCGCCACTGCGGCCAGCACATCCAGAAAGAGACGGATGCGCGCGTCCACCTCGAGCTTGTGCGCGTCGCAATACTGATCGATCGCTTCACCATCAACGTATTCGAGGATCAGGTACGGCTGGCCATCCGAGGAAACACCGGCATCGAGGAGGTCGGCAATGTGAGGATGCGTGAGTCGCCCAAGGATGCTGCCTTCGCGTTTGAACCGTTCTTCAGTCGCGTGCCCGGCGAGCGCGATGTTCACGAACTTCACCGCAGCTTGCCGTTCGAACCGGCCGTCACTGCGCCGCGCGAGCCACACGCTGCCCATCCCGCCTTGGCCGATCTGCGAGATCAGCGTGTAGGGACCAAGCGTCTGGCCCGCAAGTCCTGCGGCATTCGGCGAGGCGAAACGCCTGTTCTCTAGAAAACCTTCCTGCGCCAGCACACGGTGCTCGCTGAGAAGTGCTTCCAACTGCGTGGCCAGTGCGGGATCTCGTTCGCTTAGCGAGGACAACCACGCGCCACGCTTATCCTCTGGCATAGCGAGCGCCCGATCTAGATAGGGACTCAGAGCCTGCCACTGATCGGGACTGAGCGTGGACATCGCGATTCCTCAGAGCGCTAAATCCGTGCGAAGTTTTCGGTGCAAATAAATGCGGGCTTTTTCCCAGTTTCGCTGCACCGTACGCTCCGACAAGTCACGCATGGCGGCGATTTCAGCAAAGGAGAACCCGCAGAAGAATTTCAAGTCCACTATCTCGGCGAGGACCGGGTCTACCCGGGCAAGCTCTTCGAGCGTCTCACCAATGCTCTTAAGCTCCCGGTAATCCGCGCAGCCTTCCAGAACGTCGGTGCGGAGTGAAGTAATCTCGAACTGACCACCGCGCTTCTGGGCTTGGCGGTTTCGAGCATGATCGATAATCAGGCCGCGCATCACACGAGCTGCATAGCCCATGAAGCGCGCGCGGTCGGGGAATGAGGGGCCTTCCCGTTCGGCCATGCCGAGATAGGCTTGGTGCAGCAACGTGGTGGCGCTTAGGGTTACCGGGAGACTTTGCCGTGCGAGTTCGCGTTTGGCCAGCCGGTGCAGTTCCGAGTAGAGCGTGGAAAAGAGAGTGTCCGCGGCCGAGCGGTCTCCTCGGTCGACAGCACCAATGAGCAACGTGACCGTGGAGTAATTCGCGCCCGACATACATTAGACATCCGTAGTAGATGTGGGGTCCCGTTGCGCAACAGCCTGTAATACTTCGTTTGAATAGTCAAGCTGAAAGCTGCTTAAGGCAAATCGAGGCGCACTGCGCGGTGCTCAATCTACGATGCTCCCATCGATAGAAGTAACCGCTACTAGTTGCCGTATTGCGCCTTGCACTGTTCGATCGCGTCGCGTTTCTGCTTTTCGACGTCGGCCGCTGTAGCGCCATTGCCATGCTTCGCGCCGTTTTGCTCAAGGCTTGCTTGAAACTTCGAATTTGCTTCGAAAATGCAGACCTCAAGCTGCGTGTGGCGTTTGGCCTGTTCCTCCGTAATTTTACTTTGGGCCATTTGTAGCGATTTTACCGACTGTTCCAATGCCTTGACCCGCTGGTCGAGGTCTGACACACGCCGGTCCTCACACCCCTGCGCAACTGCCAATAAAAGAAGCGCGACCGGCAGGAAGGTTTTCATGCGCGCATTCTGTAGCGGCTGTCTGTAATTTTCTTAATCTCCTTTGTACCTTGTGTCAGCGACACCAGTTCAATAACCAGTCCGGCGTGGCCCACCTCGCTTCACACTACTTCGCCACCGGCAATGACACCGGCTGTTGCAGCCGAAACTCCAGAAGAGATTCGCTTGGAATAGAGATTTGCTCGCCCTTCTTCGACGCCGATATCGCAGTTCCAGCTCCCGCGCCGGCGAGCGCTCCGATTCCAGCTCCTTTACCTCCGGCTGCCACGCCGCCAATGAGCGCACCGAGCCCGGCGCCACCCACCACTTTCTTAGCCGTGTTGCCGCCCTCTCCCTTTCCTTTCACCTCGTACGTGCTGGTAAGCAGCGGATACGTCGTTCCATTGATGACGATGTCGGTCAACTCCAAAACCAGTTGCGAACTTCCCTTGAGCCTCCCGGACGAAGACGCCTGCGCCAGCACTCCGTAGAGCGTAGTTCCGCTCGGCGCGACGGTCGTTTCGTAGGCCTGCAGATTCGCTGCCAGCGTGGCCGTAAAACGAAAGCCCGCTTTTTGCTTGCTCGAATCCACCGAATCCACCATGCGCACCAGGATGCGCGTTCCAGCCGGCACCGTGACTCGGTTGGATTTCTGCGCCCATGCGAACGGCGCAAGCGTCACCATGAAAATCACCAGCGTCAGAATTGCCGCAACTCCAATTCCCAGGCGCGTCATTTCCGGTCTCCTCTTCTCGACCATCATGAGCCCACCACCGGAAGCGATGAATCCACCTTGAGGTCGATCAAGAGAAGTAATTGGTGCTCCACCAGCACGAACCGCGCCGCCGTTATCGCGCCCAACTCCTGCTTCATGCGCTCGTAATACTTGGCCAGCAATTCGTTGCGCTGCTTCTGATAGGCCATCGCGTTCTTCACCAGCTCGTCGGCTTTCTCATCGGTCATTTGCGTGTACGTTCGCGAGTACTCCAGAATGTTGGCCACGCGCAGATCGTTCACCTTGCTCAGCTCGGCATCATAGTCCCGATAGATGGGCCAGAATTTTGCTGCATCTTCGGCATCCAATTCCATCACCGAACCCATCACTTTCACTTTTTCCGCTCCCACATCCTCGCGCAGCAGCTTGATGTACTCCTGAATGTTGTCTTCCTGTGCCGTTAGAGGCTTGTGCGCGCTCTTCGCAGGAGCCTTGTCGGATTCGGGCTTCGTTTGCGCCATCAGCGCGGGGGCAGAAGCCGCCACTGCCAGCGCGAAAAACCATATCGCTAATCGCTTCGTCATTCTTGTCCTCCCTGCGTAATAACTCCCGATGCGGATCTCACGCGTATCCTCGGGAGAGACCATAAGCCCGGCGAACTTTTCTGTCAATTTCAATTGAAATTCAACGAACGCAGGCAGCACAGGCGCAATGTTTCGCGGCTAACAGAGTAACCATCGTGGGGTCACTACGCTTCCCTTTCGCAGCGACCGCTTATTTTCTGCCTCACAAACGAACTGAACTAAAGAAAGAAAAAGGCGGCCCTGGGGGCAGGGCCGCCTTTTTTTGCTGCGTTACAGTAAGGTCAGAAGGTGAACTTAGCCATTACCTGAAGTATCCGAGCGCTGGCCAACGAACCCGCGAACGCGCCGTACGGCGTGGTCGGTGGGCTGGTCGTTTGTAGAATGGCTCCAAACACTCCGGGACCAAACCCGGTCGAGTTGATTGGGTTCTGGAAGTTTGGATGGTTCAGCACGTTGTACGCATTGGCTCCGAGTTGCATTGCCATCCGCTCTGTTACGCGGAAGTTCTTCCGCAGGCTGAAGTCGGTGTTGAAATAACCCGGCCCACGGAAAGCATTCCGGCGGATGTCCCCGAACCCGGTCGGCGCGGGATTCGAGCACGGGTTGCAAGGCCCACTCAGCGCCGGGTTCTGTTGTCCGGCAAACTGTGCCAAGGTGTAGCAAGAAACACCCGGGCTGGTGCAAGAGTTGGATACCGGCACGATCGGTTGCGCCAGCAATGCTCCGGAAGACCCGTTGTTTGTTGCAAACTCGTTGAAGAAATCACCCGCATCAACCAGGCTGAACGGGAATCCAGTGTGGAAATATACCGTTCCGGACATGATCCAACCGCCTAGCGCTGCATCCACCAGGCGATTTTCACTATGGAACGGCGTCTGGTACACGTAATTCGCCGTCAGGTTGTGGCGCAAATCATAGTCTGAGTTCGAGTAGTTCTGGCACCTCAAGCAAGTCGGGTTGATCTGCGTGAGGATGCTGGTTTGAGAAGCCGTGATTTGGTACGGCAGGACACCCCCGTTTGAAACATCGTCTAGCGCGTGACTATAGGTGTAATTGAACCGCCCCATAAACCCGTGCCACATGTTTTCTTGTACCGAGAGCGTTATGCCATTGTAGTTAGAGACGTTGTCGTTGATGAGCTCCGCTATGTTTGCCACGCGAGTGTCCAGCGGGGCGACCGGAAGACCGCCGAAGCCGCTGGGATTGAACGCGTTCTCCGTGTTGTTGAAAAGCAGTCCATCATATCCGCGGTTCCCAACGTAGTTTGCGGATACCACGGTCCTGGTGCCGATGGTGCGCTGAATTTCCACGTTCCATTCGGTATATTTCGGATTCAACAACTTTCCCACGCTGTTCAGGTTCGGAACCGCGCAGTTCGGATTTGGCGCCAGATACTGGGCCAAATTTCCGCCCGAGTGGTACACGGATTGAAACGTTGTATTGCAAGCGGCCACCGCATTTACCGCCGAGCCCGCATCCGTGAAAGCAAAACTGGCCGGCGCGACGTAGTTATACGACGTGACTTGCGGGAAGTTTGTCGTGTAGTTGTCCAGGATCGTGCCGGGATAGAGATCGGAGAACTGACCAATACCGGCGCGAATTACCGTTTTGTCTCCGAACGGCGTCCAAGCCACTCCGATACGCGGCTGGAACACAACCCTTTCGATCCCGGGCAAGATACTGTGCGAGCCCGGATTCGTAATTGTGTCGAACGGCAAAGCCGCGTCGTGGCTCATTTGGGGGAACGGAATCAACGGAGCGGAGCCGCAGTCCGATTGGCAAACGCCACTCGAGTTGCGGTCTGCTCGGAGCGCAAGTGTCAATTTCAACCTTGGCGTGACGCGATACTCATCCTGGAAATACAGTCCGAAGCTGTAAATCGCGATGGGCTGACGGTCGCTAATCACGAAGGATTGAAATACAGAGTCACCGGATCCCGGGGCTCCCATTATGTCCTGGGAAAAATCCACCGCGTTCAGCACTACGTTTGGAATGGCGCCTTCGCTTGCCTTGTAATCGCTGACATCGTCGCGGCGGAAGTTAATTCCCATCTTAAAGCTGTGATTTCCGCGAGTGATCGAGAGGTCATCGACGATTCCCCACTGCGTTACATTGCGGCCCTGCGGGAAGGGTGAAGGCAGGCCTGCTGCGGTGTCTGCGCAACCTTGTCCCAAGCACGCTATGCCCAGGTCGCTGAACGCCAACAACCCCGGGAACGTCGAACTTGCGAGGCTCGCATTAGGACTCTCGAAAAGAGCCGAGTACCACAACACGGATCCGACGATGTTGTTCACCACGTTGGGACTGAATACGTGCGTGTAGTTCAATTGCCCTTCATCCTGCGGTTGGACGCTATGAATGTTAAACGCAGGGCTGACCGGGTCCGTAAATGTGGGCTGCGTACCGCGATCGAACTTCGTGCGTCCGAAAAGCTTGTTGTTTTCGTCGATGTTCCAGTCCACACGGCCGGAAAGCAACCATTCTTGGTTCCCGTTGGGACTGGTTTGGAACGTTTGTCCGGCGCAAGCGTCGTTTGGAATCGCACCACCGGTGGCGCCGTTCAGGCTCCCGCAACTGGATGGCAGGGGATCGGCATTGGCAGCCGCGTAACCCTTGGCGCTGTTATACACATTAAAAATGTTCTGATAGAAGGGCACCGAAGATGGAGACAAGGTCCCAACATTCCCCAACACGTAATTCTCAAACGCGGTCGTGGGATATTCAACTTCCCCACCAGCGCCCAGCGAGTACCTGAGGCCTTCCGTGTTGGCATAAAAGAATACTTTGTCCTTGATAATCGGGCCGCCCAATCCGGCTGCCCATTGGTTATTCGTCTCGGGACTGTAGCCCGCAAAGAAGTCGGTGCCGTTCATGCCGCCCGCATTGTAGTAATACACCGCGTCGCCGTGATAGGCATTGCCGCCCGACTTCGTGGCGTAGTCGATCTGCGCGCCTGCCTGCCGTCCGTACTGCCCGGTGTAGGCGTTGCTGATCACCGAGACTTCCTGAATTTCGTTCGAGCCCAGCAACAGGTTGCTGGCGCCCGAGTTGTTCAAGTTCAAGAAAGGATCGTTGTAATCGTTTCCGTTAATGGTGAAGAGGTTCGCGGTTCCCGGCAAGCCAAACGCGCTGAAGTTGCCATATCCGCTGCCGGTTGAGTTTATCGTGATGCCCGGAGCGGTCTGCGCGATGTTGCTCAGGTCGCCGCCCGGATTCGGGAGGTTTTCGATCTCGGCGGTTTCAATGCTGGTCGAAATGTTCGCGTTCTCGGTCTGCAAAAGCTGCTCTTGCCCGGTCACTTCCACCGTGACCGCACCGCTCCCCAGTTCTAGTTTCGCGTTGGCCACGGCGGTTTCACCGAGTGCCACCTCTACAGCCTGCGTGGATTGCTTAAATCCTGTTTGCGATACAACGAGCGTATAGCGGCCCGGCTTTACCAGCCCGAAGGAGTAGCCGCCGCTCGTACTGGTCTGAGTGCTCAGCGATGCTCCGGTATCGCTGCTCGTCAGCGTGACCGTACCACCAACAATTACCGCTCCAGACGGATCAGTCACCGTGCCATTGATAGCGCCGGTGACTACGCTCTGCGCCGAAAGCATGGCTGGAAGCAAGAGCAACAGGGCGGCGAACAACGCCCCCAGGCTAAAGTATTTGTTCAATCGCATATTCATCTCCAGTTTTCCCTCAATTTATGGGGTGCCTTTCCCGAGAAGCTGGCTTCCCCCGACGATTGCTATGGCATTTTCGTCGCCAGGATTTGCGTGAAATAAGGTGTTTACTGACAGTGAGCTACGTAAATTCGGATACGCGGTGTATATACAGGAGGATATTTCTATGTTATCCCCAAAACGGATATTGAGACCTGCGAGGATGTGTCAGCCCGCACTGGCCAACCAGGGAAAACTCTCGCATTCGCCGAAGAGAACAGGCGATTGGCGTCTCCTGATATTTTCTTTTGCTCTGCTCAACCACGCTTTCCACCCGCTTGACTCGTCCACAAAAGGATTCTGAAAATGTCTGCAGAAAGTTTTCTTAAAGAATACTTCCCGAAAGTGATTGTCGCGCTTCTACTCACCTTCTCGGCCGGCCTTGTAGATATTGTTGGCTTCGTCGGAGTCTTCCAGCTTTTTACCGCGCACCTGACCGGCGCTACTGTGCAGCTTGGCCACGGCCTGGTGAATCATAATTGGGTGAATGTTTCCGCGGCAGCGATCATTGTGGGGGCATTTTTCTGCGGCTCTATTTTGGGCCGCACTCTGATTGAAGTGGGTTCCCGGAAACGCATCCGCAGGATCGCGTCCGTAACGTTGGCTATCGAAGCGGTAATGCTGGCTGCTCTGGCGCAAGCTCGTCCTGGCTTTTCGATCAGGCCTTTTTGGAGCTTGGCTGCACTCGCGGCCGCCATGGGTGTCCAGACTGCTACCTTGACGGGAATCGGCCCGCTCACCGTTCACACCACCTTCGTCACCGGCATGTTGAACAAACTCGCTCAACTTGTTTCGCACATTCTGTTTCGCGGTTACGACCTGCTGCACTCGAAAGCTCGAAGCGGCGAGGCTCATCGCGATCACAAGCGCGACATTCAGCAGGCCTTATTCCTTTCGGCCGTTTGGCTCTTCTACGTCGCAGGCGCCGCGATGGGAACTTGGTCGTTCTCTTCCTGGGGCATGCGAGCGCTATTCATCGCGGCGGGTCTGCTGGCTATCAGCGTGGCCACCGACCAGTTCTTTCCGCTTTCTATGAAGGAAGAGAAAGAGCAGTCCGAACGCTGAAGTGCTCCATCGAAATAGGTAATTCAAACAAGGGAAATAAAAATGCGTTTCAAACAAATTGCTAATGAGCCTAAGACATTCGCCTTGATCGTGGATACAGGACGCGGTAATAGCCCGTATAGCAAAAGCCGCCTACGATCAAAGCGTCCGCGCCAACAAATAAAACACAACCTTGACAACGCGATGAACTGGCTTATGCTCTAAGCGCTAAAGTCTTGGAATTCCAAGTGTGCCGTCCCCGGGGGGTACCATGCTTCGAACGATCCAAATTCCGCGTGTGACATTGGCGTGTCTGCTCCTGACGTTCCTTGCGGTGTCACCATTCGCGCACGCGCAGACCGCGTCCGCGCCTGCGACGATCGGCTCGGGAAACACTATCACCGCCGATCCTCCCGTGCCGCATCCCAACACCAACCCGTGCGTTGTAACATTATTTAAGAATCAGGAGTTCGCCGACTACAGCTCCCAAACTTTTACCTACACGCCCCCGGCTGAAAGGTGCTCCCCTCCCTGGGCCAAAGTGATTTTCGTCGGAGATTTCAACGTTACCGAGGGAATTCAATATGACCGCACGGCCGCAATCTACGTCGGCCATGTAAACGTTTACTACGGCACCACGCCCGAGCCCAATCCAACGCTTGGCCCCGCATGGCATGTCGAGCGCAATATCACCGACTACAGCGCGCTTCTAACCCAGCCCCAATCCGGCGAAGCCGACATCTACAACATCGTGAATTCCACTTATACCGGAATCATTTACGGCACGGCGAAAATCGAGTTCTACCCGCCCGATGCTCTTGACCCCGCCCCGCGAACCCCGGACGACGTTCTGCCCATTCCCGATGCCGCCGGTGGCGCTGTGGGACTGAGTTCGCCAACACAATCTCTCTCCGAGACATTTACGCTGCCCACCAACGTGGAACGCGCTTATCTCGATGTAATCGCTCAGAGCCAGCAGACTGACGAACAATGGTTTTTGTGCCCGCCCACCGCGCTCGAAACCGAGCTGGAAGATTTCTGCGGCAACACCGCGTTCCGCGAAACTGAAATTACCATCGACGGCACGCCCGCCGGCGTCGCGCCGGTTTACCCATGGATTTACACCGGCGGAATCGATCCCTATCTTTGGGCGCCGATTCCGGGCGTCCAAACGCTTAATTTCATACCCTATCGCGTGGACTTGACGCCCTTTGCCAGCCTGCTCAGCGACGGCGCGCAGCACACCGTCGCATTAAGCGAATTCAACACCGAATATTATTTCAACATGTACGCAACCCTGCTGCTCTATCAAGACCACGGTTCCAGCCAAGTCACCGGCGACGTCACTCAAAATACCATCTCCGCCGAGCCCACTCCGACGGTCACAGACAACTTGTCCGTGAATTCCAGCGGTGACGTTACCGGCTCGCTAATCGTCGCGTCCAAACGCAATTTCACCGTCGAAGGCTACGTCAATACTTCGCACGGAAAAGTGGACACCAAAGTTACGCAGGCTCTCCGCTTTTCGAACACGCAGCAATACAACATCAACGATTCAGCCGACGTGGAAAACGTGAACCAGACCAGCACCGTGGACTCGACCACCACCACTCGCACCGCTGCTCTTGTATTCGAGCAAACCAGGCACTGGTCATTCCCTATCGTTGCCGACATTAAATTCCTCGCCTATCCCGACGGCAATTTCGCTCAAATCTCTAAAATCACGCAGAAATACGAAGTCTCCGACACCGAAAAAGCCGGCGGCGTCCCGGTTTATTACGGCATCGTTTCCAATTCCGTTTCCTCCACCGACGACTTGCTGGTCAATTCATCCTTCGAAATTTCCGGCAACCAGGACCAAGCCAGTTCGCAGGATTATTTCTCCTTCGACACCATATATGGCTGCTACAGCCGTTCGCTCACCGCGGCGAACAACGTCCTCAACGGAAACTCCAAAGGCTCGGGTTGCAGCTCGGCGTCCAAGTTGACGGGAACCAACTGAACTTTACGGCGGGAAAAATAAAGCGCTCTCTCGCATTCGTCAAATAAACGTCAAATAAAAGCGGTCGCTTCTCGATTGCGCCTTTCTGTTTACGAGGCCCACAGCCTCCTGATCGACAACGCAACAAACACCGGCCACATCAGCGGCACAACCCCCGCCACTCTTCGCATCCCATCCAATCCTTCCCTCGCCCCCGATTGCGTCATAACCATTAATCCTTTGCGCGCCGCTTTTGCCTCTACACCCGGCTGCGTCCCTAAATCTCGCGCGTCCGTAATCCGCAACCGCCCGAAAATATCCAACGCGCCCAGCAGATTCGCCATTCTGCGCAACCGCTCCGACCCGCCATCGTAAATCACCGTGATTCGTTCACCGAGATACGCTCCGAAACGCGCGCTGATCCGATTCCACGCCTTCTCCAGATCCGCCGCATCAATGAACAAAACGTACGCCGTCAAAACGTCCCACTGAAACATCGGAATATTCATCGAATATTCAATCGAAAGGTGAAACACCAATCCAATCGCCAGCAAATAGTAGCGAATTTCCCGGATCCATATCAGCACGCCCAACGCAAATTCCAAAACCAGGGTGAACCAGGTCGCCAGCTTCATAAACGTCGCATTCAGAAACCACGACGGCAGCGGAAATCGTTGCAGCTCATCCAACCTATATATGTACGAAAGCGCCGTCCCTTGCACCCACATCGCCCCCGCCACTTTCCAGCAAAAACCCACGAAATACACCAGCGAAAGCTCAAACTGGATCATGCGTTGCGCCCAAGGCCGTCGCGGCTGAATCTCCACGCCTTCTTTCCCGCGCCAAATCCGAATCAGCCGGTCCACCGACAGCGCCGCTCCCGCCGCCGAAAAAACCAAAAAAAATCCCGCCACGCGCAAAAACGTGTCGCCGCCATGCAGAATAAATAAATTTCTCTGTTGGATCGACGCGAGGCAAATATAAACAACTACGCTATTCAGCCGCGTGAGAAATCCGATCGTTAAGCACACCGCCGACGCCAGTAAAACCCAAAACAGCGCCCGCACCCAGAAAACGCTCGCCGGCATCACCGCAAACAAATTCAGCCGCGGCCCCGGCTCGAACGCTTGCATCGTTCGCAAGCTCACCCACGCGTGCGGCCCGTACCAGGCCATCCAGTCGTCGCGTGTCAACAGCAGCGTCGCGATTACCGCCAATCCATACAGTATGCGGAACAACCCAATCGGTATCGGCGACCGCTCCGCAAAAAAGAATTCGTTCCACGCTTTGACGAACGATTCCCCCGTCACTGCAAGTCCTCAGGCTTCACGTCGTAACTGTAAAAAACGTGCTCGTCCCAGGGCGCGCGCGCAAATGTTCCATCCGGCTGGCGCACGATGTCCGACCATTTCACCACCAGCATCACTTTTTGCGGCTGCCCCGCGCGAATCTCCGGCAGCCGCGCCACATAACGCGCCACATCCGGCCACAGCGCGGCATTCGTATTGTCCAAAATCGTTTCCACAAACTTGCGATAGCGCTCTTTCGAATATTTCTCCGTCAGCGTCAACTGCTCCATCCGCGGAAAACTCCAAATCTTCGTGGACCCGTCCTGGTACAAAATCAGCGCCTCCAAATAACTATTCGTCGCCTTCGGAAGCGGAGAAAACATGTCCCAGGATTGAAACAGCCCGGACCAAACAAAGTACGGACGCAGCGCGTCTCGGCACACCGCAATGAACGGACTGCTCAACGGCATGCACCAGCAGCTAATCGCCAAAATGTGGAATATCAGGAAGGTGTTAATCGCGATGTATTGCCACCTCTTCAACCCAAATCGCCGCGTACGTGTTGACGCTTTTCCCGCCGGGGTCTTCGTTTCCGGTCGCAGCGCGTTTTCTTCTTCCGCACCCTTCGACTTCCGCGCCATCCGCGCATCACCTCTCGCCACCATGTTGCCTTAGACGAACTGCATACGCAAAAACAGATTCGTCAGCATCTTTACCGAAAGGCGGTCTGGATTTTGAGCGCGAATCACTTTGAAACGGGGATTAGGGGTGGGTGGCGTAAGGATGCGTGCATGCCCACCGCGCCATCTGCAGGGTAAAGGAAGAAAGTTCTAGCCGAGGTCGTACAAGCTCGGGTCGGCTTGCGACTGCTGGGGGGCTTGCAACGCCGTCTCGTCGGGCAAAAAACTATTTGAATGGCACCTTCGCGAAACGGGGACCTTGGCCCCCGACCGATGAGCGGTACCCCAACATCATTCTAGCGGGCGATAGATTGCCTTCGCTTGTCTCCGGCGCGGAGGTCCGCGCCTCGTTCCCCTGAATCGTAATTGCGGGGCCAACGAGGCCGTAGTCGCAGTCCTCAACATTCGGATGATTCTCGTCACACGGTATAAGCAATACGGCGCGACCGTGGCCTTCAGCGTTCATTGCGAAGCCCGCGATCTCGCCGCGCTCGTTGATGTTAATGACGCCTAAACTGGTAAAGTCTGGCCTGGGAGACACAAGAGTACTTAGATCCACCATGGGACCGCCGTCCTCCCACAGAAACGCGCTCGCACAATTGGGTCCCGAATTGCCCACGATTTGCCTTTGTGAGTTAGTCGAAAACGCATACGCACAGTTGGAACCGTCGAGCGTTCCGAGATCGTGCATCTTCCCGTCCCAGAGGAACGCATCATACTGGGTGTCGCCCTTCAGTTGGGACCCTCCTACAACCTCCCCCGAATCATCGATCATTGAGGCCTCTGAGTTACTACCTCCCAACGTGCCCAAATCCTGCATGCCTTTGGCTCTGGTCCAGAGGAAGGCATGTTGGGCCTGGTCTCCGGCCAAGTCGGAGTTGCCGACTACCTGGCCGAAGTTGTTTATCCAGGATGAAAAACCGCAGGTGCCTCCCAAAGTTCCAAGGTCGATCATCCCGCTCGCCTTCTCCCAAAGGAAGGGATCCTGTGTTGGGATTGGCGATCCGTCGGAGCAGGGCGTCATTACCTCGTTGGGGTTCGAGCTTGTGTACGATATGCCGATTACCTGTCCCTGTTCATTGATGGCCATGGCGAAGGCGTCGGTCCCGGTGCCCAGGGTGCCCAAGTCCTGCATCGATCCGTCTTGCCAAAGAAACGCTCTCATCTGATATGGATAAATAGGCTCGTAGAAATTGTAAAGCGTCGACCACAAAGCCATTGAGTAAGGATCGGAAACCGTATTCAGCGCCCATCCCACCACTTGACCGTGGCTATTCACGCTCTGCGCTCCGCTTTCATAATTCCCTTCCGGCAAGTTCCCGAGGCTAACGATCTTGCCACCCTCCCAGATGACTGCTTGGTCTTCAGGGAATCCAGCATCCAGCGGGTCGGTTTCACCATTCTGAGAGGTTCCGGCGATCAAGCCGTTTGCACTGATCCAACTCGTAGCGCTGCTTAACCCGTCGGGCAGTGTGCCGAGGTCACTCTTAACGCCGTTCTCACGTTGAAATGCATGCGACACGTGGCAACCGCCGTTGAAGCAAAAGTTTGGGCCATAGGGATCCGGCTTGGACGTATCCGCCCAGCCCGCGAGCGTCCCTGCGTTGTTGAGATCTTGAACCGATGAAAATGTCGAATACTCGAAACCGTTTACATAACTTTCCGGCCCGCCAAACGTTCCCAAGTCAATGAGCTTGTAATGATGGTGCTCGTGAGGATGGTCAGCATCGATAGCCGTTGCGGCAGTTGCAGTGGCAGCCGCGATCATGATCGTGTAATTCGCACTAACTTGATGCGCCGGCGAGGCAGAGTCAGTCACCGTCACAATTACGTTGTAGCTACCTGCGGCGGTCGGTGTTCCGCCAATCAAATCAGAGATCCCCAGCCCTGGTGGCAACGACGAGCCTGGAGCAGCGGCCCAAGTCCACGAATATGGCTGCACGCCCCCAGTCGCAGTGAGAACGAAACCGAAAATAAGGGGTAAACAGTGCGTTATTTCAAGACAGTGAATATCGTATTTTTTGTCGACGGTTCCGCTTGGAGGTGGACCTGATGTGATTTCGAGTGTTCCTGAGGCAGTGACGTTGATCGAGCTCGAAGTGCCAGTGATCGAAGCGGTCACAATGTCCGTCGCTGTCACCGTCTCTACTCCAACGGTTTTCAATTCCACCGAAAAGCTCCCCGCTCCTCCTGTTAACGCGGAGTTTCCCGGCAGTACAGCCTGCGGATCGGTACTCGTGAAGTGCACCGTACCACGGTAGTTGGTAACCATGTTGTTCGAAGCATCCAACGCAGTTACAGTGATACTAAAAGCATTCTCTGTGACAGCGCTCGTAGGCGCGCTCACGGATAAATGCGTCGCCGCGCTGCTACTGACGTTGATCGAGCCCGACGTCCCGGAGATCGCCGTTACGGTGTCCGTGGCCGTCACAGTTTGCGAGCCGGCCGTTTTTAGCGTGACCGAGAACGTTCCTACCCCGTTCGTTAATGTCGAATTCGCGGGCAGCACCGCTTGGCTGTCGCTGCTCGTAAAGTGAACCGTTCCTGAATATTCGGTCGCCACGCTGTTGGAAGCGTTCAGCGCAGTTACCGTAACATTAAACGCTGACCCGGCCGTCGCTGCGGTGCTCGCCGGTACAACGGAAAAGTGGGTCGCCGGAGAGGAAGAATGTCCCCCGCTCCCACAACCTACCAATAGGCAGAAGCTGCAAATTGAGATTAGGAGGACGAAAGATTTCTTCATTATGCCTCTCAGACACCGCATTGCACATTCAGACAGCCTCGACCTCACTTACGCGGCGAAGTTTGCAGCGCTCCGTAACGACGATTTCGGCCCACCGCCAACACTCGAAATCGGGCCGCCATTACAGCCGGCGACAACTTGGTATCACTTGACGTCGGGGCAGATGCATTGGAATCCTCGGGTGAATCCAATCCAGAGGCTGCTCCCCCCTCAACAAGGCTGTAGTCGCAACCTTCCACGTTGGGATGATTCGCATCACAGGGAATCAGCAGGAAAGCATGCCCACAAATATCCGCGTCGCCACAACCGGTCGGCGCTCCCCTACCCGTGATCTCGCCCATATCGTTGATCCAACCTCCATTTAATAGCAGCAATCCAGAATTGGGGGGGACTAAGTTATTCAGATCGACGCTGGGTCCATCATTCTCCCAGAGGAAGGCACGAGTATAGAAGTCGCACCCGCCAGCCGCGGACTGCGAGGCGCCCACAATCTGACCGCTCGAGTTAATGCTTTGTGCTTCGCTACACGGGTCACCGTGCAAAGTGCCGAGATCAGTCATCACTCCGTTCTGCCATACAAAAGCGTGGAATAGTTGATCCCCGGCCAGCGACGCAATCCCTACTACCTCTCCTGCGTCGTTGAGCCCCTGTGAAAAAGAGTAGTTACCCCCCAGTCCGCCACTCGACGTGTTCAGATCGATGAGCTTTTTTCCATCCCACAGAAAAGCGTGATAGATCTGGTCGCCTGCTAGCGCCATTGTGCCGGTAACTTCTCCGTCGTTATTGAGACCGAAAAGGAAAGGCCCCAAAAAATCATTCGTGCCACCAAAATTCCCGAGGTCCTTCATTCCCTTGCCATCTTCCCAGATGAAAGGATCAAGCTGCGGGAGTCCAGTGTTGGGGTCCGGAGTGTCGCTGGTGTACGACACCCCCGCGACCTGTCCGCTGTTGTTCACATATTGTGCAAAGCTGTCCGGCCCGCCCAACGTGTGCAGGTCTCGCATCTTTCCGCTCTGCCAAAGAAACGCGCGTGTTTGCGTGCCGAGTCCAGCAATTGAAAATGCGTCCGGTGTGGCGTTTTGCGCGAACCCGGCCACCTGCCCCGCATCGTTGACCCCGGTTCCCAAGCTCGAACTTCCGCCAAGAGTACCCAGATCGGTCATCGCGCCGTTGTTCCAAAGTACGGCGTGATACTCCAGCGTTCCAACGTTCGGATCAAAGTTTCCGTTTTCGGACCCGCCGGCAATCAGTCCGTTGTCGCTTAGGAAGTAAGCAAAGCTAGCGCTCCCTCCCGCAAGGGTACCCAGATCCGTCAGTTTTCCTTTCTGCCATATGAAGGCATGCTGAACATAGCATTCGATTGACTGGTTAAACGGATTGAAGCAGTTGAATGGATTGACAAGAGCTGTGTCTGCGCCGCCGACAAGCATCCCCTGATTGTTCAAAACTTGCTGGAATTCAGTCGGGGTGCTCCCGTTGCTTGTGACTCGCGTGTTGTAAATGGACGGGCCAGGAAACGTCCCTACATCGATTAGCTTGTAGTGATGGTGCTTCCCTTTCTCCGACTGTCCTTTGGTCCTCACCGGAATCATAAGCGCGGCTATTGCGCACACTAAAGAGAACAGCACGCTAGTTCTGGTACGCATGGGGGTCTCCGTCTCACGGTCTGGGGCATGCGGTGCAAGCTGAAAATAGTTACTTGATCCAGGGATGCCAATGATAGAGAGGCTGAAATTCACATGAGAGAAATATGAGAGGCCATCCCATTGAATCTTTGTAACTTCTATCGACCAGCCGCGCTGGACCAAAGATTCCGTGGTCTGCACGTCAATCGGTGGTAATATCGCGCAACGTTTTAGCTGGAGTCCCAATGGCATCTCCGGCCCAGCCACCATCGGTAATCTCCTTCGGTGCCTACGAACTGGACACCGCAGCCAGCACTCTCCGTAAGTCCGGAATATCGGTAAAAATACATCCGCAACCTTTGCGGGTACTTGCGATGCTCGCTGGATCCCCCGGTCAGATCGTGACGCGTGAACAAATCCGGCATTGTCTTTGGGGTGGCAATACCTTCGTAGATTTCGAGGGCGGCATCAACTTCTGCGTCAAAGAAATCCGCGCTGCGCTCGGAGACGATCCAGAAAAACCTCGCTACATTGAAACGTTGCCTCGCCGCGGTTATCGTTTCATCGCTCCGGTAACCAACGGTCATCGAGTTCAGTCCGCAGTTTCTATACCGTCGTCCATTGCAATCATGCCGCCGTCCTGGAACGAATTGAAGCTCGGTGAACTTACTACTCCGGTTGCGCCAAGCGTGGTGTCATCCGGGCCGGCCCCCAGTTCCTCGCTCTCGCCGTCGAAACGGAAATCCACGTTTGCATTGATATGCCTATTCGCACTGGTTTTCGTCCTCAGCTCCGTTTTGTGGATTACCAAGCGACACCCTCGGCGCCCGCCAAATCTTCCCGAGTTGAAGCAAGTTCAACTCACCGCCAATTCCAGCGAGAATGCCGTGACCAGCGGATCGATTTCGCCGGATGGAAAGTATCTAGCCTACGCCGATCCGAAAGGAATCCATATTAAGGTCATCGAAACCGGCGAGACCCAGGATGTTCCCCAGCCTGAAAGTCTCAGCGGTATGCAAGTCAGTTGGAATATCGTTCCGAATTGGCTGAGCGACGGTACAAGATTCATTGCCACCGCGGACGTGCCCGGTCGGCCTTCCACCATTTGGTCGGTCCCTCTGCTCGGAGGAGCGCTGCGCAAAATTCGTGATAACGCCTCTGCGGGCTCCGTCTCGCGCGACGGTTCTTTGATCGCCTTTACGACAAATATGAGCCCGGTCGGTGATGACCGCGAGATTTGGACTATGAGCCCCGACGGGGAGCAAGCCCGCCGGATTTACCAAGTTGACGAATATTCCGGCTTCGGAGGACGCCTCGAATGGTCCCCCGATGGCCAGCGGCTCGCCTACATTTGGCACCACGAGGTAGGCGACCAGACGGATCTGCGCCTCGAAACCCGCGACCTCCAAGGCGGCCCTCCGGCCGTGGTAATTCCCACTTGGACATTTGGCCACGGCTGGTCACCCGACGGCCGCCTCATTTACTCCATGGACGAGCCGGGCCCAATCGGTGAGAGTTGTAATTTCTGGGACGTGCATCTCGATCCGCGCACCGGCAAGCCCCTCGAGACTCCTGAACGATTGACCCACTGGGCCGGCTTCTGCATGGACAGTCAGAGCACGACTTCCGATGGCAAGCGCCTGGCGTTTCGCAAGTGGGCTTGGCACGGCAACATCTATGTGGCTGACCTCGATGCCAACGGCACACGCATCTCCTCTCTGCGCCGCTTCACACTGAATGAAGGCCGCAACTATCCCGCTGCTTGGACGCCCGATGGCAAAGCGGTTATTTTCGGATCCTATCGTGACGGCGAGTGGGGCCTTTTCAAACAGACCCTGGCGACCGATAAAACTGAAGCGATCGCAACGGTGGCAGCTTCGAAGAGTCTCAGCGATTACGGCCTTGACGATTTGTGGAGTTCCGCAGCGCGGGTCAGTCCCGATGGTGCATGGATTCTCTACCCTGCTGCTGATCCGGAGAGCGGCTCCGCCTCTACTGTTTTGACTCTGACGCGGCTGCTTCGCGTTTCGATGGGTGGCGGCACGCCTGAATTGGTGCTAAGGGCGCGCAGTTACGATAGACCGGCCTGCGCCAAATCTCCTTCCACCGTATGCGCATTCTCTGAACAAACCGCCGACCGCAAGCAGCTTATCTTCACCGCTTTCGATCCGGCAAAGGGTCCCACTCACGAGTTAGCCCGCTTCGAGACTGACCCACGCTCTCGCTATCCCAATGATTATCTTTGGGACCTTTCTCCCGATGGCGCTTTCATCGCAATTATTCGACGCTCGGGCTCGGCAATACATCTTCTCCACCTGGGCCGTTCCTCTTCGGAAACGATCGCGAAGGAAATCACCGTGAAGGGTTGGAACAATTTCCAAAGCATAAATTGGGCTGCGGACGGAGCAGGACTATTCGTCTCCAGCACCACCAACGTGGGAGCAAGCGTACTTCGCGTCGATCTGGGCGGCAACGCGCATGTGCTGTGGGAACAGAAAGGGAATATCGGCCCGGGAGTAGCTCCATGCTCAGCGCCGTGGGCTTTACCTTCACCCGACGGCCGCCATTTGGCCATTTACGAATGGAGCATCAGCAGCAACATGTGGCTATTGGAAAACTTCTGACAGACCTGGTGGATCGATCCTTCTGCAAAATCAGCGCCTCCATATAACTATTCGTCGCCTTCGGAAGCGTGAAAACATGTGCCATCCGGGCTTTCCCTCTCCGCAGCTTTGTTGCCTTAGATAAGGAGCATACACAAAAACCCAATCGCCAGCGCGCTTCCCAGATCCTCGTTCCCCATGAACGGCATCGAGGGACGCGACACAGCCTTAGGCTTGCGTGCGCCCGTCTTTCCTGCCTTGGGATCATTCCGCAAACATCGAGGAGTTTTGTCGAGCCTTCCGTCCGAATTCCCATAGGCTCCTTGATTTTGCGATCTTCACTGTATATACAGCCCTAGAAGGCGAGCGCTGCTAATGTTTCGAGAGGTAACAAATGGGTAAATCTGTGCGCAATTCGTGGACGCTGCATAAAATTTTAAGAATTGTTTACTTTATTACTTGACATTGCTTTTTCTCCGCGTATATTCCCCGCCAGACTATCAGTAGTTTTCGCGTTCTTTTCCCCCCGCGAAGACGCGAACGGTTGAAGAGTTTCGTTGTTGAATCTCGTTCATGCATTTTGTGACCACACGGTAGACGTGTGCCCGCGTATTTAGGCCAAGTGAAAAATTAGGAGGAACCATGCGACGCAGCACCTCACGCGCGTTTCAGTATTTTTGTGTGCCCGGCCTTCTTCTTTGCCTGGCACTAGCAGTGCTGGCAAAGGACGGGCGCGACTTCGCCGGTTTTTATGCCATCAGCAATGTCCACGACCTAAGCGATCCGCAGGATAAGTCCCTCGCCGCCGAGAGGGCAGCAAAAGTCGAGCTCACCCTCACCGTCCAGCTTTTCAATTACAGCGACCTCGGCGACATCAAGACGCCGGTCATCGCGCTGCTGGAAGCAGGTTCGCACGCCAAGATCGGCGAATTCAGCGCAGTGAAGACTATGCCCGCGAAGCACGACGTGATCGTCAGCGGGCAATTCACCGTGTCGAAGATGGAATTTCAGAGTTGGAGCAAGCACGGCATGCCGCAGGTCGTCGTGATCTATGAAGACTCTGGGCGCACTCTGCGCCAGCACGCGCAGATATCGCGGCGACCGATGTTGCCGCCAGCGACTGCCGAGTAGGCGCTGTCCGACAAAACCATGAAATTCGCGGAAAAAATGAAATTCCGAGGAGAAAAATCGATGCGTCCATTTCGCACATTCCTTCTGAGCTTTTTTGCAGTGCTCGTATTCACCTTCAGCGCGGCGGCGCAGCAGGATCAAATCAACACGGTGGTGGGTGGAGGGCCGAACGACATGCCCGCCCTCGACGCGAACATTTACGGGGTGTACCAAGTAGCGACGGATAGCGGAGGAAACTACTATCTTGCCAGCTATACCCAGAACCGAGTTTTCAAGGTGAACACGTCCGGGTTCTTAACCGTAGTGGCCGGCAATGGGATCGCAGGCTACAGTGGGGATACCGTTACAGGTGGCGCGGCCCAGGCCATGTTGAATGGCCCCGAAGGCGTCGCGGTGGACAGCAACGGCAATGTGTACATTGCGGATACGTACAACCAGGTAATCCGCAAAGTGGACACCACAAACACAATCACCACCGTTGCAGGAGTTTACGGCACATGCGGGTACGACGGCGACGGAAGCCCAGCGACCTCATTCAACCTGTGTTACCCCGAGCAGTTAGCGGTGGATTCCTCCAACAATCTGTTTATCGCCGATTCCAGTGACGATCTTATTCGAAAACTCGTTGTGTCGACGAGTACCATCAGCACTGTGGCTGGCAATTTCAGCACGGCCTCCGCCTATTGTGCAAATGGCACAACCGCAACCTCTTGTGGCTTTTGGAACATCCCCTCGGTGGCGGTGGACTCATCGGATGACATCTTCCTAACAGATGCCTCCGCCTGCGTGGTTTACGAGGTGATAAACTCCACGGGCAAGATCAAGACCATCGCGGGCAATAACGCCGACGGATGCGGGTACAACGGCGACAACATAGCTGCAACCGCTGCGATGATATACCCATACTATTATGGCCAACTCGCTGTAAATAGCGCGGGGACGCAGGTGTGGCTCGCAGACTTCTATAACCTTGAGATCCGGCTGATTAATGTGGGCGCCAAAATCACTGCGGTCGCGGGACAAGAAGCCACCTGTGGACCTTACCCCTCAGGCGACGGTGGACCGGCGACTGCAGCTTGTGTCGGTTACCCCGTGGGCATCGCATTGGATAGCGCTTCGAATAGCGCCGGAGACCTTTTCGTTGCTGGCGGCTATTATTATTATTACGACGAGACCAATGTGCGAGAGATCGCCTGCGACGTGACAGGTGACACTTGCACGCCTCCCACGGGAGACACTGCTGGCGACATCTACACCGTAGCGGGCAACGGCAGCACATACGACGCTACGCCGGTCAACGGCGTACCCCCGTTGGGTGTAACACTCGATTATCCGGGCGGTGTGTATCAGGATCCAACCGCTGCCAATTTGTTCATCTCTGATACTGACAATTGTCTTGTCCGCGATTTAACCAGCGGCGATGTCAATATCTTTGCTGGAAATGTAGCTGCAGGGTGTGGTTACGGCGGCGACGGCGGACCAGCCACCAGCGCCGAGGTGCTTTACCCGGCGGCCATTGCACGCGATTACAGCGGCAACATTTTCTTTGCTGACGAGTCCAACCACATCGTGCGTGAAGTGGACGTGGCTGGCAACATAAGCACGTTTGCTGGAACCCCTCAGTCTTGCAGTTACAGTGGTGATGGTGGACCAGCCACCAGCGCCTATCTGTGTAACCCGACCGACGTGTTCGTGGACAACTACGGCAACATGATCATATCTGACTACAGCAACCAGCGAATCCGCGAGGTAGTGTGTGCAACGACTCCGACGTTCCCTTACTCTTGCACTCCACCGGCGGGCGAGACGGCGGGGTATATTTACACCGTCGCGGGAAACGGTAGTGGAGGGTACAGTGGTGACGGCGGTTCAGCCACTAGCGCTGAGCTTTACTATCCTTACTCCGCTTCGACCGATTCTGCCGGCAACCTCTACATCGCCGACACGGACAACTGTCGAATTCGCGAAGTAAACGCCGCAACCAAAGTGATAAACACGATTGCAGGGAATGGTGCTTGCGGGTTCTCGGGCGATGGACCGGCGCTGGAGAACGATGTGTATTACCCAGACGCCGTCCGTTCAGACGCCAACGGCAACGTATTCATCGCTGACACCGATAACGAGAAGATCCGCTGGGTGGATGGAGGTGGCACGCTGACTACGTTTGCGGGAAATGGTTCGAACAGCTTTAGCGGAGATGGTGGGCCGGCCATTGATGCGGAGCTTTCCAATCCGAATGCCCTTTTTGAGGACGCTTCAGGGGATTTCTTCATCTCCGATTCGTCCAATTACCGCATCCGCGAGATTACCGCATTCGCTGCAGTGGGCCGATCCACCGGCAGCATCGTTTTCGGCGAGCAGCCGAAGGGTATCCAGAGCTACCCATTCGCGGTCACGCTGAGCGGGATCGGCCCGGCCGTTATCGACAGTATCACCACTACTGGCGATTTCAGCGAAGTGGACGACTGCGTGGGCAGTTTGCCGAACGGAGCCAACTGCAGTGTGTCGGTATTTTTCACTCCCACTGCTTCCGGGGCGCGCTATGGCACACTCACCGTCAACACCAACGGTTATTTCAGCACCACAACCACCATTAGCTTACAGGGCACGGGAACCGGTCTCACGATCACGCCGAGCCCGCTGGCCTTCTCCAGCGACCCGGTCGGAACGCTTGTCACCAAGACCGTCACTGTGAAGGGAGCGGCGACATACACCTCCGTGACGCTCGAAGGTGATATGACTGACTTCACACTCGGCGCATACACTTGCACCGGCTCAGTCACTGTGAGCTGCACAATCGCCGTGAACTTTGACCCAACCACCGCAGGCGCGAAGACCGCTACCCTGCTGCTCAAGGATAGCGATCCTTCAAGCCCACAGGGGGTCGCCATCACCGGGACGGCAACCAGCTACGAAGCATTCGCTCCCACTTCAGTGACCTTTGCGAACACGCAGATCAGCACAGTCAGCAAGAACACAAAGGTCGAGTTCAAGTATTCGGGAACAGGGACGCTGACTCTGACCGGCCTCGTCGCTAGCCCGAGCGCAAACTTTAGTCTGAACACCACGGGAGTAAGCCCTGCGTGCAACATCACCGGTAACACGGCCGTAACGAAAACTGCACCGTGCTACTTCAACTTAGCGTTTGCTCCAGGCACAACGCTGGGGACGATCACCGGGACTGTCACGGCGTCGTTCACGGGGGACATGCACAACACGTCGTTGGTGCTACCACTGACCGGAGCCGGCACGGAAGTGAAAATCACTGGCTCGCTGGGCTTTGGTATAGTGACAGGAGGCAGCTCGAAAATTCTTTCGGTGACAGTCACCAATGAAGGAACTACGACGTTAACCTTCAGCTCGCCGTCAATAACCGGCACGGGTGCTGCTGCATACGAGATACTTCCTTATAGTGCCTCGCCCAGCTACAGTACGTGCCTCAACGGATCGGTGATGCTCACGAATCTCCAGCACTGCACGATATCGGTGCAGTTCAATTCGCCATCGGGTAGTGCCGGGGCGGCTAATCCCGCTACGCTGAACGTTTACGACAACGGCGGAGGCAGCCCGCAAACTGTGACGGCGTCCGGCAAAGACTAACAAATCAAAATCAACCCAACACAAAGGCGGAGAGCGCAGTAAGGCTCCCCGCCTTTTTTTGTCCAACTTTGTAGCGCCAGCATCTTGCTGGCGTTTTTGAATTCTCCCCCGGCGGTGCAAACGTTACACACAGAGGCCCTAGGCGCGACAGAAGTTAGCCCAACATGTCAGGCGGGGGGCTAACTTCACACCACTGAGGTGAGTGGGGTATCTTTTTCAGGTTCCGCACTCTTCGGTTTTGAAAGGTGCGGTTCTTGACGTTGCCCTGTCAAGTATGCGCTGAAACTTTCAATCCCAGCCCCGCATCCAGTGTGCCGATCATGATTGCCGAAATGCGCCCCGAACCGCGTCGAGTACTAGCCCGTCCACACATACCACTCCTTGTTTTTCGTAAATCAACATGCTACCGTTCCGCGTGATTCAAATAGAACAGCATCGGGCCCTTCAACAGAACGCAACCGCGCTACTCCCTCCGAATCCTTTCCGGCTCGCGGGGCCTCCCTCTGGCCGCGATTTCTCAAAACCAAACCGCCAAATTCCAGACCTTTTACCAGGCCGGGATTCCGCCGGCGATAGTTCTCAAAATGCCGGATGCGCTCCACGGAAAAACGAGGCATTTTGGGAGAAGATTTCGGTTCCAGCCATCGCATTTCTACCCGGTTCTGGCCAAAATGTAGAAAGCGACGTAACTCACAGAAAACAAAGGACGCGGGAATTTCTACCCGGGGCCACAACCACATGTAACCGTGCACCAGAATTTCACGAAAATCGCGCAAGGATTCGATGAGTTACATCACTAAAAGTCTGGTCCCCGGCGAGACGCTTCTTTTTGAAACGCGCCACCACTGGATCGTCCTGCTGGGCCCATTGTTCCTCAGCCTGCTCCTGGGAATTCCGGGCGTCGCCCTGCTGCTCGACGCGGTCGCCGCGAAAAACGGGCACGGCGACATCCCCTCCCTCGAGTCCTCCCTCGGCCCCGGCGGCATGACCATCTTTGGCACCGTCCTCGTCCTGATCGCAGTCATCATCTTCGCCTGGGGATTGGCCAAGCGGAACGCCACGGAGATGGCCGTCACCAACCGTCGCGTCCTGATCAAAACCGGAATGGCCAGCCGCCGAACGCTCGACCTCATGCTCAACAAAGTCGAGAGCATTGGCGTCACGGAAACTTTTCTGGGGCGAATCTTCGGCTATGGGTCCGTCCTTATCCACGGCACCGGCGGCACTCCCGAGTCCTTCGTGATGATCGCCCACCCGCAGCAATTCCGGCAAAGCGTGCAGGAGCAAATCGGTGGCCGTCAACCTGCGTAATCCCAAAAATAAACATGCGCCGGCATAGGTTCGCCGGCGGCAGGCCGATTATTTTACAAAAATTTAGCATTGACGCTGGCCGCCACGCGTCATAATCGACCAAGTAACAATAGGAGGCTAAACAAGATGAGCGATTCGAGATTTGGAAAACGCCGAATTGTTGTAGTCCTGGTTTTGGCGGTTTTGTTCGGCGTGAGTTACACCATTGGGCACGCCGGCGACAAAGCCCCCGCCACCGGAGCGTCCGCGCCCGACTTCACCCTGAACTCCCAGGAGGGCGCCCCGGTGAGCTTGCACGAGTATCGCGGCAAGTGGGTGGTGCTCTATTTTTATCCCAAGGACTTTACCAGCGGCTGCACCACGGAAGCTCACAACTTCCAGCGCGACCTGGCGCAATATCAGCAGAAAGACGCGGTGATCCTGGGCGTCAGCGCGGATACCACGGATTCGCATCAGAAGTTCTGCGCCAAGGAAGGCTTGAACTTTAAGCTCCTTTCCGATTCGGACAACAAAGTCTCCGAAGAATACGGCTCGATCATGAACTTCGGAGTGAAGAAACTATCCGCACGGCACACTTTTCTGATCAATCCCGACGGTGTGATCGTGAAGGAATATCTCGACGTGGATCCCGGCAAACACAGCGAGGAGGTTTTAGCGGCCCTGACGGAATTGCAGAAAAAGGCATAGTCCGTTAGCGGGGATGTCTTAGAGGAATTGCGCAGTAAAGCGCCTTACAAATTGGACGAGGCAAGCTTTGCGTCAGAAAATTCACCGCAAAGCTTGCCTCGATTTGGACTGCCAAAAGGATCGAGCTAGTTGACGTCGGACAGATTCACTGAGCGCCGCTTCAATCCCAGACCGACCGCAAACAGACCCGCTAACAACATGATTGTAGTGGTCGGTTCCGGCATCGAAGCCGGGACCGCATTCGCAGTGAGGGTGTAGGAAGCTCCCGTTTCCAGGTCGTAGAGATTGAAAACACCGGTAAGCAAGGTCGGATCGGACTCACTACCCGAATAAAGCTGCGGCCCGCCCAGATCCGGCAGGGCGTCGAAGACGCTGTTCAGCCCGCCAAGGTCGGACAAGTTGAAGAAGACGATGGTGTCGCTCATCGATGTGCCGTCAACGACGAGGTTGGTGGGCTGGACCATAAAAAAGTAACTCCCCGAGAGCTCCGGCGTAGGCGAAGTCGGAGTATCCATAGACACGGTGAAAGTCGCGTCGGTCGCTCCCGTGAGCGTGTAAGAAACTGTTTGGCCGGAATCAGCCTTGACCGTAGCGACTGATAGCAAGAGGAGCGCCGCTAATGTGATAAATCTTGTGATCATCTTCATAATCAAACCCCTTAGCTCCGCCCCCTCTTTGCGGCACGATAATCGCGCTCGCAGGCGTTGCACAAGGTATGGCAATTGGGACTCCAAAGCCGCCACTCGCAAGTGATTGATATAACTGTAATTAGAGAATGCTAAAAAATGGCATGTAGGAAGAGGTTTTCACATTCAGTGCTTCACCGAGGGCAAACTCTTCCTCTGTCTCGCTCTGGAGCGCGCCCGCATGGCCTTTGGGTCCTTGCTCCAAATTGAGCTCAAAACGCCAGCGGCATGTCAGCCTCTTACGTCGACATTTTTGCGAGACGTCCACGTTACGGGCGCTACCTCGACCGAGTGCGCTACGCAATTCGAGACGGAGCTCGAGACGATGGGAACTTCCAAGCGACGGAGCCGCTTCTTTTCTCGGAAGCTACAGCTTCATCAATCGACAAAAAGTGAACCGCGACGGCGTTTGCGCATTGCGAGCTTTTGGGCAGCGCTTACAATCCGGGTGCCGACCTCGTTCAAAGTTCGGGTCCCCGCGCAATCAGTTACAGTCTTCTGCGAACTACATCTAGAGTTTTCTCCGGCGGTTTGTCGCAGACGCGCACGGTGAGGTGACGAATCAAAACGTTCCGCGAAAAAAATTTGCTCAAGATGCGGATTTCCCTTGCATCACAGAAGAATATCCGTATTCTGCACAATGCGAACTCGCGCCAAACACGCAGAAAAGAGCGCGAGGGTCGCTGTATGGAGGACGCGACAATAAATTGAGCACTGTATCCCTCCCAGCCCAATTTCCCGCCCGGGCGATTCCCCAAACAAGACGCACTGCCAAGCTAACACTCTGGCCGCTAGTGGCGGCGACCTTCTTCATGGTGTCCGGAGGAACGTACGGAACCGAAGACATCATTCACGGCGCAGGCTACGGCCTGGGAATTCTGCTGCTATTACTGACTCCGCTGATTTGGAGCTTGCCGACCACTTATATGATTGGCGAGCTTTCCGCGGCGCTGCCTGCAGAGGGCGGGTTTTACGCTTGGGTCCGGCGCGGTCTGGGGAATTTTTGGGGATTTCAAGAAGCCTGGCTCTCGCTGGTTGCCAGTATCTTTGATATGGCGATCTATCCCACATTGTTCGTGGCTTATCTTTCCAGGCTGATTCCCTGGTTCGGCGTGGGACATCGCGGCGTAATGGTTGGGTTGGGTGTTGTGACCGTTTGCGCGCTCATGAACATTGCGGGAATTCGCGTGGTAGCGACCACTTCGCTCTGGCTGTTCTTCCTGCTGTCCGCTCCCTTTGCGCTGATTGTTGTGATCGCGCCAACCAAAATAGGGGCGCTCTCGGGTGTGACCACGACACCGACAACTTCTACCGTGGGTCTCGTTGGCGGCCTGCTGATCTGCATGTGGAATTACATGGGGTGGGACAACGCTTCCACGATTGCGACGGAAGTGAAGCGACCGCAGAGAACGTATCCCCGAGCGATGCTGTTGGCGGTGGCGGTCGTTTCGCTGAGCTATGTTTTGCCGTTCGCGGCCATGTGGCTGACAGGAGTGCCCTCGTCGGCATTTGAGACAGGATCGTGGGCTGACCTCGCGGGAATGATGGGCGGATTAGTAGGGGGCCCATTGGTCGCACGAGGGTTTCGCGTAGCGCTGGTGCTGGGCGGAATGATGAGCGCGTTTGGAATGTTCAATGCGCTGGTGATGAGTTATTCGCGGCTGCCTTTGGCGATGTCACAAGATGGGATGCTGCCGGCGGTATTTCAAAAGCTGCATCCGAAGACGCGTGCGCCCTGGGTAGCGATCGTGGTTTGCGCGGCCGGTTGGGCCATGTGTCTGGGGCTGGGATTCGAGCGACTGGTGACGCTGGACATTTTATTGTACGGAATGAGCCTGACGCTTGAGTTCGTGGCGCTAGTCGCGCTTCGCATCAAGGAGCCGAATCTGCGCCGGCCGTTCAAAGTTCCGGGCGGTCTGCCGGGCGCCATATTATTGGGCGTGTGCCCGGTGTTTCTGCTGGGCTTTGCGATGGTTCACGGCGAATCCGAACATATTTTCGGCATGAACGGGCTTTCTTTTGGGTTCCTCCTTATTGTCGGCGGATTTTTGACTTATTGGGGAAGCGCCGCTGTGAAGAAAGATGGGTGGGTCGCGACTGCCATCAAGCAGCGCAAAGCTGCGTAGCGCTTCTCTCACCGCGAATTCACGAACCAAGCTTCTTGTAACTTGCTGCTGCGTATTTTGTCCTAATCGTTTAACCTCGCCGCAGGCGTGACGAAGCAAACAAATACTTACGATTACATCATCGTTGGCGCGGGGTCGGCCGGGTGTGTTCTGGCCGCTCGACTGACAGAAGATCGCCACGTGCGCGTGCTTGTACTCGAGGCAGGCGATCCAAGCACCCCCAGAGAATCGCGTATACCAGCAGCCTTTTCAAAGTTATACAAAACCTCCGTGGACTGGAATTATTCCACGGAGCCTGAACCACATTTGAATGGACGGCGTTTGTATTGGCCACGCGGGAAAATGCTGGGTGGGTCGAGCGCGATCAACGCGATGATATACATGCGCGGAAATGCGCTTGATTACGACTATTGGAAAAGTTCGGGGAATCCTGGTTGGGGTTTTGCGGACGTCCTGCCTTACTTCAAAAAGTCGGAGAACCAAGCGCGCGGCGCGTCTGCGTATCACGGCACCGAGAGTGCATTGAACGTGATGGATTTGCGATACGTAAACATTCTGACGCGCGCGTTTTTATCTGCCGCCGGTGAGCTTGGAATACCGAGCAATGCGGACTTCAACGCCGAGAATCAAGAGGGCGTCGGTCTATATCAAGTGACGCAGCGGAACGGCAAGCGTCATGGCGCGGCCGACGCTTATCTGAATTCAGCTCGCCGACGCGCGAACCTATCTGTATTGACCGGCGCACATGCAACGCAAGTGTTGATGGAAAAAGGACGCGCAGTGGGAGTCGCTTATATTCGTGATGGCGTTTCGGAGGAAGCGCGGGCTGAAGGCGAGACGATTCTTTCGGGCGGCACGATCAATTCGCCGCAACTGCTGTTGCTCTCAGGAATCGGGCCAGCGGATGAAATAAAAAAAGCCGGCATACAACCGGCTTACGACCTGCCGGGTGTGGGCAAAAATCTTCAAGATCATGTGATGGTTTCAGTCGGCTATCTTTGCACCAAGCCGGTGTCGCTCGCCAGCGCCGAGTCAGTGCCGAATCTCTTGAAGTATTTTTTGTTCAAGCGCGGGCCTCTGGTATCGAATGTGGCGGAAGCGGGAATATTTCTCCGCACAAAGAGCGAACTCGTTGAACCGGACCTGCAACTGCTATTTGGCCCGGCTTATTATGTGAACCACGGGCTTACACCGCGAAAGGAACACTGCTTTGGCTTCGGGCCTACGCTGATTACTCCGGAAAGCCGGGGCGAAATTTCTCTGCGTTCGACGAATCCGCTGGCGCCACCGGCGATCCGCGCGAACTATCTTTCTACCGAAGCGGATATGCGGGTCGTGGTCCACGGGGTTCGGCTTTCGCGGGAGCTCGCGCACTCAAAAGCATTTGAAGCTTACCGCGGGGCCGAGTTGCATCCAGGGACAAATGCGCAGACCGACCCTGAAATCGCCGAATTCGTGCGGCGGGAGGCGGAGACGCTTTATCATCCGGTAGGAACTTGCAAAATGGGAAATGATTCGATGGCGGTGGTGGACGCGGGGCTGCGCGTTCGCGGAATCGAAAAACTACGGGTGGTGGATGCCTCGATCATGCCGCGCATTATCGCCGGAAATACGAATGCACCGACCATCATGGTTGCGGAGAAAGCCGCGGACATAATTCGCGAGGATGCTTAATCGTCAACGAATTCCCTTCTTGGTGGATGGACACTTCTTCATTTCTGCTATTCTCTTTTGCGTGCGAAATTCACTTACATTCGTGGCAATTATTTCCTTGGGGAGCGCTTTTGTTTTAACGGCAACACCACGGCCGGCTCGAGGAAATTTGCAGGCTTCTGCGGCGTCTCTGCAGCAGCAAGGACAGCCAGCCACCAATGTGCCACCGCAGCAAGCCGCTCCTCCTCCTGGCGTTCCCGGGCAGGTAGTACCACAACCGCCAGTGCATACCGGGCCGGTGATCGTAATTGATCCAGCGCACGGCGGAACCGATACGGGAGCGCGCGGACAAAGCGGAGTGATCGAAAAAGATATGGTCCTGCTGATGGCGCGAATTACGCGTTATGCGCTGGAGCGCGAGGGATTTCGCGTGGTGATGACGCGAAATGATGATTCAAATCCGTCGTACGATGACCGGGCGGCGATCGCTAATGCGTATCGCGACGTGATTTTTATCAGTTTTCATATTTCTTCCACCGGAACGCCGAACACGGCGCGAGCTTATTTCTACCAATTTTCAGAAACGCCGGCGAGTACCAATGCAATCAGCAGCAATGCAAACTCGCTTCCGCTCACACCGCGAAAAACGACAAGCCTGTTGGAATGGGAGGAAGCGCAGCGTCCTTTTGTTGATGCCAGCCATCATTTGGCGGATCTATTGCAGACGGATTTGACGCTGCGGTTTTCGGGATCGCCCGCCGTGTCTTCCGGAGTGGCGGTTCGAGGATTGCGTTCGGTGGCAGGTCCGGCGGTGGCGATCGAGATCTCAAACGTGGCAGTGTCTAATCCGAATCAACTGGTAGAAATGGCGGAGCCGGTGGCGACTGCCGTCGCGCACAGCATCACCTCGACGCGGCCGGCCGGGGGGCCATCGGGAATTCCAGGAACAAGATAATGCCTCGCAACCTGAAAATTACTTTGGCGATTCTGAGCGTGGCTGTGCTGATCGGACTGATCAGCCTGCGCAGCCTGCACCGGCGCATCAAGGGGCTGAAGGAGAATCCAACCAGCGAGGAACAGGCCCGGCGCGAACTTCTGGCGACCACTACCTCGGCACCGACGGACGCAAGAACCCAAGCAAAAATTTTCTGGGCTGCGGGGCCGGATAAGATTGCGCCAGTTCAAGTAGCCTTGGCACTCTCAGCAGACCCAGTGAAACGCGGCAAGCAGGTGTTGAACGAACTTATTACCGACGCACCGACCGCGGACCAGCGCACGCTTCCTGCCGACGCGGTAGTACTTGGCTTTTACATCCTGCCGGACGGAACAGCGATCGCGGATTTTTCCGAAGCGCTGTCTGCAGAAATGCCGTCGGGAATATTGAGCGAAGAAATGGCCGTGGATTCGATCAGAAACACTCTCGAGAATAACGTGCCGGGGCTCAGCCGCCTGAAAATATTGATACATGGGCAGGAAGTGGAAACTCTGGCAGGCCATGTGGATCTGACGGGATTCTTCGATCTAAATCCTCCTGGCGCGCAAAGTCCGAGCGCGCCTGCGGCAAATGCCACTACGAGCGGGACGAAAAAGTAATAGGGGCGTTTGACTTTTACGATGTGTTGACACCTGCGGCCGTAGTCGTCACACTTAACACCGAAGATCGAGCACGCCAGTTTCAAATCAAGGAAGGAGTTTTATCTTGCGAGCAGACGGACGCGCGGCCGATCAACTGCGGCCAGTGAAAATCACGCCGGACTTTATTCCTCATGCGGAAGGCAGCGCGTTGATTGAAGCAGGACAGACGCGCGTGATTGTGACGGCCACGCTGGAAGATGGAGTGCCATCATTTTTGAAGGGTTCGGGCAAAGGCTGGGTGACCGGCGAGTATGGGATGCTGCCGCGCTCGACGGAGAATCGCACGCCGCGTGAATCGAGCCGGGGGCGACAATCCGGGCGAACGCTGGAAATTCAACGCATGATTGGACGAACGCTGCGCGCGGTGACGGATTTGAAAGCGCTGGGCGAGCGAACGGTTTGGATAGACTGCGACGTGATCCAAGCGGACGGCGGCACGCGGACCGCTTCGGTTACGGGAGCGTTTGTGGCGCTGGCGCTGTCACTCGAGCGCATGGTCGCGGGAGGGATGCTGCGTAGAGTTCCTCTGATCGATTCGCTGGCGGCTATCAGTGTGGGTATCGTGAAGGATGAATTGCTGCTCGATCTCGCCTATGAAGAGGATTCGCGAGCACAAGTGGACATGAACGTGGTGATGACGGGAAGCGGAGAATTTGTGGAGGTGCAAGCGAGCGCGGAGGGGCGGCCCTATACTCAGCGCGAGCTGGAATTGCTGCTGGCTTTGGCGGCGGGAGGAATTCGCAAGCTCACGCAGGCGCAGCATGAATTGTTGCACATGAATTTTGTGAGTCACGCGCGGTAATACGGCCGATACGGAGTATCGCGCTACATGAAACTGCTCCTGGCGTCTTCTAATCCTGGCAAGCTGCGGGAATATCGCGAGCTTGCCAGCGAATCCGTAATTGATCTTGTCGGACTACCAAATTTCAGCGGGATTGAAGAGTTTGAGGAAACGGCGCCCACGTTTGCGGAGAATGCAGCGGGGAAAGCGCAGTATTACAGCCGCTTCACAGAGGAATGCGTTTTGGCGGACGACTCGGGGTTGGTGGTTCCTGCGTTGGGCGGCGTGCCGGGAGTGCGGTCCGCGCGTTACGCCGGGGTGAATGCGACGGACCAGGATCGCATCAACAAGCTGCTGCGCGAAATGAAAAATAAGAAGGGCGACGAGCGGGGCGCGAAGTTCGTTTGCGTTACTGCGATTGCGAGGCAGGGGCGTGTGCTTGCAGTGACTTCCGATTTCGCGCAAGGCATGCTGACGGAAGCGCCGCGCGGCACAAATGGATTTGGGTACGATCCGATTTTCTTGTTCACGGAACTGGGCCGGACCTACGCAGAGCTTACCAACCGGGAGAAAAATCTTTATAGTCACCGCGGCAAGGCCTTTAGAAGTATGCTGGGGGTCCTGGCCGCTCGATAGTTGCCACTTTTGGGCGCCGGACAGCGTCTAATGCTGGTGCGACCCTCCAGGCTCCTGGCTTCCACAGCTCAGGGCTACGAAAGGCTCGCATTAATCCTGGGTGAATTATGGCGACCGCTCGTTCCGCAATTGTTCTACAACCATCACTGCTTGCCAGGTTGGACGAAGCACGCGCACGCACGGATAGTCTTTTCAATCTTCTGCCGCCCAACTCGTTTTACGACCGGCCCATTCCTGAAAGACATCGGCTGATTTTTTATCTAGGACATCTTGAGGCGTTTGACCGGAACTTGCTGAGCGGTGCGCTGGGATTGCAATCGCAAGATACGGCTTTGGACAAACTGTTTGCGTTTGGAATCGATCCGGTGGATGGCGGATTGCCGACAGACGTCCCGAGCGATTGGCCGAACATTGGCGTGGTGGAAAGATACAAACGTGACGTGCGCGAACGGCTGGATTCCAAATTGCGCGACCGCAACGGCTTGAGTTCGCAGGAACCGGCGCTACTGGATGGGACGCTGCTGCAAGTTGCCATCGAGCATCGATTGATGCATGCGGAGACTCTGGCTTACCTGTTGCACAATTTGCCGGTTGACAGAAAAACGCCGCAGCCTTTGCCGTCGGCGGATACAAGTCCGTCGCCGGAGCGAAGGCAAGCGCTGATTCCCGCGGGAGACGCTACGCTCGGACAGCCCAGAGGAACCGATGGAGCATTCGGCTGGGATAACGAGTTCGGGGCGGAGGAAATTTTTGTTCCGAGTTTCTCGATCGATGTTTTTCCGGTGACGAATGGCGAGTACTTGAAGTTTGTTCAGGCTGGCGGATACGAGGATTCAAAATACTGGGCGCCGGAAGATTGGGCTTGGAAGACTCAGCGGGGACTCGACCATCCATTTTTCTGGTCGCGTAGGGCTGATTCGAATTTATCGAATGCGTCCGCGTCTGACCCTGCGACGCAGTGGAACTATCGCGCGATGTTTGGAACGATGCCGCTGCCGGAATCCTGGCCGGTTTACGTGAGTCACGCGGAGGCTTCGGCTTTTGCGCGCTGGGCTGGGAAAAAATTGCCGACGGAGGCGCAGTGGCATCGCGCGGCTTACGGCACGCCGGAGGGCGGCGAGCGAATGTATCCGTGGGGCGATGCGGGGCCGGAAAACCATCATGGAAATTTTCATCATCAGCGGTGGGATCCTACTGCGGTGGATGCGCATTGCGCGGGAGCTAGCGCTTTCGGCGTTTTCGATCTATTGGGCAACGGCTGGGAATGGACGTCTACGCTATTTGGTCCGCTGAATGGGTTCGAACCCTTTCCGTTTTATCGCGGCTATTCCGCGGATTTTTTTGACGGCAAACATTTTGTGATGAAGGGCGGCTCTGCGCGCACCGATTCTTGCATGGTGCGGCGATCGTTCCGAAATTGGTTTCAACCGCATTATCCGTATGCATATGCCACGTTCCGTTGTGTGGAGGAATAGAAATGGGAACCGCTCCGCGAATGGCGCCTTCGACTTCAACGGTCGCAAGCCAGGCCTTGGCTGAATTTTCGTCAGACGTAATAGTGGGACTTGGGCAGCCGGGGCAAAAGGAGCTGCCTTCAAAATATTTGTACGATGAAGTGGGCTCGGCGCTTTTCGACGTAATTTGCCTGCTGCCGGAGTACGGTTTGAGCCGGGCAGGGATGCGTTCTCTGAAGCGTTATGCGCCCGACATCATCAATTGTCTCAACGGGGCGTTTGTGGTGGCAGAGCTGGGCAGCGGCAGCGGACAAAAGACGCGGTTTTTGTTGGAAGCGCTTTCGCGGCGCCAACGCGTGAATTATTATCCCATCGATATTTCAGGCAGCGCGCTGCACCGTTGCCAGCAAGAACTCGGCGAAATGGATCGCGTAAGCATCGTTGGATTCGAGCGCGCGTATCTGGATGGCTTGCAGGAAGTAGCGGCGCGGCGGCGCGAGGGTGAACATGTTCTGGTGCTCTTCCTCGGCAGCACGATTGGGAATTTCGACCGGCCGGCGGGCGACCAGTTCCTTCGCGAAGTGCGCAAGATTCTGGTTGCCGGCGACGCACTGTTGCTGGCTACCGACCTGGAAAAACCAGTACCGCAATTACTGAGGGCCTACGACGATGCGGCGGGCGTTACCGCGGCATTTAACAAGAATCTTCTGGCGCGAATCAATCGTGAGTTGGATGGAAACTTCGATCTGTCGCACATTCAGCATATCGTGCGCTACGACGACGCGGAGCGGCGCGTGGAAATGCATCTGCGTTCAACGAAATGGCAGCGCGTGACGCTTCGCAAGGCTCGATTCAGTTTTCTTTTACGCGATGGCGAAACGATCTGGACGGAAAGCTCGCATAAATACAATCCGCAGGAAGTTCCGCAAATGGGCGAACGCACCGGTTATCGCTGCGCCGGCCAATGGTTCGATAGGGAATGGCCGTTCGCGCAGAACCTGTTCTTCGCGGTGTAAGCCGCGATACTCACGGCGTTTGAAACCGAGTACAGGTGGAAGGCTAGTCCGTCCATGATATAGTTTTTCGCCGGATGCGGAAAAAGCCGAAGAAAATTACGAAGAAAAAGATCGGGAGGAACCGAGACGCCGGGAAGTCTGCGTCGGCTAGAGCATTGGGGCGCGGCAGCGGAATGCGCGGCAATAATCCGCAGCGCGTTCGCCTGATCTTGGAGAAACTTGACGAAGCGTATCCGGATGCGACCTGCGCTCTTACGCATGAAAATCCTTTTCAGCTTCTGATCTCGACGATACTTTCGGCGCAATGCACGGACGTGCGCGTAAATCAGGTGACCGAGACGCTTTACAAGAAATATCCAAACGCGCAAGCGTTCGCCTATGCGAATCCGGCAGAATTAGAACAAGATATCCGGCCCACAGGTTTTTTCCGCAACAAAACGAAATCGATCATCGGCGCAAGCAAGCAGATCGTCGAACAACTGCACGGCGAAGTGCCGAAGACGATGGAAGAACTTCTAAAGCTACCGGGAGTGGCACGGAAGACGGCGAATGTTGTCCTGGGCACCGCGTTTGGAATTGCTTCAGGAGTGGTGGTTGATACACACGTGCTGCGCGTGTCGCGACGGCTGGACCTGACAAAAAATGCGGATCCCAAGAAGGTTGAGCAAGATTTGATCCAGGTGATTCCGCATGAAAAATGGATTTTGTTTTCTCACCAGCTGATTTGGCATGGGCGAAAAGTGTGCCAGGCGCGCAGGCCCAAGTGCCTGGAGTGCAACCTAGAGCAGATCTGCTATTCGAAAGACAAAACTGTTTGAACCATTCGGCCTAGAGATCCCGTTCTTACCGGAAGCTCCTCTCGATCAGGTCTCTTACTGCAACAAAGTTTCAAGCGGGCTTCTTTGAGTCAGCCGCGTCTTCGCCCGCAGCTCTTTCTTGGGCGGTTATCTCGACACGCTCGCGTTTCACGTCGAGGCGGATTCTCGCGAAAAAACTCATGTAAACGTTAGCAACCCAGACCAGCGCGAAGCCGGAAATCAAATAGCCGCGCCAATCGGTGAATAATAATTTGAAGCGAGTGACAATCAGGAAAAAGGCCGTGACCCAATGGCTAAAGCAATATTCACATGTAAAGAGGTAGAAAAACTTGCGCTGTAGAAGCGTGCGACATTCTTTGCTGTTTTTTTCACACCAATGGCGAGCCTCGCTAAATACCTCTTCGTGAGTGATAGTCCAGGCGACGGACGCGATGGGAATCGCGAGGATAAATAGCCAGAACGATTGTGCCGATAGCGCCATTGCTGATTGTTGCCCCCGAACGTGCGACGAGTGGAGAGTATCCTATAGGGCAGTCCGAGTGTCATTCGGTCCCCACCAAACTGCGCGAGAGATTGTGACACAAGAATATTTGGAGGAATCTAGGGACTTCGCTGTATTGATGACGCGCAGGACCGGAGTAGCCTTTCGAGCTGGATGGGAACGTGTGGCGTACCGAGCGCGCGTTTGCAAACTCCGCCGCCACAACGCCGAGGAGGCGAGAATGACTGAGAAGAAAATGGCCGTTTTTGGCGTGTATTTCGACCGCGAACAAGCGGGCCGGGCGGTAGAACAATTTCAATCCGCCGGCTTCCGTGATGCAGACATCTCGGTGGTACTGCCGGGCGAACAAGGGGCAACCAAAGCCGAGGATCTAGAAGCACGAGAGCCAAAGAACGTAAACGAAAAAGTGAAAGACCTCACATCCAAAGATACCAAGGATATCAGTTCGGGAAGATCGAAGGATGTTGATGCGAAAAATACAAAAGCTCCGCAGGCGGCTGCAACGGGAGCGGGAATTGGGGCCGCTTTAGGCGGATCCCTCGGTCTGGTGGCGGCGCTTTCAGCGATTGCCATCCCCGGAATTGGGGCGTTGCTAGTTGCTGGACCTTTGTTGGGAGCATTCGCCGGCGCGACGGCAGGTGGAGCGGTCGGTGTTCTGGTCGGAGCCGGAATTCCGGAGGATGAAGCGAAGCTCTACGAAGACCGGCTGAAGAAGGGTGGACTACTCGTCTCCGTGCACACTGAAACGCGCGAGAAAGCGGACCAGGCTCGCAACATTTTTCAGCAAACCGGGGCCAGCAATATCGCCGCGACTCACGAAGCAAGGCCCAAAGCAGTCGAAACGAAGGCCATTCGCCGGGCGGCAGGCCGTTAGGGTGAGCTCGCGGAGACAAGATCCTTACTGCCTTTAAGACTTCGCGGCATCCTGAAACGCTTCGGGAGGATCGAGAGAGGCGGCTTTCCAGAAGGCGGCGTCAGACGTCGATCCGTCCTGCAGCGCCTTCAGGCTTTCCATCGTCGCGGCGATTTGGCCGCCATCCGCGGAGTCAAACACAACTACGACTCCGAAAACCTTCTGATCGGAGGAGGCCATATCTTTGTAAGCTTTAAGCAATAGATATTTCGCGAACTTTCGTTTCTCGGCTGGACTGGACGAAGCTCCCTCCGCAGGCTCAACCCAAACTACCCTTACTGTTTTTCCTTGCAGCGGATCCCACTTGCCGCTGAAGGTATTGGTCTCTTCTCGCGCGACCTTGAAAAGATCGGCGGTCGCGGGTGACGCAGCGGCAGTGGCGGTGGCTTTCGTTGCGCCGGACCCGCCGTAACTCGACGGCAATTCCACTTGGGAGCGCCGCATCCAACCCCGAGACGCACCGGAAATCTCCACGTGGACCCAAGCGCCTTCCAGGCCGAGGATTTGAAATTCGTCTTCCTGCTCCGCGGTAAACAAGACGGGAGCGCCTTCTTCGGGCTTGGAGAAAACTGATACTCCCGGCTTAGTCACAATCACGAGATCGACCGGCCGCACCTGATTCTGTTGAATCTCTTCTAGACCCTTGATGTCCGCGCTAATTTGGCGCGCTCTTTCTTCCGCGATTGCGCGGCGGGCTTGTATGGACTCCAAACTTTCTCCAGCGGCTGCATTCGCGGGCGTTGCTGCGGGTGTGTTGGCGGTACGGCCGGGCAGCGCGGGCGCCGCGGGGGCATTTTTGTTCGACGATGATTCGCCATTGGGTGAACTGTTGGCCGCGGGTTGAGGAGTGGCCGGTGCAGCGGCCGTGGCCGGAGTTTTCGGGCTGGGCTGGTTGGCCGGCGGAGGCGTGTACAACGGGCCGGCTGGAGGTATGCGAATGGTGGAACCCGGCGCATGCGGAGTGGCCTTGTGCGCCAAGGCGTCTTCGATGCGATCGAGCAAGTCGGTCTCGACGTGGCCGTTGGAATTGAGTTCGCGATAACCGGAGCGCGCCGATTCCGGGTCAGTGTACCAAGCCGTTATTTTCGAGGTGACTTGGACCGTAGCGCCGCCGTTGGCCGCAGGGAGCACCTGAAGAGTGCACACGTAGTAGCCACGTTCGTAACCGTTCAGCGGTTGGTCGCCCACGTCGACGAAACCTTCCAGGATGGGCAGACGGCCGCTGGATGAAGACTTTACATCATCGACCACCTGCTGAACCTCAGAGATCGGGTTGGAGAAGGTCCGCGCAACGGGTTTGGCCTGCGCCGCAGCATGGCCGGCAACTAAGAAGATGGCGAGGAGCAAATGCGAGGCGAAAAACGGCAGTCCGGAAAATTTTTTCACGGTAAGGGCTCTACCTGGTCTTGCCGGAGCCATCCGCGCTGTCCTTGGTCAGTTTCCACACCGTACCAATACGGCGTGATGATCTCGATGACAACTTCGGTGCCTTCCGTAAGAGATTGGAGTTTGGCGGCACGTTGGAATGGAGAGGCCTTGAGCTCGGTGTTTGGGTTTTTGACTCTGACCTCAACATCGTGGCGGAGCTGGTGCGCCTGAGCTTGCAAGTCGCGCAGAGAAGCTTCCGCTGAGTTCAGGCGGGCCAGTTCCTGGTCGCGCACTTTTGCCGCGGCGCGCGCTTGGTCGTCCTTTTGTCTTTGTTTTACAAGCTCCGCGGTCTGTTGTTCTTCCTTGTGAATCTGAAGGAGGCGCGCATTGATTTCGGCGAATTCGCTGGTCTCGACGGTAGTGTCGGAGGGATGCACCTTGTGCATAGCGTCTTCCACAAATACCGCGTCGATCTGCAAGTGAGTTCGATTGGGCGTAACGGCCTGGACCACATATCGAACGGTGATGGTGCCCATGTCGTTAGAGTTTTTGAAGTGTTTTGGGGAAAGAGCTCCGCGGCGAATCTTGTAGAAAATGTGGCCAGGGCCTTGCCAGGCTCCATAATATGCGGACGATGTCGCGGATTCGGCTTCTGTTAGGTTGTCCTCGCGCGCATATACCGAGGTGCCGTGAATCATTTGATCCTCAACGACCTCCTGAACTGCTCTGGTTACATCTTCTTCCGTCGCTTTCAGATCAATCGCAAAACCTTCCGACTCCGGCGATTTCTGACCGGAAAGCAGCGAAGGGTTTGCGCGCGTCATAACCGGCGCTAAAAAGACCAGCAAGAAAAAGATGCGCCAATAAGAATGTTGTAACGATCTAGTCATCGTATCTTCGAATTTTTCCGCCAGCGGGACGGAACATAGCGGCCTCGGCCGAAATTTCGCGAACGCCTTGGCATCCTATCGCCGTTTTCGCGAATCCGCGCTATTGTATCTGAAAGTTTGTTCAAATGAGTTGCGACGATTGGAGTGGCTTTTAGCCCAGAGCTTGAATCGGTGTGCGCCGGGCTAAACAGTCCGTGGCCCGATGAGGTAAAATTGCGGCAGGAATCCCGCAGAACCACGGGGACAAACGAGTGACGAATCCATTGGTCGAGCAGGTTGGAACTGAAAAGACGACCGAATGGCCGAGCCCGCGCATTCTGGTGGTGGACGATGACGCCGAGCTCTGCGAGTTGGTTGCCGAGTATCTGATCCCGGAAGGATTTCGGGTGGATTCGGTTTGCGACGGTGTGCAAGGCTTGGATCGTTCGCTTTCCGGGGAATACTCCCTGGTTATTTTGGATGTGATGCTTCCCGGAATCCAAGGGTTTGAAGTGCTGCGGCAGATTCGTGCCAAATCGCGATTGCCCATTATCATGCTGACTGCGCGGGGCGAGGACGTGGACCGGATCGTGGGTTTGGAAATTGGGGCCGATGACTATCTTCCGAAACCATTCAATCCGCGTGAGCTCGTCGCACGCATACAGGCGGTTCTGCGGCGAAGCATGCAAGTCTCTCCGCCGATCGCCGATCGCATGGTTCTGGGCGATCTGGAATTGGAAATTCGCGCGCGCACGGTGCGCCGCGGGAATCGCGAAGTGGATCTGACTTCGCTGGAATTTGACATCCTGGCCGCATTCCTGAAAAGACCGGGTCAGGTGATAACGCGAGAAGAACTGGTCAAAAGCGCGTTGGGGCGCGACTTCGTGCCGATCGATCGAAGCATCGATGTGCACATCAGCAACCTCCGGAAGAAATTAGGCCCTGCTCCTGATGGAGGCAATCGCATACGTAACGTGCGGAGTGTGGGGTACATTTACGCAATCCCCGGCGTATCCAGGAAGCGTTAAGGCAAAAAAGAATGCGAACCTTGTTCCTGAAGATTTTTCTTTCCTTCTGGCTGGCCATGGTTTTGGTGAGCGGCACGCTGATTTATTCGGTGGTGACGACTCAGTCTGTTTTTACGCTAAACCGATCCGAGCAGTCGGACAGGACTCTAATTCCAATTGTAGCGGCTCGCGCCGCAGACGTCCTGGACGATCACGGCATGGGGGCGCTGGCGGATTATCTTAGCTCCCTGCAAACGACTTTGAGTTGGCAGGCCTATCTATTTGATGATGAGGGCAAAGAGATCCTATCGCAGCCCACGCCCTTGGAGGCTGATGCCATTGCGCAAAGGGCTCTGCAGGCCAGCGACACCGAATTTTTCGTGTCCCACGGAATTAAGTACGTGGCGAGAAGAACGACTGGATCGACCGGGACCCGCTATGTCTTCGTGACGGGGATGAAACTTCAATCGGTGGCCAACGTTTTGCGGGCGCCGTTGGGAGTTCAAATCCTGCGTGGCGCGACAATTCTTTCGATCGCCGGCCTGGTCTGTTTCTGGCTCGCGCGTTACATCACGGCGCCTATACGACACCTGCGAGCCGCGACGCACCGCCTGGCAACCGGCAATCTTTCCGCGCGTGTGGGCGGCTATGATGAAGGACGCAGAGACGAACTCGCAGAATTAAGCCGCGACTTCGACCACATGGCGGAACAGATCGAATCCTTGTTGAAGTCGCAACGGCGCCTGATCTCCGACATTTCTCATGAGCTACGCTCGCCGCTGACGCGGTTGTGCGTGGCGTTAGGACTTGCGCGGCGACATGCCGGCCCGGAATTTTCGAGCGCGCTTGACCGGATCGATCTTGAGTCGGAACGCCTGAATCATTTAATCGGCAGCCTGCTCGAGCTTGCCAGACTGGAAAGTGGAGCGGAAGTTTTGGAAGGCGAGCCGATAGAACTTCGCTCCCTGGTACAGGAGATCGTGGCCGATGCGGATTACGAAGCGCAGAGCCGAAATCGACGGGTCGTCATTTTGTCCGCCGACACTTGTACGGTGGATGGAGACGCACAATTGGTTCGTGCGGCGGCTGAGAACGTGATTCGCAACGCGCTCAGCCATACGCAGGAAGACACCTGCGTGGATGTTACTTTGAAGCTTGTTTCTGGACCGCATGGCGAAACAGCAGTGATACAAGTGCGGGACCGAGGTAAAGGGGTCCCGGAAGAGTCTCTGGCGGACATCTTTCTTCCTTTTTACCGCGTGGGCGACGCTCGGGAAAGGTCTGCCGGCGGTTCGGGACTGGGGCTTTCAATCACCGACCGCGCTGTACGTCTGCATGGCGGAAGCGTCAAGGCCGAGAACTGCAAAGATGGCGGCTTAGTGGTTGAATTGCGATTCCCTGCAGTAGCAAGCGATAAGGAACCTGCGCAAGACGCTATGCCTTTGACCTCACAGGCTTGAACTCGAATCGGCCCCGATCTACTCACGCTCCCCGCCGTACATATCCATTACGTGTACATATGAGGATCTGACCCTAAGGTGGTTCCAACACCTGCTCTAACCCCGCTAGTTCGGCGAGAGTAGGCTCGGCTGGGGGGTACGGTGGGAGCGCTTCTACGGGGTTTCCTGTATGTAAAGAAATGTTAATTTTTGTTCTTGTGTTCTGCTAACTGAAAGAGTATTTTCTAGGCGTTTTGCGGAATCTGAGGGGCGCGCTGTTGTTCGACCATCTCAAGAACGGCGAATTGCTTCATCATTGCAAAGGGCGGCCAGAATTTCTTTCAAAGTGCCAGTTCATCTCCCGCAATTGTTCGTCCTCACTTTCTCTGGAATTCAACGATGCAAATTACAACCATTCTGACAGCTTGAATAGGAGGCTGTATGTTTAAGTGGTTTGCAAATGGTGTGGATCGCACCCGGAACTCATGGGTCCGTCCTTTGGTCACCTGCGCGCTGCTGATGCTGGCAATTGTGATCGGCGATTGCCGGACGGTGAGCGCGCTGCCGACAAGTAAAGTGATGGCCATTCCCGCTTTCGCGCGGAAATACGGATTGCCCTGTTCCGCGTGCCATACGGCATGGCCGGAGCTGAATAACTTCGGCATGGTTTTCCGCGACAATGGCTATCAGTTGATGAACGATCGCGACTCACCGATCTGGCAAAACCCCTCCTATTTCCCGATCACTTTCCGGATTACGCCGAACTGGCACCGTGAGAGCACGAGCAATCAGCCGGTTGATTCGATTCCGGGCGGCGGCACGGGTTCCACTTTGGTATCTCGTAATGTGACACAAGCTGGTTTTGACCTATCCGGAATGGACCTGTGGTCAGCGGGAACTCTGTACAAGAATATTTCCTTCTTGCTGTTGCCCTCTTCGGATCCAACCGCAGTTTGGCACTTTGAAAGCGCCTGGGTCCGCCTCGACAACATCAAGGGGAGTTCGTGGCTCAACTTCAAGTTTGGGAGGTTCGAGCTCGACAACCTGATTTCTGAAAAGCGATTCCTATTCCTCTCAGCGAACGGCGGGCTCTACCAGGTTTATCATTTCAATGTACCAGGGACCCTCAACGACTTCGGGATTGGCGACAATCAAATTGGGATGGAGTTGATGGGGCACAATGCGGACAGCTCCACGCGCTACTCCATTTCCCTACTTAGCAGCAACGAAGGCGGAACGAACCTAACGGAATCCAACCTTCCGGGCGGTCTGCCGTCAAATCGAAGCTTCGACGGTTACATGGCGTTCACCAAGTCTTTCAACGCTGGAAGCTGGGGCTACGAAGAATTTCAAGCTTATGCCTACGTCGGTCAGAGAGGGACGTATTTCCAGACAACCTCTGCGGCTGGCAACGGTCCTGTCCCGCTGGTCGCGTTGGGGAATGAACCTTTTTATCGCGTTGGGTTCGCCGGCCAACTTCATTTCAAGAATCTAGAGTTGCTACCCTATTTTATGCACGGTCACGATAGTGCGTATCTGGGAACCGGAACCCCCGACAACGGACCTTTGCCCACGGGTGCTCGTGCGCCTTCCTTCAACGGAGGTTTTCTTGAAGGACAGTATTTCGTGAACCCGCAGCTTGTGTTCTTTGGACGCTTCGAGAAAATCGAGGTTGGCCAGCAGGCCTTTTCCGGAACTCCCGGAGACTACGGCAATGTGACAGCCTATTCCGTCGGTTACCGGTATTACCCAATCATGTTTAGCCGCGCGGGATTGGCTTGGCACAACGAGTATTCCATCTCCAAATCGGTAGGCATCGTACCGGAAAGCGGCGATGGCACGGGATTACCTCCGCTTCCATTTCCGAATTCACAAAATGTGTGGAGCAGCAGCATATTTATTGGATTTGACTTCGACTTCTAGGGACGAGGCCCAAAATGACACTAAAAAACTTCGCTGTGACATTTGTTTTGGGGTCGATGGCTCTGGCAACAGTTGGAGCCACATCCATGCGTGCGCAATCGCACGTAAACTCAGTTGATCCGTCGCTGGGCGCACCCAGTGTGGCTACGGAAGAAAGCCACATCGATGGCATGACGGGGCACGCTGCAGCGGGCAAGATTCTCTACCGCCGCTTTTGTATCGGCTGCCATGGGCCGGACGGTAACGGCGAAGGCATGAACGCCCAATGGATTGATCCGAAGCCTCGGGATTTCACCGAAGCGACGTTCAAGTGCCGGTCAACTCCCACTGGCACTCTGCCCACTGACGACGATCTGTACAATGCCATCACGCGCGGTTTCGTTACAACGAACATGCCGTCGTGGCGACCTTTGACGCCGCAAGAACGCGCCAATCTTGTGGCGTTCGTCAAGACCTGGTCACCGCGTTGGGCCAAAGAGAAACCGGGTACGCCGCTGAATATTCCGCCGGAGACGCCCATCACGATCGAAAGCATCCTGCGCGGACGGCAAACCTTTCAGCGATTGGAATGCTGGAAGTGCCACGGTCCGCAAGGACATGGCGACGGTCCTTCCGCTTCGACGCTTACGGATGATAAGGGCAATCCAATCCGGCCGTACGACTTCTCGTCAGGCTCACGCTTCATGTGCGGTACAACCAATCAAGACCTGTACCGCATATTCATGACCGGTCTAGACGGATCCCCGATGCCGTCTTTCGCAGATGTTGTGAAACCGGATGAAGCCTGGGATTTGGTCCACTTTCTGCGGACTTTGCAACCGCTGAAGACGCAGGAAGCGTCACTTTGGCAGACATATAAGGCTGCGCACGGCGCTGACATCAAGCCGATCGGGCCTGATGCCGCAACCGGCGCACAGTAACTTCTCATATCCTGGAGGACTCTTTATGCGAACTAAGTATTTTCTCGCTCTAACGATTGCTGTTTTGATGAGCGGCGGGATGCTGCTTTTTGCAAATCCGCCGGCGGGTTCTGGTTCGATCAGCGGAAAGATTACTTATACCGGAACGCCTCCCAAGATGAAGCCGATTGATATGTCCAAGGAACCGACCTGTGCGAAGCAGCATGCTGCTACGCCGGTGTTGACGCAGAACGTGACCACCGGACCGGGAAACACGCTGCAATGGGTGGTGGTGTACATTTCGGCTGGCGATCAGGAGTCTTCGGTGCCTTCGCAGGCCGTGCGCTACGATCAGAAGGGTTGCGAATACATCCCGCACATCCTTCCCATGGTAGCGACTCAAGAACTGCAGATCTACAACGACGATCAAACTTCACACAACATCCACCCGCTCGCGAAGATCAACTCAGAGTGGAATAAGTCCCAGCCGCCGGGCTCGCCCCCAATCGACACAAAGTGGGAGAAACCGGAATTCATTTCGGTAAAGTGCAATATCCATCCTTGGATGCACGGATATTTCGTGGTGCTAAAAACCCCGCACTATGCAGTTTCCGGTGAGGACGGTTCGTACGAGATCAAGGGGCTGCCTGCTGGAAAATACACCGTAACGGCCTGGCAAGAACAATACGGCTCGCAAAACCAGGAAGTGACCATCAGCGGAAGCGAAAGCAAAACGGCTAACTTTTCGTTCAAAGTTTTACCGTATTAATCGAATGGCTTGAGTCGCGGTGCCTGATATCGCGCTGAATGTCAGGCACCGGACTTCACGTCTCGTAATCAGCGCTCTCTTTCCGTGGCGGAGGTAACTCAGATGGGCAAGGTGTTCGCGGTTGCATTAATAATAATCACGCTCGTTTCCGTTTACCCGATTTTTGCCCACACGTGGTGGCCTCCTCCGACCATTTCCACGACCGGCCCGAGCGTTGATCACCAGATGGACGAGACGTTGGTGGGCACCGGCATCCTCTTTATTTCATCCCAACTCATTCTGGCGGGATTCGTGTGGGCCTTCAGCGGTGGGAAGGGAAAGATCAAATTCTGGCCCGGCGGCGCCGCGCCCGTAGTGGCCTTTGGAATTATCATTGTGGGCCTTGAGATTCTGAGCCTCACGTTTGTGGGTTCGAAAGTTTGGGCGTCTATGTACATGGCCCCTGCAAACGAACATGCATTGCATATCGACGTCCAAGCTGAGCAGTTTGCCTTCTTTTTCCGATATCCGGGCCCCGATGGAGTGTTTGGACCGATCCATCCGGAGAAGATCAGCGACGGAAGTGGCAACTATTTCGGATTGGATCCCGCGAACGATGTTTCCGCTAGAGACGATATTGTGGTTGGTAGCCTGACGATTCCGGTAAACACTCCGATACTGCTTACGATGCACTCCAAGGACATGATTCACAATTTCTATGTTCCGGAGCTGCGCCTGCAGCAGGACATTGTCCCCGGGCTCGATATTCCGCTGCACTTCACGGCGACAAAAGTGGGGAGATACGAAATCGTTTGTACGCAGCTTTGCGGACTGGGCCATTACTCCATGCGGGCCTTTATGGACGTGATGTCACAGTCGGATTACGACAGCTGGCTGAAGCAACAGTCGGGCGATTGATCGTCCAACTGAACTGGGCAGGCAGCTAAAGAGTTTCTTGGGAGGCATAGTCGATGAGTGACGCGTCAGCAAAACCAGAAATTCACCACCTTGCGCCGCCCACGGGCTTCATTCGGAAGCATGTGTTCAGCTTGGACCATAAAGTTATCGGCTTGCAGTACTACGGGCTTGCGTTAGCAGCCGTGTTTATCGGCATGGTTTTGTCGTGGCTGTTTCGCATTCATTTGGGTTGGGCCACCGCGGCCATTCCCGGCCTGCAATTTTTGTCGCCGAACGGAGCGCCGGGCGGGCTTATAACCCCCGAATATTACCTCTCGCTGCTGACCATGCACGGCACGATCATGGTCTTCTTCGTGCTGACCAACGCGCCCTTCGCGGGTTTTGGAAACTATTTCCTCCCAATTCAGATCGGAGCGGAGGACATGGCTTTCCCGAGGTTTAACATGATGTCATTCTGGACTACGTTCGTCGCCTTCCTGGTGATGATGGCGGCTTTCGTCGTCCACGATGGTCCTCCGATTTCGGGCTGGACCGCGTACGCGACGCTCAGTTCCGTGGGGAAGGATGCAGGGCCGGGCGAAGCCATGGGACAGAATCTTTGGGCGATTTCGATCGCGCTTTTCTGTATCGGCCAGTTGCTCGGTTCGCTGAATTTCATCGCTACTACGCTTGACCTGCGGACGAAGGGCATGTCTCTGGCGCGTATGCCGTTCTCGACTTGGGCTTGGTTTATCACGGCCTGCATTGGCTTGCTGGCCTTCGCAGACCTGCTGCCAGCCTGCATCCTCCTTATCCTTGATCGCACCGCGGGCACCAGCTTTTTCAATCCCGCCGGATTAGTCGTCAGTGACAATCTGCAGCCACACTCCGGGGGTTCGCCGCTCCTGTGGCAACACCTATTTTGGTTCTTTGGCCACCCGGAAGTTTACATTGCCATCATCCCCGCCTTCGGAATCGTTGCGCACATTCTCCCCGCATTTATTCGCAAGCCGTTGCTGGGCGGAATGCGCGTATTGGTTGGTTGCTTAATCGCGGCCGGCTTCCTGAGCTATATGGTGTGGGGTCATCACATGTTCGTCAGCGGCATGAACCCGTTCTCGGCGCTTCTATTTTCCGTGCCAACGCTGATCATCACGATTCCCTTCACCGTCTCAACTCTAATGTTTCTGGGATCGATCTATGGCGCGCGTTTGCGATTTACTTCCGCGTCATTGTTCTGCCTGGGCTTCATTTCGGTGTTCATCAGCGGTGGTATCAGCGGATTCTTCCTGGCGCAGCCCAGTCTCGACACATACCTGCATGCGACGTATTTCGTGGTCGCGCACTTCCACTTCGTGATGGCGGTGGCGGCGATCTTTGGAATATTTGCAGGCACGTATTTCTGGATGCCCAAGATGATCGGCCGCATGATGAACGAAACTCTTGGGAAAGTGCATTTCTGGCTTACCTTTATCGGAGTCTATTGCATCTTCATGCCCATGCATTATCTTGGCCTGGCCGGAAACGTCCGTCGATATTCGGCATTCACGGACAACTATTTGATTCCGTTGATTCCCGTACACAAATTTATTACCGTGGCCGCGCTGCTGACAGGCGCCGCGCAGTTTATCTTCTTCTATAATCTTTTTCACGCCCGGTTTTGGGGTCCCAAAGCTCCGGACAATCCATGGGAGGCAACCTCGCTCGAGTGGTCCACAACTTCGCCACCTCCTTTCGATAATTTCGGCGGTCGCCACATGGTCGTTCGCCAAGATGCTTACGAGTACGGAGTAGAAGGAGCCGCGACGGATTACATCATGCAGACGGCAACGGATACGATCGTAGAACACTGATCAGCTCGACGAGGACACCATGTCAACGGCAACCTACGTTCCGGCGCGAACACCCGGCAGCCGCGCCCGGGTCGAAACGCCGGCAGCGCCCACAGCTAAAGGAACTGCATCGCACACCGGCGTTTGGGTGGCCGTCTCCGCCATCGCGATGTCATTCGCGGCGCTCACCAGCGCTTTGATCGTTCGACAAGGTTCAGGCTCCGATTGGCAGCGATTCGTGCTTCCTCGAATCTTGTACCTTGATACCGTGATCCTAATCGCCAGCAGCTACACGCTCGAGCTGTCTCGAAAGCGTTTCGTGGCGGCTTCCGGCCTGCGGGCGCAGGCCGCTAAGCCAGCCCCTGGCGAAACGCTAGCCCTCCGGTCCAGCGGGCTTTACTGGTTGAACATGACTCTGACGCTGGGGTTGCTGTTCGTTGTGGGTCAAGTCTTGGCCTGGCGTGCTCTGGCCTCGCAGGGCCTGTTTCTCGCGACCAGCCCGAGCAGCTCTTTTTTTTACGTTCTGACTGCCATGCATGGGCTGCATCTGTTGGGAGGCGTTCTTGGCCTCATGTACGTGGGTTATCGATTGCGCAGGAACAGGCGCAATGCCCAAACGAGCTTAGGGACTGCGGCGGTGTACTGGCACTTTGTGGATCTGTTGTGGGTCTATCTTTTGATGGTGATCGCGGTGCGAATGTGAGCAGTTTACGGGAGGCGTTGTGAGCGATTCAGCGACAATAGGAGCAGGGCACGGCGCCGTGTTGGAAGCGTCCCCTTACGGATTGCAATCTAAGAAGCTGGCGATGTGGCTGTTCATCGCCTCCGATGCCGTGACGTTTGCCGCTGCCCTGGTGGCATATGGCTTTCTTCGCATCGGGAGTCCGAACTGGCCCAGGCCATTCGAGTGGCCGAGCATTGTAAACGGCCTAGTAATGACTTTCGTGCTGCTTTCAAGCAGCCTTACGATGCTGGTTGCCGTGCGGGCCGCAAAAGCCGGCCAGAAATCCAAAGCCATCCAATGGCTTAGCTTCACAATGCTTCTGGGAGTTATTTTCGCGGCGCTGCACCTTCGCGAATGGTTTCATATGTTTGGCGAAGGCTGGGGGCTGCACAGCAATCCGATGGGAGGGCCGCTCGACTTCGGCGCCGTCTTCTTCAGTATCACCGGATTGCATCTTTTGCACGTGATCTCCGGAGTTGTCGCCCTGCTTGTAATAACCATGGGTTATAAGTCGAATTGGCTGGATGACAACCATGTCGAGACAACCAGTTTGTACTGGCACTTCGTCGACATCGTGTGGATGTTCGTATTCCCGCTAATGTACTTGATGAACGCTCGCTGAGCGGACTGAACGGGAGGAATAGAGCAATGGCAACCGATCACGACCCAAGTATGACAACGTACATTGGCATCTGGGTGGGACTGCTCGCCATCGTCGGCATTGAAGTAGCGATCACCTACCAGCACCCCGCAACAAAGGATTTGTTAGCTGGCCTGCTGATTCTGGCGTTCATCGAGGCGGGGATCGGGTTGCTCTATTTCATGCACATGAGATACGAACGCAAAATTCTCTTCTGGACGATCGTGCCTATTACGCTTTTTGTTCTGTTCATGATGGATCATCTATGGGCCGATGCGTTCCGCATGTTCAACCTGCGGCTAATTCAATAAAATCATGTGATTAGCGAGAAATATTGATTCGCATCACCACAAACAGAGCACCACAGAAATGATATGATTCGCAGGATGACTACAACAGCGCTGAAGCGAGCCAGTGCCGCGCTTGCGGTGCTTCTGAGCCCGTCGGCGTTGTGCGCACAGGGCTGCGCGATGTGCTATCAGAGCGCGGCAAGTTCGGGCCAGCGGTTCATTCAAGCTCTTCGGCACGGAATCCTGGTCATGTTTTTCCCCCCGATTCTCTTCATGGCCGCGATCGTCTATTCCGCTTACCGCAAGCGGAACCAGTTTAATACCGGGGGTGAAATGGCCGCCGAGGGAGATTTGGACCAGGATGCTTCGCCCGGGTGGACTCTTGATGACGAAGCGTATCTCCGCAAGCTTGTAGAGGACGACACGTAGGCGAGCGCGGAGCCGGCAGTAGCGAAAACGCAATAAACTTAACGAAATTTAAACATCCCGCAGCAAAACTCCGCATCCGGCAGCGAATCTTTCCGCACTGCAATCCGTTTCGAAAGTTAAAAAAAGCTACGTCGATTCACTCCGTGAATTTCAACTCAACGATTCGACCAAGCCTTTTTCCAAAATTCCCGCTTTAAGTAGCTGTGCGAATTGCTGCGGCGGCACTGGGCGACTGAAATAATAGCCCTGGGCTTCTTCGCATTGATGAGCCTTGAGGAAATTTAGTTCTTGCTGGGTTTCCACGCCCTCGGCAACCACTCGCAACTTAAGGCTTCGGCCCATGCCGATCATGGCCGTGACGATGGTTGTATCATCGGGAGCCGTGGTTATCTGGCGGATAAACGATTGATCGATCTTAACAGCATCGATGGAGAACTTTCGAAGGTAGCTCAGACTGGAATAGCCGGTCCCAAAGTCATCCACCGCAAGTTGAATCCCCTTTGTTCGCAAAGCGTTCAGAATCGATTTCGTGGATTCAGCGTGTTTCATCAGGACGCTTTCGGTCAACTCTAATTCCAAATATCTTGGATCCAGGAGGGTCTCGTCTAAAATTTTGAATATACCGGAAAGGAAGCGGTCGTCCCTGAATTCGATTGCGGAGATATTTACCGCCATGGTAGCTAAAGGCAATTTCGCGTTCATCCACGCTTGCGCTTGCTGGCATGCTTCACGGAGCACCCAATTGCCAATCGGAATAATCAGGCCGCAGTCTTCAGCAACGGGGATAAAACGTGAAGGAGAGATGGCTCCCTGAGTCGGATGAGTCCAACGCAACAGCGCCTCCGCGCCGCTAATCCGTCCGGTTTGGATATTTACCTTGGGCTGGTAGTGCACTGAGAATTCATTTCGTTGTAAGGCAGTACGCAAACTTTCCTCGATGGACTGCCGTTCCACGGCGCGAACATTCATAGCAGGCTTGAAGAATTGATAACTTTGACGCCCATTTTCCTTGGCCTGATACATGGCGGTATCCGCGTTCTTGATCAGTGTCTCCGAATCCATGCCATCGTCTGGGTACACGCTAACGCCTATACTCGCAGTCACGTGGAGATCGTGTAGTTCCACAGAATGAGCCTTGGCTACAGCCTGCAGCATTCTTCTCGCGGTGATGGCAGCGTCTTCCGACCTTTCCACTTCGGAAAGCAGGACTACGAATTCATCGCCGCCCTGCCTGCTGACCGTATCGGCGCCGCGTACACAAGTTACCAGCCGGGTCGAGATCGATTGAAGCAGTCTGTCCCCCACCGCGTGTCCTAATGAGTCGTTAATGTGCTTAAAGCCATCCAGATCCAAAAAAAGGACCGCCACTTTTTTTAAGTGGCGAGGGGCGACGGCGATGGCCTGCCGTACGCGGTCGCTAAAGAGCATCCGATTGGGCAGGCCAGTCAGAAAGTCGTGCTGCGCCAAATGAGCCATCTGCAACGCCATGGCCCTGGCGGCACTCACGTCGCGAAAAACGATTACCGCTCCAGTGGGGCGGCCTTCCCTATCGTGGATGGGAGCCACGGAATCTTCGATCGGAATTTCAAATCCGTCACGCCGAATAAGGACGCAGTCCGCCGGCAAATGCATCGAGCGATTTTGCCCGACCACCAGTTCCATGGGGTCGGGGATAGTTTGGCGATTGGAAGCGTCCAGAATTTGTAGAACTTCGGCCATGGGGCGCCCATCAGCCTCTTTCAAGGACCAGCCCGTCATTTTTTCCGCAACAAGATTTAGAAAGCTGATATTTCCAGAGATGTCGGTGCAGGCCACGGCGTCGCCGATGCAGTTGAGGGTAACTTGCGCGCGTTCCTGCTCGACGAACAAGGCTTCTTCCATGGCTTTTCGCTCGACGGCATAACGCAGGGAACGCAAGAGAGAACGCGAGTGAATTAGACCTTTAAGAAGGTAGTCCCCTGCCCCCTCTTGCAAGGCCTGGGTTGCCAAGGTCTCGTCGTCCAAACCGGTGAGGACCACCAAGGGCGTGCGAGGCGCTGCCGCGCGGGCACGCCTTACTGCTTCGAGTCCGGTGGCGTCGGGCAGCCCGAGATCGAGCAATATAATGTCAACTTGATTGTCCGCCAAATACTTTTCCGCATCTCTCATACAAACCACATGCGTAAATTCAGTTCTGTGCAGGCCCTGTTCATTGAACATCTCGCGAATAAGACGGGCATCCCCCGGGTTATCTTCGACTACCAAAAGCATCTTGATTGATTTTTCACTCACGCGATTTGCCTTTGCCGCGGCGGCTCGGCTCTCGAAGGCCAAAAAACACTCATGCTCTTCACCAACGTCTCGAAGGCGTCCAACATTCCTGGTTTGGTGAGGCAGCAATTTGCCTGGAGCTGATAGCTTTTTACGATATTGGGTTCGACATCAGAACAACACAGGACAACTGTGGGTATCATTTTCAGTGCGTCATCATTTTTGATATAGGCCAAGACTTCGTGACCACCCAGCTTCGGGAGATTTAGATCCAGCAAAATAAGGTCGGGGCGAAGGGCGCCAACGTATGTCCCTTCGCGTTTGAGGAAGGCAATAGCCTCCATTCCGTCGGACGCCACCTGCAAGTCGATGCGCTGATGGGCATCGCAAAAGGCTTCCTGCGTGAGCCGCACATCACCGGCATTGTCTTCCACCAGAAGGAGCGTTTTTATGCGCTGGTCGCTCATCCAACTGGCCTTTGCTGCGGTAGCTTTACTTTTGTGAGCCAAAAATCGTTGATGCTTTTTACAAGGGCCTCAAATGCTTCCAGTTCCACGGGCTTGTTGAGATAACAGTTGGCCTGGAGCCGATAGCTCTTATCGATATCCGCCTCTGCCACCGATGTGGTGAGAATCACGGTGGGGATCGTTTTCAAATTGTCGTCCTCCTTGATCTGGGACAGAACTTCGCGGCCGTCCATCTTGGGAAGATTTAGATCCAACAAGATCAGATCGGGACGAGGGGCGTTGAGATTAGCTCCCTGGCGATTCAGGAAAGCCATGGCTTCTGCACCGTCCCAAGCTACATGCAAGCGAATATCCTTATCGGCATCGCGAAAAGCCTCCTGCGTCAGCCGGACGTCGCCGGGACTGTCTTCCACGAGGAGCAAGGTGGTGGGGAAAATTGGTTTCATACGGTTTGCCTTTGTTGGGGTAATTTGGCTTTCGTCAGCCAGAAATCGTTGATGCTTTTGACCAGAGCTTCGAAGGCGTCTAGCTGAACCGGCTTGGTGAGGTAGCAGTTGGCCTGGAGTTGATAACTTTTCACGATGTCGGACTCGGCGTCGGAGGTGGTTAAAATCACCGTGGGGATTGTTTTCAGATCGTCATTCTCCTTAATGTGAGCCAGCACTTCGCGGCCATCCATTTTGGGGAGATTCAGATCCAGCAGGATTAAATCCGGACGAGGAGAGTTAATGTGAGCGCCGGTGTGTTTCAGAAAGGCCATGGCCTCGACACCGTCGGAAGCCACGCTTAAATGGATGGAACTATTTGCGTCGCGAAAGGCTTCCTGGGTCAGCCGGACATCGCCGGGACTGTCTTCCACTAAAAGAACCTCAATAGGCATACCGTCTCCTCCAATGATCATCATGATTTCGTCTCCTTTCCTGCTAGGGTAAAGTGGAAGGTGGAGCCTTCCCCTACTTTAGACTCCACCGAGATTTTGCCGCCGTGGCGCTCGACGATTTTTTTGCAGATAGCCAGTCCTATGCCTGTGCCGGCAAACTCTTCGCGTTTGTGGAGCCGCTGAAACATGCCAAAAATCTTTTCAAAATATTGCGAGTCGATTCCCAGGCCATTGTCTTGCACGGAAAATGTGTATCTATCTCCGCCATTCTTGGCGACGGAAACGTGCACTTTGGGCGCTCCGTTTTTCTGGTACTTGATCCCGTTGCCAATGAGGTTTTGAAATAGCTGGATCAGTTGCGTCTCGTCTGCGACGACGCTGGGCAAGAGATCGTGCGTGACTTGTGCGCCGCTCTGTTCGATGGCGCCGCGTAGATTAATGAGCGCCTGCTGCAACGCTTCTTCACTGGAGGTCGCAAGAAGCTCCTTGCCTTTCGTCCCCACTCGCGAAAAAGTAAGCAAGTCCTGGATCAGGCGCTGCATGCGCCCGGCGCCATCCACGGCGAAGGCAATAAACTCGTCAGCGTCGGAGTCCAACTTGCCTTTGTATCGCCGGGACAAAAGTTGCGTGTAGCTCGCGACCATACGGAGGGGCTCTTGCAAGTCGTGGGAGGCAATGTAGGCGAATTGTCCCAATTCCTCGTTTGAGCGGTTTAATTCCGCTACCTTCTCCAGGAGATTCGCTTCGGCTGTTTTGCGCGTAGTAATGTCGCGGATTGCCGCGGTGACCAGAATTCCAGTGGCGCTTTCCAGCGGGCTCAACATGATCTCTATCGGAAATTCACTTCCATTTTTGTGACGGCCGGACAACTCGATGCCCGTGCCAATTTGTTGCGCCAGCGCATCCTCTGTGGTGCGAAGGGCATCCGCGATCAAGCGCTCCGCGAAACCCTCCGGAATGATGTTTTTTACTTTTTGTCCGACCAATTCATCGCGGCGATATCCGAACTGTTTTTCCGCCTGAACATTCAGCAGAACGATCTCCCCAGCTTGATTTACTACCACCATGGCGTCGGGAGCGGCTTCGAGCAGTCCACGATAGCGTCCTTCCATCTGCGCCAAGTGTTCTTCAGCGGCTTTGCGTACACTGATGTCGCGAATTGCCGCTGTTACCAGAGTTCCCTCAGCGCTTTCCAATGGACTGAGCATGATCTCGATTGGAAACTCTGTTCCGTCCTTTCGGCGTCCCGAGAGTTCAATTCCAGTCCCGATTTGTTGGGCCAGAGCCTCCGCCGCGGAACGAGTTCCGTCGGCGATTATTCGTTCGGCAAAACCTTCGGGAATGATGTTTTTAACCTTCTGACCGACTAATTCGTCGCGGCTGTAACCGAATTGTTTCTCTGCCTGGACGTTCAACAGGACGATTTTTCCTCTTTGGTTAACCACGACCATGGCGTCGGGAGCGGCTTCGAGCAGTCCGCGATAACGCCCCTCCATTTGCGCCAGGTGTTCCTCGGCGGCTTTGCGCACGCTGATGTCACGAATCGCAGCCGTGACCAGAATTCCTTCAGCACTTTCGAGCGGGCTCAGCATGATCTCAATCGGGAACCTGCTTCCATCCTTTCGCCTTCCCGAGAGTTCGATTCCTGTGCCAATTTGTTGCGCCAGTGCTTCGGCAGCGGAGCGTGTACCGTCAGCGATCAATCGTTCGGCGAAGCCCTCCGGGATAAGATTCGTCACCTTCTGTCCGACGAGTTCGTCGCGACGATATCCAAACTCTTTTTCAGCCTGGACGTTGAGGAGAACAATCTCTCCGCCCTGATTCACAACCACCATTGCATCCGGAGCTGCCTCTAGCAGGGCCCGATATTTGGTGCCTGATTCCTTGCTCTCACTTAAATCCCGGCTTATGTCAGAAAACCCGCGGAGATTTCCTGCGGCGTCGCGCAAAGCGGTGTAGGTAACGTTCGCTGAAAATCGGGAGCCATCTTTGCGAACGCTCATGCCCTGCTCTTCGTGCCTGCCTCTGGTCGAGGTAATTCGCAGGATTTCGTCGGGCCGGCCACGCTTAATATCTTCCTGGACGAAAAAACAGGAAAACTTGCGGCCGATAATCTCTTCGGCTGTGTAGCCTTGGATGCGTTCCGCACCGGCGTTCCAGCTGACAACCTGCCCCCGAGGATCCAACATGAAGATGGCGTAGTCCTGCACGCCGTCGAGCAGCATGCGATATCTTTCTTCGCTATCACGCAAAGCTTCTTCCACCTGGCCACGGCCGGAATTTTCCCGCGGAACACTCCAACCGGCGGAGAAGGCAATCAATAGCCCCAGAACAGTTCCACAAATCAAAATAACCTTGGTTTGTTGCACACGCCGTTCGGCGTCTGCATCGCGTAATTTCAAAAGTCGAAGCTCTTCATCGCGCATCGCACCGGCAACTTTTTCAAACTCACTTGTGATTTCTTGGCCGTTGCCCGTCTGAATGGCATCCACGGCTGTTTGCAAACCGCTGGTCCGGCGCAGATCGATGACCCTGTCTACAAGTTGAATCTTGCGTGCGGTCAAATCTTCGAGGGTGAGGATTTGGAGCTGCTGATTCGGATTATCCTCGGTTAGATTGCGTACGGTTGTTTCATCCTGGTGTAGGTTTTCCGCAGCGGAGCGATAGCTATCGACATAGGATTGCTGGCCGGTCAAGACATATCCGCGAGAACTCGATTCGACGCTTTCCATTGCAGAGAGTAAATCTTGTAGGTTTGCCAGAACTATATGCGTGTGCGAAACCCACAGATCGCTCTCGCTGGTGAGCACAATACCGCGGTAGGAAAGCATTCCAACCACGACCAAAGTCAAAATGGCAGACCCGAATGCGAGTTGCAACTTTCGATTCAACAGCGAGTTGGCCTTTTTCATATTTTTAGTGGAGCTTGAAAATGTGTACCGATTCTGTCGATTTCGCATGATACAAAGCGTTCGAACGTGCACATATGCCGCACGAGTACATGCATCTGTACAGGGTCTTCATTTGAACTTCATGGATGGAGATCCTATTCGGACACGACTCCGAGGGCTGAAAGAGGGCAGCCTGCAGCCGCGTACCGATGCTTTGGAAGGGAGCTTAAGCTTATATGAGGCTTATTGCAGAAGAAACCTGATTCGCTCGGAGGTGTCGTATAGACCACGAGCCGCCGTGCTTCTTAAGATTCTACCCCTAGCTAGTGGGGCGGGGGCGGGGAGCTTGATAGCCCTCACCCTTCGGGTATCAACGTCGCCCGATTTTTTCGGAACCCAAGTCCCAAAAGTCGCTGCGGTGAAGCGCGTGCGATGACGCATGCCGCCAGGTTATTGAGGGAAATGGTCAGGGCGTGAAGATTCGAACACCAGACCTCCTGCGCCCAAGGCAGCCGTATCATTTCTGGGAAGTCCTTCCTTTTCTTCGGCACGCAAAGCAAGGAAATCACTGTAAGTGAGGGCCAGCCAAATATCGGTGGACTTTGTCTTTCAGGCAAAACCCCCATAACAAAGCTCCATAAAATTGCTGGCCCTTGCCATTTTCAGTCTACTGGAGTGCAGGCGCGACTCGCCAACCCCTTATCTTTACGCGTCGGCCACTTTGAGAATGAGCTTTCCGGTGTTCTCGCCCCTGAAGAGTTTCAGCAACGTGTCGGGAAATGTTTCGAGGCCCTCTACGATGTGCTCGCGCGATTTGAGCTTACCTGCAGCCATCCAGCCGGCCATTTCGCGGGCGGCCTCAGGATAACGATCGGAGTAGTCAAACACGACCATACCTTTCATGCTCGCGCGGTTGACGAGGAGCGAAAGGTAGTTGGAAGGTCCTTTGATCGGCGTGGTATTGCAGTACTGCGAGATCGCGCCGCAGACGACGACTCGCGCAGCGCGCGCTAGCTGGGTGAGCGCGGCGTCGAGGATGTCGCCGCCCACATTATCGAAATAAACGTCAATACCCTTCGGGCAATGTTTCTGGAGAGATTTGCGGACATCCTCCGACTTGTAATCAATGGCAGCGTCGAAGCTGAGCTCTTTCACGATGTAGTCGCACTTCTCAGCGCCGCCAGCGATGCCAACTACGGTGCAGCCTTTTATTTTGGCGATCTGCCCTACTACCGACCCTACTGCTCCAGCCGCGCCTGAAACGACTACGGTCTGGCCCGGTTCTGGGCGGCCGATATCGAGCAAACCAAAATATGCCGTCATTCCCGGCATTCCGAGCGTCCCGAGAAAAACTGGCAGAGGAATTGCGCCAGCATTTACTTTGGTGAGGCCGTTGCCGTTTGAAATAACGAATTCCTGAACGCCGAACGCGCCATAAACGTGATCGCCTACGGCCAACTTTGGGTTCTTCGACGCGATAACGCGGCCCAGGCCTCCAGCACGCATCACTTCGCCGATACCCACCGGAGCAATATACGATTTCCCTTCGTTCATCCACCCACGCATTGCCGGGTCAAGCGAGATATACAGAATCTTCACAAGCAACTCACCTTCACCGGGTTCGCGAACCGGCTCTTCCTTGTACGCCCAGTCGGTGCGTTTGGGCATGCCCACGGGCCGCGCGGCGAGTTCGAATTTGTGATTCAATTTGCTCATAAGTGATCCCTCCAGTGCTTGACGATCGGGACAGAGTCGAAATCTAACCGACTGTTGAGAGTCGCTTACAGATGACGGTGACTAACGCGGCGGGCATTGTATATAATCGCCAGCATCGTGCCAAGTCAGCAAATTCTCTGAACACGGGGGGGGGTCCAAATGGCCGGAGCGCCCGCGAATGTAGCGAACATACTGCGACCACCCGTCTTCGCCACCGCCGAAGAAGACCGCTTGCATCGCAAGCGAATGCTGGCTGCCGCCTTTCGGCTCTTTTCACGTTTCGGATTCGATGAAGGAGTGGCGGGGCACATCACAGCGCGCGATCCGGAAAGACTCGACCATTTCTGGGTGAACCCTTTCGGGATGCACTTCAGCCAAATTCGCGCGTCCGACCTGATTCTGGTAAATCACCGCGGCGAAGTCTTGGAAGGAAATTATCCGGTGAATGGGGCCGCCTTTGCCATCCATTCGCAGATTCATGCCGCGCGCCCCGATGTGATCGCGGCGGCACATGCGCATTCAATGTACGGGAAATCCTGGGCTTCGCTCGGGCGGCTGCTCGATCCCATCACGCAGGATTCCTGCGCGTTCTATGAGGACCACGGACTATTTGCCGAGTTCACGGGCGTTGTGTATGAAACGTCGGAGGGCGAGCGGATCGCACAGACTCTGGGACAATATAAAGCCGCGATTCTGCGGAATCATGGGTTGATCACGGTTGGTCACTGCGTCGAGGAAGCCGCGTGGTGGTTCATTACCATGGACCGTAGTTGCCAGGCGCAGTTGCTCGCAGAGGCGGCCGGCGTGCCGGTAAAGATCGATCATGCCACAGCAATTACAACCAGGGAGCAAGTGGGAAATCATCTTGCCGGATGGTTTCAGTTCCAGCCATTACTCGCACGAATCGTTCGAGACGAGCCTGATCTGCTCGAGTAATTTGATCAACGCAAAACGCTCGAGAAGCAATTCGGCTCCGCCATTGTTCACATATCGCACTGGCGCGTTGGAAACGAGAAACGCAAACACATGCCGACGCAATCGCAAGAAAATCTCGACATATTAATCGTCGGCGCCGGAATATCTGGCATCGACGCTGCTTACCGGCTGCAGACTGCCTTTCCCAAAAAGACCTACGCGATTCTCGAGGCGCGCGATGCGATCGGCGGAACGTGGGACCTCTTCCGCTATCCAGGCGTGCGATCCGATTCGGATATGCACACGCTCGGTTTTCCGTTCCGGCCATGGCATGCCGATGAGTCGATCGCGGGGGGATCCGCCATATGGAATTATATTCGCGAGACGGCGGAACATTTTGGCATCGACCGCCACATCAGACTCGGGCATCGGATGGTTCGAGCTTCCTGGTCTTCAGGCGAGGCACGTTGGACCGTGGAGGCACAAACGAAAGATGGGCGGATTGCGCGTTTCGTCTGCACCTTTCTTTATATGTGCAGCGGTTATTACAGCTATGACAAAGGATTCAGCCCGAAATTTCCGGGCATGGAACAGTTTCAGGGCCAGTTCTTGCATCCGCAGGAATGGCCCGAAACCCTCGATTATAGGGGTAAACGAATCGTCGTCATCGGCAGCGGCGCTACCGCAGTGACGCTGGTTCCGGCGCTGGCCAGAGATGCCGCACATGTGACGATGTTGCAGCGCTCTCCTAGCTACGTGGTTACGCGCCCGAGCAAAGACGCAAAGGCCATATGGATGTTTCGGCATTTGCCCAAGAAGCTGGCCGCGAAACTTACAAAATGGAAAAACGTGCTGTACAGCATCACCATGTTCCATCTCGCACGCACCAAACCAGAGAAGATGAAGGGCATGATCATCAAGGGCATCAAGCTACAGCTTCATCCCGATTTCGACGTCAAGCGGCACTTTACGCCGCGCTATAACCCGTGGGATCAGCGTATATGCCTAGTGCCCGACGGCGACCTGTTCGCCGCGATTCGCTCCGGGCGAGTGGAGATCGTTACTGACACGATCGAAACATTTGTTGAATCCGGCGTCCGTTTGAGCTCGGGGACAACACTGCCGGCGGATATCGTTGTTTCCGCTACGGGTCTGGTAGTGAAGCTGATGGGCGGAGCCGATGTTCTTGTTGATGGCGTGCCGGCGAAATTTGACGACAAGCTCGTTTACAAAGGCGCGATGTTCGGCGGTATCCCGAATCTGGCGTTCGCCTTTGGGTATACCAATAATTCATGGACGCTGCGGTGTGATCTCACGGCGCGCTTTGTCTGCCGGTTGCTCAAATATATGGATCGAAAGGGCTGGTTGGTATGTATGCCAAGTGTTCCGGGTCCTTCCGTTGTTCCTGAACCTTTGATCGATTTCAGTTCAGGCTATGTCCGCCGCGCCAATGGCGTGCTACCCAAGCAGGGACAAAAAGCGCCATGGAGGGTGCACCAGAATTATGTGAAGGACTTGGCGTCGTTTACGTTTGGATCGATAAGCGACGGGACCATGGAATTTCTTCGAACTTCGGAACATTCCCCCCGTGAAGAGAAGCGAACCGGTGAGGCTTACGGATAAGACCTCGCTACAAGCTGAGGCCGTCACCTCAACGGCGGGGCTTGCAACTTAGCATTAGTCGCTATAATCTCACGGTCACTATCGAATGTTAGTTATGGGCAACTCAGTGCTCCCCGCAGGAGGACCGGTATTATGGGCCGCACAAAAACTGCCGCGAGACAGGCATCATCATCTCCACCTGCAAGCCTTGGCAACATTGAGGCCGAAAACGAGCGGCAAGGTAACGCGTCCTCCGCAGAGAAGCCCACGGGTCTTCGCGAGCGAAAAAAGGCGCGGCTTCGCCAACAGATTATCGAGACCGCCCTGCATCTTTTTCGGCAGCGCGGCTACGAAAACACTCGCATCGACGACATCGTTCAGACGCTGGAGATCAGCCAGCCCACCTTTTTCCGTTATTTTCCGAGCAAAGAGGCGGTACTGCGTGAAGTCGGGCGGCGCGCATTTGCCCGCCAAGCGGAAAGTCTCAAGGCCGAACTTTCCACTAAAGCCTCCACGGAACAACGCTTACGACGATTTTACGAATCTCTTGGGAATGTCACAGAGGTGGGGCGGCCGCTCTGGCAGGCTGTGATTCTGGCTGGCGCGATGGATCCGGTGCGTTCACCGGAATTACGCGGGGCGGAGGCGGCGACCGTCAGCCTTCTCCGCGAAATCATCGCGGAAGGGCAAAAAAATGGAGAGATCACCCGCGATTTTCCTGTGGTGCACCTTGCCGAGTTCATGGAGGGCCTTTTCAATACTGTCGTGCGCCAGTGGGCCGTCGATCTTAACGGGCCTCATAAACTCACCGAGCGAGTGAGAAACGCAGTCGAGTTTTTCTTGCGGGGGGCGCATCGGTAACCAGTTTTTTCCCCGCGTTTCACGTGAAAGAAGGTCAAGCCGTTTGTCGGAACAACTAAGTTCACGCATCCGAACTTCGTCGAGGTCTATTCTGTGAAAGCCGCCATACTGCGCGAATTCAAACAGCCTCTGGCTATCGAGGACGTCGATCGGCCAAAGCCTAGCGCACAAGAAGTACTAATCGAAGTGGAAGCGTGTGGCGTGTGCCATTCGGATTTGCATTTGGCCGACGGCGATTGGCCGCAGCTAACTCCCATCATCAAGAAACGCTTGATTCTCGGGCACGAAATCGCCGGTCGCGTTGTAGAAAAAGGTGCCGCTGTTGACGATTTGAAAGTCGGCGACCGTGTGGGGGTTCCTTGGGTGCATTGGACCTGTGGCGAATGCGATTTCTGCCGCGAAGGCAACGAAAATCTCTGCGTGAAACAACAGATTACAGGTGTGACCGTAGATGGTGGATATGCGGAATTCGTAAAGGCTCCCGCGAGTCATGTTCTGAAGATTCCCGAAGGCCTTTCCTGCGTCGAGGCAGCGCCTCTGTTCTGCGCGGGCGTTACGGTTTACCGCGCCTTGAACCACGCAACTATCCGGCCAGGACAGCGCTTGGCGGTCTTCGGTATCGGAGGTCTGGGCCAACTGGCCGTTCAAATTGGAAAAGAGATGGGAGCGATCGTTACTGCCGTTGATGTTTCCGCCGAAAAACTTTCACATGCGACAGCTCTTGGCGCCTCGACAACGCTGAACGCCGCTACTGAAAAAGTTGTCAAGGAGCTACGGCGTATGGGTGGCGCCCACGTCGCGCTCGTAACTTCTGCAGCAAAGGCGGCCTATGACACCGCTTTTCTGTGCGTCAGACCCACCGGGATCCTTCTCGTCGTTGGCCTGCCTTCCGAGTCTATTTGCTTCCCACCCATTTCAATGGCGGCATCCGAGGTTCGAATCCAGGCGTCCTCTGTTGGTACCCGAAAAGATCTAAGCGAGGTGCTGGCCCTTGCGGTCGCAGGCAAGGTTCATTCTGAAATCGCAACCCGGCCTCTCGCCCAGGTCAATGAGGCAATGGCTGAATTGCGTAACGGAACCGTCTCCGGACGTATCGTGCTCACTCCCTGCTAAGTCGTGTTTTGTCGGTGGATTGCTTGAGCTAGCATCCCGGCAAGTCCAGCCCGTACCTTCTTCGCCAACGTTATCCAATAACCTGAAGCAACGCATCAGGTTCGTATTGACGTTAGTAACTATAATGTGATACGAACGCTCACAATTCATGGGGAATTAGGTCGGGGTGGCCGTGATTCTTCGAAACTGCGAAAAACTTTCCGCGACCGCTCATGGGCGTCACCCGTGCCAACCTCCAATCGGTTTAACCTCGCAGATATTGAAACACCTAAAAGGAGAATCCATGAGGGGACTGAGAACATTTGCATGTGGCTTGATCCTATCAATGTGTTTGCTGCTGGCGATTCCAGCGACGTTCGCCCAAGGGGTGGGTACATCCGGAAGTATCAGCGGAACGGTGACGGATTCGCAGGGTGGCGTGATTCCGAAGGCCAGTATCGTTGCCACAGAAATCGCCCAGGGAACCCAGTACTCGGCGACTGCCGACGATACTGGCCAGTATCGCCTTACGGGTCTTCTGCCGGGTACTTATAGAGTTACAACACACCTTGACAGATTTGGGACGGAAGCCATGACGGGCGTGGTCGTCAACATTGGGGAAACCGTCGTTCTTGATTTCCACCTAAAGCTTGCAACAACGGCTCAGACTATCGAGGTCAGCGCGATTCCTCCGGTGGTGGAAACCGAAAGAGGCGGCCAGGCGAACACGATCACTCAGCAGTACATCGAGGACCTGCCAATTGACCGCCGCGATTACCTCACGTTCACTCTACTGCTGCCGGGTGTCTCGGATTCCACGCGGCTGGCTGATGACCAGGATTTCCGCGTGAAGCAAACGCCGCAAAGCGGACTTTCCTTTTACGGAAGCAATGGCCGCGGCAACAGCATTACAGTTGACGGCGGCGAGGCTCAGGACGACGCCGGCGGTGTGCGACCGACAATCAGCCAAGATGCGGTCCAAGAATTCCAGGTGAACCGCAGCAACTATGCGGCGGACTTGGGCGGTGCAAACGGCGCGTCGATCAACATTGTGTCGAGATCAGGCACGAACAATATCCATGGCACCTTATTCGGCTATTTCCGTAACGACGCGTTGGACGCTCGTGATCCGTTCGCCTTCAGCCCAGCGCTTCAGCCCGGAGCGGTGTTCGATCCGAACGGACCCGACTCAACGGGCAGGCCTGTTAAGGATTCGTTGCAGCGCTATCAATTCGGCGGCTCTGTGGGCGCACCGATAAAAAAAGACAAGACCTTTGTGTTCTTTGCGTTTGAAGGCTTGCGTCAGGACGCACAGAATGCGGTGCCGCTGCTGACGAGCACTTCCATCCTCCGTCCCACTTTCGCCCAGCAGACGCAGGTACTTGCTCCGCTGGCGGCAAACCCATCTCCCACTCCGATACCTTGCCTGAGCGGCCTGGTCGGGGCGGCGGTCTCTGCGGGATTGCCGCCTCCACTTACAGGTCAGACGAGCTTCGCACCCGCGGTCTGCGCTGCTGTCCTTAATAGCGCACTGACCGTTAACAACGTGAACCCCGCCGCTACTCCGATTGGTGCTTTCTTGGTCAACCAATTTGAGACGCAAGGAGGTCTCTTCGACTACAACTCGCGGGATTACCTTGCTTCCGCGCGGCTCGATCACCACATCGACGCGAACAACGAGATCTTTCTCAGCTATCGGTATGGACACGACCTGGAGCAAAACCCGGACGTGCAATCCCTGACGGCCTTCTCGGCGGGCAGCTCGACCCGCGACTATGACAATGATATTCAGGGTGCCTGGTTTCACCAGTTCAGCCCGACCACGCAGAACGAATTGCGCGTGCAATGGGACTACAACAGCTTTAACGTGATTCCGAACGAGCCTGGGCAGGTAGGAATCCAAATTCCTGGTTTCATAAACAATTTAGGAACCAACGTCTTCTTGCCCAATTTCACGATTTTGCGCCGCACCGAAATTGCTGACAATGTCACCATGATCCGTGGCCGTCATACGATACAGTTCGGCGGTAATGAGTTGTTGCGCGGAAATCACACCGAATCCCACACGTTTTTCCCGGGCCGCTTCGTCTTCGGATCTCTTGCCGATAATGGAACCTTGCTTTCTCCCTTGCTTCCTAGTCTGTCTCCACTACAGACGGCTTCTTTCGGGCTGCCGCAGATCTATCAGCAGGGCTTTGGCGATGCGGACTACCCTGCTTACACTCGACCGTTGACCGGACTTTATTTGCAGGACTCGTGGAAGATAACGTCCAATTTCACCTTGAACTATGGTCTCAGGTACGAAATTGACTCGGAATATCTGCCTGTGAACACCTACTATAAGGACTTCGCACCCCGTGTTTCGTTCGCGTGGGATCCATTCAAGGATCACAAAACCGTAGTTCGCGGCGGCTACGGGATTTTCTATGGACCGATAGACGCGCAGATTCCTGGCGTCGACTTGAGCCTCGGAGCACTGAACAGGAATCGCAGCACAGTAGAGAACCAACACAACAAGTCGCAAGTTCCCGACCAGGTCAACAACCTCGTAAACACCTGCGGAATCGCATTTTTGGGCAGCCCCTTCCCTGGGACCGGCAACAGCCCGTGTACTCGCTTCATTTCCATCGCTGTGGATTCAATCGTTTCCACCGGCTTGAGCACTCCCGCCGGTGTCCCAATTCAAACAACGCCTGTAGTTTTCCAGACGTTATTCGCTGAAGGATTGATCCAGTGCACAACCCCGTTGCCAGGCAATAGTGCCTGCATTACTCCAGCGGACGTGGCTCCGTTGGGAATCATTGCCGCCAACAGTGGTCAGTTATCGCCACTGGCAGCTGTCTTCAGCAATCCACCTAACTACAGGCCTCCCCAATCGCAACAAGCTTCTTTGGGGATTGAGCGCGAGATCACGCCTGGCTTCTCCATCGGTGTGAGCGGGATTTATTCGCACACTTTGTATCTGCCGGTTGCCATTGACACAAACCTATTGCCAACGACGGTGACGGGCGGATCAATAATGAGCACTGTAACTCTCGCGAACGGCAAGAGTTTCAGCTATCGGAATTGGAATGGCGGCGTGCCGGGCGCGCCGGCAGGAGCCGACCCTCTCCAGGGCGGAGAGTTCCCCGGAGGGCTCTCTCCCTGCGCGAATCCCTTTGACTGCTTTGTGAATCCGCTCATTTCGCAGAACAACCAGTACACTTCGGCGTCGTCTTCGCTATATGAAGGGTTGATTCTGGAGATGAAGAAACGCTTCAGCGATCATTTCACAATGTTTGGGAACTACACATTTAGCAAGGGCTTTGACACCTCGACAGACTTCAACACGGACTACTCGCCCCAGGACCCGACTCAGCTGAGCTTGGATCGAGGTCTTTCGGAGTTTGATGAGCGGCACAAGGTGGTGGTCGCCGGAGTATTCGACAGCCCGTGGAAAGGTTTCCTTTCCGGATTCCAACTCTCCCCGATTTTTACCTACCACAGCGGACTTCCTTTCAATCTACTGGCAGGGGGTGAAATCAACGGCGACAATCACACCACCAATCAGCGTCCCATCGGCGCGCCCCGTGACACGGGTCTCGGGCCCAGCTTCTATGATTGGGACATGCGTTTGAGCTGGCAGCACAAACTGGGCGAGAAGGTCAACATGATTCTCACCGCCGAAGGATTCAACATCGCCAACCGCACGAATTTCGCGAGCGTGAACAACGAGGTCAGCCCGCTCTTTGGTATTCCCACCGCTCCGGGAGCGGCGTGCCCCGGCTGTCCTGGCGGACTGGGAAACACAACGTTCAACGTGCATGGGATTCGTCCCGGCACCGTATTGGCGGACGGGGAGGTTGCTACTCCCAGCACTCCGCTGGCGTTCACTTCGGCGTTTCCGAAGCGCCAGATCCAGCTCGGCATTCGATTCGCTTTCTAGGTTCAACAAGGAGGATGGTAAGGCGGCGGCTATCGTGCCTACCGCCGGCTAAGTTTCACCATCCTCGGGGGTGCAAAGCTGGCTCGGAATCGCGCGGCAGCTATGAACGTTTTTCGAGGATATTGAAAGCTCAAAGTTGAAAGCCATGCATTTCCATTTGCAAAGTCTGGAGCATTCGATAGAGGAGAGCGCCGACATGCTTGCGAAAATCAAGAATGTGTTTGTGTCCCTGGGGTTACTGGCGACGATTTTACTGACTTGCGCCAGCGGTTACGCACAGTCAGGAGTTACAAGTGTCCCGGGAACACTTTCGGATGGCGCGACTTACCTTATCGAGGTTCCCTCCAATTGGAACGGAACTTTGTTCTTGTACAGTCATGGCTACGTAACCCCCGGTTCCGCAAATCCCGCTACTGACGTGGGTGATCCGCTCACGCGATTGTTCATGTTAGGGAACGGCTACGCGCTCGCCGGATCTTCCTATGCCACAACTGGGTGGGCCATTCAACAAGCGATCCCCGATCAGATCGCGGTGCTCGACGCTTTCAATAAACTATTCCGTCATCCCGAGCGCACCATCGCGTGGGGCCATTCCCTCGGCGGCATCATTACGGCAGGATTGATACAGAAACACCCTGAGCGTTTCACCGCAGCTCTTCCGATGTGCGGAGTGCTTTCAGGAGGCGTGGCCACCTGGAACACCGCGCTTGATTCAGAGTTTGCGTTCGAAGTTCTGATCGCTCCTGGAAGCGGGTTACAGGTCGTGAATATTACAGATCCCGAGACCAATCTTGAGATCGCCGAAGAGGCGCTTGCGATTGCTCAGAACTCTCCGCAAGGACGAGCTCGGATAGCGCTGGCAGCCTCCTTATCCGACCTACCTGGCTGGTTTACGCCCCTCACCCCCGAACCGGATCCCACAGATTTTGACTCGCAGGAAGCAAATCAATTCCTCTGGGACGAGGAAGTTGATTTTCCATTTGTTTTTGCCTTTCGGGCCGAGTTGGAGTTCCGAGCGACCGGAAATCCCTCGTGGAACACTGGTGTGAATTACAAGCAACAATTCGAGCGCTCGATTGATCGCGCCGAAGTGGAGGCGCTTTACGAAGAAGCTGGGTTAAATCTCAATTCTGATCTTGACGCCCTGCAGGACGCTGCGCGAATCAGTGCAGATCCCCCGGCCGTTCGCTACCTGGAGCAAAATGTCATTTTCAACGGCCATATCGGAATACCCGTTCTGACGCTACACACAAAAGGTGATGGCCTCGTGGTGGTGGAGAACGAGTCAGCCTACAAAAACATCGTCAGTTCGGAGGGCAACGGACGGTTCTTGCGTCAGGATTTCGTGGATCGTGCGGGACACTGTGCCTTCACCCCGGCGGAAACAATTGCAGCAGTTGGAAAGCTTGTCGATCGCATTGATACGGGAAAATGGCATGAACCGGACGCGAGCGATCTGAATGCCGCGGCCGCAGCACTTGGACCCAACTTCAACGTTTATCTTTCCGGAAGCACTGTTGTTGCTACACCACCGGCCTTTATCGATTTTGTTCCGACGCCTTACTTGCGTCCGTTCGATGAGGGGTCGCACGATTGCAAAATTGACTTCGAGTGCCAATAGCCCGCGCAGCTTGCGCTCTTCGAAAACACGATGCAACGCGCTTGATTTTGATCTAACGCTAAGGTTTCCGCAGGTGTCGTTGTTCGTAACTGGGATGCAATCCCACGTTGAGCGGGCACGCCCGAAGTCAACTAGCGATAGTTGCTAACATGTGATATAAACACACGTTTCTTTAAGGAATACCCCTATTCCTGCTATGAAGCCCTCACAGATGTTCGATCTAACCGGCCGCGTGGCCATTGTTACCGGTGGCTCCGTCGGGCTCGGCCGCCAGATGGCCGAAGGGCTCGCTCAAATGGGCGCGAATCTGGTTCTTTGTGCGCGCAAGAAAGAACGCTGCGTGCGGGCTTCTGAGGAATTGCAAAGATTAGGGGTGCAAGTTCTCGCGCTTGGTTGTGATGTGAAAGAGCCGGCGAGCGTTCAAGAGGTTGTCGACGCTACCGTCAAACAATTTGGGCGAATCGACATCTTGATTAACAATGCCGGCACTTCCTGGGGGGCGCCCGTTGAATCGATGACGCTCGAGCAGTGGAATAAAGTGGTCGAGACCAACCTGACGGGAACCTTCTTGTTTTCGCAAGCTGTGGGGAACATCATGATCGGGCAACGCCGAGGAAAAATAATTAATATGGCCTCCGTCGCGGGACTGCGGGGTTCATCTCCGAAACTGTCAGCCATCGGCTACAGCGCAAGCAAAGGCGGCGTGATCATTTTCACCAAAGATCTCGCCTGCAAATGGGGCATGCACAACATTCAAGTAAATGCGATTGCGCCCGGCTGGTTCCCGACCAGCATGTCGGAAAAGGTCATCGAGAGAAATAAGGAAGCGCTGCTGGAAGGCATCCCTTTGGGGCGGTTTGGTGGTCCAGATGATCTAAAGGGTGCTGCCATTTTTCTTGCTTCTGATGCGTCAGATTTTGTTACCGGACACATCCTGGTCGTCGATGGAGGTCAGTCCGCCTGATCCTGGGCGAGGCGCCCTATGAATATTCCACTTACACCTCTGCGCTTCCTTCGTTATGCAGAGCAGCAATATCCCGGCAGGACCGCGATCGTCTGTAATCAAGAGCGCCTTACATACGCACAATTTTCGGAGCGTGTCGGTCGTCTGGCGGGGACCCTACGTAAATTCGGCGTCCAGCCTGGAGATCGCGTCGCTTTCCTCAGTGCGAATTGTCACCGTCTGCTAGAAGCCTACTACGGCGTTCCTGAAGCCGGCGCTGTACTGCTCCCGCTGAACATCCGGCTCGCGTCGGAAGAGCTGGCTTACATTCTCAATGATTCCGGCTCGACGATACTCTTCATTGAAAAGCAGTTTCTCGCATTGGTGGAATCCTTCCGCAAGAACCTTCGCACTGTAAAAACGTTTGTCCAGCTCGATGGTTCTCCCGAAGCTTCTTGGCTTGCTCCACAAAACTATGATTCTTATCTCAGCGCGGCTACACCTCATCGCGCGGACATCAGCGCCGTTGACGAGAACGCTCTCGCTGAACTCTTCTACACCAGCGGCACCAGCGCAAATCCAAAAGGCGTAATGCTGACGCACAGGAATATTTACTTGCATGCGCTAAATGTCTGCCTGGGATTTCAGATCGAAAAAGGAGCCGTCGAACTTCATACCATCCCTCTCTTCCATGCGAATGGATGGGGTGTCGCGCATTTCCTGACGCTACTTGGGGGAAAGCACGTCATGATTCAGCGTTTTGAGACTAAAGAAGTGTTTCGACTGATTGAAAAGGAAAAGGTTCACTCCTGCAGCCTGGTTCCCATCATGGCCACCGCCTTGGTGAACTGCCCGGAACGCCATAATTATGATCTAAGTTCTCTTCGACGCATTGTCATCGGCGGCGCTGCGTCATCGCCCACACTCATCGGCGAAGTTGAAAAAGCGTTGGGCTGCGAGTGTTTTTCGGGATACGGCCTGACGGAAACGTCGCCCTCGCTTACGATTTCTCCCATGAAGTCAGAACTCAACTGGGAAGGTGAACAACGTTACATCGGCCAAGCGATGACTGGTTACGCTTTTCCCGGCACGGAGATTCGAGTAGTGGACGGCGACGACCGCGACGTGCCGCGCGATGGAAAAGCTATTGGCGAAATAATCGCGCGTAGTGATGGCGTGATGGAGGGTTACTGGCGCCAACCGGAAGCTTCCGCCGAAGCTTTACGCGGTGGATGGTTCCACACCGGGGACATGGCCACATTCAACGAAGAAGGTTACGTTCTGATCGTCGACCGCAAAAAAGACATTATAGTGAGCGGTGGAGAAAATATCTCCTCACTAGAGCTTGAAAAAGCCATCCTCGCGCATCCAGCCATCCTGGAAGCCGCGGTCATTCCCGTTCCCGACGCAAAATGGGGCGAAGTTCCTAAGGCACTGGTGGTCTTAAAACCAAACGCCGTTGCGACGGAGTCCGAACTTATGGAGTTCTGCCGTTCGCGCCTTTCACACTACAAGTGTCCTCGCTCCTTCGAATTCTTGGATAGTTTGCCAAAGACTGGGACTGGAAAGATTCTCAAAAAAGACATCCGGAAAAAGTATTGGCAAGGTCAGGAGACTATGCGCCCGAGTTCCGCCTCGCCAACACGAAAATCCGACGCTTGAGCTAGATTAATTTGGGGGATGCTTTTTTAAACTGACAAAACAGCGGGAGCACAATCGGTGCGTAGCAGTCTGAAGGAGTCCTGATCATGGATCTAAATTTGACCAAAGAGGAGTTGACGTTTCGCGACGAACTTCGCGCGTGGCTCGCCAACAACCTTCCGAAAGACTGGAACGACTGGCGCGAAAAACCAATCGAGGAATCGTTTCCTTATCTTCGTGCCTGGCAGCGAAAACTCCAGGAAGGCCGCTGGGCAGCCGTTTCATGGCCCAAAGAATACGGAGGTCGCAGTGCTACATTGATGGAACAAGCCATATTTTGGGAAGAGATGGCGCGTGTCGAGGCGCCGCCGATGGCAAACTCTCTTGGCTTGGGCCTCATCGGACCAACGATCATCGCCTACGGGACAGAAGCCCAAAAGAAACGTTACATCCCGAAAATTTTGAGCGCAGAAGAAATCTGGTGCCAGGGTTTTTCCGAACCTAACGCCGGCTCCGATCTTGCCGGTTTGCAAATGGAAGCCCGTTTGGACGGCGATCACTACGTCGTTAACGGCCAAAAAGTCTGGACCAGCTACGGTTGGATTGGTGACTGGTGCGAGCTCGTGGTTCGCACTGATGCGAGCGTCGCGAAACACAAGGGACTCTCGGTACTCCTAGTCGATATGAAATCGCCCGGGGTCGAGGTTCGACCTTTGCGTCAAATGACCGGCGAATCCGAATTCAACGAGATTTTCTTTCGTGATGTTCGCGTTCCAACTGAGAACGTTCTCGGCAAAGTAAATGACGGATGGAATGTGGCGGTGAGCACGCTGATGTACGAGCGAGGTTCCTACGGCGCTCGTCTGCATCTTATATTCAAGCGCGCCATCACGCGCCTAATTGAGCTTTCTCGAAGCGTCCAGCGCGACGGGCGGCCCGCTGCCCTAGACCCGCTTATCCGCCAGAAGCTCGCGCAGTGCAGCGCGGAAATTGAAATCATGCGCTTCAACCAGATGCGGGCATTCAGCCGCATCACCGCCACAGGCGTGCCTGGCCCGGAAGGTTCGATTCAAAAGATTTTCTGGAGCGAGCTTAACCAGCGTCTACAACAAATCGCGCAAGAATTGCTCGGTCCTTACGGTCAACTGTTAGGTGGCGACCCGCACGCCATCGATAAAGGGCTTTGGTCTTATGGCTACCTGCGCACGCGCGGAAATACCATCGAGGCTGGCACCTCCGAAGTGCAGCGGAACATTATTGGACATTTCGTTCTCGGACTACCCAGAAGCTACTAAGGGGATACACCATGGAATTCGGTTTGACGGAAAGCCAGGAATTTTTGAAAGACAGCGCGCGCAAGTTTTTCGCGGGAGAATGCCCAAGTGCCGAAATCCGGCGCCTGATGGAAACGGATACGGCATACGACGCCGCTCTTTGGTCGAAGCTTACCGACCAAGGCTACACCGGCATTATTTTTCCGGAAAGCCTCGGTGGTGTCGGCCTCGGCAAGGTTGAGCTCATGCTCTTGATGGAAGAAGCGGGACGTGCACTATTGCCCGGACCATTCTTCTCGACTGTAGTGCTGGCGGGAACTGTCTTGGATTCCGTAGCTTCGCCTACTCACAAGAACAAATATCTTGCTCCAATCTGCCGGGGAGAAGTTCGCGCCACAGTGGCCATTGTGGAATCCAACGCTAGCTGGAATCCGCGCGACGTCCAACTGAGTGCCGTGAATGGAAAGATCACGGGAGAAAAACTTTTTGTTTCGGATGCCGCCGTCGCTGATTTCATCATCGTAGTAGCGCGCAACGGCGTTTTTTCGGTGGATTCCAAGGCGCGTGGCCTGAAAATTTCTCCGATGCGGGCTATGGATCTTACGCGCAAGCTCTATGCAGTTGAATTCAATGACACTCCGGCGGAGGAAATTGGTTCTACTGCGAACCTCGCGCGGGCTTTTGACATCGCTACCGCAGCGCTTGCCGCCGAATTGGTTGGTGGCATGCAGCGAACACTCGATATTTCGGTCGAATACGCCAAAACCCGCAAACAGTTTGGCAAACCTATCGGAATATTTCAGGCCGTGCAGCACCAATGCGCGGATATGTATTTGGAAACCGAGAGCGCGCGTTCCGCTGTTTACTATGCAGGGTGGGCGCTGGAAGAAAACTCTCCCGATGCGTCGGCTGCCGTCTCCATCGCGAAAATGTACGCCAGTGATGCCGGCCGCACTGTGGGCAATCGCGGCATTCAGATACACGGCGGGATGGGCTTTACCTGGGAAAATGATATTCACCTGTATTACCGCAGAGCAAAAGGATCTGAGACCGCATTCGGCGACGCCACCTTTCATCGCGAGCGCATTGCCTCACTGGTGATTGATTCCGGCGGCGTCACGGCAAAAAGCGCGTAAATCCGCAAGCCGGAGGAATTCTTCCCATGAATGATCTAGTTCAACTCACCAAAGAGAATGATGTCGCGGTCATCACCATCAACAATCCGCCGGTTAACGCGCTGAGCCCGGGCGTTCCCGAAGGCATTTCCGAAGCGCTGGATCGCATCGCGCAGGATGACAGCGTAAAAGCCGTCGTGCTGATCGGGGGCGGACGCACTTTTGTGGCCGGGGCGGACATTAAAGAATTCGGCAAAATGACGTCGGGCAAACCGCGCGGCGCCGGCTTACTCCCGTTGCTCTTGAAAATTGAAAACAGCAGCAAACCGGTGATCGTAGCCATTCACGGGACGGCCTTTGGCGGCGGCCTGGAACTCGCAATGGCCGGACATTATCGCGTGGCTGTTTCTTCCGCGCAGGTCGGTCAGCCGGAGGTGAAGCTCGGCATCATCCCTGGAGCGGCGGGAACGCAACGTCTTCCCCGGCTCGCCGGTGTCGCTAAGGCCCTGGAAATGTGCACGACCGGCAATCCCATCAAAGCGGAAGAAGCGCTGAAGTTCGGCATCTTGGACCGCATCATCGAAGGCGATCTGCTCGCGGGAGCGGTTGCATTCGCGCGGGAAGTTGCGAGTAAGCCAGCTCCCAAAACCCGGGAGAGAAATGAAAAACTCGGCAACGCGTCCGACAACGTGCCGGTCTTTTCCGCCGCTCGGGAAACTGTCGCCAAGAAACAGCGCGGTCTGCTCGCTCCAGTTGCAGCTATTGACGCCATTGAAGCCGCTACAAAATTGCCATTCGAAGAAGGCTGCCAGGCCGAGCAAAAACTCTTCATCGAGTGCCTGTTCTCCGACCAATCCAAATCGCTCATCCACGTTTTCTTCAGCGAGCGCGAAGTCAGCAAGATTCCCGACATCCCCAAGGAAACTAAAACTATTCCCATAAAATCTGCCGCGGTTGTTGGCGCAGGAACCATGGGCGGTGGCATTGCCATGGTCCTCGCTAACGCAGGTATTCCCGTCCTTCTGAAGGAAACGGATCAAGCCGCGCTCGATCGGGGACTAGCGACGATCAAATCCAATTATGCGAATTCCGTCAAACGGGGCCGTTTCTCTCAGGAAGCTGCCGATGAACGCTTTAATCGCATCACTCCCACACTTAGCTATGACGGTTTTTCAAACGTTGATCTGGTTATCGAAGCCGTGTTCGAAGGCATGGCTCTGAAGAAGGAAGTCTTCAAGGAACTGGACCGCGTGTGCAAGCCAGGCGCGATCCTTGCCAGCAACACCTCAACACTGAGCATCGACGAGATTGCTGCATCTACCTCTCGGCCCGAATTTGTCATAGGCACTCATTTCTTTAGCCCCGCGAATGTCATGCGATTACTCGAGATTGTCCGTGGTAAAGCTACTTCAAAGGAAGTTGTCGCCACTTGCATGCAACTCTCAAAGATGCTCGGCAAAGTGGGAGTGCTTGTTGGCAACTGTCGAGGTTTCGTCGGCAATCGGATGTTTGGTCCCTACCGTCGCGAGGCGCAATTCCTAGTAGAAGAAGGTGCAGGCATCGAAGCCGTGGATAAGGCTTTGGTCGATTTCGGCAACGCCATGGGACCTCTAGCCGTCGGCGACCTTGCAGGTCTCGACGTTGGCTGGCGCATTCGCAAGGAGTATCGGCATCTGGAAGTGCCAGGTATTCGTCAGCCGTTCACGGAAGATCGTTTGTGCGAGCTTGGCCGATTCGGGCAGAAAACCGGCGCGGGTTGGTACAAATATGACGACCAACGGCGGCCAAGCCCGGATCCAGCTGTCGACGAGCTGATTCGCAAGTGGGTTACAGAGGCCGGAATTGTACAACGTCAAATATCCGCTGACGAAATAACGGACCGATGTGTCTACGCGCTAGTCAACGAGGGTGCGCGAATTCTGGAGGAAGGTTACGCGCTGCGTGCTTCCGATATCGACATCATTTATCTAAACGGCTACGGATTCCCCGCGCATCGCGGCGGCCCGATGTGGTACGCCGACAGCGTGGGCCTCAAAAAAGTCTTCGAGCGTGTCTCGGAATTCCATCGCCAGCACGGTGAAACTTGGCGGCCTGCACCTCTGCTGAAGCGGCTTGCGGAGCAAGGCAAAACCTTCGCGCAATTCGGCAAGGAAGAAGGCGCGGCAGTTTAATTTCTCCTCACAAAAGACTGATGGGAGTCCTCTATGTTGTGCGTCACGCGCAAGCTTCTTTCCTTGAGGAGAATTATGACAAGCTGTCCTCGATCGGAGAAGCGCAGGCGCGGCTACTTGGAAAATACTGGGCGCAACGTAATATCGTTTTCGCCCGCACATGCGTTGGCCCGTGTGTTCGTCAGCAAGACACCTCAAAAATCGTGAGCGACGCCTACACTAAGGCCGGTCTCGAGTTTCCGGAGCCTCTGGTGCTGCCAGAATTCGATGAATACCAAGGCGAAGCTGTACTGAAGAGGAGTCTGCCCCAGCTGCTCGAAAGCGAACCGAGAATTCGGGACCTCCATGCGGCATTTCAAACTGCGACTAGTAACGCGGAGCAGCGTGCCGCCTTTCAAAAGCTCTTTGAGGCTGTCATCGGCGAGTGGGTCCGCGGAGCGGTTTCTTTGCAGGGTGTGGACACCTGGTTGGAGTTTTGCTTACGAGTGAATTCCGGTCTGGTGAAGTTTCTCTCTGCCGGGGGGCACGGCGAACGCGTCGCGATTTTTACTTCCGGCGGTTCCATCGCGGTTATCATGCAGCGTGCTTTGCGACTGTCGCCGGAAAGCACCTTGCAAGTGAGCTGGATGTCGCGCAATTCTTCCTGGAGTGAATTTCTTTACTCTGTTGAGCGGGTTACACTGAGTTCTTTTAATGTCCACGCGCATCTCGATGATCCCACAATGCTCACTTACCGCTAGGAGAACCTTCCTATGAGCGATTTGCTGGACCATCCAGCGGCCATTCGATCCGGCGAAGAACTGGACGTGACGAAGATCGAGCCTTTCTTGCGCAGCCACTTCCCCAACGAAACCGGCGCGCTCGAGATTCGCCAATTTCCCAGCGGCCATTCCAATCTGACTTATTCGTTGCATCTCGGCGACAAGGAATTGGTTCTTCGGCGGCCGCCGTTCGGAAGCAAAGTGAAATCCGCCCACGACATGAGCCGCGAATTCCGGGTGCTCTCAAAGCTTCACTCCGTCTATGCTCCGGCTCCCGAAGTGCTTCTTTATTGTGACGACGTTTCGATCATCGGTGCTCCGTTTTATGTGATGGAACCCATCCATGGCATCATCCTTCGCGGACATCTCCCCTCCGGTTTGGATTTTCCTGCCGAAAGCGCGCGGCGGCTGAGCGAATCGTTTATCGACAATCTCATTCGCCTGCATCGTGTGGATTACGCAGCGGCGGGCCTTTCCGATCTTGGTAAGCCGGACGGATACTTGGAGCGACAGGTCCGCGGATGGACCGAGCGCTACTACGGTTCCAAAACACACGACTACTCCGAAGTGGAGAAAATTGTTCAGTGGATGCAGCAACATGTGCCAACCTCGAGCGCCGTTTCGCTGATTCACAATGACTATAAATATGACAACGTCGTCCTCGATTCGAGTGAGATTACAAAAATCGTAGGAGTGCTGGATTGGGAGATGTGCACCATCGGAGACTCCCTTTCGGATCTCGGCACAGCATTAAGTTACTGGGTGGATGCAACGGATCCAGAGGAGCTGCAAGAAAATCGTTGGGGGCCGACGAGCGAACCTGGCAGCCTTACTCGCGAGGAAATCGCGCACCACTATTCTAAAGAAACCGGCTACGACGCTTCCCAGATTGCCTTCTACCTAGCGTTCGCCCGCTTCAAACTGGCCGTTATCGTTCAGCAAATTTATTTTCGCTATCACCAAGGCCTGACGAAAGATGAACGCTTTGCATCCATGCCTGAAAGGATCCGATTGCTGTTGCGCGCTTCGTTACATACGGCGCAGACTGGCCGAATCTAAGTGCATTTCCGGTGGAAGCCGATTCATCACCGGTAGTAGCGCACGATCCACTCCGCAACGCATCCGGGCTTCTCGGACTTCTCGATCTCCACCGTCACCGCAAAAATAGCTTCCGCACAGTCAGGAAGGTCCTTAAAAGCGAGGAGTATGACCCGAGCCCGAACTCCGGAATCTGTCCGCACGGCGGCGGGAAAGCGCACGCGATTCAACCCGTAATTTACAGCCAGCCGCACGCCGCTGCGTATTTCCATCACGTCTTTCATCAAATGGCTGATCAGAGATAGCGTGAGAAATCCGTGAGCGATTGTGCCGCCATAGGGAGACTCCTTGCTGGCGCGCTCGCGGTCTAGATGAATCCACTGGCGGTCTCCGGTGGCCTCAGCGAACTCCCGGATTCGCTCTTGGGTGACACGAAGCCAGTCGGAGACGCCAATCTCCCGGCCAACCATTTCCTTCAGCGATTGCAGATCGTTTACAACGAGGGGTGCCATTGATTTCGTCCCATTCAAGTTGCGCCGCTACATCGTAGGTTTATTTATCACAATCAATTAGTCCGACCCTGATGCTCCTTCCGTATTTTTGTTTTTGGCCAGCTCCCATTTGGCGATCGACTCCGCGTGTACTTCATCCGGTCCGTCGGCTAACCGCAATGTGCGCACCATGGCCCAGGAGCTAGCCAGAAAAGTATCCTGTGAAACTCCGGCGCCGCCGTGCGCTTGAATCGCGCGATCCAGCACGCGCAAGGCAATGTTAGGCGCCACAATTTTGATCATTGCAATTTCGGTTCGCGCCGCTTTATTCCCCACCGTATCCATCATCTGCGCCGCTTTCAACGTAAGCAGGCGCGCCTGTTCAATTTCCATACGAGACTCCGCAATGCCCGCGCGAATCGTTCCCTGCGCGGCGAGAGGTTTTCCAAAGGCCACCCTCGACTCCACCCGTCTGCACATGGTTTCCAGAGCGCGTTCCGCGATGCCGATGCAACGCATGCAGTGATGAATCCGCCCCGGACCCAGGCGTCCCTGTGCAATCTCAAATCCGCGGCCTTCGCCGAGCAAGATATTCGCGGCCGGCACACGCACATTCTCAAAATTAACTTCAGCGTGACCGTGCGGCGCGTGGTCGTAGCCGAAAACAGTTAGAAGCCGGACAATCGTGACTCCCGGGGTCTCCAGCGGCACCAGAATCATCGATTGCTGTTTGTGAGCCGGTGCCGCGGGATCGCTCTTACCCATAAAGATCGCGATCTTGCACCGCGGATCGCCGGCTCCAGAGGACCACCATTTCCGTCCGTTGATTACGTAATCATCGCCGTCTCGCACGATGCTCGCCGAGATGTTGGTAGCATCTGAGGAAGCCACGTCCGGCTCCGTCATCGCAAAGCAGGATCGAATTTCGCCTGCCAGCAGCGGCTTCAGCCATTTCTCCTTCTGTTCGGGAGTTCCATAGCGCGCCAACACTTCCATATTTCCAGTGTCAGGCGCAGAACAATTGAATATTTCCGGTGCCATATGGCTGCGACCCATAATTTCGCAAAGCGGCGCGTACTCCAGGTTCGTCAGGCCCACGCCGTTTGGGTCTTCAGGCAAGAACAAATTCCACAATCCCTGGTCGCGCGCCTCGGACTTGAGTTCTTCGATGATCTTCGTCGGTTTCCAACGCTCGCGCGCTACTTCCTCGTGGAATCGCTGCTCGTTCGGATACACGTAAGCAGCCATGAATCGCTGCAAACGCTGCTCCAGTTCCTTAGCCTTGGCGCTGAGTTCGAAGCTCATAGATCTCGGCTATTTCCCAGTGAAAACCGGCGGACGTTTTTCAACAAAGTGTGCCACGCCTTCCTTGAAATCTTCGCATTGTAGGCTGGAGAGCATTTCCTGCTCAGACAATTCGAACGATTCGGCGAGCGTTTGAAACATCGCGTCGTACACTTGCTTCTTGATCACGCGCAAAGACCGCGGACTAACATTGGAGGCCAAATCTAGCGCGTATCCTCGAACCTTTTCGCGAAACGTTTCCTGCGGATAGACTTGGTTCACCAGCCCCATCCTCAACGCTTCCGCAGAGTCAATCATTCTCGCGGAGAAGAGCAGGTCCAGCGCGTTTGCGTGTCCTACTAGACGCGGAAGCATCCACGCCATTCCGTACTCTGCAATCAATCCCCGCCGGGCAAACGCTGTGCTGAAACGCGCCGCGTCAGAAGCAAAACGTAAATCGCAATATAAAGTAATCAGCAAACCCAATCCCACCGCCGGGCCGTTGATGGCCGCAATCACGGGCTTGGTGAGCGCGGGAAAATACGAATATTTCCTTTGAAAATCCGGTCGGGTACCTTCGCTGATCCCGCCGGCAGGCTGCGTGGCCTGCGCCCGTTGCGCCGCGTTGATTCCTTTTTCCGAGATCGTGCTCAAGAGTGACATGTCCGCGCCCGCGCAGAATCCGCGTCCCGCGCCGGTCAAAATGATCACGCGGACGTTCTCGTTGCTTTCGGCTGCTGCCATCGCAGAGCGTACTTCGTGCTCCATGATTGCTGTCCAAGCGTTCAGTTTATCGGGCCGGTTGAGCGTAATTGTGGCGATTCGGTCGGCTACGCCATACAGCGTTTCTTGGTTTGGCATGATGAGGCGGATTATATACAATGCCAACCGTGTTAGTAACATTCATGTGTTGGTCACTATCTGATTCGATGGTTTTTTCGGCGCCTGTCGTGCGATCTAATATTTTGAGCAATTGGAGGATCGATGCCATTTGTTGAAAACCAAGGCGCCAAAATTTACTGGGATGAACAAGGCAGTGGCGAGCCTCTGCTGCTCATCGAGGGCCTAAGCTATCCGTCGTACATGTGGCATCGCACTCGCCCGATTCTTGCGCGAACCTACCGCACCATCGCTCTGGATAATCGCGGCGTGGGACAAAGCGATGTACCCCCGGGCGTTTACTCCATCGAGTTGATGGCCTCCGACGCAGCAGCCGTCCTCGATGCTGCGAGCGTCCACAGCGCGCACGTATTCGGTGTTTCGATGGGGGGCATGATTGCGCAGGAATTTGCCTTGCAATATCCGAAGCGCGTCCGTTCGCTGATTTTGGGCTGTACAGCTGCAGGCGGCCCTTATGCGGTGCGAGCGGAACCCGAGGTGCTTGAAATTCTTATGCGACAAGGTATGACTCCAGAAGAAGCGAAGGAAGCCATTATCCCGGTCATCTACGACGCAGGCACGCCGCGTGAGCGAATCGACGAAGATATGGCGATCCGCATGAAGTGGTATCCCACTGCCCAAGGGTACATAGGTCAATTGCAAGGGATTCTGGGTTGGGAGGCCTACAGCCGCATCGCACAAATAACGGCTCCAACAATGGTCGTTCACGGCGAGACCGACTTGCTCATTCCGCCCGCAAATGGCCATCTAGTCGCTGAACGTATTCCTGCAGCCAAGCTGCTGATGATTCCTCGCGCGAGCCACATTTTCGAGACCGATCAGCCTGGCATAGCAAGCCATGCAATTTTAGAATATCTCGCCACCCAGCGCGGACATACGCAAGCCTCCGCGACTTAGACCGCGACCTGGAGCCGACTAATTGCGTCCTGAGGGAATTGTGACAACGAGGCTGCGCTTGCTTCGGAGCGGGAGATTATGAGTAGCGCAATGAAACTTGAGAACCGCACCGCAGTGATCACTGGCGCCGCGAGCGGCATCGGCCGCGCCATCGCCGTTTCACTCGCGCGCCGTGGCTGCAACCTCGCACTCGCTGACGTCAACGATGCCGGACTAGCAGAAACGGCTCGTATGGCGCAATCAGCTCAAACGCATCCGGCAAGCGCGACCCCGTCGACGACTGTTCCGCGCATCACCCAATATCACCTTGACGTTGCGGATCGTGAGGCCGTGGCAGCATTCCCGCAGGCTGTGATCGATGCGCATCGCGGCGTAGACATCCTCATTAATAATGCCGGCGTCGCCATCGGCGGCACTTTCGAAGCGGTCAGCGAGGAAGACTTCGAGTGGCTCTTCGAAATTAACTTCTGGGGCGTAGTGCGCATGACGCGAGCGTTTTTGGCTCTGTTGCAAAAAAGCGATGACGCACGCCTGGTCAATCTTTCGAGCATTTACGGGATAATCTCGCCCCCCGGGCAAACTGCCTATTCGGCGAGCAAGTTCGCCGTGCGTGGATTTTCGAATTCATTGCTGCACGAACTCGCGGGTTCAAAAGTCGGGGTCACCGTTGTTCACCCGGGCGGCATCGCAACTTCCATTGCAGATAACGCTCGAGTGCCCAAAGACATGCCTCCGGAAGAAGCCGCCAAACGCAAAGCCATTGCGAAGAAAGCGCTGCGGATGCCGCCCGAAGCCGCCGGCGAAATTATCGTGAAGGGTATCGAACGCCGCTCGCCGCGTGTCCTGGTGGGCAACGACGCAAAATTTCTGGCATTCCTCGAACGCGTGGCGCCCATTTCGTATTGGAAAATCTTCAGCCGCTTTCTTCCCAAATCGTAATTGCTCGTTCTCACGGTCAAACAACTCCTGCACAGGCTGCCGCTCGATTGGCGTGAACAGAAGGATAAGATTCTTGGGCAACTGTGAAATAGTCGAGCATGAATGATCACGCAGGCCCTCCGAGGCATAGTAACGAAGTCTATTTGCCTTGCCCAAAATCATATGATTCGCAGTCGCACGTCTATTTGCGCTTAAAGCCCTGAATGGCACTCCTGCCTCGGCCTATTTTTGAATGTTTGTCATGCGGCGAACTCTCTGGAATTAGACGGTTGCGAATTCAGACCGCCTGTCTGGTCGAATTCTACAGATGAGCTTTGAGTGAAGCGGGCTTTCAATAAGTCAAAGAAAATACGCGAGATGTTTTGGTCGGGGCGTGGAGATTCGAACTCCAGACCTCCTGCGCCCAAGGCAGTTGCAAAAAATCTATCTTGTTGGTCCGTCTGGCTTTGTTCTGCGTCATGGTACACGGTTTTGGACCTAATTTGGCAGTTGTTGGACCCAAGTTGGACCTAACTTTTTTCCGCAACCAGGCAGACGGTAGACAGGCGCGTCGTGCACACTCACGCGTTTGTTTGGTCCGTGCTAATGCCGAGGTACTTCTCCTTCGTTCGTCTGGCCTTCTGGAGCTCTTGCAC
>JBAVQB010000006.1:0-4147 GCA_049693615.1 Candidatus Acidiferrales bacterium | reverse complement strand
GGTCCCACGGCTTCTGGAGGATATGGTAGCCCCCTGGAATATATACGAAATCCACTGGTTTCTTGAGTCTGGACAATCCCGCGAACCATTCCCATTCGTCCGGAATGGAAGTCGGGCGAATTGCCTGGTCGTCACGCGGTTGCGGGGCTGTTCACGAGGAGAATTCTGAAGCTCGAGAGATGGAGCAAACGCTAGGAAAATCGGTCCGTGCGGACAGATCAGGGTGAATTAGCAAACCGCCGCCACGTGTCAGTCGTGTGTTTCTCGCGATCATGGAATTCGTTTCGGAAATGTAGTGAACCCTTGGCGTGAGACAGTGGAGTGAACGCCTAGAGTGAGATGGTTTTATGATGCACACTTTGCGGGAAAGGAGCCGTAAGGTGGAACGAAAAAAAGGGCAACGGTACAGTAATGAGTTTCGGCGGGAAGCCGTCGAGCGAATGAATGCGTGCGGCAACGTTGTTGGGCTCGCAAAAGAGCTCGCAGTATGCCGCAGGGTACTTTACAACTGGCGCGACCGAATGGACGAGAAAGATCCTCATCCTGTGCGGACCCGCGAACTGATCTTGCGCAAGCAGATCACCAAGCTCAAGCGACTGCTGGCAAATAAGACCCTGGAAGTGGATTTTTTCAAACGTGCCTTGCAAAGAGTAGGGGCTCGGCGTCGCCAGAGGCACACTCCTGGCGACAAGGCATCTACGACGAAATAAGAACAAGGATGCCATTGCAAGGCGATTTAGCTGTCGAGCGAATGTGCCAGTTGGCGCAGGTGAGCCGAGCTGGATTCTATCGGTACTTACAATGTGGATGGCAGGGCGAAGAGGAGGTAGCGGTACGATCGGCTGTTCAGAGTGTCGTCATTGAGCATCGATGGCGTTACGGTTACAGGCGGGTCACTGCAGAGTTACGGGCGCAGGGAATGATTGTCAATCACAAACGGGTGGTGCGAGTCATGCGTGAGGATAATCTACTTGCGGTTCGACAGGAGTGGTTCCGGCCCGTCGCCCATTCCCTTCGGACAGTGCGGATTTACCTTAATCTTGCGAGTCGAATGACACTGTCTGGCCCTAATCAGCTATGGGCTGCGGACATCACCTATATCCGTCTTGCCTGTGAATTCGTCTATCTCGCAGTAGTCTTGGATGTCTTTTCTCGAAAGGTTGTGGGCTGGGCATTAGACCGGGGTCTCAGAGCACGGCTTCCCCTCCACGCTTTGGAGCGAGCCACTGCCAATCGAAGACCACCGCCGGGAGTTGTTCACCATTCAGATCAGGGCGTGCAGTACGCTTGCCGGGAATACGTCGAAAAACTACGACACTACGGAATGCTGCCGAGTATGAGCAGACCCGCGAATCCATATGACAATGCAACATGCGAGAGTTTTCTGAAGACCCTCAAACGGGAAGAAATCCATGCGAGTGCATACCGCGATTTCGAAGACCTGAAGGGACGCGTGGAGGAATTTATAGAACGGTATTACAACCGGTGTCGGTTACATTCAGCGTTAAAGTATTCTTCGCCCGAAGAATTTGAAAGAAGCACCCAAACGAGGGCGGAGGGAACATCGCCAGCGGCGGTAGTGACGTTCTTTGGCGGATGGTAAGATCGCATTGGAACAGTAATCTCTCTCTGAAGCAGGGTGTGATGCACACTTTTGTCTCACCGAGGGGTTCACTGTGCACATTTCTAGGAAATGGTTGGAGTGAACCCCTAAAGTGAGACAGTTTCATGATGCACACTTTGGGAAACGTCCGAGTAGCCGAAAATCCGGGAATTACTCAATCAATGGGGACAAGGGCGTTTGAGGTGCTAATCGTGATTGGCCATCGTCCAGTTTCATGCCCGCGTTGGCTCTCTTCATCGCATTATCGGCAGAAACAACCGCGATGACGAAAAAACGGTATTGAAAGAACTGGTGCCTATGCTGGCGTGTCTGAATCCCAGCAAGGCTGGTCTGTCCGCGTTTTGGTCGTCCGTAGTGAGATACAAACGGAGCTTGTGACCAGCCCGAAAGCGTCGGGCATTGGGTACGAGCGGAATCCTGTAGTTCACTTTTTTTCCAATTGGCACAGCTTCGAAAGTCCGGCACGGTAGAACAGGAGCGCCGGGCTTGCTCGCGCCTTCGTCAACTGCTCGCAAGCTGGCCCGGAGATAGCCAGCCGTGACGTTGACCGCGTTTTCGTTTTCGTCCACATCCTGCAAGACGGCAATGAAGGCTGTGTCCGGCGCGGTGCAAGCGGCGTCCAATTGCAATTCGATGGGACCGGTCAGATCCAGGTCATGAGGCAGGGGCGGGGTCGTCCAGTGTAGGAACTCCGGTGGGTCCGTCTCGCTCGCGCGCGGGCGGTTGAGCCCGCCGCCGAGGTTCATGTACGTCCTAGAACCCGCTTCTCCTTCCGTCCCGCCAAGAACTGCGTCGGCCCGAAGTGCATAACCACGACTCACCGCTTCGCGAATCCGCCAGGCATCGCTTGTTCGCCAGCCATCGGCCTCCGGTACCACGTACCGAAAACGTGGGCCATCGAGAATGCCTGTGTCCTGCCCCTTGAGCCAATGATCGAACCAGGCGAGCGCCTCGATATGAAGACTCTCCCACGGCCAGGCGAGGCCATGCTCTCCCATCATTGCGACCTGCAAATGCTTGCTGTTGGTCAGCCGCTCGTAGGCCGTGAAGGTATGAGCAAGATGGAGGGGCACGTTCTGCCAGTCACATCCCAGATAGACTGGCACCTCGACGCGATCGAGTAATGGAAGCAGATTGCGGTCCTCCCACCAGTCATCGCGAAAGGGGTGCTCGGCGGCGATGGCGCGCCAGAGATCATCCCAAGGGTGGGGATCATGGTGGAGTTTGAGCAGAACTTTGAGACCAGCGATTGCGGCTTCCCCGTTCGCCATCTCGAACTTCTTGTGAATGCCGGGGGAGAGCAGAAGCGCACGCATGGCATCCATCAATTTGCTGCGCCAGAGCTTGTTGGTATGCCCGGATGTCATGCCGATCATGAAAAGGAAGGGTGTGACAAAACCGCTGCTCATCAGTCCGTGGTGTGTCGCCGACTCATAGAGGTCGAATGTACCGGCGATAGGCATGATGGCTTTGAGGTGCGGAGGCTGTTCCACTGCAGCTTCCATCTGCGTTCCCGCGAAATAACTGATCCCGATCATGCCAACATTTCCGTCCGACCAGGGTTGCTGCGCTGCCCACTCAACGAGGTCGTGCATGTCACGGCATTCCTGTCTATCAAAGAAACCGAAGGTGCCGCCAGACCCGCTGGTGCCCCTACAGTTCGCAATGACGTGGACGTAACCGCGCGGGACGAAGAAGTCGCTAGCACCCGCTTCAATAAAGCCTGCCGGTGCACCAAGGTTTTGAATCTGCCGCGGATAGGGAGAAGCGGCGACCAGCACAGGATACCGACCGAGTTCAATCGGACGATGGACATCCGCCAGCAACGTAACTCCATCACGCATTGGAACCGCAACGTCGTCATCGTGTGCCATCACGTGGATGGGCTTTGACAAATTGTGATACTCGCGGCCGGTGGTTTGCGGGCCGTTAAGTCGACGTTGACCGGGCTCTATCCCGGACGATGGAACGTTTGTCATGCGCTTTCTCCTGGGAACGCAAGAGATCATGCATCAACGAAGGGACCTCGGAATGCGTGCACACGCGTCCGACTCGACTTCGACCCGGAATTGCTTTCGGACTCGAAGTATATCCGGCATTCGTCGAAACAACTCATACTCTAGGGGCTCGCCAATTGGACCGTCAAACTCACTTTGAAGTGATTTCGAGCATCTGGCAGCGCAATGCCCTTCGAGGCAAGGTGTGATACACATCTTTGTCTCAGCGAGGGGTTCACTCTATAGGATTTCTGATGGAACTCGACTGTGCACCAACTGTGCACGAACCCAACGTTTGCATACTGCTCGGGATAGCTTTGAGCGAAAAGCAGGTTCCCCGATTTGTTGGAAACATTGTTAGTTAAGACTAGGAGAAGGAGTTGTTGGAGTCGAGTTCGGTGCGCCCAAGGCAGGCGCGCTACCAGGCTGCGCTACGCCCCGACACTATGCACGTTGAAGATTCTACTGTACTTTTCGGCTTTCCTCCCAGCGATCTAAACAGCGACTGTGCACGAACTGTGCAAAT
>JBAVQB010000005.1:0-43227 GCA_049693615.1 Candidatus Acidiferrales bacterium | reverse complement strand
GCGTTGCAGCCTCCTCCGCCTCCGCCGCCCCCGCCGCCTGCAGCACCCAAGCCCGCCGCAAAACCCGCTCCCGCAGAGCCGCCCAAGCCGCCGGAAGCCTGAATCGGCCCACCTCGCTTCCATTGATGGGCCTTTCGGTTTCATCCACGATCGTATCGCCGCTGCTGTGCGCATTCTTGTAAACTAGTTGCCAATGGCAGAAACCGCAAAACCTCAAACTTCCTTTGGTGGCCGTTGGGCTCTTGCAATCGTGGCGCTCGCTTTTCTGTTCGTGCTGATGCCATTCTTGTTTTGGAACGCCACTTGGTTTGGCCGTCCCCTCAACGATACCCAGATAGCGAAAGCGCTAACCGACCACGCTCATCCCCGCGATATTCAGCACGCTTTGACCCAGCTCGAATTGCGCATTGAAGCCGGAGATCCTGCGGTTCGCAAGTGGTATCCGCAAATCGTCCAGCTTGCCGCCGATCCGGTAAATGAAATTCGCATTACCGATGCCTGGGTGATGGGACAGGACAATACATCAGACGATTTTCATCAAGCGCTCTTGAAACTTCTCAGCGACCCTAATGTGATGGTCCAGCGCAATGCCGCCCTTTCGCTCGTTCGCTTCAAAGACGATTCCGGTCACGCGCAAATTGTCGCCATGCTGAAGTCGTCCGAGATGAACTCGCCGTTCGAAGGGAAGCTGCTTACGCGTCTGAAGCCGGGAGATGTAATCAATACCGGAACGATGGTGGCGCACATCGAGTCCGCAGCGGGCAAAAGGGAAGTGCGCTCAATCGTTCCTGGCACGCTGGATCGCTGGCTTGTTGCAAACGAATCAAACGTAACCGCGGGCCAGCCAATCCTTTCGCTATTGCCGAGCGAAAGTGTGGTTTGGGAAGCTTTGCGAGCGCTTTATTTGATTGGTACTACCGATGATTTGCCGGATGTGGCGCACTTCGCGCGTGGTGTTGACGCAATGTCGCCCCAGATTGCGCAGCAGGCTCAAGCTACCATGACGGCCATTCATGAGCGGAACCAGCCGAAGTAAGATCCGGTAGGATTTGTAGCTTACTTGTACTTCACTACTGCCTGCCCATTCTGAATCTGAATGTCGCTGATGTCCGCCGGCAATTTCAGCTTCTCTCGATTTTCAGGAGACGCCATCATCTTGTCCACTGCCGCCTGAAGGGTGGATTGCGGCAGCGGCAACGAGCCAAGTTTTCCCGCCACTGGCTCGAACTTCATATAGCCGCCGTCCGCGCTCAGATGCCCGTCCAGTTCCAGAGACAAATCTTTCCCGTGATAATCGAAAATTACGTAGGCCTTTACCAGGTCGCCGTCCATATCCACCTTCACGTCTTTCACCGTCGATTGCACTTGTTCCAGAGTAGCTTGCTCTCCGCCGGGAAATGCTCCCGCAGGATCGTCTGGAGGTACCGCGCTGCCTACCGTTGGGACATTATCCAGGCTTGCTGCCTGTGGTGGTCCTGCCGCTGACGCCGGCCCCGGCCCCGGTTTGCCTTCTAGCTGAAGATTCTGCGCCAAATAAGAATTCAGTTCGCTGCGATCTAGCTGGACTTGGCTGGGTTGTCCCGCAGCCTTTGCCTGGTCCGCAGCCTCAAACTTTTTCTCCGCGCTCGCCGCCGCGTTGGCATTGTAAGGAATATTTGGAGCCGGCGATGTATGTAGAACTAAAATCAACGTTAGCGCAAGCGCCGCGACGCTCGACCATTTCAATATCTCATAGAGCTTTTTATAGAGTGCCGGATCAGGCATAGCACACCTCCGCCTGATTAAGCTTAGCAGGCGAAGCTAAATCGCTGGCACCGAAGGCCGTTTGCGTGCCCTGGCAGGGAACTGGCCGGAAGAACAGGTCCGCAAATCGGAGAGACAAGGCAGATACTCGTCGTCGAATTGATGTTTGTGGGGATGAATTACTTCTTGCGCCGTCCGCTCCGCATGCAATGGGCGTAATACAGAATCCCGGCAACCGATTTGGCGTCGCGGATTTTTCCCGCACGTATCCACGATTCGATCTCGCGCAGACCAAAAATCCGCAATTCGATTTTCTCGTCCGCTTCGGGCCGCGCTTTGCCCAACTTCAATCCTTCGGCCAGGAAAATGACCATGTTTTCGCTAACGAACCCTGGGGTAGGGAACAGATCCAATATTTTGCGCATCCTCCGGGCCGTGTACCCGGTTTCTTCCAACAATTCGCGGTGCGCCCCTTTTTCAAAGCTCTCGCGCGCATCCTTGCTCCCGGCCACAAGTTCCCACAGGTATTGCCGCACGGAATGACGATATTGCCGAATCATCAAAATCCGCCCATCCGGAAAAACGGGCAAAACAACGACCGAGCCCGGATGCGTAACAATCTCGCGAGTGGCTCGCACACCTTCCGGCTCGATGACCTTTTCCCGTCGAACGCCAAACACCCGTCCCTTGAACATGACTTTGCTGCTCAAAATCTTGGCCAAAGCCTTTTTCTTACCCACGTGATCTCCCGTAGCCGAAAAACAGCATCCTTCTTGGTGTAAAGGTTTAAGTGTAGCGCCGCGGCCTTCAGCTCGGCACAGTCAGCGCCTGCGAGATGCAGCACGAGCCCGAGCGTTCACACGCACCCCCGCCGCCTTCCTTGCCGCACTAGTTACGGTTGCATATACTACCCATCGAATCCATGCCCATCAACACAGTCATTGTTGACGACGAGCGCCCCGCGCGCGATGAACTCGCATTCCTGCTAAAGGGTTTCCCCGAAATTAACGTCATCGCGCAGGGAAAAAATGGCCTCGAGGCCGTGGCCCTCATAAAAGAACACGACCCCGACTTGGTATTCTTAGACGTACAAATGCCCGGCTTAGACGGCTTCGGCGTTCTTAAAAAGCTGGTAGAACGCAAACTTCGCATACCACAAATTGTTTTCGCCACCGCTTACGACAACTACGCCATCCAGGCCTTCGAAGTAAGCGCGGTAGATTACGTGCTAAAACCTTTCGATAAAGCCCGCATCGCCAAAGCCATTCAGCGTGCAAAGAAAATGGTGGAAGCGCACACTTCCCCAGTCGAGCGCTTGGAAAATCTTGTCGGCCAACTTTCGGCCTCTCCGCAGAAGACTTCGCCACCGGTAAAGCTGCTGGTTAAATCGCAAGCCCGCATGTTTCTGGTAGACGCGCAGGACATGATTTACGCCGCGATCCAGGACGGAACCATCACGATTTTCGCTCGCGACTTCGAAGGCGTCTCGAACTACCGCACCATTGAAGAGCTGAGCGCCTCTCTCGACTCCGACCGTTTCTGGCGCCCCCACCGCTCCTATTTGGTGAACATCAATCACATCAAGGAAGTCGTGCCCTGGTTCAAATCCAGCTTCATGCTGAAGATGAACGACAAGCGCGCCAGCGAGATCCCCGTGTCGCGCGCGCAAACAAGACGCCTTCGCGAACTATTAAAACTATAGGAGCTTCCGTTACATGCTATTCCTAAATCCATCATCCGCTTTTTACAAGACACCGAGCCGCGCACTGCGAGCCGGATTACTTTTTCTGGCCCTCCTCTTCGTTTCCGTCTGTCCGCTCCCGTCGCACGCGCAGGCCGCCGGTGGTTCAACCACAAATGCAACAGTTGCCACCGGTTCGATCTCCGGTAAAGTTTCCGAAAAGCATGGCGGGCCTTTAGCCGGAGCTCGCGTGAGCGTCTCTAATACAAAGACCAGCGTCTCCTCCAGCGTGGCAACCGACGTAAACGGCCAATTCACGGTGGAAAACCTGCCAGCGGGCGCCTACCAGGTCACTATCACCGCGAACGGCTGTGTGCCACAGGAAGACAAGGTAACCGTCAAACCCGGCCACAAATCAAAAATATCCACGACGCTAAAACCTATAGAGCCGCAATCCCCGGCTCCCAGATAGGCCGTCAGGTTGCCTATTTCCAAGCGCAACATGATGCGCGCACAGCATTTCGATGTGCAGCACGGTTGTGCTAGCATCGCAGCGTAAACTTTTTCATGGATTTCTCACTCAGCAGCGACCAGCTTTTAATCCGCGACACCGTCCGCCAGTTTATGGAGACGGAAATGCGTCCGATTCTTCGCGAGTACGAGCGCGAAGGGAAATTTCCCGCCGAGCAACTCCGCAAGCTTGGCGAACTCGGCTGCTGCGGTATGCTCGTGCCCGAAGAATGGGGCGGAGCTGGAACCGATACCATCAGCTACGTGCTGATGCTCGAAGAAGTAGCGCGAGTCTGCGCCTCCACCGCCGTCGCTCTTAGCGTCACCAATTCCGTAGTCGGTGTCCCGGTCTGGAAATTTGGCGACGAAGCCCAAAAGAAGAAATACCTGACGCCTCTTTCGCGCGGCGAAATTCTCGGCGCGTTCTGCCTCACCGAGCCGCAAGCCGGTTCCGATGCCGCCGCCATACAAACGCGCGCCGTGCGCGAAGGCGACCATTACGTTTTGAACGGGACGAAAGCCTGGGTCACCAACGGCGGAGTCTCCGGTGTGTACTTGGTCTTCGCCAAGACTGACCCAGGCGCAGGGGCTCGCGGCGTCACAGCATTCCTGGTTGAACCGTCATTCCCCGGCTTCCGCGTCAGCCGTTACGAAGAAAAAATGGGCCTGCACCTTTCGCGTTCAACCGAAATAGTTTTTGATAATTGCCGCGTCCCCTCCGAAAATCGCCTCGGCGAAGAAGGTCAAGGCCTAAAAATCGCGCTCGAATCGCTTGACGGTGGCCGCGTTGGCATCGCCGCACAAGCGCTTGGCTTGGCGCAAGGTGCCTTGGAATCCGCCGCCCGCTATTCCAAGCAGCGCCGCACGTTCGGAAAGCCCATCGCGGAATATCAAGCCATCCAGTGGATGCTCGCGGACATGCAAACCGAAATCGAGGCCGCGCGCGCTCTCACGCATTACGCCGCATTTATGCGCGACAAAGAATCCCGCGAACCCGGCTCTCGCCGCCTCGGTTCCTACGCCTCGCGCGCGAAATTGTACGCCAGCGAAATGGCGAATCGGGTCGCCTATCGCGCCGTGCAAATTCATGGCAGCGTCGGCTATTCCCGCGAGACAGACGTCGAGCGCTATTATCGCGACGCTCGCGTGCTCACCATTTACGAAGGCACCAGCGAAATGCAGCGCATCGTGATCGCTCGCGATTTATTGCGCAACGCGCCAGCCGGCGCCCAATCTCGCGCCGCAGGAGTCCGCCAGGTTGGCTAAGCTCAAACGAGTCCTCAGCGGCATGCGCCCCACCGGCCGTCTACACATCGGCCACTACTTCGGCGCCCTTTCAAACTGGCTGAAGCTTCAGGATGAATACGAATGTTTTTTCTTCGTGGCCGATTGGCACGCGCTCACCACGCATTACGAAGACACCTCGTCCGTCGCCGAAAACACTTTGCAAGTCGCCACCGATTGGCTCGCCGTCGGACTCGACCCCGCGAAATCAACTCTTTTCGTCCAATCCCAAATTTTGGAACACGCCGAGCTGCACGTGTTGCTCTCCATGATCACCCCGTTAAGCTGGCTCGAACGTGTCCCCACATACAAAGAACAAATCGAAAACCTTAAAGACCGCGACCTCGGCACCTATGGTTTCCTGGGTTATCCATTGCTCCAATCCGCCGACATCGTGATGTACGGCGAGCCAAACCAGGAGTTACTCGTTCCAGTCGGCGAAGACCAAGCCCCTCACGTCGAACTAACTCGCGAAATCGTCCGCCGCTTCAACGCACACTTCGGTCTCGAAATAAAAGACGATCTATCGCAGCAAAGGGAACTTTTAAAGAAATTGCGCAACCGCCTTCCCAAGGAAGCGGTCGATGGTATTCTCCCCACCGATCCTGACGCTTTCGCGCGTTTCGCCGTAGCCCTTCGAAAGCACGTACTCGAAGTAGGCTTCACGAATCTCATTGACGAGGTTCCTGAAGCCAGCGGGTTCTTGAAAATGAGTCAAGTTCTGCGCGAGCCCGCGTACTTAGCCGCCGAGACGCCGCGCCTTCCCGGTCTCGACGGCCGCCGCATGGCCAAAAGTTACGGTAACGCCATCTGGCTAAGCGATCCGCCCGCCGAAATCCGAACAAAAATCCTGAAGCACATGGTCACGGATCCGCAGCGCGTCCGTCGTACAGACCCCGGGCGCCCGGAAGTCTGTCCTGTCTTCGCCTATCACAAACTATTCTCGTCGCCGGATGTGATCGCCTGGTCCGACCAAGGTTGCCGCACCGCAGGCATCGGTTGCGTGGAGTGCAAGAACGCCATGGCCGACAATCTGATCAAATGGATCGAGCCGATTCAGACACGCCGAAAAGAATTTGAGGCGCATCCGCAGCAAGTTTGGGATATCCTCGATGCCGGTTCGGACAAGGCGCGCAAGGCCGCCAAGCGAACCATGCAGCGTGTGCGCAACGCCATATTTAAATGGGACGATGCGCGCAAGGCCGCGAAAAGCTAGCGCATGTTTGCGCGTTAGCTGGATAGTTTGGCATTGAAGGTATCGCAATATGGCTAGGGTCTAGCGCGGAAAACTTTTGCGACTTGGCGCGAATTTTCTGGGTGTGGAAAAAGTTATCATCCCGAGCGCGGCGAGGGATCTGTTCTTGCTTTTTGAACGTTGATCGAGGAAGGTGGAATGGCGTCACCCTATCGCATTAATCTTCCGGTCTACGAAGGCCCGCTCGATCTTCTGCTCGATTTAATTCGCAAGCAGGAGATGGACATCCACAATATTCCCATCGCAAAAATTACCGAGCAATACCTCGATTACCTTCACCAGCTCGAAAAACTCGACATCGACGTTTCCGCCGATTTCATTTACATGGCCGCTTCGCTGATTCACATCAAGTCGAAGATGCTGCTGCCTCCCGATCCGCTCGCTGGTCCGGAAGAGCAAGATCCGCGCGACGAACTCGTGCACCGCCTGCTGGAACACGAAAAATTCAAGAACGCCGCGCAACTTCTTTACCAGAAGCAGCAAGTGGAAGACCACGTCTGGTCCCATCCCGATCGCACGCTGTACACCGGCGACGAAGTCCAAGGCGAGCTGGTCGTCTCGCTCGTCGATCTCGTAAAAACTTTCCAGCAAATCCTCGAACGCAAAAAAGATGTCAAGAAGTTTGAGTTGCACCATGAAACCGTCACCATCGCACAAATGATGGATCGCCTGCGCCAGCGCCTGGCCTCGAACGACGAGCCTATATCCCTCATCGATTTCTTCGAAACCTGCGAGACGCGCAACGCCATGATCGTCGCCCTTCTCGCCGTTCTCGAAATGGTGCGCATGCAGGCCGTCATGCTCGTCCAGTCAGAACTTTTCTCCGATATTCGTTTGCGCAAACACAAAATGTTCGACGCCGTTTTCGCCGGCCCTGATGCCATGTCACAAATTGAGGAGCAATATCTTTGACGATGACGCCACAAGAGATTCAAGCCGCTCTGGAAGCCATCATTTACGCAGCAGACGAGCCTGCCACGCTCGATCAAATCGCGAAAGCCTTAGGTGTGGAGAAAGCCGAAGCTCGAGCCGCCCTCGATCTTCTCGTCGCCAACTATCAGACCGACGATCGCGGAATCGAAGTCCGCAAAGTTGCTGGTGGTTGGAAGTTCTATACCAAAGCGCAGCATCACGACGTCGTCCGCAAATTTATCAAAAGTCTGCAGCCTCCGCTGCGCCTTACCATGCCCGCGCTGGAAACTCTCGCGGTCATCGCTTATAAGCAACCGGCTACAATTCCCGAAATTAACGAAATTCGCGGCGTAAATGTAGGCGGAGTTATTAAGACGCTCCTCGAAAAGCGATTGATCACCACCGCAGGCCGCAAAGAAGTGATTGGCCGGCCTATTCTGTACCGCACATCAAAACAATTCCTGATGCGCTTCGGCCTTTTTGATTTGGACGAGCTCCCCAGCCTGAAAGAATTTGAAGCCCTTGCGCAAGCCGCGCTTGGTGACGATACCGGCATCGCTCCTACGGAGCCCGAAGACTCCTCGGTGGCGCCCGTCGCATCCGCCGCCGAAGCAGGGACTGGAACTGAAGCCGCTAGTGGCGTTCCGGACGATCCGATCGAAGCCGATGTCGCCGCTGCCTCCGCGGAACTGCACAACGACGCCGGTAATTCTGAGAATACTTCAAGTGAAGGCGACAGCGTGCGAGCCGCCGCAGCATCAGGCGGCAAAGGCTCGTCAGACACCGGAAGCTAGCCTGCAAAATTACTCAAGTTCCACCGTCCGGCTTCAGCTTTGAATCTCCGGTTCCGTGCTAATCTGTAAGCTCGATTTTGCGTCAAACTCTATGCTCGAAAGACTCCAGAAAATTATCGCGCGCGCAGGCATTGCCTCCAGAAGGCACGCGGAAGAACTCATCTCTTCAGGAATGGTTACCGTCAATGGACGCACCGTCACCGAGATGGGCTCCAAAGCTGACGAATCGCGCGACCACATCAAAGTAAACGGCAGGCTCCTGCGTCCCGAAAAAGAACGAATCTATCTTTTGCTCAATAAGCCGCCGGAAATAGTTTCCACCATGAGCGACCCGGAAGGCCGTCGTGCTCTCAGCGATCTCCTTCACGGAGTGACCCAGCGCGTTTTCCCGGTGGGCCGCCTCGAATATCACGCCATGGGCCTCGTTTTCTTGACCAACGACGGCAACCTCGCAAACTTGATGCTCAAGGCCCGCCATCTGAAGCAGACCTACAATCTGAAACTGAAAACTCTGCTCACCTTTGAAGAAATTGAAAATCTGTCGCGCGCGACTGGCGCGCACATCGTCCGCCTGAAAGGGAAAGACGCTCCGTGGTATGAAGCGACACTTTCCGAAGCGCGCAACGATGCCTTGCGCACGCGCCTTTTCCAGACCGGCCACGCTGTTGAAAAAGTGAAACGCGTCGCAATCGGAAATCTCGCGCTCGAATCCCTCGCTCCAGGACATCATCGCGCCCTGTCCGATGCCGAAGTGGCCACGCTTTTGCGTTTGGTTCAGCCAACTTCTGAAGCTGTTCCAACACCGCGACGCGCGCGTATCAAGCGCCGGCCGTTCATCCCGCAGCCGAAGCCGGCACGCAAGTCTCCAAAGCCGGTGCTCGCTGCACAACACGCCGGAAACCTCGTCGGAACAGGGAATTCTTCCCCGGAGGCACCACAGAGCCAAGGCGGAAAAACTTATTCGCCGCGCAAAAGCCGGCCCGTCTCGAATCGCGCAGGCGACGATCGTCGCCCGCGAGGCCCGCTGGATCGCGGCCATCATCGCGATCGTATGAGGCAGGCGCCGCCGAGGCCGCGGCCAAAGAATAACCGTTGAGGCGCGCCTACGCATGAGCAATTTTATTAGCGATCTTGTTCCGGCTTACATTAGTGAGCTGGCACCCTACGTCCCGGGAAGACCGATTGAGGAGGTTGAACGCGAATTGAACATGCATGCCATCAAGCTCGCGTCCAATGAAAATCCGCTCGGTCCTTCGCCGCGGGCAATCGAAGCGGCACAAAAGGCGCTCGCCGGGTCTAACCGTTATCCCGATGGCAGCGGCTTTTACCTTCGAGAAGCTCTCTCAAAAAAACACGCAATTTCGGCCGACAATATAATCCTGGGCGGCGGTTCCACTGAACTCATCGATCTTTCCGGCCGCATCGCATTGGTTCCCGGCGATTGCGGCGTCACCTCCTACGGCTCTTTCCCGCTTTACCAAATCGCGATACGCGCCACCGGAGCCCGCTATTTTGACGTTCCCATGCGCGAATATCATTTCGATCTGGAAGCGATCGCGAGGGAAATGCCCGAGGAGACCAAGCTTATTTTTCTGGCGAATCCGAACAATCCAACCGGAACGATGTTCACCGCCGATCATCTCGACGCGTTTCTCGCGCGCATTCCTGAAAATATTCTCGTGGTGCTCGACGAGGCCTATTGCGACTACGTTGACAACTCAAACTATTCTCGCTCCGTTGAGATCGTCCGCAGTGGCCGCAATCTGCTGGTCCTACGCACTTTTTCAAAAGTTTACGGCTTGGCGGGATTGCGTATTGGCTATGGCATCGGTCCCGCGGCCCTTCTCGCTGAAATGAACAAGATTCGCGGCCCTTTCAATACCTCTGGCGTCGCGCAAGCAGCGGCGTTGGCAGCCTTGGACGACGCAGAACACGTTCACCGCTCCGTGGAATCCAACCGCGCGGGTCTCGCGCTGTTAACAGCAGGCCTGACCAGACTCGGAATCAAGTTTGTTCCCTCCGTGACGAATTTTCTCCTGGTGATATTTGGAACCGAAACCGAACCTCTGGTGGAAGCGCTCCTCAAGCACGGTGTAATCGTCAGGCCCATGCGCTGGATGGGCTTTCCGTCGGCGATTCGTGTAACTGTGGGAACGCACGAGGAGAATCTGAAGTTTCTACAGGCCCTTACGGAAGTGCAAAAAACTGGAGTCCACAAGTCCGTCGCACAAGCGTCCTCGCTCCTCGATTCAAACACCTCGGCAATTTAAGTGGCGGATCCCGCGGACAAAGTGCCTTACAATCGGGCGTTCTTCACGCCCGATGAGCCCTGCGCCGCTTGCGTCGCCGACCTGGTCTAGTCTCGGCGTCTGGGAGCGAGCGAAATTGTTCCCCTTATAAGTGGGTTATGCGAAGCTCAGAGATAGCTTGTAATCAGCCCTCTGCTTGTGTACAGTCCGGCAAATTGCAGGAGGTAGGTATGCCAACTCGCCGAAACTTTCTTGAAAAATCCACGCAATTGGCTGCTGGCGTACTCGCCGCCGGGGCCATTACGGTTTCCACCAGCGAGGCACAGACTCAGCAACCTCAGGCATCCAAGAAACAACTGCACATTTTGATGAGGAGTTCCTGGGGAACCGATGAGCCGACCCGCGCATCCTTCGTCTTTTCCCACGGGCTTGCATTGGCCGACGCCGGCCATGATGTGCAGATATTCCTCACTCACGACGCTACATACCTCATGCGCAAGGTGACCGTTGATGTGGTCAAACCCATCGGATGGCCTCCCCTGAGCGAGACCATGGCGAAGGTTGTAGCCAAACGCATCCCGGTATTTGCTTGAGGAGCCTGCTCCCGGGCCCGTGGGGTCACGGAGGCGGACTTGAGCAGTTGGAACGCGCAATGGGGCACGGTTCCGATCTACGTTTCCCTGGTGGAATGGGCCGACCACGTCATCAGTGAATGAAGCCGCAGATGCTGTTGGGGTTCACCTCGTCTGGCGTCTTTTCTGCTTTCTAATGCTCGCTCCCAATCATCGGTAAAGTCCATACGATCATTGACTTACTCTCAACGAACGCTCGAGTTAGCTCTTCCCCTTGTGAGTGTGTTATGCGAATCTCAATAATTCATCTACGAATGCTGAGTTCGCTGGCATGTCCGAATCAGATATCATCACGCAAATATTGAATTCCAGCAAAACGATTGCGGTCGTCGGACTGTCCGGTAATCGCATGCGCGCAAGTTTCCACGTAGCCGAATATCTGCAATCCGTCGGCTACAAGATCATTCCGGTAAATCCTAACGAAACCGCCGTCCTCGGCGAAAAAAGCTACGCACGATTACAAGACGTCCCAGTTTCAATAGATGTTGTGCAGATCTTTCGGCGCCCCGCGTTTGTCCCGGAAATAGTGGACGCCGCCATTCAGATAAAAGCGCGCTGCGTGTGGATGCAGGAAGGTATCGTTCATGCCGAAGCTGCGGAACGCGCCAGGCGCGCCGGAATTCTTGTGGTCATGAACACATGTATGTTGAAGGAGCACGTCCGAAGGTCCCGAGGCGTTCCACGCTGAACACTGTTAGTGCAAGCTGTAGAGCAACAGGCTTCGCTTTCCCGGTTCTGTCACCGCTACCAATTCGCCGTTGGGAGAAAGCTCGAAATCGTGAAATACCAGATCGTGCAGCAAAGGCTCGAATTGGCCGTCGTAAACACCGACCCACGTTAGATTGCCTGACTTCAGCGGGTCTCCGCGCTTCAACAACACGCGCCGGTCATCGCGTCCCCATTGAAACATCCCGATGCCCACTTTCACTTGCACCGGTCGCGCAGTGGGATTCGTCAAGTCCCGCACTTCCAGCGTATCTCCGTCACGAAAATATCCAGCCCTCTTTCCCGACGCCGATACCGCAAAGTCGCCCACATATTCGTCCACCGGCACCACCGGTGTGCGCGTTTCCGTCGCCAGATCCAGCCTGACAAGAATCGGCGAAGTCAAAACTCTCGTGCTCTCCTCAATCGCGAACGCTTGATTGTTTTTTGTGTCCCATGCCAACGCGGCGAAAGTATGCCCCTGGAAGAGCGGCTTGCTCTTTCCTTGCGACGGGATCAGCGTGTTCAGCTCGTTAAAATCTGCGCCGGTCTTGGTGACGTATACCAGCGTTTTGCCATCCGCCAGCCAGGCGGCGTTGTACCCGTCGCTGAGCAGCCCGTCCTTCATCCCTTGAATCGGAATTTGGTGCCCCTCGTCATCCATCAGATAAACGGCCACCATGCCGCGCGGCGCTTGTGTTTCCTCTTCGTCAAGCTGCTGATCCCTCGTTCCCTTCGGCGCCACCATTTCCGCGGTTTGCATCATCACCGCAATGCGATGCCCGTCCGGCGACCATGCAAACGACTGTACCTGGTAGTTCAGCAACATATCCGCAAAGATCTTTTCCCCATCGCCGATTTTCTTCTGCTTTCCCTCGGGAGAAGAAATCCACAAGTCGTCGCGCTCGACTCGCGCTTTTTTGAACTTGCGCACGTGCTGCACGGCATAGACGATCCGATTATCCGGCCCGATCGCAAACGCCTGAACGTCCTCGTCAATCCTAACGAGCGCCTTGCCTTGAGAATGAGAAAGCAGTGGAACAAATAGGGTAAGCGCGAGCAAAACCGATAGGAGACGCATACTCCCACGAAATGTGAGCACACCGTGCCGTCCCCGCTCGCTCATCCTTTGCCCTCTTCATCCGAACGCTTCGCCTTAATGCGCCGGATTTCTTCCATCCTTTGCTGTATCCTCGCTTCAAATCCCTGATCGGTCGGATGATAATACACACGGTCGGCCAGACTTTCCGGCAGGCAAGTCATATCCGTAACTTTTTCGTCTGAGTTATGCGCGTACTGATAGCCCTTTCCATATCCAATGTTCTTCATCAATCCTGTCACCGCATTTCGCAAGTGCAACGGCACAGGCTCCGCAATGGTTTTCTGCAAATCCTCCCGCACTTCGCCGAAAGCCGTGTACACCGCATTCGATTTCGGCGCCAGTGCCAGATACACAGCCGCCTGCGCGAGGGCGAGATTGCCTTCCGGCGGCCCCAAGAATTCAAACGCTTGCTTTGCCGCCATCGTCACCTGCACCGCGTGCGGTTCCGCCAACCCTATATCTTCGCTGGCCATGCGCACAAGCCTCCGCGCCACGTACAACGGATCTTCGCCTGATTCCAGCATCCGCGCCAGCCAATACAGCGAAGCGTCCGCGTCTGAATTTCGCACCGACTTATGCAGCGCTGAAATCAGATTGAAATGTTCTTCGCCCGACTTGTCGTAAAGCAGGAACTTCTTCTGCAGCACGTCTTCCAAACGCGCTTGCGACAAAACGCGCCGGTTCTCCTTATCTGGCGCAGTACCCATCACCAGCGCTTCCAATGTGTTGTAAGCGGAACGCGCGTCCCCATTCGCTAAGATAGCGATCCGATCTAGAACATCTTCGGGCGCCTCCACTTTTTCCTTGCCTAGCCCGCGAACAGGATCCGCCAGCGCTCGCCGCAAAAGTGCAACGATCTGTTCCTTCGAAAGCGCTTTCATCACGTAAACGCGCATTCGTGAAAGCAGAGGAGCGATCACTTCAAACGAAGGATTCTCGGTCGTCGCGCCAATCAACAAAATATTCCCAGCCTCCACATGCGGCAGAAACGCATCCTGTTGCGCGCGGTTGAATCGATGTACTTCGTCCACAAAAACGATCGTGCGCGCTCCATAGCGCCGCGCGCTCTCAGCTTTTGCCATCACTTCCTTGATTTCTTTTATTCCGGCCAGCACCGCGCTGAAGGGAATGAAGTCCGACCGCGTGCTCTTCGCAATAATTCGAGCGAGCGTGGTCTTGCCGCATCCCGGCGGACCCCACAGCAACATCGAACTCAGATCGTCGCGCTCGATCTGCGTACGCAGAGGTTTTCCCGGACCAAGCAGCTCTTCTTGCCCAATAAACTCATCCAGCGTCCTTGGACGCATGCGGTCCGCCAGCGGACGCCCCACCTGCGACTCCGCTTCCGGCTCCGGTTCGATCGTCTTAAAAAGTCCCATCGCTATTTACACGCATCGCCGTTGTCGCGCCGCTTCGAACAAAATCACCGACGCGGCCACTCCCGCATTCAGCGATTCCACATCCTCGCTCATCGCAATCGAAATCCAATCGTCGGCAGCATGTTCCACTTCACTGGGCACGCCGGCGCCTTCATTGCCGATAAAAATCGCACATGGCCCCCGCATGTCCGCCATTGTTCCCTCGAAATATGCGTCCTTCGCAGTACCCGTGTCAGTCGGCTTCGATCCGGCCGCCAATATCCTCACGCCTGCGATGCGCATTTGCGCCAGCAGCACGGGCCCCGCAATGCCTCGCAATAGCGGCAAACGCAGAGCCGACCCCGCAGACGCTCGCAACGCTTTCGGTGACCACGGATCCGCTGTCCCGCGCATCGCGATCACTCCTGACGCGCCAAATGCCTCCGCCGATCGCACAATCGTTCCCACGTTTCCCGGATCCTGCACTCCCGCCAGTACGATCGCCAGCGCAGCATCGCTGCGATACGCCCCATCTCGATCAGCGCGCCCGCGCAGCACGTCCTCAAAACTCCATTCGCGCGCGAGAAATAGAGCGGCCACGCCTTGTGGCGTCTCCGTCCCTGCAACGCCCTCGAACAATTTGTCCGTCGTCTTGAAAATTCGCGATCGCGGAATCCCCGACTCGCTCTCGCTAGCCGCGCGCAATATCCGTTCCAATTGACGTTCGCCCGTTTCGCTCACCAACAGAGCTTCCGTTTCGAGCCCCGCGCGCACGCCCTCTTCCACCAGTTTCGGTCCTTCCGCAGCGATTGGTTCCCCTGGTTTAGGACCCGCACCGCGCAACGCCGCTCGAAATTTCTTCAACCATTTGTTGTCGCGGCTGCTGATTATGTCAGTGTGCGCCGGTCCGGCCGTGCTCATTACAATGCTTCCGCTTGAAGCATGGCGTGAACTTTCTCGGTCGCGATTTGCGCGCTTATCCGACGGAAATTGTTGCGCCATGCAACAAGCGTAACAAACGCCCGCTCCGGCGTAAACCTGCCCGACCGATTCCAATCTTGCTTGCGCGCCCGTCTCTGTGTTAGCTTCCCAAAGCATCATGGCACAACGCCGCGAGTGAACATTGCCCGTCGAAGTTCTTAAAATATCTTCCAAGGCCCCGGAAACCCGCGTGGTGGACTACGCCGCCGGCTTCATCAAACGTGGCGAAGTTGTCGGCATCCCCACCGACACTTTCTACGGTCTCTGCGCTGACCCCTTTAATCTCGCCGCCATTGAAGCTGTATTTCAAGCCAAAGGCCGCCCAGAAACAAAAGCTCTTCCCATCCTGGTAAGTTCGATCGAGCAGGCAGTCACGCTGATTCGCGATGTGCCCGACGTGTTTCTAATCCTCGCGCACAAATTCTGGCCCGGCGCGTTGACCCTCGTTGTGGAAGCAACCCATCGCCTCCCGCTAAAAGTCACAGGGAACAGCGGCCGCGTCGCTCTCCGTTGGGCGAATTCGCCGATCCCTACGGCCATCATCGACGCTGTCGGCGGCCCCATTACCGGCACGAGCGCGAATCTCTCCGGCTTTCCTTCCTGCACAAACGCAGCGCAAATTGTGAAACAGCTCGGCAACCGCCTCCCCTTAATTCTCGACGCAGGCGATACCGGCGCCACCATGGCATCAACGATCGTGCGCATCGATGGCAACGATTGGACGCTCGCTCGCGAAGGCGCGCTACCCGAAGAAGAGATTGCTAAAGCTCTTGAGTCTGGCCGCTCTGCATAAGCGCCGGAACTTTTCTATTTCAGTCTCGCGGTATCCAGAAACTCGTAGTCCCCGCCCGGCGGAATCACCACATCGGTAAGCCGCTCGCGATGCACGCAAACATTATCCGGATACCACAGATTAATGTATGGTTCGTCCTCCGCCACGATCTTTTGGATCTGCCATAAAATTACTTTCCGCTTTTCTTGGTCCATTTCCACGCGCGCGCTGTCCAGCAGGGCATCGAGCGCCGGATTGCGATAGCGTCCGCGATTCGCTCCGTCCGGCGGAATCTTTTTCGAACTGAAAACATACTCGAAGATGTCTGGATCGTTGTTGGCTCCCACCCACCTCAGCGTATAAAGCTGAAAACTCCCGCGCGAAATGTCCGAGAAGAACGTCGCAAATTCCAGTGGTCTCAATTCCAGCGCAACTCCCACCCGTTTCCACTGTTCCGCAATCGCCGCGCTAGTTAGACGCACGGACTCGTCCGTCGAGGTTTTCAACGCCAGATGAAATCGCACGCCGTCGGCCCCGCGCGGAAATCCCGCGGCATCCAAGAGCTTTTCGGCACGCTCAGGATCGTAGTCATATTGCGTCACGTCCGCATCGAACGCCCAATGATTTGGTGGCAGCAGTCCAGTAGCCGGCCTTGCCTGCCCGCGCAGCAGGTACCTTATTAACGTAGCGCGATCCGTCGCGTAGGCCAGCGCCTGTCGCACCTCGCGATGCGCAAGAATCGGATCTTCGAAATTGAATGCCAGGTAAGCCACCGGTGTCCCAGGCTGTTCGTCTACCGCCAGTCCGCGTTCCTTCGCCAGCGTGGACGACATGTCCGGCGTCAGAGAGTTGATTTCCACGTCCGCCGAGCCTTTGCGCAACTCCAACGCGCGAACGATCGCGTCCGGCACGATCCGAAAACGAATGCGTTCAATCTTTGGTGCGCCCCCGAAGTAATCGGGATTGCGCTCCAGAATAATTTCCTCGTCCCGAATTGCGCTCACGAAGCGAAATGGACCGCTTCCGATGGGATGTTCCGATATCCCAGCAGGTGAGTCCCGCGGTACGATCCCTACGCTCGGTCGCGTAAGCCCAAAGAGAAACGATGCGTAAGGCTCCCGCAGATGGAACACAAAGGTATACGCGTCCGGCGCCTCGGTTGAAGAAACCAGTCGAAACTGGCCTCGCTTGGGAGTTTTCACCGTTCCGGAAATAATCGTGTCGAAGGTAAACTTCACGTCCGCGGAAGTAAGTTCGCGCCCATCGTGGAATTTCACCCCGTGTCGCAAATGGAATACGTAGGTGAGCGGATCAGGTGTCTCCCAGCGCTCGGCCAAGTCCGGAATCACGTTCATCTGCGCGTCATGTGCCACCAAGCTCGAGAAAATCAATCCATCGAGATGAGCCGAGTAGGCGTCTGCGCCAATGCGAGGGTCCAGATTTGTGGGTGCGGCCTCCATCAGAAAAACCAACGTGTTGGGATCCGATTCCTGCCGAAAATAAGAGCATCCAGCTGGAATCAATAGCGTAAGCAATGCTAGAACAGCCAGGCGGCGCAGTTTATCGCGCGCGCCCATGAACCAGCTTTCCAAGAACAGCGGGGTGACGGGCGCCCGTGGCGGAAGGCAGATTGTTCGGACGCCCATGAAAACGTTCATGTGCGAGTACCGCAAACGCTAAGGCTTCCTTTGCTTCAGGCTCGATTCCAAAATGGTCGGATGAAACGATCGGGAATCCCGGAAGAATTGCTGCAAGGTAAACCATCATCAGCGTGTTGCGTGTACCTCCGCCGGATACGATCAATTCATCTACCGGCGTTCGCGGCAGAATGAATTTCTGGAATGCAGTTCCAATCGAAAGGGAAGTGAAGATTGTCGCCGTCCGCACCACATCTGCGGGCTTCGCTCGATTCTTTTTGCCCCAGGCAAATATTTTCTCCGCGTAAGCTCGTCCGAATTGTTCTCGCCCGGCCGTTTTCGGAAGTTCCTTGTGAAGGTAAGGATGTTCCATCATTTGGTTCAGCAGCTTTGGGAGCATCCATCCGCGCAACGCCATTTCCGAATCTTTATCGTAACGCGCGCGGCCATTCGTGAATTTCTCCATCAATGCATCTACGATCATGTTGCCCGGCCCGGTGTCGAACGCAAAGACATCCTTCGCCTTCGCCCCAGCAGGAATCACCGTCACGTTCGCAATCCCGCCAATATTTAACGCCACGCGATTCCGTTTAGGATGCCGGTACAATAAATAATCAACGAAGGGGACCAGCGGAGCGCCCTGTCCCCCCGCCGCCATATCCGCCGGCCGGAAATCTGCAATCGTTGTAATCCCGGTTCGCTCGGCAATCAGACTCGGCTCCCCAATTTGCAAAGTGGAGGAAACTCTCGAATGCCCGGCAAAGGAAGATGAAGCGCCCTGGTGATAAATCGTCTGTCCATGCGAGCCAATTAATGAAATCCTCCGCATCGGTGTTCGCCAAGCCTTGCATGCAGCAACAGCCGCCGATGCGAATTCTTCGCCCAACGCAAAATTCAATTGGCTGATTTCCCCCGCGCCGGATGATTCGCCCGCCGCGACCTGCAAAATCGCCTTACGCACCACGGAAGGGTAGGGAACCTGATGGTGCCCTTCGAGCTTTATCGAAAGCTTGGGCGGCTTCCCGGAAACGCGTGCGAGAACCACGTCGATTCCGTCGGCCGACGTCCCCGACATCATCCCCAACACCAGCATCGATTGTCCGCGCCTTCCTATGAAAGCTGTTTTTGCAGCGCCGCCAGCAGGACCATCGCTTCCAGCGGGGTAAGCTTGTTCAAATCCGCTCCGCGCAGAGCTTCCAGCACCGATTCATCGAGCGCCGTAAAACTTGTTTGATGCGCTCGACCCTCCGTTTCGTCACCCGCCGCTCCGGGTGAAAGTTCCTCGGTCAATTTATCTTCTTTTTGTTCGTGGCGCCGCAAAATCTCCCGTGCTCTTGATATCACGGCCATGGGCAAGCCCGCCAGCCGCGCCACTTCAATCCCATAGCTCTTGTTCGCGCTGCCGGGTTCCACTCGTCTGAGAAAGACAATTTCGCTTCCCGACTCCTGCACCGAAACGTGAACGTTTTGCACCCCGGACAGCAATTGTTCCAACTCCGTCAATTCATGATAGTGCGTGGCAAATAGCGTACGAGGACGTTCCCCGGCATGCAGCGCTTCCACCACCGCCCACGCAATCGATAGCCCGTCAAACGTTGACGTCCCGCGCCCCACCTCATCCAGCAGCACCAGGCTCGCCGCGGTAGCCGTGCTGAGGATGGCCGCCACCTCGCTCATTTCCACCAGAAATGTTGACCGCCCCCGCGACAAATTGTCGGACGCTCCAATGCGCGTGAAAATCCGATCGAGCAGCGGCAGCTTTGCCTGCGCCGCCGGAACGAACGATCCAATCTGCGCCAGAATCGAAATCAACGCCACTTGCCGAAGATAGGTCGATTTCCCGCCCATATTCGGCCCGGTAATCACCAGAAGAAATTGTTTTTCGTCGTCCAGATATAAATCGTTCGGCACAAATCTCTCGCCGCGCTCTTCCAGCAATCTTTCGATCACTGGATGCCGCCCCGCGGCAATCATTAAAATTCCTCGCGAAGTTTCAGGTTTGTGTTTCCTCGCAACATGAATCCCTGCCTCGCGCGCGCCCTTGTGAGGCGCCTCAGTTTCGGTGAATTCAGGGCGCGTGTAATTCCTCATAGCAGCGATGCGCGCCAGATTCACAAGCACGTCGAGCTGCGCGATGGCATTCGCTGTGCCGCGCAGCCTGGCCGCCTCCCGCGCGATTGCTTCGCGAATCTCGCCGTATAGCCGCCGCTCGATTTCCACCATGCGGTCTTCCGCCGAAAGCACTTTTTGCTCATGTTCCTTTAGTTCGACGGAAGTAAACCGCTCGGCGTTAACCAGTGTTTGCTTCCGATCGTAGTCCGCCGGCGCCAAGTGTAAGTTCGCCTTCGAAATCTCAATGTAAAAACCAAAAACCTGGTTGTAGCGAATTTTCAGCGACGCAATTCCCGTGCGCTTCCGCTCGCGCTCTTCCATCGACGCGATAATTTGCCTGCCGCGCGTCGTAACCTCGCGCAATTCGTCAAGCTCAGCGTTAAATCCGCGCCGTATCACTCCAGGATCACTCGATAGGGCAGGCGGATCATCAGCGATTCCGCGCGCAATCACGTCGCGCACGTCGGCCATCTCATCTAGTTGCTGGCTAAGCGTCAACAAACGCCGGCTCGCGACAGCAGTGGGTCGCCCGTTAGTCGAATCTTCTTTCGCCGCCGCGATCAAATGCCGCAACGCCGGAACTTTGTCGAGCGACTGTCGCAGAGCCAGTAAATCCCGAGGCGTCGCCGCCCCCAGCGTCACGCGGCTAGTCAGCCGTTCGAGATCGAGAATCCCCTCAAGCTCTTTATACAGTTCCTCCCGCACCACCGTCCGCGATTTCAGTTCGCTGACTGCGTCGAGCCGGTCGTTGATTTCCGTCAGCGAAATCTCCGGCCGCAGAATCCATCTCCGCAGCAGACGCGCCCCCATCCCCGTGCACGTCTGGTCAATCGCTTTCAAAAGTGTCGCCGAAGCATCGTCATCCGCAGCTGGCTCCACCAGCTCAAGATTCCGTATCGTCACGGAATCCAAAATCATCGCATCCTGTTGCTCGTAGTAGGCCAGCCGATCCAGATGCTCCAGCCCGGCGCCCGCGGGGCGCAGCGAAGGAATCGCGACCATATCTTCCGGCTTACGAGCGCTAATCGCCGACATTTCGCGCAAATAATGTACGATGGCTCCAGCCGCCGCCGTAGCCTGCGGATGTCCCTGCAGTCCAAACCCTTCCAGCGCTACCACTCGAAAATGTTCTTCCAGCACGCGCGTCGCATGATCGGTTTGAAATATCCAATCATCCAGTCGAGTTTCCACCGCGCCCAGTCCGTCCATTTCCGTGGGAATCGCGGTAGGGAAGAGCGTCACCGGGCGTGGCAGTAGAATCTCGCGCGGCCGTAGCACGCCAAGTTCATCCCGCAGGCGCGCCTCCGCTTTCTCGCCCGAAAATTCCGTAGTGCGAAACTCGCCAGTCGAAAGGTCCACAAATGCCAGCCCTATTAACGGTTCCGCAGCAGTTTTATTTTGCGAAGTCCGCTGCGCTGCACCGGACACCGCAGCTCCCAGCGCCAGATTCGAAGCGCCCAGCACGCCTTTGCGAGCCACCGCCGCAAGATAATTATTTTCTTTCGGCTCGACTAGCCCCGCTCCGCTCGCCGTTCCGGGCGTAAGCACGCGCACGACTTCCCGTCGCACTAGATTCTTTCCCGGCCCCGGTTCTTCCATCTGTTCGCAAATCGCTACTTTGTGCCCGGCCCGAATCAGTCGCGCAATGTAATTTTCCGCCGCGTGATAAGGAACGCCGCACATCGGAATCGCGTCGCCCTTTTCTTTGTTGCGCGCCGTCAGCGTAATTTGCAGGATTTTAGACGCCACTACCGCGTCTTCGAAGAACAGCTCGTAGAAGTCCCCCAGCCGGAACAGCAACAGCGCAGCCGGATGCTGCTTCTTCAGCGCGTGGTACTGCCGCATCAAAGGGGTAGTCGGTTCGGTCATGAATGCAGGCCCGCGCCACGGACGGATCGGGGCGGAGCCAAGGTGGTAACCGATTATCTGGCCGCGACGCTTGTTTGGCAATACGTTCCTCGCGTTCGATCCTCGCTCGTTGCTTTATACTAAGCCGTGTCCGACAAAATAAGTTCGAAGCGCGAAATCGAAATCAAGTTGTTCGTAACCGACCTCGCCGGCATTCTTCGCCGCCTCCGCAAGCTCGGCGCAGCCTCACGAGGCCGCGTCCATGAACTGAACACTCTCTTCGACACTCCCGACTCCGGCTTCCGCCGCTCCGGCCGTCTGCTCCGACTCCGCCAGCAAACCCCTGCCCCAGGTAACAATGTGCGCGGCGGCCTGACTTCCGCAATCCTCACCGCCAAGGCGCCCCCTCTTCCGGGTCCGCGATCATCGCGAACCACAAAAAAGCGCTTGTACAAGGAAGTCCAGGAGAACGAAGAGCAGATAAAAGACCCTCGCCGTCTGTCTCACGCGCTAAAAGGGCTAGGCTTCCGTCCAGGCTTCCGCTACGAAAAGTATCGCACCAGCTTCCGCCTCAACTCCCTTCACCTCGACCTCGACGAGACCCCCATCGGCGCCTTCCTCGAGCTCGAAGGCACTCCTGCCGCGATTAACCGCACCGCCCGCGCTCTCGGCTTCACGCCCCGAGACTACATCCGCTCCACATATTGGACTCTCTACGCCGCCGATTGCCGCCGCCACCGCCGCAAACCTCAAAATATGTTGTTCGCCCCGCAAAATTCTCGCTAAATCCTCACTCTTCGCTTGACAAACTTATCGTCTGCATTTACTAGTCGAAACGAGCATATGTGCATCGGAATGGAAGAGCATCAATCCAATTCGGAGCCATGGAGTAGGGCCTTACTCGGTAACCCAGGTCAGTCGCGGCCCGATCGCATGAACCTCCAGCTCGTGGTAACGCGGCGGACCCATCGCGGCTCCGCTGCTGGCCCATTTACGCAGTCAGCTGCTCGCAATAACAGGAAGGCGAAGCCAGGCCTAAACTAGCTTAGGGGTTTTCCCGTTCGCCCGATGCCGGTTTCAGCGCTGGCTTCGGGCATTTTTTTTGTGCCGGACTGAAACGCCGGGCACGAGCCCCGCCGCTCCGGCCCCGTTCGACAAGGAGTCACCATGCTTCACGCAACCGAACTTCTCGGCGCTGAAACCTTCGACTCCCACGGAAATTTCGTGGGCCGCATAAAAGAAATGTTCGTTGAGCCCGGCGACCAGCCCAACCGCGTCTCCAAGTTTCTCCTGAGCCGCGGCCAGTACCGCCCGCTCATCGCCCGCTACGATCAAATCGGCGTCATCAGCCCGGGTCGCGTCGCTCTCACCACCGATGAATCCGCGCTCGAGCTTTACCAGCCCAACGAAAGCTATCTCTCCGTCGGCAAAGATTTGCTCGACCAGCAAATCATTGACACCAACGGCCGCAAAGTCGTCCGCGTAAACGACATCGACCTCGCCGACAACCGCACCAATGGCAACACCGAGCTGCGCATCACGCAAGTTGATATCGGCCTTGCCGGTGCCGTTCGACGCCTCCTGCAGGGAATCGTCCCGCCCATGGCCATTCGCAAAATCCAGGCCAAGCTCCCGCCGCGAAAAATTCAATGGGAATTCGTCAACTTGGTCGAGCCCGACCCGCTCCGCCGCGTAAAACTCCGCCTCTCCAGCGAAAAGCTCGCCGCACTGCATCCCGCCGACCTCGCCGACATCATGGAGCAGTTGTCCCCCGACGAGCGCCAGGGCATCGTCGCCTCCCTCGACGAAGAAACCGCCGCCGAAACCATCGCCGAGCTCGATAAGCGCCTCCAAACGCAAGTCGTCGAAAAACTAGACCCCGGCCGCGCCGCCGACATCATGGAAGAAATGAATCCCGACGAAGCCGCTGATCTGATCGCCAGCCTCGAGCCCAGCAAATCGAAGGAAGTTCTGGAAGAAATGGAGCACCGCGAAGCCAGCGAAGTTCAGGAACTGATGCGCTTTCACGAAAATACCGCGGGCGGCATGATGACCACCGAAATGGTCGTGGTAGGCGAAGAGGCCACCCGCGGCGAAGTCGTGGACTACATCCGCTTCCACGAAATTGGCGTCGATCAAATTGACAACGTGATTCTCATCAACCGCGACGCCGCCCTCGCCGGCACGGTCCCGCTTGGCAGATTGCTCCTGGCCGATACGGAGCAGCTCATGTCCGAACTCACTTCTGAGCCTTTGCTTTCCGTCACGCCCGATACTCGAGACAAAGAGGTCTTCGAACTTTTCGACAAATATAATTTGCGCAGCCTGGCCGTCGTCAACGAGCACAATTATCCCGTCGGCGCCATCACCGTGGACGACGTGGTCAGCAGAATGCGCGCCAAAATCTAAAGTGTGAGCTTAAGTACAGACCGATGAACGCCTGGGCAACGCTAACGGATACCCTCGAAGCTTGGAAGAAGCGTGGCACGGATCTCAATCGCCGCTCTGCTTTCTGGCGCAGGCGCATCGCTCTGTTCCTCGCCGTCGTCGGCCCCGGACTCATCACCTCCAACGTCGACAACGACGCCGGCGGCATTAGCACCTACTCGGCAGCTGGGGCGCAATTCGGTTACACCCTCCTTTGGTCCCTGATTCCCATGACCATCGCCCTCTATGTCAGCGAAGAAATGTGCGCGCGCATGGGCGTCGTCACCGGCAAAGGCCTCTCCGATTTGATCCGCGAAGAATTCGGCTTCCGCTCCACCTTCTTCGTGATGGTCGCGGCCCTCTTCGTGGACCTTTTCAACACCGTCGCGGAATTCTCCGGCGTCGCTGAAGCATCCGAAATCATGCATGTCAGCCGCTACGTATCCGTTCCTCTGGCCGCAATTGCTGTCTGGCTTCTGGTCGTTTACGGAAGCTATCGCATCGTGGAGAAGATCTTCCTGGTAGCGTGCGGCTTCTATCTTTCGTATGTTCTCTCTGCCTTCCTCGCTAAGCCCGATTGGCTGCTGGCCGCGCATTCTCTCGTTGTTCCTAGCGTTCATTTCAACGCTCCCTACCTGCTTATGGTCACTGGACTGGTTGGCACCACCATCGCTCCCTGGCAATTTTTCTACCTGCAAGCAGGCTTCGTCGAAAAACGAGTCGGCCCGCGCCAATACAAACACGCGCGCATGGATGTCCTCGTCGGCAGCATTTCCTGCATGATCATCGTGTTTTTCATTATCGTTTGCTGTGCCGCCACCTTGAACGTGCACGGCCTCACCAACATCACCAGCGCCAAAGATGCCGCACAAGCCTTGGTTCCCCTGGCAGGGAAGTGGGCTGGCGGCCTGTTCGCCTTCGGACTTCTAAACGCGTCCCTCTTTGCCGCTTCCATCCTGCCGCTCTCCACCGCCCACGTAATCTGCGAGGGCCTGGGTTTCGAAGCCGGCCTCGACCGCAAGTTCAAAGAAGCTCCCGCATTCTATTCGCTTTACACCGCACTGATCGTGGTTGGTGCCGGGATAGTTCTGATTCCTAGAGCCCCGCTCTGGAAAATTTTGCTCTACTCGCAGGTAGGAAACGGCATCTGGCTGCCCATCGTCTTGATTTTCATCTTAATTCTGATCAACCGCCGCGACTTGATGGGCGACCACATTAATTCCTGGGGCTTCAACGTGGTGGCCTGGACCGCGAGCATCATCATGATCATTCTCACCTTGGTGCTGATCTACACGTCCGTCGTTCCACAAGCCGCCTCCGAAGCCGGCGCCTTCCTCCACCGTCACTTCTTCTAATCGGTCGCGCGTAAGCCCCGACACCTGTTGCCTTAGGTTTAAATGTAGCGCCGGGGCCTTCAGCCCGGCATCAGGGTTTAACCTCACCGTCAATGAATTTGCGTGGGTGCCGCGTTGTTTCTGGGAACGCTACGGAAAAGATGCGAGTGTGGAGATCTGCCAGGGTCCCGGCCCGAGACCACCCGAACTGTCATATCGAGTGAAGTCCCGCGCTTTTGCTTTCCCCTGGGTTTCGGGGGCGAGGGGCGCAGTTCGAGGGATCTGCTCTAGCTTTCTGTTTTCTGCAACTCCTTTCAAATCCGAGTTCGGGACGTACCTCACCGAATCCGAGGTATCCACCGTCCCACTGGCGTTTTGTATTCAATATAGGGAAAAGTCGGTCCGCTCGCTCTCCCAGAATTCCCACCCCGCTCAGAATTCCGCCACACCACAGAACCAGCCCGACGCCCAGCTCCAACAACACAATCCCCTGGATTCGCACAAAATTGGGCAACTCAAACGCCAAATAATGGTCAAACATCCGAAGATGGAAGACGCGCCAGATCGTCAGCGATATCGCCGCAGCCACGCGCACAATCGTCCATAGCACTGCAGTGCCTCTCATCATCGAAATCGTTCTGGAGTAAAATACTGGGATGAGCGGAGAACTACCCACTCATATTTTTAAGCGCGGAGCGTGGCTGCTCGTCCCAGTGGTCTTGTGCGCCAGTTTCTGGCCGCAGTCCACGGAGTCTCGGCAGAAGTCGACCGCTGATAGCGGCATTGTTATTCCCGCCGGAACCATACTGCCCGTTCGTCTGAACTCCACCATCTCGTCGGGCAAATCCAAGCCGGGCGAACCAATCACTGGTAGGGTGATGCAGAAAATTCCGTTGCCTCATGGCGCTTCGATAAAGGAAGGCAGTAAGGTCGTCGGTCACATTGTCGCTGTCACACGTACCAATTTCGGTGCCCCTGCTCGCATCACATTCCAGTTCGATCAACTCCTCTCTTCGCATCACACGATTCCCGTCACCACCGATCTCAGAGTTATCGCGGGCTTCATGGAATTAGACGAAGCTCAAATCCCCACATTAGGCGCCGGAGAGAGCGATGTTTACCGCTGGTTGACCACAGTGCAAATCGGCGGAGACGCCGTTTACGGCGACGGCGGTCCCGTCATCGCCGGCGACGACTCACATCAAGTCATAGGGAAGAGAATTGATGGTGGCGTCGTGGGCCAAGTTCGAGCCAAGCCCGGTACAAATTGCCGCGGACCACTCGATGGAAACAACAACTTGCAAGCGCTCTGGCTATTCTCCAGCGATGCCTGCGGAGTTTACGGCCTCGCGCACATCAGCATCGAACATGCTGGCAGGACCGATCCTATCGGTCGCATAGTCCTAGCCTCCGATAACGGCAAACTAAAAATCCCAAGCGGAACAGGCATGCTTCTGCGCACCATCGCCATCAGCAATTAGCTGCGGTTCCGATTATCCGCCTAATCAGGACTTGTCCATCAGCCCCTCGCCTTGCGTGTCCCTCCTCCGTGTGTTAGTTTTTCTGGCTGTCTATCCTTCGAGCGAACCCTAGTGAAAGCCACTGAACTGTTGAAGCCCGCGAACGCCGAGGAAGCAGCCTCGCTCGATAAACTCGATTTGAAACGCCTCCCGCAGCACGTCGCCGTGATCATGGACGGCAACGGCCGCTGGGCTCAGCGACGCCACTTGCCACGCATCGCCGGACATCGCGCCGGTGTAAAAGCTGCGCGAGAAGTCATCGAAACCTGCGCGCGCCTGAAGCTTTCCTATCTAACGCTTTATGCCTTCTCGCTAGAAAACTGGCGTCGCCCCCAAGCCGAAGTGGATTTCCTGATGCGCCTACTCCGCGAATATCTAAAACGCGAGCTTCCTACCATCCACAAAAATAATATCCGCCTTCTCGTCATCGGACGTTCCCAGCAGCTTCCCGAAGCCGTCCGCAAAGACATCGAGCACGGCATGCGCATGACTGCCCGCAACACCGGCATGAAGCTTGTAGTCGCCCTGAACTACGGCGGCCGCGCCGAGCTCGTGGACGCATTCAACGCCATCCTCGATCAGGTCCGCTCCAACGGCATGTCCGCTTTCCAGGCCGACGAGCAAACCGTCTCCGAGCACCTTTACACCGCCGGCCTGCCTGATCCCGACCTGCTTGTCCGCACCAGCGGGGAAATGCGCGTCAGCAATTTTCTTCTGTGGCAAATCGCTTACGCCGAGATTTACGTCACCGAAACGCTCTGGCCCGATTTTTCGCGCGCCCGTCTTCTCGAAGCTCTCGTCGACTTTCAGAAGCGCGAACGCCGCTACGGAGGACTGAACGCCTGCCAGGAACCCGCCACATCATCCAAGTCCGCCAAGCGCCCTCGCTGGACGGGACGAGGCTAACGCCGAATGCTCCTGCGCATTCTCACCGCCCTGGTCCTCATACCCATCGTAGTTGCCCTGGTTTGGTGGGGACCGCATTATCTTCTCGCCGGTCTGGCCGCCATTGTCGCCATCGTAGCGCTCGTCGAATTCTTCACACTCGGCGATCGTGTTGGCCTTCGCGCCTATCAAAAATGGACTCTCGTTTGTGCCGCCGGTTTGTTCTACGCACAGTATTCGCAGGAATTTGTCGAAACCCACGCGATTGGAGAGGGAATTTCCCTGGTTCGCAGCGCGCAAGGTGGCGTTCTTTCGGTCGAAGCCATCCTGCTGATTTTCGTTTTTGGGTGCGTCTGTATCGGACTTCTCACCCGCCGCGCGCTGCACGAAGTTCTTCCTTCTATCTCCATCAGCTCCGCAGGCCTACTATTCGTCGCGATTCCATTCAGCTATTTGGTCCGACTGAACGACATTGTGCCGGCAGGCCGCCAACTGGTTCTTTTCACCCTCTGCATCATTTGGGCTGGAGATATGCTCGCCTATTTCGTGGGCCGCGGCTTCGGACGCGTGCCCATGGCCCCCGCGCTCAGCCCCAAGAAAACCTGGGAAGGCGCTTTAGGTAACATCCTCGGCTCGCTCCTCGTAGCCGTCGTCTTCGCGCGCTGGATGCAGGTTGACGTAATCACCCTCATGGTCATCGCCGGAGTCGCAAATATCGCCGGACAGGCCGGTGACCTCATCGAATCAGCCTACAAACGCGCCGCCGCAGTAAAAGACTCCGGCAAACTTCTGCCTGGCCACGGCGGCGTCCTAGACCGAATCGACAGCCTGATCCTGGCCGCCCCGGTAGTCTGGATCCTGTATCAATGGCTAGCCAAGCCCGGCTAGCAGCGCACAGTCAGCGCACGCATGATTGAAAAGTTGCGTGCCCGCGCCGTCGGCCGTGGATTTTGTAGCGGCGGGCTTAGCCCGGCGTTTTGAGCTTTTGTCGCTCCGTCAGGGCGCGGCTTCAGCTTTGTAGCGCCGGCATCTTGCCGGCGAAGTTGACTTGGACAGCTTTGTAGTACCGGGGCCCTTAGACCGGCATCTTGCATTTTGTTTTTGTGTTCGATCTTATAGGGTTCGGCTAGCCCAAAGCGATCGTTCGCATGTTTTGTAGCGGCGGGCTTTAGCCCGGCGTTTTTAGCTTTTGTCGCTCCGTCAGGGCGCGGCTTCAGCTTTGTAGCGCCGGCATCTTGCCGGCGAAGTTGACCTTGAATGGTTTCATATCGCTCTGCGGGCAGGAAGGCCCTGCATCTTGGGTCTTTGTCGCTCCAGAGTCCGGGTTTTCGTCACGGCACGGTTTCAGCCTTGTCGCGAGGAAGAAAAAACAAGCGGCTTTTAGCCGCTGAGCGACGCGCCGAAGGAGGGAAACCAAACCTCCCGCGCGCAGCAACGTCCAAGCAACCAGTGCATTGCAGTCAAGAATCATCATAAAATTTCGTCCGGAGCCAACATGTCGAAATCACGCAGAGAATTCTTCACCGAGGCCGCCCTAGCCGTCCTGGCCGTCTCCGTCCCAGCCGCAGCCCAGGAGCAAAAACCCGACGCGCCCGCCGGAGCTCCTCCCGCCTTCGGCACCGCAAATCCAGTCGGCCCCGAAGTCTCCTCCGCCACTTTCGCCGAAGCAGAAAAACTCGTCCAGGTAGAATTCTCCGAGCCCGAGCGCGCCCAAGCTGCATTCAGTTGGCGCGTCAGCATGGCGCCTCTCTACGAGCGGCGCACCGGCCCGCTCAAAGTCGCCTTGGAGCCGGGACTTGCTCCCTATTCGCAATGGAACCCAATTCTGCCTGGAGAGAAGACCCTACCCGCGCGCAATCAATTCATCCGCAGCAAGACCGATCCGGGCCCGCTGCCCGCAAATGACGAAGACATCGCCTTTGCCACAGTCACTCAACTTTCGCGCTGGATCGAACAACGCCAGCTAACTTCCGAGCGCCTCACAAATCTCTATCTCGACCGCTTGGAAAAATTTAATCCCCAGTTGCGCTGTGCCATCACCATCACTCGTGAATTAGCTCTGGCTCAGGCTAAACGCGCCGACCAGGAAATCGCCGCCGGAAACTATCGCGGCCCCTTGCACGGTATCCCTTGGGGCGCAAAAGATCTCCTCGACACAGCAGGTATCCCGACCACACTTGGCGCAGAACCTTTCAGAGACCGTATCCCCACAAAAGACGCCGCCGTCGTCGCGCGGCTTCACGAAGCCGGCGCGGTGCTAATTGCAAAACTAAGCCTCGGTGCGCTGGCCCTCAACGACATCTGGTTCGGCGGCCAAACAATGAATCCCTGGCTGCTGGAAGAAGGTTCGTCCGGCTCCAGCGCCGGTCCTGGAGCCGCCACCGCAGCAGGCCTGGTAGGTTTCTCAATTGGCAGCGAAACCGGCGGCAGCATCGTGTCTCCCTCGATGCGTTGCGGCGTCACCGGCTTGCGCCCCACCTATGGGCGCGTCGCCCGCACCGGCGCCATGACCCTGTGCTGGTCACTCGACAAACTCGGCCCCATGGCCCGCAGCGTAGAAGACACCATGCTAGTCCTGCAAGCCATCTCCGGCCCCGACCCTGGCGATGTCTCAAGTGTGCCCAGCAAACTGGACTTCGATGCCTCAGCCTCAGTTCAAGGCCTCCGCGTGGGCTATTTCCCAGAATGGATGAAACAAAACCCCGCCACCGACGTGGACCGCGCAGCCTTGGAAACTATAAAGAAAATCGGCATGGTCCCCGTCGAAGTCTCCCTCCCAAATTGGTCCTACGACTCTCTCGATTTGATACTGTTCGCCGAAGGCGCCGCCTCCTTCGAAGAACTCACCTTAAGCCATGACATAGACCAGCTTAAGGTGCAGACTTTCGACGCCTGGCCCAATCTGTTCCGCCAATCCCGCTTTCTGTCCGCGGTGGATTTCGTACAGGCCGACCGCCTGCGCCGCAAAGTGGCCCAGGAGATGGCAAGATTGGTCAATCTAGTTGACTTACTTATCGTCCCATCTCTGCGAGACGAAATGCTCACTATCACCAATTTCACCGGCCACCCGTCGCTCACTTTACGTGCCGGGTTCGTGGAGGTCTCTGAAGCCCGCAGCGACTGGGCCCCCGACCCAAGCCGTCCGCTGCCAAAATTTTCGCCTCCGCGCCGCGTGCCCCACGGCGTCACCTTGATCGGGCGTCTCTTCGATGAAGGCACCCTGGCCGCAGCCGGCCTGGCCCTGGAGCGCGCCTTCAACGTCTCCGACGAGCGCCCGCCCGGCTTTTAGTAATCGCGATAATTCCAGTCGGCTCTAACCGGAGAAGTCGGAATGACGGGTCGACTTATAAGCTTTGGACTTAAATGTAGCGCCGGGGCCTTTAGCCCGGCATCTTGCTTTTCGCGCGTAGGAAACATCGCCGACGCATTCGCATATTTCCCCAAACACCCATAAAATAGAGACACATGAAAAAGATCGCGATGCTTGGCTCGACCGGCTCCATAGGCCGGCAAACCACCCAGGTGATTGATTCGCTCCCAGGGGAATTCCAAGTAGTCTCGCTAGCGGCCGGCTCCAACATTTCTCTGGTTGCGGAGCAAGTCAAAAAATATCGGCCGCTGTTAGTTTCTGTGGGCACAGAGGCCGGAGCGCGGGAACTTTGCGCCATACTAAAAAAGAATCGCGGGCGCGAAGATGCCGCGGACTCCGGCAAACGCAGGGTTTCGCAAAACGAGAAGGCTTCCGCCAAACACGGCGACGAACAATGCGTACAGTCCGATCCCGAAATACTTTTTGGTGCGGAGGGCATTGAGCGCGTAGCCACGCATCCTGACGTGGAACTGGTTATCTCCGCGGCAGTCGGTGTAGTTGGCTTGCCCGCCACTTACAAAGCCATCGAACAAGGGAAATCCATCGCGCTGGCTAACAAGGAAGTGCTGGTAGCCGCCGGCGAAATTGTGATGGCCGCCGTAAAGCGCCACAACGTCGCATTGCTTCCCGTTGACAGCGAGCACAACGCTATTCACCAGTGCCTCCGCGCCGGCCAGCGAAGTGAAGTGAAGCGTCTGGTACTCACTGCCTCGGGCGGTCCATTCCGCAATACTCCGATCGCGAAGATGAACAAGGCGACGCCAAAACAAGCTCTCGCGCATCCAAATTGGAAGATGGGGAATCGTATTACGATTGATTCCGCCACGCTGATGAACAAAGGCTTTGAAGTGATCGAAGCGCGCTGGCTTTTCGATGTGGGACTCGACCAAATTCGGGTTGTAATTCATCCGCAGTCGACAATTCACTCGATGGTGGAATTTGTGGATGGTTCAATCCTGGCACAGCTCGGAGCAACGGACATGCGCATCCCCATTCGTTATGCGCTAACCTATCCAGAGCGGGCACCGTCGAATGATTGTGCCCTCGATTGGTCCACTTTACGCAAGCTTGAGTTTGAGGAAGTTCCGGCGCGAAAATTTCCGTGCCTGGCGCTGGCGAAAGCAGCTTTGAAGCAAGGCGGCCCACTTCCGTGCGCGTTGAACGCGGCTGACGAGATCGCCGTGGCAGCGTTTCTTGACGGCAAGCTCTCGTTCTCCGACATCGCCGTCGTAATCGAACGCGTACTCGAACGTATGCCGCGTTGCGCGTTCAACAAAATTGATGACGTGCTGGCCGCCGACGGCGAAGCGCGAAGGCTTGCGCGAGAAGAAGCCGGGCGCAGGAAAAATTAAACAGAGGCAATCATGGCAAATTTTCACAACGCGCTGGTCGCAATCGTTTCCGTCACCCTTGTTCTGGGCATCGTGATATTCGTGCACGAATGGGGACATTTCATCGCCGCAAAACTCTCCGGCATCCGCGTGGACGTATTCTCCTTCGGTTTCGGCCCGCGTATTTTCGGTGTGAAGCGCGGCGACACGGATTACCGCCTCAGCGCGCTGCCATTCGGCGGCTACGTGCGCATGGCCGGTGACAATCCGGTGGAAGAGCGCACCGGCGCGGAGTACGAGTTCCTTTCCAAACCCCGCTGGGTCCGCATGATCATCGCCGTGGCCGGCCCCGCGATGAACCTCCTTCTCGCATTTTTTCTATTCTGGGGGATTTTCTGGCTGGTTGGTCTTCAATCGGATTCTTACCTGCGAACGCCCGCGCAAGTTGCCGCCATCCCGCAAAAAGAAGCGGGCGCTTCCGGCGTCCAGCCTGGCGATCGCATCGACGCCGTGAACAGCGTTCAAACTCCCACTTGGGATAAAGTCCTAACGCAACTTGAAAATGTAAAACCAAACGACTCGGTGACCTTGAAGGTTGACCGCAATGGGACTGAACAGACGCTCAAGGCGAAAATCCCGGCGGGCGCGAGCGATCTGGACGAAGTGATCGGTTATCCGCTGACTCCTGCGATTGCGGATGAAATCGGAATCGGCACGCCCGCGGAAAAAGCGGGGCTGAGAGCCGGCGATAAAATCGTCGCGATAAATGCCAAGCCTATCGTCACCTGGCAGCAGTTAGTCGAAGTTGTGCGCAATTCCAACGGTCATCCCGTCCAATTTACCGTGCAGCGCGGCGGGCAAACCTTGAACTTCAACATCGCTCCCATTCAAGGCATGGACGCGGATGGAAGCATGGTCTGGCAAGTGGGCATCGCGCGGCAGATTCAAGCGAATTACCAGCGGCAGCCCTTTTTTCTCGCAGCGAAAGAAGCCGGAGTTCAGACCGTATCCGGGATGAAACAAATTGGCGAGGTTCTCGGGGGCCTTTTCACCGGGCGCGTGAAACTTGGCCAATTGCAGAGCGTCGTCGGGATCGCGCGGCAATCCGGGCGAGCGGCGAAGCGAGGCCCGGTCGACTTAATCGTGCTGACGGCGGTGATCAGCTTAAATCTAGGCCTTCTGAATCTGCTTCCGATTCCGATACTGGATGGCGGCCACGTTCTCATGTTGCTCATCGAAGGTTCTTTGCGCCGCGACCTGAGCATCGCCGTGAAAGAGCGCTTCGTGCAAGTGGGGCTGGTGTTTCTGCTGGGGATTTTCGGCTTCGTGATGTACAGCGACATTTTCAAGCTGATTCAAAGCCAAAATATTCACCCATAGCGAGACACGCATAGATGGAATCATCGCCGTAATTGCGCATATTTGTGCGAAGCCGGCCAGGAAGCTCGCGTCCGGCAAGTTTTGGAAAAATTGCCGGCTCCAACACGGGCCGAAGCGGGCTGCGTCAATTACGATTGCACCAATCACAGGCGGACTCCGCCAATTCGTGTTTTGTGAAAACTGGAAAAGCGAAGCGCATCCGAAAGCGCATGCCGTCACCCTACATTCAATCCTTCCGAAAACCGGCGGATGAGATTCCTGCCCCTCCCGTAGAAATTACGAAGTGGAAGGCCATCCGGTAACCGTCGCAGACCGATTTCATCACCCGTTTCCTCCCAGGCGATTTTGGTATAATCTCAATTAAACCAATGTCTGCCACACCCGCACATCGCGTATCCACCGGCGAACGTATCAATCGCGAAGCGCCCGGCCGTCTGCAGAGTGAACTCGGAGCGCGCGGAATTCGGCTCACGCGTCAGCGACGCGTTCTGTTGCAGGTGATGGAAACGGCGCGGTGTCATCTGGACGCGGGCGAGATTTTCGAACGTGCGCAGAAAATCGACTCGGGAATTACGCGTGTCACCGTGTATCGCACGATCGATCTCCTGAAGCGTCATGGGCTGATCGACGAGCTCGACCTCCTTCATCTTCGCGGTGATCGCCATTTCTACGAAAGCCATGGCCCGCGCGACCACATCCACGTTGCCTGCATGGGCTGCGGAAAAGTTCGTGAGTTTGAAAGCGAGCTATACGAAGAATTGAAGCGGCAAATTTCTCACGATTGTGGAATTGAAATCACCGTGTCGCGCACCGAAGTAGGCGGCCTTTGCGTGGACTGCCGCAAGCGCCGCATGGCCGCGAGCAGATAGAAATCTTGGCTAGTTTTGCTCGATGGTCCATTCCGCCCTGGCATAAACACTTCATCGTTTTCAATCAGCGGCTTCCAAAGGTGGCCGGTTGTATTAAGCTGTGTGCATTGCGATGAAGCCATTGATTCAGATTTGAAAGGCAGTGAAGCAAAGGGAATTGAAAATGTCCGGTCATCAATCCGCTTGGATCAAAACGACAGAGCAGAAATGAAAAATCTCTTCGTGCGGCTCCTCGCAATGCTGTTGATATCCGCGCTCATCGTGCCGGGCCTCGACGCGCGAGAGCCAGTCTATGCCCGCAAGGCCATGGTAGTGGCCGAAGAAGATTTGGCCACCGAAGCTGGCGTCTCCGTCCTTCGTTCAGGAGGAAACGCCGTCGATGCCGCCGTGGCAGTTGGCTTCGCGCTGGCGGTAACCCATCCCTATGCCGGGAATATTGGTGGCGGCGGGTTCATGCTCATCCACATGACGGACGGCCGCACTTCTTTCATCGACTTCCGCGAAAAGGCGCCCGCCAAGGCCACGCGCGATATGTATCTCGATTCGAGCGGCAACCCTACCCACGACAGCATTTTGGGATGGCGCTCCGTGGGAGTTCCAGGCACCGTGCGCGGGTTTGCCCTTGCACACGCTAAGTACGGCGGCAAGCCCTGGGCCGAATTGGTGAAGCCGGCGGTGGATCTAGCCGCCAACGGCTTCCCGGTCTCCAAATGGCAAATGGATTCCTGGCGCCACGGTTACGCTGCCAATTTGCTCTCACAATTCCCTGAATCGAAGCGCATTTTTCTGAAGGACGGCGCCTATTACGATTGGCAGGAAACTTTCAAACAACCCGAGCTCGGGCGCACTCTGGATCGCATCGCCCACCTGGGACCCGCTGATTTCTACGATGGCGAAACAGCGCACATACTCGCCAGTGAAATGACAAAAAATGGAGGCCTGATCACCCTCGCTGATTTGCATAATTATCAAGCAGTCGAGCGAACCCCGCTGGAAGGGGATTACAAGGGCTACCACATCATCACCTCGCCCCCGCCCAGCTCCGGCGGCGTCGGCATCCTGCAAATGCTCGCAATGCTCGATGGCACCGGCTACGAGAAAACCGGCGCAGGCTCGGCGGAAACGTATCACTACTTGGCCGCCGTCATGCAGCGCTACTTCGCTGACCGCAACGAATACCTCGGCGATCCCGATTTCGTGAAGAACCCCATCTCCTCGATGCTGGATCCCGCTTACATACAAAAGCGCCGCGCAACGATCAACACGGCCCACGCCACTCCGAGCAACCAGATCAGCCCTGGCCTGGCCTTAGCCAACGAAGGCACGAACACGACCCACTACAGCATCGTGGACGAGCAAGGCAATGCAGTTTCCGTCACCTTCACCTTGAATGGCGGATACGGTAGCGGCATCACCCTGCGCGGCGCCGGGTTTTTACTCAACAACGAGATGGATGACTTCGCCTCGAAGCCCGGCACAGCCAACATGTTCGGACTCGTGCAAGGCGAGCGAAACTCCATCGCACCTGGGAAACGCCCACTTTCTTCGATGACTCCGACCATCATCCTTAAAGATGACAAGCCGTTCCTTGTACTCGGCGCTCCGGGTGGACCGACCATCATCACCGCGGTGCTTCAGGTGATTGTCAACGTGATTGATTTCGGAATGAACCTGCAGGATGCCGTGGACTTTCCCCGAGTCCACGATCAGTGGATGCCGGACCGCATCGGAGTCGAGCGCGGCGTTTCACCCGATACCATCGCTGCCCTCAAACGCATGGGCTATTCCGTGGATGAAGGACACTCCGGTCTTGTCGAGGCGATTCAGATCGGCGATGGCTGGGTGCAGGGCGCGCACGACGGCCGGGGTGGCGGGGGAAAAGCAGACGGATACTGAGCGCGCTCGCTATCCCCGAAGCGGATTTTCGAAAAACCGTAGTTTGCTAGAACGGCATTGAGCCGTATTTCGATTCAAACTCCGCCAGCGGCACCATATCGATCGCATCCCACGGACATCCTTCCAAAAACGCGCCGTCAGGCCCTTTACTCGTACAAAGTTTGCAGCCGATACACAGCAGGGGATCCACCAGGATTTTTCCAAAAGGCTCATGCTCCGGGTCGGGAACCCAAAACATGCATTCCGCTACCGGACAATAATCAACGCACGCCGGAGAGCCAGAGCATCCTGTGCACATGTCGTTGATCACCGCGACAATGTGCGGCTTGCGTTTGCGGCGAGTGTTGGTCCCTTCCGAAATCGGTTCGTATTTAAGGACCTGGCCATTAACAAACGGCGCGACTTCCGGAGTTATGTCAGCCACTCGGCCTCCCGGGACTTGATAGCACCCTCATTTTCGTCGGACAGGGCAGGGAAGTCAATCGCCTAGGACGGGATGATCACTAGCCGTGAGCGTGTCTCTCGTTGCCAAGCGGTTTCGATAACGGCGAGGGGAACGCGTTCCGTGTCGATGCGCAATTTGCCGCTGGCGCCGTAAGCCAGTACTTGTTGAAGCGCGTCCATCAGGATTTCCGGCGCAGGCATTCCGGCCGTACCCATAATTGTCACCGGTACGCTTCGTAGCACGGCGGCGTTCACCTTACTTGCCCATCGCGCTGATCAAATTGTCGGTGAATTCCGTGGTGCTTGACGTGCCGCCAACATCGCGTGTAAGCGATTTCCCTTCGCGGTAAACTTTAAACAACGCATCTTCCACGCGTTCAGCCGCTGCCAGCTCATCAATATGCCGTAACATCATGATCGAACTCATCAGCAGCGCCGTCGGGTTCGCTATATTCTTGCCGGCGATATCGGGTGCCGTCCCGTGAACGGCCTCGAAAACCGCCACAGTCTCGCCGATGTTTCCGCTGGGCACCACGCCCAGTCCGCCCACAAGACCCGCCGCCAGATCGCTCATAATGTCGCCATAAAGATTCGTCAACAAAAGCATGTCGAACTGGTTTGGATTCAAAACCATCTGCATGCAGGCGTTGTCCACGATTATTTCTTTGTATTCAATCTGAGGGTATTCCGCAGCCACCTTGCGCACGGACGTGAGAAAAAGTCCGTCGGAAAGCTTCATGATGTTTGCTTTGTGCACCGCGTGAATTTTCTTTCGCCCAAATTTCCGCGCATATTCAAACGCGAAGCGCGCCACACGCGTGGACGCACGCTCGGTAATAATCTTCAAACTCTCCACCACGCCTGGAACCACTGTGTGTTCCAGGCCAGCATACAAGTCTTCGGTGTTTTCGCGGACGATAACGATGTCCACATTGTGAAAGCGGGATTGCACGCCTTCGAGGTTCTTTACCGGACGCAAATTTGCGTAGAGATCGAGCGCCTTGCGCAATCCGACATTAATACTCGGAGCGCCGGTACCCACTGCGGTCTCCATTGGTCCTTTCAGCGCTACTCGGTTCTTGCGTATGGATTCCAGGACTCCTGCGTGCATGAAGTCGATGCCCCGGCGTTCCACCTCGGCGCGTGAAGCGATTTCTTCCCATTCTATTTCTACGCCCGCCGCGGCCAATATTCGCTTGACTGCCTTTGAGACTTCCGGCCCGATCCCGTCTCCGGGAATCAATGTGATGGTATGTTTCATGTAGGATATTCATTTTAGGGACGACCGCATCCGGCATCAACCTAGAATTGCGAGTGCCCAGCCCGGTTTTCGTGGAGGGAAATGCCTGCAGAATCTGGCAGTTAACCTAACCGTAGCACCCGGTGGAATCCACTCGCCTATCTCCGGAATCTGATATAATGTCCTTGGAATCGTAACGCATGATTTATTCATGCGAAATTTTTGGAGGCTTTGCGAATGGTTCAACTAACACCAGTGGCAGTTACAAAAGTTAAGGAAATTCTGCAGCAGCAGACTCCCTCGCCGGCAGGTTTGCGTGTGGCCGTGGTTGGCGGAGGCTGCTCTGGCTTCAGCTATCACATGGCTTTTGAAAATCAAGTGAACGAGAACAGCGACAATGTGTATGAATTTGAAGGCTTGAAGGTTCTGGTCGACCAGATGAGCGAAATGTATCTGGAAGGCGTGCAGATCGACTACATCGAAACGATCGAAGGTTCCGGCTTCAAGTTTAACAACCCGAACGTGAAGAGCACTTGCGGTTGCGGCAGTTCCTTCAGCGTTTAGTAGCTTGTGTGTGATCCCGCTATTAGCACTCCGAATCCCCGGCCTCACTCTGGCCGGGGTGAGGCACCCGCTGTCTCCCAAATCACTCGTCGTTGTTGAAGATGACTGTTCCGGCTCGTATGCTGGCTCAGTTCTATGATCATTGCCCTGGCCCAGTTCAATCCTACCGTCGGCGATTTTGAAGGCAATTCCGCGCGCATCCTGGAACTGGCGCACGAAGCCCGGTCGCGAGGCGCGGAACTTGCCGTCTTCTCCGAGCTGTGTTTGTGCGGCTATCCTCCCCAAGATCTTACCGAGCGTCCCGCCTTCGACGAACTCAACCAAAAAGAACTGGTTCGCTTGGCGAAGGAAATCCCCATGCCCTCGCTGGTAGGTTATGTCGGCGGCGCGCAGGACAATACCGGAAAGCCAGTTGCCAATTGCGCCGCTCTAATCGCAAACGGACAAATTCTGTTCGAGCAGCGAAAAATGTTGCTGCCCACCTATGATGTTTTCGACGAATCGCGGTATTTTCAGCCCGCGCACACGCAGCATGTTTTTCCGTTCAATGCGGAAAAGCTTGGCGTCACTATTTGCGAAGACTCCTGGAACGATGAACGCTTCTGGAACCAGCGCCTCTACGATCGCGATCCGGTAGCCGAAATTGTCGGGAAAGGAAGTACCCTGCTTCTAAATCTTTCCTCATCGCCTTACACAATCGATAAGCGCTCTCTGCGTCACGACATGCTGCAAACCATCGCCAAGGAATATCGTCTCCCCGTCGTGTATGTGAACCAAGTCGGCGGCAACGATAGCTTGATCTTCGACGGCTCCAGTGTCGCCTTCACGCCCGATGGCCGCGTCGCTGCGCGCGCAAAATCTTTCGAGGAAGACCTCGTTCTTTTCAACAGTATCTCTGGCGAAGGAGATATTCGCTTACCAGTCGAAGACGAACTCGAAACCGCCTACCGCGCCCTGGTCCTCGGCACACGCGATTACGTTCGGAAATGTGGATTCAAGAAAGTCGTAATCGGTTTAAGCGGAGGCGTTGATTCAGCTCTGGTCGCTGCCATCGCCGCCGACGCGCTGGGCCGCGAAAACGTTCAAGGCGTAGCCATGCCCAGCCCTTATTCCTCGAAAGAAAGCATGCGCGACGCGCGCCAGCTAGCCGAAAACCTCGGCATACAATTCCTGATCCTGCCGATCGACGACACGTTTGACAGCTATCGCAAGACTCTTGCCGGAGCATTCGCTGGCACCAAAGAAGACGTAACCGAAGAAAATATCCAAGCGCGCATCCGCGGTAACTTGCTGATGGCGCTCTCCAATAAATTCTGCTCCATGGTGCTGAGCACAGGGAACAAATCGGAGACTGCGGTCGGCTATTGCACCCTCTACGGCGACATGGCGGGTGGTCTGGCAGTAATTTCGGACGTTCCTAAGACTATGGTTTACGAGCTCTCAAAATTCGTGAATCGCAAAAGGGAACTGATCCCCGTAGAAACCCTGACCAAGCCCCCTTCGGCCGAACTTCACCCCAACCAAAGAGACTCCGACACCCTGCCCGACTATGATGTCCTGGACCGCATCCTCAAAGCGTACGTGGAAGACCTCCGCAGCCCCGAGGAAATTACAGATCATTACGGCTTCCCCCTGGCTCTAGTCCGCTCCGTGGCCCTGCGCGTCGATCAAAACGAGTACAAGCGCAAGCAAGCCCCGCCAGGCCTAAAAATCACCTCCAAAGCCTTCAGCGTAGGCCGTCGCTTCCCCCTTGCCCAAAAATTTTCTGTCTAACTTTGTTAGCGATTAACGGCAAGTCCAAATCAGGGGAGTTTTACGGCAGCGCCACCGTAGCGAGATAACGCTCAGTTATCGCCTAGACATAGCTCAACTGCGCGCGTTCCCAAGAATGGAGAATTTTGTTTTGGCACTCTGCCCGCAACGAACTACAATCCGTCGTCCTTAACTTAATGCCAAACTAGACCTGTAGATTTTTATTCCCTGGGGAGCGGAGAGAAATGTTCCGAAACGCAAAAAGCAATCCATTCACCGCAATCGTTCTAGCCGCCTTGAGCCTTGCCATTCCCGCCGCCGCGCAAACAACACAAACAGCGGCGACTCCCGCTCCGTCAGCTGCGCCTTCACCCGAACAAGCTAAAATCCTGCAATCTACAGAAGCCTTCGTCCGAAACCTATTTGCGTGGGGTCCCGACATTAAAGTCACCCTCGGCCCCCTGACGCCATCCGTCTCGCCAGACTTCTACAACGTCCCAGTTCAGTTGATAATAAACAACCAAACTAACTCGGGAACCGTTTACGTCAGCAAAGACGGCAAAACCTTCCTCCGTGGCGACATCTACGACATGTCCGCCAATCCCTTCGCTGACAATCTCGCGCACATGAACATCGAAGGTAATCCCGCATTAGGTCCCGCCAACGCCCGCGTCACCATCGTCGAGTTCAGCGATTTCGAGTGCCCGCATTGCCGCGAACTCTACCGCGGCCTCAAAACCCTCGAGCCGCTGTACCCGCACGTCCGCATAGTCTTCAAAGATTTCCCACTTACCCAGATCCACCCCTGGACGGAAACCGCCTCCATAGGCGCCCGCTGCGCATACATGCAGTCGCCCGACGCGTTCTGGCAACTCCACGACGCCATCTTCGAAAATCAGGATCTAATCTCCGCAGAAAACGTCTGGGAAAAGCTGACCGCATTCGCCAAAGCCGCCGGCCTGGATACCGACGCGTTCAAAGCCTGCATGTCCTCGCCCGAGGCCGAAAAGGCCGTGGACACCAACCGAGCCGACGGCATTGCAGTAGGCGTCACTAGCACCCCCACAGTCTTCGTCAATGGCCGCATGCTAATCGGCGGCGACAGACCGACGTTGGAGCAATACATAAAATACGAACAAGCCAAGCCCGAACCAGCCCCCCCCGGACCAGCCAAGGCCAAATAACCCGCCAAACCGGCTAACCCGGCCCCCACAATCCCGCCGGGGCGAACCAAGCCACGACCACCACGACGAAACTACCCAATAACGCACCTTTCGCCCAAACTAATAGAAACATAATACTAATTCCCACACTCTGCATTTTACTGTGCTGATTGTGGCAAGTCAAGTGACTTTATGGCGAGACGGCTTGTTTTGATATTCCTGTGCCTGCGGGAGACTGGCACCTTGGACTGCAGTCAGATTCGGGGGTGAGTTCATCTGTTGGCGGGGTGATTCTAGAGGCTGATGAACGCGAGGGATGTTCGGCGACTCTGGCGATGTTGGGATCGAGGGGCTTGGGGAAATCGCCAGAACTTGGAAAACTCGAGGTTAGCGGCAAGTCACAATGTACCGAGGTATTGTCATCACTTCAGGCTCGTACGGAGGTTGAGATGGCTCCGGTCAGAGGTGCTCGTCCGTTGATTGGGCGGGCACTTCGTACGGAGGGGTTTGAGCCCGTCCGGGGGGATGGGCCACGGATCGGTTCTCCCAATGTAGAACCCCGTTTCCGATTGTTGTAGCTATTCCTTCTGCGCGATGTATTCCTGCAAAATACCGTTTTGCAGCGTTCCGGAAACTTTCTTCGAGTCAGCGCCTCGCTTTTCAGCCACGGCCGGATACATGGCCTAAATCACGGAGGCCGGTGAATTGATGCAACGTGATTCTGCCACCCTAACGGCAACGTGAAAGTGTCACCCCCTGGCAAAGCTGAGCGCTCGAGAGGGGTGTCGCCAAAGTAGAGCGAGACGCGTCCACCGAGAGCTTGGTAGATCTGTACGGTGGCGCTGGCGAAGCTGAAGCGCCGGGCTTGTTGGGGGATTTGCCGGCGGCGGCGTTCCCACCGCACTACGTTGTCGTTGCTGACCACGCGTTCATGTTTGAGATTTTCCGGAGCTTGGCGCCAAATTGTAATCACTGATGAACTTGCGCAGTATCGCGATGGCGGAGTCGATGTCCGCCGCTTTGGCCAGCCGCAGTTCACTGGTGAGGCGATCCTGCAGCACGCCCCAGAGACGCTCCACGCGGCCATTAGCCTGCGGGCTATTAGCCGCGATGAAGGTCGCTCCCAGTTGTTCCAGCGCGCGCCCGAACTGCGTGGGCTGGCGTTTTCCAGCAAGTTGCTCTTCCACCGTCCAGTGCTCGTCGTGGCGCACGAAGACCCCGCTCTTGTCTCCGTCAAAAGCCAGCGGCACCGGTGGCGTCGTCCTGCATGCCCAGAGCGGTGAGTCGCGGGCACGGCCTTCCCGGCAGTCGTGCGCGCTGCCCTCGAGCTGTACCAGCTCGGCCGAGCCGCGCGGAACGCACGCGGTGCTGACGATGGGCGGGAGCACGGCGTTTTCTGGGCGAGCCCAAGCCGTTCTTGCGGAGCAGGCGGCGCAGCGTTTCGCGGCTGGGCGAAAAGCCCTCGCTCCACCAACTT
>JBAVQB010000004.1:0-10068 GCA_049693615.1 Candidatus Acidiferrales bacterium | reverse complement strand
TGCGCCCAAGGCAGGCGCGCTACCAGGCTGCGCTACGCCCCGACACTATGCACGTTGAAGATTCTACTGTACTTTTCGGCTTTCCTCCCAGCGATCTAAACAGCGACTGTGCACGAACTGTGCAAATATCGCTCACATTTAAGTTACTGTGCACAATTGTCCGTGGCGCAAACCATTGAAAACAAAGACATGCATTTCACGATGAGAGCTGTTGAGGGGAGCGCTGCTTGCCGGAAAAGCAGGTGCGTTCATTTTGATGAGGATTCTAAAATCCCCATATATTCCCTATCTTCTGAGTACGCACGCGAGACGGGCAAAGAAACTGCCACGCTCGAACTAGCGCAGGACTCTTGAGTAATCCACCTGTCGGAGCACGGTCTTCGCGCCACGATTGGTATATTAAAGAGACTGACCACTTGCCGCGTGAGCAGGGGCGCCGTTTAACTCATGGAGGTCGTCGGTTCAAATCGGGCCTCGCCAATTAATCGTATTTTCATTTCAAGAAGTTCCCGACACCCCGCGACCATCGGAATTTGTTCCTGCGATGTCGGACCCGTGCTGCAATTAAGTCTCCTACACAATACCTCAAATAAGTTGTAGTATTGTGCTGTGCGAAAAGGGCGGAAAGAAGCCGCCAAGCGGCTTTACGAGATAGCGGAAGGGAAGCAGGGTTTTTTCACGACAAAGCAGGCTAAAGCTGCGGGGTTTGCGGAGAATACTCATCCGTACCACGTTCAGGCGGGAAACTGGATTCGTGAGCATCGGGGAATCTATCGGCTGGCCAGTTTTCCGCAAGGCGAACGCCCCGACCTGATGCTTTGGTCGCTCTGGTCCCGGAATCGAGGAGAGATCGCGCAGGGAGTCTATAGCCATCAAACTGCTCTGAGCCTTCACGATCTTTCGGATGTAATGCCTGCCAAGCTGCACATGACTGTGCCGAGAAGTTTCCGGCGAAATAGTGAAATCCCCCGCGTGCTTGTCCTGCATTTCGCCGATCTTTCCGAGAGCGACATCGGAGTGGCTCATGGAGTGCGGGTAACAAAACCTATGCGAACAATTCTTGATCTGCTGGAAGACGAGGAGGTGCCGCCTGCGACCCTTCGGCAAGCAGTGCGCGAAGGGCTACGGCGCGGGCTCATTCGCAGAAGCGAAATTGCGGAGGCTAGGAAACATCTCGCCGATAACAAGCAACTGCGAACCTTTTTTCAAAAAGTAGCCGCCTGATGGAGCCCAAGAGATACGCGACAGCCGCAGCCTTTCGGAGGGCACTGGAGGACAGGCTTCAGGATATTGCCGGAAGGAAAGCGTTGACTTGCAGCGTCTGCGGCGTCAGGTTGCCTTTGACGGGCTCTTGGCGCGACTGTTTCAGGCGGCAGCACCTAACGCGCTGCCTTGGGTACTGAAGGTTGGTTAACCAGCGCATCACATACGTGTGATCAGTCCGCCATATTTCATCGCGACAAAACCTGAGGCATTCAAGAGCCGCGGGCCCGGCGACTACACCAACAGTCACGACTTAGAGGATCTACTCACTGTCATTGATGGCCGCGAGGTGATCGTTGAGGAGACAGCTGCCTCGCCTCAAGCGCAACCCTACATCGTTATTTTCGGGTAGCCGACGACTCACCCAGAATCTATCTTAGCGAATCGGGGTATGTTTCACGATTTGTCCGCCCTTCATCACGAACTCCACCTTCTGCAGAACCGCGATGTCGGTCAGCGGATTACCTTCTACCGCAATCAGGTCGGCGTATTTTCCTGCTTCGATGGCACCGACATCTTCCTGCCAACCCATCAATTCCGCTGCATTCAGCGTTGCGGCGCGAATCACTTCTAGTAGGGGCATCCCGCGTTTGGCCATGGCGACCAGTTGATCGGCATTTCTGCCCTGCCCCGCGGGAGTACTGGCGTCGAAACCAGATGCGATCTTCACGCCCAATTGCCGGGCTTGCTGCAGGGACTGCTGGATGCGTTGCAAAAACTCGTCGCGCCTTTGCCGCTGCTCCGCAGTAAGGGGCACATTCTTATGGAGTTCAAGCTGGGCGTCGACCACGCCTACTGTCGGGACTAAAAAGGTTCCATGGGCTTTCATCATTTCGAGACTTTCAGCGTCGGCGCCGAAACCGTGCTCGATCGAGTCCACTCCCGCCGTAATTGCATTCTTGATGCCTTCGGGCGTCGTGGCGTGGGCTGCCACCTTTAGTTTTTGCTTATGCGCTTCTTCCACAATGACCCGCATCTCCTCAACGGTCAGAGTTGGATGCTGCCAGTCGGCATAGACCTTAATCAGGTCAGCACCGTGTCCAATCTGCTCGCGCACAGCGCGGCGCGCATCCTCAACCCCGCTTACGATTTGCGCTCCGGTAGGAAAATCGGAAATATCTGCCGAAACTCCGAAGGGCTGGTACTGACCAACAGCCGCAATACCGCGCGTCGCCACCTGCATGCGCGGACCTTCGGCCAGCCCTTGGCCAATTGCATCGCGGAGCGCAACGTCTGCATATCCAGAACCTTCACTCTCTACGTCGCGAATGCTGGTGAAACCTGCGTTCAGAGTCAGGCGCGCATCGAAAGCGCCCTCGAGCGCCCGAAAGGCTTGCGACTTTGTGGCTAGCGTCAGCGTGTAGCCGTCGTCCGTGTCCGCTATGCGAGCCATGATATGTGTATGGCAATCAATCAGGCCGGGCAAAACTGTCGCGCGCCCCAAGTCGATTACCTGTGCATCTTTCGGCGCATGCGACTGAACCTCGGAAAATCCACCCACTTCCTTGATTCGCTCGCCTTCGATCCATACGCCAGCACTGTTGATGTAGCTGCCGTTGCGGACGTCGAGCAGCTTTCCGGCCTTCACAAGAACGGAAGGTGGCACACCAGGAGCAGGTTGCGATTGTGCAATTGCTAACGCCGGGCAGATCAAGAGCAACAGCAACAGAGAAAGGACGGAACCTCGCGGTGTCCTAGTCCCGATTATCCACAGTCTTGAGTCGCGCATAAGTTGATCCCCTCCAAAAGCTCACGTTTGAGATCTTCATCTCCGAGACACCACGCGTACAGCGCGTCACGCGCGTCACGGTTCCGCCCGAAGGATCGAGGATACCCGGCGAGATGAGAAGGGCTATCCGGCGATCAAAGATCTTCCTGCAACTGCCAATTGCTTTTGCCGAGGCATCATTCCAGGTAAGGGTTACGCAGTGGACTGACCCCCGCCAGAGCCTCGCGGGATACAAGCGCAATCTGATTCTGAAGTGCGGCGCGAATCGTGGGATCTTGCGGCGCGTACTTGAGTGCTTCGGTATATGAGCGGACACATTCCTCGCGAGATCCGCGCTTCAAGTAGATATTTCCGAGCTCAATGTGAACGAAGTAGGCTGTTGGATCGAGTTCCACGGAGCGACGAAATGCTTTCTCCGCCTCGGTATCATCAGGCTTCTCGCCATAAACCTTGTTGATTCCACGATGGTAAGAGTTGGAGGCGGCTTCTCCAGGCAAATAAAAGGTGCCCTGGAAGATAAATAGATTCCCCAATCGCTTCACGGGCTTGGAATCCCGCAAGGCAGCGGCTTCCCAATAGCTGCTGCGGATAAAATCGGATGGCCCCGCAAAGATGGTTCCCGACCTGTCCGGGAGTTCCACGAGCGCCGCGTCGCGTTTTTCGTCACCGCCAAAGCAGTCGATGCCTCTCGCGGCTTTTTCTTCGTCCCAAACCCAATACAGACAGACCGGGCGCAGACCTTGTGGCTTCAACTGCCGACTGTAGTATCCCGCTAGTTCCTTCGACCTTTGGCTCAGGTCCACCCCTTCGTCACTGAAGGTTTTATAAGCGTTGGCCGTGCCACCCACGAACTCATTGAAATATTCCCAAGGTCGCATCTGCGGCAGCGTTGATACAGCCGCAGCAACGAAAGCCAGCACTACGAAGACCTTAAGTTGCCAAGTTTTGGAGGATAGCGCCATCTCCAAGCCGATGCCCGCAAAAACGGCAAGCAGAACAGTCACAGGCAAAGCGTGGCGGATTCCCGCATAGGTTGCGCCCGTGGAAAGCACAAGCAGAAAAAAGACCGCGATGGCAAGCACCACTCCACAAGGCAAAATCCAGTCCCGCGGAATGCGGCGGGTAATAAAAAGAAACAGACCGAGCAGCATTAGTGCAATCAGACCGATGGGCACTTTGACGGCAAGCATCGCGGGGAAAAAGTATCGTGGCGCTCTGGTGCGGTACACCCTGCCAAAAAACAGCTGGAGACTCTCCCGGCCCTCCAGCCCTGCACGGACGGTGTCTGCAAAACCCCAGAGGTAGGCGCGAGGCACGACGTGCGTCACGGCCATGGTCGCTAGCACGGCGTGATAACGGGGCGAGGCAACGTCGTTGATTTTTTCTACCAAAGGGCGGTTGAATGACTCCACTCCAGAGGGAGACTCGGAATAGCGGAACGAGTAGGAAGCCCAAAGGACGAGCATTGCCACACCTAGTACCGCGCAAAGTTTCACGCCTTTAAGCCAGCGCGAGTGCTTTGGCGATTCAAGCGGCTGAACCATGGCAAGCCCGGCACCAATGAAAGCTACGCCCAACACTGTCACCGGTGCAGAATGTTTCGCGGTCAGCGCAAGCCCGAGAAACGCTGAGCAAGCAGCAAGGTCGCCCCATCTCCACTCGCGAAAGGCTCTTGCAGCGAGGACAACAGCTGTTGCCGAGAGTAGCGCCATGGGGAGATCGGTCATGACCACGGGCAGGTGCGCCGCGACCGTCGGGTCAATTGCGAGGAATAGAAGAGTACCGAGAGAAACACCCGCGTTGAAAACACGCTTCAGGGCAAACCCCAGAGCGAGCAACAGGAGGCCGTTCAGCCCGTACATTGCGACTCTAGCGCGCCGCTGAATAGAGTCGGGGTCGTTCTGTCGAAAAACGGCAACGTTCGCAAACGCACGTTCTCCTGGCTTGTCGTTAAATTGACGCAGTGAATCCAGGTGAAAACCGGTCGCCGCCATGACCCTGCCCACCCACAGCTTTACCAGCGGCGGATGTTCGGGATTGATTCGGAAATCGTGGTACTTCACGTATGAGACGCCAGCGGCGATGTGATAGGCCTCATCAATAGTGAAGCCGTCGAGTCGCGTCGCGATTGCCGAACGCAAGATCGCCAGAGCAATCAGGAGCAACGCAAGCCACACAAAACCTCTTCGGCTCAGATTCAATCGGTTCACCAACCGGTCTCCAGACCCTCGAAGGTTCGCTATATTTCCTAGCAGTGAGTCATTGCTTGAAGCGACGAAACGATTTCTCCGCCTCGGCATCATCCGGCTTTGAGTCGATTCGGCCGATGAGCGTCACTGCACTCCTACCAGTCCGCTGACGGCGGCGAAAAGTCGTGCCGAGCTGTAGCCAACTCCTTTACGAAAGACGAGATCCACATTGCGAATGTCCGAAATATTTTTGGACGGATCGCCCGCGACGACAACCAAATCCGCTTGTTTACCTTTCGCGATCGTTCCGATGCGAGCGCCCTGCCCAAGGTACTCCGCACCATTAGCGGTGGCGATGTGAATCGCTTCCACGGGCGTGAAGCCCGCTTTGACGAGCAATTCGATTTCCCTCTGATCAGCGTACCCCGCAAGTGTTCCGCCGTCGCCGGTAGGGTCGGAGCCGGCAAGCAGAAGGCCGCCAGCGGCGACAAAGTCACGCTCGAATTGCATTTCTTTGGGCATCGCGTGGTGCATAACAATTTTCGGCAGGACGAACGCTCGTAGAATTCTGTATATGAGAGCGCTCTTGAAGCAAAGCGCGCGCATCTCGCGGTCCTCAAGCGCAGACATGGGCTGCGCATCGTCGGTGACATCGGCGAAGACCGCCATCGTCGAGGTAATTGCAACATGCCGCTCGACGAGATGATGAATCATCCGCTGCACTTCCGGACTTTCGATATCCAGGCGATCGTTGATATCTTTTCCCGCAGCGCGATCCGCAGGACAAATTCCAGGCTGTTTCCCGGGGAAAAATTCCGTATCTACTCCGATGCCGTGCTCAAGACCATCGATTCCCATGTCGGCGGCTTCGGTGAATCCCACGGAGCACAAATGCCCGGTAATTTTCAGGCCCTTACTGTGCGCTTCGTCGATGGCGGCTTTGAGTTCTTCCGGAGTCAGATGTATGTATGCTTTGAAAGAAGTCATGCCTTCGGCGGCGCCTTCGTCAACCGCGCGACGTGCTTCGTCCGGGTTGGCGATCGCATGCATCTGCGAAAAAGTGAGCGGGTTCGATTCCAGGTATGGCGCAGTCAAAAACATCTCCGGCCCGGGGTGCTGGCCGGAGTCGATGGCGCTCTTGATCGCGAGATCGTCTTGCGGAAACACGCTTCCGGTCGTACGCAAGGTGGTCACGCCCGCGGCCAGATACATCAGCGGAAACGAAACAGGCTGCTCGACGACCAGAATCTTCGCTGGCGTGCTATCAGGCGAAATGGTGAAGAGATGTTCGTGAAGCATCACGAGACCGGGGAAAACGGTCTTGCCAGAAAGGTCAATGACACGCACACTCGCCGGAATCTGAATCGACGACGACGGACCAACATCGTCGATCATTCCATTTGCAAGGATCAACGTTTGGTCCTCTCGTGCTGGCGACGCGGTGCCATCGATTACCCGCGCGTGAGTAAGCGCGATGACCGGCGCGCCTTCGACGATGAAAGCCGAGGGCGGTTGTAGAGCAGCCCGGAGGTGATAGGCGCGCGCGATGCGTATTCCTGCCGAGGCCAGTACAAGAAGCAGAATCACGACAAGACTGGCGCGGAAGATCCATTTGAAAATTGTACGGACGGCACTCATCGGACGGCCCTCCTTGCAGGGCATTCAATCATCATTTTCCTCTACGTTTTCGCCATTTCTCCGCTTAGTCTTTTCCTCAGCTTCCGTGGAATGTTTTGCTTCGCTCGGGAATCTTCAGGTTCCACCAATATTGAATCGTCGCTCTGCCGTGGGAAAAATGCCCGGATGCAGAACACCGTTTCAGCGCGCGGAACCGCGTTAGTTCTTCGGAAAATTCGGATCTGCTTTTACCTCATTAATCTGCTTGGTATGCCGCTCGCTGTGCGCTGCGCCGAAAAGCAGGAATTCATAAGCGTCCCATTTCTGCCCAAACGGACTGTCCGCCAAATGCTCGCGCAAATCCGGAGTAGACTTCATCAGCGCGATGGCTTCCGCCCGGCTCTTGAGGAAATGATCGAGCGTTTCGGAGGGAGTCCAGCGGCCCGTAGGGACGAGTTGCGGCGGTGCCTGCGCTTTGCGGCTGCGGTCGGGAACCATAGCCATAATCATCGCATCCACTTTGGCGACGTCGCGAGCGGGCGACCCGGCTGGCGATTTCATTGCCTGCGCGAATAAATTGTGCGCATCGTTTTCCGCCAGCGCAATGTGTTCGAGGGTTTCGGCCACCGACCAACGGTCGGGCGCAGGCTTGAACTTCATTTGCGCGGCGGACAGTCCTTTGACGGCCGCGACCACTCCGTCGCGGGTTTGTTCGAGATACTGCACACCTTTTTCGCGCTCAGCGGACGTGAGCGATTGCGCGAAGGCCGGAATCCCGAATAGCAAGGTACAGACCAGCAATAATACTCTCTTCATGATTTTTCCTTCCAAAGCAGAATGAATGTCTCCAGCACGAATGCAGAAATGTGCCTGGTTTATCCAGAAATTGCATCGAGGCAAAGAAGAAATCGTACCTGCGTTTGCGAATGAGAAGTGATGTGCTGGCAGCCATATTTCGCCTTCCTCGAAAGCTGGAATCTTCCACGTCGGCTATCCCCCATCTGTCATCGCCCTGGGCTGCTCACTTACGCAGTGCCATCGATTTCTTCCTTACTGAGCGGCCCTCCAAGCAGCGTCAAGCCGTGCTTTTCGAACTCCGCCTTGCGCGCTTCCTGATTCTTAGGGTCTGTGTCTTGCGCGACGGGCGACCAGTCCATCTCCATCAAGCCGGCGGGCGAATAGAGATGAATCGCGCCGCAGTGCTGTTCCTGCGCCACACTCCAGCGGTGTGGCAATTTCATCGGCATCAGCAAGGAATCGCCAGGTTTCAAGCGCATGCGCTTGCCGCCGACTTCGGCGACGAATTCGCCGGCCAAGACGTAGATCCATTCGTCCTGGTCGTGATGCACGTGAAGAGGAGCGCCGCGATAAGGATGATGCTCTCCCGCAGGAAACAGAAAGATGGCAAGCCGCCCCTCGGAGTCGGACGAACGAACGACCTCGGTGTCGAACATCCCTGACGGCGAGAGCGCGTGCACATCGGTACCGTCGGATGTGCAGGTGAAGCCGCTCCGGACAAGCACCGGTTGCCTGGCGACCCGGTTCGTTGGCACCTGATTCGCTTCAACTGAGGCTTGCAGCCGAGGTGCCTGGCGGAAGATTGGCTCCACGAGACCGACTCCGCCACTAACCGCGAGAAAAGTTCTGCGATTCATGCTCACCTCGCTAATCGAATGCCCGCATATCTTGCCGATGGCTTCGAGTCTACTGCGATCTTGTTCGCGCGGATCGTTAAGGCTGTGTCGAGCGGGCGCCAACCTCTCCTACATCGCCCGTTCGAAGTTGCGAGACCGGTCACCTGAGCACCCATTGAGCGAAGTGTGTCCACGCCGAGGTTCCAGCGAGCCACATTGACAGGTAGGGGTGCGCAAGAAGGAGCAGACCGCCCGCGACAAACGCAGGGTGCAGGCGCCGGCAGCGCAGCGTATCCACGGCGATGCAGGTCAAAACCAGCAGATTGCGCGCCGCCATGGGAGTGATGGACGAGTGCGTGTACGCAACGATGAAGCGGGCAAGCGCAGCGTCGAGGAGCGCCACAGTCCCCAGCAAAATCAGGCGCTTGTGGATGTCGGGCCTGCGCCGCATTGCAAGGCCGGTGCCGACAAGTACGGCGAATGCTAACAGGAGCAGCAGGCTCGAGGACAAGAAAGGGATGACCGGCATACCCGGGGGCAGGTGATCGCCACCGAGACGGGCCGCGACGATCGCGGTATAGGTTCCGATGATCACAACCAGAAGCGCCAGCCCAGCGCCGAAGATTCCCAGGCGCCGATGGAGATCCACGCGATGCCGCGCCACCAGAAATACCTGCGTGAAGAAAACGCCGACCCAGGCGAACATCACCAGACCATGCGCGCGCACCAGGAAAGTCAGGCTGCTCATGTCAAACAGCAAGTCGAAATCGATGCTGAAGCCGGCTAGCACGACAATGATGATGGCGACCGCAGCGATCAGGTAGTAGCGTCGTTCTCCAGGCAAACGCGCAGCCATGGTATTGGCGGGGCCGATGGTTCCGACGGCGCGCTGCACGCTCTGATTCGACCCTGGGATCATGGCGTCCTCCTTGGACAATGACGAAAAATCGCACCGCTCACTTAGCGCTCCCTGCGACCTTTGTCCCGCGGATGGTTAGCGCTCTCTTGAGCGGGCCGCCGGCCTCGCCCATGTCGCCCGTTTCCGTGAAGGAAGTGGGAGTGATGTCAGACCACACCTCGTGCCCCTGCATTGTTTTGCCGTCTTGCGGGAACTGCATGTCGATCGTGAGCTGTTTCCCATCCCACTTCAGCGTGGAATAAGTATTGAAATCGCAGGCCGCGGGACCGGAATTGTTGCAGACCATCCCGCGCAGACTATTTGTGTTCTTATCCCACCAATGAAACGCGATCAGATACATTTCTCCAAAGGGAGCGCTCACGTGCTCCTCTTCCATTACGACATACCCGCCGGGCCCGATTCGCCAATCCTCTTCGCCCGTGAAGATGCCTCCAGTTGGAGACATGCCGCCGGGCTCAAGCTCGTATGTTGTAGACCACTTGCTTCCAAGTGCCCTGGCGAGGCTTTGCATCTCCGGTGCCGGCGGATCGGCGTGCAAATCCGCATGGCCTTCGGCACTAAGCTCCACTATCTTGTTCGTGCGCGCCCCAGCCACCTTTGTGGCGTGAATCGTGAATAGCCGCTTCCGCTCGCCCCCCGGCGGTCCGTACTCTCCGGTCTGCGTGAACGAGGTCGGAGTGATATCCGACCAAACCTCGTGCCACAAAGATTTCTGGC
>JBAVQB010000003.1:0-273503 GCA_049693615.1 Candidatus Acidiferrales bacterium | reverse complement strand
TTCCGCCGTCCATTTGCGCCGCGCCCGTGATCATGTTCTTCACATAATCGGCGTGACCCGGGCAATCGATATGCGCGTAGTGGCGGTTGGCCGTCTCGTATTCCACGTGCGAAACCGCAATCGTGATGCCGCGCTCGCGCTCTTCCGGCGCGTTATCGATCGAATCGAAGGCGCGAAACGATACCTTCGGATTGTTCTTCGACAACACCTTCGTAATCGCCGCCGTCAGCGTGGTCTTGCCATGATCGATGTGTCCGATCGTCCCAATATTCACGTGCGGCTTATTTCGTTCGAATTTCTCCTTCGCCATGTCTTTCTCGCTCCTCTAACTTGCGCTCTTACTACCGAACCGATTGATCTAGCTATTTCTTCGGCTTGTCGCCGTTCGACCCGCCAATGATGTCGTCCGCGATATTGCCGGGAACCTGCTCGTAATGCGAAAAGTGCATCGTAAAACTTCCGCGCCCCTGCGTCCGACTGCGTATTTCCGTGGCGTAACCGAACATCGCCGCCAGCGGAACCTGTACGTTAATAATTTCCGTGCCGCCGCGCGATTCTCTCCCCTGCATTTGTCCGCGGCGAGAGTTCAAGTCCGAGATCACCGGGCCCATGTAGTCTTCAGGGACCACCACTTCCACGCGCATAATCGGCTCGAGCAGCTTCGGATTCGCCTTCTTGCAGGCTTCCTTGAAGGCCATGGACCCTGCAATTTTGAACGCCATTTCCGAGCTGTCCACATCGTGATAGCTGCCATCCGTGAGAACCACGGCGCAATCAACCATTTCGTAACCGGCCAAAACACCCGTTTCCATCGCTTCGCGTACACCGTTCTCAATTGGCTGGATAAATTCGCGCGGAATCGCGCCGCCCACAACTTTGTCGATGAATAGAAGTCGATGTTCCTTGTCGAAATGCCACTTGCCCCCTTTACCTGCCACGCTCTTCGCCAGCTCGTCGATCTCATCAGTCGACATCTCGTGCATATTCTCGTGTCCGGAATTCGGGAGCGGATGCACGGAAAGTACCGCATGGCCATATTGTCCACGGCCACCGGTTTGCTTGATGTACTTTCCTTCGCCTTCAGCGACTTTCAAAATCGTCTCGCGATATGCCACCTGCGGCCTGCCTACATTGGCCTGCACGCTGAACTCGCGCATCATGCGATCCACGATGATTTCCAGATGCAGCTCGCCCATGCCGGAGATTAACGTCTGGCCGGTATCGTGATCGGTGTGGACACGGAAGGTGGGATCTTCCTGAGCAAGCTTGCCCAGCGCCATGCCCATCTTTTCCTGGTCCGCTTTTGTCTTCGGCTCGATGGCGACGGAAATAACCGGCGCCGGAAAATCAATATTTTCCAGCACGATCGGCTTTTCCTCATCGCACAGCGTGTCACCGGTCGTCACGTTCTTCAGGCCAACGCAGGCAGCAATGTCGCCAGCTTCGATAGACTCAATTTCTTCCCGCTTGTTCGCATGCATCCGCAACAAACGTCCAATGCGCTCACGCGTCTTCCGGGTGGAGTTGTACACATTCGCGCCGGCCTTCAGGACGCCGGAATACACACGAATGTAAGTCACATGGCCGACGTACGGGTCGGTCATAATTTTAAACGCTAGAGCGGCGAACGGTTGGTCGTCAGCCGCGCGGCGCAAAATTGCCTCATCGCCGTTCGGATCCTCGCCTTCCACTGGCGGCACGTCGGCAGGTGAAGGAAGAAAATCCACTACCGCGTCCAACAACGGCTGAATGCCCTTGTTCTTGAAGGCTGAACCTGCCAATACCGGTACTAGTTTCAGCGCAATCGTGGAACGCCGAATCGAAGCACGTAACTCCGCCGGCTCGAGCTTATGCTGCTCAAGATACTTCGTGAGCACGGCGTCGTCATGCTCCGCGATGTATTCCACAACTTTCTCGCGATGCTCTTTGTAAAATTCTGGAGTTAGCGCCGAAGCCTTCACCGCAATTTCAAGTTCTGGTCGCGACTTCAAAAATTCAGCATCCCAGAGTTTTTCAAGCGGTAGAGTTTCATATTCCGCGCCCAGCGTTTCGTCTTTCCAAATGATGGCGCGCTCTTCAATGAAATCGATGACGCCGATAAAGTTGTCTTCCCGCCCGATAGGATATTGCAGAGGAACCGGGTGAGCCGACAGACGCTGCCGCATCGATCGGACTGAATGATCGAAATCCGCGCCGATGCGGTCCATCTTATTGATGAACGCGATACGCGGAACGCGGTACTTATCGGCTTGGCGCCAGACCGTCTCTGATTGTGGCTGGACGCCAGCCACCGCGTCGAAAATAGCGACTGCACCGTCGAGCACACGAAGCGAACGTTCCACTTCCACCGTGAAATCGACGTGTCCTGGCGTATCAATAATATTAATGCGGTATGTTTTGTCGAAGCGCTTCCACGAAGCCGTCGTCGCCGCCGAGGTGATGGTGATGCCGCGCTCGCGCTCCTGCTCCATCCAGTCCATTACCGTGGTGCCTTCATGCACTTCGCCAATCTTGTAAGTTACACCCGTATAAAACAGAATCCGCTCGGTTGACGTGGTCTTTCCGGCGTCAATGTGAGCCATGATCCCAATGTTGCGGGTATGATCGATTTGGACTTGGCGTGGCATCTGAAAAATCGATTCGTGCTACCAGCGATAGTGAGCGAAGGCCTTGTTAGCCTCCGCCATGCGGTGCACGTCCTCCTTCTTCTTTACGGCCCCACCGCGGCCATTCGCGGCGTCCACAATTTCTCCAGCCAACTTGTCCGTCATGGTCTTGCCGCCGCGAGTTCGCGAATATAGAACCAGCCAGTGAATCGCCAACGATTGCCGACGGAACGGATTCACTTCCACCGGCACCTGATAGTTCGCGCCGCCAACGCGTCGTGACTTTACTTCCAGAACCGGCTTGCAATTCTCGACAGCCTTCTTGAACAGCTTGAACGCGTCGTCGTTGGTCGTTTTCGCCACTTGGTCCATGGCCTTGTAAAAAATCGCCTGGGCCGTGGCGCGTTTGCCGTCGTACATCATGCTGGAAATAAACTTCTGCACGAGATCGCTGCCGAAAACCGGATCGCCCGGAATCTTTCGGCGAAGAACCCATCCTTTACGTGGCATCTCTTCGCTCTCCTACTTCTGTGCGGCTTTTGGCCGCTTCGCGCCATACTTCGAGCGCCCCTGCTTGCGATTCTCAACACCTGCTGCATCCAGCGTTCCGCGAATTACGTGGTAGCGAACTCCTGGCAAATCCTTCACGCGGCCGCCGCGCACTAGCACGATCGAGTGCTCCTGCAAATTGTGGCCGATGCCGGGAATATAAGTTGTCACTTCAGCGCTGTTGGTTAGCCGCGCGCGCGCGACTTTGCGCAATGCCGAGTTCGGCTTCTTCGGTGTCTGGGTATAAACGCGAACGCAAACTCCGCGCTTTTCAGGACATCCTTCCAGCGCTGGAGATTTGGTTTTCGTCCGGATCTTTTCCCGGCCGTTCCGCACTAACTGTGAAAACGTCGGCACTCTTGCCCCCTCAAAATCCAACAACAGGAATGATTTTTCGGCATAATTCCGCGCATAGCGAATCCGCCCGCGCAAAATTCTGCGGGTGAATGAACAGAAAAGGCGCCATAACCCGAAGGAATTACCAGGTACTCCGCGATGATGCTTCACCCCGAGGAGTGAATTCCATCTCTTGCAATTGCGGAGAGGCTCACACGGCTTTGCGGGGCTGGCGCCCCATTTCGGCCGTTCTTCTTGTCCCCGTTCCGTCCTTCTATGTTCCGGGGTCGGAAGACTTCCCTAATCACCACCGAGGCCAACGGCCTCAATGCAACCGGAAGAGTATAGGAGATATAGCCCATGTTGTCAACTCGATTCCCCACAAAAATAAATCCTAAAAAATCTTCAGCTATGGCAACTCATCGCATTCAACGTCTTAGATTGTACTTGACGCCGGTTACGCTCGGCTATGATGGGTCTTCAGCTCAATTTGCAGGCAGAAGGCAAATCAATGATTATAATAGGCTTATACACCAAGCGTGCTAATCGCGAGAAGGGCGAGTTTCTAACACCGCCATTCGAGGCGGGAACTGACGAAGAACCATAGTGTTTCGAAGTTACTCACCAGGCACATCTGACATGCTTTACCGAGTCAGCGAAGCCTTCTAAACTAGCATCCGTCAAACGGAATGGGAGTTCGGATGAAACGTTTTTGTGTAGGTGTTGCTTTACTCGCTCTACTTGTCTCACTGCGTACGATCGGCGCACAGCAGGCCGAAAGTCCAACTAAATCCGACCTTGGGGTGGGGAAAGCTTCGCCGCAGAATCCTGCCGCCAGAAATCTGTCGCAAGAACCATTCGTCATTGAGCAGTACTACACCACTGCAAAATTTGAAAACGATGGCACAAGCCGGCGCGATCTTGCCGTGCGAATCCGAGTGCAAAGCGATTCCGGAGTTCAGCAGTTGGGCGAACTCGTTTTCGCCTACAACTCGGGTAACGAGCAAATGGAAGTTCGCACCGTGCGCGTTCACAAGCTGGATGGAACTGTCGTCGATGCTCCCGCCGATTCCATAAAAGAACTGACCGCCAGCGTTGCGCGCGACGCCCCCATGTACACCGATTACAAAGAGAAACACATTACCGTGCCCTCTTTGCACGCCGGAGACACGCTGGAATACGAAATCGTTACGAAAACACAAAGCTCCCTGGCACCCGGCGAATTCTGGTTCGCTTATAACTTTCTTGAAGATTCAATCGTTCTCGACGAGCGCTTGGAAATTGACGTTCCGCAAGGACGCAGGATCACTGTGCGCTCTCCTGAATTTTCTCTCACTAACGGTCGCGAAGATTACCAACTTCGCGCCAAGGATGGTTCAGGGAATAACAGCGGATTAGAGAAAACTCCCTTCTCGAAATCAGACGAAAACGGACGCACTCTCTATTTGTGGCAGCGGGCGAACCTGCTGCGCTCGGCCCGAGACCAAGACTCCAAGAAAAAGGCCGCGCGCGCCGAGACAAAGCGACCCGACATCGAACTGACTACTTTTGAGAGTTGGGGGAAAGTGGCGCAATGGTACGCCAAGCTTGAAGCTGGGCGAACCGATCCCACGCCGGAAATTCGGGCAAAGACTCTCGAATTGATACACGGGCAGGAACACGACCTCGACAAAATCGAAGCTCTCTACGAATACGTTTCCAAAAACATTCGCTACGTGAGTCTGTCGTTCGGACTCGGACGCTACCAACCGCATTCCGCTGCCGAGGTCTTCGCAAATCAGTATGGCGACTGTAAGGACAAGCACACCTTGCTCGCGGCAATGCTCGAATCCGCAAACATCCACTCCGATGCTGTCTTAATTCCCTTCTCGCGAAAGTTGGATACATCCGTACCTTCGCCGTCGCAATTCGACCATGTAATCACGGCCGTTCCACGAGAAGACGGCCTCATCTGGATGGATTCCACCGCAGAAGTTGCTCCTTTCCGTTTGCTCTCACCCGCGCTCCGAAACAAATCGGCGTTACTAGTAGCGTCGAACGGCGATGGCAAGATTGTAGAAACCCCGATCGATCCACCGTTTCTTTCCACGCAGCGTGTGGAAATTGACGCCGAAGTCAGCGATCTCGGGAAGCTCTCGGCGAAACTGAGATATTTTCTCCGAGGCGATAACGAGCTGGCTCTTCGGGCTGCTTTTCGCCGTACGCCAGAAACACAATGGCAGGAACTCGGCCAAACCATCGCTACCTTGGATGGCATCCACGGGGACGTCACCGCGGTAAGACCCAGCGATCCTTCAGATACAAAAAAACCGTTCGAGCTTGATTTGGACTTTTCTCAGGCGAATTTTCTCGATTGGTCAAGCGAGAAAAGCAAAGTCGCGGTACCACTATTGATGATCGGCATGCCGGATACCCCGAAAGACACATCCGACCCGATTTACCTTGGAAGCCCTCTCGACGTCACCATGACCCTGACGCTGAAGTTGCCAGACAGTTTTACAGCGCGGGCACCAGTGGCGGTTTCGATCGCCAGGGATTACGCGATTTTTAAATCAAGCTACCATCTCGAATCTCATACACTCGTTGCTGAGCGCACCCTAAGCTTTAAGATGCGCGAATTGCCCGCTTCCCGAGTCGGTGATTATCTCGCTTTTACTCGCGCGGTGGAATCTGACGAGAGCCAAGTGCTGGTCGCGGAAAATTCTGCTACCGCGGCGCCGGAAATCCCCGAATCCGCAAAACCTGCTGAACTTCTCGAAGCAGGTGTAGCCGCTCTCAACTCCGGAAACCTAAATGCCGCGATCCCGCTTCTGAAGCGCGCTCTCGAACTCGAGCCAAAAAACAAGGTCGGCTGGAACGATCTGGGCCTTGCCTATATGCGCTTGGGCCAACTGGACGATGCAGGCGCGGCATTCCGAAAGCAGATTGAGTTGAACCCGTTTGACGAGCACGCTTATAACTATCTCGGGTTCGCTTTGCAGCAACAACAGAACTACAGAGACGCAGCAAAAGCCTTCCAAAAACAAATCGAAGTAAATCCAATCGATCCCGTGGCCCATGCAGCGCTGGGCGCCCTGTTTCTCGAAGAACATAAATATGCTGATGCCGTTCCTGAGCTGGATAAAGCCACAATCCTTCTTCCGGAAAATGCCCCACTCCAAGTAAGCCTGGGTCAGGCATATATCAACACAGGCGAAAAAGAAAAGGCCCTCGCAGCTTTCGAGAAGGCAGTCGAGTTAGCGCAGACGCCCACAGTTTGGAATAACGTGGCCTACAATCTGGCGGAGCATCAAATCGAGCTCGACAAAGCCCAGCAGTATGCCGAATCCGCGGTCTCGGCAACCACCGCCAATCTCCGGAATATCGATCTATCGCATCTTTCCCTTGATGATCTGCAAGCGGTTTCGAATCTCGGTATCTATTGGGACACACTCGGCTGGGTTCACTTCGAAAAGGGAGAATTCGACCAGGCTAAGCGTTACGTCCAAGCCGCCTGGCTTTTAAATCAGCACGGCGAAGTCGCCGATCACCTCGCCCAAATTGCTCAAAAGCTCGGAGAAAAGGACCAGGCGATCCACTTCTATTCATTGTCCATTGGCGCAGCGCACTCTGTTCCTGAAACTCGTGCGCGACTTATCGCATTGCTCGGACCTCACGCAAAAATCGAAGATCTGGTGAACGAAGCTAAGCCTGAACTTACCGCTCGACGAACATTCTCGATAGGAAAGGGACCGAGCGAAAATTCTCAAGCCGATTTTTTGCTTTTGCTGTCGCCAGGAGCGAGGGATCCTAAAGTGGAAGCTGTGAAATTCGTCAGCGGAAACCAAACCTTGCGTCCACTCGCCGAGCGGCTGCGAACTTTGGATTTCGGTCCCATGTTTCCGAATAATGAACCCGCGAAGATTATCCGGCGCGGCACACTTGCATGCTCCGCAGATACAGCAAACTGCACCTTTACGTTAATTCTTCCCGACAACCTTCATACCGTGAATTGAAACTTCCATCGAGCGTGGTAATAGGACCTGGTGGAAATTACTCTAGCGATATTGGCGTGGCGTCTGGGTTCGGCTATTTGATCTCCATTACTTCTTTCTCTTTCAGCGCCGAGAGATCTTCGATTTTCTTCGTCTCAGAGTGCGTTAGCTTTTCAAGTTCATCCAGTGTTCGCTTTCGATCATCCTCGCTAATCTTCTTGTCCTTCTCGAGCTTCTCGACCATCTCTTTGATATCGCGCCGGATGTTTCGCACCGCGGTCCGATGATTCTCCAAGACTTTGTGGATGTGTTTCACCAGGTCTTTACGACGGTCCTCGGTGAGCGGGGGAATCGGAACACGCACCACTTTCCCGTCATTAGTTGGATTCAACCCCAGGTCCGTCGTACGAATCGCTTTATCGATCATGGGAACTGCGGTGGGGTCCCAGGGAGAAATCATGATCATGGTGGCATCCGGCACGCTGAGAGTGCCTAGCTGATTGATCGGCATGGACGTGCCGTGGTAGTCCACGCGTACATGATCCAACAGCGCAACGTTCGCGCGTCCCGTGCGCACGCCAGTCAGCTCTTTGCGAAAATCCTCCACCGCTTTTTCCATGCGGATTTTCGCTTGCGCTAGAGCGTCCTTGCTCGTTGCAATCGTGGTCATCTGAGAAATTGCCTCCGCAGCATTTTAAGCGGCTGTGACGACCGAGCCCACTCGCTCGCCCAGCACAACGCGCTTCAGATTTCCCGGCACGTTCATATTGAACACGATGATCGGCATCTTGTTGTCCATGCACAATGAAATGGCCGTCGAATCCATTACCAGAAGTCCCTTTTTCAACACGTCCAGATAGGTGATGCTCTGGAACATTTTTGCATCCGCCACCTTTTCCGGGTCAGCGTCGTAAATTCCATCCACGCGCGTGGCTTTCAGGATCACCTGCGCCTTAATTTCCATTGCGCGCAGCGCCGCTGCCGTATCGGTCGAAAAATAAGGATTGCCTGTTCCGGCGGCAAAAATTACGACGCGTCCCTTCTCCAAATGGCGTGCAGCACGGCGTCGTATAAAAGGCTCGGCCACTTGATGCATTTCGATCGCGCTCATCAGCCTCGTTTGGCAGCCCGATTTTTCAAGCGCATCTTGCAGCGCCAGACCATTGATCACCGTCGCGAGCATACCCATATAGTCGCCGGTCGCCCGGTCGATCGCGAGTTGCTTCTGGCGCGTGCCTCGAAAAATATTTCCGCCACCCACCATAATTGCCACGGAAACGCCCAGCGCTTGGACTTCCTTCACTTCGCGCGCAATGCCTTGGATTGTTTCGGCGTGGATGCCGGAATCTTGGGGGCCGGATAGTGATTCGCCTGAAAGCTTCAACACCAGCCGGTCATAGACGGGTGTGCCGGTGGATAATTCGGCTGAAGAAGGTTCACGTGCTATGAGTTTTGTTTTCGCCATTCGGAGGCAAACTAACTTTTTGCCAGTGGCATTCTAGCAGAGAATCTTCGCAGGATTAAACGCGGAGCACGATTTCGGTCGATAACTTAGACGAAGGGCGCCCGCAGAGAACGGGAATGTTCCAGATATGCCGGCAAATCCTACGACGAAGGCGTGCTGGTCGCGTCCGCTTCCGTAGTACTGCTCAGCGCTGACGCGGAGCCATCCATTTCGCCGACTTTGAAACGTGAAAACCGCCGGATAGCAATGTTTTCACCGAGTTTGGCGATGGCCTGATCGACTAGTTCCTTCACGGTCAAGCCTTCATCCTTGATGAAATGCTGCTCGTAAAGGCAGTTTTCTTCGTAGAACTTTTCCATCTTCCCGCTGACGATCTTATCGATCACGTTTTCGGGCTTGCCGGTCGCCTTCGCCTGTTCCTTGTAAATGTCGCGTTCGCGATCGAGCGTCGCTTGCGTTACTTCCTCACGGCGCAAAAATCGCGGATCAAGCGCGGCGATGTGCATGGCAACGTCGTGGCACAAACGCTGAAAATCGGCCGTGCGTGCGACGAAGTCGCTCTCGCAATTCATTTCCACCAGCACGCCAATTTTTCCGCCCGCGTGAATGTAGGAACTAACCAGGCCCTCGGAGGTGGCACGCTGCGACTTCTTAGCTGCTGCGGCTTGTCCCTTCTTCCGGAGAATGTTAATGGCCTGTTCAATGTCGCCCTTGGACTCGAGCAAGGCTTCACGGCATGCGGTAAATCCTGCGCCGGTACGGTCCCGCAACTCTTTGACCAGTTGCGCAGAGATGTTTGAATTTCCAGGTGTCGCCATTTCGATTCTTTTCCTCTTGAATAAATTTGGCTAGTCCGCCTACGGTTCAGCCTGGGCAGCACGTAAAGACGCTGCTTTGGCTTACGAGCGGTATTACTGCTTGTGCGGTGTCTCAGCTACAGAATCTTCTTCTCCCGCGGCGGCAGCGTTCGCTTCAACAGCTGGCTCGGCATCGGGTTCCACGTAATCGCCTTCCTGCTTTTCGTAAACTTCGTAAGCGCTGGTATCAACGTAATCCACGGTGTCTTCGCCTGCGCCCTCTGAAGATTTCTGGTCAGCGATTTGTGTCTGCTCAAACGACTGATGCCCAACGAGAACCGCGTCGGAGATTTTTGAAGTGAACAGCCGGATCGCGCGTAACGCGTCGTCATTCCCTGGAATGACCCAGTCCACAACGTTAGGATCGCAATTCGTGTCCACGATGGCCACCACCGGAATGCCCATGCGTCGGGCTTCGCGCACCGCGATCATTTCGGCATTCGGGTCGATCACGAACATGGCATCCGGCAATGTCGTCATATTCTCGACGCCCGAAAAATTCTGCTGCAGATGTTTCAACTCGCGTTCCAACCGCGCCGCTTCCTTCTTTGAAAATTGCGCCATGCGGCCATCTTCCACCATGCCCTTCAGCAGTTTCAGGCGCTTGATGGATTTTTGCAGTGTAGCCCAGTTCGTTAGCGTGCCGCCCAACCAGCGGTGGTTCACGTAGAACATGCCGCACCGGTTGGCTTCCTCGGCGATGGCCTCTTGCGCCTGGCGTTTCGTTCCAAGGAAGAGGATTCGTTTGCCCTGTCCGGCGAGTTCGGAAACGTAGCGGGCCGCGTCGCGGAACATCTTTAGGGTTTTTTGCAGGTCAATGATGTGGATGCCGTTGCGTTCGCCGAAAATGTATTCCTTCATTTTCGGATTCCAGCGCCGCGTCTGATGGCCGAAGTGAACACCGGCCTCCAGAAGCTCTTTCATCGTGATTTCGACTCCCAATGTACCTCCTCCTGTAGAGGGATGCTTTTTCTCCGCGACGGATCGGAGCAGCATCCTTTTTCGCCGGTCCTTCCCGGCCGTGAATTAGGCCGGGCCCAATCGCTCGAGCCCGGCCGCAAAAAAACTAGCGCTTGCTGTACTGGAAGCGGCGACGCGCTCCCTTTTGACCATACTTCTTGCGTTCCTTCATGCGCGAGTCGCGCGTCAAAAATCCGTTCTTGCGCAGCGCTGGACGCAGCTCAGGATTGATCCTCGAAAGCGCGCGTGACAGTCCCATGCGCACGGCTCCCGACTGCCCGCCCACTCCCCCGCCCTTCACCACGCACTTCACCTCGATCTGATCCTGCATCTGAGTGAACTTCAGCGGCTCTACCGCAGCTGTGTGCCACGCGATGTTACGGAAGTATTCCTCCACCGGACGGCCATTCACGGTAAAACGCGCCGGCCCCATCTTGATGTAAACGCGCGCGATGGATTCACGGCGTCGGCCGGTGCCATAGAACTGCTTCCCGGCATTGCTCGAAACTGGGCTCGAAGCTGAACTCAAAGTTCCTCCTCCTCAAATCGTCCGCAGGAAACGCCATTCGCCGCCAGGTACGCGGAGAAAGACGCATCACAAGCGCCCGTAGCGGAATCTTCCGCTGGGCGCAGAAATTTTGAAACTCTGTGGTTACAGCGCGAGTTGCTGAGGCTTCTGTCCGGTGTGACGGGCGAGCGCTTCACTTCCGGCATAAACACGCAGCTTCTTGGCCCGGCGCGCGCGTAGCTTGTTCTTGGGAAGCATTCCCAGCACTGCTTCGCGCACAACTTCTTCCGGACGGCGTTGCAACATCACCCGGATCGGAATTTCTTTCAGCCCGCCGGGAAAACCACTATGGTGACGATAAATTTTCTGATCGATCTTGTTTCCGGTCAGCTTCACCCGCTCTGCGTTAATTACGACCACATGATCGCCGCAATCTAGATGCGGAGTGTAATTCGGCTTATCCTTGCCAATCAACATGCGCGCGATTCGCGTGGCAAGCCGACCGAGGACCACTCCCTGTGCGTCCACGACGAACCAATTCCTTCCAACTTGTAAATCTTCGGCCTCGCGGCCCTTTGGCATATGCGTCTGCATCAGTCCAGTCACACCTTTCCATCTAGAGGCAAACCACGAGTTTAGATTACGAAGCGATTTCTGTCAACGAAAGTCGTGGAGCTTAACATTCGTTTACAGTATGGACGAAAATGCAGAAATCGAGAGGTATGTTTGATTAGAATTAGGACGGCGCGGAAGCTCAAGGACGCCGAATTTGGCGCGATGTCAAATAGAAGCCGGGAAGGGGATGAAAGTGGCAGATCTGATTCAGGACCTTCGATACGCGTTTCGACAGTTCCTCAAATCCCCGGGGTTTGCCATTGGCGCGATCGTTTCCCTAATGCTCGGAATCGCCGCGACAACCACCATCTTCAGTGTCGTCTACGGGGTTTTACTCGATCCATATCCGTATAAGGACCCAAAGAATATCCTTAAAGTCCAGATCCTGAACAGCAGTGGTCACTACTCGCCGCTTCTTGTAAACGGAACCCACTCGACGGACCTCCGCGATGCTTCCACGGTCGACGATGTTTTGTTTCAACAGCCATCACAGTTCAAGAACCTCACCGCCGAGAACTCTATTGTGGCCGTTGACGCTGGGTTTTATTCGGGCAATCTGTTTGCTTTCTTAGGTATGCAGCCGGCTGTGGGACGAGTGTTCACGCCAGCAGACGCGCGGCAAGGAGATGCTGCACACGTTGCGGTATTGAGCTACCGTTTCTGGAAGGCGCACTACTTTGGCAACCGCGAGGTTGTAGGCAAGACTATCGAACTGGATCACGAGCCTTACACGGTCATCGGCGTGATGACGCCTCGTTTCACTTGGTTTGACTCGGATATATATCTTCCGAGCGAACCCAGAGCAGCCCCAGACGGCTACTGGATGGCGTTCGCGAGGCTCAAACCGGGAACGACCGAACCCGCGGCTGCCGCAGAGTTGCAAGCACTCGTGAGACGTTTCGCTCAGGAAAACCCCGATCTTTATGGGCAACATCCTCAAGTAAATGTCGTTTCCCTAAACGAGGACGTGCTGGGACGCTCAGCAGGCACCGTCGAAGCTCTGTTCGCTGCCGCAGTGGTTCTCCTGCTTATCGGATGCGCGAATGTTTCGGTTCTATTCTTGGCAAGGGGGCATTCGCGCCAGCAAGAGTTCGCGGTCCGAAGTTCTCTTGGGGCCAGCCGCTCGCGGCTCGTCCGCCAACTGTTGACGGAATCAGTTCTGCTTTCGGTGAGCGGCTCGGCGTTCGGAGCATTAGCCGCCTGGTGGGGCGTCAACGCAACGCGAAGGTTCATGCCAGACGACTTACTCTCACACGAAATAGCCCTCCAAGTGAATATTCCCGTGGTGGTCTTTTGTGCCGTGGTTGGGGTGATCACGGGAATCGCTTTCGGTCTGTACCCTGCGTTCGAGATCTCGCGGCCGCAATTGCTCAGACTGGGCAGTACGAGAATTGCCGGGAGTCCTGAATCGAGGATGTTCCATCGCCTGCCTATTGCTGGACAGGTAGCGCTCACTCTGCTGCTTGTCGCCGGAGCAGGTGGGGCAGCCAAAGCGTTTCTCGTGAAGTTGCACGCACCACAAGGCTTCGATCCGGATCATGTGTTTTCCATGACTCTTAAGCTGCCAAAACCATCCGGAATCAAGGAATCTGACAACTGGCGGGAAATCGTCAATGAAGAGGAGTCGATACGACGAAGCGTCGCCGAAGTGCCGGGAGTGACTGAGGCAGGCTGGAACACAGTGTGGGATCCGGCGACGTGGGCTTTCTTCACCAAGATCGAGATTCAAAGCGAACCTAGCTTGACCGATGCGCACGCAGTCGTGTCGCCGATCAGTCCACAACTGCTTTCGGTGCTGCGAATCCCGCTGCTAGCAGGAAGAGTTTTCGACAACGGCGAAGTCCAGCGGCAAGCGCATCTTGGGGTGGTCAATCAAGAGTTCGTAAAACAGTACCTCCACGATCGCGATCCGATAGGGCAGAGCTTTCGGGTACCGTTCAATAAATTATGGAATGGCTCCGCTCTGTCAAACCAAGCCCTAGACGAGTGGATTGAAATCGTCGGCGTCGTCGCCGACGCAACAAACGACAACCTCGATCAGCCTCAAGTACGTCCGGCAGTGTTCGTGCCATCGAGCTTCGGACCGCCGGCCCCGTATGGAGTTCTTTATGTGCGCACTGGCGGTGACGCCGAGACGGCGATGCGCTCGTCCGAAGTGCGCCTCAGGAAAACTAGCCCTGGCGTGGTCGTTGATCACGTGAGAACGTTGCGCTGGGAACTCGACAACTGGGGTTGGGGACGAGAACGTCTGATTGCGGCCATTTTTGCTCTGTACGCAGGCATTGCACTGGTCCTTGCGGCGACGGGACTCTACAGCGTCGTATCCTTCACTGTGAACCAGCGGACTCATGAGTTTGGCATTCGTATAGCTTTAGGCGCGGGACGCGGGACCATTGTGCGAATGGTTCTTGATTCCGTTTTGGTGTTGGTCGGGACCGGGGTGATCTCGGGCTTGATCGTCAGTGAGATCGTGGGCCCTCTTGTTTCTGCGTGGGGCGGCGGGAATCTAGCGCAACTTCAAACTCTACTGGGTGCCGCTTCGATACTTGGAATATCTGCTACGATCGCCTGTGCGATTCCGGCGTTTCGCGCGGCGTCTATCGATCCAATGAGGGTTTTGCGCGACGAATAATCAATCAGAGGAAAAGTACGCTGCTGCTCGCGGCATATTGTCGGCGCCATGCCTTTGGAAGAGTATACGAAGGAGAGTTGAGACTAGCCAGCGATTCTCAATAACCGCGGAGACGAAAAAGCAGACGGGCCGCAAAACGCGGCCCGTCGCAATACTAAACCATTCGAGCTATGCTGCGCGTGTCGCGTCAGCACATCGCAGGTTGCGCTCTTCCTAGCTAACTGACGAAGACGTTGCCGCTGTGCTGCGAGCGTTCCGCGTGTACGAAGCTTTCGAATCGCTATCGCCCGCGTCTCCCGTCTTGTCAATCTCGATCGAGCCCTTAAAGTAAGCTCCGTCCTCGATCATGATTCGCGCTGTGGTAAGGTCGCCCACTACCGACCCGTCCTTCTTGATCTCGATGCGATCGCGCGCTCGCAAATTTCCCTTCACGTTGCCGTAAACCACCACTTCGCGGGCGATGATATCCGCGGTCACTTTAGCGCTCGCTCCAACTGTCAATTTGCGGTCTTCCAGTTGTACGAGTCCTTCTACCGTGCCATCAATATGCAGATCCTCGTTGCCGGTGATTTCGCCCTTAACGTGAAGCGTTGCACCGAGCCTCGCCAAACCGCTCGATGATGATGAAGATGCTGCAGGGTACGTTGAATCGATCGGTGCCATAGTCTTAGCCTCCCCAGGAAATGTTGCCGGCCTATCGGCTGGCGCGGTTGATTTTGGCGACTGTTGCTGCTGCGGTTGTTGCTGCGGGAGCGGACTCTTTGCCGGAGTGTCCGCTTTCTTGTCTCCCCACATTTACCCTCCTTGGCCCCTTTTTTGCCGCTGGACTATACAATGATTCAATAATAAGGACTGGTTTCTCAATGTAGTCCCACTTAAATCGTAAGCCAAATCCAAAATGGTACAGTTGTGTCCCTAGAGGTAATGCGTGCTTGTGTGCTGGGGGAATGGATGTTAAGCCCGACTGTCGCAAACTGCAAGTGCGATTTGAAACTGGTTAACCGTAGCTAACTGGCTAGGTAACGCTCTCGCAAGATGGACATATGGTGCGCGACGTGGCCCGCTATGATGTACGCTAACGCATTCACTGTCACGGAATTCCCGCTGGCCACTCCACTCCGCGTCCACGCCTCGGCCGGCAAATTCCGAAATAGAGACACAGTCGCCTCGCGAATATTTCGAAACTCCTCGGAATAACTAGCCAACGAACGCTCGTCTGCTTGCGCGGCGTTTGATGCAACATTCTGATCGAAGCTCGGTAACGGGTCGATGAAACCGCGAGCAAACCACATCGCACGAAACGCAAATACTCGCTCCGTATCGTTCACGTGATTCACTACCTGCCGGATGCTCCATTTATCGGGAGCATAACGATAAAGAGATCGTTCCTCGGTGATGCCCCCCAGGAATGCAGCGGTATCATCTAACTGCGCTTTCATCGTTTCTAGAATGTTGTCGCCGGTGATTCGATCAATGTAAGTGAAGTAAAAAGGCGCCGCTTCCGTCCGCTGAGGGAGGCCCATAGGCGAAGAATTCTAGCAGACTAATATTTACGAAGCACGCCCACGACGCGGCCCTGAATCTTCACATCTGTGGCCTGAACGATAATCGGAGACATCTGAGAATTGGCAGGTTGCAGCCGGATCTTGCCGCCAGGTTCCCGGTAAAACCGCTTCACCGTCGCTTGATCTTCTCCGACCAACGCAACAACAATCTCGCCCGGGTTGGCCACTTGCGTCTGCTCGACAACGATGAAATCCCCATCGAGAATATGGTCATCGCGCATCGACTCGCCCGATACCTGTAAAACATACGTGTTCTGGCCACGCGCAAAATCTGCCAGCGAAATTGTCTCGTGTTCTTCTACTGCTTCTAGAGGCCGTCCGGCAGCGATGCGTCCTGCTAGCGGCAACTCAACTACGTGGCGTTCTAGAACTTGCTCGCGGATCGGCTTGGGGAGCTGCATCACCTCGATTGAGCGGCTTTGGTTATAGCCACGGCGAATAAAACCCTTCTTTTCGAGAGTAGAGAGATGTTTGTGCACCGTCGCTAGGGAGGTAAGTTTCAGCGAGTTCGCGATTTCCTCAAAGCTTGGCGAATAGCCGTTTTTGTTGAGAAATCCGACCAGGTAATCCAGCACTTCTTTCTGCCTCTTCGTGAGTGTCATCCGACCCCCTATAGCCGCTAGCATAGCAAGTGTGGGCGAATCAAAAGCGAAAGTCAATAGTACTAAAGGTCAGTGTACTTTCACGGGCATCAAATCCTGGCCTTCCCTATAAACTTGACAAGTTCCTCGCCACCGCTCAGCTTTCATAAAGCTTAATCATGGCAATCGATTCGTCCACTGCTCATTACGGTCCCGAGACTGAATATCAGCAGCGTCTCAATGCGCTTCGCGAAGCGGAGGTCCGCGTTAAACGGACCTCCAACAGGCTCGGAGTCGCAACTTTGCTTTTTCTCGCAATCTCACTGGCATCCGCTGCATGGATTCTCAGCTCCAAGATCAGCGCGATCTATTGGGTTCTGCTTCCCCTCGGCTTCGTAACTTTTTTCGCGATCTTTCACGAGCGCGTAATTCGCACGATTCGTACTTGTTCTCGCAGGATCGCATTTTACGAACGCGGATTGGCGCGCCTCGGCAACAAGTGGATGGGAACAGGAGAAACCGGCGATCGTTTTTCCGACCCTTCGCATCCCTACGCGCGGGACTTGGACATCTTTGGCACCGGATCACTGTTCGAATTGCTTTGCACTGCGCGAACGCGAGCGGGCGAGGAAACCTTGGCAAACTGGCTGCTCATTCCCGCGCCACCGGGAGAAGTTCGTCTGCGCAACGATGGCGTCAGCGAGTTGAGGCCACGCCTCGACCTGCGCGAAGACCTCGCGATTTTGGGAAAGGACTTTCGCTCCGGCGTTCAACCAGAAGCATTGGTCGCATGGGGAGAAGGTTCTCCGTCGCTCACTCCCGGGTTACTGCAAATAGTTTTGCCCATACTTGCCTTCGTATGGATTGGCAGTTTGGTTGCCTGGTCCGTCTTCAGTATCAGATACCCTACTTTCCTGATTTCCGTCATCAACTTGGCTATAACGTTGAAGTTTCGCCAAGGCACTTCGGAGAGCGCTTCTGCAATCGAACAAGCCGCGAAAGACCTGAAATTGCTTTCGCAAGTCTTGGCGCGGATTGAACGGGAATCTTTCGCAGTGCCAAAACTGAAGGCGCTTCACGCCGTACTTCAGCGGGATGGCATAACCGCGTCGAGCTCTATCGCCGCATTGAATCGTCGAGTGGATTTCCTGGTATCGCGACGCCATCTCGCCTTGCAAGCGCTCGATCCATTCGTGTTTTGGAGTTTGCGATGGACGCTGAGCGTCGAAGCGTGGCGGCGAAAGTTTGGCGCCGCCATCCGTGATTGGCTCGCAGCCTTGGGCGAAATCGAATCTCTTTTGGATCTCGCGGGCTATGCCTACGAACATCCGAGAGATGTTTTCCCCGTATTCACCGATGAATCTCCACTTTTCGAGGCGGAAGGGCTCGCGCATCCTCTGATCCCGGAAAATCGCGCGATCCGGAACGACTTGACCCTCGGGCGAGATCTACGGCTCATTATCATCAGCGGCCCGAACATGGCGGGAAAAAGCACATTCATCCGTTCCGTAGGGATAAATGCCGTGCTCGCCCAGTGTGGAGCGCCGGTTCGCGCGCACAAACTAAGGCTTTCTCCACTCGCCGTAGGCGCTTCCGTTTGCGTCTTGGATTCCCTGCAGGGCGGAACCTCGCGCTTCTACGCCGAAATCACCCGCCTGAAAGTTATCTCAGATTTGACCGATGGACCCCTGCCGGTCCTGTTCTTGCTGGACGAGCTGCTCCAAGGAACAAACTCGCATGACCGTCGCATCGGCGCCGAAGCTGTGGTAACGAATTTACTGAAGCGCGGAGCCATTGGATTGCTTACAACCCACGACCTGGCTCTCACCGAAATAGCCGTGGACGTCGGATCCACCGGCGCGAATTTTCACTTTGAGGATCATCTGGAAGATGGCAAATTGCGATTCGACCATCATTTGAGCCACGGAATCGTTCAAACCAGCAATGCGCTGCAGCTGATGCGCTCCATCGGTCTCGATGTTTGAAAGGGAATAGCCCGGACGAATAAATTCCGTCACTTTCGTGCAGCCCTGACATCTTCTCTTAAATCTCCATCGCTGACTTGTTTCCATAGGGAAGGTGATGACCAAAAAGCAGGAAACGAGCGAGTTGCCCATAAGCGAAGCCGCCATCACCACGCGTATCGAAAAAAAACAAGTCGAAGAACGCGTTGCCATCACCGCGCATGTCGTGTACGAAGCGATCCGTCTTGAAGGCGATGAGGAATTGCATCGTCCCGCCGCTGCCCTGGCATGGTCAGCCCTGGCAGCCGGGTTAGCCATGGGTTTCTCATTTATCGCCGAGGCTCTGCTAACTTCCCATTTACCTGAACAGCCCTGGCGTCCCCTTATTTCCCGTCTCGGTTACTGCGTCGGATTTTTGATTGTGGTCCTCGGGCGTCAACAACTATTCACCGAAAACACTCTTACTGCTGTTTTGCCTTTGCTGCTGCGTACGAATTGGGGCGGATTCGTGCGGGTTGTTCGGCTGTGGAGCGTTGTCCTTTGCGCAAACCTGATCGGGACGCTTTTGTTCGCTCTCTGCGTCGCGCGTATTGATATCTTCGATGCACCGGTAAGACAAACTCTGCTGGATATCGGTCTGGCACATCTCGGAGCGAGTTTTGGAATCGTCTTTGTGCGCGCTATTTTTGCCGGTTGGCTGATCGCGCTGATGGTTTGGCTTCTGCCGGCGTCGGAAACCGCGCGCGTGAGCATCATTATCATTCTTACGTATCTGATCGGTCTTGGCGGCTTTAGTCACATCATTGCAGGCTCAACCACTATGTTTTATTTGGTGTTTATGAAAACCATTTCCTGGGGAACTTATTTCGGCAATTTCTTCGTCCCCACTTTGCTGGGGAATATTCTCGGAGGAGTGCCGCTGGTCGCCGCTCTTGGTCACGCCCAAGTAGTGGGTGGTAAGGAGTAGCGTCGAACGAATGGCAGACAATCTGCCGGACAACGTGCCGTGTGCGCTGGCCATCCTAACTATGTCCGAAGCGTAATGACCGCGCCTCAAATTCCGTTTTCCTGTTACCCTCCTTGTGCTACGCTTTTCTGTGAAACAACAGGTTTTCTATTCCGCATCGGCAATGTTGGGGCAAGACCAAGATTTTCCATCTCTCCGCCTTTATAAGGATGGGTTTCTAGACTATGCCATTAACGACCATCGAGCTTCCTAAACGCAAGCGTGAGGTAATCGATCAGGCAGTAATCAGATTTTGCGGTGACTCAGGCGACGGCATGCAGATTACCGGAAGCCAGTTCACCAATACGGTTGCCCTCTACGGAAATGACCTGGCAACGTTCCCTGATTATCCTGCTGAAATCCGCGCCCCCGCCGGAACGCTGCCCGGCGTCAGCGGTTTCCAGGTGCATTTCTCATCCAGTGATGTTTACACTCCCGGCGATTCGGTGGACGTTCTAGTAGCCATGAACCCCGCCGCTTTGAAAATGAATTTGCCCGACCTGAAAACGAATGGGATCTTGATCGTCAATCTCGATAGCTTTAAGGAAAACGATCTACGCAAAGCGCAGATTGTTACGAACCCCCTGGAAGATCATTCCCTCGACGGCTACCGTCTCTTCGCCGTCGAACTCACAAAAATGACCCGTGCGGCCCTGAAAGATCTGGGGCTCGACGCCAAGAGCATGGATCGCTGCAAGAACTTCTTCGCCCTGGGAATGTGTTATTGGCTGTACAACCGCTCCATGGAGCCCACCCACGGCTGGTTGCAGGAGAAATTCAAAAATAAGCAGCAATTAGTTCAAGCCAACAAGCTGGCCATGCAGGCGGGCTACAGCTATTGCGAAGCGACCGAAGCATTTCAAATCAGCTACGAAATTCCGCCCGCGAAACTTGCTCCGGGCGTGTACCGCAATATCAGCGGAAATGCGGCGCTGGCGTTGGGATTCGTGGCTGCCTCGCAAAAAGCGGGCATACCACTATTCTTGGGCTCTTACCCGATTACCCCCGCTTCGGATATTTTGCACGAGCTTTCGATGTACAAAGATTTCGGCGTGATTACCTTTCAGGCTGAAGACGAAATCGCAGCTATCACTTCGGCCATCGGCGCGGCGTATGCCGGCGCACTCGGTATCACTTCAACCTCCGGCCCGGGCATGGCTCTCAAGACCGAGGCGCTGGGCTTGGCCGTAGCCGTGGAACTACCTTTAGTCATTTGCGACATTCAACGCGGTGGCCCTTCCACTGGCCTTCCCACCAAGACCGAGCAAGCAGATTTACTGCAAGCTTTGTTCGGACGGAACTCCGAAGCTCCGATTCCAGTCCTCGCTCCCTCTTCCCCGGGCGATTGTTTCTGGATTGCGCTCGAAGCCAGCCGAATCGCAATCAAACATATGGTTCCCGTTATTGTTTTGTCCGACGGATATCTTGCCAATGGCGCGGAGCCCTGGAAAGTTCCCACCATCGAGGAATTACCCGAAATTCCGGTCCACTTCGAGACGAATCCCGAGGGGTTTTTGCCATACCGTCGCGATCCGGTCACTCTTTCTCGTCCCTGGGCTATTCCAGGAACGCCTGGACTGGAACATCGCATCGGCGGGATCGAAAAACAGGATGTTACCGGCAACATCAACTACGAGCCTCTAAATCATGAACACATGGTTCGCCTGCGTGCCGCGAAAGTCGAGTCGGTCGCGAACGATATTCCTCCAGTGATTCCGGAAGGCGATGAATCAGGCGACTTGCTGATTATCGCTTGGGGCTCCACGCACGGACCGATTACGGCCGCATTAAATGCTCAGCGAGAAAAAGGCCGTCGCATCGGACACGTCCATCTGCGTTTCCTCAATCCGCTGCCGCGCGATCTCGGCGAGGTCATCAGCCGGTACAAGAAAGTGCTGGTGCCAGAGATGAATATGGGCCAACTTTTGATGATTCTTCGCGCAAAGTACTTGGTGAATGCGCAGGGCTATAACAAAATTCAAGGCAAACCCTTCAAGACCTCTGAAATCGAACAAAAGATCGAAGAAATGCTTGGCTTGACTCCATCCGTAGCGGTCGAAGACGACGCCGATGAGCAGGCAGGAGAGCAGCTATGACCACCGCCACATTACCCGTATACACAAAAAAAGATTTCCAAACCGACCAGGAAATTAGGTGGTGCCCCGGATGCGGTGACTACGCCATCCTTTCGGCCGTGCAAATGGTATTCGCCGACTTGGGCATTCCGCGTGAAAAGTTCGTCATCATTTCTGGCATCGGCTGCTCCAGCCGCTTTCCGTACTACATGAACACTTTTGGCTTCCACACCATCCATGGCCGCGCACCGGCCGTCGCGACCGGCTTGAAGATCGTTCGTCCCGATCTCGAAGTATGGGTCGCGACAGGTGATGGCGACTCGCTTTCCATCGGCGGCAATCACACCATTCATATGCTGCGGCGCAACGTCGGCCTGAAAGTGCTTCTCTTCAACAACAAAATTTACGGGCTTACTAAGGGCCAGTATTCGCCAACCTCTGAAGTAGGCAAGAAAACAAAATCCACACCTTTCGGCACAACCGATCGCCCATTTAACCCCATCTCTCTTGCCATCGGATCGGAAGCTACTTTCGTGGCCCGTTCTGTGGACGTGTTTCAACAACATCTGAAGGACGTTCTACGCAAGGCAGCGGCGCATAAAGGCTCTGCGTACGTCGAGATCCTCCAGAATTGCAATATCTTCAATGACGGCGCCTGGGAAACCGTTACCGAAAAAGACGCGCGCAGCGAAAATATCGTTCAGCTCGAACACGGCAAGCCCCTCATTTTCGGCAAGAATCGCGATAAGGGCATTCGCTTGAACGGTCTTGACCTTGAGGTCGTTCAGCTGGGAAGCAACGGCATCACCGAAAAAGATCTGCTCGTTCACGACGAAAAACATCCGCGAGCAGCCTACGCTTTTCTCCTGGCCCACATGGAACAGCGCCCCGGCTTTCCGACCCCCATCGGGGTCCTTCGCTCATGGGACCAAGTCCCTCGATATGAAGATCTAATTAACGACCAAATTCGCGAAGTCCAGGGAAAGCGAGGCAAAGGTGACTTGGCAAAACTTCTTCGCTCGGGTGACACCTGGGAACTAAAAGCGTAGTTTCGTTTCTTTTGGGCAAAAGTTTTGCCTAGTCCAGCCATTCTTCAGAAAACCAAAACTTCTATTTCGTTTCACTCCGAAATCCAGTCAGATTCTCTTGACTTCTTTCACTGTTAGCTATATTACGACTTCCACTCGGTCGGTCCTTTTTCGGCTATTAACGTCCGCCAAGTACTGGCTGTACTGCGGAGCGTGAGTAGAACACCAGCCGAGCTCAGTGCAGATTCCAAGCCGGTTTGGACGTTTCCAAAGGAGATGAATCGATGAAGGACAGAAAGGCGAAAGCTCTTAGTCGCTCTTGGGTTGTTTCGCTTAGCAAGTTCCTCCTGATTGCAGCCGTTCTAGTCGGGTTGGCGGCGGGCAATTCCGCAGCCCAATCAACGAGTGGACGCACAATCACGGGAAACACTGCAGGATTCGTTTCGACGGCGAAGAAGCTAGGTCCGGAAAATGCCTCGACCACGATCAACGTAACGCTCTGGCTACAACCTCGCAATCAGGCGGCTTTAGATACCCTGGCTGCGCAGCTGTACGATAAGACCTCGCCGAATTATCACAAATGGCTGACGCCCGCGGAACTAAGAGCAAACTTCGCTCCCACAACAGCGGATGTAGCGACGACGAAGCAATTTCTGATTGATAACAACCTCAAGATTGTGCGCGTTGGTCCGGCCAACTTCTCAGTCACTGCCACTGGAACGGTCGCAGAGGTTCAGAAGGCCTTCCGTGTCCAAATTAATCGATATCAAGTCGGATCGGAGACGCATCGGTCGAACGCAAGTGATCCCTACATTGAAGGTCCGGCCAGTGCTCTGGTTTCCGCGATTTCCGGCATGGACGATATGCGGGTCAACCACCCTGCCCAGAAAGTACAAGATGCCTTTTCGACGAAGGCCTCAGGCAAGACATCCCCAGTTTCCAAACTTCAATCCGCCGGTCACCCCGTATCAGACGGGATTATTTACTCCGGCCAGTGCTTCACCGGAGTTGAGACTCAGGTATTCACAACCGGTGGCGCTTTGCCATTCGGGACATACACCGGTAATGGATATGGACAGCCTATCACCGGTGGCGGCCCCGGAACATTAGCGCCTTGTGGCTACGATCCAGCAGAAATCTACACCGCGTACAATTTGAACGGGCTCTATTCAGAGGGATACCATGGAGAGGGCCAAACCATCGTCATTCTCGATTTCTTCGGCTCTCCCTACGTGGAACAAGATGCCAACGTCTTTAATGCGATGAATGGGTTGCCGCCCCTCACCCCATCTAACTTCCAAACGATCTTTTTCCCCACTAATTGCGATTGCGGGGGGATTGACCCGGAGGAAAACATAGACGTCGAATGGGCGCATGCGATCGCACCGGGCGCGAATATCGTTTTGCTGATTACGCCTACAGATTTCTTTTCGGACATTGACAATGCCACGCTCTTCGCCGTTACCGAAGGTCTGGGCAGTGTTATCTCCGGAAGTTTTGGGCAACTAGAGTCGTTTGTTTCCCCCACAGAACTCACCACCGGGAACCTGATTGCGGAGATTGCCGCAGTGTCTGGAGTTTCAACGAATTACGCTTCCGGCGACTACGGCGATTACACCATCTTCGGAGTTCCTCCTACCGTTTCCTATCCCGCAGATGCTCCCTTCGCCACGGGTGTTGGCGGCGTCAGCTTGGCGACCAATCCCGACAACTCTTTGGCGTGGCAAAGCGGATGGGGCACTAACGCTACCGGAATCGTTGCTCCTCCGTTCCTTGGCGGCTATGTCGCAGATCCTCCTCTGAATTTTGGTTTTCAATTCGGGTCTGGTGGCGGCAATAGCGTATTCTTCAGCAAGCCGAGTTTCCAGAAGAAGGTTTCGGGAAAGGGCCGCGGGCTACCGGATATCTCCTGGCTTGCCGATCCTTACACCGGAGCAGAAATTGTATTGTTTGACGGAACGGGTGAGGCCGTGGCGGTTTACGGTGGCACCAGCTTGGCTACTCCGATGTTCTCGGCTATCTGGGCAATCGCCAACCAGGAAGCCGGCGTACCTCTGGGACAAGCGGCTCCTTACCTTTACAGCATGCCCGCCGGCACTATTACTGACGTCGTACCGGTAGGCTCCACTACCAACGCGACCGGTATCATCCAGGATGCAACCGGGTTCCACCATTACAATGCACAGTCACTGGCTGCTCCATTGGACGGCACTACAAAGTTCTACAGCGCGATCTATAACAGTCCTTTTGACGACGAGTGGGACATCATTATGTTCGGCACTGACTCGTCGCTCAAAACCAAAACGGGCTGGGATAATGTGACCGGGCTGGGAACACCCAATGGACAAGCGTTTGCCGATTTCTTCGCGGCGGCGCCAACCGTCAAAAAATAACAATCGCCCCATTCTGAAAACTAAATCGGCGCCGCTGGATTATTTGGCGGCGCCGATTTTTTTTCGTGCGCTCCACGCCAACATCGCGCGAACGACTTGACGTTACCGATTGGTTTCCGGTTGTGCTGCCGGGAATGACGAAGAATTCTTCGCTAGCGTTGCAGCTGGCTGCGACACCTTGGTTGGCATTAACGCAAGTGCGCGATCTCGTAGCATAGCGAATTCGTTCCAATCTCGCTTTGCAACCGGATCGGAAGGAGGCAAAGGGAGGCGCTCAAAGTTCAAGAATTGCCCCTGCCGCTGAATTCGAAAATCCAGATGCGGTCCGGTAGCCAACCCGGTCATTCCCACGAGTCCAATGCTTTGTCCTTGTTCCACGTGCTGACCGGATCGAACCAGTACGCGCGATAAATGCATGTAATACGTGGTGTACCCGTTGATATGTTGGATTTGAACGAGATTGCCCGCGCCACCTTTTGGCCCAGCGAAAATAACGCGTCCGTCGCCAATCGTCTGCACCGGGGTGCCGCTCGGCGCCCCGTAATCAATCCCCAGATGCGGCCGGTATTCTTTTAGGATCGGATGGAAGCGGTGTTCGCTGAAATGCGATGTAATCGGCGCGGCAAACTTTAGCGGCGAGTGTAGAAAGGCCTTCTTCATCGATTTACCCTCGGGTGTGAAATAGGCTGGAGCTCCCGAAGTGTCATGAAAAAGTACTGCGCCGTATGGGTGACCGGCGTTTTTGTACTCAGCCGCTAGAATCCGCCCGTACGAAAGCAACTCGCCGTTTGAAAGTACTTTCTTTTCGACCACTACTCGAAACGTGTCCCCCGGCCGTGGGTCCGTATAGAAATCCAAATCCCATCCGAAAATCTGCGCCAGGCGCATGGCCAGCTCAGGCTTTTCCCCTGCGTTGATGACCGCTTCGAATAGTGAGCCTTGAACCTGACCCATTACCCCCATGGTTCGCGTTTCTGAAGGTATGGTCTGAATCTCGGAGTGCACTTCGTTTCCTTGCGGCGCAATCGAGAGCACTCGGTCCGTATCAATTCTGTAACGGACTGAACGTAACTCCCCAAGTACTGAGCGTCCTACATCCAAACGATTCCCTGCACGCAAATGACGCAGGTCAAATACAGACTGCGCGGAAGCTGCCAGTCGCCCCGCTGTCTCCGCATCGATCCCCACTCCGCGCAGTAACATTTGAAATGGTAGTCCGGCCGGAACCAGACGTTCGCTGTAAAGAACCACCTGTTCCTGAATCCGCCTGGCTTCTTCGCGTGCGGACGACGCCTGCACAGAAACTTCGCCCTCCGCGGAATTGCGAACGTAATAGGACGCGGCAATAAAAACCGCGCTCAGCGCCACAAGAGCCGACCAAAAAAGAATTTTCCCAATCTTGCCCATATTTCGCTAACCGCCTCATCACTTCGGTAACGCAGCTTAGCGCAACGATGCGCTAACCGAAAAGGACCAATGCTCCGTTCTGATACAGGGCAGTAAACCCCGCGGCGTCTTAAAAGTCGTGGAGTTCCAGCAGGAATAAACGGTTATTGTGAGCCACCTGCGGAGGTTGCGTATGTCGGAGGATAAACGGATTCAGCGAAGTAATTTCTTTCGCGCAAGCCATGATAGATTCGGCCCGCAATTTCGGATGCGTGAGGTCCGCTGATCGCCCGGCTTCCACCACGAATCAGCACGACCAGTACAATCTTCGGATGCGCTTGATCGGCGTAAGAAACAAACCAGCCGAGGCGCCCACCCAGCGATTCGTCATTGCAAGTGCCTGTTTTTCCCAGCGCCTGTTCACCGTCGGGATCGTAGCTTTGTTTCGCCGTGCCGTACATCACTGCGGCCAACATACCTTCGCGCAAATCCGGCAGCAGCGGGGCGATATCAAGCTGCTGTTTAATGCGAGGCTGGAAGTTCTGCCGATCCTGTTCTGTTCGTGGATATTGCAGGTAGTACTGCGTCCCGCCATTTGCCAATGTAGAAACCAACGACGCGAGTTGCAGTGGCGTAATGCGTATGCCTTCTCCGAAGCTCGACATCCGAGCCACTCCGCCATAAACCGGAATCCGCGCTGGAAGCAAACCTGGCTGCTCTTCGCGTATGTTGTAGCCTGCGCGAGAGCCCAATCCCAAGAGCGTCGCGTACTTTGTTACGCGCTCGAATCCCAGTCGCGTGCCTACCTCTTCAAAGTAAGTGTTGTTGGAATGCGCCATGGCCTCGGTGAGGTCCATATAGCGCCGCCGACCGACCTTGAGCATCGTGTCGCGGGTGATAACGCCTTCTTCCAAACCCGCAAGAGCAATCACTGGTTTTATCGTGGAACAAGGCTCGAATCCCGAGGAAAAAGCCATTTTTTGATTGACGATCGTGAGGATCCGCCCGGTGCTCGGGTCCATCGCCAGTACCGAACCATTCGCGTGACCTAGGGCGTCAAGAGCGATTTGCCGGATGACGGGATCGTCATATTCCACCGCATCGCCTTTTCCCGGATCAGCGTAGCTGGGCGTGCCGCTCTTCTTATGATGAGTGCGAGTAGTCGGTGTAGCCCCGAATGCAACCCCGAGGGCGCCTGCTAGAAAAAGACAAAATATCGAAACCGCTTGGTAGTGGACTGGTTTGCAGCGCATTTGATTGATGTTGGCCCGTAAACGCCTCAGTTCAGGCTGTGAACTGTAGTTTAAGGAAATATTACGGGCTTGCGCAACTGTAAAGGAGGACAGCTTTCCTGGAAGGCACACTGGTCCAGGGTACCAGCATTTTTGTTCGATGTGCTTCTTCGGTCGGCCCCGTATTAGCGGGCGGCTCGACCTTGAGCTGCCGCTACCGCCTTGGGCACCTGCTTGGGAGCCTCAGCGGCCGCTGCTGCCTTGTCTTCCACTACAGCCAAGTTGGACAGTAACCCCAGCTGTTTTCGCAGGTCGTGTTCGATCTTCGCGCGAACATCCTTGTTTTCTTTCAGGAACAGCCGAGCATTGTCGCGGCCTTGTCCCAGTCGTTCGTTCTTATAGGATATCCATGTGCCCGACTTTTCGAGCAATCCTTTGGCTACGCCTAAATCAATCAAATCGGCCTCGCGCGAAACCCCCTCACCGTAAATGATGTCGAACTCGGCCTCGCGAAAAGGCGCAGCCACCTTGTTTTTCACGATCTTGGCGCGAGTGCGTGACCCGACCACGCGGTCCCCTTCCTTAATCGACTGTATGCGACGAATATCAACGCGAATCGAAGAGTAGAATTTCAACGCGCGCCCGCCGGTTGTAGTTTCCGGATTGCCGAACATCACTCCAATCTTTTCCCGAATCTGGTTGATGAATATCAGGCAGGTCTTCGATTTCGAAACGATGGCCGTCAGCTTCCGCAGCGCCTGCGACATTAGCCGTGCCTGCAAGCCCATTTGCGCGTCGCCCATATCGCCTTCCAGTTCTGCGCGCGGAACCAATGCAGCAACCGAATCCACCACGATAATGTCCACAGCGTTCGAGCGAATCAGCGCCTCTGCAATTTCCAGCGCTTGCTCTCCGTTGTCCGGCTGCGAAACCAGAAGATTGTCAACGTCCACTCCTAACTTTCGCGCATACGATGGATCCAGAGCATGCTCGGCGTCAATGAACGCTGCCTGTCCCCCCAGCCGCTGTGCCTCCGCAATCACGTGCAGCGTGAGCGTAGTTTTACCGCCAGACTCCGGTCCGTACACTTCAATCACGCGCCCGCGTGGGAAACCGCCCACGCCCAGCGCAGCGTCAATTGAAATGGACCCCGTCGGAATCACGTTCACCGGAACCAGCACGTCCTTGTTCCCCAGGCGCATGATCGAGCCCTTGCCATACTGTTTCTCAATCTGCGAAATGGCCAAATCCAGATTCTTGGTTTTTTCGTCGTTCATGTAGACCTCGAGAGGGATTTTGTTTTTAATTCTTTCCTGGGAACAGAGGCGCGCTAAGTGTACTACCAAGTATCCCTACCCCCAAAGGATGCCTTCCAAGGCACACTATACCACTAGGCGAATAAAAAGCAAAAGGTCTTTTTGGAACGATATACTCTTAGTGGTTAGAGGAAAACGCTCAATTCCCTTCCAGCCGCCGCGAGGCCTGCGATCAGCCCCAATGTAAGCACCGTATGGTCATCGCGGCCTTCCTCCTCCAGACTGCGTCGCAGTGCAAAACTATCGATCGAGTTTGTTCGTGTGGGCCAGTGTTGCGTAGATTTGACGCATGAAGTCATGGCCGCCGGGAACCGCATGAGGACGCGCAGGTCGGCGCGAGGGAATGAAGCTATCGACTATGAATATTTGTAAAAACCGCGCCCGGATTTGCGCCCCAACCATCCGGCGGCCACATATTTCTTCAGCAGCGGACAGGCGCGATACTTCGGATCTCCAAATCCTTTCGACAGCACTTCGAGAATATCGATGCAAACATCCAGACCAATAAAATCGGCCAGTTCCAACGGCCCCATGGGATGGTTCATCCCCGTCTTCATCACGGCATCCACAGCTTCCGGAGTCGCCACGCCTTCCATCACACAAAATGCCGCTTCATTAATCAGCGGCATCAACACCCGATTCGAAACAAAGCCCGGCGCATCGTTCACCGCTACAGGTTTCTTTTCGAGCTTTTCGCAAAGCGCCATCGTGGCCTGAAAAGTTTCGTCGCTGGTAGCCAGCCCACGGATCACTTCCACCAGCACCATCATCGGCACCGGATTCATGAAATGCATGCCGATGAAACGATCCGGCCGGCTGGTTTGCGCGCCAAGCTGCGTGATAGAAATCGAAGACGTGTTGCTAGCCAGAATCACGCCTGGCTTCAGTACCGCATCGGCATCCTTCAGCACCCGCAATTTCAGATCAAGCTGTTCCGGAACGGCTTCCACCGCGAAGTCAGCCGCAGCAAACGCGCCCACATCTGTAGTAGGCTCGATTCGCCCCAGTACAGTCGGCTTGTCCGCTTCCGAAATTTTCCCGCGCTTCACTTCCCGGTCGAGGTTTTTGCCAATCGTTTCAAGCCCGCGATCGAGAAAGCGTTTCTCCACATCGCGCAGGATCACGCGATACCCCGCCCGCGCAAACACATGCGCAATTCCGTTCCCCATCGTGCCCGCGCCCAGCACGCCCACAGTCTTTATATCGTCCGTTGACATAAGGGTCCGATGATAACGGAAGCCAAGCGGCTAAGGAAAGCGAAGCATTTCAAGATTGGTCCGCCTCAGCGCGTTATTCAGGCGCCGCTTTCAACGCCGTCAAAAGCGTGCCTGAGGTTCAAGACTTCAAGGGGCCGCGAACTACTAGGATAGTTTGCTCGCCAGTGCTTCCCGAATCACTTCTTCCGCCCGCGCAACGTCGTCTCGTCGCACAAAAATCCCATAGCGCGGTCGGAAAACCGGGACGTACGAAAGGTTATCGTGTTCCGCGATCTGATAGCTTTGGATCTCACGAGCTTTCAATGCGGCTAACGCGCGGCTGAACTCAACCGGATCGTTACCTCGCCACGCTAGGGCAGGTCCATCAGGTGCGGGAGACTTCGGCACACCATCGAGCGAATCCACGAGAGGCACATCGCAATCTGGACATCGCGTGACCCCGTCGCGGTACTCCGCTTTGCAGTGTGGACAAAACATTCGTATTGAAATTATTAGTAGCGCTCGACGGCCAGGGCTACCGCGTTGCCCCCGCCCAGGCACAATGCCGCGATCCCGCGCTTCAAATTTCGGCGCTGCAATTCGTACAGCAGCGTCACCAGAACGCGCGCGCCCGACGCACCAATCGGATGCCCCAGCGCCACCGCCCCCCCATTCACGTTTACTTTTTCCGGATTCAGTTTCAGCACCCGCGTCACAGCGATTGCAGCCACGGCGAACGCTTCGTTCAATTCATAGAGGTCCACATCCTTATCGCGATCCCATCCGGTTTTCTTCAGCAGCTTTTCCACCGCGTCCACCGGCGCCATCATCACCCATTTTGGTTCCACGCCGCTTACAGCCTGCGCCACAATTCGCGCCATCGACGTTTTGCCCATGTGAGCCGCGTTCTTTTCGCTCGTAACAATCACCGCCGCCGCCCCGTCATTCGTTCCCGGCGCGTTGCCTGCAGTCACCGTGCCATCCTTCTTAAACGCGGGCTTGAGTTTCGCAAGCGCCTCTAGCGAAGTATCTTCGCGCGGCGATTCGTCCGTCTTGATAATGACGGGCTCACCCTTCTTTTGCGGAATCGCCACCGGCACAATCTGCTCGCCAAAAAAGCATGACTTGATCGCGCGCACCGCTTTGCGATGGCTGTCCAACGCGAATTGGTCTTGCTCCTGCCGCGTGATGCCGTATTTTTCCGCAACCAGTTCGCCTGTAACCCCCATGTGGAAATCTTCGTAAACGTCCCACAAGCCGTCGGTGATCATCGAATCGAAAATTTCCTGATTGCCAAGCCGGAATCCGGTGCGCGCGCCCTTCAGCAAGTATGGGCAGTTCGACATCGACTCCATCCCGCCCGCCACTACCACCTCGGATTCGCCGAGCTGTACCGCCTGCGAAGCCAGCGCCACCGCTTTCAGCCCCGAGCCGCAAACTTTATTGATGGTCATCGCGGCAACGCGCGAATCAAGCCCGCCGCGCAAGGCCGCCTGTCGCGCCGGATTTTGGCCAAGCCCGGCCTGAACCACGTTACCCATGATGGCCTCGTCCACCTGGCTCGGCTCGATACCAGCGCGCCGCACTGCTTCAGCTACAACTTTCGCGCCAAGTTCCGGAGCCGAAAGCGGCGCCAGTCCTCCCATAAATCTCCCAACCGGCGTGCGCACAGCGCTTAAAATAACGGCTTGTTCCATCGCATTCACTCCTCGGTCTGCAATTCAGCGAGAAACTCCAGTATATGCGTGCGGAAATTCGCGGTCAAACAAGCACAGCCGCCAGCCGACACGCAATTACTCCTACAAAATATTCACCGCGCGGGCCGCAAGCAACGCAATGATCGTCAACGAAATTAACGATTGCAGCATCATCCCCGCTTTGGCCCAGCGCGAAAGCACCGCCGTGTCCGTGGGCGAAAAAGCGGTGCTGGTATTGAAAGCCAGAAATAAGTAGTCCATGAAATGCGGCGACCAGGTCGGATCCCCGCCATCCTCGCCCAACATTTGCGGAAACAGAAATGAGCTTTCCAGGCGTCCGCGCCTCCCTTCGCGCACTAGAGGACCGCCTCCGTCAAGCTTCCAGTACCACAGCGCGAACACCAAAACGTTTGTGAACCAAAGCGCAACGGCTGCACGCAACAGCGCTTGGGGCGTACTGCGATGGTGCGGCAAACCTTGAATCAGGAAAGCTAGTGAGGCCACCATGGCGAACGTTATCAGGCCATTTACGGTAAATGTCAGAATTCGAGCGATGCTGAACTGCCCGCGATGGTTTGATATCACCAGTGGAATCGCCAGAACCAAAATTACTGCCAATAAAAGCCACCCGGGCCCGACCGAAAGCGGCTCCGGCAATGACCAATACACACAACCCGCCGCTAACATCGCCACCACTGCAGGCCATCGAGGTTCGCGCACAATCTGGCTGCCCATAATTTCTCTGCTAAGTCCGGTCGGAGTTTAATACAGTTCTCGCGGCTGTGCCAAAGTGATGCGGCCGTTCCGAGCATTGCTCGCGTAACACCGCGGGTCTATAATCCCCGCATGAAGCTCGATCGCATAACACTCAATAGAGTATTGGCCGTTGCTACGCTCGTTTGCGGAATCGCTTTCGCGCTTTCGATGTCCGCGAAAACGGTAATCCACCTGATTGACGCTCAAGGAAAAAGCGTGGGCACCGTGATCCTGTGGGAACAAAAGGGAGGCGGTGTAGGGCTGCAGGTCAACGTCGAGAATCTTCCGCCAGGCGAGCACGGCATACATTTCCACCAGAACGCCAAATGCGATCCGCCCGACTTCAAATCGGCAGGCTCGCATTTTAATCCCGACGGAAAGAAGCACGGCTTCGACAATCCCGAGGGTCATCACGCCGGAGACATGTCCAACCTCATGGTAGGCGCCGATCGCAAGTCGAAAATGAATCTCGCCGATAAAGACGTAAGCCTCGGCGATGGTCCTCACTCCCTCTACAGCAACGGCGGCACATCCATCATCATCCACGCCAAAGCCGATGACCTGAAAACCGACCCATCCGGTAATTCCGGCGACAGAATCGCCTGCGGTGTGATCCAGAAATAGTTAGTATCTGGTTTAAATGGAGCCAGATTCTCAGTCACAATTCTCTAGGCGAAGAAAAAGCGTAACCCTGCACATCAGTTCTACGTTATTATAGTTATCCGATGCCTCCAGCAACCTCGCGTGAAAGCTCCTTAGGGCTAAATTCCCAGCAACGCCGCGCCGTAGAACATGGCGACGGTCCCCTACTGGTAGTCGCCGGAGCTGGAACCGGCAAAACTCGCGTCATTACTGAGCGCATCCGCTACCTGCTCGAATCGAATCGCGAGCTTGCCGGTGAAAACATCCTGGGACTAACTTTTACAGACAAAGCCGCCGGCCAAATGAAATCCCGCGTTGCGAAAGCTGTTGGAGAACGCGCCGAAGGCATTTGGCTCAGCACCTTTCATAGTTTCTGCCTGGAAAAAATCCTGCGCGTGGCCAATCCGGATCTGAAAATTCTGGAAGACATCGATCACTGGATTCTGCTCCGTCGCCATATGGCTGAACTCGGTTTGAAACACTTCCGGCGCCTCGCGGAGCCTGGAGAATTTCTGAATGATTTCCTGAAGTTCTTTTCGCGCTGTCAGGATGAGCTCGTCACTCCCAACGATTTCCAAAGTCACGTCGATAAATCGCGCCAAGCTTATCTCGCGCGGCGCGCCTCCCTCGACCTGGACGTTCGCAAGCTCGAAGAGGAAGAACTAGACCGCCAGGATGAGCTTGCGCGCGTCTATCGCGTCAGCGAACGACTATTACGCGAACGAAACCTGCTCACTTTTGGCGCGCAATTAATGCAGGCAGTGCAATTGTTGCGAACCGATACCGCGCTTTTGCAAAGCCTGCGCGATCAGTTTCATTACATTCTGGTGGACGAATTTCAGGACACCAATATCGTTCAACTCGAACTGCTCTGGCTGCTCGCCGGCGAGCGCCGCAATATCGTCGCTGTGGGCGACGACGATCAGGCCATCTATCGTTTTCGCGGCGCATCCTTCGGCAGCTTCACGATCTTTCTGAAACGCTTCTGCGGAGTTACCGAACAAAATCTCACCGAAGGCGTCCGCGAGTTTATCGCGCCGCTGACGCAAAATTATCGCTCCACTACCAGGATCCTGCGTGTAGCCGGTGAAGTGATTTCCCACAACGAAAAATCACCGCTCTTGCCTCCCAAGACTTTGGTTACCGAAAATTCCGATGGCGAGAAAATTCGCGTCGCTGAATTCATCCGTCCCGAAGAGGAAGCCCATTGGATCGCATCGGAAATCGAGCGCTTGCACTTGCCTGGAAATCCCTGGCGCAACTTCGCCGTGCTCTATCGTAAGCACACGCACGTAAAAAAACTGATCGCGGCGCTGCAGCGCCGCAAAATTCCGTTTGTCATCAAGAAGTTCTCGATTCTCGCCAGCACGGTTGTTCGTGACTTGTTGGCCTACCTGCGTCTGATCGCCGTACCATCCGACAACGTCGCTTGTGCGCGCGTGCTAGCCGCGCCTTACTGGAAACTAGAGCCGCGCGATTTGGTGCGTCTAGCCGAGCGCGCGGAAAAAAATCGCCGCCGTCCGCTCAGTGACGAAATCGACGCGGCACAAAGTGAACTGCCGTTCTCCTCGGAAGCCTCACGCTTGCCGGAGCTGGTCAGTTTCCTGGCGCGTTTTCGACAATTGGCCCGCAAAATCCCCGCGAGCGCCTTGCTGGACCAACTAATCTCCGCCTTGGAACTGGCGCCCCTTCCTTTTGAGGCCGACCGCCGTTACCTGGAACGCTTCGTGCAGTTCGTGAAAGATTGGGAACAGAAGAGTGACAAAAAGGGCTTGCGCGATTTCGTCGAATATCTGGAGTACTTCTCCGAAGCTGGCGGCGACATTTGTCTCGACGAAGAATCCGCGGACGACGCCGTTCAATTAATGACCGTGCATTCGGCCAAGGGCCTCGAGTTCCCTCACGTCTTTATCATGCAGCTCAACAAGAATGATTTCCCTTCGAACGCGCGGCCCGCGAAGTTCGAATTCCCCCCAGAGCTGATGAAGGAAGAAAGACCGGCCGGCGATTTCCAGATTCAGGAAGAGCGGCGCCTGTTTTACGTCGCGCTAACCCGCGCGCGACAGCACCTGACGCTTTCTCACGTAAACAATAAATGGAAACGCCCTTCGCCCTTCCTCGAAGATTTCTTGCGCAACGCTAAGATTCAAAAGCACGACACCGCGCAGTCCGCCCCCCAAGTCACCGTGCCGCCGTCCGAAGAAGCCACCGGAGCGGCGCCCGAGCCTTCCGATCCCGCGCAGCTTTTTTTTCAGTCCGCCGCGCGCGACGAAAACGCCCGCGCTTATTCTCGTGTGGCAGTTTGGGCCAAAGCCTACCATCCGCCTCCGGCCGAGCCTTTGCAGCTCAGCGCGTCAGCCATCGAGTGCTACTGCAAATGCCCCATGCAATACCTGTTTCAAAATATGTGGAGCATTCGCGGGGGTCCGCGCGCCACCATGACCTTTGGAAGCGTGATGCACACCACCATCAAGGAGTTCGCCTGTGGAATGGCAAAAAGTGGGAAATTCCCCTTCCAAGACGTGTTATCCGTTTACGACCGCGAATGGTATTCGCTGGGATTTCCCGACGATTATCAGGAAGAGGAATATCGCAAGGCCGGACGCGAACAGCTCCAGAATTTTCACTCTAGTTATGTGGCTGCCCCTCCGGACTTGTTACACCAGGAAAAATCGTTCGAACTCCACCTCGATCACGACGTCATAGTGAAGGGCCGCATGGACCAAGTGAACCGCCTGGGCTCCAAAGAAGTGGAAATCGTGGATTATAAAACCGGCAAGGCCAAGGACGCCAAGAAAGCCAAGGATAGTTTGCAACTGAGCGTTTATGCGCTAGCCGCGGAAGAAGTTCTCGAACTGAAGCCGGAGCGCTTGGTCTTTTACAATCTCACCACAAACGAAGCCGTCGCCACCGAGCGCGACGCAAAAGCTCTGGCAAAAACCAAACAAACGATTTACGAAGTGGCCGGCCAAATTCGCGCCAGTGAATTCCCCGCCAAGCCCAGCTTCCTGTGTGTATATTGCGACTATCGACCTCTTTGTCCCGCGCACGAGCAATTGATCTCCATCCAGCCGGCCGCCCAGTCGACGAAGCAGTAGCTTAGCCTCGGAACTGTTCAGATGCGGTCAGCGCGAGCCGGTAAGCTCGCTCTGAAAATAACCCTGCCGCGCGCTCACATCCAGATTCGGACGCCGAACGCGCACTTCGATCGTGTGGTAATCCTTCGTGCGGTCGGCTTCTCGCGGCGCAAACGTGATGGTGTACTCATTGCGCGCCTGCTCAGTAACTTCCTTATAGAGCCGCTCCAAATCATTTTGTCTCGCGGCGTAGAACGTGTCTCCGCCCGTCGCGGCGGCGTACTTGTCAACCTCCGCGGCCCCGTGCTGAATGATCGAGCGGCCAACCGGAGTTTGGTGCGTAACGGAAATAGCAAACACAGAGATGTCGCCGAGAAGCAGCGAGTGCAGCGTTTCGTCAAACGAATGCTGGTTGTTGTGCGTATTGCTGCCGTCCGTTATCAGGAAAATTATTTTTCGCCGGTCGCGCCCTCGTCCCTTCAACATCTGTCCTGCCGCATAAATCGCGTCATCCAATGAATTATGTACCGCCGCCTTCCCGAAACCGCGGACCTGCACGCCTCCTTCTCCCGTGGTTCCGGTTCCGTCCGGTTGCGTCTGCCCATTGATAATAGGGCCCGCCGTCGTGGGATCGTTAATAATTGTCGTGCTGTGTGAACTCAGATCCAGGCGTTTCAGCGCCGTGAATAGCTTGTCATTGCTGAACGAAAAATCCTCCACCGTCTCCGGAAATTCCGCATAGGTCACCAGAGCTACCTCATCAGCCGGCCCAAATCCTGCCGCGATCGCATTCAGACTCTTCTGCACCTGCGCAGCTTCTTTCTCTGCAAGATCGTTGTCGATTAGAACTACCGCAGACAGCGGGTAAGGTTGCGAATCGAATAGCACGATCTGCTGTTCCACCCCATCGGAAAAGACGCGGAATTCGTCGCGCTGCAGGTCACCCACCAGCTGCCCATCCCGGTTCTTCACCGTAACCGGCACGATCACAAGCTCCGTCCTCGTTGTGATGCGATTGCGAGTTTCTCCTTGCTGCGGTGCGGCTGGCTGCTGCGATCTTTGAGCCTGCGAGGTCTGGGGATTTTGAGCAGGCGGAACAGGCTGTGCCGTTTGGCCCGGCGTAGCGTGCGTCGGTGTCTGCGTGCCTTGCTGCGGCGTCCCGGGCTGAATCGGTTGCTGCTGCCCATGCACGGAAGCGCCAACTAGTAATACAATGGCTACCGTTTGAATCGTCCGCATCATCGGCGTATCTCGATTTGCGCCTTTGATTAGGCGCCTGAAGTACCAGTCTGGCCTCAGGGCCAGTTTCTGATCGGTCAAGTTCTAGCGGGCATTCTACCGGACGAACATCCGTCCGCGCCCGAAGTGCATCGTACGTAGCGCGAATTACCTGGGGAGATTATACAATGCGGCTGACCCGCCTCATGGCAGGCATTTTCATAATGGCCTTGGCAGCATCCTTCGGACTGGGCAATACCACGCCCGCTCAATCGCAGCAAGACCAGCAACAAGTCCCGCAATCGCAGAAGCCCTTAACCGTGCAGACCACTTTGGTCAACGTCTTCGTCACCGTGCGCGACAAGCGCCATGAAATTGTTGCTGACCTTACTCAAAACGATTTCAAAGTGTTCGAAGACGGCCAAGAACAGAAGATCGCTTTCTTTTCAAAAGAAGTAAACCTGCCCATCACTCTCGGCCTGTTAATAGACACCAGCGGAAGTATGGAACGCGTAATTGGGGCCGAGCAAGACACCGCCTCGCGTTTTTTGCGCGAAGTAATGCGCAAGAAAGATGAAGCCATGGTCATCAGCTTTGACTTTGACGTCGATTTGCTCGCTGACTTTACCGAAGACACCAACGTCCTCGAGCGCGCCATTCGCCGCACCTCCGTTAACTCCGTGGGAGGCGGTGGCGTGGTCACTCCCGGCACCATTCCGGGCGGCAACAATGCCGGCGGCACGGATCTCTATGACGCGATTTATCTCGCCTGCCATGACCAACTCGCAACCGAAGCCGGACGCAAAGCCGTGATTGTGATGAGCGATATGGAGGACACCGGCAGCAAACTTCGGTTGCAAGATGCCTCCGAGGCTTGCCAGCGGGCCGATGGCGTGATTCACGTCCTTCTGATCTCGGATCCTGGCGCGACCTTCGGCGTGGGACCGAGCGTCGCCAGAAAAATGGCAGACGATACCGGCGGCCGCGTGATCAATGTTCACAACGAGAAAACGCTCGAAAAGGCGTTCGATGAAATTTCGGAAGAGCTCCGCTCGCAATATGTGATCGGTTACTACCCCACCAACGACAAACGCGATGGAACTTTCCGGAAGATCCGTGTGGATATCGCCCGGCCCGATGTAAAAGTCCTGGCGCGAAAAGGATATTACGCGCCGTTCAAATGATGTTTAGCAATTACGCGAGTTAAGTGCGGAGTTGAAACCCATTGATGTTTCCACCTTCAAAGCAGCCGCCTGAGCTTTACTTACCGGCGGATGCGGGAGGAGCCACCGAGTAATAGCCTTTGCGCGTGCGAACCGCTAAGCCCTTCCGCTCCGTCTGCACTTCGATCTTCCGGTATTTCCCATCGGCCGCGGGATTTTTCGGCGAATATGCGATGAAATACTGGCTGCGCAACTCGGCTCCAATATCCACGAACGATTGCGCCAGATCTTCCACCTTGTAGGGATAAAACACTCGTCCCCCGCTTTGATCGGCGAATTCCTGCAGCACTTTGTCACCACCTTCCACATGCATCTTGTGCGGCTTATCTCCGCTGATCGAAAGCCAATCGGTATTCGTGCTGATTGCGTAAATTACTGCCTCGGCGCGAATCGCCGCTTCTACCGCTTCGCTCAGTGCGTGGTCGCTAAGCGTGTCGTCGCCATCGCTGATCACCACCAGCACGCGGCGAATCTCCGGATTCGGCCCCTTTGGCAAAGGCGGACTCATCAGTTTTTCAGACGCCCGATAAATCGCGTCATTCAACGCCGTTCCGCCTCCCGCGCGTTGCCTGCGAATCGCGGACGTGAGCAACGCAAGATCCCCCGTGTAATCTTGTATAACTTCCGGTTCGTTATCGAACGTCATAAGAAACGCCATATCCTTATTTCGTCGAATCACGCTGTCCAGAAAATCGATGGCGGCATCTTGTTCGAAGGGCAGCCGTGGCCGAATGCTGTTCGATGTATCCAGCAATACTGCTATGCGCAAGGGCAAATCGGTTTCGCGCCCGAAAAAGCGAATATCCTGCGGCGTATCGTCTTCCAGAATCTTAAAATCGCTCTGCTCCAGATCGGTCACAAAATTGTGGCGGCGATCCGTCACCGTGGCAACCAGATGAACCAAGCCGGTCGTCGACACGATGGCCGGTGTTTTTCTTTGTCCCGCTTGCGTACTGTCTTCCTGATTTTGTCCCGCCGGAGTCGGCTTTTGTGCTTCCGGAGCCTGTGAAGGAGGCGCGCTCCAGTCCGGCCGCGGAGGCGCAGGTGGAGGCGCGGCCTGCTGTGCCTGTGCGCATGTGAGCGAACCGCAGAAAAGTATTACCCATAGTAGAAGGGCGCCAGATGTTCTTTTGGTGACTTTCATTGCAGCGATTATAGAAACCCCCGCAGCGCATCGTCAATTGCGCCACGCTCGGCAGTCGTCGCTCGGCCTAATGCTTCTATATAAGACACCAAATCTGGCGGCAGCGGTGCCCGGCATTCAATCCGTTTACCCGACCTCGGATGCATAAACGCAATCCGCTCCGCATGAAGAAAATTTCGCTCCAGCGTTGGCAGCGTTTCCGTTCCAACTTTTTCCTGGTGCGGAGCTCCGTAAACCGTATCCCCCACAACCGGGCACCCTAACGCGGAAAAATGAACGCGGATCTGATGTGTTCTACCGGTGTGCAACCCGGCTTCGATAAAAGAAAAGCTGCCAAGGCGCAGCCGCATTCGCCAATCCGTGCGCGCCTCGCGGCCTTCTCGACGGCGCGCTGTCATCCGCGAGCGCCGTCGAAGATCGCGTGCAATTGGCAATTCGATTCTCCCCGACTCGCCTTTCAACTTCCCATGCAGCAGCGCGACATACGTTTTCTCGATGCGCCGGTCGCGAAAGTCTTCCACAAGTTTCAAGTGGGCCATATCGGTCCGTGCAATCAACAGCGCCCCGGAAGTTCCTTTATCAATCCGATGCACGATTCCCGGTCGGAGAGGCCCGCCCACTGAGGATAAGCCTTTGCCGCCAAAACGATATAACAGGGCCGCCACTAACGTTCCGGAATCAGCCCCCGCGCCCGGATGCACGATCATTCCAGCCGGCTTATTTACCACCGCGAGGTCCGCGTCCTCGTACAAAATATCTAACGGAATGTTCTCTGCTACCACACCCGGTAATAGCGGAGCAGGAATCTCCACCGTCACCGTCTCGCCCGCCTCCAGCCGGTAGGAAGGCTTCTTCGCCGCCCCATTCACCTGCACGCGTCCGGCATCAATCAAAGCTTGCACGTGCGTGCGGCTCGTATCGCCGAGATGGGCTGCCAGAAAACTGTCCAGCCGTTGGCCCGCCGTTTCCTCCCCAACTTGAAAAGCATCATTTCGGGAAACGTCTTCACCGGCTTCGAAATCTTCACGCATGTAGGATTGACCGCGCATAAAAAGCTTGAGGTTTCAAGGCGGAACGCATCTAGCGCGCGACCGTGGTACCTGCTGCGGAAACAGAAGAACTCGGCGCATCCTTCATTCCTCGCCACCATAGAAATGTGCCGGTAAGAATCAAGCCCACACTCACCAGCTGCATCAACGAAACCGTATCGTGGAACATCATCGTTCGCCCGGGGTCGCCTCGAAAGAACTCGATGATACCTCGCTCGATCCCGTAGAGAATCAGATAGGTTCCAATGATCTGCCCCGTAAATCGCTGTCGCTTGGCCACCCAAACCAAAATAAAAAAATTCAGAAATTCAACCGCCGCCTCATAAAGCTGCGTGGGATGCAAATGAACTCCCAGCGGAGTTCCTGCCAGCTCCGCGGCGGCCGGATTGGTAAATGTCACGCCCCAGGCCACCGTAGTAGGTTTGCCGTAACAACATCCCGCGGCAAAACATCCTAGCCGGCCGATGGCGTGCCCCAACGGCAACCCCGCTACGCAGGTGTCTAAGACCGGCAGTATCGGCATTTTCTGGAAATGCGAATACAAAATCATCATCAACACTGCACCGGCAATTCCGCCATAAAACGTTCCGCCGGACTGAAACGTGCTGATGCTGAAAATATCCCGGGGATTTGCCGCGTAATAATCCCAATCGCTTAGAACGAGCCAGATTTTTGCCAGGATCAGGGCCGACAATACTGTGTAGATCCCCAGGTTCCAGACTTTGTTGGGATCCAGTCCAGCGCGGGGAGCCTGCCTGCGCGCGTACCACAAGCCGAACAACACGCCCATGGCCACCAGCACGCCGTACGAGTAAATATTTATTCCGCCGAAATGAAAAAGAATGGGATGCATCTAGGCTCGCTCATGGCTAGGATGCCGCCAGTCGCGAAAGAGTTCTAGAATCACAAGTCCTGCGCCCGCCACGATCGCCGCGTCCGCGATGTTAAACGTGTACCAATGATGGCTGCCAAGATAAAAATCGATGAAATCCGTCACGCTGTGACGCAGAACCCGGTCGAACACGTTACCCACCGCCCCACCCAGAATCAGGGCGAGGCCGCATTGCGCCAGCCGGCCGCCGGCACGTCCGGTGGCCAGGAGCCACGCCAGCAATGCTATGACGCCGACTGAAAATGCAATCAATATAGGTGCGAGCCAAGGTGTGCCGGAGTCAGCGAACAATCCAAATGCCACGCCAGGATTGCTCGAATGCACCAGATTCAGCAGCCCTGGGACGATCACTCGAACCGTTCCGGCCGGCGTCAACTTCTCGATGGCAAATTTGCTGAACTGATCGGCTAGCAATGCGCCGAGCGCGAGAAACCCCAAAGCATACCAGCCGGAACGCGACACGGAGGAACTCAAGTTTTGACACTCCCGCTGGCGAGTGCGGTGTCTTTGTCTATTTCAGCCAGCGTAGCTACACACCGCTCGCATAGCGTCGGATAATCCACGCTTTCACCCACATGCGTGGAATAATTCCAGCAACGCTCGCACTTAAAGCCTTTGGCGCGCTCGACTCGGATTTGTAGTCCTTCCAGGCCCGTAGCGAGCGCCGCTCCTTCGATGTGGCCCTCGGTAACCTCCACTTGCGAAACGATAAAAAGCGCCGGAAGCTGCGCAGAATATTTTCTTAAGAGGTCCACCAGTCCGCCAGTCGCCACCAACGTCACGCGAGCTTCGAGCCCGCCAGAGATGCTTTTGGCGGCGCGCGCCGGTTCCAACGCTTTCAACACTTCCTGTCGCACTATGAGCAATCGTTCCCAATCCGCCGCGCGAGATTTATCGAACGCAGCCTCCAGCTTTTCGGCGGCAGGAAACTCCGACATGTGCACGCTTTCCACTTTGGAGCCCGCGCCTGGAAGGTGTTTCCACACTTCTTCGGAAGTAAACACAAGCGTGGGCGCGACAAGCCGCACAATCGCGCTGGCGATTTGGTAGATCGCCGTTTGCGCCGAGCGCCGCCCGCGGTTGTTCGGCGCGAAAGTGTACAGCCGGTCCTTCAGCACATCGAAATAAAACGCGCTTAAATCCACGGTGCAGAAATCGTGTAGCGCGTGATACACGCGATGAAATTCAAAATTCGCATACCATTCGCGGCATTCGCGCGCCAGTATCCCGGCCCTTCGTAGCATCCACGCGTCAATTTCCCAAAGATCGCCATCCGCAACCGAATCGCGCGCCGGATCGAAATCGAAAAGATTGGAGAGCGCAAACCGGAACGTATTTCGGATCTTGCGATACGCTTCGCCCAGTTGCGTCATCATGGCATCCGATAGCCGCACGTCCGCGGTGTAATCCTGCGAGGAAACCCACACCCGCAGCATGTCCGCGCCCCACTTCTCGCAGATTTCTTTCGGCTCCATGGCGTTGCCCAACGATTTCGACATCGGCCTGCCATTTTCATCCAACGTCCAGCCGTGCGTCACCACCTCATCGTAGGGACGTATGCCATCCACGCCGATCGCAACCATCAGCGAACTCTGGAACCATCCCCGAAATTGATCCGGCCCTTCCAGATAAACATCCGCGCGCGGCTTCCCTTCTCTTTTTTGTAGCACCGCCAGGTTGCTTGTTCCGGACTCGAACCACACATCCAAAATGTCGCTCTCCTTGCGCCACTTTGCTGCACCACAGGAGCCGCATTTCGTGCCCGGCGGCAAAAGTTCCTCGGCAGAATGTGTGTACCAGGCGTCCGCGCCTTCGCGTTCAAAAAATGGAATCACATTCCGCAGCGCTTTAAAATCTTTCAGGATCTTTCCACAAGAGTCGCAGTAAAAAATCACCAGAGGTATTCCCCAAAAACGCTGCCGGGAAATGCACCAGTCGGGCCGGTCCTCAATCATGTTGTGGATGCGCTCCAGTCCCCAAGCCGGCATCCACTTCACCTTCTTGATTTCAGATAGCGCCGTGCTCCGCAATGCAGGCGCCTTCGGTGGCGGCGCCGTCGCGCTACCGTTATCGAGCTGTATGAACCATTGTTCCGTGGCGCGGAAAATAACGGGTTGGTGGCAGCGCCAGCAATGCGGATAACTGTGCGGAAATTTTTTCTCTGCTACCAGCATCTGGCGGTCTTTCAGCAGCGAAATAATTGCGGGATTCGCCTCGAAAACAGTTTTGCCTTTATACGCCGGCAACCCCTCCACAAACCGCCCATCGTTATCCAGAGGGGCGTACGCCTCCAGACCATATCTCTGTCCGGTCGCGAAGTCCTCCGCTCCATGACCTGGAGCGGTGTGCACAATTCCGCTGCCTTGCTCCAACGTCACATAGTCCGCCAGCACAGCCGGCACGATCAATTCATCCAGAAACGGATGCCGGAATTTCATTCCCTCCAGTTCTCGCCCTTTTCCAACTTTCGTTAACGGGCTGCCAGGTTCCAATCCCAGAACAGCTAATAACTCCGCATCCCTCAACCTTTCTTCCGCGAGCAGCAACTTTCCAGCCTCGGTCTCCACCACTACGTACTCATACTGCGGATGAAATGCAAGCGCGCGATTTGCAGGCAGCGTCCACGGAGTCGTGGTCCAAACCAAAGCGCTCACGCCATCGCCAATCCCCAGCTTTTTCGATTTCTCATCAGCAACAACCGGAAATTTCACCCAGATCGATGGGCTGACGTGATCTTCATATTCCACTTCCGCTTCCGCCAACGCTGTCCGGTCATAAATGCACCAGTAAACGGGTTTCAGTCCCCGATACACATATCCTTTCTCGAGAAATGTGATAAACGCATCCGCAACCGTCGCTTCATAACTCGGATCCATCGTCAGATACGGTTTTTCCCATTGCCCAAAAACGCCGAGCCGCTTGAATTCCCGCCGATGCGCATCAATGTATCCGGCCGCGAACTCCCGGCACATTCGCCGAAACTCCGCCGCCGACACCTTGTCCGTTTTCCCGCCGAGCTCCTTTTCGACCTTCGTCTCGATCGGCAGACCATGGCAGTCCCACCCCGGAACGTACGGTGTACGGAATCCCGCCATGGTCTTCGACTTCACGATCATGTCTTTCAAAATCTTGTTCAGACCCGTGCCCAGATGAATTTCACCCGTCGGGTAAGGAGGCCCGTCGTGGAACACGAACAGCGGCGCCGCCGCTCGCGATTCCTGAATGCGGTAATAAAGACGCATCTGATCCCAAGCCGCTAGTTGTTCCGGCTCGCGCTCGGGCAACTTCGCCTTCATAGGAAAATCCGTCTTTGGAAGATTGAGAGTACTCTTCAGGTCGCGCGTTTTTGCCATTAAATAGGGGTAAAAATGCCTTTCTACTGATGCAGGCCGGGAAACTCGGAAGCCTCAGTTGAGACCTGTATGTTACAATGATTTCAGAACGGTGTCAGCCGCACCCCGCCCAGACATCCTTTTTCGCAGGGGAGCGTCTAACAATTAGCAAGGCCGCGACGGGGAAGTCTTAGGCACAACCGATGGCAGACTATACCTCCAGACTTGACGACGCCGGTCGCTCGACCACCGAGCCGACTCTGCGCATCGGCCGCTTGCCTTCTCCTGTTCGTACCTCAGCCTTTAAGGCTTTCTTTTCCAACGTAAAGGATTTCCTCTCCGAGCGCCCCACGAAGCTTAAGGGCGGCGAGCCTGACGTTTTCAATAATCCCGGATTTGGCGAAAGCTTTCGCGACAATCTATCGGAATTCTGGCGCTCCGCTCCGCGCGGACCCGTAAATTCGGATCTCCTGGTCGATTGGAGCGCGGGCTTTGGCGGGTTCTGGCAGAACTTACGCGATATGATTTCTCCGCCCAAGCTTCCTCCCCTGAAAACTACCAGCGCGCCGGTTGCTGTCCCGGAAATTTGGTCCAGGAATACTCAGTTCACTCGTGTGCAAGCCCTTTCGCTGGCCTTTCACGTGGTGGTGATCGTGCTCATCGTCCTGCCGTTTTTGCCGGGATTTATTTCGCCGGCAACCACCCAAGCTAAAACAATGACGGTCACTCCGCTCGACATTAGCTCGCCCTATCTTCCAAAGCTGCCAGCTGGAGCAAAAAAGGCTGGCGGTGGCGGTGGGGGCGGTTCGCATGAATTGCTCCCTGCTAGCAGAGGCAAACTGCCGAAATTCAGTTTGACTCAAATCGCTCCGCCCAAAGTGAAGCCCCCCGAGAATCCGAAGTTCGCCGTCACCCCCACTGTGATCGGGATGCCGGACACGAAACTCGTCAGCCCCAATATGTCCAACTGGGGCGACCCCCTGTCCAAAGTTACCAATGACTCCAACGGCCCCGGCAGCGGCAACGGTATCGGCTCAGGGAATGGCACCGGAGTCGGCAGCGGAAGCGGTGGCGGCGTCGGCCCAGGTGAAGGCGGTGGCACGGGCGGCGGCATATTTAACGCGGGCACCGGCGGCTATGGAAATCCAGCCTGCATTTACTGCCCAACCGCGCAGTTCTCCGACGAAGCGGTAAAGGCAAAATATCAGGGAACGGTTTATCTCACCGCTATCGTTGGCCCAGACGGTCGCGCCACGGACATCCACGTGTCCAAGGGACTCGGCCTCGGCCTCGACGAAAACGCAATCGCCGCGGTTCGCACCTGGCGTTTTAAGCCTGCTGCCGGCCCAGACGGAAGGCCCGCCGCAGTTCGAACCACCATCGAAGTCGTTTTCCACCTCTACTAGTTTCTCTCCATTAACGCGCCACCGTGGTCACCGTTTCCTATCAGACGTTTACCTTAACGACCACCTCCCCCCCGCGCCCTTGCCATTCTGTTACGATGAACATCATGAAAATAAAAACGTGCGCTTCGTTTTTTCTGCTTTTTGCAATCTTGAGCGTCGGCCTGCAAGCCTCGCCCCAAACCGGCGCAATTGAATTCGTCGCCAAAGCCACGCCTTCCGGCGGCTCCGACGAGCCCGTGCGCGGAATGACTTTCTATCTTCTGAGCAAGAGCTACCAGGAAATCGGCAAAGAGGCCGCGCTCACCTTCCCCCTTGTGAACATGGACGCTTTCATCGATAAGCTGGATGTATCAAAGGAATTAAAAGCTTGGATGAAGAAAAATCATTGCGTCGATCTATCCAATGAGGATTTTCTTAAGAAGCTCGAACCGGATGATGTCATGAACGTTCCGGAATTTTTCAACGCATATGTGGACAGAATGTCCACCGACCAAACCGTTCCCTTTCCGGAACCGAAATACACCCCGGCCGAAAAGAAAAAGAATCCGGAGAAATATGCTCAGCACCAAAAGGAATACCACGACGCTATCCGGGTCTTTTTGATTCGTTTTCCCAAGAGTACGGATGGCATGTATTTGTCGCTGGAAGATGTGAACCCCGGCCACCGTTGGGAAGTCTTGAATTCAGCCAACAAAGTGGAACTGCAACATCACACCATCGAGCTTGCCGAATCGAAATACCTGGTCGCTCGCACCGATACCGATTTGCAAGGCCAGGGCTCGCTTCGCGGAATCGCACCGGGTACCTATTGGCTCAGCACTCTGGAAAATAACGCGCAGGCCGGCGACGCACGTCAGCGTTGGGACGTTCAAATTGTCGTCCCGCCAGGAAAAACAACCTACATCGCGCTCTCGAATATCAATGCGGTCCAGCCTCCCCATGCCACGCCCTAATTCGCGCTTGACTACGTGACACATCCCTCCCAAATCACCGGTTGGATTCGCCAACTGGCGGATGCCGATCCTCAAAAGCGATTGGATTGCGCGATGCGTCTTTATATGGCAGGCGGCAATCTGTGTACGCCCCTGCTCAAACAATGGATCGCCGATCCTGAATTCCGCTCGCTCGTTCTGCCCCACGGTGTGAATTCTCCGGGGGCATCCGAATCTTCCCAGGCAAGCACGGTGGTCGGCATCGCCGTCCAGCCGGAAACTTTCCAAAAAATTCGCGAAGCCAATAATTCCCCAGCCCTCGCTGACGTCCCTCCCGATCAAGACGCTATCGAATTCGAACTGCACTTCAACGATCGCATCGATCTCGACATCCTGACCACGCGGGAACCCGGCGGCCAGGGCGCTATCGCCAGGTTTCTTTCTAGGTTCGGTGAAGGCATTCAACAAGTAGAAATCTATGTTCGCGACGTGGGCCGCGCCACGGAAATTCTGCGCGCGCGGTTTGATCTGAACTCAGTTTATCCAAAAACGCGCGCCGGGGCCGGCGGAACGCGCATCAACTTTTTCCTCGCCTCGCTGCCCGGGGGAAGCAAAGTTTTAATCGAGCTCGTCGAAGCAAAGCTGGAAAGCCATTAGCCGGCCGCTGGCTATTGAAAAAAAACGTTTACTCTCCGCTCTGCTGTAGCAGCTTTGCCACCAACGCCGTCCATCCAGTCTGATGGCTGGCGCCCAGCCCCGCGCCGGTATCTCCGTTGAAATACTCGTAGAACAGAATGAAATCGCGCCAGTTGGGATCTTCTTGAAAAAGAGGAGAATCGCCGAAAACCGCCCGTCGCCCGTCTCGCCGCAGGAAAATATGCGAGAGCCTGCGCGATATTTCGCTGGCGGAATCCCAAAGCGTCATGTGATGCCCTGAGTTCGTGGGAAATTCCACTTTGAAGTCAGCTCCATAATAATAGTGAACGCGTTGCAGGGCTTCGATGAGCAGAAAATTCAACGGAAACCACACCGGCCCGCGCCAATTTGAATTCCCTCCAAAAAGATCGCTGGTCGATTCCGCCGGCTCGTAATCCACCGAGTTCGAATGCCCGTCCACGTTCAGCACAAACGGATGCTCGAGATGAAATTTAGAGAGCGCCCGAATGCCATGCGGCGATAAAAATTCATTCTCGTCAAAAACGTAGCGATAAATGCGCTCTAGCTTTTTCCGGTTGGCAATCGTTAGCAACAACCGGTTGCCCCGGTCCGTTTTCTGGCTCATATCCACGTGTTTGCCGACTTCCGGGTTGTGGTCCAAAAACCACTGCATGCGTTTTCGGAAACTCGGCAAACGCTCCAAAACGTCCGGCTCAAACGTTTCCACTGCAAAAAGTGGAATCAACCCAACCATCGACCGCACCTTCATCGGCAGCGGTGCCGCTTGCCCCAAATGCAAAACGTCGTAGTAAAAGCCGTCCTTTTCATCCCACATGCCCACACCTTCGCCGCCCATGTCGTTCATGGCTTCCGAGATGTAAACAAAATGTTCGAAAAACTTGCTGGCAATGTCTTCATACGCGTTGTCCTCGTGCGCCAGTTCCATCGCCATCGCCAGCATGTTCAGGCAATACATCGCCATCCAGCTCGTGCCGTCGGATTGCTCGATGAAATTCCCGGGCCCCAACGGTTGCGAGCGGTCAAAAACTCCGATGTTATCGAGCCCTAGGAATCCGCCTTCGAAAACGTTCTTGCCCTCCGGGTCCTTGCGGTTAACCCACCACGTAAAATTGAGCAGAAGCTTATGGAACATTCGCACCAGGAATTTGCGGTCTTCTTTCCCCTGTATGCGCCCGGCGATTTTATAAACGCGCCAGGTTGCCCAGGCGTGTACCGGCGGATTCACATCCGAGAAATTCCATTCGTAGGCCGGCAATTGTCCGCTCGGGCTCATGTACCACTCGCGCATGAACAGCACGAGTTGTTCTTTCGCGAAGTCCGGATCGATCAGCGCCATCGCCACGCAATGAAACGCCAAATCCCAAGCCGCATACCACGGGTACTCCCATTTGTCCGGCATCGAAATCACATCGGAATTGTAGAGATGCGTCCACTCGTGATTCCGTCCGTTCAAACGTTCCGGCGGAGGCGTTGGTTGCGTGGGATCGCCACTAAGCCAGCGGCGAACGTCGTAATGGTACGACTGCTTTCCCCATAGTAATCCGGCGAAAGCCTGGCGCTGAACTTCGTGAGCATCATCGCCGGCACAATGCCCCACGCGCTCATTGTAGAAATCCTCCGCCTCTTGCAACCTCTGCTGAAACACTTGGTCGAATGCCGGGCCGAAAAAGTCTTTTCCCGACTTGTGTCCATCCGCGGGATTCTGGTCCAGGAATCGAAGCCGAATAGTCATGCTCTGCCCGGGCGCGATTTCACCGGAGTAGTGCGCCGCCGCTTTCGTCCCAGTCAGAGCCGGATTCACGGCCTCGCGCTGGCCTTGAATAACAAAACGATGGAAAGCATCCTTCACATAAGGCGAGCTCTTCTTATCACCAAATAACTTCTCCCTATTGGTCTCATTATCGGTAAAAAGTGGCTCGGGCGCGCCCTCCGCAATCAGCCAGCGTTTGCCATAGTGAAATTCTTCCAGTCCAAACAATTCTGCGCCTTCCAGCCCTTGCTGTCGCGAAACCTTCGGTTTGTCAAATCCTTCGCCCCAATCCCAGCGATTGCGGAACCATAGGGTGGGCAGCACATGCAAAGGCGCGGCGTCTGGCCCCCGATTCCAAACTGTGATGCGCGCCAAAATATCTTCAGACGACGCCTTGGCGTATTCCACAAAAACATCAAAGTATCTATTCTCGGAGAAGATCCCCGTGTCCGCCAATTCGTATTCCGGCTGATTCCGATTGCGTTGCGCGTTTTCTCGCAGTAGTTGCTCGTACGGAAATGGCGCTTGCGGGTATTTGTATAAATATTTCAGATAGGAGCTGGTAGGCGTGGCGTCCAGATAAAAATAATATTCCTTTACGTCCTCGCCATGATTCCCTTCCCGGTTGGATAATCCGAAAAGCCGTTCCTTTAAAATCGGATCTTTTTGGTTCCACAGAGCCAACGCAAAACAAATGTGCTGATGCCGGTCGCAGATTCCGCCCAGCCCGTCTTCGCCCCACCGATACGCCCGCAGGTGCGCGTGATCGAAAGGCAGATAATTCCAGGCGTCCCCGTTCGCGCTGTAGTCTTCCCGAACCGTTCCCCATTGCCGCTCGGAAAGATACGGCCCCCAGCGCTTCCAGTGAACTTCACGGGTTTCGCTTGCCTCTAGCCTCTGCTTTTCAGCGGTGCCATTGTGATTTTTTGTTTGGTCGCTCATCAACCTAATGCTACCTCGACACCGTCCTAAATTTGTGAGTTTTGCTCACGTCTGTTCCCCACGAATCGGGTGGCCCTGCCACACCGCTTCAGGGACAAAAACTCCGTGATTCTGTATCCTTTGTTGTCTAGTCGTTGGAAGTCAGTCTTGGCGCCGGTTTACCCTGAACCTCGAAGGGCCTTTAGCCGGCATCTTGTTGTCCGCGAGTTCGCCAACATTCATAAACATCTTACAGAAGTTCACAAGCACCAGATTGTGGCCAACGCCACGCAGAACGAATGGCGTTTAGCATTCCTCTTGGCCTGCCTCGCGGCCACTGCGGTTGTTCTGCCGATGTTCTTTCTCGGCAATGCCTCCGGCCACGATTTCCAATTCCACTTGGCCGGATGGCTCGACGTAGCCGGCCAATGGCGCGAAGGCATCTTGTTCCCCCGCTGGGCCGAATGGGCAAACTGGGGTTTCGGAGAGCCCCGCTTTGTTTTTTATCCTCCCACCTCCTGGATGCTCGGCGCTGCGCTGGGATCGATTCTGCCCTGGCAGATGGCTCCCGGAGCCTTCATTTGGCTGGCGCTACTTCTCGCAGGGCTCACAATGTGGCGCCTCGCTCGCGAGTGCCTTCCGGTCCCTCAAGCACTAACGGCCGCCATTCTCTATGCCGTAAATCCATATCATCTCGTAATCGTTTACTATCGCAGCGATTTCGCCGAGCTTCTTGCTGGTGCACTGTTTCCTCTCCTTGTTCTGGGAACTTTGCGGGTCACGCGAGACGGCTGGAATCGAGTTCCCCGTCTCGCGCTGGTCTTCGCACTTATCTGGCTTTCCAACGCGCCCGCTGCCGTCATCGCCACCTACTCGTTGGCGCTGCTTCTCGTCGGGGGATGTGCTCTTCGCCGCGAACTCAAGCCGCTTTTGAGCGGCGCTGCAGCGATGACCGGCGGGTTCGGCTTAGCCGCTTTTTATATTTTGCCCGCTGCCTGGGAACAGCGCTGGGTCCAAATCTCGCAAGCCCTGACGGAAAATCTTCGCCCCGCACAGAATTTTCTCTTCACGCACTCCAGCGACCCCGAATTTGTTCTTTTCAACTGGAAGGTTTCGGCCATCGCGCTCGGCACCATCCTGATCACCGCGCTCGCCGCAGTTTTCGTCGCGCGCTGGCGCAGGGATTTTCTTCAACTTTGGTGGATGCTTCTCGCCCTTGCCGCCGCGTCCGCGTTCATGATGTTCCCCGCGAGCCTTTTCCTCTGGCAACATCTGCCAAAACTTCAGTTCGTGCAATTCCCGTGGAGATGGCTGGTCCCGCTCGACGTCGCCTTTGCATTTTTTATAGCCGCATTATTGCAAACTCCACGCAAACAGTGGCTGGGCTGGACCGCGATCCTTCTCTGCACTGGAGCGCTTGGTACGGTGCTGGTGAAGGATGCCTGGTGGGATAGCGAAGATATTCCCGTGTTGATCGCTGCGATCCATTCTCAACACGGCTACGAAGGCGCCGACGAATACCAACCCCTCGGCTGCGACCGTTACCAACTGCCCGGCCAGCCTCCCGCTTCCGCCGACGACGACTCACTGAACCACGATGAATCACCTGTAACATCCGCACCGAAAATCACCATCGCAGCTCCGAACTCGGAGGCGCTGACGCCGGTTAAAAATGAAAACGCGCGCATCACTCGCTGGACCGCCGAAGAAAAATCGTTCGCTGCGAAGACAAATCTGCCGGCCACCTTAGCTCTGAAGTTAATAAATTATCCCGCTTGGGAAGTCCGCGTGGATGGAGACATCGTGCAGGCCATTTCGCTCCCGGAAACCGCGCAATTGTCGCTGCCACTACCCGCCGGCGAACATTCACTGCGTGTAAATTTCCGCCGCACTCCAGATCGCACCATAGGCTCCGGCATTTCGATCTTCTCCGCATTCTTGCTTTTAGGATTTTCCGCCTACTCGCGTCGAAAGCCTCGCGCAGCTTAAGGTTTAAATGTAGCGCTGCGGTCTTAACCGCGGCATTTTGAGGAATGGCAACCCTAGCCCACGCCGCGTTTAAGTTGATCGAATCACCATAAAACAGGGTCTATCTTCACTCCGAGACCGATCAGAAATTCTCGGAAGCCTCACAACGCCCGGCCCGCCGCCGCTCCCGAAGCCCAAGCCCACTGAAAATTGTGCCCGCCCAGCTGCCCCGTCACATCCACAACCTCGCCGATAAAAAACAGCCCTGGTACTTTTTTGCTTTCCATCGTCCGGCTGGATAATTCATCTGTATCCACGCCGCCCGCCGTCACCTCCGCCTTCTCATAACCTTCCATATCCGCGGGAAAAATCGGCCACTCATGAATCCGCGCCTCAGCTTGTACCAACGCTTGATTGCTCCAGCTCCCCGGCGCGTTCAATTCCAGCCATCGCGTAGCAAAACGCTTCGGCAGAATCCCTTGCAGCGCAGCTCGACCAGCGCTCACACTGCGTTCTTCAGATTCCTTCATGCGCGCAAACACATCACGCCCCGGCGCAAGATCAATGCGAATCTTCCTCCCTTTTTCCCAATACGAGGAAATTTGCAGAATCACCGGCCCGCTCAAACCTCGATGCGTGATTAGCATCTTCTCGCGAAACGATTGCCCGTTCGTGGAAGCCACCACTTCAGCCGACACGCCCGCCAGCTCGCAATATCGCTCTTGGTCCTTCGCGTTGAAAATCAGCGGCACAAGAGCAGGCCGCGGCTTCACAATCTTCAATCCAAACTGCCGTGCCACGTCATACCCAAAAGTCGTCGCCCCCATTTTCGGAATCGAAAGACCTCCGGTTGCAACTACCAAAACAGGCGCATGAAGCTCGCCGGCCTCCGTGCTCACCGCGAATAGCTCCGCACGTTTGATTTCGCGGATATTCGTATTTAGAAAAATCCTCGCTCCCACCGTGTTGCATTCGGTATCCAGCATGCTCGTTACGTCATGCGCCGACCGGTCGCAAAAGAGCTGTCCCAGCGTCTTCTCGCGATAGGGAATGCGGTGAGCTTCCAGCAGAGCAATAAAGTCCGCTGGCGTATAACGAGCCAGCGCCGATTTCTGGAAATGCGGATTGCTGCAAATGAAGTTCTCCGGCTGGCAATAAAGATTTGTAAAATTGCAACGTCCCCCGCCGGAAATAAGGATCTTCTTACCAACCCGTTCGTTTCGCTCCAGAATCGCGGTCTTGCGCCCGCGCTTTCCAGCTTCGATGGCACACATCAGCCCCGCGGCACCGCCGCCTAAAATCAAAGCATCAAATTTGCGAATGGTTTTTTCTGCCAAAGAGTTTTCTCAATCTCGCGGATGATTCTGCCTGTAAGCGCTTCTACTGGTATCCTCAAGGTTAAACCATTCGCCGGAGAAGACTGAAACTTTTGCCTCCCATCATCAACGCCCAGAAACTGTCGAAACGTTACGGCCTCGCTCCGCTCTTTGAAGATATTTCGTTCACTGTTTCTGAAGGCGAGCGCATCGGCCTGATCGGCCCCAACGGTTCGGGCAAATCCACATTGCTGGACATTCTCGTCGGCCGCGTGAAGCCCGACAAAGGTGAAGTGGCCATCCGCAAAGGCGCCAAACTCAGCTTCGTCGAACAAATTTCGCAATTCCCGCCGGAATCCACCTGCCGGTCCGTTATCGAATCCGCCTTGCGACGCTCAGGCGTATCGCAACAAGACCTTTCATTCCGCGCGCAAGAAGCCCTCAGCCGCGCCGGCTTCGTGGATTTCGAAACGCACGCCGCAGCGCTGTCCGGAGGCTGGCGCAAACGACTCGCTGTAGTCGAAGGTCTGGTGCAGGATCCCGACATCCTTTTGCTCGACGAGCCCACCAATCACCTCGATCTCGCCGGAATAAAATGGCTGGAAGAATTGCTGGAAGACGCCGCCTTCGCCTGCGTGGTAGTCAGCCACGACCGCTACTTCCTCGAAAACGTCGCGAACGATATGGTCGAACTCGATCGCGTTTACCAGGACGGTTTCCTTCGCGTCAAAGGAACCTACAGGCATTTTCTGGAAGCCAAAGAAGCCTACCTGCACGCTCAGGGAAATCGTCAGGAAGCTCTGGAGAACCGCGTCCACACCGAAATTGAATGGCTGCGCCGCGGCCCCAAAGCGCGTACCACGAAATCCAAATCGCGCATCGACAAAGCGCACAAAATGATCGGCGAGTTAGCCGATCTGAACGCTCGAACCCGCACTCTCACTGCAAAGATCGATTTCTCCGCCTCAAATCGGCAGACGAAACAACTCATCGTCCTCGATGAGGTCAGCTATTCCGTCGGTGGCCGCACGCTTTTCCACGATATTGATTTCACTATTACGTCCGGCATGCGCATCGGTTTGGTCGGCCCTAACGGCAGCGGCAAGACCACGCTCCTGCGTTTGCTGCGCGGCGAGCTTGATCCTTCCGCCGGCACAGTGCGCAGAGCGGACTCCTTGCGCATCGTTTACTTCGACCAGAATCGTGAACTGGATCCCAACCTCACTCTGCGTCGCGCTCTCGCGCCCGACAGTGACTCCGTCATCTACCAAGACCGCGTAACACACGTGGCGTCCTGGGCCGCCAGATTCCTTTTCAATGCGGAAGATCTAAACCGCCCCGTCGGCCGGCTCTCCGGTGGCGAACGCGCCCGCGTCCTGGTCGCTCAGCTTATGCTTCAGCCCGCGGACGTCCTGCTTCTCGACGAGCCCACCAACGATCTCGACATCCCCACTCTCGAGGTCCTCGAAGAAAATCTTCTCGAATATCGCGGTGCCCTCGTCCTCATCACACACGACCGCTACATGCTCGATCGCGTCTCCACTGTAGTTTTTGGCTTGGATGGTCTAGGCCACGCCGAACGCTTCGCCGACTATTCGCAATGGGACGCCTGGCAAATCGCGCAAAATGCCGCATTCATCGCGGAACAGAAAACCGCAACCAAGCGCCCGCCAGCCAAAACCGAGATTCCATCCGTACTCCCAAAATCGAAACTAACGCACACGGAATCCCGCGAGCTGGCCTCCATCGAAAAGCAAATCGCCAAAGCCGAACAGACTCTTCTCGCCCGACGCACCGCCCTGGAAGATCAAGAAATTGCCAGCGACGCGTCCCGCCTCCAAACCGCCTTCGCCGAGATGGAAGCCGCCCAGAAAACCGTGGACAGTCTGTACCAGCGCTGGTCCGAACTCGATCGAAAAAAGAACTGAACTCCCCGTTGCTCCAAACGCATCCGCGCCGCACGTCACTCCTTGTCTGACATTTGTCTCGGAATTGCAAACACGGTGGCGCATAAATAAGACATCCGTTTGACGTTGCTGTGACAAACACCCACGACAAGCCCAACTACCATTCCTGCCTGTTCGATTTTCTAAAAGGAGATACAAATGACGAAATCAGAAATTCAGATTCGCAACAATCGTCGCGCGTTCTTGAAAAAGGGCGCCTTGGCCGCAGGCGCAGCAACCATGGGAGCCGGTTTCTTGACTCGCGGCTTGTCAACCTTCGCCCAAGGCTCAGGAGAAAGTAAGGCTCCTTTGACTGCCGGAGATGTCGCGATCCTGAGATTCGCCGCCGCCGCAGAACTCATCGAGGCCGATCTTTGGCAACAATATAGAGAGCTCGGCGGCGTCACGCAAGGCTCTCAGAATAACTACCAACTCGCCTTCCAGTTTCTCGATGGCGATGGCTCTCAATACATTACCAGCAATACCCTTGACGAAGTCTCCCACGCGGCCTTTCTCAACGCCTACCTCACTTCTAAGGGCGCAGAGCCCGTGGACCTTGATCAGTTCAGAACCTTGCCGAGCAGCAAAGCAACCGGCGCCGAACAAATCGGCCGTCTCACCAACTTGCTGAAAAACACTGTGGACACCAGCTGGTTCATTCGCTACCGCAGTGCCAACAACCCCGATTTCGGCGCCACATTTCAACAGGCCCTCTCCATCGTCAATCGTCCGCTAATCCCCAGGGACAACGCCGATTTCAACGATCCCGATCACATTCAAGCCATTGCTGACAGCGCCGCTTTTCATTTCGGAACCATCGAGCAAGGCGGCACCAGTCTTTACGCTACCTTGGCTCAAAAAACCACCAGCCTCGAGGCTTTGAAAATCGTGCTCAGTATTGGTGGCGACGAAATTGCCCATTTCCTGGAATGGGTCGACTTCGCTGGCAACACAGTGCAAGGTCCTCCTTACTCATTCCAGAATTCGCAATCGCCCGTCACGGACCACGGTTTGACTTTCCCAAACTTCAACGATCTCAACGATCCGCTGTTTCAGACCAATCTTATCTTCCCGGTCCCGTGCGAGTTCATCAGCCCGGATCTTCCTAACTGCGCCGTCATTCGTCCGACCGGTGACGTAAACTCAATCGCTGCCGACGCCGTAGCTGCCTTCACTGCAGGTGGTCTCTTCGTCGGCCAATCGCCGGCGTTTTTTCAAACTCTGCAGACGCTGGCACAGCAAGCCGACGCCGCCACGCGAACATAACTTACACGAAGAGCTCACCGACCACGCCCACGCAACCCAACCAGGAAGAAGGCCGGGGCCATACAAAAGGCCCCGGCCGCAATCCAATCATTCAAAGGAAATTGTCAGGCGAGAACTTGATATTCCGTCTGCACCAGCCCGCTCGGATAGTGCCGCGTCGCTACGTGCTTCAACCGAACGTCGCCCGGTAGCGCCCCAAATAGCGGAATCCCTTCTCCGATCAACACCGGCACGCGAGTGATAATCAGCCGTTGAATCAGCCCCGCGCGCAAGAACGCCTGAATCGTAATTCCTCCGTCCACGTAAATATGCTTCACGCCGCGAGCCTCCAATTTCGAAACGATCTCAGCCGGGGCTCCGCTCATTTGCTCCACCACGCCTCCGCGAACTCCGGAAAAATCGAGCGGCTTGCTGCTCAGCACCACCACCCGCTTCTTCCCATAGGGCCATTCCGGATACGCCAGAACCGTCTCAAACGTTTTCCGCCCAATCACCAGCGCGTCCACGCTAGCCATAAACTCATCGTATCCGTGCGGCTCCCCGCCACCCTCCGGCAGAAAGTCCAGGTCTCCGTTCAGCCGCGCAATAAACCCATCCACGCTAGTCCCGATAAAAACCGATGCCGCCATCGCTGACTCCTTCACCATTCAATTCGATCTTTTCGCCGATCCTAAAGACGAATCGCGCAAACGATCGCGCACGATTCACTTCTCCTTGCCCGTAAACTCGCCGACCACGTTCCCCTTCTCATCAAGAAACTGCAAGACAGGTTTCCCGTCCTGCCGCACCGCGAGCAAAATCCGCACTTTACCGTTGCCGTCCCGCAAATTCAATCCTACCGTCCCGTCCGGATCGCGCCCAAGAACCATCCGCTTCACGTCGTGCCGATGGCTCGCAAAAAATTCTCCCACGCGGCATCCTGCTTGTCCGCTGGTAGCGCGTTAATTCGATCAGCCGCTTTCCTCTTCTCCTCGATCGGAAAATCTCCTTGATCCAGAATAGTGATCCGCGAAAACTTATCTTTTCCCTAATGGAGTGACGACCAACTACAGCTATGACAATCTTTCGCGACTGCTTTCGGTATTGCATCAAGTAGGCACAAGCACTATTGACGGAAACGTTTATACATACGATTCTGTGGGGAACGGGACGGCGAAGACGAACGAACTCTCGGCGGTTACATCGAGCTATACGTACGACCCGCTGAATGAGCTGACGCAAGTGACACAGGCGACGAATACGACAGAGAGCTATTCATTCGATCCAGTCGGGAACCGGCTGACTTCTCTTGGGGTGTCGCCGTACAGCAGCAACACGTCAAACGAACTAACCTCGACTCCCACAGCGAGCTACTCTTACGACTACAATGGGAACTTGACAAGCAAGACAATTTCAGGAAACACGACGCAGTACAACTGGGACTTCGAGAATCGCTTGATCAGTGCGGTATTGCCTGGAACGGGTAGTACCGTGACCTTTAAATATGATGGACTTGGGCGCAGGGTTCAAAAGGCTTTCACTCAAAATTCCACGACGACCACTATTTGTCAGACGAAAGCCATCGAGGGCGCCGTTGCTGGCGTAGCGCTGGACGCAGTAGGACTAGTTCCCGGAGGAGAGGCTGCGGAAGCGGCACTTAGCGACGGGGAGTCTTTGTTTAAGGGGTTTGAGCTTGGAGCAAATTTAGGTGCCATAGGTCTGACCGTCTCTGAAGGTAATGGACTGGGCGCAGGGTTGGTACTCACAGAAACTACAATAACTATTCTAGAAGTTGCAAAAGGCGTGGGGGGCGTCCTCCCGGTTGCTGGCCAAGTTGTAGCTGGTGTGTCAATTCTTTGGGATATATACCGCGGGTATCAAGAATACAAGGACTGCACTTCGGGTGGCCAGTGATGCCGGACCCGGGACGAAAATGGACTCTGCGGGACACCGCCGTGCTTTCGATTGCGGTTTTTCTTTTAGGTCTGTTTGCTGAGCATTTCATCGGTCGCGGTAGCGGCCTTCCCACGAGTTTATCTGCTGGGATGATCGCCGTCGCAGTCTGGTGGCGTTGGGATTTGAGCAATAGACTCTGGTTTTGGGCGGCAGTGGTCGCAATTGCGGCACTTCACGTGCCACTCCTACTATTTGTTCACTGGACGACGCGATGGATTCCCGCGGCGATTTCAATGCCTTTTTGCATGGTGGATGCACTGCTCATTTTGAAAATCTTCGATCTTGGTGAGAAGTTCATTGATTCGCGCTGAGACAGACAGCTTCAAGTACGACGGGATTGGCCATCGAGTCCAGAACGCCTTCACGCAAGGTTCGACGACCACGACTACTAACTATTTCTACGACGGCGTAAACTCAATCGAGGATGTGGATCAGAACGGAAACGTCCTCGCCCGGTACGAGCAAAGTATAAACGTTGACGAGGTTCTTGCAGAGTTGCGCTCGGGGACCAAGTTACTACGAAGCCGATGGATTAGGCCCGATTACTTCACTAAGCAATTCTGCCGGAGCTTTGGCGAATACTTACACGTACGATTCATTCGGCAACCTGACCGCTTCAACGGGCTCGATCACGAATCGATTCCAGTACACAGGCGGCGAATTTGTTCCGTCGGTGGGTTCGAATTGACTCCAGTGGGGTGGGGGTTCGGAGCTCTGGCGATTGGTCTTCTCGGAGCCGACCTTCTTTGCTCGTTCTACGTGGAATAGGAGGATTGACCTTGCAATTGCAGACACAGTCAGCGTCGATCAAAAGCACCGGAGTTAACGTCGAGTTCTATGTACGGTCTCCTTTCCGAAACGTGCTGTTCATCATAGTAACCTGCATGCTCGGTTTGGACCTCGTGCTTTGCGCGTTGATACTGATCGTGGCCCGGCGTCACTTGACTCTCTCTACCGCATCCTTCATTGCGTTCGTGATGTTTTACATGGTTGCCATATGGATCCTGGGATTCAGGACCCACGAAAAAATTAGAACGCTGTTCGAGGTCAGGAGAATCGAACAAGTGGAAACAGGGTCGCCGCTGGACACGATCCTCGGGGCTGCCACAAATATGATCCTTGGCGGACTTTTTGCGGCTTTCGTGCTCGCCGGGTTCTGTCTCGGTGCCTTGGGGGAAGTGCTCTTGCCTCACTAAAGGGTCGGGCATGGCGATGTTGTCGGGATCTCGCGCAGGTTGTAGGCGGGTGGCCGATCCTTCCGCGCGACACCGGTGTTTAGTCCAGGCAACGGTGAAGCGCGCGGGGGTGCCGAACCCTTCGAGGTTTGAAGGGTTCGGGTTTAGATCCAACACGTACAAAAACTTTCGCCCGCTTAGCACCGGTTAATCCGGCTCCGACATCTCAACTTCATTCCCAAAACGGAACTGTCGCGCAAAAATAATTCGCGCACACAGCCTCCCACTCCTTGATATCGCGCCAAAACCGTGCTAGAAAAAGCTTCACCCCAAATATCCTAATAATATTTTTGTGCCCCGATTAACGGGGCCAGAGCGGAGTTGTGTTCACCCGCCCGTGGCGGGTCGTGAGTCTACCTGGCGCGGCGGGCCGAGGCGAGCGGGCGAAGGGCGGCTGCTTGCCTTGCGGGCCTGCTCGGCGAGGCGGGCAGCAGCAAAGTGAAAGGAGGCTATGTGCCGGCAGTTTGCGGAAGGAAGATGACGATGGCGCGGCGCCCAAAACCCACCAAAATCGGGCCAGTTGTCACTTCAAAAATCGCAAGTGGGCGCCCACTTCTAGTCGACAGTGCACTACCGGCAGAATTCGCCCTAACTCACTCAAAACAAACGACAGAAAAATTTCTACCCGACACCAGAACACACATTAGCATTTTCAACTTTTCGCCATTCACCACACAAAATCCCGCCCAGTTGATACAACACCCCCAGGCTCATCCCAAGAGAATTCACTCCAAACATTCGACCAGATTTAACTCCCTCCTTTCGCGCCGGTTCACCCGCGCGAGCCTTCGATTTCACGCTCGCCCGGAACCAAAAACCGTCCCCTCCGCCGCACTTCTACCCGGTTCTGGCCAAAATGTAGAAAGCGACGTAACTCAAAGAAAACAAAGAACGCGGAAATTTCTACCCGGGGCCACAACCGCACATAGCCACCTACCCAAATCTCACAAAGTCGCGCAAGGATCCCAGCGCAAAATTTCACAGGCAGGGCTGCACTACACCATGCTTTCCGGCCGCGGATTTCACTCAGGAGTTTGGCTGGGAGGCCTGGACTCGAACCAGGATAATCAGATCCAGAATCTGATGTACTGCCAATTGTACGACCTCCCAACAGGTCATGGGGCAAAAAAAAGGGGCCGTAGGCACGACCCTAAGATACTTTACCGGGCGCAAGCGTCTTCGTCAACCGTCCATAATCACGGTGTTAACGCGACCCCGCTCACACCCGAACCAGCTTCTTATCGCGGACTCGAAACAACCGGTCGCGCCAGTGAATGCGCCGCGCGAAAAAGCTCGCCACCCACACCACAAATGCGAACACATCGCGTACCGGCAGCATCCACAATTTTCGCAATACCAGCCGGTCGCGCATCCCGCGCGCTCCCACGAATATCGCCATCACCGCGCGGGAAAACAGCGCGATTATCAGATAGATCGCAGCGGCCCTCCACGATGCAAGAACGCCAACCAGCGCCGCCCAGGGCGCCCAGTTGGAAAATATCAATCCAAAATGTCCCCACGGCCGCGAGTAGCGAATGCTCAAGTTCCAGCGCAGCTGATGGCGAAACGCGTCGCCCAATGTCTCATGCGGATAAACAATGTCCACCGGAAAGCGGCTCAACTCCACGCGATACCCGTGCGAGGCGATGCGATTGCCCAGTTCGTAGTCGTCGCAGAAATAATCAGCCAGCGATTCGAATCCGCCGATTTCGGCCAGGTGCTTCTTCGTGGTAGCCATCACCGCCCCCAGCATGAAGTTGAGCCCCGCAAAAAGCCTCGCCACCAGAACCCCGGGCGCGAAATCGGCGCTGTTGCCCAGCGCTTCCAGGTCCGCCGCCAACCCGCCGTCTGTCAGTCCGCGATACAGGCAAGTGACTCCGCCGACTCCGGGATCAGAAAACGGCTTCACCACCGCGCGGAGAAAACCCGGATCGACCCGCACATCGCTATCGCTTACAAGCACAATATCGTGGCGCGCTTCGCGAGCCATGCGGCACAGCTTATTCACTTTGTCGCTGACGCCTATTTCTTCCGCGCCAATCAGCAAACGAATCGAGCGCTGGGGAAAATCGGCAATCAGCTTCTTAATGACCGGCACTGCGGGATCGCCATCGTCACTCACGCAAAAAAGGATTTCAAACTCGGGGTAATCTTGGAGGCAAAAACTGGAATAATTTTCGTAGGTTTCGCGGTCGAGCCCGCGAATCGGCTTCAAGACGCTTACAGGAGGAAAAAAATCAAGCGCCTGGGAGGAGTTAGCAGCCTTGCCGCGAAAGAATCTCTGCGCTGCGATGATGGCGATAAAATAGTAGACGACGGGAGCGGCTGCCAGCGCCAGAAGCGCGTCGCGAGCCACCGTCCACGCCATCATCCACATAGGGCACTAGCCTTTGCCCTGCACTACCAAAAGAACCCCGAGGCAAACCAGAATGATTCCAGCCCAGCGAAGCGGCGTAACGCGCTCGCCGAGGAATAAACTCCCGCCGTACGCGCCCGCGGCAAACGTCAGCGCCGTGAAGGGTACCACGAAGCTCACGTTCTCCAGCGAAAGCATCGCCAGCATCGCGAAGAATCCAACGCCCATCAGCGACAACCCCAACACCATCCAGGGTATCCGCATGGCGCGGGCAAAAACGCGTATCAGCGCAGTCGGCCGGAAATCGTGCACTTCACCGACCACCTTCATTGCACGGGTGATGCAAAGTTCGCCGGCCGTGCCGCCAAGGACGATCAATGCGAGTAAAGCAGCCTCTAGCGACATCAGTGGTGCTCCGTGGTTCGAAAGGCGGTATTGCCCACCAGCAGAACCCCAAAGCAAATAATCGCAATCCCGAGCCACCGGCGCGGGCTCACGTATTCGTGGAGCCAGAAATGGCCCAGCAAAGCCACGATGGCGTAGGCAATGGCGGAGGCAGGTTGCACGTAACTAAAATCCGCCCAGGAAAGAATCAGCGTATAACACATCAAATAGGTGAGTAGCGAAGCGATTCCAAGCCACACGATGGGGGAAGAAAAGGCGCGGAGAAAAAACTCTAGGATCTCGATCGGCGTCCACGCGGGGGGGACCCCGACCATTTTCATTCCTTTGCCGAGCAGAATGTCCCCTACCGGGCCAAAGGTGACCATCAAAAACAGCAAACAATAAGTTTTGAGATGAAGCCCTTCGGACGACTTCATGCGTTCTGTGTTTCGCTTGGTACTCCGACAGGGGGACGCGGCTCCATAGGCGCCGATTCGACGAGAATCTTTTTCTGCACGCCTTTCTTGGCTATCTTGCGGCGGTCGTGGCGCAGCTTCAAGAAATCCACGGCTTCGTGGAACAAGCGCTTGCGCTCGTGCGAATCCCAAAGAGATTCACGCACGATGCGCCAAGCCACGCGCGGGCGCAGATAATAGCTGTCGTAGAAACGGTTTACCGCGTCGACCATGTATTCGCGGGAGAGGCCGGGATATTCAAGATGAGGAAGCTGGTGACCGTTGATGTCAGTGACTGCTTCGCTGGCCAGGAAACCCTCGCGCATGCCCTGATCGTAAAGCTCAGTGCCGGGATAGGCATGAGCCATGGAAACCTGAATGGTTTCGCAGTCCAGCTCTTTCGCATACTCGATGGTCTTTTCGATGGTTTGTTTGGTCTCGCCGGGCAAGCCAATGATGAAATCGCCGTGAACGTGGATGCCGACTTTCTTGCAGTTCTGAACGAAAGTGCGCCCCATTTCAACGGTGGCGCCTTTCTTGATGTTTTTCAAGATTTGCGGGTCGCCGGATTCGAAGCCCACGATCAACAAACGAGCGCCGGCATCGGCCATGGCTTTCAAGGTCTCGTAGTCGCTGTGGACGCGCGCTGTACAGGACCACTGGAAGCCCACAGGCTTGAATTCCTTGCACAGAGCGAGGACACGATCTTTGCGGATGTTGAACGTGTCGTCGTCGAAGAAAAATTCTTTGGCTTGCGGAAACATTTTGTGCGCTTGCTTGAATTCGCGCGCGACGCTATCCACCGAGCGCACGCGCCAGGCGTGACCGGAAAGCGTCTGGGGCCACAAGCAGAAGGTGCAAAGAGCCGGGCAACCGCGCGCGGTGTAGAAGGAAACGTAGGGGTTCAACAGAAACGGAACGTTATAGTTTTCGACCTTCAGATTCTTTTCATACACCTCAGTCGCAAATGGAAGCGCGTCAAGCTCGGCGGTCTGCAGCAGAGGACGCGGCGGGTTGTGCACGACCTTGCCATCTTTCACATAGCTGGCGCTGAGTATCTCTGAAAGCGGCTTGCCTTGCGCGTATTCCACGACGGCATGATCGAATTCGCCGCGGACGACGAAATCGATGTCCGAACTCGCCAGCAGGCTTTCGGCCGGTTTGATTTGAACCTGGGGCCCGACGAAGCAAATCTTGAGGCCGGGCTTCTTATCTTTCATTGCGCGGGCCATGCGCAGGTCGCTAAAGAAGCCGACGGTGGAAGTAAACAGAACCACGAACTCGTAATCCTGGGCGATGCGAACAACTTCTTCAGGCGTAATGTGGTGGGGTGGCCCATCCAGCAAACGGCTCCCCTCGAGCATTCCTGCCGGGTAAGCCAGCCAAACCGGATACCAATAGGACTCAATTTCGCGTGTGGCGGGCCAACGAGAGCCCGCGCCGCCATCGAACTTTTCAAAGCTCGGTGGATTTAAGAATAAAGTCTTCATTACTGACGCCATATTTACTCTTACCCCCTCAGGGTTCAAACAGACCTATAGATTCCGTTGCTCAAGGGTCTAGTTTACTTGATTTCGATGGCAAGCCCAAGACAAGGTTACTATTGGTTCGCTATTGAAACACCTTAGCGAGCTGACCTGTTGCCTGCAAAAGAGTTAGCTGACCCTGCTGGCGCGCGAAATTTGCGTCGAGGAAGGCCACCCATTTATCGCTTTCATCCAGACGCGCTTGCTCGATATCACGCAAGGTAAGCCGGCCCTCATCAAATTTGGCCTGCGCCAATTGAAGGCTTTCTTGCGCCAACTTCAAATCCAGACGAGCTACTTCACGAGTAGCGTCCAGTTCGCGAACGGTACGTGCTTTCTGTTGAACGTCCAAGCGAACTTGCTGCCGCTTGTTCCCGAGAGTCAGTTCAGCCGCATTCAATTCGCTTTTTGCCAGGGCGACATTTGCGCGGGTCTTCGCGGCGAAAAGCGGAATCGTGATGCGAACCCCCACGTCCACGTTATTACGCACGAACTTCTTATAAAACTCGTCGTAATTGTTGAACTTGCTTAAGACACTATACTGTCCGACAAAATCCACGGTAGGCCAATAGCTCAGATGCGCACCGCGCAACAGATGCTGGCGCGCGAGGCGCTCATTTTCGGCCTCCAGGATGCTGGGATCGCTCTTGATGGCCAAATCGGTCATCTCGTTTATGGGCAAATCCGTGGAGAAGGAGGGTTCCTCGGTATCCACATCGATAGACTGCGAGTCCGGGATCCCGGTTAGATTGCGAATCTGCTGCTCCAGAGCTTCTTCGCGCCCTTCGAGCTTGATGATTCTTTCGGCCACGCGGGCTTGCGCCAACTCGCCACGAGTCACTTCGATTGGCAGCTCTTGATTTGCGGCGACGCGCTCACGTGTAACGCCAAGAATTTTTTCAGAGCTAGCTTGTTCCTTACGCATCAGGTCGAGCGAGTGGCGCACTTCGGCGAGTTCAAGATAGGAAGTTGCTGCGCGAACGATCACATCGTCATGAATGCGATCTAGCTCAAGCTTCATGTTCTTGGCACGGTCTTCGGCGGCATGCTGTTGCCCTTTCAGCAGCGGATTGAAAACCGCCTGGTTGTAGCTCACCTGAAAGGCAGCGGGGGGGTCGCCGCCGATGGAGGGAAATCCAGACGTGTAAGCTAAACCAGAGCCGGTGTAGAGATTCGGCAAAAACGCAGCGCGGTCAACACCGGCTTCATTGAGCGCGACAGTATATTGAACGCGAGCAAGGGCCAAATCCCGGCTGTTCCGCAAGGCCAAAGTAACGGCTTGGCGCATGGTCAATTTTTCAGCGTCTTGTCCATACGTAACGCCCAGCGGACAAAAGACGAGTAATGCCAGCGCCGCAAACAATATCCGAAAGGGCTTATTCATAACGTAGCGATTCCGTGGGATGAAGGTTTGCGGCGCGACTGGCCGGAAGATAACCGAACAGCAATCCAGTGGAGCAGGAAACAATGAACGCGAGTAACACGGATAGCCATGACACGGGAATGGTAACTCCGCCAACTTCCGGGAAGAAGCGGAACAAGAAATTGATGATGACTGGAATGGAAACAGCAATGCCAATACCGATGATGGCTCCGGTGCCGCTAATTAACACAGCTTCGGTTAGAAATTGATACAGAATAGCGTCACGACGAGCGCCAATCGCCTTGCGGATCCCAATCTCATGAGTTCTTTCCGTAACGGTGACCAGCATAATGTTCATAATACCGATGCCGCTGATGGTAAGCGCGATCATAGCCACGAGTATCAGCAGAATGGTAAGCGCGAGTGAAATCCTGTGAGCTGCCTCCAGAATTCCGACGAGGTTTTCGACACGATATTCGGCGTCGGGACGATGACGGCTCTCCACCACCTGTTTGACTTGGGTTGTTACCATGGGGACATCTTCAGGCTTGGCAGCCTGCACGTATAAAGTCTTCAGATATTCAGTCCCGGTGTAGTACTTGATCAGAGAAAAAGGAACGATTACCGACTCCGGACGGATCTCTGTTTGCCCAAATGTGCTTACTCGCTCTTTGTAAACACCGATGATAGTGAAATGAAGCTCTCCAATGGAAATGTCTTTCCCGACGGGGTTCTCCGATGGGAACAGAAGGTTGGCCAGGTACTCAGTCAGCAGGCAAACTTTGCTTTGAGTCCTCAAATCATCCGGATCCAAGTAACGGCCCTGCAAAATAATTAAATTTCGAATCTTCTGATAACCATCGGTCACCCCGACTAGAATAATAGGGCGTTCACGGCCATGGACGCTGGTCGACATGGTCATATCGCTGGTGCCAGCCACCTCCACGACGCCGGGGACGCTTTCCCTCACGGCCAGCATATCGGCGGGGGTGATTTCATCCGCAAGAGTCAGTGGTCTAGCAGCGCCCGAATGGATAATCTGGGCATAGACAAGATTGGAACCTACGGCCTCAATTTGTCCGATAATGTAGCGCTTGCCCGCTAAAGCGACGGTTACAACGAGGACGATACACGCGCTTCCTATAATCACGCCCAACATGGTGAGCATGGCGCGTACTTTATTGGCGCGAAGGGCTTGCATGGCAAGCGCCCAAGTCTCGCGCCATTCCGTTGGCGAACCGCGCAGTGGTTGCATGTAAGAACCCGCTAATGGGATGCGTTCAGTTGATTTGAAGTTTCCAATAGTCGGCAGCGTTTAGCCCGATGACTTCTCAAGCTTTTCAAGACGGGCTTTGGCTTCTTTGCGTTTGGGATCCAGTTGGAGGGCTGCGCGGTATTGCTCGGCCGCTTCCGCGCGCTTACCTTGCGCTTCGTAAAGCCGTCCAAGCCACTCGCGCGCGGAAGCGTGAGAAGGCCAGTCGCTCCGGTCGGGTGCGCTGGCGAGATACGACTTTAGATATTCCTCGGCGCGCGAAAGATCGTTGCCGGAAAGCACGCCCAACACCCCACGCGCGTAGTTGAGCCTGGGATCATTCGGAGCTACCTGCGCCGCCGCTTGAATCGCGGCTTCCAGGTCAGCCGGCTTATTCTGATGGATGAAAAAGGTGATGACATCCAGGTAGGGATCGATTTGTTTCGGCTTTGCGGCGAGGACTTCGCGATATTCCTTTTCTGCAAGTTCAGGTTTTTTTGATTCCAGCTCGAAGTCAGCACGGGCCAAGTGTCCCTGGATCGGATCGATACCCTCGATGGCGGTAACCTGATTGCGGGCCTCGTCCTTATTACCGCCAACCACCCAAGGAGCCTCCATTAGATATTGTTCGAGGTCGCGGCGGGCTTCCACATTCGACGGATTCAGACGAACCGCTTCTTCAAACTCCTTCTTCACCTTTCGAGCGTCCGAGAAGCTGCGATCTCGATCGGCTTTGCCTCCATAGATCGTGCCAAGCCATTGATGGTATAGGGAATTCTTCGGATCGAGCTCCACCGCTTTTTCGGCGGCGACGACGGCATTGTCGTAGTCGCGAAGCTCGTAATAACAGCGTCCGAGCCAATATTGAATTTCGGCGCTATTCGGATTCTGAGCCGCGCCAGCTTGCAGAGTCTTGATGGCGGCAGTGTAATTTCCGGAGCTGAATTGATGCTGGGCGGATTGAACTGCCGCGGAGGCATCGGGAGGAAATCCTGCGGCGAAAACGATAGAAGGAGCGGGCGACGCGAATCCAGCCAGCACAACCATGAGGGCAACAAGCGCGAGCGAAACTCCAATAACAGACGCAGAACGATGGGCAGAACAGACGTTCATTTGGCCTCCGCAGGTCGGATTTCCATGCCATCTTTCACATCGAGGTCTCCTGGCACGGCGATTCTATCGCCCAGGGACAAACCGGAAACCACTTCATATTTGTCAGAGCTCGCCACGCCGACGGTTATGTCTCGACGATGAATCTTTTCACCATCGAAAACAAAAACATAATGGCGGCCGTTGTCATAGCGCACAGCAAGACGCGGAACGACGAGGACTGCCGGGCGCTGACGCACAACGATGTGAACCTCAACGTTTGTATTGGGAAGAAGCTCGACTTTATCATTCTTCACCGAGCAAAGAACTTCGCCGACACTCCGGGTTCCACGCGCTACGACTTGTTTGGGAACTTGCTCGACCTTCCCGGTCCAGGTCCGATTGGGCATGGCGTCCCAACTGACTTGAACATCCTCACCCGGCGCAAGCCAGCCCAGGTCAGGCTCGTCAACGAAGGCGCGAACGCGCACCTGATGCAAGTCGGCCATCTCAGCGAGAACGTCGCCCACCTTGACGTAGTCCCCCCTGCGTACGGGAAGCGAATAAAGAGTGCCATCCAAAAGGGCGGTAACAGTAGCGGAGCGCAATCTTCCTTCAAATGCCTGAACTTGATCTTGAGATTGTTTCAGACGCAAAGCAGCGGTTTGCGCGTCGACATTGGATTGTTGTCTTAGAGCGGCTGTCCTTTGTTGGAGAGCTTGCAGGTTGGCGCGAGCCTGCACCAGGGCGGCTTGGTTCTGAGCCAGCTCATCCTGTGTGGCAGCTTGCTTGGCAACTAAATCGGTGAGGGCCTTCTGTGTTCGTTCCAAGTTGGCGACTTGAGATTGGGCTTTCTGCAAATCCCCCTCAAGCTGGGCGACTTCACTGGGAGGGCCACCTGCGCGAGCGTTTTGCAAGGCGGTCTGCGCCGCCAGCAAGTCGGTGCGCGCCTGTGCGAGCTGGGATTTGGTATCGGCGTCATCGAGGACTAGAACGACTTGCCCGCGGTGAACGGCCTGGCCTTCGGTGGCCATCACCTTCTCCACAAAGGTGGGAAATTGCGCGTGGGCGATGAATGGAGAAATTGGCTCGACTTTTCCGTTACTGGTGATTGCGGACGCCAGATCTTCACGCACCACTTTGACGATCGGAACCGCCGGGGCTTGAGCGCGTCCTGCGATAACAATTATTACGACGAGGACAAGCGCCGCTAGCAGGGCGACAACGATCCATTTTCGGTTGTTGTTTTCCGCCATGATTGACTGCGAAGCTTACCTCTAGTCATAAAATTGTAACAGACCCGTTCGTGACCTGCCTAAGCAAACCCAACGCGGGGCTAAATCACGATTTTGCAGGATGCCCTGAATGGTGATGCGGGCTAGTCTTCATGATGCCGGCATTGCGTGTTAGAATCCGCCAATGAGCGAGCCGCACGCACCTCAGCATACTGAATCCGCGGAGAAAAACGACACGGGCAAGAAGCCGGCGAAAATCCATCGAGTGTGCATTGGATGCAACAACATGTTCGAGGTCACGATGGAAAACTATGAAGCCAAGCATTGCTCGGTTTGCCATAAAGGCTAGCAGTCCCGTCATTTTGCTTGGACTCCTCTCAATTTCTAAGCGTCGAAATTCGAACCTCAGCGTCTAATCTGCCTGGGGTGCGACCTAGCGACCCGCTTGATGATGCGCTGGTGCTAGAATCCTGATATCCATGAGCGCTGATTCGTTAATTCACGTGCACGAGTTGTGCAAACACTTCCGCACATTTAATCGTCGGGAAGGAATTTGGGGCTCGATTCAGAATCTTTTCGTCAGAGATTACCGCACGGTTGCGGCTGTGGACCGCGTCAGTTTTTCGATTGAGCGCGGCGAAATGGTCGGCTACATCGGGCCGAACGGCGCTGGAAAATCGACCAGCATCAAGATGTTAACCGGTATTTTGGTGCCGACTAGCGGAGAAATTCGGATCAATGGCTTCGTTCCTTATCGGCAGCGGAGCCAGTATGTGAAAACGATTGGAGTTGTTTTCGGGCAACGCACGCAGCTTTGGTGGGACATTGCGGTAATTGAAAGCTTCAAACTGCTGCGCCGGATCTATGACGTGTCACAGCGTGATTTCGATGCGCGGATGGAACGATTTGACGAGATTCTGGGCCTACGGGACTACTTGCATACTCCCGTGCGCAAGCTTTCGCTGGGCGAGCGCATGCGTTGCGATCTGGCTGCAGCGCTGTTGCACAATCCTCCGCTGCTCTTCCTGGACGAACCCACGATAGGACTGGACGTAGTGGCGAAGGACCACATTCGCCATTTTCTGCGCGCGATTAACCGCGAATTCCGTACCACCATTCTATTGACTACCCACGATCTGGACGACATTGAAGAATTGTGCCGCCGCATCATGATTATCGACCGCGGCAAGGTGCTTTACGATGGGCCGCTGAGTCACCTAAAGGAAAAATTACTGCGCACGAAGCAAATCAAGTTTGCGCTGAAAGACCGTGCAGAGGCCGCCGGGATTTCGAAATTCTCGCGCGACGGACTTGAGGTGGAGCAGGTGGACGAACTGACTTACCGTATTCGATTCGATCGGGTAAAGGTGGCGACTGCCGAGTTGATCCGGCAAATTCTAGGCGCTGTCGAAGTCCGCGACATTTTGATTGAGGACGAACCGATTGAAGAAATCATCAAACGCATTTACGCGGGCGAAGCTCTGCCGGAGGTTGTAGTGTGAGCAGCTGGGCCCAAGCGCTCGTGCCTTACGCGGAATTCTCGCGCGTAGGATTCGTCAATATTCTCGCGTTCCGCCTTCGTTACTTTACCGGGATCATCACGTATTTTCTGAACGTCACCGTTTACTACTTTATTTGGAGCGCGGTATACAGCAGCGGGCAGTCGATAGCGGGGTACAACCTGGCGCAGATGATTACTTACGTCAGCGTGGGGTGGATGATTCGGTCGTTCTACTGGAATACGATTGACCAGGAAATGGCGTACGAAGTGATTGAAGGCAAAATCGCCATGGATCTTATCAAACCCGTTTCCGTGCAATGGATGTGGATTTTTCGCGCGATGGGAGAGTCGGCATTTCGTTTGGGGCTTTTGACGCTGCCGACTGCGGTTGTCGTGTCGTTCGTCTTTCCGGTGCAGGGGCCGGCATCACGCGGAGATTTTGTGCTGTTCCTGGTTGCGGTGCTCGGAAGTTTTTTCATTATGGGCGCGATCAATTTTATGATTGGGACTTGCGCGATTCCGTTGAAATCGATCCTGGCGCTCATTCGCGCGAAGTACTGGCTAATCGAATTACTTTCAGGACTGCTAATTCCCATAGTGTTTTTTCCGCAGAAGATTCAGCGAGTGCTGGCGTGGCTGCCCTTTGAGCACATCGCTTACACGCCGCTGCAGATCTATCTTGGCAAGCTCGATCGCGCGCATGCGATGCGTGCGCTTGCCACGGAGTGGTTCTGGGTGGCGGCGCTGCTTGTGCTGGCGCATCTTTGGTGGAATCGCTCGTTACGTAATATTACGATTCACGGGGGCTAATCCTTATCTGATGAAAAGCGTGTACAAATCTGGCACCGGAACGCCTCCGACGCGTCACGAAACCTCGTTGCGAGAAGAAGCGGGGTTCATAGGTGGAATTGCAGCCGTAAAGCGCCATGCACTTCTATTCTTTGATTATTTCACGCAGTACGCGAAAGTACGCGTGAGCTATCGCGGAGATTTCTTCATCAGCCTTGGGACCAGCTTTGCAGCAACGATCTTCGGGCTTGGGTTTGTCATCATTTTGTTTCAAAAGGCCACGCAGCTTGCTGGATGGCGGTTTGAAGAGGTGATGTTTCTTTACGGCTTTTCGCTGATTCCCTACGGAATATTTAACATCGTCAGCTTGAACCTGTACGACTTCGGCAACAATTTCATTATCGAGGGGAAATTCGACCGTGTTCTGCTGCGCCCAGTTTCCTCCCTGTTTCAAGTGTTGTTTGAGGCTTTTCGCATCGAGTCGTTACAGGAAGTTGCCACCGGTATTTTTTGCTTGTGGTGGGCTTCGAGACGGCTTGGCCTTCCTTGGACTCCGGGGAGGTTTGCAATGCTCTTTTTCTTTGGCACCTGCGCGGCGATCATCTACGTATCAATTTTCCTGCTACTCACTACGGTGTGCTTTTGGTTTGAGGACCGCATCGGCGTGCATCCGCCTATTTGGAACGTAATCGCGTTCGGACGCTATCCCCTTTCGATCTATAGCGGTGTGGTGCAGTTTTTTCTTTGCTGGATTATTCCGTTCGGTCTAGCTTCGTTCTATCCGAGTGTGCGGATGCTTGGCCGCACCGTACATCCTGAATACGCTCCGCTGGTTCCCGTCGTCGCGATTGCATTTCTGACGCTAGCGATCTCATTGTGGAATATCGGCACCCGCCATTACGCTTCGACAGGGTCCTAGCGAACAGACGTCGGTCCTTTACCACTTTGCACATTGCGGAACGGGAAGGCCTACGAGCGCGTATCATCAGCATGGAAGCTCGATGAAGCGTGCCCTCGCTCTTGTTACAGTCAGCATGTTGCTGGCTGTTCCGGTCCTCGCCGCATTTGTGGCAAGTTCTCTGGGCGATGGTATTTTGCATCCAGCGCGTTTGCCACTCATACCCGAACGAATGCTTCGCGTCGACGAAATGCTGCAGCGAACGGAAGCATCCAGGCAAGATTTCATTGTGAAGGCCCCTGACGGCGCCGAGCTGAGCGGATGGAAAGTTCGTCCCAAAAAGCCAAACGGCGATTGGGTAATTCTGTTTCATGGGATCGCCGACAATCGCACCGGAGATTCCGGTCATGCGGAGTTCCTGCTTCGGCATACCTACAGCGTGGTTATGATGGACTCCAGGGCCCAAGGTGAGAGCGGGGGTGACATCGAAACTTACGGCTGGAAGGAGCGCTACGACACCGCTGCAGTCACCGATGCTCTTTATGCATCCGCGAAGGTGCGACATCTGTATGCCCTTGGCGTTTCGCTCGGTGCCGCCATTGCATTGCAATCGGCCGCGGTCGAGCCACGGATCGAAGCAGTTGCGGCCGAAGACGCCTTCGCAAGTTTGCGCGAAGTGAGCTATGACTACGCTGGCCTTCACGCCGGTTCTTGGCTGGGAAAGAGTATTTTCCGCCCAGCTTCCATCGTGGCCATGGAGTCGGTGGAAAAGGAAGGGGGGTTTAAGCCGGAGGACGCTTCCCCGGAAAAAGCAGTCGCTGAGCGGTCCTTCCCAGTCTTGCTAATTTGTGGCACGCGGGACGTTACCATCCCGTGCCGCCACGCGGTACGAATCTACAAAGCAGCTACCGGCCCCAAGGAATTGTGGATGGTGCAAGGAGCCGGACACGCCTCGGCCTTGGGCCAAGACCCGACCGAATACGAAAGTCGCGTCGTCAGTTTCTTCGAGAAATATCCAAGCAAACCATAAGACAATGCAAGATCACACCACTTTGAGGATCATGATGACGCGGTCATCTTCGTGGGTGCCACCGCGGGAGAAGAGGTCCACTTCCTTGAGCACGATGTCGACAATTTCCTGGGCCGGCTTTGTGCGCTCGCGCACGCATAGATCGACCAGGCGGGGCTGGCCAAATTCTTCGGATTCTTTATCCATGGCTTCGGTGATGCCGTCAGTGCAAGCGACTACGATATCGCCGGGGTTAAGCCGGACATGGCCTCGATCGTAATGCACGCTCGGGAATAATCCGACGACCATGCCGCCTTCCCGCAAATATTCCACGGAACCATCTGCTCGCACGACAGCCGGCGGCACGTGCCCGGCGTTCACATAATGCAGGGTGCGGTGCGGTTGGTCGAGCAAGCCGATAAACATGGTCATGAACTTTTGACCGCGCGTATCGGCAAGAATCATATCGTTCAAGGATTCGACCAGCCGTTCGAGTGAATGTAAATGGGCGAGCAGCGCGTGAAGCGTGGCTTGCAGATTCGCCATGACCATGGCGGAGCCCACACCTTTTCCTTCCACATCGGCGACGACGGTCAGAATTGTGTCAGGCGCGAGCGGAATAAAGTCGTAATAATCGCCGCCAGCTTCCAGCGAAGGCCGATGTGAGACAGCGATGTCGAATCCGTCCAGCTCAGGCGGGCGTTCGGGCAACAGGCCGACCTGAATGCTTCGGGCCAGAGCGAGATCGCGTTCCATCCTTTGCTTGTGAATCATTTCACGGTGAAGTTGCGCATTTTCGAGGGCGAGAGCGACGTGATCGGAGATGGCGCGAAGCATGCCTTCATCTGCGTGCGTGAAAGGACCAGCTTTCTTATTCAAAAGCTGTAGGACGCCGATGGTGTCGCCATCTTTATTTCGTATAGGAAGGCAAAGGAGGGATCTTGTGCGGAAGCCAAGCCGAAGATCGACTTCAGATTCAAAACGCGGGTCGGCGTAAGCATCCGGCAAATTAATGGTGTCGCCGCTGGCGGCCACACATCCGGCAATGCCCCGATTAATGGGCAGGCGGATTTCGTGCTGGTCCAAACCCATTCCTACCAGCGACCAAATTTCGTCACGTTCGCGATCGATCAGAAAAACGGTTCCGCGTTCGGCTCCCGTCTGGCGAGTGGTGAGCTGCAAGATGATGTTCAGAAGTTCAGCAAGATCGAGCGTGGAGTTAAGCCGCTTGGTGGCTTCGACGATAGTAGAAAGTTCGATGACGGCGTTGCGGCGTTCGCTGCTTTCCAGCGCGACTTCCGCGTATCGCCTAAACAAGTCGAGCCAAACACGCGTTCTGTCGTCGAGCGGTTCCTTGAGTGATGCTTCAAGCACTCCAACAGGATCTCCCGCGCGCCCAAGCAGCCATTTATGGCTGGTTCCGTCTTTGCCGGACTCTTTGGCGCGCAAAATATTTTGGATGCCGCGCACGTCTGGAGCAGGAAGTTCACCGCTTTCCTGCCAGACCGCGGGCGCGCCATCCACGATGCGCCAAAGCCGCGCGCCTTCGAGCCGTCCGGGCGCAGCGAGAGCACGCACCATCTGTGCAGCAAGTTCGCCCGGCTCTGTTTCAGGATTGAGGAGGGATACAACTTGTTCGAGCGTTTCAATCGCCGTGGCGGAAGCTGCGCGGGGCGTGGCCTTGCGCTTCATCCAGCGTTTCCCTTGTACTGAACGACCAGGATAGTGATGTCGTCCGACTGGGGCGCGCCTTCGGTAAAAGCTCGCATGCCTTCGCGAATGGTGTCACCCAACTCTTCCACCGTGGCGCCTTTGAAGCCTTCCATGATCGTTCGCAAGCGCGCCTCTTCAAACAATTCGTTTTGGTTATTGGAGGCTTCGGAAACGCCGTCCGTGTAAATCACCAGGAAATCGCCAGGCTCAACCTGGACACGCGTGCTTTGATATTCCGCTTCTGAAAACATTCCGACTGGAAAGTTGGCCGAGCCCAGTCCTTCCAAACCACCCGCTTTACGCAACAGCAAAGGCGGAACGTGGCCGGCATTCACATACTCAAATCGGCCCATTTTGTCCAGGACGCCGTAGAAAACGGTGGCATAACGGTCGTCACCGCTCCGTTCACACAAATACTGGTTTACCCGGGAGAAAACACCAGGAAGCGCGATGTCCATGGCAGCCGTGGTAAAGAAAACACCTTGAAGCAGCGTAGCAAGCAGAGCCGCGGAAATGCCTTTGCCCGAAACGTCTCCCACGAAGAATCCGTAGCGACCGCTGCCCAGCGAAATCACATCGAAGCAATCGCCGCCAACCGAATGGCACGAAAGCGTGGAACCGGCGACAGACAGTTCCGCGGTGTTCGGCATCGCTTTGGGAAGCAAGGTCTTCTGGATTTGGCTGGCGATTTCGATTTCATGATCCAGCCGCTGCTTAGCGCGAGAAGACGCGAAAAGACGGGCATTTTCCACCACCGTCGCAGCTTCACGCGCCAGACTACGCAAAACTTCGCGGTCGAGATCGGTGAATGCGCTGGAGGGAACATGGCTATCGAGATACAGGACGCCGAGGAGCTCGCCTTGCCGCGTGGAGATTGTTGCGTCGAGAGTCTCAATCATGGGGAGCTTGTCGATCGGAATAGCCACAATGGTGTGCAGTTCGAGACGAGCCACGCTTTCCTGCTGGTTCATTCCCCCGTCTTCACCCGTGTCGCTCACAATCAATTCACGGCGAGTTTTCGCCACGCTTTTCACCACGCTTTGCGAGACCTGCAACTGATCGGGCCGCAGAGTACCGCGTTGCGCATCGCGCGCGACAATCATATTCAGCTCGCCTTTTTCGTTGGCCAGCAGAAGAACTCCTCGCTCGGTGCGCGTGACCTGAATCGCGGCATCTACCACGGAGGTGAGAACGTCTTCGAGCGAAAGACCAGTCCCTAGAGTGCGGGCGACTTCGAGCAGGACACCAAGGTGATACAGTTCGCGGGATCCCGCGTGGGTTGGCGCAGGGGCTTCCACGCGTTCCACAAGCTCTTCGATGGTGGCTCCCTGGCCCAGGAAGGTGAGCTTGTAGGAATCCGGCATGCCGAAATCGACAGTGTCTTTCGGCTGCAATTCGTGGCGCAGAACTTTCTCGCCGTTGACAAAGGTTCCGTGGCGGCTGCCCATGTCTTCCAGGACCATGGCGCCGTTGACGGAAAGGATTTGCGCCTGCTGGCGACTGATACGGCTGTCGCGCAAGGTCAGCTCATTGCCGGCCTGACGGCCGATTCGAAATGGCGTTGTGCCGATGGGCACTTCGCGATGAGCGCCGTTGGGTTCCGTTACAACAAGACGAGGTACGCGTGGCATAGGATTGTGTTTGTCTGCATGGCCACACCGGAGTAAATCGCGCCCAGGCGCAACTTGCAGGTAAGGCACATGGTAGGGAAACTCGCGGCCGAAGTAAATAGCTGACGAGGCGAATGTCTCAGCAGGTAGAGCGGCAGGCAGGCAGATCTCTCAAATCCGGGTAAGAGGCACAAGATCAGGACTTCAGGGCATGCGGTTGAGTCTGAAGCATCAGGGTCAGGCGACGAATGGTTTCGCGCAAGCGCACAGCAAGATCCACGATGGTGCGAAGGCGCTGAACATCCGTTACGGACATTCGGTTGTCATGAGCCAGGACAAGTTCAGCATTGCCCAGAATGCCGGTTAAAGGGTTATTGATCTCGTGTCGGAAGATTTCTGCAACCTGGCGAGAAACTTCGGGCAGATATCGCGCAACCGTTTCTGACTTCTCCGCGCGGCGCGATCTGCATTCAATCAAGCTCGCCGCCAGAGGCAAGAAGTCCCCGACTTGAGCCACGAAATCAACATTGCCTTCGGCTACCAGCACCGCAATTTCCGTTTGCCATTCTTGAGGCGCGATCAGGATGACAGGAGAAACATCAAGCGCCTGACTAAGAATCTCGACGAGCGGCAAGTTACCGACAAGGTCGCCGGAGATTGCAATCACGGACCAAGGGCGGCATTTCATTTGCTCGAAAAGGTCGGGAAGATCGGCAGCAACAAAAACGGAGCCAGGCTTCATGCACCTTCGCAGGACAGCCAAGAAACGTTCGGCAAGGTGTGCGTCAGCCATACCGATCAGGACCGACCCTTGTTCGCAAGCCAAAGTCGTTATCCCTTCCATGTTTAGGACTCGCTAACTTTCTTGAACGCTGATTCCATTTGCGAATCGGAGCAGGACTGGGGTCTCTTCTGCAGCTCTCGATCCTTTTCAAGCTTGGAATTAACCGCTAGCTTCAGCTCTTCCACCAAGAACGGCTTGGCCAGGTATGGCAAGTTATGGGACTGCAGAAATTCCAACGTTCGCGATGCCAGAGTATCACCAGTAACGAATATGATCTGTTGCTGATTGGAGCTGCCGGCGCGCACGAGCGTGTCGTAAAATGCCGGGCCATCCAGGCGAGGCATGCGGAGATCACAGAGAACCAAGTCATAGGAACTGCGCGAGAGGCGCGTCAAACCTTCCTGGCTGTCCAGAACGGCCTCCACTTGATGGCCTTCTTCGCGGAGAACATCCACTATTAGTTGAGCAATGGTGGGTTCATCCTCAACCACCAGGATTCGTCCTCGGCTGACGTTAAAGTTTGCGCTGGCCGCTGGAGTGATGCTCGTTCCATGACTTTTAGCCGGCGCGGCAACGAGAGGCAGCTCGACGACGAAGCGGGCTCCTCCAGCGGGTAAATTTTTGAAACTGACGTCTCCACCGTGCTGATGCACGATTCCGTAAACGATGGAAAGTCCCAGGCCGGTGCCGAGGTCTGAAGGTTTGGTGGTAAAGAAAGGATCAAAGATGCGAGATCCGACTTCGGCGGGAATCCCTGGGCCATCGTCGGAGACTTCCAGGGAAAGGCGGTTGCGTCCGATGCGATGCGTTCGAATCCAGACGTGGCCCTGGCCGCGATCTTCAAGCAGCGCTTGTTCCGCATTCGCCAGCAGATTCAGAAAAACTTGCTGAAGCTGATACGGATCGGCCAAGGTTTCGGGAAGATTGGCCGCGAGGTCGCACTCGACGATGATGTTCTCAACGCGCAGCTCATAACTCCGCAAAGCCAGGGTGCGTTCGACAATTTCGTTTAAATTGACGCGGGATCTTTCAGGTTTGTTCTCGCGCGCAAAATAGAGAAGGTTTTTGACGATTCTACGAGCGCGTTCCGCTTCTTGAAAAACCTTGCGGGCCTCTGACAGTTGCGGCGCCGTGAGGCCGTGGCCCAGCAGCAATTGGCCATACCCCATGATCGTAGTAAGGGGGTTATTCAATTCGTGAGCGATTCCGGAAACTAACTGGCCCAGAGCAGCCATTTTTTCAGTTTGCAAAAGCTTCGATTGGATCTCACGCTCGCCGGTGACGTCATTATAGAGCTCGAGCCATCCGACTGCGCGGCCTTCGGGATCCAGCACGGGTCGCGAAAAGCGTTCGAGGATACGCCTTGATGGGGCGGTCAACTCCAATTCGTCATGACGAGGCACGCCTTCTCCTGCGCGGAACGACTTCCAGGGCTCGGCAAAACCGAGCGGATCTCGAAAACGCCTAGCGACCAAGCTATCCAGTTCGTCGAAGCCTTCCAGTTTCCGGAGTTGCTGGGGGTGCAATGAGAAATATTGGGCAAAACGCGCGTTGGAAAATCGCAAGTGCCCGGTGGGATCGAACAGCACAATTCCGGCTGCAATTGCATCCAGGATGCTGGCAATTTCAGCTTCCAATTGCCGCGATTTTCTTTGGGCCTGTTGTACTACAGAGCCTTCTTCGAGACACAGCAAGAGATCTTCAGAGTCAGGCAGCGCAGCACGCAGGGTAATCCTTATCGGAAACCCCGACGTCAGGATGGCATCGCGGGTAGCTGAAGCGGTCGACGTCGTGCCGTGACCAGAGAACTCAGCAAAATCTACACTCGACGGAGCGGCCAAGAATTCCAAAAGGGCCGCGCGCGGTGCAACCAAGCTTTTCAAACGAAGCAACTCACGGGCTCGCGCATTAGCTCGTTGAATGCCGCCCGCCTGATCTATGACGATGAGCGCTTCACCGCTGGAATCGAAGACTGCCTGGAAAAGATTATCTGAAAGGAGTGGAAGAGATCTTACGGCCGGCTCAGAAGCCGCCGTAGAGTTGGGCAAGTTTCGATGAACGTTCTGAACGGCACCGTGCGTGCGCCTCATCGCTGGATCACCAGGGTCCCCAGACGATCCAGTAGCCACAGAGAACCGCTGCAGCGACGGCGACTGCATAATCGATGGTATGTCGCGCAAGCTTGAGCCAGGCAATCCTCTTTTTGCGACCTGAGATAAACATCATGCCCACTCCACTGCACAAGTCTGACCATGCTGGCAACTTTTAAGCGGCTTAGTTTCATGGTCGTACAGAAAAAGATGGCGAAGAATTGGGAAGCGATTCCCATTTCGGCATAGCTAGCCCCGGGCAGTTTTTTGTAATACTTGTAACATCAGAAGGATGGCTGAACCTGAAGTCAGTTTAAAACGTGGACACTAGGGTTCAATTAGGTTGAGATCTCGATTCATATTGTTTCAACTTTCGATACAAGGTTGTCTTACCAATTCCAAGCAAACGCGCTGCGATTAGTTTGTCTCCTCCAGCTTCTCGCATGGCTCCGAGAATCGCGCGTCGTTCTAGCTCTTCCAGCGGCAAGACTTCGTCGTTTTGCGGGAGGCGCTCCCCACTCGAGTGATGTAGGTTGGTAGGAAGGTCGCCGATGTGCAGGATGGGTCCGGAGCCCAGTGCGATTGCGCGCTCGATCGCATTCTCCAGCTCTCGCACATTGCCAGGCCAGTCCCAGGCCATCAAACGCGACATCGCATCTTCAGCAATCGTTCGCGTTTTTCCATTCGCTTCAGAATACTTTTCAAGGAAGGAATTCACCAGAATGGGGATATCGCTTTTCCGTTCGCGCAGTGGCGGAAGCTTGATCTGGACTACGTTTAGTCGGAAATAGAGGTCTTGTCGAAAGCTGCCCTGTCGTACGGCGGCTTCCAAGTCCCGATTTGTGGCCGCAATAACGCGTACAGCCAGCGATACGCGTTCCGTGGACCCCACGGGCCTGATTTCTTTTTCCTGTAACGCGCGCAGGAGTTTCGCTTGCAGGTCTACAGGCAGATCTCCAATTTCATCCAAGAACAATGTGCCGTTATCCGCGACTTCCATCAAGCCTGGCTTGGTGTGCACTGCTCCAGTGAAGGCGCCTTTCACGTAACCGAAAAGTTCCGCTTCGATCAGCGTGGGAACCAATGCAGAGCAATCCACAGGAACGAACGGACGAGTCTTCCTTAACCCCGAGAAATGTATCGAGCGGGCTATCAGTTCCTTGCCTGTACCGCTTTCTCCGAGAATCAAAACGGGGTAATTGTGCTGGCTCACTTTTTCGACAAGCCGGTAAACTCGCTGCATCTTGGGTGAAACGCCGATCAGACCCGCGAAGCCGGGCCGGGAACGCAACTGTTCGCGTAATATTCGATTCTCCTGATTCACTTCGAGAAGTTTCACCACCCGGTCGAGCTTGCTTCTCAATTCAGGAACGTGGAAGGGTTTTGTAACGTAATCCGCGGCTCCCATGCGTGTAGCCTCAACGGCACTCTCGATCGTTCCGTATTGCGTGAGCACCATTACGGCCGCCTGCGGATAGGATTCTTTAACGCGCTTGAGCAATTCAATCCCACCGAGTTGAGGAACTTTCAAGTCGGTAATGACAATTTCAATGGGTGATTGATCGAGAATGTCGAGTGCTTGCTCGGTGGTGGCCGCCAGTTTCGTGCGCAAACCGGATTCAGCCACCACGTCGCGGCAGAGACTTCGCGTGGCATCCTCATCATCGACGATCAGTACCGTAACCGGTATGGCGCGTTCGCTTGCAAAAGAGGCCTCTGTCCCACTCGCCATAGTTCAATTCCCCTTTTTGTCTGAATAAGCCTCGCCTGATAGTGCAACGCACATACCAAATGGGTACAAATTGAACACTGAAATCAAAGCCTTTATCTGCTAATGGGAGAGTGGAACGCGCGGAGTCTAGTATCGATTTGGAATGATTAACAAGTCGTAATAGTACGGATTACGATTACAGCTATATTCACCGACCACCTTGAGCCGTGTGCAAAACGGTAAATGCCCTGAGTTCCGAGCATCAAAAGAGAAGACGGGCGCTGAGAGGCGGCGGCTATTTTCCGACAGGTTTGGAGTCGTTGGCCTTGAGTCCGAGAGTTTGGAGCGCGTCCAGAAAATACAGCCCGTCGTTAGCAGACCCGACATAGATCGGACCATCATTGAAGCCTTTTGCGAGAACGCTGGGTTGAATGAAGACGCCGGTTTCGTTCCCACCCTTCATACGAGACCAACTGGCACCCTGATTTTGCGATAGAAACAGGCCTCGACCATGTATTGAGACTAGCCAAAGATCGTCACGAACCAGGAAATCGTCGGGACGCGCGGCGGGCAATCCATTCTGAAATCTTTGCCAGCTCGCACCATCATCGCGAGAGATGTAAAGTCCGTTTCTGGCGGCTGCAAGGAGGGTTGTATCATCCGCAGATTCGAGGCGCAGCGCGCCTCCCGAATCGAGTGGGAGATCTCTCCAGGTCCAACTTTGTCCGGCATCGTCGGAGAAAACCATGGCATTGGAAGAAACGAGTCGTATTTTTTGACCGTCGCGTGATACCCGAACTGAATCCACAGGCAGATTACCGGTACTGAATGGAAATGCGTTCCATGTGATTCCGTTGTCGCGTGTAATGAACAAGCCGTCAGGGCTCGCGGCAAACCACGCTGTTGTAGTGAAAGCGATGTCGTTGACGAACAATTGTGAAGACTCTTTATTCCCCAACGGCAACCACTTACGCTCGGCGTAATCAAACCTTGCAAGACCACCTGAGCTCATTGCGGCGAGCCAGCCAACCGGCGTAGAAAATATTCTCTTTACGATATCTCCGTTTAAACCTGCGTCGATAGCAAACCAATTCTGTCCGCCATCATCGCTTTGGACAATCTGGCCCGGCGAGTTAGCGAGAACCGCAGCGATGGTCGCAGGCCTCTCGCTATCGACTGCGAGCGAAATGACCGGCCGATGATGAAATCCGTTATTGAAAGGCCGGAAACGAACGCCGCCGTCGTCACTTCCCAAAACTCCACGGCCTTCAGTTCCAATTAGCACTCGTCCAAGCGCAACTGGAAATTCGGCGCTGTCATTTCCGGACGAACTGAAAGTGACGGGTTCGATCACAATTGAGTCAACCACCCAATCTCTCGGAGACATGAGCTGCCATCGCGCTCCGCCATCGATGCTTTTCCAAAGTCCTTCCGTTGTTCCGGCGAACAAAATCGCTGCATTCTCCGGATCTTGACGAATGGTCAGAGTACGGCGGGCGGAATACGGAATGCCTTCGATCTTTTTCCAATTTCTACCGGCATCTTCACTTCGGTAAATTCCGGAGCAAGCACTGGCGAAAATTTGTTGCGGATGCGATGGATTTACTTCCAGGCTTAGCACGTCCGAGTCGTCAATCATCCCGCCATGTATCGGTATCCAGTGTTTTCCACCATCTACTGTTTTCCAGGGAAGATGAAATGTCCCAGCATAGATAGTCGCGGGATCCTGTGGATCAATCGCCAGTGAATCAACATTGCGGAGCTCCGAATCTCCGGACGGAGTAATCCGTTCCCAGGTTTTCCCAAAATCATTCGAGCGAAAAACCCCATCGAGCGTCCCGGCGGTAAGGATATTTCGATTGGATGGCGCCTGCACCAGCGCGCGAACAGCGTGACCCGCTAGGCCGGAGCCCTGCCAAGTTCTTCCGCCGTCGCGGCTCACAAAAACTCCGCCGCCCTCTCCATACACTTCCCCAGTCCAGACTGCTGCAAATAACGTTCCGGAACTATCCGCAGTCGCGACAATGGCTGTTATTACACCGTTCGCCACGCGCCCACGTGATTCCCAATGTTCGCCGCGATCTTGCGAGGAGAGAAAATAGCCGTCCGCAGTGCCAAGGTAGACCACATTGGGTCGAATTGGGTCAGAAACCAACGCGCGGACATCGCCGCCTAGCGGACCCACGGACGTCCAAGTCTGTGCGTCGGCTGGGATACAGAAGGCGCAAAAAGTGAATATAACTGCCACAACCAATCGAACCGTGCAAAAAAGAGAACGCATATCGTTTAGATGCCGGGGCTTGCGTGCGGGAAACATACCACTGGAACCTGCCAGGATCCTGGAGCAATTCGAGGACCAGCAAGACCGAATCACCTTACTACTCCAGACCAGCGACGACTATCGCAGGCAGTCTTCAAACTTAAGATCGGGGATATCCCGCAGATTCAAAATGTTGCGCCTTCCGGCACGAGAATAATTTCCGCGCGCCGACCTTCTTTACCTGCGCTGGTATCTGTGCGGACATCCACGCGCGAGGCATCCACCGTCTTATTCTCGGTCAAATATTTCTTCGCACTGTCGGCACGTTGACTCGCCAATTTCCGCGCTCCACGTTCTTTAGGCTCGGCATAACCGACAACAACGATTTTCGCTTTCGGATCACTCTGCAAGCGCACGGCGACATCGTCTAAAGTCCGCTTGCAGACATTGTCTGCGCGAGCGCTGTTCATGGCGAAGGAGCATTCGCTGATTTTGCTGGCCTCTGGTGGAGGAGGCGGCGCCTGTACCGCCACGGTCGTAGAGCAGTCGCACGCGCTATGGACACCGTTCTCCGCGCGTCCGGTCACGGTGTAAGTTCCAGAAGCGAGGCCCGAAGTGTCGAGTTGAACGCTCGCCCCGGTTCCGATGATCTGCCCAGCATTTGCCTGCCAAGTGTAGGTAATGGGAGTGCCCGAAACGTCTTTTACAACTGCCATGATCGTGGGACGTTCACCGGCGTTCACCGTCGACGGATTCGCGGTGCACGACATGGTCGGCGCGGCCGACGCTGGTTTCGGACGAACCGCGATGGAAGTTGAACAGCTTGCGTTATTGCCCGCTCCGTTGTCCACTCGCGCGGTGAGGCTATAATTCCCTGCGGTGAGTCCGGTCGAGTCCCAGCGCACATACGGTCCGGTGCCAGAAATGTTTCCGCCAGAAGCGGTCCAAGTGTAGTTCAGCGGGCGACCGTTGGCGTCAATCGCGGTAGCAGTCGCCGCTACGCTTTCATTCGAACCTTCCATCACGGACGATTTCTCCGCGGAGCATGAGGCTGTTACGTTATCAGGCGGCAGCGGCTTTTCCGGCCACCGCGCAAACGCGACCTTCACCACGAAACCGTTGCGGTCTTCGTGGTTCGTCAAATTCAGGTTGTAGCGATAGGCGACGTCGAATGCCAAGTTCTTCAGCGCGTATAAGCGGAAGCCCATTACGCTATCGACCGGGTCGCGCGCGCCAAAGGTCGTATTCTGGATTGGCTTTCCCACGTAAATCAGCCCATCGTATTCCGTAATGATCTGGAAACGCTTCTCCGGGAAGATCTGCAAGCCCGCCCCAATGGGCATCTGGTCCGCAAGTTTCAAAACTGCAGGCGTAGGTGTGCCGTCAAAAACGACTGTGTAATCCGACTGGCGCGTAAAGCGATAGGCCCAATTTATAGTTGCCAGGATGCTATGATGAAAGAGGTTCTTGCTGGCTTCCAATCCGATTCCGTAGTTGAACATTCCAGACTGCGCTTGATTCGATAGCAACGTCGAATATCCCGTCTGCGTGGGAATGTAGAAATCGTTACGAATCGAGAGGCTGAAGGGTTTGCCGCGCCGCTCGGAAAGCAGTCCAATTTTGAATCCCAAATCTATTTCGCCGACTCCGCCGCCATTGTGCGAAGCGAAAGGGTAATCCTCGACGTAAGCAGGAGGACAAGCGGCTGCGGGCGTGTTGCAGGGCAGGAAATGATTGTAAATCGTATTGAGATATTGCAGGCCGTTTGTGGAATTCAGACTCAGCAGGCTTGGCTGGTCCACATGGATGTGCTCATCTGCATCGATCGAAAGAAATGCGGTGAACCAATCCGTAATTCCTACGCCGAATGATGGAATCACTTGCAGGACCGTGATATCCCCGGGCATTCGAGAAATTTTATTCACGCCAGCGACGATGTCGAATCCGCCTTTTGGAAGCGTATCGCCGGTACCCAAGGTAAAGAGGCCGGGGGTGCCATCCAAAGCCGGCATAGGGACCCACTTGTGGGGCTGATCGTCTGATGACGCGTTGTTGGAAGCGGAGCTTGGTGCTAACGGCACAGGTTGTGCAGTAGGGCTGCCGGCGTCAGAAGACGTGCTAGCATTTGTAGTCTCAGCCGATTTCTTTACGTTTGGGTCGCTCGCGGGAGCGGAGGGAGTGGCGGCGTCTTTGTCCTTCGGTTTGTTGTCGTCAGCCAAGCTCCGAGTTGAAATAAGGAAAAGAGCCGATAAAAATAGAATTGTAAAACGCGCTCCGAATCTCATTACCCCTCCCTTACTTCAGGCGCATCAAACCCTTGTTAACCTGGCGCATAAGCTGCAATCCAACGATGGCGGCATATTTAGGGAAGTTACATGCAACCGCAGATTTTGACGCCGGGACCCGACAAGTTGGCGGCGACCCGCCAGGAGCAGATCGCTAAAGCGGGACGAGTATAATTCACGGTTACCGCTTCCAGAACTATTTTTTGCAACTTCTTCGCCCCGGAAGGGTTTAGTTTCGCGTAATCTCTGAATATTCCCAGGCCACTCGGCCAACGGCAGGGGCCATCTCACATAAGCGGATTACTTCTTTGAAGGCGAATGGGGAAATTAGAGAGGGAGGCTTCCATGTTACGCAGAATGCAACTTATAGTCGTGCTGGTTTTCTTGGGCTCGCTTGGTTTATCCGTGCAAGCTCAAGCACAAGACTCCGGTTCGCAGAACCCGAATGTCGCGCCGTATGAAGTTCGTGCAGGGACACGCTTTTTGGTGGCCCTTCACGACAAGCTGAGCACGAAGGACGATAAGCGCGGGAAGCAGTTTACCGCTCGAACGCTGGAGGAAATTGTTTCGGCGGACGGAACGACTCTACCCGCGGGGGCCGAAGTGCGCGGCCACGTTGACAAAGTTGTTTCCGCCGGCAAGACCGGACGCGCCAAGCTATGGCTTGCGTTCGATGAGATACACACTCAGAACGGCTGGGTCCCCCTTATCGCGGAGTTAATCGGCACTCCCGGCATCCATTCCATTCGAGTTTTGTATGAACATGAAGGCGAGATCGAGGCCACCTCAAGTAATCACCAGACTGAGGCTGAAGCCGCCGCCGCAGGGGCCCTCGCGGGCGCCTCCGTTGGAATGGCCGCTCATGACAATAAAGATGCAGCGATTGGGGCGGCAATGGGGGCCGCGGCAGCGTTCATGGTCACTTCCGGGATCGGCCAGGAATTGACACTAGACGAAAATACCAAGCTCGAGTTGGTACTGGAGCGGGCATTGCGCATTCGAAAAGCCTAAGTCGGCATTCGCAATGTCCGCTTGACGCAGCCGAGACTCAGTCGCGGGGTGCTTCTTGGATTTAGGTCGGACTGCTGGTAGATTCAATTCTAGATGCCACCCGAGAAGCCATCCCTTCCACGCATTTTGATCGTTGAAGACGAGGACAACGCCCGCAAGGGCTACGAGGCCCTCCTCCGCAGGTGGAGTTTCGAAGTATTGGGGGTCGCCAGCGGCGAAGAAGCGCTTGCCAAGTTTCAAGACTTTCAGCCCAGCGTGATTTTATTGGACGTCGAGCTTCCGGGAATGAACGGCCTGGATTTATTGACTCACCTAGGCGAAGAAATCCAGCGCATTCCCGTAATCATAATCACGGGGCGCGGCAGCGACGAGCGCGTGGTGCAAGCGATTGAAGCGGGCGCTTACTGGTACATTGAAAAACCTCTGAAGCCGCCTGTTTTGCGAGCGTTGCTGGACCGCGCTTTCGGACGAGTCCGAGATCAGCAAGCCGTCGCTGCGTTGACACGAGATCTGCGGAGCGCCGGGAAGCTTGGCGTTCTGGTGGGCACTTCGCCAGCGATGCAGGACGTGATGCGCCAGGTCGAAATGGCCGCGCCTTCCACCGCTTCCGTGCTCATTACCGGCGAGACGGGTTCAGGCAAAGAGATGGTGGCGCGCTCGATACATATGCTTTCGCCTCGCGCGGAGCGTCCCTTCGTGGCCATCAACTGCTCCGCGATTCCTGAATCGTTGATGGAAAGCGAAATCTTCGGCCATGAAAAGGGAGCATTCACCGGAGCTGCAGAGCGTCGCATTGGGTGCTTCGAACTCGCGGACGGCGGCACGTTGTTGCTTGACGAGATTGGCGAAATGCCAGCGCAAACCCAGGCGAAGCTTTTGCGCGTTCTTGAAGACCGTAAAGTTCGGAGGCTCGGAAGCAAGGTGGAAACGCCGGTGGACGTGCGCGTTCTTGCCGCCACCAACAAAAATCCCGAGGAAGCGGTGGCTGACGGGCATCTGCGCCAGGATCTTTACTTCCGTTTGAACGTCTTTCACATTCACCTGCCGCCGATGAGAGAACACAAGGAAGACCTCCCTCAGCTTGTTGAACATTTATTGGCGGACATATCTGCGAAGCATCATAAGAAAGTAACCGGTGTGGGCAGCGATGTGATGGACCTTTTCAAATCCTATCCGTGGCCGGGGAACGTTCGCGAACTGCGCAACGTGCTGGAGCGTGCGGCGATCGCCTCGGATCGCGGGACGGTGTCGCGTCAACATCTTGCTTCCGATTTTGGGCGCACTCCGGCTACTACAAGTTCAGGGTTGGGCGCGCTTCGTTTTCCTGTTGGAACAACTGTGGATGCCGCAGAGCGCGAGCTTATTCTGCAGACGCTCAATGCTACGAACCAAAACAAGACCCGCGCAGCTGAATTGCTGGGCATTAGTCTGAAGACGCTTCATAACAAATTGAAAGAATACGAGGCGGGGCGGGTCAATGCGTCTCAGCCTGAAAACTAAATTCACGCTGGCGATCTCGCTGCTGGTACTAGCGGTCGTCACCGCGGTTTCTGCCCTTTACATCGCGCGGCTCACGCGGCAAACTCTGCGCCAAGCGGATGATCGCGCACGTTTTATCGCACAACAGGTATTTCTGGCGTGCCAGAATGCTTTGGCGGACGCGTCGGAACGCGGGGATTCTCCAGCTTCGTTGAGCCCTGATGACTTGCGGGAATATGCGCGCAGAACATTCGACAATAGCAGTTCGCTGAACTCGGTGATCGAATCTGCGGTGGGATACTCGCCGACAATCTACGAAATTACGATCAGCGACCGCAATGGCATCGTCCTGGTTTCAAGTGACGCGGCGCTGCGCGGACAAAAAGTCCCGGCCAGGCCGCCGGTTAATACGCTAGTCCGAGGAGGGTTTTTCCAGCAACTTCGCACACTGTATGGCCCGCCCCAAGTTTTCGAGGATTCTCTCCCTTTTAATCTAGGCCCCGGGCCCTTTGGCGATATTCGTATCGGTCTGTCGTCCACATTGATTCGCAACGAAATTACTTCGTTGCTGGAATCCGCAGGATGGTACGCCTTAGGGTCGGTTTTGCTGTCCACTATGCTTGCTTTCGTGGTTAGCCGCGTATCACTCGCGCCGATTGAGCGCATTTCGGCTCAATTGGACCGCATATCGGCCGGCGAATTCGACCTCGAGCCCGTCGAACGCGGAGACGAGCTAGGCGCGGTAAGCACGAAAATCGTGGGCATCGGAAAACAACTCCGCGATGTGCGTGAAATTTTCAGTACCTTACGCGAAAATCTCGACCAGGTCATGAGTGGCCTGGAAGATGGACTGTTGCTTTTTAACGCTAGTGGCCGCGCCGTTTTGGTAAGCCCTTCGGTCGAAAATTTCCTCGTCAGACGTCCCGAAGATCTGCGAGGTTCCCGCGTTAGCGAGATTTTCCCGGCGGGAAGTCCAATCCGACACGCCTTAGGCGTCGAGGGAGACGAAATCATCCCGGTGGAAAGCGCCGAAGTGACGTTGGAAGCGGCGAATGGAGCGCAGCGAGTAGGACTGAGCGCCCAAGTGATCCGCGAGCACGGCGTTCGCATGGGTACGCTGGTCACGTTGCGCGACGTTGAATCGATCGAACGCATCGGGAACCAGCTTCACGTTTCTGAGCGCCTTGCGGCTCTTGGACGCGTCACTGCGGGCGTAGCGCATGAAGTGAAAAATCCTTTGAACTCCATGCGGCTCTGGCTTGAAGTTCTGAAGGGCAACATGCCTGTGGAGCCTGAGGCGCAACAAGCCGTCAAGATGTTGGACAGCGAAATCGACCGGCTCGATCGCGCGGTGAAAACCTTTCTCAATTTCACCAAGCCGCTGGAATTTAAACTGGAAGAAACCGACCTCCGTATATTGCTGGACGAAGTTTTGGATGCGGCCCGCCCTGCGATCGCCCAAGCAGGTGTGGAGTTGCGTGTGGATTTGCCTTCAGAATTCCCTCCTACGCTCGTTGATAGCCAGCTTATGCATCAAGCGGTGTTGAATTTGCTGCTGAATGCCTGCGAGTTTACCAATCCCGGAGGCCGCATCACGCTAAGCCTTCGCCGCAGCGGTGATTCCGCGATTATCGCTGTAGCGGATTCCGGCAAAGGAATTTCAACGGAGGATCAAAAGAAGATTTTTCAGCTGTTCTTCACCACCAGGCCGGGAGGTACCGGAATAGGGCTCGCCAATACGTTTCGATTTGTGCAGTTGCACAATGGTCGGATAGAATTTGATTCGGAGGTCGGGCGCGGAACTACCTTCCGTATAGAATTGCCGCTGGCTCGGTCCCTGGAAGCCTCGGCGGGAAAACTCCGCGACTTCAGCCAGCCCTTCGCTGAAGAGAAAAGATAGATGCCCAGCCGCAACAAGAGAGCTACAGGTCTGATTGTGCTCGTGGCTAGCGCATCGGCGCTCGCGATCACAGGATGTGGGCAGAAAACCGTCAAGGCAGCTGCGCCTGTGGCAACAACACCGATGCCGCAGCCGGCGGATTCCAAGCCGCTGACCAATGTGGCGCCCGATACTACCGCGACGCCCCCCGAAGTAGCAGAAGCACCACCACCAGCCCCGCCGCCTTCGTCGACTGCACCTTTAGCCGTGGGATCGCCGCGCGCAAAGCCAGTTCCTCCTCCCCACAAACAGCCATCCGAACCTCAAACTGCGGAAACTCCGACGGAGCAATCGTCGCGCCCTCAGGCACCGCTGATATCGCCTCAAATGTCAGCAAACGACCAGGCTACTTACGCCCACAAAACCGATGACGACATCAGCGTTGCAGAAAAAAATCTTCAACAGTCCGTGGATAAGCGGCTGAGTGCAGCACAACTCGATCTCGTGGAAAAAATACAGAGTTTTTTGTCGCAGTCTCGCGAGGCGAGCAAGGCTGGCGACTGGGCGCGCGCCCAAAATCTTGCGCAAAAAGCCCGTCTCCTTTCGGTCGAATTGGTTGACTCTCTGTAAGTCCGAAAGCGGCGCGTAATTTTGCGACCCTCAGTTCCGACTCTGGCTGACACACGGACTCGATGAAAATTCCTGCTAAGATAACGGAGTGAGAGCATTCGACGTTGCGATTATCGGTGCTGGAATTATAGGCAGCTCGATCGCCTTTGAGCTGGCGGCCGAAAAGCTCGACGTAGTTCTTCTGGACCGCGAGGAGCCCGGCCGCGGTGCCAGTTGGGCAGCCGCAGGAATGCTATCTCCCGCTCCTGATTCTCCAGATGCTCTGCCTCTCGTTCCTCTCGCCAAGGAAAGCCTGCAGCTATATCCCCAATTCATGGGCCGCATCGAGGAAGCTAGTGAACCGTTCATGCACTTCGCTTCTAACGGAGCGCTTCAATTTTTTTCCGGTCGTCTAGCGGAAGTTGAGCGGGACAAGATGGTCTCCGACTGCCAAAGGCTAGGCATCGAGGCTGAGCCGGTCTCGCTTGAGACTGCGCGCGAGATGGAAAGCTCGATCAGCCCCAACGCTTACGCGGCTGCATGGCTGCCTCGGGAATCAACCATCGATCCCAGATCGCTGATGGATGCGATTTTGGCTGCACTACGCCATCGCGACGTTGAAATCCGTGCAGGCTGTTCGGTCACCTCCATATCGCGTCAAGGTGCAAGGTGCGCCGGAGTGACCGCCGGGGGTGAGGAGGTTAAGGCAAAATCCGTGATTGTCACTGCCGGATGCCACTCCGCATCCTTGGCCGGCGAGAATGTCGTGGAGAACCATTGGCTTTCGCGCTATGCGCCCACCCGACCGGTGCGCGGACAGATGCTCGCGTTGCATTCGAATGAAATCCGTTTACATCGCGTACTGCGTTCCGACCGAGGATATCTGGTCCCCCGCCACGAGGGACGAATCGTTGCTGGAAGCACTTTAGAAGATGTTGGCTTTGACAAAAGTCTAACTGCAGGAGGGATTCGCAAAATTCTAGACGCGGCTATTGAATTGGCCCCCAAGATCGCCGACGCGCGAATTGTGGAAACATGGACAGGGCTGCGCCCCGGCACCCCGGATAATCTTCCGATCATCGGACCCACCGATATCGAGGGTCTGTTCATCGCCACGGGCCACTATCGAAATGGGATCCTACTAGCGCCGGTAACAGCCAAAATCGTGCGCGACTGGTTCCGCAACGGGCAGATGCCCGCATCCACTGAAATTTTCTCACCACTAAGATTCGCGGGACAAAACCTTCAGACGAACGCCTTCCGAGGAACTGCGGCCAATTCGTGATTTAAGAACGGGGTCAGAACGGAATGCTTCGGGCGGGCTCACGGTTAGGAGGGCCTGCGAGTGTGGAAGCCTGACCGGGACTTGTGAACTGAACCTTATCCGCGTCCAACACAATTGAGCGGTCGAGGACGGCTTCTACGGTCGAGCCGCGCGGCAATTCGGCTTCGGGTCCGCGAGTCAGCAACACGGCGAGCAGACCAGCGGCAGCTCCAACGCCCGCGCCAATCCCGGCGCCCTCCGCTCCTCGTCCGGCAATAGCTCCTATGCCAGCCCCCGCAGCAGTGGTCTTCGCGACTGTTCCAACGTCGCCGCCCTTATTGGAATCGCCAATGATCTTGCCCTCGTTATTTGTCGTTTCATTCCCACCGGTGCCTGCATTGCTCGGGACCGCATTCAAGTTGACCATGTAAGCATTCGGCAAAATCAGTGTTTTCAATCGAATCATCAATTCGCCGCGGCCTTTTACTCGACCCGGACGCTTTGATTCGCTCACCTCGCCGCTGACATACGAACCTGCGGGAATCACGACATGTCCATCAATCATGACTGGGAACAAAGTTTCAAAATAGACTGGATCCCCTGGCCGCGCGCTTCGAGTCGAGATGGCGTTGTGCAAGACAAGCGGGATGTGCGTTCCCGCCGGTACTTCAAGCTTCGCACTGACCGGAACTGCCGAAGGCTCAGCGGCGTTCGCCGGAGCAGCGATGGCCGCCGGAGTTTGTGCTGCATCCGCCGAGGCTACAGGCTTGCGAGTCTCGGGCGGATTCTGCGTGGGAACATTCTGTGCCGGCGCTTGAACCGCGGGTGCTACGGGCAAAGGGCCATCCTGTTGCTGTTGCGCGAACGCGCTTCCTGCCAGAGCAGATAACGACAAAGCAACCGTTCCGGCCAGCCGCAAGACGAGCGAACCCTTCGTCATTGGTGTCTCCCGGCAATCTGCCATAGAAATCCTGACCAAAATGATGCGGCTTCCGCGATCAAGGATGTACGAAGCATATCCTTTGTGCCGCAGGTTTTCCAGCCTAGCGGAACGCGTATTGGGCGCATGGTTCCGTGTACGACTAAGACACCCTTAAACCTCGCGCATCTTACCGACGGATATACTGAATTACACGCATGGGAGCCAAGGGCATCGGAGCAATTTACCTTCCGTCTTCGCTTCGGCAGAAGACCCTGCTGATTATTGTCCTGACGATGTTCTTCGCCATCGGCAGTCTGTTCTTACTCTCTCGACTAGTTCTTCTGCACGGGTACGCTCGCCTGGAAGAGAGTTTCGCTAGAGATAACCTCGAGCGCGCCGCGAGCGCTTTGACCAACGAACTAAATACCCTGGACCGCACCGCCAGCGAATACGCATCGTGGGATCAGACCTATGCATACGTGCATGGAACAAATCCAGACTACGTGAAATCCGAATTCCCCGCTGCGACTTTTCAAGAGCTTCAGGTCAGCTTCGTCATCATTCTGGACAATTCAGGCCACAAAGTCTTCTCCAAGGGATTTGACTTGTCCCAGGCCGGAGAAGTGCCGCTCCCCGAAGGCATCGATGAGGATCTGAAAACCGGTTCGTCGATATTGAATCACAGAAGTCTGGACAGCAAAGTTTCGGGCATTTTGATGCTTCAGTGCGGCCCGGTGCTCGTCGATTCGCGGCCTGTTCTCACCAGCGATTCCCGCGGCCCCATTGCCGGAACCCTTATCATGGGGCGAGTGCTCGATGCGGCTGAAATCGAGCATCTTTCCCAAATGGTCCATATGCCGCTGATGGTCGAGCGCTTCGATAGCTTGAATCCAAATGCGGACTTCCCTCTAGACTTCTATCGCACTTCCGACCAATCTCCCACTCAGATTCGCGTTCTAAATCAAGATTCGCTCGCCGCGTATGAGCGGATGGATGATATTTACGGCCGTCCCGCTGTAATTCTGCGCGTCATCCTTCCACGTACAATTTACGCGCAGGGTCAAACCACTTTGCTTCAGTTCACGATGTTGCTGCTTTCTGCCGCGCTGTTGTTCGGTGCCGGTACCCTTTACCTTCTGGAGCGAGTGATACTTTCCCGCATCGCTGACCTAAGCGATGGGATTACGCAAATCGGAGCCAGTGGCAATCTCTCCGCTCGTCTGGAGATCCGCGGCGCGGATGAACTCGCTTATCTGGGGACCGCCATCAACAGTATGTTAGAGGATCTTGAAAAAGCCCAGGTGGAACAGCACCAAGGCCGCACGCGGCTCGGCGTGATGATTGAAAAAATGCCCGCCATCTTGTGGACTACCGATACGGAATTACGATTCACTTCGGGAGTGGGTGCCGGCCTCGAATTACTCGGACTGCGCACCAATGAATTGACTGGCAAGACCCTATTTGAATATTTCCAGACCAAGGATCCGGAATTCCCGCCGATCGCGGCTCACAGAAAGGCTTTGCGCGACGAATCCGTAACATACGAATTGGAATGGCAACGCCGCGTGTTTGAATCGCACGTGCAGCCGTTAAGAGGCAGCGAAGGAGAATTGATCGGAGTGATCGGCGTCGCTCTAGACATCACCGATCGTAAGCATCTCGCGGATCAGTTGCGCCAAGCGCAGAAAATGCAGGCGGTTGGAGAGCTCGCCGGTGGTGTCGCACACGATTTCAACAACCTGCTAATGGTTATGAAAGGGCACGCCGAGATGCTGCTCGATCGGCTGCCGAAATCCTCTTCCCAAAGATCGCATGTGGAGCAGATTCAAACCGCCGCGGAGCGGGCAGCGTCGCTTACCGCCCAGTTGTTGGCGTTTAGCCGCAAGCAGGTTTTGCAGCCGCGCGTCTTGGATCTCAACGAAGTCGTCGGCGGCATGATCCAGATGGTTTCGCGCGTGATCGGCGAAGATATAGAACTGGCCTTCATGCCCGGAGCCAGGCTGGGCAACGTGAAAGCCGATCCCAGCCAGATTGAGCAGGTAGTATTGAACCTGGTGGTCAACGCGCGCGATGCCATGCCACAGGGCGGACGCTTAACCATCGAAACGGCCAGCGTCGAACTAGACAAAAATTATACGGTGCGACATGCGATCGTCGAACCCGGTCCATACGTTATGTTGACGGTGACCGATACGGGCCGTGGCATGGATGCGAAAACACAGGCCCGAATCTTTGAGCCATTTTTCACCACCAAAGAACAAGGTAAAGGTACCGGACTTGGGCTGGCTACGGTGTACGGAGTAATCAAACAAAGCGACGGCTACATCTGGGTGTACAGCGAGATCGGCCACGGCACCACCTTTAAAATTTACCTGCCAAAGGTTGCCGCGAAAGTGGAAGAGCTTGCCGCCGTGAAAACAATTCCCGCACCGGCCTCTGGTTCTGAAACGATTCTGTTCGTCGAGGATGAGCAGAGCGTGCGTGAACTCGTGCGCGAATATTTGTCAGCGCGGGGATACGCGGTGCTGGAAGCCGCCGACGGCGTTCAGGCGCTCGATATTGCCGCCGCACACCCAGGAGTTATTCAACTGCTCATTACTGACGTTGTGATGCCCCGGCTTAGTGGCCGTGAACTCGCAAGCCAAATCGCCGCTGCCCGTCGCGATCTAAAAGTGCTTTATATTTCCGGCTATACGGACGACAGCATATTTCGCCATGGTGTGCTTGAGGGCGGCATGGAATTCCTGCAAAAACCATTCAACCTAAGAACTCTAGCTCAAAAGATCCGTGAAATTTTGGACGGCGAAACCGCGACACCGGCGCTTCGAGGCCCTTACAAGAGCGAACGGGATTCTATTTGACCTCCTGCACAAGGCCTTAACGAGTGGACAGATATTGGTGGACTTAAATTAGAAAGACACTTTGGCCGGTGAGTTCAAATCTTTTGCGGCAGCGAATGTTGCGGCAAGCAACCATGTTATCTACGCGAACCATGTAGGAGCGAGCTTTGGCAAATTTCGCACGGTCTTCTTCATTTCCGCCCGGAGGAATTTGCGCCTTTTTCGTGCGCACGATATAACGCACGGGATAGGTGTTCTCCTGGCGGCAATGCGCACACACGAGCGGAATCTGTTTGGTTTCCTCTTTCTCGTCGTAATACCTTTTCTCATCCATTCTTCAGAACCGCCCGTGACTGCCGTAACCGACGATATCGCCACACGGCACTGTTCGCAAGCGCTTAATCGCTCTTTTGCGCCGTCTATAAAGCCCGCAATACTGTCTTTTCGAAACTCATTACAGTACTGGCGCTCGCTTCTTCTGCTACGATGCGACTCGGTTCTCGGAAGATGGCTTCATTACCTTCACACTCAAGTTCGTTTCCAACATGGATTCGATGGGGCGCTCTCGGTTGGCTGCTCATTTGGATTCCTGCTTACTGGCATACTTGGGGCGTCGCAAATTTCCTGCACCTTTGTGATGTTGCCGTGGTGTTAACTTGCATAGGCCTGTGGCGTAGCAGCGCTCTTGTGCTCTCCAGCCAAGCTGTCTCTTCTCTACTAATCGATACGGTATGGGCTGCCGACGCCGCCGGAAGATTTTTTACCGGGCGGCACTTTATCGGCGGTACCGAATACCTTTTCGACGCAAGTTTTCCGTTGTGGGTGCGCACGCTATCTTTCTTTCACGTGGTCATGCCACTTCTGCTTCTTTGGGCGCTGAAACGTGTTGGATATGACCGTCGAGGTTGGATCCTGCAATCTGCAATAGCGATTCCTGTGGTTGTGCTCGCTCGGTTGGCGGCGACACCCAGGACAAATATCAATTTCGTTTACGCCGATCCCTTTTTCCACCGGACATGGGGACCAGCACCGCTGCACATCCTCGCGGTGCTCGTGTTTTTGATATTTATCGTGTACCTGCCGACGCACTTGCTTCTTTGCCGCTTTTTCCGGCCGGCGCGAGATGGTGAAACGCTGGTGTAACCTTACTGTGCTTGTATTTGAGGAGCAGTGTAGACACTGTTTGGACGAATCTTTGGGGGATACCAAATGCGGCGAAAGATGATACGAGTGCTTTGTGCCGGCGTTTTCCTGCTCGCCACGATTTCGATATTGTCGAAGGTGGCGTACAAAACAATTGCAGCGAGCCCTACGCTAGGAACCCGTCCGGCGCAGTCTTCTTTGGCGAAATCCATTCGGCACGTGTTAATCGTCAGCGTCGATGGCATGAAACCCGAAAGTTACACAGAGCCGGACACCCACGGATTGAAAGTTCCCACCCTACGAGAAATGGTTCGTAGTGGCGCGTCTAGCGACGGCGTGCAATCTGTGATGCCAACCGTCACCTACCCCTCGCACACTGCGATGGTCACCGGCATGAACCCGCGAGCGCACGGTATTTTCACCAACCCCGCCTGGGATCCCCTGAATCAAAACTTTGGCGGTTACCGCTGGTACACCGAAGACATTCGTGTACCTACTTTGTGGCAACTTGCGCGGCAAGCTGGTCTGCGAACCGCGCTGATCCATTGGCCGGTAACGGCCGGCGCTCAGGCGGATTTCATTATTCCGGAATATTGGCGGGCTAGCATCCCCGAAGATATGAAACTCGTGCGCGCGCTTTCCACGCCCGGCATCTTCGAAAAAATATCCACGCAGTTTCCAACATTTAAAACAGATGTGCCTCCGCTCGAACTCACCGACGCGGTGTGGACTGACGCTGCCTGTTACGCCATCGAAAATGAAAGGCCAGATCTCCTTCTACTGCATCTGGCCATGGTCGATCATTGGGAACACGAAAAAGGTCCCTTCAGTCCCGAGGCCAATGCCGCAACTGAAACGGCGGACGCGCAAATTGCGCGGCTAATTTCCTCAGCGAAAAAAGCTGGCATCTGGCAGGAAACCGTGCTCGTTGTGCTTTCCGACCACGGCTTCGCTCCTATTTCACAGGAGATGCGGCCGGGAGTTTTGATTCAACAAAAAGGTTTGATAACACTCGACTCCAAAGGTCGAATCACGGATTGGAAGGCTACAGAAATAATCGATGGAGGCTCCGCATATATTTACGTAAAAGATCCGAATGATGACGCCACTCGGACCACGCTGCACAATATTTTCGATTCGCTAGCCGGCGCGGAAGGAAGCGGAATCCGCCGCATAGCGACCCATGACGAAATCGTTGCGATGGGCGGAGACCCGAACGCATTTCTCGCTCTTGAGGCCGCAGATGGAACCGCTTTCGCTTTCGGCTACACCGGCGACCTGAAAAATCCTTCCAGGGGAGGCGGCACACACGGATATTTTCCCGATCGTCCACAAATGCGCGCCTCCATGATTCTTTATGGCCCTGCGATCGGAATCGGAAAAATCGACCACGCCCGATTGATTGACGTCGCGCCCACCGTGGCCGCTTGGCTCAGCCTAAAGTTCGATAGAACTGACGGCTCACCTCTTTCGATCCCGGTGAATACAGCAGTTGACGCGAAATAAATTCCGGTTTGAGAATCCGCTCCGAAGCCCTTGGTCCAGATGGATTACTTACGGGGTCTCCGAGCGGATAGCGCGAAGGTCAATTCCTAGCTGTTGGCACTTCTTGTAAAGATGGCTGCGTTCCAAGCCAAGCGCTCTGGCCGTGTTGGTCATATGATTGTGATTCCGCTTCAGTTCGGCAAGCAGCGTCTCGCGCTCAAAGGATTCAACACGCTGGCCGAGAGCGCCAGCGGTGAACGTCGCGGGTATGCCCAAGTTTCCGCTAGTCCCTTGTTCAGAGGTGGGCAAAGCCCGCGTGACGGTAGTCGCCTCGATCACATCTGCCGACGCGAGAAGCAACACACGCTCGACCACGTTGCGCAATTCGCGCACATTTCCCGGCCACGGATAACGCTCGAGTTCCGTGATAGCTTCCGGCGAAAGGCTTTTTTCCTTCCAACTGTTCTGTTCGCTTAACTGGCAAATAAAATGCTCCGCCAACGCGCGAATATCCTCGCGCCTCTCGCGCAAAGGTGGCACAACAATCGGAAACACGAACACTCGATGGTACAGATCCTCGCGAAATGTCCCTTGTCGAACGTGCTCTTCGAGGTTTCTATGCGTCGCTACCACGATGCGAACATCCACCGCGAACGGCTTGTCCCCGCCGATTCGCTCCATCTCACCTTCTTCCAAAACGCGCAAAAGCTTGGCCTGCATAGTGATGGGCATGTCGCCGATCTCATCAAGAAACAGCGTTCCGCGATGGGCCTGTTCAAATTTTCCAATGTGGCGTCCGGCCGCCCCGGTAAACGAACCTTTCTCATGACCGAAAAGCTCCGTTTCCACCAATTCACCGGGAATCGCTGCGCAGTTTAACGAAACGAACGGCCCGGCACGTCTCGCGCTTTTCTCGTGAAGGGTACGTGCAATTAGTTCCTTCCCGGTCCCGGTCTCTCCGCGGATACACACGCGCGTTTCGCTCGCTGCCACTTGCTCGACTTGCGCCATCACTTCGCGCATCGCGGCGCTAGCCCACACAATGTGATGGCGGCCCAATCTTTTTTTGAGATCACGGTTTTCCGTCTCCAGCCGCTTGAGCCGCAAAGTATTTTCGACTGTCAACAGAAGCTTGTCGGTTGAGATTGGTTTCTCAAGAAAATCGCTCGCGCCCAGGCGTGTGGCTCGTACTGCCATTTCGATTGAGGCTTGCCCTGACATCATCACGAACGTCGATTCCACTCCTAAATTCTTGAAGTCCTCCAGCAGCGCGATGCCGTCCCGTCCCGGCATCACGACATCCGAAAGGATCAAATCGAACCGCTCGGCCTTGGCCAGCTCAATCGCGCGGGCTGCATTGTCGCAAACGGTAGCTTCGTGGCCGGCGAGACGGAACGCCCGCGCGAGCGACGCCAAAGTATTCGCGTCGTCATCGATGATCAGGATGTGAGCTCTTGCAGGCACGGCCCTTTATACCTCTACTTTTTTCTGGTGTGCTTCTTCCATCACGACGGGAGTTGTTTGAGGATGCGGCGGCTTAATCGGAAGTTCAACGTGGAACGCCGTACCCACGCCCATTTCGCTTTCAACCGAAATTCGTCCGTTGTGGTCAGCGACGATGGCTTGCACGATCGCGAGACCCAGGCCCGTGCCGTGCTGCTTGGTGGTGTAGTACGGTGTGAAAATTCTGTCCGCTTCTTCGCGTGTTAACCCAACACCGGTATCGGAGATTTCAAAGTCAACATTCCCGTCGTTTTGAGTGGTGCGCATCATCAAAATGCCGCCGGCCGGCATCGCGTCCATTGCGTTCAGAATCAGATTTTCAACGGCCCGATGCAATAGAGTCGTGTCCGCCTGGATGGTGGGCAGATTTTCTCCCAAATGGAGTTCCGGTGTAATCGGCGGACGTCCCACGGCACAAAATTGCGCCTCGAACAACTTCACAACATTTCGAACTATTTCGTTTAAGTCCACCGTCCCTAGTTCAGGCTGGGGCATCTTCGCGAAATCGCTGAACCGGCCAACGATTGTCTTCAGATTCTCAATCTCGGCCAGCAGAATGCCGGTGGATTCGCGGAAAACTTCTTCGAACTGATCCGGATTCTGTGTACTCGCTCTCTGCAAGTTTTCAACCGTGGTCTGGAGCGGAAATAGCGGATTCTTCAGCTCGTGCGCCAGGCGCCGCGCCACTTCACGCCAGGCGGCCACTCGTTCGGCCTGAATCAACCGCTCGCGCTGGTCTACCAGTTCCTGCGTCATTCGGTTAAATGACTGAGCAAGCTGGCCGATTTCATCGTTCCCCCGCACGGCTACACGCGTATTCCAATTCCCGTCGGAAACCTCGCGTGCGCCGGCCGCAAGCTTCCGCACCGGGAGCGTAACCCGGACCGCCGACCACCAGCTCAAAAACAATCCAAAGAGAATGCCGATGGCGGCCACGCCAATTGCCAGCCACAAGATATGGCGTTGGAGTGTCACCACGGTTCGCTGCGAACTCCCTATCAACAGCACAGCGAGCAACTCGTTCTGGCGCCCTAGTTTGGGAATCGCGTGAAAAATTTCGGCGCTTGCAGCGTCAAACGTCCAGTTGATTTTCTCGGTCAGTGACCCAGGGTGGGTTCGCTCTCGTTGAATAATGGGCTCGAAACGCTCCGCCTCAACTGCCGGCCCGGCGCTATCGATTAAATTCGAGGGCTGAAATGGAGAATCAAGATTTAGATAAAGCAACGCGCGCATGTTCTCCGGGAGAACTAGCGAACCCAGAAACTCCTTGCCCAAACGCTCGCCGCCCACGACATACAAATCTTTGTCCCCTACGCGAACCGTAGCTACGGCCATCAGCGCGACCGCCGGGCCATCCTGGGTATCAAGCTTCATCAGAAAGGATCCGCGTGTCGCCCAGTCCTCTTTCTGTGTGACCCACTCCATTTTGTAACCAAAGCGCGCCGACCACTCCGCGGACGAAATGATCGATCCGTCGGTACCCACGAAATCGAGGAAATCGAGCTGGTGCGACTGCGCTACACCGTGCGCATCATTTACATACACGGAAATATCGGCATTGGGACGGCTCAGGTCTATGGCCATCCGAACGGTAGGTTCCGCTTCCGCGATTCCTTGCACGCGGTTTAAAACATCATGCCCACGCCGCTCGAACTCCCGCTGAAATTGTTCCACCAACGCATCGGTGTGTTGGCGATTAAGCTCGTCGAAAGCGTGCCGGGTCGCCACGGTCACGCCCGCGGTTACCAGACCGACAGACAAAAGCAGCGCCAACATAAAATTGACAAAAAGTTTCGAGCGAAACGTCACAATTCCTCTTCTGCGCGGCCCCATCTACTCATGGCCACAACTAATGCGAGTCTGTCGAATCAAGCCATACATCCGCAAGCGGCCATGTTTTTCCCGCAGCCGGCTGCTTCCAATCTCGCACACGAGCGCTGAGTCCATACACCTGCGGCATCCAAACAATCGGCACGACGAGACCACTATTCATGAAGCTGCGCTCATAATAGTAAACGTCCTCGGGCGATGCGCTCTGCGGAAGCGGGCTGTCAACAATTCCCGCGATCGGCCCCAGCCTGTCAATGAAAGCCGTAAGCGAAATGCGCGGAAGCGGCGAAGGCATTCGCAAGCGAACGAGCCGCCCATCAACATGCGGCAATGTCCCACGCGTGGGGCCGTCAACCTGTCCAGACGATGCCTTTCCCGAAGCGGGCAACGCTCGTGAGACTAACGAAATACCGGCCTCTTTCGCATTCACCACAATTCGCTCTGCGACACTCTGTTCCAGCGCATCAGCCGAATCATATCCCAACACTAACTTCGGCGATGGCGAGATTTGAGACCAGATTTCTTTAGCGGTGCGCGTATCCGTCTCGATGGGAAAAAGAAAAGCTGTGCCGCCGGACCACTGAGGCAGCAATCCGCCGGCTGGCTCACCTTCTTTCTGCAAGATAAAATTTACAATTGCGGTGCGATCGATGCATCGCGCAATGGCCTCCCGAACCCGCGTATTTTCTATTGCCGAATGCCCCTTGAGAAAAACCAGGGCTAGTAATTCGTTCGGTTGCGAGGCGCTAACACGCACACCGCGATCTGCCGCTTGGCGCGCATGTTCCGCGGGAATCTGTGCAAAGTCCGTTTTGTTGAGTTCGAGGTCCACTACGCGATCGTGCGCCGGTCGGCCCATCTGAATTTCGACAAAATCCACGAATGGTCTGCCCTCACGATAATCTTGATTGGCGGCAAATGTCGCGCGCGCTCCAGCTTCCCAGGACGACACGCGGAAAGGCCCACTTCCAGCTGTGCCAACAAACGTGCTGTCTTCGCTGCGCTGATCGTAAAGCAACGCATCCAGCTCAGCTTTCGCCTCTGCTTCCTCCGAATTCGCAGCCGCCACGGCCGGATCCAGCGACTGTACCGTGGCTCCAATCTCGACACGTAACGTACCTCCATATCGCGGTCGCCGCGCCGGCCGCAATGGCGCAGCGCCCGCCAGCACCAAGCTAATCACCGCAAGACACAGACACAATCGAAGCTTCATAAACTCCCGTTTTGAAATTTCGTGAAACAACTCGCGCCGATTTCCCGTCGTCATTACCCCACAATTCAAGAACTGGCCCCAAAATGGGGATTTGCTGGCTTGCCGCCGAAAGATTTCTTCCTTCGTACGCCTGAATGAAATCTGGTTCCGTCCAATCCCCTGTTCCACTGGCTAGCGTGAGAGAATCGTCGCCGCAAGTGCCTGCTAAAACGGCGTAATCTTCTACACTCCGCCCTTGTATTGCGATCGGCTGCTTCGGAGTTTCAGTATCCGCAGTCTTTGTTATGCTCGCGCACTTGACAGTTTCCGGACGCTGGAAATCTCCAGTGCACTCGGCGTCTGGCAATTCCACTTTACTTGCTTTTAAATCGAGCCGTCCGTGCACATCGCGTTGTACTGGACGCCCATGCTGAAGATCAACGGTGCGCGATAACTTCCAATCCCTGTCTTCAGAGCTGTAAAAAGAAAGCTTGTCGGTGTCCAGGACGATCAGCATCGAGGGTTCGCCGGCCGTGGGGTCCCGAAGTATTCCAAAATCCAGAATCTTCGTGTCCTGTTCCCAGATCAACTTCCGATGCAAAGTTAAAGGAGCCTCCTTCGAGCTCGCTTTCTGGTTTGGCGCCGGGACGCTGACCATCGCCAGATTCTCCTTGTCCCCGCCAAGGATTTGCGCAATCCACACGTAGCCATCCGCCGATTCTGAAAATGTAACTTGCAGCGCCGCGTCCGAAGACGATGCCGTCACGACTCGCCGATTCCGACGCGAAAGATCCGTCACAAGCAGTTGGCGAAGGCCGTCAACATCCGCGGCACTCAGCGAGGAAATGTTCTTCACTTCCATTGATAGCCCCTCGCCACGTTTGGTAACCTCTGCAATTTTGTCTGCGAGCAAACCCAGTGCATTCGTCCAATCAGACGGGAACGGCACAGGCGCTTGCCCTCTTGAGGAGACGGTCGCAAGAGACAGAAGCAATGAAAGGATGAATGCGCGTCGAAGAGAGAGTCGCGGAAGGAGCCGCATCGGCTTGTGCCAATTGCACAAAGCTTTGAATTGTAATCATAGCACACCTCCCAAAAGCAGCCTGCGTGGCGAAAATCATCGTTCGAAACTTGTCAGCCATTGCAACCCTCAGTGCTCAATTATTTGCCCTTAACCAGAGGGTCGAACGCCGCGGAAGCGGATTTCAGCACGTCATTCGTAAAGAAAAATTTCCCGTCGTTTGGAACCATCATGATTTGCACTTTGTCGGACAGTCTCTGGGCCACGGTGTACTGGACCAGAAGTGGATTGGTCTTCAGCGCAGCTGCTTCTAGTTGTAACTCTTCGGCCTCTGCCTGCGCGGTCGCTCGTATATTGTGCGCTTCGGCGTCAGCCATCAGATTGCGCCGTTCGAGCTCAGCCTTCCCATCGATTACTTTGGCTTGCGCGGCTGCTTCGGCATTCTTCACTACCAGTACATTCTGCGTTTCCGATCTCAGCTTGTTGCTTTCATCATCGGCCTTACTGTTGATCACTTTTGCCTGCGCTTGCGCTTCTGCATCTTGAATCGTGGTCTGCTTGCGTGCTTCGGCTTCCAAGCGCGACTGTTCAATCAGCTTCTGTTTCAGTGGCAGCGTGTACTGCATGGAGTCCGATTCGGCCTTGGCCATCAGCACACGCGTTTGTGCATCCGCTTCAGCATGCTTGATTTGACGGACCTTTTGCGCCTCAGCTTGGGATTCTGCGATCTTCACTTTCTTTTGTTCAATGCTCTGATCCACGGTTACGCGGTCGTCTTCTTGCTCTTTGAGCAGCAGACCTTGCAGGCCTTGCGCATATTCTTCGGGAAGCTGGACTTTGCGCAGTAACACCTCTTTCACCACAATGGCGTCGCTGCTTAGTCGCGCGGTAATGATTTCCGTGGCGTGCTGCCGGAATTCTTCGCGCTTGACGGCAAAGATATCGCGCACCACATAATTCGGCGCCACCTCGCGGAACACACTGGTAACTACGGGAGCCACAATTTCCTGATCAATTGGCTGTGGCAGGTTTGCCTGCACGTAATCGAGCCGCCGTGGGTCGATTCGATAGCGCACTGTGACCGCCAAACCCACTTCCAGTCCCTCGCGCGTTTCCACATTTAAAACTTCCAGTTTTTCGCGCGTACCTTCCGCCGCGGATGTAGAGAAAACTTTATCGCGCACATCGTAAAGCTGCGCGCGTTCGATGAGCGGGGCAATCAAATGCGTTCCGGCGTACAGCGTTCCAGGCCGTACGCCGGAAATCTGGCTGATGCGAACCGCCGCGTTGCCGTCTGGCACTACCAGGATGCTCGATGCAGCCAGAGCGCAAAGCGCGGCCGCCGCCACAAGTTTTGCAGCCGCTGCCCAACGAATCGCGCGTCTTGACCGCGCAATCCTCAGCTGTGCGCTAACAGGAGCAGGAGCAGACGCAGTAACTGCCGGTCTCGGAGCCGACGATTCGCCGGCCTGATCGCCCTCTACGTTGTCGTTTGGAGGTTCCTTCGGCTTGAGCCACCGGCCAACCTGGAAAATAAGAAAAATGTCGTAAGCCACCAACAGAACGGCTACGACAACGAACACGGAGCTTATTACGAAAAGAAAGAATCTAAGAAACAGCATTGTGCCTCCTTTGCCTCCCGAATTTCCCTACTACTTAAGCCGTTAACATCCTCTGCGGACTTACTCGAAGCACTTGTCAAGGCTGCGAGGCCAGAACCTGCGAACTTCCGGTATTCAGGCCGCGTTCTTGCGGTCTCGCGTAATCAGCGTCAGTTCTCTAGCTTTTCCGCGCGTGCTGGAAGCCTCCAGCTCTGCTCGTTGCACCGCAGCCTTTTTCGCCGGCATCAACCGCATTAACGCCACCAACCCGATCCACTGGAGCGTCAACGCCACCGCAAAAGAAAGGAAAATTGCTCCTAGCACTTCCCCGAAACCGATCATATTCGTCATGGCAGCCTCCTGAGGTTGCCGGGCGCAGTTGTTAATGCATAGAGATATCCATCTGCCCCATTATTCAAAACACGGGAATTAAGAGTTACCGCGGGGACTAGGCTCGTGGTGTCTGGAACACGCCGTGGAAAACTAAACGCGATATGCGGGATTTATGCGGCCTCTCGATGGCTAGGGCTTATTGCGAGAATCAACACTGTGGAATCCATAGGTCTCATAACGCCAGCTGATTTTTCCGTGGCGCAGGCTGACCACTGTAAACCCTTCCGGCGTGCCCATGCGCGGCCCGTGCCACCAATTTCCGCAGACGGCTCCGCTGGTAATGTACTGCGTGCTCTTGTAGTCCACCACTTCGTTGACGTGGGTATGCCCTTGCAAGACCGCTAAAACGTTCGCTCTCTCGAAAATTTGCAGCACGTCGGGTGCGTTGGCAACGGTCATGGTGTTGTACTTACGATCCGCGCCAACGATCTGGGTATAGGCGTAGGTTGCAAACGCCGTCACCAGCGGACAGTGGACAACGGCGATAACCGGCGTGCCATGCGGCAGAGCGTTCAGATCACCGCGCAGCCAGCGGAGTTGGCCTTCGTCCACGCGAGCTTCCCACAGGCGGTCCTCCGTCGGCTGAATCGAATCCAGCACTACGAAATGATAGCCCTTGTAATCAAATGAGTAGTAGGTTTGACCCATACGGTCCTGGTACATCTTTTTGCCGTACGCAGGATCGGTAGGCGCAACGCCGCTCTTGGCTAGAACGCCAAACACGTCGTGATTACCGATCGCGTGGTGCAGCGGTATGCCGAGCTGTTGCTCGGTGCGCTCGTAGAGGTCGTACACCATGCCCGCGCGCACATTATTGACGCCAAAGGCATCGAATACGTGATCTCCGCCCATCATCGCGAATTCCGGATTCAGGCCGGCAATTTTTCTGAAGCACATCTCGCAGCCGTGCGCCGCGTCGAGTTCAGGTTGAATATGCGTGTCCGTGAAAAACACGAAATCGAACGAGCCTGGTGTGGATATAGGATCAGCAAAAGACGGCAGGGCAGCGAGGGAGCCGGCCGCAGCCATCGTCTTAAGGAAATTTCTGCGGTCAATAATCATTCTCGTTTATCTTCATAAATTCTAAGATTGCACTTTCGCCCTGATGTTAACACAGCTAGAAAACAAGCCTCTGAGTGAAGGCGACTGTTATGTCGTTGTAAAAGTGCAATAGGCGCGAAGGCCTGTTAAAATCACGCTGATGGAACAGTCGCACGAACCCGCTTCCTCCGGATCTCGATTTGGGTCGACATCTGGACCGCCCCCAGTCACGGCTCGAAATTCCGCGCCTGCCACCGGAATACGTCTGGGAAGCGTTTTCGGCATTCCGATCTACCTACACGCGAGTTGGTTCATCATTTTTTTCCTGATTACGTTTTCGCTTGGCACTCAATTCACGTCGCAGCACGCCGATTGGACTCCGGCGCAACATTGGGCGCTTGGCATCATTACCAGCATCTTTTTTTTCGCTTCTGTAATCTTTCACGAGCTAAGCCATAGCGTCGTAGCGAAGTACTACCGAATCCCAGTGGCGTCCATCACGCTCTTTGTTTTTGGCGGCTTGGCGCGGATCTCTCGAGAGCCTGACAACGCCAAACAGGAATTCAACATCGCCATCGCCGGCCCCCTTTCCAGCGTATTTCTAGGCGGATGTTTCTGGCTCGTGGCCCGCTATTTTCACGGGAACGACATGGTTCATGCCGCAGCCGTCTGGCTTTGGCAAATTAATATCCTTCTGGCCGTCTTCAATCTTGTTCCCGGATTTCCCCTCGACGGTGGCCGCATCCTTCGCGGTATTGCTTGGGGAGTTACCGGCAATTTCACCCGCGCGACGAAAATTGCATCCACAGCAGGGAAGATTTTCGCGTATATGATGATCATCGCGGGGATCTGGATAGCCTTGCGTGGAGATTGGATCGACGGTCTATGGACCACATTCATCGGATGGTTCCTGCTTAGCGCGGCGCAGGAAAGCTTTATGCAGGTAGCTATGCGCAACACGCTCACGGATGTTCTAGCGGCGGACTTGATGACTCATGACATCCCGACGGTTACACGCGACATGTCCATCGAAGAATATGTACACGAAGTATTGCGCACCGGACGCCGCGTTCACATAGTGTCTGGTCCGGTCCGTCCCGTGGGTCTGATTACGTTACACGCGGCGCGCATGGTTCCGCGGGACGAATGGTCCAACACCTCAATTCAAGCGGTAATGTTGCCTCTCGATCGCATCCATTCCGCTTCCCCGGGTGAGCCCGCTCTTGGCGTCTTGCAGCGCATGCAAAGCCAGGACATCAACCAGATGCCGGTCATATCAGAAGGCAATATCGTCGGTATGATCGCCCGCGACACGATTCTGAGCATGCTCCAAACCCGCCTTCAGCTTGGACATCTCGCCCAGCAATAGGACGATTCTTCATAACGAACCTTCACACCAGCAAAAAACTGTTAATAAGCTCCAGAGTTTCGTAATCTAGCGGCCTCTCATAGTGAATCTCGAACCTATTTGAGGCGCCATGGGACCGCGAAACGGCTCAACGGAAAAAGACCAATCCAGTCGATTCAGCGTAGGCCGGGTACTTCTAATCCTGGTGACGGTCTGGGCGCTTGCGATGATCGCTCCCGGCCTGCAACGAGTGATCGATTCGCTCGGCTCATTCGGTCTCTCCGTGGACAATGACGGAAACATCACAGACGTCGTCTCCCCTTTTCCATCACCTGCGGAATCGCCGGCAGCTTCTGCCGGTATCGTTCCAGCTGACCGCATAGACCTAAAGGCGATGCGCTGTATTCCCATCAATACTCCGCGATGCGCCAGTCTGGTCGCGGTTCTCGGCGGTCTGGGCGGTATGCAATTCGCACTTCCGTACCGTCAAATTAATCTCGCAATCAAACCGCAGTTCGGAGGTCCGGATAAATCTATCAATCTTGAATCTGTGCCGGCTCCATTGAAGCCGGCTGAACGAGCCGTGCTCCTTGCCGACACGCTGGTCGGCATCGTTGTGATCGTCATCGCATTCTGGCTGGTTTGGACCCGCCCGAGTTGGATGACCTGGGGATTGTTTCTCTACGTGATATGGATAAATCCAGGACAGTCCTTCACTTATTACGCGCTGTTGCAACGCTGGCCGCTCGCCGTATTCGCTCAGGAGTTGGCGGAAGCCTTGGCTCAAGGCGCCGCCTTTGCCGGTCTTTTGATCTTCGCACTGCGATTCCCCAATGACCGAACGGAGCCACACTGGCGAAAAGTGCAGTGGGCGGTGCCGCTAATCGCGATCACAATCACTGTACTTACTCTCCTGGGCTTTCGAAACATGTTCGGGCACCCAACCGAGCGCATCACAGAAATCACTTTCCTGGCGGGCCTTGCGGTGGACGCGCTCGTTCTCCTGATCCTGCTGGAACGTCGGCGCAGCCTACCGCCGCTCGAAGAGAAGCGCATGCGCTGGGTGATTTGGGGATGCGCCATCGGTCTCCCAGCTTACATCTTTGCCGAACTTTGCCAGTCGGCCGACTTATTTCGCCATCTGTGGGGTTTCTCGCCCTCGCAAGCTTTCATCGGGCTTCTATATCTTCCCAATGGAGTGCTCGCCTATTTCGCGTCACAAGCTGTATGGCAGCGCCGTGTTGTGCGCGTGTGGATTCCTCTTCGCCACGGAACGATATTGGTTGTGTTGAGCTTGGCCCTTGGCGTGCCAATTTTTCAACTCCATGAGAAGTTGACAAACGTCGAAGAAGGCTTTCGCCTGCCTGGGTGGGTATGGCCGTTGGTCTTGGCTCCTATTTTCCTACTTCTGATGCAGCGCTTGCACGAAATCGGAGTAGAGCTGGTCGACGGCGTGTTCAATCGCCAGTTCCACTACGCGCAGCGCCAGTTGAAGGCCACCAGCGAAGAAATCGCGCGCGCGGGATGTCTTGAAGAGATCGACGGTCTGCTGGTGGAAAGCACGGCGCGCGCGCTTTGCTTGTCATCCTGCGCAGTATTTCGGTGCCAGGGAAACGTCTTCCGGCGATCGAAAGATGCCAGAGGGTGGGGCATCTGCACAAAGGAAGAATTGCGTCCGGAGTCTGACGCAATTGCCTTGCGCAGCCTGGAGGTTGGCGAGCCGGTTCGTCTGAGCCAGGAAGATTCCGAATCTCTTGAGTTGCCGGCCGGAATGGAGGCGCCTTGCCTTTCCGTGCCGGTGAGCAGCGGAATCCCCGAAGCCACTGCCGTGCTTCTGCTTGGGCCGCATGCATCCGGAAATGACATCGACGCCGACGAGCGTGAGATGCTGGAGAAGCTTGCCGCGCGCGCCGCTGCAGGCTACGAGCGGGTGGTCGCCCGCCTGCTCACGGACGAAGTAGCTAAGCTAAAAGCCGAGGTCGTCGCGCTACGCAACGGTATTAAAGCAGAACCCGCAAGCTTGTAAGCAGAACTCGTGGCCGTGGAATTCCAGGAGAAGTCTCATCGCAAAGCCGGACAACGTTCAAATACCCCGCCGAAAGTTCGCGAAATATTTGACTGCCGCCGGCATCGCCGCCGCTTTCAGTGGACTAATCGTCTTTATTCGTGCTCGAAAGAATTCCTACCCGGTCAAGGTGGTGGCCCACGTAGGCGACATACCCGTTGGCGGTGTGAAGATCATTTCCTACCCCAATGACGAGCATCCCTGCTTCCTGCTACATCCTTCGGAAGGAACGTTTCTCGCATTCAGCCGCCTGTGCACGCACGCTGCGTGTCCAACATTTTATCGGCCCGAGGAACGCATTTTCGCCTGCCCGTGCCATGGCGGAGTTTTCTCCGCTGTCGATGGTTCGGTTCTTGACGGCCCGCCACCGAAACCATTGCCGCAAGTCCATTTGGAATTACGCGGCCAATACTTAGTGGCGACAGGAATGTCTTAGCAGGACGGAAAACCAATCATAACAGTGGGCAGGAAATCGGATTTATAGCTTTCGTGTGCGCCGCCGGTGCTTCATTGGCGAACGTGAATGAAGTTACTTGTGGTGTTGCTTGAACTGTATCGCCTTTGCCTCACGATTTCCTTCTTCCACAAATAAGAAATCGTCGACCGGCAGGTTCTGGAATCTATCGACGATCCCGCTCGGCCACCTAATTTCCAGCAGATCCACTTTATCGCGTTTGCCCAGTCCAAAAAAAATCCGTGGATCCTGCGCCGAACAATAACTCATTCCGCCTTTCGCCTGATCGTAACTCGTCAAATCTCCGGCGACCATTTTCAGCGCCGCGCCGTTCCCATCGCGATTACTTTTAGTCCCAATTAGGCGCACAGCCAACCAGTGATTTCCCGCTGCGGGCTGCTCGTTCGCGCCATTATTGCGAAATAGCTGCGCGTCTTCTCCGTTATTGCTAACTAGAAAATCCTGCCAGCCATCATTGTTATAATCGCCAACCGCTAGGCCGCGTCCCACGCGCGGAGCACGAAAACCCGCATTCTGCGAGCGGGTCGCATCCATAAAAACACCGTTTCCCATGTTGCGGTAGAGCTTCTTTTCTTCCTCGTAGGTCACCTCGGGGTGATAGAGCGCAATGTTATCGAGGATGTGCCCGTTCACTACCAGCAGATCGCGCCAACCATCATTGTCAAAATCAAACATGCGTGCGCCGAATGCGCTGTTCAGGATATTTGTTTGCCCTAGCCCTGAGGCAATCGTGTAGTCAGTGAACGTTCCGTCGCCATTGTTCCGGTATAGCCTGTTCAGCTCAAAATCCAAATGGCTGACGAAAAGGTACAGCAAACCGTTGTTCATCACATCCGCGGCATCCGCGCTCATACCCGCCTCGGGCCGCCCATCTTCGCTGAATCCCGCTCCGGATTTGTACGACGCATCGCGGAACGTCCCGTCCCCATTGTTCAGATACAGGAAATTTCGCTCCGTGTCGTTCGCAATGAAAATATCAGGCCAGCCATCTCCATTCAGATCCGCCAGGACAACCGCCAAACTCTTTCCATCCGTGTTTACCAACCCTGCCTTGGCCGTCATATCGGTGAATGTGCCGTCTCCGTTGTTGTGATACAGCCGCATCGAAGTCCCGCGGAAACTGTCGGGATGGCAATAGGCGCGATAGCCGAGCTTGTTTTCGCCACAGGCGACCGGATGATCTTCGTCATATTGAACGTAGTTCGTCACCAGCAGGTCCAGCTTGCCGTCGTGGTCGTAATCAAACCAACCCGCTGCTGTTCCCCAGTTTCCATCGTTGCCCACACCGGCTTTAGCAGTCACATCCGTAAAGGTGCCGTCGCCATTGTTGTGCAACAGCACCGAATGTCGGTAACCGGTCATGTAGATGTCCGGATAGCCGTCGTTGTCGTAATCGCCCACCGCCACGCCAAAGAAAAACGTCCCATCAGTGTGAATTTTGCTCGCAGCCGTGACGTCCGTGAACGTGCCATCATGATTATTGCGATAGAGGGCCGGCTGCGGCGGATCCTTAGGATGAAAAAAAGGCGTGTAACCGCTGTTTACGAAAAATGCGTCCAAATAGCCGTCTTGTTTGTAATCGATCCACGCGACACCCGCACCCATGGTCTCCAAGTAGAGTTTTTCAGGTGACGCGGCGCGCTCGTGATGAAAATGAATCCCCGCTTCGCGGGTAACATCTTCGAATTGCACGTGAAATGGATTAGCAACTTCTGAACGCCGGCGAAGTATTTCCGTTTGCGTCTGTTGCGCAATTGGCTGCGCCACTAAATCCCAGGTTACTACCAGCAGAACGACTGCGCCGAGCAGTCCCAATCGTCCGCCGTATTGCCTTCGTTTCATTTCGCTACAGATTCTAACAAATGCCCCTCACCGGCACACGCGCCCGCGCAATTTCATTGAACGTTCTTATCCTGCATCCGCCACTGTGGAAAACTCTGCGCGCTGTCCCAGTTTCTTGTTGACTCCACTCAGTACGTTAGTTAGCCTACGGCCCATCTTGGACCGGGGCACGTGTTCCAAAAGCAAATTTCTAAAGATTGAAATGCATTTTCGATCTGTTAAGAAAATTTGTTTTTCCAGTATGTTACGAGATTTGCTATCCACAACGCAGATTGTGGTTTGTTAACAACTCGTTTTCCTAACACAAACTTTTTTTCTCGCACCGGGAGAATCGCGATGAAAACCTGGAAGGCCGCATTCCTGGCTGTAATGCTGACGTGCACCATGCTCCTATCCGGAGCTGCGCTCGCGCAAAACACCCAGTACGGCGCAATCCGTGGAACGGTCTTTGACACGTCTCACGCGTCTGTTGCCACTGCGAAATTGACGCTGACGAATCCTTCCACCGGCATTCGCCGCGAAATCCAGGTCGAGCCCGATGGCACCTATGTCTTCGACAACGTTGCGCCCGGCGAGTACACCATCACGGCTGCGGCCGATGGCTTTGCGCTCACCACCGTAAAGCAGATCGTCGTAAACGTCGGAGCATCCTTGCAGCTGGACATCACCATGCCGCTCAAAACTCAGTCCCAGACCATGGAAGTCACCGCCGCCAACGGCGAGGTCATTGACACCAGCACTGCCGGAATAACGCAATTGCTCAACTCGGTAAGCGTCGAGAATCTCCCCTTCCCTGGACGCGATTATCGAGACATAGCCCTTCTTACTCCCTCTGCTCAGGTCGTTCCTGGACTACGCGGTGGTATCCGTTTGGGCGGGCAACAAAGCGATTACAGCGGACTCGTAATCGACGGCGCCGACGCCACTAACAACTATTTCGGCGAAAATTTCGGCTCCCTGGAAACAAAGAACCTGACGGTGCCGCTCGAAGCGGTGCAGGAATTTCAAGTTGTGACCAATGGATTCGCTCCTGAATTCGGCCGTGCCACCGGCGGCTTGCTCAACGTGGTGACCAAGTCTGGCACCAACTCAGTTCATGGCGAAGCCCACGAATATTATCGCGGCGGCTCCATCACCGCTAATGACGGTCTCGGCGAACCTTCCAACATCGATAACCAAAACCAGTTCGGCGGCTCCGTCGGTTTCCCTATCCACAAAGACCGCCAGTTTCTCTTCCTCGCCACCGACATCCAGCGGGAGAACGGCCCGCTTGACACCGTGTTTTGCACCGGCGCGGTCCCCGGATGCGCAGCATTTTTAGCATCACCGGGCCCGATTATCGGACCGCCTACGCCTGGAACCACCAATATTCTACCTATCGGGTGCGCCGCTGGTGCTGTCGGAGAGGCCCTCTTGCCTGCTTGCTACGGTGTGCCCACGATCGGAGCTCTTAACGGGGCGCACAATCAATACCAGAATTTCTTCACGCTTCTTGGTCACTACGACTATCAGTTTAGTCCGGCGAATCACTTCAGCATCCGTGGACTTGGCAGCCGCAACCACACAAATGGTTTCACTGGCGGCCAGGGACAAACGGAAACGCCCTATTCCATAGGCACCGCGGAAAATTTCGTAAACCAAGGGATCGGAGGTGTATTTGCTCTTACGACTGTCCTCGGACGCAAGGTCAATGAGATTCGAGTTGAAGTCAGCGGTGAGACCCGTAAACGCCATGCAATTTTTAATGGAGCGCCACAGATTCTGATCAACCAAACTGGCTTGTCATTTGGACAGCGTTTCTATCTGCCGAGCAACAATGATGCCGGAAAACTCCAAGGAGCGGATAACTTCTCCTATTCATTCGGCAAGCACGATATGAAGTTCGGAGGCGATGTCGACTCATTCACCGACCGCAAAGATATATTTGCCGGCTGGAGTCAAGGCGAGTATGAATTTAATACCCTGTGCGATTTCGAACCAGGTCCCCTGGCTACTAATCCGTGGTGCGCGGTTAATACTAGCGGTATTCCGACGTCGATTTCCCCCCCCAACCCGTTCTTTTTCATACAAGGCGTTGGTCTGAATGGTCAAACCGATACCAGCCAACAGCAGCAGCTGGCTGCGCTCTTCAAGTCCAACACCCTCTTCAACAACTACCAGACCGGATTCGGACTCTATTGGGAAGATAAGTGGCAGCTTACCTCGCGTGTCACCTTGACCTACGGTCTTCGTTGGGACGGTACCTGGAATCCCCAGCCGCAATCTGCCATTCCCGGGAATGTTGTCTGGATCGGCGAAGGAACCTCAAGCAAGCAGGTCGCACCCCCTCAGCGCGTTCCCGATGATTTCGGGCAATTCGGCCCGCGCGTGGGCATAGCTTGGAACGTAGGCAGTACCGAGCATCCCACAGTTGTCCGAGCCTCTTGGGGACTTTATTACGCGCAAACACCGCTTATCTTCTTTCCAACAATCGGTACCTCAAAGCAAGCAACCATCTTTTGTCCATCGCAATTCTTCGCATTTTGTGCGCCCCCGAGCACAATTGCCGGGGCGGCAGCGTTCCCCTATCTCTTTCCGTCGACTTTGCCTATCGGTGTTAGTGACCTCTGCGAGAGCGTTGTCGGATGTCCGGCAATCAGCTATGTGGATCCGTCCTTCCGCAATCCGCGGGTTTCGAATCTCACGGTTGGCGTAGAACATTCGTTTACGAACAATTGGACCGTTTCTGCGAACTATGCGTTCGTACATTCTACCGACTTGCGTACAGGAGGTTTCAGCACCACCAATTGGTTTCGAAACTTTATTCCGGGCGGCAGGGACGCGCTCGGTCGAACTCTCATTGACGGAACAGTTTCACAGCAGACTATACAGGGTGTTACCCAGTGGGTCGCATCTCCTACGTTCCTGGATCCTACCCTTTTCAGTTCAAGTGAACTGGGTAGTTTCGGCCGCGGAAATTATCAGGAATTCGTATTGGGAGTAAACAAGCGTTTCGCTCAGCGCTTTCAGTTTTTTGCCAATTATACTTGGTCGCGGAATTACTCCAACGCTTCCAGCGAGCGCGATACAGAGACATTCTATGGTCCGCAAGATCCCTTCAACCTGAATTTGGATTACGGGCGTGATGGCCTCGATATCACACACCAGCTTAAGGGCGGCCTGGTGTACGATCTCCCGTGGCATTTCACCTGGAGCACGAACTTCATTCTTCACAGCGGTCTCGCTTACCCGGCCTATTCCAACATAGACCTCAACGGTGACGGTGTTATAAATCAGTTTTCAAATAATGATCGTCCCACAGTTCAGATTGGCAATGGAAAGCCGTTCTTGCTGCCCGAATACCCTGGTCGCCAGCCTGCGTTTTACAATTGGGACATGCGCATCGCCAGGGACTTCAGAATCTCCGAACGCTATTCGCTCCGTTTGAGTGCCGACTTATTTAACCTGACAAATTCCAGCAACCTCTATTCGGATCCCGATGTTTTTGGCTTCGTCGGCGAAACCGTCGCCCAATCCGTGCTCCCGCCTGCTCAGGGCGGATGCACTCCCGTAAACGCGGCGTTATATACCAATCTTGTATGCCCTGCACTTACGGCCATTCCGACACCGCGCAACACTCCCGGATATCGCACGGTAGACCAACTGGCTCCAGGCGCGACAGCGTTTGCCGCGCAATTCGGCGCCCGCTTCCAGTTCTAGGAATCGCTGGGACAGTCGATTACCGGTCTGGCCTAGTGTAGTCGAAGTGGAAGGTGTCACCCGCCGGCCCTGCAACCCCGCGCGTGTTGTACTCCAGCATATATTTCAAATGGCGTTCGTCCTCTGGATAACCGACGCCCTTCGGATATGGATACGGTGTGAGCGTGTGAAAAGGCAGTGGCGACACAGTGTCGCCGTGCGCCGCGTAGAAATCCATGTCCTTCGCGAACCCATTGGCATAAAAGAAATAATCGCGCGTCCAACCGTCTGGCAACTCCGGCAAATGCGTCGAGTCGAAATCTACCGCTACTTCGTCGCCGGAACCAAAGATCACGTACTCGTCGTCCGTTGCGCGCAACAAATCTGTTACGTCGCCGTATCTCGTGTAGTTTCCAATCTGCCTCGAATACGGCCCGGTCGCGCTCACATCTTCGTACACGTAGGTCAAATCGTTGCGCGGATTCCCTTCCACCACGCGCGGATATCCGCGAAATTGCAATTGGGCTTTGGCTAAAGGCACTTCTGTCGTCTTGAACGGCGTATCGATAGCAGAATTATCCACCAGGATGCGGTCCCAATAGATTTTCAAGTTTGTCGTGATCCGAATGAACCGCGTGCCTGGCGGAAGTTTCCCGGTAAGGTCCGCGACCATCGTTCTCGAAAGCCCTGCCGGAAATCCCATGTCGTCCACCACCTTCACCCACTTCGCCGAATCGTCCAGCATCTCAACGTAAGGCGGCACCGGCTGAATTCCCGCCTGCCACGCCGCGTACATCGAACTTGCGCTGAAGTAATCGGTAAATCCGTCCATTAGAAGGCGCAGTGGACGCGCTGGGTCCCAAGGTCCAATGTCCATCTCGATCGTATGCATCGCAGCGAAGCCCGCGTAAGGCGCATCCGGAAAGTCCGTCACATATTTGTGGTCTCGCTCGACCAGCAGGGGCAACAGGTTGTGTCCGCGATCATCCCAAGCTCCCAGCGGCGGATGCGCTTCGAAACTCGCAATCACTTTGAATTTCGGGAACGGCGGATTGGTCATAAAACGCTCGTTGGGATAAACCTCCACATCGGAAGGATGGTCCACAGCGATCAGGCGCGTCTGGTCCAGATAGTCCAGCTCTTCCATCGGCTCCAGCATTCGAAATTTAATGACGCCGTTATCTGCCTGCACCTGCGATCCCGCCACCTCCAGGTATTCCTCCGGGTCCGGCGTATTCCGCTGATTTGGAGCGATCCAATGCCCTACGATTCCAGGCCCGATCATGTCCGCAAGAAATTCAAACTTTTGCCCGTTCCACGCGAACACGATAGGGCACGAACTGCCGCGCCGGTCGATCTCCGTGATCGTTTCCGTCTTGTGAGCCGGAATTTCCATTTCATCCTGCACAACTCCGGTGGGCCACAGGAGCCGAACCACGTCCGCGCCCCGCTCAGCCCCGAGCCCGGCCACAATTTCCGTTGGGCCTTGCCCCAAGTACCCGGACGCCCCCCTGATTTCCCACTTCTGCTGCAATGCGCCTGCGCTTATCTCAACCTTCGTTCCAATTCCAGTCTTGTTGTCGTTCGTGCCTTTGAATTGCAGCTTCAGCCAGTTATATCGATTGCCTCCTTCGTTCTTCAGAAGCACAGGCGGCAAATGATTCTGTGTGATCAGCAAATCCACCGAACCATCGCCGTCAGCATCGAATGCGATCACTCCGCGCGGATTGTGCAAGACGATCTTGTCCAATCCGGTCAGCGCGGTGACATCGCGAAATCCATTGCCGCCTTCATTGCGCAACAGAACAACGCGGCCTTCTCCGGAAAAATTGTCTCCCACAGCAATTAGGTCGATCCATCCGTCGTCGTCGTAATCCAAAGCAGCCAGGCCCCAGCCACGCATCCATTCCAGGTCTGGCAAGACTACTCGCTCAAACGGTTTTCCCGGAACGTTGCGCCACAAACTCAGTCCGGGCGTTCCCCAGTGCGTGAAGGCCAGGTCCATCCAGCCATCCTTGTCAAAATCGAATGCAGCCACTCCCGCTGCCGGAGCCGGCATATCGCTGCTCCACGGAGTCGTTGCTCGAAACATCCCTTCGCGCGGATTCATGAACGCCACTGGCGCCTTCTGCCATCCGGTAACCACAAAATCGATGGCCCGATCGTTATTCAAATCGGTCCCGAGCGCGCTAATAGACGGTCCACTTCCGGCCAATCCTGTTTCAGCCGTCCAGTTTGTGAATGTCCCATCTCCATTATTCCGCCACAAAACATTTCCAGGCCCCGTAGTATCCATCGGAAACGAAAACGGATCGGCCATCCCAGTCAACGGGAAATCGCTGAAGCGTGTGACGTACAGATCCAAGTCGCCGTCGTGGTCGTAATCAATAAACGTCACTCCCAGTGCCAGCCCGTCCATTTCAATTCCCGCTTGCTCGGTGACGTCCTTAAAAACCCCCTTTCCTTCGTTATGGAACAGCAATACGCGTCCATTCATAGTCACCGCAAGGTCGGGCCTCCCATCATTGTCGTAATCGCCGACCGCGCATCCCATGCCCTCGCCCTGAATGTCCAGCTTCGCCTCTTTCGTTACATTCGCAAATCTTCCATTGCCTTCATTTTTGTAGAGCGCCGCACTCCCTTTGCCATCGGCGTCGACGAGAAAAATGTCCGGACGCCCGTCGCCGTCGTAATCAATGATGCAAGCTCCGCTTCCCAGAAAATGGGAAACGGATTCAAGCGCTACGTCGGGTCCAGACGGCTCTGCATTTTTCTCGGATTTTGTACCCCGGGGCGGGGCATACGGCGGTGAGGGCAAGCCCGATTGCGCAGTCACATTCACGAAATGCACAGGAACAGCAGGTGGAACCGGCTCAGGCGCCGGCATCATTAGTTCCGCAAGCGAGTACTTTCCTTGCTCGCCATAAATAAAACTAACCGGCTTGCCAAGTTTCTCCGAAACCAAGTGCTGGAATCGGTCGAAATGGTCTTTCGCTCGTGCCGTATCATTTTCACGCTGGAGAGCTTGCGCGAGCCCGAATTCCGCAGAAACTTGAAATGGATTCAAATCAAGAGCGCGCTTGAAAGCCGCAATCGCTTCGTCGTATTTCTGCTCCTGCGAATATACCAAGCCAATAAAATATTGCGTGTCAGCGTCGTAGGGATCGACCTGCGCGACTTTCTGGAAATCGGCAATCGCTTCACCTGATTTCCCCACGGCCTTCTCAAGCAATCCCAGGTTGAACCAAACGCGCGGATTTCGGGGATCTCGCTCCGCCGATTTTTCTAAAATTTGCCGTGCTTCATCAAACCGCTGCATATTCAGCAGCGCGATCCCCGTATTTACGCAGCCGACATCGGATTGCGGCTCTAGAATGCAGGCGCGCTGGAACTTACCCAACGCTTGCTCAAACTGTTGCCGATTCATCAGCACTACGCCGAAATTGTTTTCGCGGACGATTTGTGCGTGCTGCACCGCTTGCATATCGGCCTGGTCGGAAGCACTTGAATCGGTGGATTTGGATTTCCTCGGTTTTTTCGTTTGTTGCTGCGCATTTCCGATGGCAAGCGTCGCCGCCATTGCTAGAAAAAACAGCATTGTGCCAATCAATCGCGCGGTACGTTCCAATGCGTTCACGCAACCCTCAAAGGAATTTTCCGCACCATTCTAGCGTGTTGCGAGCGCCTTTGACGCAATGGCGGCCTGATTTTCCTTTATCGTGACAATCTGATCCGCCGCTACATTCTTCAAATGATCCGCCTGCCCGCTTGGCCAGCGCACCTCGACGGCATCGGCCTGTGTGTGCGCAGCCATTCCAAAGGTCAAAATTAATTCGCTCGATGACAAATAGCTCGACCCGCTGCGCAGTGTCTGCGACTGCGTGTCGTTCCCCGCTGTCACTTTCACCACCGCTCCGATCCCATCGCGATTCGATTTCGTCCCGATCAATTTGATCCGCAAACTATGATTTCTCGTGCCTGTATTGCGAAACAGTGCCGCTGGTCCGCCGTTGGCCGCGACCGCCAAATCCAGCGCGCCGTCGTTGTTGATATCGCCATAAGCCGCGCCACGCGCCACTCGAGGCGTAGCAAAAGACGCACCGGCAGAAGCCGTCACTTCTTTGAATTTGCCGTCGCGGAGATTGTGAAAAAGATGCGGAGGCTCCGCGTAACGAACTCTCGGTTGCACCCGCTCAATGGCATCTTCGATGTGCCCATTCGCCACATATATATCCAGCCAGCCGTCGAGGTCGTAATCGAAAAAGAAGCAACCAAATCCAAGCGTCAACAAACTCGCGTGACCTACATCCGACTGCGGCGCCTCGTCCACAAACAATCCATTTCGCTCGTTGTGATAAAGCGCAAGCATCTGATTCGAAAAATTCGTGATGATCACGCTGGGATATCCCGACCGGTCGTAGTCTCCCGCGTCCACGCCCATTCCAGCCCGCGCGACTCCGTCCTCACTGTACGCAATGCCCACTTGCACACCTTTCTCCGAAAAGGTCCCATTGCGATTATTTATATAAAGCTTATTTGGCTGCGTGTCATTGCTCACCAAAATGTCAGGCCATCCATCTTGATTCGCGTCCAGCACCGTTACTCCCAAGCTCTTCGAAGTTGGATCGTACAGCCCGGCCTGTTCTGAAGCGTCTTCAAAACTTCCGTCGCCACGATTGTGCCAAAGGCGAATCGAAGTCCCTTTGTATGGCTCCGGCGTACAGTACGATTTTGTTTTTCCATCCAGCGCGCAATAGATGTCCGTTTCAGGAGACCACTGCACGTAATTCGCGACTACCAGATCCAGATGCCCGTCACGGTCATAGTCCACCCAGGCAGCGCTGGTGCTGAACTCGTGCGGCCCCCACAGCCCAGCCTTCTTCGTCACATCTGTAAATGTTCCATTGCCGTTATTGTGGAACAAATGGTTCTGTCCCAGCGCGGTGACAAAGATATCGTCATATCCATCGTTGTCGTAATCGCCGACGGCCACACCCATTCCATACATTTCCACCGCGAGCCCGGCCTTCTGCGTGACATCGGTAAAAGTGCCGTCTTGGTTGTTGTGATAAAGCGCCAGAGTGGAGTGTTTGCCCGGATGTCCGGCCCAGGCAGTGCCGTTTACGAAGAGAATGTCCTGCCAGCCATCGTTGTCATAATCCAGGAACGCGACGCCCGGCCCCATGGTTTCCGGCAACCACTTCTTTCCGAATGCTCCATTGTTATGAACAAAATGAATTCCCGAAGCACGCGTGATGTCTTCAAAATGCGTTACGGACTCAGCAGGCGAAGAAGCGCGGCCTTTCTGCGATGCTCCGAGTAACGCGGCTTTCTCAACAACCCCAAAGAGAATGAAAAAGGCGCTCACTGTAATTAATGCAAAGTGCCAGTAGCGTCGTGGCCGCTCGCTCCTCAATCTGATTCCTTCGCTCGGCCAGAGTTTTCTGGGTTTTTCGCCGTTTTCGATTCTTCTTTCGGCTGAACTGCCGAAATATGCTCGTGGATCGGTTGCCGCTCCACATTGTCATCGATGTGACTTCGCAGGTAGGACCCCGTCAGCGTTTGCGCCGATTCGTCAGCTTTAAAACGCAAATACCGCTTCTGATATCCACTCGCCAAGTCGCTACGCCCAAGCCCGGTATTGCAAAGCATCAAATTGTAATTCGCTTCCAAGTCTTCAGGATCGATAGCCAGCGTGGCGTTGAATTCCTTCGCCGCATCCGAGTAACGTCGCTGCAAAAAATAAATCCGGCCCAAATCGTCGTGAACGACTCTGTCGCGCGGATATTGTGCTAGCACTTCGCGCAGATGCTCGGCCGCCTCATCGTAGTGCCCTTCTTGACGCAGCATCTTCGCGAAGAAGAAATGCGCGCGTGCCAGCTTCGGGCTCAGCGTCAGCGCGCGCTCCAGCACATCGCGTGCAGCAGTTAAATTCCCTTCCTGCACCCGCGCACGTCCCAAATTCACCCATCCGTCCGGATTCTTCGGATCGATCTCCGTGATCTTTTCAAATGCTCCCGCCGCGCCCGACAAGTCGCCTTGCAGAAATAGACCAATGCCGTAATCGTTCCAGCGCGTCCAGTCCTCAGATTTCAGCACAACCTTTGGCTCAGGTTGTTCGGCGCTCGCAGCCAGCACATCTAAATCCACAGTATTCTCCGCCATCACAACGATCGGTAGCGACGGAATGCCTTTTCCTCCGCCCGGAACTTTCGTTGGATCGCCGGTGAACACATAATGCGCATCGTCAAAATTCGGCGAGCGGGGTTCGTTTTCGTCCTTGGAATCGCGGGCGCCCGCGAAGGCGAACTGTGTTTCCCACCACGCGAACTTTCGATAGTTCACTAGAGCGCTCAGATGAATATGGCCACTTGCGCTCGGCGGAATCTGCAGCCGATAGTGAACCGTGTCGGCAGCCCCCGGTGGAATTAGCCTCACATAAACGGCCGCTCGCGTTGCCCACGCGTTGCGTTTGTTGATGGCATTGCCGTGCGCATCGATCTGCAACGAGCGATAGAAGTGCGCGCCAGGATCCACAGGACCTTTCCCGTTGTCCTCCGCGCGGCCGCTCCAGAAAACCGTTTCTCCCCCATCATCCACTGCCTTCAGTTCGAGCCAACAATCGTAGGCGTCCACCGTGCCGCCGGGAAAAAAGTGCCCCAGCTTGCGCGTGCGGACAACAACGTCCACACGGTATGTCGCCCCCAGCCGGACCGACGCAGTGGCGCGGTTCAGCGGCGCCGTAAGCAACGCGATCGGAGTTGCAGATTCCGGTGACGCATTTGCAGGCACGGATGTTTCGGTCTCTTCTCCCTGCGCAAACGTTGTTTCCAAATTCGGCGTGGCGAAATTGCCTCTGCCGACCGCGGGTGCCGAACTTTGCGCGCGCCCAGCAGCCCCGCTCGCTCCTTTCTCCGCAGCCACCTCCGGCGAGATCGCAAAAATATCCACGCTAACTTCATGATCGGTCAGAAATTTCTCTGTGTCGCTTAATTGCTGCTGGTCGTCATTCACATAGGGTAGCGCCGTATTCGCCGCGGGAAAGCGATGGGAATGTATGTTCCCCGCTATATTTCCGGCGTCCCTCGATTGAGTCAAAGGCATATGGCAGTCCGCGCAGGCCTGACCTTTTGCCGGATAATAAAATGAGCGCGCGCCTTGAAACGAAACACCGCTAGCCTGCCAGTTGTCGTATTCATTGAAGCCGCGCACCCAGCGGTAATGATTTACCGGAACGTCGAGATGCACCTTGTGGCAGGTCGAGCAAAATTCCGCCGTCTGAGTGCGCATAAAAGGCTTCAGGAACACGCGCCGGTGCGGCTCGGGATTCAAATTGGTCAGAAAATCGTGGAGCTGCCGCACCAATGGGTTGGAACTCGCCGCCATCCGATGCAGCGCCGGATATTCCAGCTCAAAATCTCCCTGCCCCATTGTGCTTTTCACTTTTGCGATCGAATGGCACATCATGCACCCAAGTCCCGCCTGACCCGCGCGCGTGTCTTCCACCTCGCGAATCGGCCGATTGAACATTCCACTAAAAAGCAGCGCGGGGTCGTGGCAGCCCGCGCACCACTTCGAAGGCTGTATGCCCACCGTGTCCTGCATGTACTCAACGCTCTTGCGATACCACGCATTGTTGAACGACGAGAAATGATGTGCTGAGCTTTGCCACTCTTTGTAAATGTCCCCATGGCAACGCTGGCAGGAATCCGATTCCGTAAAATAATTCGCGGGGATCTCTCCCCCGTGCGCTGTCCGCGCGGAGCTTGGGAAGAACGGACCACCGGGTCCGTCGCCTTCGCTGTCCATGGTCCCTGGCGCCATCTCCGGATTTTCGATACGATGCGCGCGCTGCCAGGGAACCGTGCGCATCCACCATGCGCCCGAGACGGCGAGCGCTGCTGCGACAACGAACATCGCGGTGCGCAGGACGCCCGCGGCGCCCCCTCGCGTGAGAAGTCCGCGCTTGCCGGCCCACGCCGAGGCCAGAAACGCGCCGCCCGCAACGCACGTTCCGATATGCGTGTAAAGCAGCGGCCATTCGTCCCGGCGCGTCCCGGTCTTAATAAGCACGGCTCCCAGCACGCCTCCGAAAGCAATTAGAATCCAGCCGATCCGCGATGTGGCCGAGGCGTTTCTCAAAATTCCGCGCAGAGCGAATGCCAGGAGAATCAGAAGTGCGATGCCCGCGAGAAGATGAATTATTACCGCTGCAAAGTACGGAATATTCGCCGAAGGCCACACGAACAGGTACGCCGCCGTCGCGAATAAAACAGCAAGCAAGACCGCGCGAAACCACCGCGTCATTGCAGGACCCACGAAGGCATGTTTATGCCCATGTAGAAAGTTTGCAAACTATTTGTTTCCTGTTGAACGCGAATTTTCCCTTTAAGTTGCAGGCCTGTCAATCGTGACTAGATTGCGACGGCCCGCGCCACTCAATATCTGTGACGTGTTAGACTTTGCGACTCGCAACCACGGATCGAGGTCGAATTGGACGACATTGTTTATCTATCACTCACGGAAATGGCGGAAAGCATTCGCGCAAAGAAGATCTCTTCCGTCGAAGTGATAGATGCACACCTTTCGCGCATCGGCGAAGTGAATTCAGAGTTGAACGCATTCGTAACGATTGATGGCGAACGTGCGCGCGCTCAAGCGAAGTCCGCTGAGGCCACCCTTGGTTCCGCTTCAAAATCAAATTCCATCGGCGCGCTTCACGGCGTGCCGGTCTCCATCAAAAGTTCGATCGATGTTGCTGGATTACGCTCCGAATGCGGCAGCGTCTTGCGAAAAGGATTTGCTCCGTCCGAAGACGCTCCGCTAGTCGCTAGGCTTCGCGCGGCAGGCGCCATCATTCTGGGCAATACAAACGTTCCCGAATTTCTGATGGCCTACGAAACCGATAACCTTCTTTATGGACGAACGAACAATCCCTGGGATCTTTCGCGCACTCCCGGTGGCTCAAGCGGAGGTGAAGCCGCGGCCATCGCCGCAGGGTGTTCCGCCGGCGGCGTGGGCAGCGACGGAGGCGGTTCCATTCGCATTCCAGCCCACTACTCGGGAATTTGCGGGTTAAAGCCCACCCCCGGACGCATTCCTTCTACGGGCCACTATCCTGCATCTGCGGGGCCCTTCGCGCAACTCGGCGTTGTAGGCCCTATGGCTCGCCGCATCAGTGACGTACAAAAACTATTTGAAGCAATGGCTGGCCCGGATCCGGGCGATCCCGCAGCTGCTCCCGTTTCTTTGAAATGCTGGAGCGATCGGGAAATCCGTGCGCTCGGTGTGGGTTATTTCGTGGATGACGAAGTCACGCCGGTTACTCCTGAAACCGCCGCTGCGGTGCGCACCGCAGTCGATGCACTGCGCGCGGAAGGATTTAACGTCACGGAGTGGCGGCCACAAAATCTCGACCGCATCTGGCAACTCTGGTGGAACTTATTCGGCCGCGCCGGCCAGATGTCATTTTCGCCTGCAATTGAAGGCCGCGAAGCGGAGCTCAGTCCCATCTTTCGCGCGTTTCGCGCCATGGTGGCCGAAGCATCTCCACTCACCGCGCAAGATCTTTTGAACACGCTCCTGGCTCGCGATGTACTTCGCGGCAAATTGCTCGAGAAAATGCAGGAGTTTCCGATTCTTCTTTGCCCCGTCTGCGCCATTCCGGCGTTTCGCCATGGCGAACGCGAGTGGATGGTGCAAGGCCGCAAAGTGGAATACTTAAAAGCGATGAGCTATTCGCAATGGTTTAATCTGCTCGGAAATCCTGCCGCTGTCGTCCCTGTAGCCCAATCCCCTGAGGGTTTGCCGATTGGCGTGCAAATTGTCGGACGCCCTTGGGAGGACGAAGCGGTACTCGGCGTGGCGGCCATCATCGAAAATGCTTGCGGCAAATTCCGCGGTCCACCGATCTAGAATTTCCAGATATTAGTGTCCTCCAAACGACTTGTCATTCCGAGCGAAGCGTCGCGTATTTTTCTTCCCTCCGCGAAGCGGAGGCGCGACGAGCAACGAGGAATCTGCTCTCTGAGACAAAACGAATTTATCGATGCGGATGGTTCCTTAGCTAGCGGTATTAGCGTGGGCAACTAGGAGGATTGCCAAAATATAAAAAACGAACATCAGCGTCAGGTAAGCCTTCGCGCGCGTGTTGGCTCCAGCGAATTCTTTCCAGGCGAATATGCCCCACAAGGCGGCCACCATCGGCGCGGATTGGCCAATCGCGTAGGAAATCGAGACTCCCGTGAATTGCGCGGCCACCAAATCGAAAACCATTCCGGTGGCCCAAATAGCTCCGCCAACCAAACCCAGCACATGGCCATGCACCGGTCCTCGAAAGAAATCTCGAAAATCCACCGGCTCACCCACCAAAGGATGTTTCATGAAATAGAAATTCCAAATGAAACAAGACAGCAAAGCTCCGAGACAAAGAAAAACGGAAACGCTGTACGGCCCCAGCGTATTTCCGTGCGTGAGGGCTCGCGTGGCAAACGGCGCCCACAATCCCATCAGGACCCCGGAGATTACACAAATGAAGATGCCTCTGCGCGTGGCTCGTTTCCCGGTCTTCAGTTCGCCATACGCTTTTCCGTCCAAAATCACCGCGGCCACGGCGCAAAGAATTCCTGCCGCAAGCATGTTTATATTGCCTCGATGCTCCTGGACGTAACTCAGCACCACACCCACTACGAGCGCAATCCCTATCGCGACAGGAAACGCCGTCGCGAGTCCCACCAAATCAATTCCCGCCATGAGCAAAAGATTCGCCAGATTGAAAATCACTCCGGCCAGTAAGACCCAGCCGAGGTTGCCGGCATCAGCAGACTTCACGTTGTTGATAAAACTCGTAGGGCCGCCATCGATGCTGCCCATGGTGAAAGCCAGAGCCAACGACATCGCAAAAATGCCGACGGCATAGTCCCAGTAAAACAATTCGAAGCGGTAATGCTTCACACCCTTGAACGTATTGGCCCACGATCCCCAGCAGATCGCAGCAACGACCATCATGATCAAGGCGATGCCAAAGCTATGCGGAGTGAACATGAATTCCCCGGGATTGCCGCGTCATCGTATAGTTCGCCACGCGCTGTGAGTCAAGGCAAAACGCAGCGAGAAAAGCAGTCGAAGTAGCGATGCTATAATCCGCGCATGTTGTGGTTTCGCAACACAAGCCTAGTAATCGTTTTTCTAACGCTCGGAAGTCATCCTGCAAGCGCGCAAACAGTGTTGCAGCAAGCGCAGCAACTGAGATTTCAAGCCCGCGCGAACGCATCGGCGGGAAATTGGGACGCAGCGATCGCGAATTACCGGAAAGCCATCGACCTTGCGCCGCGTATGAAGGATTCGCGCGTCGAGCTTGGCGATGCGCTGGTCAGCGACGCGCGTTACCCCGATGCGATCGCGAGTTACACCGAAGCGCTACGAATTTCGCCCCGCGACTTGAGCGCGGAAATTGGACTCGCCCAGGCTTATCGCGGGGTTCACAATTACGCCGAAGCTAAGCAAATCCTGGAAAAATCCCGCGCGGAACATTCACAGAGCCCGAGGCCGCTGGCCGCGCTAGGCGATCTCGACATCGAACTGCAAACCTACGACGCTGCGATCGCGCACCTGCGCTCTGCGCTCGTGCTCGCTCCCGTCGACGTGGAATCGCGCAACCGGCTGGCCGTCGCGTACGAGGCCAAGGGAGATTCAGACAACGCGCTGGCGCAAGTGGCGAAGGTTCTGACTCGCGACCCCCGGAGCGCTCTGGCTTATTACACGCGGGCGAAGATTTATTCTGACCGCAACCAAGACGCGGCCGCGCTGCCTGACGCAATGAAAAGTGTTGAGCTGCAACCTCGAAATCCGCGCGCGCGGATATTGCTGGGCAAGATTCTATTGCGTGCGCCGCACGGTGAAACTTCTGAGCAAACCAAAGATCGATGCAAACGAGCGGTTGCGACGCTCGATCCACTCCTAGAAATGTCAACGCAGGATTCCGAAACCCTTTTTCTGCTTTCGCGCGCTTACGATTGCGCCGGAAATGCCGAGCAGTCACAGAAAATACTTTCCGAGTTCGAAAAGTCTTCAAAGAACGACCGGGAGACCAAAGAGAATCAGACACAGGCAAAACACCTGGTTCAGCAGGCAAATGATCTTGCCCTGAAAAACGATTTCGCGGGGTCGCACGACTTGCTGCAGCAGGCTATCGCGAAGGATCCCACGTATGGCGCGGCGTATTCGCAACTGGCGAAACTCTATTACTCTGCCGGCGACATGGGCAAAGCCAGCGAGGCCATTTCGCAGGCGCTAGAACGCGATGCTTATCAGCCGGATTTCCAGTACGTGCAAGGAAAGATTCTTGAGAAGCAGGGAAAATTAGACGAGGCCCTCGCGGTCTTCCAGCGGACTACAATTGTGAACCCGAAGGAATCTGACGCATTCTTTGAGATCGGCGCGATTTATGAACAGCGAGGGGATCTCACGGATGCCCTCGCTGCTTACAAGAAAGCTGTGGCGCTTTCACCGGACGATCCCGACTATCAGCGAGCGCTGTCGAGCCTTTCCGGCCCCGGCACACAGCGCTGACCGTATTCCTATTATTGGCGGACTATGTTGGTCATTGCTCGCGAGTCGGTTGGTTCGTAGGTGGCGGGGTGGGGCGCGTCAGGAGGTCCACGAATTCCTTGTAGAATTTTGGCTTATCGAGGTCGTCCTGGATTTCTGCGATGCGTTCGCCCATGTGGGGGCGAGTGTCTTCGGTCCACACGAGCGTATCGCCGTAAGAAGCGCCGTGATCAATCGAGACGTCGAGATAGAGTTTTTTCCATTTGGTGATTATGGAAGGATCCAACCACGCGACAGAAGCAAGCTCGTCCCACAGATAGTTGCCTTCGGCATATTTCGCGGTGTACTGCGCGGCGGGATACTGGCTTTTGGCAATCTGAGAAATTAAATCCTGGTCCATTTTGGTCTTCAGCGAAATATCCACCGTGGTGACCACGATACGCGGCCAGGGCGCATGCAGGACTATTCGCGATGCTTCAGGATCCATCCACAAATTAAATTCGCGGCGTGGTGTGATAGAAAATTCAGGATCGTCCGTTTGAGGATTTAAACTGCCGCCCATTAGAATGAGCTCTTTGGCGAGCGAGGCAAATTCCGGATCGAGCGATTGCGCGAGCGCGAGATTCGTGAGCGGCCCGCCTTCGTAAATTGTCACTTGGTGCGGATATTGGCGGACCATCCGCAGCAGAAAATTCGCGGCGGCTTCGTTCAACGGTTTAGTGGCAGGGGCGCCCTCCGGCATTGGAGGAATTTCCGTCGGCCCGTGGACCGCGTGCCGCTTGGCGTAATTCCAGGCGCCTTGATAGACGATTTTGCCGTAGATTGTTTCCCAGCGAGCGATGAATTCCTTGCTGTTTACGAGTGGAAAAGCCGCGCCGGGGACTATTGGAATATCAGTACGGTCGATTATTTCCATCAGCCGTAAAGCGTGCTGGACTTCTTCATCGCGCCACGCGTCCCCGGTGACAATTGTGATGCCAAGCACATCGGTATCTGGCGATTGAATCAGTGCGAGTATCGCCTGGGTGTCGGTTCCGCCGGGGCCGGCACAATCCTGATCGATGATCACTTTGCGTTTTTCCTGGGCCGCCAGCGGTGCCGCAGCGACCACCACGAAAATCACCAGCGCCAGGAGGGCGCGGCACAGGAAAGTCGAGACCTGGGTGGTGCATGTTCGCTTGACCCTGAAGCCGGAAAAACTACAATTCGCGATGGTCGAAAGTTCGCGATTAGAACTAGGTGTCACCCTTTGTTTTCTATGAGTTAGGGGTGAGTCTAATACTTGGAGTTCGCGATTAGATATTACGTCGATTTGCGGCTTGGGTCTCGATTCAGCGAGCCGTTTTGCTGGCCGTTCCCTCTCTATCTTCATAGTTGCTGAATCACGCTACCACGAGAAAGCGCGCTTTGGAAGGACCTGTGTGCTGTGTGCACTTAGATTCTATTTCTAGTGATTCCCGAAATGGAAAAGGCGCATTGGCCATAATTCACAAAACATGTATGAGCAACTTCGCTCCCCGAAAGGGTTCCGGGTCTCAGAGTGGTTCAGTAACCATCATTTCAAGCGTATCTGCTGCCTGTTTTCTCGGTCTAATAATTCCTCTGGTTGGCCGGAAGAGTGGATACTTCTCGCGCGAGAATCCAGCCAGACAAACCGTAAGAAGAACTTAGAATGAAACCTTGCATTCCCTGCTTCTGTAAATATTCCGAGGCGGTTCCAATGTTTTCAGCCCAGCGGCCAGGCGATCCAGCCATGCGATAAGACTCCAAAATTTCAGCTCCATATTGTTTTAGAAATAGTTCTATCAGAATGGTTTGAACATCAAAAATGATGTTGCCAAACGCGTCATTCTCGAAGCTATAGCCTTGCACACCCTTGAAAACTATATTGGTGAATTCGGCCGGCTTGTTTTCCGCGCGAAATTCTGTTCGGAGTGTGATCAGCCGCGCTTCGCACTGAACTTCGTAAGAGATCAATAGATTGTCGTGAACGGAGAGCGCCATTTCTGTATCCACCTGTGAGCACCGGACTTGACGGCCGCGGCCCTCAGCACCGGGGGACAAGCGTACCGCTGCAGGTCCGCTGAGCCAAGTCATCACCTATGCGTGTAGGAGGACTGCCCCTTAGCTGATGTCCGCCCGGCTTGATTGGCGGGAACTGGCGTGCTAATTTTGTACCTTCATTCGCGATTGGCAGTAAACCACTCACGATGTTGCCGTCCAAGCCAAAAGAACACATTTCGAATATTGTGCCGGCCGGGCAAGAGGGCCCGGTTGCCGAAGCGCGTGAACGCGTGTTCTGGCGGGTGGAAGGCAGCCTGCTGAATCTGACGGCGGTGCGTCCAGTTGGCTTTTTTGCGTGGAACTCGCAAACTTTCCTGCAGCGCTGGACGCGCCGTGGCGGAATGGCGTTCCTCGCGATTGCTCGCCCTTTCCTTTACGCCACCAACCGCGTGTTTGCCACGCGGCTGCTGCACAGCGTCTTGCGTGGAGTGAGCCGCGACCGTTTGGACCTGCTGGGCGAGGAATTCTTCGAATATTTCCTGAAGCCGCGGCTGAAAAAAGAAGGGGTGGAAAAGCTGCAGCGCTTGATCGCTGCGGGCGCGCCGATTGTACTGGTAAGCCAGGGGCTGGACCACGTCATGCGGCCGCTGGCGAAACATTTGGGCGTGAAACAGATTGTTTGCAACCGGTTGGACTTCCGTGACGGCATCGCCACCGGACGTTTGCTGGATCCGGTGATTCGCCCGCGCGGCGCTTTCGCGAAAATCACGGGAAGGCAGGCGGATGGACGCGTCTCGCGTAAAGCGCTCGTGCGCGTGCTGGGATTCGCGAAGAATCCGGAACTGCTGGATGAGGCGATCCAAACGGACGAGCGGGCTGCGCCAGAAGTGTTTTTGCCCGTTGTTCACTTCGATTCCACGAATGGCTCAGGCCCGTTTTCAGTGCGCGAATCGCTGCGCGGAAAAAACATTCTGTTGATTGGCGCAACCGGATTTATCGGCAAGGTTTGGCTCTCGAATTTGCTCACAGATTTGCCGGAAATTGGCCGGATCTTTCTGCTGGTTCGCCGCAACCGGACGGTAACCTCACTGCAACGATTCCAGCGGGCAATTGAAGAATCTCCGGTGTTCGAGCCGCTGGCCGAACGATACGGCCGCGGGTTTGCGGAGTTTTTGCGAAAACGAATCGAGGTCGTGGACGGCGATGTGAGCAAACCAGGCCTGGGATTTGCGCCGGAAGTGCGCGAACGGATTGCTCAGTCGGTGGACGTGATCGTCAACAGCTCAGGGTTGACGGATTTCAATCCGGATTTGCGCGACGCTTTGGCCATGAACGTCCGCTCGACGGTGCATGTGCTGAACTTTATCCGTGAGTGCGATCACGCAGCGCTGCTGCATCTTTCCACCTGTTACGTAATCGGCCGGCGCGATGGGCGAATACTCGAGACGCTGCCGAGAAATTACACGCCCATCGGCCTAGCCGATTACGACGCTGAAAAAGAACTCCGAGCCCTTGAAAAGTTCGTCGATGAGACGGAAGAACGCGCCGAGTCAGAGGAAGTGGCGGAAGAGCTTCGCCGCGCGGCGCTGAAAAAAGAGCACGCCGCGAAAAACCTTCAAGGCACGGCGCTGGAAAATCAAATCCGCAAAAACCGCGTTCGATGGCTTCGCGACACTTTGACTGATGCGGGCGCGCAGCGCGCCAACGAACTGGGCTGGCCCAACACTTACACGTTTACGAAAAGCCTGTCAGAATCTCTGATACGCAATTTTCTGGATCGAAATCCCAGCGCGGCGATTGCTGTGGTGCGGCCGGCCATCGTGGAATCTTCGATTGAGAAGCCTTTTCGCGGCTGGAATGAAGGAATCAATACTTCCGCTTCGCTTTCTTATTTGCTCGGGACGTTCTTCCGGCAACTGCCCACCAAAGAAAGCAAATCGCTGGATTTAATCCCAGTGGACCTGGTAACTCGCGGAATGACCCTGATTGCCGCGGCGCTGGTAGCGCGCAGGCATGCACGCGTATATCAGTTGGCGACTTCGATTGCGAATCCGTGCGATATGCGGCGTTCCATTGAACTAACTGGCCTGGGGCATCGGAAATTCTACCGCGCGCAGACAGGATTGAATCACAGGTTGCGTTTGAAATTCGACGCCATCCCCGTTTCAAAGTCGCGTTATGACAAGCTTTCGGCTCCGGCGCAAAAAGCTGTCGTGCAAGCGGTGAATCGTGCGGTTGAACCGTTCGCTTCGCGTCCGCCGCTTGCCAGGCGCGAGCGCGAATTGGAAAAAGTGATCAAATTAATTTCTCTCTTCGAGCCATTTATCCTGCACAACGATCACAATTTCGAAGCGGTGAATGTGGAACGCCTGAGCGCGGCGCTGCCCGAAAGCGAAAAAGCGGATTTCGGCTACAATTCGCGCTCGCTCGATTGGTGGGATTATTGGATCAACGTGCACATTCCTGCGCTGCGTAAGTGGTGCTATCCTCTCATCGAAGGACGCCCCTTGGAACCTCGTCCACGGCGCTCGGTGCAGCTTGCGGACCGCGCCGAGGTAAATAACGCGGAAGCGGCGAGCTCGGCTTCCACTGCGGCTTCCTGACATACATCGTGGCTATCCTTCTGACCGGTTCCACCGGCTATATCGGCGCGCACATCGCGTCGAACCTGCTTGCGGATCATTCCGAACCGCTGAACCTGTTGGTTCGCGCGCGAACGCAGCAAGAGGGGCGTGAGCGGCTTTGGCGATCCCTGCAATTGCATCTGGAATTCGCGCAGTTCGAACAGTATCTGAATTCGCGCATCCATTTATTTTTGGGCGACTTGACGGATGCGCACTTTGGGCTCGCTGACGATGATTACACTCGCCTGGTACATGCGACTGATTCGATCATTCATTGCGCCGCCTCGCTGAACCGCAAATCCGAGAAGAGCTGTTTGAACGTAAATCTGCGCGGGACGCTGGAAGTGATTCAACTGGCTGCGCGCGCGCGCGATCATCACGGTCTGCGTCGCTTCAGCCACGTGAGCACGGTGGCGGTGGCCGGGCAACGTTCCAACGAGGTAGTCCAGGAAGACACCGCGATTGATTGGAACCGCTCGGACTATGACCCCTACGCACGCACAAAAAAATTCTGCGAGCATATGGTGCGACAGCTTTTGCCGGACGTTCGGCGAACGATTTTTCGGCCGAGCATTGTTTTGGGAGACAGCAGGCGGCCGGAGACCAATCAGTTTGATATGGTTCGCGCATTTGTTTTTTTGGCGGGGCTTCCGGCGCTTCCTTTCCATCCGGAGGCGCGAATCGACATTGTGCCGGTTGATTTTGTGGCGGATGCCATCACCACCTTGCACCAGAAAGAACTGCCTGTGCACGAGATTTACCATTTATCGTCGGGCACGGATTCGGAGACGTTTGTGGAATTGACCGGCGCACTTTCCAAGGCGCAGGGTAAGCGCGGGCCGGTTTTTGCACCGCGCCTGGAAAAGCCATCGTCCAAAATGGTGAATGCACTGGCCGGGCGCGCCGGCAAAATTGGCGGGCTAGCGACACTGATGAAAGTCTTTCTTCCGTACCTGGTATGGAACACGGTGTTCGACAATAGCCGCGTGGTTCAGGAAATGGGACGAAAGCCGGAGCCATTTTCGCGATATTGTTTTCCTCTGCTCAAATTCAGCCGCGAAAATAATTTCTTGTACAAGTATCGTGACTGGCCTCCGGAAGCTTCCGTTCAAAACACAACACACGAGCCTAGCGCTGCGCGAGATCTGGGGCGATGACAGACCTTTTTCTGGAGGCCTGGGTCAGCGGCCTGATCGAATTTAATAAATTTGAATGGATGTTGGGTGCGGGCGAAGCGTGGAAGCCGGGCACCAAGCTGAAATTACTTTTTGCAGGTTACAACGGAACGCGCAACACGGGCTCGGATGTCCGCGTGGAAGAAATTCTGCGCCAGGTTCGGCGACTTCTTGGAGCCGAGAACCTTGCGTTGAGTGTGATGTCGCAGAATTTCGAGCTCACGCGCGGCTATTTTGGCGATGCCAAGCAAGTACACCTGCCTGATGTGTTTCCGCCATTTTTGCATTCCGAGGTAAGAAAAAACGATGGCGTCGTGGCCTGCGAAGGCTCCATGTTCAAAAGCAAGTTTGCGAACGCGCTTACAACCATGATGATCGGCGCGCTGGGAATTGCCGCGGCGCAAAACAAATTGAGCGTTGGCTTTGGCGCGGAGGCAGGAGAAATGGATCCGCTGCTGGAGAAAATGTGCAAGAGGTATTGCCGCGATTCGCTGATCATCACTCGGAACATCGAATCGCAGAGCGTTTTAGGGAAGCTGGGCATCCCGACCGAACTGGGAACCGATACAGCGTGGACGTTTGAACCGCTCGGGCCGGAGTACGGACGCAAAGCGTTGTTGGGCGCGGGTTGGGATGGGAAAATGCCGGTCCTGGCGATTTGTCCCATCAATCCGTTTTGGTGGCCGGTGAAGGCGTCGCTCGCAAAATGGCTGGCGCATTCGATTGCGGGGGCTTACAAAGATAGCTATTACCGGACGATTTATTTCCATCGCTCGGGTCGCGAAGTGGATGCGGCGTATGAAAAATATTTGACGGCTATGGCGGGCGGCGTCGCACGTTACAAAGAATCGCGCGCGGTGTTTCCTGTCTTAGTAGCCATGGAAATGCTCGATCGTGATGCGTGCCGGCGTGTGGCGAAAAAACTGGGCGGTGCTCCTGTTTTTGCTTCGGACCGATATAACATGTACGAAATTGTGAGCATTTTGCGGAGTTGCGACCGCATGCTTTCCTCGCGCTACCACGCGATTGTGACCTCGATGCCCGCTGGCGTTCCGTCGGCTGGAGTAACCATGGACGAGCGGATTCGCAATCTGATGCGCGAGCGTGGGCACGAAGATTTGCTTTCGCGCGTGGATGATCCTGATCTGGAGGATAAAATCGTCGTATCTTTGAAAATCCTCGATTCGCAAACGGAAGAAATTCGGCGTGCCATCGGCGAGACCGTCGCGCGCAATTTGCAATTGATGGCGCGCATGGGTATGTACTTCGAAGAGCAGGTGGCCCGGCGGTATCCCGGCTTTCCGATTCGAAGCGGTGTTCTCGGATGGCAGGATTATCTGCCGCCGCTCGGGCCTAATTTGTGCAAGTTGGTTGAAGAGTACAGCGGAGTGTTGGCTCCTTAGTGCCGGATTCCATGACTTTTCTAGAAAATATTTTTGAGCGATTGAAGCAGAAAGCCAGCGAGCCTGTGCTCCGTGAAATTCGCGACGGCAAAATGAAAACGGTGTCCGGAGACGGATTGCTGGGCATGGTGCAGGAGGCGCGAAATTTTCTTGTCGCCCGCGGCGTGAGAAAGGGCGATCGCTGCGCTCTGCTCGGCTCCAACAGCATTCGTTGGATCGCGCTGGATCTCGCGATGATGGCCGAAGGCCTTATCGTTGTGCCGTTGTATTCGCGGCAAGCTCCCGCTGAGCTAGTGGCCATGTTGAAAGACTCATTGCCGGCAAGGATCTGCTGCTCCAACCCAAAACTTTCCGCGGAAATAACCAAGCAATGGCCTGCAGCCCCGCACATTACGCTGTTTGATAGCATCTTCGCGGGGGAAACAGCGGGGCAGACACCGCCTGCACATCACGAAGATGCCGATGTGCTGACGATCATTTACACCTCGGGAACCTCGGGCGAATCTAAAGGCGTGATGCTCAACGCCGCGAACGTGAACTACATGCTGGGATGCACGAATGCGCGTCTGGACCAACTTATGGGCCAGTATGCTACGCAGGGGCCAGATGAAATTTTCCATTACGCTCCGTTCTGTTTTGCGGCGTCGTGGATTTTGTTGCTTACGGCGCTATCGCGCAACAGCGTGCTGACGCTTTCGACTGACGTCTCAAAGATTGCTGATGATTTGAAAGTTTCCACACCGGATTATTTTCTGAATGTTCCTACACTACTGGAGCGAGTGCGCGCAAAAATCGCTGAGACGATTCAAAAGCGGGGAGGGTTTGCAGCATTTGTTTTTTCGCGCGCGCAGCAGGCGTATGTGCGGAAGCAAAATAACGAATCGCGTGGGTTTGATTCACTATGGCTGTGGCTGGCAAGAAGAGTAATGTTCCCGGAAATACGCAAGAGCATCGGATCGAAACTAAAGGCGCTGATTTGCGGGTCGGCGCCCCTGTCGATAGAAACGCAGCATTTTTTCATGATGCTGGGAATACCCGTGCTGCAAGTATACGGACTCACGGAAACGACGGCGATATGCACACTGGATAATCCAACGCGCGTGGTCCCCGGGCGCGTGGGATTGGCAATCCCTGGTATCGAGATGAAGGTGGCCGAAAATGGGGAGATTCTGGTTCGCGGGCCGAATATTTTCCCCGGTTACTGGCAGCGGCCTGAGGAAACGGCGAAGGCCATTGTTGACGGATGGTTTCACACCGGCGATCAAGGCGAAGTGGACGCCGCGGGATACTGGCGAATTACCGGGCGTCTGAAAAATTTGATCATTCTGAATTCGGGCCACAATATAGCTCCGGAACCGCTCGAAGAGGAACTCGCGCGTCACGTGCCGGAGGCGCAGCGAGTTATTTTGGTCGGCAATCAGCGAAGTTTTCTAGCCGCTCTGGTGACCGCCCACTCTTCGAATGGATTGGCGGACGCGGACGTCCAGTTCGCGATTGAACAGATAAATGGCGGTCTGCCGCACTATAAACAGATCCGCGCGTTTGCAATTCTTCCTGAGCCGTTGAGTCCTGAGAATGGGTTGCTGACCACGAATGGTAAGCTCAAGCGCGATGCAATTGCCGCGCGTTTCGCAACGGAGATCGAGCGGATTTATCAAAAGAAAACTGCATGAAAACCTTTCAAGGCAAGGCGCTTTCGTGGCAAGTCGTTGACGGAACCATTGAGCTCACGCTCGATCATGCTCCGTGCAACGAAATTGGCTTGGCGGTGCTGGCCGAGCTCGAACAATTCGTCGGAGCATTGCCAGAACTAAAAGATGAGGCGCACGCGCTGATTATTTCAAGTGCGCGGACCGAAGGCTTTTGTGCCGGCGGCGATTTGCGCGAGCTTTTCCATCTTTCGCAGGGATTGCCGGCAGCCGAGCGGCTTTCCGGCCTGCGAGATTTCATCGAGCGTATCCACGCGGTAATGAACGCTCTCGACGAAGCGCCGTTCACGACCATAGCGGCGGTCAACGGGCTCACCTTTGGCGGCGGCTTTGAACTGGCGCTCACATGTGACTTAATTATAGCGGACAAGATGGCGCGCTTTTGTTTTCCTGAGTTGCGGTTGGGACTGATACCCGGGTTTGGTGGAGTTCCGCGACTAAAGCGTGATCTGGGGAATTCGCTAGTTCGCGACTTGGTGCTCACTGGACGCAGCATTAACGCTGCCAGGGCGCAATCTGCCGGCATTGTAAGCCAAATAACAACGGAAGGAGACGTCCTGCGAGTGGCGCGCCAAACGGCAGCGCAGCTGGGAAAGTTTGACCGCGGCACGGCCTTGGCGGCCAAACGATTTATCAAGCCAATCCCTTACGACGAGCTGCGCCGCGAGATAGAAATTTTTTGCGATCTTTTCATGCAGCCGGCGGTGGAAAAAGGGCTGCGGAAGTTTGTGGAAAGCAAGGACGCGCTGCCCTACTTGCCTTAGGTCCAGCGGCGATCAAAAGCACTTTGCGTCCCATTTGTGGCAACATAGAAGCATGAGTTCCTTACAGAGCACAACCGACGAAGTATTGCGGCTCGCAGCCGAGCATTTCAAAGTGCCGCGAGAACAGCTCACGGCGGACGACGATTTCTTCAAAAAACTCGGCATCAACAGCCTGCAGGCGCTGGATTTGCTCACGCGCATCGAACACCATTTCAAAATCGAGCTTCCCGACTACGAGCTGCAAGGCGTGAGTGATTTCCGCACGCTCGCCGAGCGCATTCAATTGCGCCTCTGATGCTTGACCTCCGCGAATATCAATCATTGGGCGAAGCTTTGCGCGCGGCACTGGAACGCTGGCCGGACGAAGTTTGTCTGATTGAGGCCGACCGCGAACGCGAAAAGTCCCGCTTCACCTACAAACAATTCAAGGAAGCCGCATGGCCGCTTGCGAGCGCGCTGCAAGAAGCTGGATTCCAGAGTGGTACGCGCTCCGCCATCATAATGACCAATCAGTCGAAATGGCTGATCTCCGCTTATGCGATTTTCTTCTGCGGGGGAATCCTTGTTCCGCTCGATTACAAGCTTACGGCCGCCGAGCAGCTTCAGCTTCTTGCACACTCAAAAGCGGAGTTTCTAATCGTCGAATATCATCTTTGGCGCGCGATCGTGCAGACTGATGGATTCAAGAATCTTGGCGCGCGCCTCGTGCTTGTAACGGAAGCCCCGAACGGCGCTGATCTAGGCGGTGCGAAACGCTGGGAAGAATTTAAGAGTGAGAGGGAACCGAATTTCGTGCCGCGCAGCCGTCAGGATTCAGCTTGCATCGTGTATTCCTCAGGCACGGGCGGACGGCCGAAAGGCTGTGTCCTCACACATGAGAATTATCTGGAGCAGTGCATTGCGCTCACCGCGCTCTATCCTTTTTCGCCTGGTGTGCGCTACCTGAGCATCCTGCCTACGAATCACGCCATTGATTTTATGATCGGCTTTATCGGGCCGTTTACTTGTGGCGCCGCAGTAGTACATCTGCGAACGCTTCGTCCGGAATATATTCGCGAAGCGTTCACGCGTTACAAAATCACTTACATGACGTTGGTTCCGATGGTGCTGAAGAGTCTGGAGCGCGGTCTGCGCCAGCGATTCGCGGATTTGCCGAAAGGGCGCCGCGCAATCCTGAACATGCTGATCAAGACAAATCGCGCACTTACACGACGCGAACCCAATGTGAAGTTAAGCAGGAAGCTGCTGCGGCAAGTACACCAGGCCTTTGGAGGCGAACTGCGCGCCTTTTTTGTTGGCGGCGCGTTCACCGAACCTGCGACACTGCAGTTTTTTTATGATCTGGGGATCCCGGTCGGAAACGGGTACGGCTGCACGGAAGCTGGAACCGTTATCGCCGTGAACGATTTCAAGCCCTTTCGCGCGGACACGGTTGGCAAGCCGCTGCCGGGCATCGACGTAAAGATACTGAATGCAGACGCCGAAGGAATCGGAGAAGTAGCTGTGCGCGGCAAAACGATTATGTCGAAATATCTTGACGACCCTGAAATGACCGCGCAAACGATTATAGATGGCTGGCTGCTGACCGGCGACTTAGGCCGCATCGATGGGACCGGCCATTTGCAACTTCTTGGCCGAAAGAAAAACATGATCGTTACCGAGGAAGGCAAAAATATCTATCCCGAGGATGTTGAGACTGCATTTGAAGGTCTGCCAGTGAAGGAATTCTGTGTGTTCGCGGCAAATTATCTGTGGCCGCAGCGATCGATGGTGGGTGAACAATTGGTGATCGTACTCCACCCGGAAGCCGGAAAAGCCGTCAGCAAGGATTTAGCGGAAGATCTTGCGGCACGCAACCGGCGCCTGACGAATTACAAGCGCGTGTATGGCTATCTGGCGTGGGAGCGAGACTTTCCGCTAACAGCTTCGATGAAAATCAAGCGGGGAGAATTGGCGCAGCAGATTCGCGGAACCGTCGATCGGTCTGCGGTGGTGGTTCTGTGAGCTGGCCGACTGGCCAAAAACAAGACACCAAAAGAAGCGAGCCGACTTATTTCGCCATTATGAACCCGGCGGCGGGCAATGGCCGATGCCGCAGGCTTTCGCACGCAACTCTGGGTCGCGTTCGGCGGCTCGGAATTGATTTGGTGGTTTCTGAAACCGCGCGCCGCGGTGAAGCCTCCGAAATCGCGCGCAAAGCTTATCAAGAGGGCTTTCGACATTTCCTGTCCGTCGGCGGAGACGGCACTTCTTTCGAAGTTATAAATGGGCTTTTCCCCGAGGCCGGCAGTCCCAGTGGGCGCATCGCTCTCGGTTTTCTACCGCTTGGAACGGGCAATTCATTCCTTCGAGATTTCACCACGGAAGGTGTAGAACATACGCTGCAAGCGTTGCGCGAGAAGAGACGCCGCGCGTGCGACGTGATCCGCCTCCGCCACGCACAAGGTGAGCTTTATTTTATAAATCTGCTGAGCCTGGGATTCCCCGCCGACGTGGGCGAGACCGCTAATCGAGAGTTCAAGCGTTGGGGAGAGCTTGGCTACATTTTTGCCGTCTTCAAGCGCTTGATGGGATTGAAACATCTGCCGTTCGCGCACCGGCTGGGGAGCGCGGAAGAGTGGAACACCGACCCTGCGCTGTTTCTTTCCTTCAGCAACAGTAAATTCACTGGCGGAAAAATGATGATCGCGCCGAAGGCGGACCCCACAGATGGATTAATTGAATATGTTCGCTGGGCTCCGGTCGGGCGCCTCAATTTGCTGAGGAATTTTCCGCGACTGTTTACCGGAAAACACATCGAGCATCCTCTTGCCTCGCGCGCTGGAATCAAGCGCGTCGAATTCCGGATGGATGGGCCGGTGAATTTGATGATCGATGGCGAGACCCTGAACCTTCAGTGCCGCTCGCTGGACATTCTTCCGGGCGCGTTCGACGCAATCGTATGAGAAAAGCCTATCTCACGATTCGAGCGCTCTTGCTGTGGGCTATCAGCGGAATCCATTTCGCAGCGGTCTGCGTCTTTCTAATTCTACTTGCGGCATTCATCGATCCGAGAATAAACGATTGGCCGCAGCGCCTTTTCTTCCGGAATATTTTGCGTCTGATCGGTGTGAAGCTTGAAGTTCATCGCGCGCCCGGCTTCGATGCGACACGCACAAGTATTTTCATCTCCAATCACGTAAATATTTTCGATCCGTTCGTAGTGTACTCAGCGATTCCACAGTTCCTGCGAGGATTCGAGCTGGCATCGCATTTCAAGATTCCCATCTACGGCTGGATGATGGGAAGGTTCGGAAACGTTCCGGTGCCGGACGAGCGTTCGCGTGCGGGCCTGGAGACCATGACCAAGCTGGCGAAAGCTGCGCTCGATTCAGGGGTTAGCTTAATTGCTTTTCCGGAAGCGGGGCGCACGCGCGACGGCCATGTGCACGATTTCAAGAAAGGGATTTTCAATCTCGCGCACAAATTCGGCGTTCCAATCGTGCCCGTGAGCCTCTCTGGTTCTTATCAATTTTTCCGAACGGGACATTGGATGATTTATCCGGGAAAAATAACGGTGTATTTGCACGATACTATCGAAACTGCGGGCATCGAGCGCGGCGAAGTGGATTCTCTCCGGCAGCGTGTGCACGATATCGTGGCGGAGCCGGTGGAAAAATCCCTCGAAGAGCACCCTCCAGAGAAAATCTAGGTGGCATTGACGTCCGGAAGAGTGCGGCCGGCTCGGAGTTCCTGCCAGGTGTAAACAACGCGGTGAATTACGGTGATGGTGGAAAATGTCGCGATCACCCAAAGCACTTGTGCCATACGGTTGAATGCGCCACCAATAATTAATAGAACCAGGCGCTCCGGACGCTCCAGAAATCCCACCTTACATAACGGAATCAGCGATTCCGCTCGCGCTCGCGAATAACTCACCATGAACGAGCTGGCCATGGCCACGGCTGCCAGTGCCAAGTAAAACGATCTTCCAATCAGCGTGTAATAAACGACCAGTCCCATGTAAAGCGCGAGATCCGAATAACGGTCGAGGGTGGAATCCAGGAATGCGCCAAACGCGGTGACGCGTCCTACGCGGCGCGCCACCTGCCCATCGGCCATGTCCAGAAAGCCGGCCAGAAAAAGAACCGCAGCAGCTTGGCGGAATCGTCCCATGGCGAAAAGAATCGCCGCCCAGGAATTCACGGCCAGCCCCAAGAATGTAAACATGTTCGGCGTGATTCCGGTGGCAGCCAGGCCGCTCACGACGTGGCGCAAAAGCCATCCGCCGCCTTCGCCGATCCAATACGTGATGGGGCGCCTTCGCGCGGGCTGTTCCGTGGACATCGTCTAAAAATAATACACTGGAAAGGCGCGGACGGATACGCGGCGCTCGCGCTTTACCTCAGCGACGCAGAATCCAAAAGCGGAGAACTTCAGCGGGGCTTCAACGGCATTACCGGAACTTTTGCAGCATGGCGTAATTTTGGTTCGGTCACAGCTTGCACTTCTTCGGGAGTAAAACCGGGCGCAACTTCGCGAAGCACGAGGCCGTCCGGCGTTACATCAATAACGGCAAGGTCCGTAATGATTGTGTCCACGCACTCGATCGCAGTCAGCGGATAGGTGCAGGCCTTTACAATTTTGGGCGAGCCATCTTTTGCAGTGTGCTCCATGGTAACGATAAGTTTTTGCGCGCCGACGGAAATATCCATGGCGCCGCCGATTCCGCCAGCGCCTTTCGCGCCGGGGACGCGCCAATTGGCGAGGTCTCCGCGCTCTGAAACTTGAAGTCCGCCCAGAATGCATATATCGAGATGGCCACCGCGCGTCATCACGTGCGCGTCATCCTGAGAAAAATATGCACCTCCGGGAAGAAGTGTCACCGGGACTTTCATCGCGTCCACGAGATCGAAATCCTCTTCGCCGGCTTTTGCGCGCGGGCCCATGCCCAGAATTCCGTTTTCACTGTGGAAATACACCGAAATATTCGATGGAACGTAAGCGGCGATAAGATTTGGAATTCCCCAGCCGAGATTTACGTAAACTCCGTCGGGCAATTCCATGGCGGCACGTTCGGCAATCTGTTCACGCGTGAGCCGCGTTTTAGACATAACGCTTCCCCGCAGCCTGCACGATGCGGTCCACAAAAATTGACGGCGTGACGATAGCTTCAGGGTCGAGTTCACCCGTGGGGACGATTTCTTCCACTTCCACGATCGTGAATTTCGCCGCAGTAGCCATAATAGGGTTGAAATTTCGCGCCGCTTTGCGATAGATCAAGTTCCCCATGTGGTCCGCGCGATGCGCGCGAATGAAAGCGTAGTCCGCGCCAAGAGCCTGCTCCAAAATGTAACGTTTCCCGCGGATTTCACGCTCTTCTTTGCCGCGAGCGATCTCAGTTCCCACTCCAACCGGAGAGAAAAATGCCGGAATGCCTGCGCCGAACGCGCGCATTCGTTCGCACAGGATTCCTTGCGGCACGAGTTCGAGCTCGATTTCTCCAGTATCAAATTGTTCCTGAAAATATTTCGCGCCCGGGCCGGGAAAGGCCGCCACGACCCTGCGGATCTGCTTGTTCTTGAAAAGAATGCCGAGCTCGCCGTCGCCCGTGCCGCAATTATTGCTGATAACGCTAAGATCTCTGGCACCTTGGCGCGCTAAGCCCTGGATCAAATTATTGGGGAAGCCGGCGCCGCCGAATCCGCCAAACATAATCGTCGCGCCATCCGGTATGTCGGCTACGGCGGCATCGATTGAAGGAAAAACTTTCTCTTTTAATGGCATCGTGGCGATATTTGATTTTTTATCATGGATGGCGCGAATTCGTAAGGGGAATGCCACTTGTGCAGGTCATTCGGATCCCCGTGCGCCATACTCTTCCGGTCAATTTCGTTATTGCTAAGTAGTCTTTTCGTGAAAAGTACAGTAAAGCCTGCATTACTCATGGGCTGCTAAAGCCTCAGGATGTGACGATGTGCGCAGCGAGCGAAAAGGGCGGGCGAGATGTCAGCCATTGAGTACGGTAGCTACTACTGGTGCGCGCCTATAGCAACCGGTGTACTGTCTTGAACAAACGTGGCAGGTACCCTTTCGGTCTTCCTATGGTTCTGCGGCGGTATCTGGGGTCCTTATGCCAAAAAATATTCTGATCGCGGACGACAACGCCGGCGTGCGATCACTGATTCGAACCTATCTCGAGATGCAATCAGACTTTGAAATTTGCGGCGAGGCCGCCGATGGCGTCGACGCCATCGAAAAGATAAAAGAACTCAAGCCGGACCTCATTCTGCTCGATTTGGCCATGCCGAAGATGAATGGTGCCGAAGTAGCGTCAATCATAAAAAGAACGATGCCGGGCGTTCCAATTATTTTGTTCTCCATATATGGAGAGAAAATCGGAAAGTCGCTCGCTTCAGCAGTGGGCGTCGATATCGTGCTTTCCAAACCGGACGGAATTAGTAACCTGATCGAGTCTGCAAAAAACCTGCTGCACGTTTCTTGATCGAACTCGATATCTACTCCATTCTTTCTGGGACACCCATTCCCCGGAACGTGAAGTCATGCCGCGCCATGTGGGCAACCTAAAACGCAACAATCGTGGTGCCCGGGGTGGGGGTCGAACCCACACGACGCGTAAGCGTCAGGGGATTTTAAGTCCCCCGCGTATGCCATTCCGCCACCCGGGCCTAGGGCGTCCAAGTATAAAACACTAGGAGACTTATTGGATCACTCGTTCACCAGATTCAAAGTGGTCCTCAACGACTGGTGTCAGTTTGGTGCTGGTCTTGGAGTCCGGGAAAGAAACAGCCATGCGTTCCAAGGCGGCGAGTTTATAATCCGGCGCCAAGTGCGCATATCGCATCACCATCGCAAGCGTTTTATCCCGCAGCAATTCAGCTACGGTTCGTAGATCCGCTCCGCTCATCACGAGGCGACTGGCAAAGGTGTGTCGAAGACAATGCCAGGTGAAACCATCGATGGTTGCATCTTCCAGAGCGGCTTCGAACCAATTGCGCGGGGTTCGAGCTCCGCCACACACAAGCTCACTGTTACGATGCTGCTGACGCAGATTGAGAAGCGCCTGGAAAGCGGCTGCGTTCAGCGGCACGTGGCTTGTTTTGCCTCCTTTATCGAGCAGGATCGTGAGAATGCGCCGTTTGAAATCTACGTCAATCCAACGCGCCGCGTATTGCTCACCTTGACGTAGGCCGCTGTGTAGCGCGAGATCAAGTTCGGATTCATGTTCAGGGAACTTCACACGGATCACCTCTCTCAACTTCTGTTCTTCCTTTGGCGACAGAAAACGCAGGCGGCAGTTGTTTTCAGTCTTGTGTTGAACGAGCCGAGCTGGATTTTCTTTGGCTTTACCGGAACGAATCGCCAATCGATAGGTAAGTGAAAGAAGGGCGCGGTAGCGGTTCCACGTCGCCGCAGCCCACTTCTCTGTTTGAAAACGTCGCTCGATTTCTTGAGGAGTAATCGAATCAGAACCGCGATCTCCAAACCATTCAAGTAACTTCTCCATCCGAACGTGATCGCTCCTAGCGCTGCGCTTATGTTCATCGGCATAGGCGAGTGTGTCTTCGGCGATTTTCCGAAACGACGATGAGCGCCGTTGCCGCGACAGTTGAGGCTGAATACCGAGCTTCGCCTCTTGCTTGCGGAGCGCGAGGCGTGCCTTTGCTTCGTCGAGCGTTCCCACTTTTTCGCGCCTAATGCCTCCAATTGCGTCGGCGAACCGTATCCAGTACACACCTAAACCTGGTTCTTTTTCGAAGATTCCACGATGAATCATGGCTTGAGCTCCTTTTTATATGTGTCATTTAGCGCGTCGTAAATCCTATTCGAACGTTCGATTTCACAGCGCCAGCAGCCACAGTTTCTATACTTCTCTCGCCAGAGTGGGCCGCCTATCGTGTGTTTCATGTTGCGGAGTCGTTCAATCGCAGTCATTGGACTTACCCCGGACATCACGCCAGCCATTCCGCGCGCTAGGTATTCCAGACGGGAATCATCGGCAGAATCAGAACGCGGAAAGCGACTGTTGTTCTTCATATAGAGAAATTGTTTGGAGCTGGCCAGGATATGGACATCCGCGGGAAAGTAGGCCGAGCGACCCGGCTTGAGAGCTCGCATCCGGGCCCAATTGTCAGTAGCTTCCCGCAATCCAGCTGGCGTGCAAGCTGAAATGAGATTATTCCAAATCTCGCGGCCCTTGGCGGTCCTCTCTATTTGTTTTGGTTGCAAGTTGTGTTTCAACCATCCGATCTCTCTGGTCCTTTCCTTCTCAGCCCATTCCAGATTCTTGGGATTCGCGGAGAGCTCGTGTGCCTCCTCGGCTGTCAAGCCCTCATCAATAAATCGCTTTCGACAATACTCCTCGATAGATGATCGCTCCATTTCTTCGAGCCGAATCCGATTTATCGACCGATCGACCCATCTCAACTGCTCAGCGTGGCTGTAAGGCAATTCCAAACCATCTCGCAATAGATGAAAAGCCTTATACCATTCGAACTCCCACACATTTAACAAGCCGACATCTATCGGCTTCGGCCCTCTCTTCCCCATACCACCCCCAGAAACTCGTGCCAACTTGCAGTTACTGATGCCATATAGCTATTGACTTAGCGCTTTGTCAAGCGAATACTCTCGCAAAGTAACGAAGGGTGGTGAATCGTGTCGGTAAGTTTAGAAAGCAAGCTTCTTCTAACGAGGCAGGATGTCGCTCGGCTCTTATCAGTATCCATTCGGACTGTCGATAGTTTACTTGCCTCAAACGCCCTTACTTCGAGGCGGATCGGACGCCGCAGACTCATTCCGCGCGTCGCTTTAGATCAGTTCACGCGAAGGGACCATGCCACGGGTATCAAGGAACCGGATGGTCAACAATAGAGTTATCGCAGACTGTTCACCACTTGAGGCGGCGAACGAGTACCTTGGCCGTGGCTTTGCGCCCCTGCCGACACCGCGTGCAGAAAAAGCTCCGCGCATAACGAATTGGACGACCTTGCAACTGACAGAAAACGACCTCCCTGCGCACTTCAGCGACTCGCCCAACGTTGGCATAATTCTTGGCGAAATAAGCGGCGGTCTCGTGGATGTGGATTTAGATTGTGCCGAGGCTATCAGCCTTGCCGACTCATTCCTGCCACGAACAGAGTTCGTTTTTGGCCGCGCCTCAAAACCACAATCGCACCGTTTTTACATCGCCGATCCCCTTCCTGCTCCGCATAAGTTTTCAGCACCTGATAAGCTGACGCTCCTTGAACTTCGCGGGAAGGGTCAACAAACCCTTGTGCCGCCTTCTATTCACCCATCCGGCGAGCTCTATCAATTTGAGCGCGATGGCAAACCTACAGCGGTTGACGGCGCGGAACTTCTGCGGTGCGTTGGTCATCTCGGTGCTGCTGTTCTACTCGTACTGCGGTACCCAGCGCAGGGCCAGCGCCACGACGCCATGCTCGCGCTCTGCGGCATGTTGCTGCGCGCCCACATGACAAAAGCAAAAGCGGAGACTTTCATATCCGCCGTAGCTATCGCCGCAGGCGACGAAGAGACACGCGTGCGTGTGCGCAACGTTGTGTCAACAGCGGAGCGACTCGCAGCGGGGAAACCGGCCACTGGAGCACCGACGCTCGCCGCGATCATCGGCGATGAGGTTGTGCGCCGCGTCAGTGACTGGCTCGGCCTGAACTCGCAACTTAGCGAAGGGAGTTACTGGCCAGAACCTGCATCGTTGGGAGATGAACTCCCCCCGGTCGCACCTTTTGACCCGGAACTCTTGCCTTCAAGTTTGCGCCCGCTCGTTGAGGATATTTCGGACCGGATGCAAGCGCCCGCAGATTTTGCGGCGACCGCTGCAATCGTAACCCTCGCGGGATGTGTAAATCGCCGCGCGTTTATCATTCCCAAAAAAGACGACACGACTTGGCGTGTGACTCCAAATCTTTGGGGAGCAATCGTCGCGCCACCAGGAATGATGAAAAGCCCGATTCTTCAAGCGATTACACACGGTCTCGGACAAATTGAACAGAAATGGCGGAGCGAGTTCGAGAGCGCGTGCTCCGATTTCCAGCTTGAAAAAGAGCAACTTGATCTTCGATACCAAGCGTGGCGTGAAGAATACAAACGGGCCGTAAAAAAAGGTGAGACATTACCGGCTCAACCGGACAAAACGCTATGTGAACCGATACAAAAAAGGTTGGTTTTGACGGATGCAACCTTTGAAAAACTCCATGAAATTCTGTCGCAGAACGCCGCCGGAGTTTTAGTCGTCCGGGATGAATTGACTGGATGGCTCTCTGAGCTTAGCCGTCTCGGACGCGAAGGCGAGCGCGCTTTTTTTCTGCAAGCGTGGAACGGCGACTCAGGATTTACAGTTGACCGGATTGGTCGCGGTTCGATTCATGTCCCACATGTATGCGTAAGTTTGATCGGAAACATCCAGCCCGCGAAACTTCGGACCTATCTTTCGGACACTATTGAAGGCGGGCCGACCGATGATGGGCTTTTTCAGCGATTTCAAATTCTGGTCTGGCCTGATCTGCCGCGTGGATGGACACTCGTCGATAGGCCCGCAGATGAGTCCGCGCAGCAGAAAGCGGAGCTCATATTCTCGATTCTCGCAGAATTGCCGACTGATCCCGGCATTCCAATGCGTTTTGATTCGGATGCACAAGAACTTTTCTTCGCGTGGTGGTCGAACCTCGAATCCAAAATCCGTCAGGATTCGGGTCTAGCACCGGCCTTCATCGCGCATCTTGCGAAATACCGCAGCCTAATGCCGTCACTCGCGGGGCTGTTTGAACTTGCAGATCGCGTTGCGGGTGGCGAGGATTTGAGCGGTGAAGTCTCTGTCTCGCTAGAGCACACAAAGCAAGCAGCTGCGTTCTGTGATTACCTCGAATCGCACGCGCGCCGCGCTTACGCTTGCATCATTTCACCAGAGACACGTTCGGCCCGCGAGTTCATGCGGCATATCCAGGCAGGCGATTTGGGGGAGAAATTCAGTACACGAGAAATCTACCGGCACGGATGGGGGGCATTGGACACGCCCGAGCGGGTGAGAACCGCGATTTCATTCCTCGAAGATCTTGGCTGGCTCCGTCGGCACGAAGAACCAGCGTCGGCTTCTGGCGGACGCCCAACCGAAGTGTGGCTCGTAAACCCAAAGGGGGTGTCTCGTGCGTAGTCCGTGGCTCGATTGGCCCAACAGTCGAAGAATAATAGAAAAAGCACGCTGGGAAGAACCGACAAAACCGACAAAACCAGGTTTTGGCAGTTTTGTCAGTTCGAGTTCACACTCCCTTTCCATTACACACGGTCGGAATACCCACCTTCCTGTCAAAGATCCATACGCTGAGCGAATGCGGACAGCACTCCGACAGATCGCCGGGCCAAGTTATTCGCCGGGCATGATCCTTTGGCTCGAAACGGGCCACTCGGAACTCTACGCGGAACTGACCGCTCGAATTCCGGATGAAATCAGCCAACTTTGGAACGATCGCGCTCCACTCGATGAATTCGAGGCAGTGTTAGGGCGGCTGGTCTCTCTACATCGGAAGTGCTGCAACCTCTACATAGTGGCGACGAAGGATTTGAGAAGTGATCCAAGAAATTTACAAATCAATTTTAGAGCGCCAGACAGCAAAGGAGACGCGGAGTGAACAGTAAGACCCACTGCCGAATTTGTGGGTATACGCCTAGGAAAGCTCGTCCGGGGCAGTCCGATTTTTCGTGGGAGAAGGTCATAGACCACATCGAATCCAAACATCCCGAAGAAGCGTTGCCCACGAGAGAAGAGTTTTTGATTCTGGAAAAACAAGGAAATACCAATGAATAACCAAGTCCCGTCGAGCAATTCCTGGGATCAGAGGGATCCGTTTTGGACACTTATGCTTCTCGCAGGTTTAGCGTTTCTCGTATGGTGGGTGTTTTTCCGCAAGGACGGAGGAGTGGCCGCCATACCAACTGCCGCGCTGCCTGTACCGTCAGCCGTTCCGCTGGAGCCGCAAAGTTTGATTTCTACATGGAGCCCGTTGTCGTGAACGAGATTCAGAATCGAATCCTAGGAATCGTGGGGCGCAAAGGCAGTGGTAAAACCACGCGCGTCAACACGCTTCTGAAGTATAGCCCACGTATTTTTGTGTGGGACCCGATGGAAGACCATTGCAATTCACTGCCCGACGGAATAAAGGGTCTCGACGATCCAGAAATCGACATCGACGAATATTTCGCCGAGGCAGCCGAAAGTAAGACTTTCGCATGTGATTACGTTCCCCAGAGAGACATAGAAAAAGAGTTCAGTGAAATCTGCGAGCTAGTCTACATCTACGGCCACATGCTATTCGTAATCGAGGAGGTGCCGCTCGTTTGCAAGGCGGGATATATGCCTCCAATGTTTGGCCGGATCGTGCGTACCGGGAGGCACAAAGGCATCGATGTTCTGTGGACAGCCCAGCGCGCCGCTGAGGTCTCGCGGACGCTGACCGCTATGACCGACGTTTGGATTCTTTTCAGCCAAACCGAACCCCGCGATCTAGATGCAATCGCCGAACGTTGTGGGCGAGAAATCGCATGCCGGGTGGCTGAACTCGGCCTCCACGATTTTTTTGTGTGGGATGTAATCCAACGCCAGATTATGCAGGATTCACCGCGCTTATTAAAACGACAGGTTGGCTAAGCAATGGACCGCTTGCACGACCACGGTGTTTGCAGCGCAGTAAACGAAAGAAAGAATCAAGGCAAAGGATTAGCAAAAGCTAGCACGTTCCTTTGTCTTATTTTCCGGGCTATTTTTCACGTAATTTCTTTTCCAGGAAATTAAATTAAATGAGTGCATCGTACAATTCGCTGAAATTTCGCGCGCTTATGATATTTGCGGATCGAGGGTGGTTGTCCCCACCGGCGTGGGCTGTATTAGCTCGATTTTACCCAGTGCGAGCCGCATACACTTACCTTAAACATCTTTGGCGGTGGAAACTCCTCGATCGGAGTCTGGATCGACGCGGCCTACTTCTTTATAGACTCAGCACGCGCGGTGCCGACCGGCTGGCTTGGCTCCGCCGCGAGATCAAGTAATCGGAAGAACGTTACGCAATCCTCAGTCGGATGTTGTTTTGCAACTTGCCACTTCAACTTATTTCTTCGGTTTTTCGGATTGCAGAATCGAATAAGATAGGCCCCTGGTTAAGGCAGGGCAGATGAGTTTAAGCATCGAAACGGCTATATCGGATTTCGGAAAGTCAGCAAAGAGTAAGCTCGCAAATCCTGCCGCGTCTGGTCAGCCGGAAGACCAGCTGCGTGCTCCATTCGAACGCCTACTTGAAGATGTGGCCGCGATATGTAACTTCCATAGCGGCGCCGTTGTGGCAGTCGGAGAAACCACTCAGGCAGATCTGAAAACACGTCCCGACTATTCAATCACCGTTAACAAAGCGCTCGTCGGTTTCGTTGAACTGAAGGCGCCCGGAAAAGGAGCTAATCCCGCCCGATTCAAAGATCCACACGACAAAGAACAATGGGAGCGGTTGCGATCGCTACCCAACCTACTTTACACCGACGGAAATTCATTCGGGCTTTGGCAGGATGGCAAGGCGGTAGGTTCGGTCCTTACTCTTCAGGGCGACATAGAAACGAGCGGCGCGAAACTCGCGCCGCCAGCGGGCCTCCTCCTCCTATTTGAAAGCTTTCTGCAATGGCAGCCTGTGGCACCGCGTAGCGCGCGCGAGCTTGCCCACACCACGGCTCGACTCTGCCGTCTTCTGCGCGATGAAGTCACCGAGCAACTCGGTCTCAAGAGCCAAGCCTTGACGGACCTCGCCACCGATTGGCGCAAGCTTCTCTTCCCAGATGCAACTGATGAACGCTTCGCGGATGGCTACGCCCAAGCCGTCACTTTCGGAATGCTTATGGCACGCGCGAAAGACATTCCGCTTAGCGACGGACTTAATCGGGTCGCTACCGAACTAGCACGTAGTAGCACTCTTATCGGTGCTGCCCTTCGCCTGTTGACTGACAACGCCGAGAACCAGGAAACACTCAAGACGGCACTCGGTACGCTCACGCGCGTGCTCGACGCCGTAGAGTGGAAGATTCTTACAAAGGGCGTACCGGATGCATGGCTATATTTCTACGAAGAATTTTTGGATGTCTATGACAGCGAGCTTCGTAAGGAAACCGGCTCCTACTACACGCCACCACAGGTAGTCGGAGCGATGGTTGCCCTGGTAGACGAGGCTTTGCGCGGCAAACGATTTGGCTTGCATGGTGGCTTGGCCTCACCTTCAGTCACACTTGCCGATCCAGCTATGGGCACAGGGACATTTCTTCTTGGCGTGCTACGTCGCATCGCCGAAACGCTGAGATCCGACGAGGGTCCTGGGGCAGTTCCGAGTGGTATTCAGTCGGCCCTTTCTCGGTTGATCGGCTTCGAAATTCAGCTCGGCCCATTCGCTGTGGCACAACTGCGCCTTCTTGCGGAAGTAGTAGACCTCACGGATTCTGCCTCAAACTCGCCGTTGCGGATCTTCGTGACGAACACTCTTGGCGATCCTTACGAAAATGAAGATTACTTCCCGAGCATGCTCGCCGCACTCGGAAGATCGCGACGCGACGCAAATAAGATCAAACGCGAAGAGCCCATCACCGTTGTTCTCGGCAATCCCCCCTATAAGGAGAAAGCGATGGGACGTGGCGGCTGGATTGAGCATGCCAGCCCGAACAAAAAAGATCCGCCGCCACTTCTAGCTTGGATGCCGCCGCAACAATGGCGCGCCGGTGCGCATAGCAAACACCTTCGCAATCTCTACGTCTACTTCTGGCGCTGGGCGACGTGGAAAGTGTTTGACCAGCAGCCTGCGCACGACAAAGGAATCGTCTGCTTTATCACCGTGGCGGGTTTTCTCGCCGGGCCTGGTTTTCAGAAGATGCGCGACTATATGCGGCGAACTTGTGATGACATTTGGGTCATCGACTGCTCGCCTGAAGGCCACCAACCCGAGGTGAAGACACGTATCTTTCAAGGTGTACAGCAACCTGTCTGTGTGGTTATGCTCTGTAGGTCGAAGACAAAGAAGGCGGAAATTCCTGCAACGGTTCATTTCCGTGCGCTTCCACTCGGAAATAGAGAGGTCAAGTTTGAATCATTGGTGAAACTGCGCCTGAACGATGAGAACTGGGTGGTCGGCCCATCTGAATGGCGCGCGCCCTTCTTGCCAGCTTCGCAGGGAGCATGGGCCGCGTATCCGAGACTTGAGGATCTCTTCACGTATAACGGCTCGGGCGTGCAACCCAAACGCACTTGGGTTATTGCTCCTGACGTTAAGAGCTTGGAAAACAGGTGGAATTCCCTGATCCGAGCAGAGTCATCGAACAAAGAAGAGCTGTTCCATCCGACTCTACGCGATGGCCTACCTGCCGATCGCCATATTCGGTCTATCGTGAAAGAGGGCATACCCGGGTTTCCCCCGAACCTGACAAGAATAATTGACGAGATCGCTTCAGTCATTCCGCCGGTTCGATATGCCTTTCGGTCATTCAACCGCCAATGGATCATTCCCGACGCCCGCGTCATAACCCAACCTAACGCCGAGCTGTGGCAGGGCTACTCGGACTCACAAATTTTTCTGACAGCTCTCACGCGAACTGCTCCGAGGAATGGTCCTGCGGTAACTTTTACGTCTCTGCTACCTGATCTCGATCACTATCGCGGTTCGTTTGGCGGGCGAGTCTTTCCGCTATGGCGAGATGACCGCGCGACAAGCCCAAACTTTCCTCCTTATCTGCTGACGACTATTTCGGAGCGACTCGGTTTAACCGTCACGCCAGAAGATCTTCTTTCCTATATAGCTGCTGTCGCTGCAAACCCCGCTTACACCTCACGGTTTCAGAAGGATTTATCAACACCTGGTCTCCGCATTCCGATCACCGCAAACCCCTCATTTTTTCAAGAAGCGGTTGGGATCGGGCAGCGCGTCCTGTGGCTCCAAACGTTTGGCGAGCGGATGACTAATGCAGCGCGAGGTCGTCCAGGAGAACCACCAAGACTTCCCGCAGGACGCGCACCGTTTGTACCGAAAGAAGGCGCCATCTCCTCTAAACCGGAAGAAATGCCCGACTCTCTCGGTTACGACGCAGGCAATCACCGCTTGCTCATCGGAACTGGTTTTGTCGACAAAGTCATTCCAGCGGTTTGGGAGTATGAGGTTTCAGGCAAGCAAGTTCTTTTGCAGTGGTTCAGTTACCGAAAAAGACATCGCGAACGACCCATCATTGGCGATCGCAGGCAGCCTTCAGCGCTGGGGGATATTCAACCTGATCATTGGCTTCCCGAATACACCACTGAGTTACTGAACCTACTAAACGTTTTAACTATGCTGGTGGAGCTGGAACCACAACAGGCCGAACTTCTGGATCGAATTTGTTCAGGCAAACTTATTTCTGAGGCCGACTTGAAAACCGCGGGAGCATTTGAAGTGAAAGCCACTCCCAAGCCACGGAGGGGCAAGACCGGGAGTGGAGGCCCGCTTTTCGAATAGGCAAATAAAAGAGAAGACGTGCAGCGGTTCCGCACCTTAGTCGTTATATTCCAACGGCAACGAAAGAGTTGTATTTAGCTTTGGGAATGCCCTGTCGACGACACGGCAAAATTTCTCCCACGTTTCAGATGCCCTCGCCATGCCTATTAATTCATAGAGGCGCCGACTCAAAACTGGATGCCCTATTTCGCGGGTTAGGTATTGGTGATGACGATATTTTCTATATCCGGTATCAGTAGGAGGATTCAGGCGTTCCAACTCTTCGATAACCCCCGGTGCCAGCCTAGAATAAACGAGATCTCTTGTATATTTGCCTACAACACCCGGCATTTTTCCTGCATTCCAAGTCCAACCTTTCAGTCTAAAAATTTCCTTGTAAAACTCCATCGGAAAGGTTTTCGTCCACTCGAACAGTGCGCCCGAGATATACTGCCGCAAAATTTCCTGTAGGGCTTGACGGTCACGCACTTCCTGATAGCCGGTGGCCTCGTCTACGAGAGCAACTATTCCCACAACGGAGAAACCACGCTCAATAATCTTTGCAGCCACGCCAATGTGCCGCTGGTGGTTAGTCAGTTTGCCAGCCTCTTTTGCGTCCAAATATGCGTGGCAAACCATCGGCAGAATCTTGGCGTCGTATCCAAAGGCAATGTTTCCGCGATACCCACCAGAGCCTTTCGGAAGCCTAAACGGTATTGGAGTCCACGATCGAGCCAGCTCTTCTGAAATGTACGGAGTAAGGTTGTTTGCTGATACAAACCCGGGCCTGTTCTCGATCGCTGTCTGTCCTTTGGAAGGATTTTTATTCATTCCCAAGGCGACGAACATTCCCCGCTGGGTTATGACCCGGGTTCCATCTTCGAGTACCGCACAGGGGATCGAGACATTGCCTATTTTGAGTTCCCCATTGTGAGTCGCTCTGGGCAAGCGAACATTCCCAGCGTCACCGGCAACCTTGTTCCATCGAGCTTCGGCAGCATCCTGAGCGATTGCTCTTCGCGCCTCAGGACTTAGCAATTGCGCCCGCGCTTTTCCGCCGAGCACCTGGGGTTTATTGGATTCTTTTTCTGACATGGAGCGATACTACATGTTCGAAGTAAGCATGTCAACTGCTTGCTAGAATAAATGCTTGCATCCTTGCTAAGCAAGCACTAGGATGTAACCCTGAAACAGTTGAGTGCGCCGTCCCTAATAGATGCACGCACCCGTACTGTATTTTTCTACTTCGGGGCTTCGGGGGCACACAATAGTCTGGAGCAGAGCTCTGCTAGGAACCTAGAAGACTTACGAGGCGGGAAATCGCCGAGTAGTTTATGAGACCCCTAGCTAACGATAACTAAAGGTCTCCGTGCAAATCGGATCAGTTATCTCGTTAGGGTGCAGAACCGAGTATCCGCATTCGCGGACCCAGTCCCGCAGGAAAACTGTATATCAGGGGCGGGCATAAAGGAAGAGTTTTATGCATATCTGCTACCTGGATGATTCCGGCGAAGATGATGTCCGTGCTTTCTCACTTCTTACCGTACCCGCGGATGAATGGAAGATTTGCTTCACTGCAATTCAGGATTATCGAAGGCAACTAGCTAAATCAGACGGCCTATTTGTAAAAGCTGAATTACACGCTACTAAGTTTCTTTCAGGCCGAGGTTACTGCTCGAAACGCCACATTTCACTTGAACGCCGATGCGAAATATATTTCGAGGCGCTACGGAACATTTCAAAGCTACCGGGAGTCAGGCTTTTCAACGCAATCGGGCATAGGAAAAACGAGTCTCGCCTTTTTGAAAGATTGCTCAATCGATTGAATCGAGCGTTAACAGGCTGGGGAAGTAGAGCTATTTGTGTCAGTGATGAAGGAAAGGACTACACCAAATTAGTTAGGCAGATGGCGGTCTACAATCCTGTGCCTAGTATGTTTGGCCGCTGGAGAGACGGTCTGACACGTAACATCGTAATTGACAGATTAATTGAAGATCTATTCTTCAGACGTTCAAGAGACTCTTACTTTATTCAGGTAGTTGATTGCTGCGCTTATGCCTTGCTCCGTAGTGAAAAGCATCTTGCGAGCAAAGACGCCTTGGGAATAGATAAGGCGTTTGACCTTCTGGCGCCGATTTGTCAAACGCAGTGCTTCAGGGGAGATCCTAGAAAGCTTGGCATCATAAGGGATACTTAGATTTGTGCGTCAGAGGCCGGGGTTGATATTCCTCAGGTGCGAGTTTGGTGTCAGTTTTGGTGCAGTTTAGTGCAGGTAGATACTAGATAATTCTCAGAAGATCCCCTTTGTTTTCAGCTTCTTACGTCCTGATGCAGTATGGTGCAGAGAGTCGAATACGGATTTTAAGTCCCCCGCGTATGCCATTCCGCCACCCGGGCTTAATCCTATTTCTTATATTACTTTACAACACGTGGTCTCAGTTCGTCCGGCGTGCATCTATGTCGGCTGCTTCTTTGACGTTTTGCTGGATGTTTGTTTTTGCTGTAGTGGCGCAGCCGAACGAGATCGGCTTCCGGACGATCCACGGCTCCGCGCGGCAGCATCCCGGTCAAGTCCCGGTGGTGCATTTGTCGATGGCTGTGCCGATGGCTGCGAAGGTTTCGTCGGTTGCCTTGTGGGTGTTGGCCGCGGCTTCGCCGGCCCCGGAGCCGGCTGCGTGGTCACAGGCCTATTCGGTTGGGTCGTTGGAGCGCCCGGCTTCGGCTGGGGTCGTGTGCGCGACGGCTTCGTTGTCGCAGGGTGCTCCGGTTTAGCTGGCTGAGTCGTCGGTACTCCCGGTTGCGGCTTTGCCGGTCTTGGCGACGGTCGCGTCGTGCCGGGCTGTTCCGGTTTCACCGGCTGAGTCGTCGGAGTACCTGGCTGCGGTTTTGTCGGCCTCGGCGACGGTCGCGTCGTGCCGGGCTGTTCCGGTTTCACCGGCTGAGTTGTCGGAGTACCTGGCTGCGGTTTTGTTGGCCTCGGTGACGGTCGCGTTGTGCCGGGCTGCCCGGGTTTTACCGGTTGAGTCGTCGGCTTGCCATGCGACGGCCTCGTAGGCTGATTCGGATTCGGGTTCGGCTTCACGGGTTGAGCTGTCGGAGTTTCTCCCGGCTTTGTCGGCCGTGGAGACGGACGTGTCGTGCCCGGCTTCGTCCCCGGCTGCGTGTTCGGAGGCGTGGTCGGTCTCCACTTCTTGTCCTCATGCTTCTGCCAATTGCCTTTATTGTCGCGGCGATAGACGTCCCCGTTCTTATCAGTGTAAATGTTGTCTGGCTTCCTCGCTGGTTTGGCGATGCGTCCGCCGCTCGGTACGTCCCGAGTTACGCGTCCCTTGTTTACAGGTTTCGCATAAATGTTGTCTCGCGGATAAGGCTGAATGCTCGGCCGACCGGGACGCCCGCCGGGACCCGATATCGGACGCCCAGGACGAATGGGCCTGACGTTTGACGGTGGACGATAATGCGGCGGACGATATCCCGGGAGCGGCCGATAGATTGGACGGTAGCCGCCCGGCCCCCACCATCCTCCGTTCCAATAGCTGGGGCGCCGGTAATAGGCATTACCCCAACCGATGCTCACATTGATGAAGCTCGTACTGTATCCCAGCGCATATCCCCAACCGCCGGAGTAAGGGTTGTATATAACGTGAAAGCCCCAGGTAAACGGGCGCGGGTAGTAATAAACAGGCCCGATCCATGGACGATAGACGTAGCCTGTCCCATACACCACGGTTCCGTAATATCTGTACGTGCCGATATAGCCGGGCGTGTAGCCCACATAAACGATGGTGGGAGTGGCGCTGTAAACCTGAACATAGCGCACGTTGTAAACAGGACTGCTCGGCGGAATCGTCTTAACGGAATCCGGAATACTGTCGGCAACTACCCAGGGTCCTGTTGGCCCCGGCCCAACGAACCATACGGCATTGTCGCAAACGTAATACTGACCGCCGATCTTGAGTACCGACGAATCCGTGTTCGCCGCGTACTGAATATCTGTGCTGGGAATGTCCTGAAATTGGGGATCGCCGTCGTAGCTCACTTCCGTTTTGGCTTCGCTGCGGTTAATGGCGGCGGTCTGCGGAATCTCGGAATCCATCACCGCGTCCTCGGCCTCATTTGTACCGGGCACCGCGGCGAGTGCGTCTCCAATCGGCGAAGCTGGGGCGATCTTTTTGAAGGAAGATGGCAGTTGATCGCCGCGCTCGTAAGCCCAAGGCCCGTCCAGCGATTTGCTGCTGAACCAGCGCCCTGAGAGCAACACGTAATATTTGTTTGTGGCGATTTCTTTGACCCAGGTAGTTTCCGTGTTGCTCGCGTACAGAAGCTCATTGCCGGTCAGCGCCGTCCATTTCGGAGGGCCATCCGTCACGATCAATTCCGTCGGAACTGTTGCCGTAATAATCTTGGGCGCAGGCCCCGTGCTTGGCTCGGCGGGCGCCGCATCCTTATCCGGTGGAACCAGCTTCTTGATTTCTTCGGGAGGGTTCTTAATCGTCTTCCAGTCGCCGGTTGGATTACTGGCCGAATACCAGGTCTGTCCGTTGCTCAGATAATACGTCCCGGATTTATCTTTGATGACCAGAAAAGCCGTATTCACGATGCGTTGGTAAGGCGTATTCTCAATCGCTCGCAACTCCGGGTCCCCATCAAAGCTCACCAGCACCGCAGGTGTCTGAGAGAAAATAATTTGGGGAGGATCGCTTTTTAGATTTTCAGTGGATGCAACTTCCTGCTGGCTCGCGGCCAGGCCCTCCTCCAGTTGCTTTACGGACATCACCAATTCCCACTGCGGCACCTCAGATTCCACGGCGTCGGTAAATTTCTGAGTCTCGTCGGCTTCTGCATCCGGAAACCGCACGCGCAGGACCTTGATATCGATGAAGGTCACCGTTCCCTCGTCGCGGTCCACAGCAACCTGCGAGCGGAACCACAGCGCGCCGAATACCGGCTCCTTTTCCGACGGCCTCTGCAGCGATATGGCCGCGCGCCCACTGAGAGTATCCCCATCCAATGAATCAGGCTGCGGCTCGTAGATTATGATCTGGCCGATGGGCGAATCAATTTCGCGCGGCCAATCAAAGTTTGTCTCTTGCGCGCGAATCTTCGGAGCGAGAGTTAAAAATCCAATCAATAAAACCGGCAGCAAACTCAGGGCCTTTTTTGTGCGCATGGTAATTCTCCCAAGAGTTACATCGCCAAGCTTGATACGCGTAAGCCTACCCGTTTCCTCAATCGGCTGGCAAGGAATGATGTTGCGGTAGTATTCTTGCATCCCGACAAAGCCCAGTCGGCACTCGGCCTATCTCGCGAATACGCGTCGGCGAATTTAAGAAGTTTCCTGGCCATTGAAACCGGCTCGAAAGGCAGGTGCATGCGATGCAAGGCCCCCTCGGGTTACATCGGCTTCATTTCGCATTTACCATAACCTTCCATTACATTTTTCCGCAGCTCACCATGGGCCTCGCCCTCCTGTTGGTCTATCTGAAAACGAAAGCCTTGCGTACCGGTGACGAGCATTACAACCGGGCCGCGCGTTTCTGGGCCAAAATCTTCGGCATTAACTTTTTGCTTGGGGTGGTGACCGGAATTCCGATGGAATTTCAGTTCGGAACAAACTGGGCCGAGTTTTCCAAAACCGCAGGCGGCGTCATCGGCCAGACACTTGCCATGGAGGGGGTCTTTTCGTTTTTTCTCGAGTCGGCCTTTCTGGGATTGTTTCTCTTCGGAGAGAAAAGGCTGGGGCGCATCGGCCATTGGTGGGCGGGATTTTTCGTATGGCTCGGCTCCTGGCTCTCCGGATACTTGATCGTTGCCACTGACGCTTGGATGCAGTACCCCGTAGGCTACTCGCGCGGACCCAACGGAGAGTTTCTGCTGTCGAATTTCTGGGAATTATTGCTGAACAAATGGGCGCTCTGGCAATACGCGCACACCATGCTCGGCGCGCTACAAACGGGATGCTTCGTGATGGCTGCCGTCGGCGCGTTCTATTTGCTGACCAAGCGATTTGAGTCTTATGGGAAAACATTTGTGAAAGCCGGAGTGCTGGTCGGAGTTGTCGCGGCAATATTGCAGCTTGCCCCCACCGGCGACATGCAGGGAAAAATGATTGCAGACCTCCAACCCCCGACTCTCGCGGCCATGGAAGGATTGTTCCAGACAGAAGACGGCGCCCCAATCGCGATTTTGGGCCAACCCGATGTTCCCGCGCACAAGCTGGATAACCCGCTGGTGGTGCCGAACATGTTGAGCTTTCTGACCTATCGAAAGTGGAAAGCGCACGTAAGAGGCCTGGATAGCTTTTCGCAAGATCAGTGGCCGGACCAAATTCCGTTGCTTTATTACAGCTATCACGTGATGGTTGGGCTAGGCACGATTTTTATCGCCGTAATGCTGCTCGCGGCGTTTCTGCTATGGCGCGGACGTTTGTACACGTCACGTTGGATGCTTTGGATCTTGATGATTTGCATGCCATTTCCATACATCGCAAACACCGCGGGTTGGATGACGGCGGAACTGGGGCGGCAGCCCTGGCTCATCTTCGGCTTGATGCGGACCGCGACAGGCTTCTCGCCGCGCGTATCCGGTGGAAACACTTTGTTCACGCTATTGGGATTTATGGGCATGTATGCGCTACTGACGATTTTGTTTTTCTTTCTGGTTGGACGCGAGATCGAGCACGGTCCCGAACCGGATGAATTGAGTCTTCCGCAGATCGCTGTTGCTGCCGATTGAGGAGTGAGCTATGGAGACAGTCTGGTTCTGCCTGGTCGCGATCATGCTCGCGGTGTATGTCCTGCTGGACGGGTTTGACCTCGGCGCGGGCGCGATTCATCTCCTAGTAGCCAGGACCAACGAAGAAAAGCGGCAAGTCATCGCGAGTATTGGGCCGGTGTGGGACGGAAATGAAGTGTGGCTTCTGGCAGCAGGCGGAACGCTGTTCTTTGCTTTTCCCGTTTTGTACGCTTCAAGCTTCAGCGGATTTTATCTGCCGCTGATGATCGTGCTGTGGCTTTTGATTTTGCGTGGCGCGTCGATTGAGTTCCGGAATCACGTTGAAAGCGCGGTTTGGATACCGCTGTGGGATTTTTTGTTTTGTGCCTCGAGCGCGTTGCTTGCGATTTTTTATGGCGCTGCGCTGGCCAACGTCGTGCGCGGGGTCCCGCTGGATGGAAGCGGATACTTTTTCGAGCCGCTGTGGACCAATTGGCGCATCGGCGAACAAACGGGAATCCTGGATTGGTACACGGCGTTAGTGGGCGTGCTGGCGCTGTTCGCCCTGATGCTGCATGGGTCGCTGTGGGTCCGCCTGAAGACGAGCGGTATGGTGAACGAGCGGGCCGAAAGGCTCGCGAACGTCGCGTGGTGGGGTGTTACGCTGCTCACGATCCTGGTGACGGCTGTCACATTCTCGGTGCTGCCGCAGTTGCGCACGAATTTCTCGAGATGGTCCTGGGGGTTCATTTTCCCAATCCTTTCAATAGCCGGCCTGGTGGGAGTGCAGTTCGAATTGCGAAGACCGAATGAGAGAAACGCGTTCCTGGCATCCTGCGCGTACCTCGCCGGAATGCTTACGAGCGTGGTGTTTAGCGTTTATCCTATGGTGCTTCCGGCGCGCGACGGCGAGCATTCGTTGACAGTGAGCAACGCGAAGGCGGGCGCCTACGGATTGAAGGTTGGGTTGGCGTGGTGGATTGTCGGCATGATCCTGGCGGCAGGATACTTCCAGTATGTTTACAGATCGTCGTCCGGGAAAGTAGCGGCGGAGACAGACCACGCAGAGAAATAACGAAAGGGACCTGGCATGCGAGTTACTAACTTTCCGACCGCCTTCCGGATTAACTTTCCGCGCATCTCCATGATCATTCTTCCAAACTTCTCTCCGAACGTTTCTCCGGGCATCCTTCTGGCCGCCTCTCCGATCGCAGCGAACGGGATGGTCTAGAGTGCGTAAGCCCATCGTTGTTGTTGGCAGCATAAATTTGGACCTCGTGGCGAGCGCGGAACGCGTGCCGTTGCCGGGGGAAACTCTCACCGGCCGCACCTTTTTAACTTTCCATGGCGGGAAAGGGGCCAACCAGGCGGTTGGCGTGGCCAGGCTTGGGTACCCGGTGAACATGGTTGGAAAAGTGGGCGACGATTCATTCGGCCCGGCGCTAAAGGGGGCGCTCCGTAAAGCGGGAGTGAACGTTAAAGCGGTCGGGACGGTGAAGGGCTCGTCCGGGGTGGCGTTGATCAATATTGGTGACGACGGGCAGAACAATATTGTCGTGGTCCCGGGAGCGAATGGGAAGTTGTTGCCGAAAGATATAACGCGCGCCTCCGCAGTGCTGCGCAAGGCCGATATGTTTTTGACGCAACTGGAAATCCCGCTGATCACCATGGAGACACTGGCAGTGTTTGCACACAAAAACGAAATTCCGATGATGCTCGATCCCGCTCCCGCGCGCGAGCTTCCCAAAGGTTTGTTGCAGTGCGCTACGTGGATCACGCCGAATGAAAGCGAGACGCGCATTCTGTGCGGCTTGAACGCGAATGAGCCGGTGACTCCGGCAACGGCGGCGCGTTGCGCGGATCTGCTTTTGGAGCGCGGGCCGAAGAATGTTTTGATCAAGATGGGTTCGCAGGGTGTTTTTCTGGCCACGGGCGGAGGAACGCGGGAAATGATTCCGGCTTTCGCAGTGAAGGCGGTGGACTCCACTGCGGCGGGAGATGCGTTCAATGCAGGCTTTGCCGTAAGCCTTCTGTCGGGCGTGGCGCCGGTGCAGGCTGCTCGGTATGCGTCGGCGGTTGCGGCAATTTCTGTGACGCGAGCAGGCGCGCAGCCTTCGATGCCCACCGCTCGCGAGGTCGAGCAATTTCTGAAGTCGCATTAAGTTTGCGGACCGCTTTGTTTCTCTTTTCTTCGACCAGCTCGCGCACCGACTAGTTCCACCACCCCGATGGTTGCCGCGAAAATCTCGCAGGCAAAGTCTGACGGCGAACTCGCGCTGAGGAGCGCCGTCGATTCCCTCTCTTGTAAGCGCAAACATCTGGCAAGAGCTCGTCACGGTTTGGGCTCGGCGGTTAACTCGGGCTGGGGAAGGGCTTCGCCGCTCAGCTCGTTTTGGCGCCGGGCGCGACTCGCGTTGAGTAGGTTTGTGGCTGCGGCCAGCTCAGTTTGTCCGTCCCGGGTGTGTCCTTCGCGTAGAAGGATCTGGCCTTTTAGATTGTGGTAATTGGGGTTATCCGGATCGATTTTTACAGCGGAATCGATGGCAGTTAAGGCTTGGTCGAATCTCTTTTCGCGTTGATAGGTACGCGCCAAACCAAAATACGAGCTGGACAGGTGGGGATCACGGTGCAGAGCTTCTCGGAAATTTTCTTCGGCTTTGGCATCCTGCTGCTGGTAGAGGTACACGAGGCCCAGGCGGTCATAGTTGAAAGCTACATCCGGTTCCAGCGCGATGTCCTTTTCAAATTGCTCTTTGGCGTGGTCGAAATCCAGGCTAGCCAGATAGACGAGGCCCAGATTGAAGTGTACAAAGGGGAGATCGGGATCGGATTTCGCAGCCTGCTCGAGTTCCGCCAGCGCTTTGTCATTTTCTTCCCGGTTCAGGAAAGCTTTGCCCATCAGCATGTGATATTCGGCTGTGTTCTGGCCCAACTCAACGAAACGAGTGAGGGCGCGATCCTGCAATTCGGTGTCCCCTGCCTTGTCAGCGGCGTTTCCGAGAACGTAGAGATAATTCAGGTCATTCGATTCCTGCGGCCACAAATCCTGGAGGGTGCGAACTGCGTCGGAGAATCTATCGGTGAAGAAATAGCAGAGGCCGAGGAGATAGCGTGCTTGCACGGAATCTGGTTGGTCCCTGACGACAGATTCAAAGGGCGCGATCGCGGACTGAAATTCGTTCTGGCGATAGTAAACCAAGCCGATGTTAAGGCGGATACCGGCCACGTTGGGCGCGAGGTGTTCGGCTTTGTGCAGCAGGTCGAGAGCTGCGGGCCAATCTTGGCGGCGCATGGCAATGACGCCGAGATTTGCGTAAGCACCGGCGGAACTGGGGTCTTGGGCGAGCACCTGCTTGAACGAAGATTCGGCCTGGTCCAGATTGCCGGCGCGGAGGGCAGCCTCTCCTGTACGGAATAGGTCGGGGATGGCCGATTGTTGTGCGTTGGCTATGACGTCGTTGAGGATGACCGCGCGGATTGGAGGGACAGCAAGCGCTGCGGAGGCGGCAAACGGGAGGAGCAAGAGCGCTCCGATGAATCGTCGAGAAGTTCGCAACACGGCAAAGAATGACTCGATGCCGGCGGCTGTTTCACGCAGCGAACACAGAAATTGCGCTAAAAACAGTGAATCGCTAGATTCGGTTCTGGCCCCGGTTAGACAGGGTTTAATGCTTTGTTTTCTATAACATCTACTTTTAGGCCAGAACCGGGTAGAAGCAATATGACCACTTCGGCAAGATCGCTGAGTTTCAGAATGCTCTTTCCCGGTGGGAGTCGTTTCGAGGACGATGGGCTGCCCTGGCACAAGGCGCGCTTTTACCTCGGCGTATGGATTACTACCGGGGGGCTGCGACGCCTCTCGTTTGGCACCGTTGCTAAACCAAATTCTCATCGCGCCAATGATAGGAAGTCGGATGCGCGAATACAAGGGTACGAGGCGGTGGACTTTTATTTCATCCCAGATGAAGAGCGCCGAATTCCCAATTTGGGATAAGAGCGTTAAGCGCGCTTCAACACTTCTGCGTCCTTGGAGTAAGACGCGTTCGAGCTTCCCGCGGGACGACATGCCTTTGCCGGAAGTGAAATCCCACGGTCGCGACGAGCGCGCGAGGAACGAATCAGATAAATGTTCGAGACGAAAGCTGAAGACTGCGACAGTTAAAAACCGAATCGTTTCTGTACAAATCACAGAAAGGATTCGGCACCCCCGCGAGTTTTAGCCGTGGCAGGACGGAACACTGGTGCCGCGAGGAAGGGATTGGCTACCCGCCAACTTGGGCGCCGTGCATGCGGTCATTGGAGTGAGGCGTGGAGCGCAACGCGTCCGGATTCGTTGACTTGGCTCCCATCGCAACCTAAGATGTGCGGCTAATGGCGGACGCAGCCTCGCTCATTGGCAAGACTATCTCGCACTACCGCATCGTTGAGAAACTAGGCGGCGGTGGGATGGGTGTGGTTTACAAAGCTGAAGATGTGAAGCTTGAGCGCTTTGTGGCGCTCAAGTTCCTGCCCGACGACGTAGCGAAAGATGCGCTAGCCCTCAGCCGGTTTCAGCGCGAAGCCAAGGCGGCTTCGGCGTTGAACCATCCGAACATTTGCACTATTTACGAAATTGACGACCAGCACGGCGAAGCGTTCATCGCTATGGAGTTTCTGGACGGGCTGACGCTGAAGCATCGCATCGCCGGGCGGCCGATGGACATTGAAACTGCGGTGTCGCTGGCCATCGAAATTGCCGACGCGCTTGATGCAGCGCATGCGGAAGGCATCGTTCATCGCGACATCAAGCCCGCCAACATTTTTGTGACCAAGCGCGGCCACGCGAAGGTTCTGGATTTCGGTCTGGCAAAGCTGCAAGCAAAGTCAGGAACGGATGGCGATGCGACGCGGACACAGGAAGCGACGCAGCAGTTGAGCACTCCCGGCGCAGCTATGGGCACACTCGCGTACATGTCGCCGGAGCAGGCGCGGGGGAGAGATCTGGATGGGCGCACGGATATTTTTTCTTTCGGTTTGGTGCTCTATGAAATGGCGACGGGGAAACAAACGTTCTCCGGGAACACGTCGGCAGAGATTTTCGACGCCATTCTGAATCGCACGCCGGTCGCTGCGGTGCGGCTGAATCCGGAAATCCCGCCCAAACTGGAAGATGTCGTCAATAAGGCGCTGGAGAAGGATCGAAATCTGCGCTACCAGCATGCCGCTGATGTGCGCACTGACCTGCAACGGCTGAAGCGCGATACGGACAGGGGCCGGGTGTCAGCAGCGAGTTTTGGGACGTTGGCGGCGGCGCAGGATGCTGATCCGCAAGTCGTATCGCAACAGCCGTCGCCAGCATCCGGTTCTGCGACTGCTGTGCCTTCGTCGTTGAGTAGTGTGAAGGCCGGAGAAGTTCCCGCATCGAGCAAGAAACTCTGGAAGGTTCTCGTTCCCGCGATTGCGGTGGTGGTCATCGTTCTAGCGGTGGGCGGATGGCTTTACTTTGCGCGTCGCGCGCAGGCGCTCACCGAGAAAGACACCATCGTGCTCGGCGACTTCACCAACACTACGGGCGATACAATCTTCGACGACACGCTGAAGACGGCGCTCAATGTTTCCCTGCGACAATCGCCTTTCTTGAATGTGCTCTCGGACAGCGAAGTGACGAAGACGCTGCAACAGATGACCCGTCCGGCCAGGACGAAGCTCACGCCCGAAGTGGCCCGCGAGCTTTGCCAGCGGGCAGGCAGCAAAGCCTATCTTGCCGGAACGATTGGTAGTCTGGGCAGCGAATTTGTGCTTGGACTGAAGGCGGTGAATTGCAGGAGCGGAGACACGCTGGCCGAGGAGCAGGTGACGGCGGTGTCCAAGGAGAAGGTGCTGGACACGCTGGGCCAGGCGGCAACCAAGCTGCGCGGCGAACTGGGCGAATCGCTGGCTACGGTGCAGAAGCTAGATGTCCCGCTCGAACAGGCCACCACGTCGTCGCTCGAAGCTCTGCAAGCGTACAGCCTTGGCGAAAAGGCTTTTGGCGAGAAAAGCCCCGCCGCCGCCCTGCCTTACCATCAGAGTGCTATCCAGCTTGACCCGAATTTTGCCATGGGCTACTTGGCAGTGGGCGACGACTACTCCAGTCTCGGCGAGCTGGGGCGGGCCAGCGAGTACTACGCTAAAGCATTCCAGCTGCGGGAACATGCCAGCGAGCGGGAAAAACTAAGCATTGCCGGCAGCTACTACGAATATGTAACCGGGGAACGGGATAAAGCAGCCCAGGCGTATCAGGAAACGATTGAGAGCTACCCGCGGGATTTCCGTGCGTACATGATTTTGGACGGCGTGTACTCTGACCAGGGGCAGTATGAGAAAGCTGCGGAAGTCGCGAGGCAAGCCGTTCGTCTTGCGAACGGGGCACCTGCGTACGGCAATCTCGCCAACGACGCCCTTGCCAACAACGCCCTTGCCTTGCAGCGCTTCGACGAGGCGCGGCAGATCATGCGCGAAGAGCAGGCGCGAAAACTGGATGATTTTGTACTCCACAATGCTCTCTACGCTCTTGCCTTTCTTGTGGCGGACTCCGCTGCGATGGAAGAACAGTTAAAATGGTATGCGGGCCAGCCTGATTCCGAAAACTACGGACTGGCGCTCGCATCCGACACCGAGGCATACGCTGGTCATGTGGGCAAGGCGCGGGAACTGACCAAGCGGGCTGTGGACTCCGCCATTCGGGCGGACAGTAAGGAAACTGGGGCGATCTGGCACGCGAACGCAGCTGTGCAACAAGCTGCCTACGGCAATGCCGCTGAGGCGCGGCAGTCAGCGGCAGAGGCTTTGAAGCTGGCTCCCGCGAGTCAGAGCGTTGGGGTTGAAGCGGCGCTTGCGTTTGCCATGGCGGGCGATGCGGCACGAGCCGAGACCTTGGCCCAAGACTTGGGGAAACGCTTCCCGCTGGACACGCAGGTACAGTCGCTCTGGCTGCCTGCGATTCAAGCACAGTTGGCACTGAATAAGAAGAACCCGACTGTCGCCGTAAATGTACTGCAAGCTGCTACGTCGCCGCTGGAGTTGGGACAGATTGCGTTCGTCGCTAATATTTCCTGCATGTATCCGACGTATGTACGCGGAGAAGCATATTTGGCAGCGGGACAAGGCAGTGCTGCCGCCGCTGAGTTTCAGAAGATTCTCGACCACAGCGGCATCGTGTGGAACTGCTGGACGGGAGCGCTGGCGCGTTTGGGAGTGGCCCGCGCGAACGCTCTGAAAGCAAAGACCTCGCAGGGCGCGGTTGCTGACGCTGCCCGCGTCCGAGCACTCGACGCCTATAAGGATTTCCTCGCACTATGGAAAGACGCTGACCCCGACATCCCCCTCCTGAAGGAAGCCAAATCGGAATACGCGAAGCTGCAGTAGGCTCGCTGATTCGTTGCTTTGCAAATGAAGTGAGCGGTGGACGGCAACGGGTATGTCTCCGTTGACTCATCGTGATTCAGCCCCTAAGATAGGCGCCACAATGGCGGATTCGCTCGTCGGGCAAACCGTTTCGCATTATCGCATCCTCGAAAAACTTGGCGGCGGAGGCATGGGCGTGGTGTATGAGGCAGAGGACACCAGCCTGGGCCGACGCGTGGCTTTGAAATTTCTGCCGGAAGATCTGGCACGCGATGCTTACGCGCTGGAACGGTTTCAGCGCGAGGCCCGCGCTGCTTCGGCGCTGAATCATCCCACCATCTGCACGATTCACGAAATTGGGCAGCAGGACGGGCGATTCTTCATCGTGATGGAGCTGTTGCAGGGGCAGACGCTGAAGCATCGCATTGGCGGCAAGCCCATGCCCATCGATTTGCTGCTGGAACTGGGTGTGGAGGTGGCCGATGCGTTGGACGCGGCGCACGAAAAGGGGATCGTCCATCGCGACATCAAGCCCGCGAATTTATTTGTGACGCAACGCGGGCATGCCAAGGTTCTGGATTTTGGTTTGGCAAAGCAATCGATGCGCGTTGACGGTGCGAGGAGCACGTTCGCCGCCGGGGATGCGGATGTTACGGTGGACCAGGAGCATTTGACCAGCCCGGGAATGACTTTGGGCACGGTGGCGTATATGTCGCCGGAACAGGCGCGCGGAGAAGACTTGGATGCACGGAGCGACCTTTTTAGTTTTGGCGCCGTGCTGTATGAAATGGCAACAGGCGCGCTTCCTTTCCGCGGCGACACCACCGCAGTGATTTTCAACTCCATTCTGGAGAAGGCGCCGGTGCCGGCGGTGCGTTTGAACCCGGATATCCCGCCGCGGCTGGAAGAAGTGATTTCGAAAGCGCTGGAGAAAGACCGGCGCATGCGTTATCAGCACGCCGCGGAGTTGCGCACGGATCTGGCGCGGCTGAAGCGAGATACGGACTCGAGCCGGATTTCCGCGGCGGCGATGCCAACGTCGTCATCGGGCGCGGTTCGCGAAGCTGCGATGTACCAACAAACGCCGATGAGTGGGACGCCGCCAGTTGCAGTGGCGACTCCGCCGAGCGCGATTAGCGCTGCGGCGATTCCGGTGACTGGCGCAAGCAGCGCGGTGCTGGCGGACACAACCAGGGTATCGGAAGTTGCCAGGCCCAGCCGACGGTGGCCGATTTTGGTTGGGATCGCTATTTTGATTGCGGCTCTAGCTATTGGCGGCTATTTGTTCATACATCGCGCGCCGAAATTCACGGGAAAAGGCTCTATCGTTCTCTCTGACTTTACGAATACGACTGGCGACGCGGTATTTGATGACGCACTCCGGCAGGGACTGGCGGCGCAACTCGCGCAATCTCCTTTTTTGAACATTCTTTCCGACCAGCAGGTTCAGCAGCAACTAAAGTTCATGGGGCAGGAGCCTACCGCGCGTTTGACGAACGATTTGGCGCGGCAAGTTTGCCAGCGAACACAGAGCGCTGCGGTGCTGGATGGATCGATCGCGCAAATTGGCAACACCTACAACTTAGTACTGAACGCAGTGAACTGCGTTTCCGGCGAGACATTGGCTACGGCGCAGACCGAAGCGACCGACAAAAATCAGGTGCTGGGCGCGTTGGGAAAAGTAGCCGAAGAGATGCGCGGAAAACTTGGCGAATCTCTAGCTTCTATTCAGAAATACAACACGCCGATCGCGGAAGCGACCACGCCTTCGCTGGAGGCGCTGAAAGCTTTCAGCCTGGGGATGCAAGCGCGCGCGAATAAAGGGGAAGATGTGGCGGCCCCTTTTCTCAAGCAGGCGGTCACGCTGGATCCGAACTTCGCCATGGCTTATGCGGTGCTGGGTCAAGTGGAGAGCAATCTAGGTGAAAGGGAAATCGGAGCCGAGCACACCAAGAAGGCCTACGATTTACGAGAGCGCGCCAGCGAGGTTGAAAGGTTTTACATCGATTCGCACTACTACAACAACGTGACTGGGGATTCTGAAAAGACCATACAGGTTTACCAGCTCTGGACACAGACCTATCCGCGCGATTCGATTCCACACGGGAACCTTGCCGTGGAGTACACCTCTCTGGGCCAATGGGAAAAAGCCTTGCCGGAAGCGCTGGAAGGGCACCGGCTATCTCCTGACGAGAGTATCAACTGGTATCAAGTTGCTTTCATTTATCTTGGACTTGGCCGCCTGGACGAGGCCAAAGCGACGGCTAACCAGGCGATTGCACAGAAGGTGGACGTTCCAAATCTGCATGTCGCTTTGTACATGGTTGCATATTTGCAGAATGACGCGCCCACGATGTCCCATGAACTTTCGGTGATTGCAAACTACTCGCCGCAAATCGCTCCGCGGGCGACCTATCTGGAAGCGAATACAGAAGCTTGCAATGGTCACATGGAGAAATCGCGAGCATTATTTCAGCGCTCCATAACATCGTCAGAAAGCGTAGGCAAGAAAGAATCTGCAGCTTCTTCGACGGCTTTGCTGGCGGTGGTGGAAGCCACAGTGGGCGATGCGGCTGCCGCTCGGAAGGACGCCGCTACGGCGCTCGGCATCGACTCGTCACTGAGCGTAAAGGTTTCGGCGGCGGCGGCGTTGGCGCTCGCTGGAGATGCAGCTCGCGCTGAGTCACTGACCGGCGAGATCGCCAAAGAGCGTGCTCCGGGTAGCCTAGAGAATTTGTACGACCTTCCAACTATTCGCGCGACTATTGAGTTGAATCGCAACAATGCGGGCAAAGCAATTGAAATGCTTCAGCCGGTTCTTCCTTACGATCTCGCCAATGGAAAAAGGCTTTACGCGGTTTATGTACGCGGCGACGCTTATCTGATGCTGCACAAAGCCAATGAAGCAGCGGCGGAATTTCAGAAAATTTTGGACCATCGGGGAATTGTGCTGAATTCCGTGGTTGGCTCGCTGGCGCATTTAGGCTTGGGGCGCGCGTATGCAATGGCGGGCGATGCAGGAAAAGCGCGGGCTGCGTATCAGGATTTCTTCGCGTTGTGGAAAGATGCGGACCCGGACGTTCCGATCCTGAAGCAAGCCAAAGCTGAATACGCGAAGCTGCAGTGATCTTGCTGGTTATGCGGAGCGGAGAGCATCGGTGGGATTGATGCGCATCGCGCGACGCGCCGGTAAGTAACTAGCGAGCGCAGCTACGGTGGCGAACGCGATGGCGCTTCCCACAAAAGTAATTGGATCAGTGGCGCTGGTTTGGAATAAGAGGCTGGCCATCAGTCGCGTGAGAGCGAATGAACCAGCAATGCCTATGGCGATTCCGGCTGCGGCTAGTCTGAGACCGTTTCCAATTACGAGTTTGAAAATATCAGCACTGGATGCACCGAGAGCAATGCGGATCCCCAACTCCTGCGTCCGCTGTGCCACGGAATAAGCAATCACACCGTAGATCCCAACTACCGCAAGAATTAAAGCGGTCACCGAAAATATTCCAATCAACAACATCATCGAACGCGTCTGCGCGCTGGCTGCTTCCAGGCGCTCTTGCATGGTTTGGATATCAGTAATCGGTTGGCCGCGATTCACAGCAACAATTTGGGCGCGCAAGGCGGAAGCCACAGCATGGGGGTCCATTGTGGTCCGCAGAGTGATGTAAAGCGTGGACGATGCAAGTTGTGGATACGGCAAAAATATTTCGGGTTGAGATGTCGTAGCGAGACTATCGTTCTTAATATCTCCGACCACGCCGACAACCTGGCTTGCGGGCATTCGACCCACCCAAACCAGTTTGCCGATCGGATTCTGGTTGGGCCAGAAGCGACGAACCACCGCTTGGTTCACCATTACAACTGGTGCTGAAGTTGCATTATCGCTTGTGGCGAAACTGCGCCCCTCGATTAATGGCACGCCCATCGCTCTTGGATAATCTGGACTAATCGATTCGATTAGGACGATCGTGCGACGGCCGAGTTCCACTTCCGGTTCTCCCTCAAAACGAGCGGGCGTCCCGTGCGTGGGAAGAACAGGCAGCGCGGTAGAGATGGCGGCAGCTTGCACTCCCGGAATCGATTGCAGATGTTGAAGCGCGTCTTGATAGAAAGCGATGCGCTTGGGTTGATCGGGATAACTGGCCGGTGACAGGAATGTTTGCGCGGTGAGCGTGTTCTTTGGGTTAAATCCCGGGTCTACCGTGCGAAGTTGCACGAAACTGCGTATCAACAGTCCACAACCGATCAACAACACCATGGAAAGAGCAACTTGCGAGGCAACGAGTATGCTGCGCGCTCGGTTTCTCCCGCGGTTTCCCGCGGACCCACGGCCTTCGTCGGATAACATCCCAGCAAGATTAGGACGGGATAGCTGAAGCGCCGGCGTAAGTCCGAACAAAATTCCGCTGATCATGGAAATCGCGAGAGTAAAGGCAAGCACACGCAAATCCATGGACACATCGGCCGCTTGAGGCAGGTTCGTTTGCGTGAACGTGGAGAGGAATTTCGTGCCAAGGAGACCCAACAAAACTCCCAAGACGCCGCTCAAAACGGCCATTAACACGCTCTCGGTTATTAGCTGACGAACCATGGTGCCGCGTGAGGCTCCCAGAGCGCTGCGGACGGCAAATTCTTTTCTCCTAAGGACTGCGCGAAAGAGTAGAAGACTGGCGACATTGGCGCAGGCGATCAAGAGCACGAAGCCGACCGCAGCAGAAAGAATCAGAAGCGTTTTGCGGACGTTAGCGACCAGATTTTCCTGAAGGTCGCTGACGGTCATGGCGACATCCGAGGTCGCGTCAAAATTGCCAGGCTTGTCGTGTTTGTACTGCTGAAAAATGACTTGGGTTTCGGCTTGCGCCTGCGAGGGTGTGACGCCGGGACGCAAACGGCCGAGAGCTTCGTAATACATGCCTCCCACATTGACGCGAGCGGGCGTGGTCATGCTGAAGTCGATGAGGTGAGTGATCCAAATTTCTGATTGGCGGCCGAGCAAGCGAACCCCGAATTTGGGAGGAAGGACGCCGATGATTGTGCAGTCCCTGGAATCGAGCGCGAGGTGTTGCCCAACCGCATTTTGTGCGTGGCCGAAAAGCCGTGTCGCCAATTCATATCCGATCATTACGACTTGATCGCCGCCCGGTTGATCTTCTCCGACGGTGAAAGCACGGCCAGCAAGCGGTTTCGCACCGAGAACTCCAAAGAAGTTTCCAGAAACGCGCTCGGCGTCGATCTGTTCAGCGCCGTCGCGGCCATTTAAGTTGACGGTTTCGAATTGATATGCAGTAACGCCAGCAAAAGAATGATTCGTATAGGATAGAAGCGTGAGGTACGGTAGGGAAACGCAGCAACTGCCGTCGCGCTTCGTGCTGATGCGCACTAATTGGCTCGGATCTTTATAAGAAACCGGACGCAGCAATACTGAATTGACTACTGTGAAGATCGCCGTATTCGCGCCGATTCCAAGCGCTAGCGTGACAATGGCTAGAACCGTAAAGCCTGGAGTCCTTGCTAACATCCGAAATGTGTAGCGCAAGTCTCGAGCAACAGTATTCAAGCGTCCCGCCTCTGCATTAACCGCTGTTCAATTGTATCGCGACATGCCGGCCGGGTACCATTACCCGTGATGCAAGCGCGAGACCGCGTCGGGCTACTGGGCGAAGTCGACGAAGAGGGCGACCCAGTCGTTCGCGCCCGCAACGCGGAAAGTATGGCCTTTGCCGGTGAGGTCTTCCGCCAGATAGATTCGTCCAGTCTCGGCTGAAAACTTTTCGCCGCCAGCTACTTCGATTTCCGCACGGCCACTGATGGGGACCACGTATCGGCGCACGTCAGCGTTGTGCCAATCCTCGAAAAAGCCAGGAGCCAAGCGCACCACGTACGATTTGGCGGTCTTCACGTGCTCAGATTCCTCTGCAGTTACCGGCGCTCCGGTAACAGGAAAGAACTTCACATCGACCTGTTCGACGTGACTTAGCCCGTCCGCACCCGTGTAGAGGCGAGTGGCTTTAACGGCGGCACGTTTTTGAGCCGCCACTGTGCTCTGGCTGCGATGTGCATACCAGCCAAGCATTAAAGAGATGGGCAGAGCCATCAAGACGGCGCGGGTTGCAATGGATGTCATGACCATTCCTCCGTATGGCGACGCCTGCAATATATACATCGATCCTGGTGCGCTGACTAGACCTGCTGTTACTCTGCCAGACCCCATTCGGCCTGCTTATGGAGCTATGGGCGATGGCCGACAGATTCAGAGGCCGCGTTTTTCGCTTGACATGGGAAGGCTATGAATATTTAATTCGTTTTAATAAATTTAATAAAAGGCGTGGGTGGGGTGCCCAGGCACATTTTCAGGACTCTTCCAGCAAGCTTTCGGAGTATCTTCTCTGGTCATGATCGTCCGAATCGCGCGGGGCGAGCGCACGGATTAAAGACGTACACCTGCTTGAATCTCGTCCAACGGAGATGGCAATGAAACTTATCCGTATCGCTTTCTGCATGTCCGCTTTCATTTTGTGTGCGGCGAGCGCGGTATTCGCGCAAGACACCGGGACGTTTACCGGAACCGTACACGACAGCACGGGAGCGATAGTGGTGGGAGCAGTAGTGACGGTCAACAACTCTGCCGTCGGCGTGAACAAGACGGTGACGTCAAACGCGGATGGTAGCTGGGTCACTCCGTATCTGACCGCCGGGCCTTACGACATTACCGTCAGCGCAAAAGGGTTCAAAAAGTATGAGGCCAAGGGTGTGATGTTACGCGTGGGCCAGACGGCGAAGGTGGACGTAACACTCGAGATTGGAACGGTTACAAGCGAAGTCACAGTAGTGGGCACGGGGTTGGCGCAAGTGGAAACCGAATCGGCGCAGGTGGGCGGAGTAGTGACGGGGACTGAAATCACGCAGCTACAGTTGAACGGACGCGATTTCGCGCAGCTGATTACATTGACGCCGGGCGTGAACAATCAAACGGGACAGGATGAAGGGACGGTTGGAATCGCCGGTAACACGATCTTTTCAGTAAATGGAGGCCGCGGAGAAAACAATAACTGGGAAGTGGACGGCGGCGACGATATGGACAACGGCAGCAACAACTCGCTGAACGTCTTCCCGAGTATTGATTCCATCGCTGAAGTGCGCGTACTGACTTCCAATTATGGCGCGGAATATGGACGCAACGCTTCGGGCACGGTGGAAACCGAACTGAAGTCCGGAACGAATGCTTTTCACGGAGACGTGTACGAATTCGTGCGCAACAATATTTTTAACGCGCGAAATTATTTTGATCCGCCGGGGCCGGCTCCGGAATACAAGAAGAACGATTTCGGATATACGATCGGAGGGCCGATCTTCATTCCGGGACACTACAACGCGGACAAGAGCAAAACTTTCTTTTTCTGGTCGCAGGAATGGCGGCGGGACCGTATTCCCAATACGTTTAACATCCCGGTTCCTTCGAACCAGGAACGCATGGGCAATTTTAGTGACGTTTGCCCGGGGCCTGATTGTCCCAATCTGCCAGGTGGCGGAACGCAAGTTCCACAGCCGCTGGATCCCAATGCAACGGCCATTCTCGCGGAAATCCCGGCCCCGAACAGCACAACTGGGTGCCCTTCAACAATTAATGCCTGCTATAACGCCGATATCATACAGCCTACTTCCTGGCGCGAAGAACTCCTTCGCGTGGACCAAAACTTCACGCCGAAGTGGCGCGGGATGTTCCATTACATTCACGACTCCTGGAGTACGGTTACGCCGACTACCTTGTGGTCCAACGCGACGCTGCCGGGGATTTCGACAAAATTTGTGGGGCCTACCACCAGTGCCGTTGCGCGGCTGGTATATACGGCTTCGCCGACACTGGTGAACGAATTTGTGTTCAGCTACACTGCTGACCACATCTTTTTAACCAACGAAGGTCCGTTCCAGCGTCCGCCCACCATGACCATGACCGGTATTTTTCCTAATTTTGGCGGGAAGCTGCCGACAGTGAGCGTGAGCGGGAATGCGGCCTACGGCCAAGGATTTACGGCCGACCCATCGGACGAGCCGTGGAACAATGCGAATCCGACCTACACGATTCGGGACAATGTGACCAAGAGCCTGGGGAAACACACTTTGAAATTTGGGGCTTACGTCGTAATCGCGCAGAAGAATGAGTTATCCGGCACTGGACTTCAGGGATCTCTTAGCTTCGATGCCACAAACACGAACGTAACAACAGGAAATGCGTTCGCAGACTTGTTGCTGGGAAGGATTTCAACATTTTCGCAAGTAAATTTGGAACCCAAATATTACAGCCGGTACCAATTCGTGGAACCGTATATTCAAGACGACTTTCACGTTACACCTCGGCTGACTTTGAACATTGGACTGCGGCTGAGCCTTTTTGGCACGTACTACGAAAAGGAAAAAAATACATATAACTTCGAGCCGTCCGCGTTCAATCCAGCGAATGCGCCGGCGCTCGATCCGTTGGGGTCGGGAGCCTTGGTGAATCCAAAGACGGGAATGTTTCTGTCCCCTACCAGCACCGCCGACTTCCCGTTTTTGTACAACGGGCTCGTTCAGTGCGGCGCGCCGGGAGTCCCGCGCGGGTGCATAAAAGGACATTTATTTAATCCGGCCCCAAGAGTGGGTTTCGCGTGGGACATTTTTGGAGACGGAAAGACGTCGCTGCGTGGAGGTTACGGAATCTTCTTCGACCACGGAAACGGGAACGAGGGTAACAGCGAATCGTTGGAAGGAAGCCCCCCGTTCGTTCTGAATCCTCAACAGCCGAACATCGCTCCCGGAATTAATGGTTGCACACAGCCGACGGGTTATACATGCATCGGCGGGAGCGGAGCATTGGCCTACCCGCTCAGCTTGGTGGAGATTCCAACGCACGCAGTATGGCCGTACGCGCAGCAGTGGAATCTAAGCGTTGAACGACAGGTGCTGAAAAACACGGTTCTGCAGGTGGGATATGTAGGCAGCAAAGGAACTCACCTAGCGCTGAATGTGGACGCGAACCAACTGTTTCCGACGCCGCTGGGCGCAAATCCTTACAACCCTGGTGAACCAATTGTGGTACAGGATCAATCCGGTCCAGGTCCCTTCTTTGGATTGAATAGTACTGGGCAGGTGGTCAACACGAATTGCAACACTCTGAGTGTGAACGGCCGGGGTCTTACAGGGCAGGCGGCGATTAATTTGGGCACAGCCTGCGGGAACGATCCGTCGCCATTCCGTCCTTTTGTTGGCTATGGGACGATCACATACAAGTACTACGGAGCAGATTCGAGTTACAACTCACTGCAGGTTTCGATCCGGCGGACGATTGCGCCGTTAGTGGTTTCGTTGTCATACACGTATAGCCATTCGATCGATGACGCGTCCGACCTGGCGGATCAAAACTTCGTTAATACTTACGACCTAGCCGGAAACCGGGCAAGTTCAAACTTTGATGAACGGCACATCCTGACGTTCAGCTACGTGTACAGTTTGCCTTCCCGGTGGACCAGCGGATGGAAGAAAGTAGCGCTGAGCGGATGGGAATATTCCGGCATCACATCGTTCAATACCGGGCAGCCGTTTAGTGTTCTGAATGGCACATTCGGAGACAACGCAGGGGTGGCCAACGGAGTGGGCAGCGGCTCGTACGCCGACTTCGTTCCTGGCATAAGTCCGTATAGCAAGCCTTCGGCGGCCGCAATTGCTGCGTTATTACCAGGCTCGGGACCCTTGCTTTACAATCCTGCTGCGTTCCAAGCACCAACGGGTTTAACATTCGGCGACTCTGGAAGAAATTTTCTGAATAATCCCAGCCGGTTGAATTTTGACATGGCATTATTCAAGAACTTTGCGATTCACGAGGCCACTTCAGTGCAGTTCCGCGCTGAAGCATTCAACATTTTCAACCACACGCAATGGGCTAGCAACAATCCGACCGCGAGTACCACGGGAAGCGGTGGCGACGCGTACAACACGATTAGCTGCTATGGTGGAACGAACAATTCTGCTGCAGCGCCTGCGTGCTTAGGGAACGGATTCTTGCAGCCAGAGGCGGCGCACAACCCTCGGATTTTGCAGTTTGGTTTGAAGCTATTGTTCTAGCACGCAGCGGAAACGCTGAAATAGTGGCAGCAGGGCGTGTCCTGGGTTCCGAGGGCGCCCTTTCTTTTTATGTGCCGGATGGACCGAATGGCTTAGAAACTAGGGAGGGGTTTATTCGTCTTTCGTGGCTGTAGCGCGAATGATTTATGGCGCCGGAAGCGGCTTGGTGCTGCCGATTCCCTTCCCTTCTATCAACGTGTAGATATTGTCGAGCGCGACATTCTGCAGCTTTTCCACTATTCCGCTGGGCCATTGGATTTCTACCGAATCCAGCTTTGGTTCATTTCCTAAACCAAAATGCAGGCGCAGGTCGTTTTGCGAAAGGTAGCTTGCGCCACCGCGGACCTCGTTGAACTGCACCAGCTTGCCAGCGTGCACGGTGACGCGTGCGCCAATCGCCGCACGATTGCTTTTTGTGCCGACAAGTTTAAATTCCACGCGGTGATTGCCGGAGACACCATGATTCATCAGGAGCGAGGGCGGGCCGTCCACATTCAAAAGCAGGACGTCTATATTGCCATCGTTGGCGACGTCGCCGAATGCTGCGCCGCGGCGGGAGGCGACCGGAATCGCGTTTAGACCGGCGGCTGCGGCGGAATCAGCGAATGTGCCGTCATGATTGTTCATGTACAGCAAAAGCGGTTCGCGATAACGCGCGCCGGATTCCAAGGAATCCATTTGCGGGTACACGTGGCCGTTGGCAACGAATAGATCTACCCAGCCATCGTTATCAAAATCGAAGAAGCCGGTGCCCCATTTGACGTAAGGATAACTGGAGGCCGCGACGCCGGCTTTCCAATTGACGTCTTCAAAACCGGTAGCGCCGAGATTGTGATAAAGACTGTCTGCCTGGTCCATGAAATTCGTGACGAAGATGTCGAGACGGCCGTCGTGATCATAATCGCCAAAGTCCACGCCCATGGAGCCTTCTGCATCACCTTCAGCGCTTAGAGCGGCGCCGGATTGCATGCCCACATCGGTGAACGTTCCGTTGTGATTGTTGTGGTAGAGATAATTTGGACCGGTGTCGTTGGCGACGTAGAGGTCAGGCCATCCATCGTTATCGTAATCGCCCCAGACCACGCCGAGGCCGTAATAAGCGCTGGGATCGTCCACACCAGCTTTCTTCGAAACTTCTTCGAACGTCCCGTCGCCGCGATTGTGATAGAGCAAGTCGGTTTCTCCGATCATACCCCAGGGACCGCACTGCACCACGATGCCGCGGAATTTGCAGCTGCCGAAGGCGGCGACATTGTCGAGATCGACGTGTACGTACCGCGCAACAAAAATATCGACGAAGCCGTCCTTGTCATAGTCGGCCCAGGCTGCACCGGTCATGAAACCGCTGCCGCGCACGCCGGCTTTGTCGGTGACATCTTCAAAAGTGCACTTGCCGCGGTTGCGATAGAGAGCGTTTCCTCCATAGCCAGTCACGAATATGTCGGGCAAGCCATCGTTGTCGAAATCGGCGACGGCGACGCCCATGCCCCAGCCCTTGCGGGTCAGCCCAGCTTGGGCGGTTATGTCTTGAAATTTCAGCGAGGTGGATTGGCGGTAAAGGGTAACCATGAGATCGCCGCCTTGTTTGTAACGATCGACGGTGGAACCATTGACCACCAGTGCGGAAAGGCTGCCGCTATTGTCACAGTCGATGAAGCCAACGCCGCCACTCATCGATTCGACGATATATTTTTTTTCGGACGAGGCAATGTGTGGAACGGTAAGGCCGGCGCGGGCGGCTATGTCCTCGAAGGTAGGGACCGGTGCTCGCGGTTTGCTCGTCCGCGCGGCGACGGCAACAGATAAAACGACGATAAATAGCAGCGGGAACGTTCTCGTGGTGAGTGACCGGGACAATTCACGATTACTTTAGCGTGCGAGATTCGGGTTGTCCACCGCGCAGCACGCAAGATCCGGGGATTTAGAGTAATCGAGCTGGAAGCCCGTCGAACACTGCTCAAAAAGCTCGAATGGCTAAGGTGAGAATACAGGAATGGCCTCAGGTGTCGGAATCCGGATTGCTGCCCTGCCTTTCCTGCAAACAATAAAGGACTAGTTCGACGCGCGTTGAAACTCCTAACTTGTCGAAGATCCGAAACAGGTAGTTGCGTATGATTTTTTAATGGCGCAAGGATGGTCGTCACGAAGAATCGTAGTAACAGTGTACGTAATAAGTACAGCAACGGGCGGGATTGCAGGACTCGCTCTGAGATGTGATTTCGGAATTGCTTTCATCTTGAGTCTAACAAGCGTATTGACGCTCCTACTGCTAGGTTTTCGCCTAGGAATACTGAAACAGAACGAAAAGTCACGCGCGGCTGGAATGATTAAAGTTGGCTAGATCAATGATGCGGCTATCAAGCTGAGCCAATCTCTCAGCTCTGGTTTGTGGTGCTATTAACAGTGGTAATTGTTCGCGTAGAACGGCGAGTTCGTTCCTGAGGCGTGGACTGCTTTTGAACGCTTCCCAATTGAACAAGAAGCTTACGTAATTTGGCTCGTTCCTCTAGATCCATATCCACCACTTCGAAGGCGCGTGCTTGCGTGTTCGCATCGCGAACGATGGTTTGGGCTTTCACCAGCTTTTTGCCGGCGTTCAGCTTCATTCCTACGACACTTCCGGGATGCAGGCTTTGTTCGCAAATCGCGACGCCACCACTCAAAGTCATTTCCGGTATATCCAGTTTCCAATTTTCCTTCAGATTCGTGGTCATCGCGGATACTGCATGCTCCAGGCGCAACCGCGGATAACGCCGCTGCCGAATCGCGGGCGAATTTGGATCAGCATCGAGCGGCTCAATCGAAAGCTCCGCCACGCTCAGACCGCTTCGCGGAATAAAGTCGCGTACCCATTCCGGGTCAATTTTCTCCATCGCTTGCGAGGCCACCAGTCTCAGCTCGGTGGCGTTGGCCCAGCGAAATGCCTTGCGCGCCTCGGCGATTTTGCGCAACACAGATTCAGCCCCCGGGGTACGCAGACGGCCCAGGGCTTCGATTGCTTTGAGTTGCAAATACTCGGTACCGTGCTTGGGCAGGTCACCTTCCGCCAGTCGCAATAAGCGCATGTCGGACAGCTGCTCGCCGCTCATTCCGACTTCATCAAGCGCGAGCGGACGGACCAGAATGTCGAGATCGTCAAAAAGTTGAAGGAGCAAGCGGCCACGATCCGCCGCGCCGCTGGACGATATCTGGCGCACAATTCTGTCGTGTGTGGAGCGCTTCCATTCAGACATTCTTCCGGGAAGTACTTCTTCCACGATGTTTGCATCCATGCGCATCAGCAGGCCAATCGCGTCGATTGCCTCCGCCGGCCCGCCTTTGCAAAGCTGCTCGCGCAGATGCTGCAAACCTTCCGGCCCTAGAACCTGCATCATCGAAATTAATAAATCGCAGTCATCGCGAAAACCCGAGCGGCTGAATCGGCCGGCGAGATGATCGGACGCCGCCGCAGGCATGCGGCGCAAAAGATCCATCAATCCGTTCGGAACATTGCCCGTTCTAAGCGCCTCTTCAATAAAGTCCGGCAGCCTATTTTCAACGGCAATTCTCGGGCGTAGACTTTTTCCCATTCCCGGGCGTTCGGACTCGACGTATTCCATCAATTCAACGGAGCGCTGGATCGCTTGATAAGAGCGTTTATTAGAAGCTTCTTGCGACAATCGCACGAAAGCGGCGCTCATCAAACTTTGCAATTCAGAATCGCGTTCTTCGGCAAGCTGAACGCCGACTTGCCTGATGGTGTCCACCAACAAACGCTCATCGATTTTCGCGTAGAGGTTGGCCAATTCGGCGAGGCCCATGGCCGTTTGCCGGCGCTGCTCAGGCGATTTGTTCGTGACGCACTTCGCATAATTGCCAAGGACCGCCACCGCAGACGCAGTTTCGCCCTTCTGCACCAATTTTTCCGCGTATTCACGGACCTTACCGGGAGGAACGCACCATGCCTCCGCGGATTCGAGGACCGCTTTCTTCTTTTCATCTCCAACTTGGTTCCAGAATTGTTGCGCTAGAAGATCCACGTGCGACTGCACTTCAATGCCGTGACGAGCCATCTTTTCTTCGTACACGCCCAGAATCTTTCGCAAGCCATCCAACTCCAGACTCATTTCGTCCAAGACCTGGCGCACAGCGTTTACTTCGATGTCCCCGTTTTCGTAGCTTTCCAGAGCGAAACGAACTGCGATATGTTCCGCAAGTTTCAGCAGGGTTGGTTTGTCGGTCATCTCCGAAGGCGTTTGCGCAGCCAGGGCCGAAAGGGCCTGGCTCACAGTAAAACGCGCGCGACGCGGCAAGGTGGAGAGGCGCGATTGAAATGAAACAGGGTCGAGCTTCTCTTTGGAATTTTCAGTAGTGCGCGCAATTTGCGCAAGAACTTGCAAGATTCCCTTTAATTCGTCCTCTTGCAAAGTCATCAGGCCGGTTTCCACTGCCATGGAACCCGGACCGCCACGTGCGGCACGGCTGCCGCGAATTTCGGCGGTGGCACTCCCCCATCGGCTTGGCTCACCTGATTCCGCTCCTGAGCCAGGCACTTTCCACACGTGAACACTAGAGCCGCTCTTGTTTCTTGCACCGCCTCCGCGCCTAGGATTTTCTTTTACCGCTCCGCCGCTTCCGCCGGAACTTCCAACGCCGCCGAGACCGCCTACGTTGCCTGCGCCATGAACAGAAGCTCCGGTGGGAGCCTTTTCGCCTGAACCTTGACGTTTTGGTTTGGATTCTTTTGAAAGATCTTTGTTGAGCCAAAAACCCCCCGCATCAGGATCGAGCGGTGTTCCTCCACCGGTTGCTCCAACGATATTCCACGTGCCGAAATCGCTGGAGCGGCTTTCATTTTCGAAATTTAGTCCATGAACCGGAACACCACCGTCCACTCGCGTTCCAGTTCCTGATCCGTCCATTGAAGACTGTGTCGCGCCATCTTTGTTGAACCAAAATCCGCCGGCATCAGGCGCCAGAGGAGTCCCAGCGCCTTCGCTGCCCACAATATTCCATGTTCCGGAACCGGCGCTGTGAGCTGCCGAGTCTCCTGAACCGCGAACGGCACTCACTGGTCCTGAAACGTAAGGACCCACATTAAAATCGCCGTCTTGAACTCCTCTAACAACCCCCGAGGCATCTCCGCCGTAATATGACGGACCTCCGGATTCGGAATTGCCACCACCATGTTGGCCCTGGCCGCCCGCGTTGAAGCCGTCGCCTGAGCCATCACCGCCCGATCCTGCCTCGCCATTGCCATCGCCGTCGCTTCCACCCGAGCCACGTTTGCCTAGGCGCCCGGTATTTTCGCCATCGCCAGCACCCTTTGTTCCTTCCGCGGCGATAATTAACTGCAGAAGTTTTTGGGGATCGTTAAAGAGTTCATCGGACTTCTCTGAATCCAAGCCAAATGTGTGCGCCGCAAGTTGCGCAGCGACCGTGGATCGCGCAACAGCGGAATCGGCTGGCACAAAGCAGACTTCGTTTACGTGAATGTCGGGATCTCCCTGCAGCGCGGCCTTCAGTTGCTCGGCCAGTTGTATCGGCTTCGCACCGGTTCCGGTAGGAAATCCGCGAACGAATCGCGCCAAGCTGCCTTGCGTCACTTTTGGAGAAAAATGAATGCTGGCGATGCCGGCAGCAGAAAGCATTCGAGCAAAGCTCTTTTCCGCGGCGGCCGACTCCAGGGGCGTGCCATCCAGAAGCAGCTGGTCTCCCGAAACTCCCAGGAGCAGGCCGGAATCATTTTCCGAGCCTGAACCGATTGCCGTATGCAACTCCGCCCAGGCCGTGTCGAACTGTTTTGAAGTGCGCGGATGGCCAAAATCATACATACGCGCAAATTTCAGAAGGATGTTAAGGCTACGCACGAAGGCGCGAGCGGCTGCGGGGCGAATTTGAGTGTCCATAGCCATGAATGTGGGGCTGAAGCCCCGCCTCTGGATGAAATCATGGGGTTTAGCCGCGTGTGTTGCAATGGTACGGTGTTCTGTTTAGTACTAACTATTGGCCTACTCGGGGGCTAGTTCAGAAGTACTGGTAAGCTGTTAGGGATCAAACGATCTCTTGAGCCACGATTCTAACTCGCTGATATCACTAAGGATAGTGAGCGCGCCTAGTTTGCGGAGGAGCGCGCCACGCTGGCGACGCTCTTCGCTTCGACGAGGCAGTATGCCAACAAATGGCATTTTTGCCGCTTTGGCAGCCAACGCATCGTCCACATTATCTCCAAGATACAGTGCAGTACTCGGATCGCGGCCATTCAAAATCTGTAGCAGGCCATCCGGAGCCGGTTTGGGTCGCTTCACATTTTCGACTGTGATGATCTGGTGGAAGAAGCCGCGAACTTTCCAGCGATCGAGCGTATAGTTCAGCTCGCGCCGGACACGGCCCGTAAAAACACTCAGTTCCGCGAGTTTTGCAAGCCGGCGCAAATTCGCTGCCGACAGCAACCACCTTTCGTGTGTAGCATTTCCCCTTCCGTTCCGGCCCCAGTATAGTTCCACAAACTTTTTTTTCACTTCGTCATACGGGATTTCTCTCCCCAGCGCTTTCACCCAGGCGGTGGAGAGTTTCCAATCATCGTTAAAGCCGGGACGATTCTTCCAGCGATGAAGTTCGCGGTGGCTCACTTTCTTTCCCACGAAGAATTGGACTGTTTGCAACGTAGTGCGCTGAAACGAGTGGCGCGTATCGACCAGAACGCCATCCACATCAAAAATAATCACAAGTGGGCGCGTTCTCATGAGCACGATGCAAAGAGCGTCAAATGTTTTCCGTTTCTAGAAATTGGTTCAGGAAGGCGAACCATCTTTTTCAGAGGAGGATTCGGGCGAGTCAGCATCGTGGCTATCCGAGCCGGCATCGTCGTCATTTTCGGTATCTAGCGAATCGGAAGACCAAGCCTCGCCCGGTTGGGGAATGGACAACATCGTATCGCCGGTTTCGCGCGCGGCAAAGGCGCCCGCTGCAGCCGATTTAGCTTCCGCCGGTTGTGTGGGAGACGATTCAGACGCCTGCGCGGTTGTGACGGAAGCGCTATTTAACGTCTCCAGCCTGGCGGCAAAAATTTCGGCCAACAAATCGATAATTAACTTCGCTCCGCTGCCATCTCTATCTTTCGCGGGATTGTAAGCAGTTACCTCCATCGCCGCCAAATGCTTCTGACGCGCGAATACCATCAGAGCGTCGCGAACCTCTTCGAAGGTCAAACCTCCGTGGCCCGGATAGTTTGTCGCGGTAAAATCCGCAATCACATCCACATCGAAGTGCAACACAAATTGGTAGCCATTTCCGCGAATGCGATCTACCGCAGCTTGAGCCGTAGCTGCGGCACCCGTGCGCTTCACTTCCTTGGCCAGATAGCTTCGAATCGTTGAGCGCTGCAGTAACTCATCTTCGGACGGATCAAGTCGCTCCACGCCAAACAAAGCGAGATCCGGTTCCCGCACCAAGGGCGGTTCGCCCCAGAATCGCACCAGCTCAGCGGCTCCGCGGCCGGTCAAATGGGAGACAACCATGCCGTCCACACATCCGGACGAAGTTGTAGCAGGCGTGTTCAAATCTGCGTCGCGATCCATATAAATCATGCTGACGTGGCGAAAATAACGGCGCACTCCGGCCACCGTGGCCAACGCAATAGAACAATCTCCGCCTAGAATTACGGGAAGCGCGGCGGACTTTACGGCCTGCTCCACGCGCGGTTTCAGCGTTTCGACTGCGGCAAGTACTGCCGGAAGATTTCGCGCGCGAGGGCTTTCTTCGTCAGGCTTGAAATGGCGGGGAGGATCGTCGCCAAGATCCGCGACGGTATAACCGATGGATGCCAATCGCCCCACTAATCCTGCTGCTCGCAAGGCGGCGGGAGCGCCTTCATGCCCCAGCGACATTGCGGCCGCGCTGGAGGGTGCGCCGAGTAGAGCAATCTTATTCAGCTGGCGGACTACCTTAACCGCCACTCAAGAGCTCCTTGGAATCCGCCTGAGCCGATGAAGCCGGTTAGTGCGCCACCGGATTCTGCCGCGCTGCAAGCTCAGGCGGCAAAGTAAAACGCACATCCTCGCGAATCAAATCGAGATCACGATGATTCGTAAAGCCAAAATTCGATAGACGCTGGCTAACTTGTTCCACCAGAACTTCAGGAGCCGAAGCGCCTGCTGTCAAACCCAGGGTTTTCACGCCTTCGAGCCACGATGCATCAATGTCGTTCGAGTCTTCGATCAAACGCGCCGCGACGCCCGCACGCTTCGCCACTTCCACCAAGCGGTTGGAATTCGAACTATTCGCTGAGCCCACCACGAAAATCAGCTCCACTTCACGGGTCAGAGCTTCCACCGCCTCCTGGCGATTTTGTGTGGCATAGCAGATATCGTCGGAAGCTGGCCCCACGATCGCTGGAAAACGCTGCCGTAAACGGGCGACAATTTCCTGCGTATCGTACAGTGAAAGCGTCGTCTGTGTCAGGAAGGCGAGCCGATCCGGGTCAGCTACTTCGAGCTGATCCACTTCTTCCACGCTGCCCACTACCAAAGTTTGCTCCGGTGCTTCGCCGGAGGTTCCCACAATTTCCTGGTGATCGCGGTGGCCGATCAAAATCAACGTACGGCCCTCTCGCGCAAATTTCAGCGCTTCTAGGTGAACTTTTGTAACCAAGGGACAAGTGGCGTCAATCACTCGCAACTGGCGTTCCTGAGCTTCGGTGCGAACGCGAGGCGGTACGCCATGAGCACTGAAGACGAGCACAGCGCCTACCGGTACTTCCTCGATGGATTCCACGAATATGGCGCCGCGGCGACGCAATTGATCCACCACGTAACGGTTATGCACGATTTCATGATGAACGTAAACCGGACGGCCATACGCTTCAAGCGCCAGTTCAACGATATCCACGGCGCGGACTACCCCGGCGCAAAACCCACGCGGGCGCACGCGAACCAACGTCTTAGCCCCGTTCGTGGTGCCCTGTATATTAGTAAGTGTCAATTTACTCTCCGCAAAGAAGATATTTTACCTGAACCATGGCTTCCCTGCCAGTTCGTTCATTTGCTGGGTTACCTCAGCCTTGACACCGCCCTTTTGCACTGAAATGCTAACATGTCCCGCCACATCATAGCGTTGCAACGGAGATGCCATGCTACTTAAAGAAAAAGTTGCCGTAATCACTGGCGGCGGTCGCGGGATCGGCCGCGCGATCGCTAAGAAACTCGCCGCGGAAGGCGCCTCAGTAGTAGTCACGGCGCGTAGCCAGAAAGAGATCGACGAAGTCGCGAACGAAATTCGAACAGGAGGCGGCAAGGCCACCAGTGTCGTTGCCGACGTTTCTAGCGAGAAAGACTGCGCGAATATTGTCAGCAGTGCACGCAAGGCCTTCGGTGCGATTCACATCCTGGTGAACAATGCGGGAGTGCTTGGCCCCGTGAACCCGGTGGAAAAAACCACGCCATTCGAGTGGGACGAAGTTATAGCCGTAAATCTCCGCGGCCCGTTTCTGTTAAGTCGGCTCGTTTTGTCTGAAATGTACGAACGGGGTTCCGGCGCAATCTTGAACATCGTCAGCATCGCCGCCAAGGCCGCGTTCCAGTTGAATGCGCCGTACGCTGCGTCGAAAGCAGGGCTTATCGGTCTAACACATACATTGGCGGCCGAGGCAGCGCGCAAAGGCGTGCGCGTAAATGCTCTAAGTCCCGGCCCCGTTCCCGAAACGAAGATGTCGCAAGAATTAGGGCGTAAGCTTGCGGATTATTTCAAAGCGGATAGCGAACAGCTTTTCAAGCAGATGCTGCAGGGGATCTTGCAGGGACGGCCGCAGACAGCGGATGAAATTGCCTCTGCGGCCTTATTTCTTGTTTCCGAGCAATCCAGTGCAATTACTGGGCAGACTCTGAACGTGGATGGCGGAATGGCTTTCTACTGAGTTCCTCCATCATGTTGTAGCCACGCCGTGCCGAGCGCGCGAGTGCGCGAATTCCCAACTCTGCAACGTCGAGGCCTCGCTCGCCGATCGCTCCCAACATATAAGCAGTTCCTCCAAGGATCAGAATCACGCCGAAGATGATACCGAACAACAATTCGGCGGCAAAAAGTTCACGCACAAAATAGATTTGAAAAAAGAAAAAAATCGCCAAACCGGATAGTAATCCCCTGCGAACTTTCGCCTTCGCCGCGATACCAGCCAACAATGTCTGAAGCCGTCCCAGGACCGATGTCATGTGCCCTCACTTGCAGCGGTACGTGTAGAAGCAAGCAAGAGGCCAATGAGAATGCGTCTAAGTGCCTAAGAATGCATAAAGGACAGGTCCGGCGAGGGAAATTAACGGGAAAAGAGAAAACGGTTTCCGCAAAGAGAACAGTTGGGACCGCACTGCAATCGCCGAATTTTGTTGCCTGTTTTCGGCTACAGTTTTTCCAGCTTGCGTTTTGTTTCGCCTAGGCGAAACAGGTTTCCAACGTTCTAGCGCCCCTCAAACGGATAGCGATCTTGCGCCAGCACTGCATTCGCAACGTTCTGTCTCAAAGAGATTGTGTCGATAGCGGCGTGTTTTGCGAAGCGTCGCAGCACGGCGAGTTGCGTGATTAGCGTATCGCCTTCAGCGGTAGCTGCCAGCGCTGTGCGCGCTTCCTTTTCCACGCGATCCATCGCGTCATAAATAAACGCGCGGGCGGCGTCACACATCACGCTGGCTGCGTCACCGCGTTTTGCGGAGGCTTTCTGCGCGCGCCGCAACGAGGATTCCATGGCGTACACGTCCATCGCAATATTCGCCAAGGCCGCGACAATTTCCTGATGCTCTGCAAGCTGTTCACGAAATCTTTGTACTGCAGTGCCGGCGGACAGCAGGAAGATCTTTTTGGCCTGCGCCAAGGAGCGCTCCTCTTCGGCGAAAGGGCCGGATTCGCCCTCTTCGAAAGACGGGCCAGCCAGGACCTCGTCGGCCAGCTTCATCGCGGCTGGAATCAAAGGCAAAACTCCGGCCATCGCTCGCTTCATCAGCATTTGAATGATGAGCATGCGGTTAATTTCGTTGGTGCCTTCAAAGATGCGATTCACACGGCTGTCGCGATATGCACGCGCAACCGGATAATCCTCGTGAAAACCGTAGCCCCCGAAGATCTGCACTCCTTCATCCACGCAGAAATCCACCGTCTCGCTGCCCATCACTTTGCTGATGGAACTCTCGATGGCGTATTCCTCCAGAACTTGCATGGCCTGCAGCGTTTTGTCCGCCCCCGGCTTCGGACTCTCGACTGCGGCATCGACCATTCCCGCGGAGCGATAAATCATAGACTCGACGGCATAAATTCGAATAGCCATTTCGCCGAGCTTCGCTTTGATCAGCCCGAAATCACAGATGGGCTTGCCGAATGCAGTCCGCTCCTTGGAGTATTTCGAGGAAGCTTCCAGAACCTTTTTCGAGCCGCCCAAGCAGTAAGCTCCCAGCGAGAAACGGCCCACATTTAACGTGTTAAAGGCGACGATGTGGCCACGTCCGGCTTCGTGCAAAAGATTTTCTTTCGGAACCGGAGCGTTTTCGAAAAATATCGGCACGGTCGAGCTGCCTCGAATGCCCATCTTCTTTTCTTCCGCACCGACCGAAAAACCAGGCGTGTTTCGTTCAACGATGAAGCAGGAAAACTTTTCGCCATCAATTTTGGCGAATACGACGTAAACGTCGGCGAAGCCACCATTGGTAATCCACATTTTCTGGCCGTTTAGAATCCAATTCTTGCCGTCCGGCGAGAGCACAGCGCGAGTGCGTGCGCCCAGTGCATCCGATCCCGCTTGGGGCTCGGAGAGGCAGTAACAGGAAAGCAGTTCACCACTTGCGATCTTCGGCAAATATTTCTGTTTTTGAGCTTCCGTGCCGAAATAAACAATCGGAATAGTTCCAATTCCAGCGTGGCCTCCATGGGAGACCGCAAAAGACGCATAGCCTGAAAGCTTTTCCGCTAGAACTGTAGCGGATATTTTGTCGAGGCCAGATCCGCCGTACGCTTCCGGGATCGCGCCTCCGAGAAGGCCTATCTCGCCAGCCTTTTTCAGCATCTGCGCCATCAAACCCTCTTTGTGCTGTTCAAGCGCAGGAATTTCTGGCGTTATTTCCTTTTCGACAAACTCCTGGGCAGTTTGGCCGATCAAACGTTGGTCGTCGGATAAATCAGCAGGAGTGAAGATGTCTTCCGGCCGGCAGGAGGCAATCAGAAATGCTCCGCCGCGATTCAGCGCCATCGAAACAGGTGTCGTAGCCATGGTGTGCTCCCCTTATGAAATCTGAGCGATGATTCCGAGTTTACGACAAAAGTGGACGCAGCGATTAACTCTATTCTCGCGGCGGATACAACGGCTTAACTACCTTATATTCGCCATCGGACGACAAAACGTTACTATACAAATCCTGTTGACAGCCAAACTTTTCTCGACGGAATGATAAAAACTTGGACTGAGAAATTTAAAAACCATCCTTGCAATCTAAAGGCTGCAGCGCCTAACCAGACACAATTTTTAAGCTTTCGATCCAGGAGGAAGTTGATGAACCGAATGATGCAGGTCATGAAAATCGTCGCAATCGCATCGGCGTTCATAATCGCGGCTGGTGCGCAAGAACCATCGGAACAAAAGAAGGTCGGAACACAGGAAACGGTGGCGCCCAAGCCCGGCCCGGAAATGGAGCACATTAAGTTTTTGATCGGACGGTGGAATACGGACAGTGAGTACGAAAAAACGCCCATGATTCCAGAAGGGGGGAAGTCCACGGGCTGGTACGAGGCGCATCTCGGTCCTGGCGGCTTTTCCATCATCGCAGATTTTGAGGAAAACGGTCCGTTGGGACCGGAAATCGGGCATGAAGTAATTTCCTGGGATCCCAAACAAGAAGTTTACACGGTGGTCACTGTTGGAAACGCTTTTCCGGGAGCGGTCATCGGCAAGTCTCGTTGGGAAGGAGACAAGCTCGTCACGGAGCACGACTTCAGCGAGAATGGTACGACCATGCACCTTCGCAGCGAATATTCCGATATCAAGGAGCGCTCGACGCGCATCGAAGAGTTCGTGCAGGTCGGCGAGAACCCCGCCCAGTTATTGTATAAATCCTATGCAGTAAAAAAATAAGCTTGTTGCTTAGGCAACGCGCTCGAAAATTCCTGCTGCGCCCATGCCTCCGCCAACGCACATGGTAACCAGACCGTAGCGCGCATTTCGTCTTTCGAGTTCGTGCAGGATCGTAGCGGTGAGCTTAGCGCCGGTGCAACCCAGCGGATGTCCTAGCGCAATGGCTCCGCCGTTAACATTCACGCGCGCGGGATCCAAGCCAGCCAGTTTGATTACTGAGAGCGCTTGCGCGGCGAACGCCTCATTGAGTTCAATCACATCGATTTGATCCAACTTCAACCCCGCGATCTTCAAAGCCTTTGGAATTGCGTACACCGGACCGACGCCCATTTCTTCCGGTAGGCACCCGGCTGTTGCAAACGCCAGAAAACGCGCCAGAGGTTTCAATCCCAAGGCACGGGCGCGCTCGACGCTCATAAGCAATGCGGCCGCGGCGCCATCGCTCATCTGCGAACTATTTCCGGCGGTCACCACACCGCGCGCATGAAACGCAGGTTTCAATTTGCCGAGAACCTCGAGCGAAGTATCCGAGCGCGGACCTTCATCCGTGTCGAACGTAATCTTGGCGGCTTTGGGCTTCGCCCCATTCGATGCGCCATTTTCGAAAGCCACGTAATTTACTTCCACGGGAACGGTTTCATCTCTGAATTTTCCCGCTGAGATAGCAGCGAGCGCCTTTTGATGGCTCGCGAGTGAAAATTCATCCGCTTGCTCCCGGGTAATGCCATATTTCTTGGAAAGATTTTCGGCAGTAAGGCCCATGCCAAGGTAGGCGTCCGGATAAGAATCCATTAGCGAAGGGTTGGGCGAAATTTTGTTACCGCCCATGGGAACCATGCTCATCGATTCGGTGCCACCAGCAATGGCGACGTCTCCCTGTCCAGACATAATTCTTTCCGCGGCCAGAGCGATAGCCTGAAGTCCAGAAGAACAAAAGCGATTGATGGTCATGGCAGAAGCTTCTACCGGCAAGCCCGCGCGCAGCGAGGCAATTCGCGCCACATTCATCCCCTGTTCAGCTTCCGGCATGGCGCAGCCAAGGATGACATCTTCAACTTCTTTCGCGTCGAACCCTGGCACGCGAGCAATCGCTTCTTTAATCACCACCGCGGCCAAATCGTCGGGACGCGTGGCACGCAGCGTTCCCTTGGGAGCCTTGCCCACGGCTGTCCGCACCGAACTTACGATCACGGCTTCGCGCATAAATCACCTCGGTATATACAACTGTAACGGATTTTTTATTGGATGCCTAAGCGATAAAAAAGAAGCAGCGCGGAAGGAGTCCGCGCTGTCTCAATCCCAGGAAAAACCCGAAGGAAACGAAATCAAATTATCTGCGGAATTTGATGGTTACCAACATCTGAACGGAAACCGGCTGGCCGTCGAGCTTGGAAGGCTCGTACTTCCATCGGCTCAGGGCGTCAAGCGCGGCCTGGCGCAGCACGGCGGGGCCTGAAACCACATCCATGTGCGCCACGCGTCCGGCCTTGTCGATTGTCGCTCTGATCACAACGTCGCCCTGTATATTCGATTGTTTGGCGAGCGCGGGATAGACCGGCAATGTGGAGGACAACAGGCGAGGCTCCTTCACCTGACCGCCAATTTTCACCGGACCGTCCGGCCTGAGTTCCGGCGCAGGCGGAGCTGCCATAGCGGATGAACCAATTCCAGTCAGCGCACCATTTTCTGGCACGGGCGGAGGCGCCATCGTGTCAACAGCAGGAGCGGCATCGGTTTGTGCGCCAGCAGTGCGCTGCGAGCTCACCGGATGTGAATTCAACGTCTCGCTCATCATGTCGTTCGTTACTCGTGGCTCACTCTGCTTCGTGGACGTAGTGGATCGATTTTCGGAGACTGGAGCATCATGAGTTTCAGCCGGTGCGTTGGCGCTCACCACTATCGAGGGACGTATGCTTGCTGCTGGTTCGTGGCCCGAATTTTTGGATGACGAAGAAGCCGGGCTGGCCGCTGCCGGCTGGACCGTGTTCGCGGCCGCGGCGTTAACAGGCGGAGCCACAACCGGCGGATTTGTTGCGTTAGCGCTCCGATTCGAAGATTGTCCTCGGAAATAAATCATCCCTCCAACCCCGGCGGCGAACAGCACCGCGATGCACGCAGCTACCAGTATCCAGTTGTTGCCTGCCTTGTGCTCGACGGAGGCCGTATCGGACGAGGACAAAACCGATGCACTCACAACCGCAGACTCTTCTTGACTTACGTTGAGGCTCGCGCCTCCGGAAAGGCTGCCGAAAGTGCTGCGCGCTGGTGCGGAAGAAGAGAAGGCTGCCACGGCCGGGACTTCAGCCGTTGATTCCGATGCGACAGACGCAGCGATAGTATCAGCCGGCAGACCTGTTGATGGAATTGCAGGTGGAACTTGGACGGGAGTGGCAGGCGGAAATTCAACTACGCTGCTCGGACTCGATTTCACCTGAGCCGGTTTCGTCACTGTTTCAAAGCGCGGAATGACCGGAGCGGGCGGCTTTGCCGTGATCGTCGTTGCCGCCGGCTGAACTTCTTCCTGCGAACCGATGGAGATAAAAGGTGCCGTAATTTTTGCAGTTGCGTTCATTGGCGACGGGATCGCTGGCGGCGTCACCGCGGGCGAAAATGATTCCGGCTCAACTGGTTTCTGCACCAAGGGCTCGGGCGCAGGAGCCGGCGCCCACGAAATCTCTGGAGCGGCCGCAACCGGCGCCTTCTTCACCGGCGTTGGCGTGTCAATGACCGTCGGTTGCGCAGGTTTGTTTGCCGGTGCAGCGGAGCCCTCTGAAGGGAAATAAACATTCCAATAGCCGGGCTGTTTGTGCGTGAATTCAACTTCAACATAGCCTTGCAAATTGGAAAATGTCCGGACTTTCACCACACGGCAAATCGCGTCCTGCCGTGATTTCTGATTTGTGACCACCAACATTTGCCCGACGCTGACGGTTGTGGACATCCGTATCACAGCGCCCTGCGGAAACACGATCATCGTGCTAGTCTGTTCCTCGAAAGGTTCCGTGTGCGGCGTAACATCGCGCACGACCTCGATCACACGCGAGCCATGGACCTTTACGGGAACTTCCAGCGAGACGGCGTCGGCGCGCAAATGTCCTGCCGGCTGCTCCGCCTTCGCCGCAGTGCCGCTTTTCAATTTGTTCGTATCAGCGGCTGAATTTGTAACTTCCAGCGTGTCTTTCGTTAGTGGCGCCATGGTTGTGCCGGCGGTAGGCCGTTTCCCCCAAGAAAATGAAATCTCCTATCGATATATGCATTTTTGGAGGTCGTACTATAGGCGGCAATGGGACTTTGGTACTAACCGTGAACTTTTTAGACACTTATGGACTGAAGTGGAACTTCTATCTTACTTAGCGAGCGGGTGCGGGGCGTTTTCGATATTGTTCATAAAGATCCTTATGACGATTTTCCGTGCTGGTAAGTTGGCCTTTGATGAGGAGGTAGCGAACTTCCGTTTGAATTTCAAGCGGATCTCCAGTGGTTACGATCAGGTTCGCCAGTTTTCCTGGCTCGATGGTTCCCAGCTGGTCCGCAAGTCCAAAGATCTGTGCAGCGTTCAACATTACAGCTTTCAAGGCTTCATCGTGGGACAAGCCGTAGCCCACCGCCGTCCCCGCATATTGCGGGAGTCTGCGCGAGAAAGATGTGCCGAAACTGGAAAACGCAAACGGAATTCCAGCCGCGTTCAATTCAGATGGCTGGGTCATGGGCTTGTCGTAAGCAGTGTCTTCTTGTTCCGGCAGGCGCTCGGTAGGTCCGAGGATTACGGGGATTTTCTTCTCTTTCAGCAAGTCTTTCACTTTCCAACTCTCTGCGCCGGAAGCGAGGATCATTTTAAGATTTTGCTTGGTGCAGAAATCGACTGCGTTGCGAATATCACGAGCTTCGTCCGCTACAACTAAAACGGGAAGCTTGCCCTCGACCACCGGAACCAGCGCTTCGAGTTTCAAATCGCGCACGAAGAGATCGGGCGAACCTTTTTCCTTGGCCTGGGCGTAATGCCGGGCCCGCGTTAACCAATCTGAAAGCTGATCGACTGACTTGTCGTACTCTTTCTTCGCATCAGCATAAGGTTTTTCCTTCATGCCGAATGTTGAAAAATCAAACGAGCTCGTTTGTATCGACGGCCAGTTCAGCACCATCGCAACCGAGCGATTGATTTGCATTTCGTCCATGGTCCAGCCGGCCAAATTGAACGCAGACGCTTGGCCAGCAATGATTCCGCTGCTTTGCGAGTCAAAACCGCCAATGCCCGGCGCGGAGATTACTTCGGTGATACCACTCGCGCGCGTTACGGGGATATGCGCAGACGCTGGATTCACCGCCGTCGCCGCGATCAACTCAGGATTAAAATCACCAAGTTCGCTGGTATCCACGGTCGCGCTAACCGCTCCCACTTCGTTCAGTCCAATCTGGGTGATGGGATCGAACATTCCTGGATAAACTTCCAGGCCCGCCGCATCGATCACCTGCGCGTCATCCGGAATTGATACGTCCGCGCCCACCGCAGCAATTTTTCCGTCGCGAATCAGTACAACGCCTTTTTCAATGGCCGGCCCGGCTAACGTGTAAATCTTCGCGTTCTTAATAGCATAAACGTTAGCAGACCGCTGCGACCAAAGCGGAAACGCCAATAAAACCACCAGGAAAAATTCGATCACTTGATATGCCGCGAGTCGAATGCGAAGCGCTTTGCTCACAGGCCACCTCCTGCAACGGCGGCTGCACTATCGTCGCTAGCTTTAGGGTGCTTCTTTTTCTGGTCCGGCTTTTTCTCTGGACTAGCTTCCGGTTTCTCGCTTGTCTTCTTTTCTTCCGACGCCTTCTTTTCCTCGGCAAGCAAGTCTTGCTTCTCCTTTTCCAGCGCCGGACGCGCCGCGATATCTTTCTCCCGATCAAAATAAACCTGGCCGTCGATCAATGTTTTCTGAACCACCGCATAGACACTCAGCGGATCGCGATTGAAGATGGCTAGGTCCGCGTCCTTACCCACCTCGATCGAGCCCACTCGATTGTCGATGCCCAATTGGATCGCGGGGTTCAATGTCACCAGCTTTAACGCGTCATTCGCAGACAGGCCGCCATATTTCATGCTTTTGGCAGCTTCCTGATTCAAGTGCCGCGCTTCTTCAGCATCATCGGAATTGACGGAAACAACCACGCCGCGCTCTGTCATCAGCGCCGCGTTATAAGGAATCGCGTCGAAAGCTTCCATCTTGTAGGCCCACCAATCCGAAAAGGTAGATCCGCCGGCGCCGGACGCAGCAATTTCATCCGCTATTTTGTAGCCTTCCAGTACGTGCTGGAAAGTTCGGACCTTAAAGCCAAATTCATTGGCCACGCGGATAAGCATCAGGATTTCGTCAGCGCGATAGCAGTGCGCGTGAACGTAGCGCTTCCCTTCCATCACTTCCACCAGCGGTTCGAGTTTTTCATTCCGGCGAGGTGGCAGCAGATTCTGGTCTCCGGCTGCCTTTTTGCGGCTGTAGTCATCCCACTGTTTTTTATATTCGCGCGCTTCGATGAAAGCCTCGCGAATGGTTTCCTCGACTCCCATGCGCGTGGCGGGATAGCGAGGCTCCGCTCCGGGCGGTGGCGTAAAATTCGAGCGTTTGGGATTCTCACCCAACGCAAATTTAATCCCGGGCAACGCACCCTGAAATGGCAAATCGCTCGCTGGCTTGCCCCAGCGCAACTTGATAACAATCGTTTGACCGCCGATCGGATTCGCACTTCCGTGAAGAATATTTGCCGTGGTAACTCCGCCAGAAAGATCATCGTAAATGCTGATGTCGTCCGGATTCAAAACGTCGGCAATATTCGCCATGGACGAAACGGAAATGCTGCCTTCGTTCACGCTGCCATCCACCGCGATGTGTGAGTGGCAATCGATGATTCCCGGCATCACGTACTGCCCGTTCGCGTCGATTACGGTCGCCCCGTCCGGAGGTTTCACGTCCGTTCCCACTGCTGCAATTTTTCCATCACGAATCAGAATGGAACCGTGCTTGATATTTCCGTGCGTAATCGTAAGGATCGTGGCGTTCTGAATCAAAATAGGGTTGTCGGCTGCAGTGCTGGAAACCTGACCGCGGACACAATTAGGGCCGAGCGTCACGAACAGCATCACCCCAAGCAGCATGCGGACCTTCATCGGCCCACCTCCGCTTCGCTCGCTGAGCGTCTAGGTTGCGAACTGGGATGACCATCCGATTTGTGGTCGCCAGGGTTTTCCGCAGGAGGCTCTTCGTGGACTTCGAACCAGCGCCCATCCACAAACACGTGCTTCACTTTCGTTTTCTCGTTGAAGAGATCTCCGTCCGTCACGATCAGATTCGCAATTTTCCCTTGCGTGATACTTCCCATGCGGTCTCCGACGCCAAGAATTTCAGCCGCATCCATCGTGAATGCGCGCAGCGCAGCATCCGGGGCCAATCCCGCGTCCACTGCTTTCCTGGCGTTCTTGAAAATGTCCTTCGGCGTGGAAAGTCCGCCGGAATAAAATGCGAACTTCACTCCCGCTTTCGCCAGTGCCGCGGGCGAAGAAGGCGCGCGATCGCGAAATCGCAACTCTCGCAAGGTCTGTTCGGCATCGGGGTCAGCATCTTTCTCGCGCTCGGGCCATTTCAGGCTCACCAAGACGGGCATCTTCTTGGCTGCGATCGCCCCCGCCACTTCGTATCCTTGCTGTCCGCCATAAAGTACAGCGTTAATCTTCCACTCATCGGTCAAACGCAACGCCCGTAGGATTTGCACCGAATTGTTTGCCGGCAGCAGAATAATTTCTTTATCGCGCACTCCGCGAGCGATCACTCGCTCGGTGCGGTCGTACGGTAGGCGCTCGAATTTTGTCACCTTGGATTCATAAATGGGCTCGGCCTGCGCGTACCAGTTGGAATCGTCAAAAACCTGGCGAACGTATGCAATGGTACCCATCAACGAATCCGGAAATCCCCACCAAGCACCAATCGGTTTGAACGAAATCGGCAATGTCGCCATCGCTTTTACAACGTAATCGCCCGCACGATCTCCGGCCAAGTCGATCACTGTCGCTTGTCCGGGAAAAATTCCTCCATCGGGGACGGTCAGCGTTGTAGTGAAACCCGCGTCACGCCAAGTTTCGATTCGCTTGTCATCCGTTTTTAATTCGTCGGCAGCTACCCGCCACGGGGATGTTCCGGGCCGGTCTTCGGGACCCTTCGCGATTTCCCCTGACGGCGCAGCTCGCCTTCTTCCACGTCCGCTCGTGGTGCTCTCTGAAGCTTCTTCCTTGGGCAAGCCGAGGTCGGTACCGGCATCGATTAGTCCGGGATAAACCGTCAAGCCCTTGCCATCGATTACCCAAGCTTCCGGTGGAACCGTTACGTTCGCGCCCACCGCTCGAATCAAGCCTTTTGCGATGACAACCGTTCCGTTATCTATTACAACGCCGGTCCCGGTGAAAATCCGCGCATTCACCACGGCGAAGTAGCGCGGACCGGCACCGTCCCCTCGCGCGGAATACACGGAGCCAATCAGGCCAGCGATGCACAGCCCGACGAAGACAGCACACACTTGTCGAAATTTGAAGCGGTCCTGCACGCTACACCTCTCAATGCCCCGGGTGAAACTATGTAAGCGCTAGAAGAAGGCGACTGATGCTAATGGCAAGGGTGGACAAAATCAAGAAAACTTGCCCGCCGAAGATAATGTTTCTCGCTGTCAGACCGAGCGAATTTCCCCCGTACCAACGTCTCGGCACGATTTTCCGACCTGAATTGCGAGTGAGTACGGCTCATACGCTTTAGAATTGCAGAGCCATCGTTCCCGTCATGACGCGAAGAGGATCCACTTCGACTAGTAGAATCGTATTCGCATCAACAACGTAATATGACAGGACGTTCGTCTCGAACTTATTAGCGAGAGTCAGCGGATTGCCGCGACCGTCGATTCCCACGATTGCGATTGCACTGGCGGATGTGAGCGGCTCACCAGAAACCAAATTCCCGCTATTGGCGACATCGTTGATGTCCACAGTTCCTGTGACCGCACCGGCGCTTGCGGTGGTCACCTGCCCTTCAATGTCCTGCTGTCCTCCATCATTCAGCCCCACCCCCGTCAGGTTCAGCGCGAAGCTTCCTTGTGGCACTGCGGCTCCCGTTTGCGTGTACGCCATTCCACTTCCCACGCCCACGTTCGAATCGGTTTCCAATAAGAAGGCGCCCGTGGATGGCAGCCCGCTTGCCGCCGTGTAGTTGAAGAGATAGACAGCAAATTGATAATCAGTGCCGCTCGTTAAATTAATAGCTAATTCAATTTGTCCGGTGTTCGCGTCAATCGAAGGACTCGCCGCAGAAATATTGGTGCTGGTGCCGCCGCTGCCGTTGGTTGGCGGACTCGTCAGCGTACCGTTGTCATTCAGGTCCAAGACGCCAGTCCCCGAGCTTCCGAATGCTCCACCCATGCCGTACGCGTGCCCGCTAGTGTCAACACCCGCTACAGTGAAGGCTTGATTTCCGCTCATGTTCACGCTCGTAGCCGGGGCCGTGTAGAAATCGCCGCCAAGCACCGCAACGGAATCGCTTTCCACCACCTTCATATGCGTATTATCGACGACGTAGTAGACGAAGTTGAGAGTTCCGGGAATGCCAGCGTTCGCGTCCAATACTGATTCAAACGAAGGGCAATTCAACGTGAGGGTTCCGCGCCCCGTGGTGGGATCTGGCGTAGTGAATCCGCCCTGAAGTTCCGAGTCAGTGATATTGGTCGGTGTCGTTGAAGCGCCGCTGTCATTCAAATCTAAAATCCCGCTTCCGATCGGGAATGTCTCGTTACCATTCGCGAAGACTCTACCTGCAGTTCCCGTGGTATGTCCGTGTCCATCAACCCCTGCTAAGCCGAACGCGTAATTGCCCAAGGCGAAAGCTTCGCCGAATTCCTCTGGATTTTGCTGATCGATGGTTCCACTCCCAGATGCGCTCTTATCAAAGCGAATCATTAAAGCATGCTGGCTTGACGTCAGCACGAATTGCCAGACGACTCCGGTTCCCTGCCCGGTGGTAATGTTTGCTGTGGTCCGCCCATCAGGACCAACTGTATAAGTGCTCGGGCTGATCGAAGTGCTCGTTGGACCAGTTGATCCACTGGTGTTGGTGTCCTCGGTTCCTCCCGTGATATTTCCGTTTCCGTCGGCAACGAAACTTCCAGCCACGAACATAAAACTCGATCCACTATGAGCGCTGTAAGAAATCGCGTAAGGTTGCGGATTCGCCGCGTTGGCAAGCGAGTTCAACGACGCATTCGAGAACAGAATCGTCACCGTGGACGTCCCGGAATTTCCTCCGGACATGGCAGTAATCGTAACGGTGCCGGGCGGCGGAGGACTTAGCGGAGCGGTGTAGAGTCCGCAATTCGCAGCGCCGTTTGTGATTGTCCCGGGATTCGCCGAAAGATTTGACGTTACTGACCAAGTGGTTGATGTGCAACCCCCCGGTGATGTGAATTGCTGCGTCGCGCCGGCAGGCACCGCGACGGCGGACGGGCTCACTGCAACGGGCTGCGTTGCCACAATATTGACCGTGATCGGAGGGCTGGCGTTCGAACCGGAGACCGCCTGAATGGTATCGGTCTCTGTAGAACCCGGCGCGGTAAATAATCCAGTGCTCGAAATGGTGCCGGCGCCACTCAGCACATTCCACGTTGGCGCAATAACCGTTGCTCCGGAATATGCCGCAAATTGCGCGGTGGAACTTACAGGTATGGTAGCCGTCCCCGGATAAACCGTGATTCCGCCAACCACGGGAGGCTTGGGATTGCCACCTCCGCTCCCTGAGCCGCACGCGGTAAGCAGGAGAGCCGCGGCCAGTGCGGCTGTTAAGACCGAAAACGTCACAAACTTCTTGCGCCTTACAAAACCCTTCATCATTTTTCCTCGGTCCATGTTATTTATTGCCGTTCTCGTCGCAGAAAGTTTCAGGTGGGTGCCACAGCCCGTTTTGAATTCCAAGCAATGTCCAGGCGTTAGATTCAGTTCACCGCGAACGGGTTTCCCGCCATTTCCAATGAAATCCAAAGGTTGGGCGATTTTTCCAGGCAATCTGATTCGCTCAATTCCGCAAGGGTTTGCCGGTTTTCAAAGTGTGCGCCACGCGCTCCTGAGTTTTGCGCTGGCCGCACAGACTCACGAAAGCTTCTCGCTCGAGATCGAGAATATATTGTTCGGAAACAGTTTGGGGCGCCGTAATTCCGCCTCCCGCTAGAATAAAGGCAAGCTTTCGAGCCACCACGCCATCGTACTCGCTGGCGTATTCTCCACGCACCAGCATATGAATCGCGAGCTTTGCAGCGGCAAGAAACTCTTCGCCCAGCACACGGATTTGCGCGGGCGGCAGTGGACGGTAACCAGCACGAACCATGGCCAGTGCGGTTTGTTTTGCGTCCGCCACTTGCCGGTCGCGATTCATGGCAATCAAGTCCGACGGGCGCAGAAAACCAAGCGAGCGCGCTTCCTCTCCGCTGGTGGAAACTTTCGCCATCGCAATCGTTTCAAACACGGGCTTGAGCGCATGGAACAGATCCAGATTTTCGCCGCCGGCGGAATGCTCATTCGCGCGGATCAACATTTCTTTCGTCCCGCCGCCGCCCGGAATCAATCCAACGCCGGCTTCCACCAGACCAATATACGATTCGGCGGCCGCGCAGATTCGCGCGCCATGCAAACTGATCTCGCACCCTCCGCCCAGAGCCATACCTTGCGGAGCCACTACCACTGGCCGGGACGCGTACTTGATGGCCATGTTCACGCGTTGAAACTGGCGAACAGCCATGTGAATGTCGTCCCATTCCTGCTCCTGCGCGCTGATCAAAAGCAGCATCAGGTTCGCGCCGACGGAGAAATTGGGTGCCTGGTTGGCTATCACCATGGCGTCGAACTCGGAATTCAGCCGCGCGATTCCCGCGTGAATCATGGCGACGATGTCTCCGCCGATCGAATTCATCTTCGAATGAAACTCGCAGCAGAGCACTCCGTCACCCAGGTCGATCAGGCTCGCCCCCGAATTGCTTTGCACCACCGGCGTGCGCTCTTTCAGCGATTTCAAAATAATAATTCCCGGCGCCTCTTCAACTGGCTTCAGCGAGGACGATGCCAGATCGAAATAAAGTGTGTTGCCTTTTTCCAATTCGTAAAAAACTTTCTTCGGAGAATTCAGGACTTTGGCAACCAGCGCCGGCATCTCTTTGCCGTCACGTTCCATGGCTTTCGCCATTCGCTCCACGCCAATCGCGTTCCATATTTCGAATGGTCCCAGCTCCCACCCGAATCCCCAGCGCATCGCACGATCCACATCCACAATGCTGTTTGCAATTTCCGGAATTCGCCGCGCCGCATACAGGCACGTTTCGCTCAACCCACTCCACAGAAACTGATTGGCTTTGTCGCCAGCTTTACCTTCGACCGCCGGGCCCACTAGCGCGCGCAATCTTTCGCGTGTGTTCTCGATTCCCTTCCCGGCCTCGATGGAACCAAATTTTGCCTTCTGGCGAGGACGGTATTCCATCTTGTGCCAGTCGAGCGTCAGGATTTCCGATTCGCCGTCTTTTTTCACGCGCTTGTAAAAACCGCCGCCGGTTTTCTCGCCCAGCCAGCCGCGCGCGAGCATGTCTTCCACCAGCTTAGGGACGCGATACATCTCCCGTGATTCGTCATCAGGAATATTTTTATAAATATTCCGCACCACATGGACCAGAACGTCCAGCCCCACCAAATCCGCGGTGCGAAATGTCGCCGACTTCGGCCAGCCCACTGCTGGCCCGGTACATGCGTCCACCTCTTCAACGGTCATGTCCAGCGCTTCCATCTGCCGCAGCGCATTCAGCATGGAAAAGGTACCGATACGGTTGGCGATGAAATTCGGCGTATCCTTCGCCACCACCACGCCCTTGCCCAGCCGCAGGTCGCAAATCTTTTCCAGCCATTGCAAAACTTCAGGCTTCGTCTTGGGTCCCGGAATTAGCTCAACTAGCTTCATGTAACGCGGCGGATTAAAAAAATGCGTCCCTGCCCAATGCTGCTGAAAATCCTCCGAACGCCCTTCGGCGATCAGCTTAATCGGGAGACCTGAAGTGTTCGAAGAAACGATGGTGCCAGGCTTTCGAACGGTTTCGACGCGCGAGAAAAGATTCCGCTTGATCTCCAGATCTTCGGCGACCGCCTCAATGATCCAATCCGCTTCACCGCACCACGCCAAGTTGTCTTCCAGATTTCCCGAAGTTACCAGTCGCGCCGTTTCAGGCGCGAAAAACGCCGCAGGGCGCGACTTCTTTGCCGCTTCCAGGCCGGCGTTAACAATCCGATTTCGTACTGCCGCAGATTCCCGCGTCAATCCTTTGCGCCTTTCTTCCGCTGTCAACTCTTTCGGAACGATGTCAAGAAGAAAACAAGGAATGCCCGCGTTTGCCAGATGTGCCGCGATACGCGCGCCCATCGTTCCGGCGCCCAACACGGCCGCTTTTTCGATAAGGTGTTTCATCGGTCTTCGACAGCTCCAAAATGCGAAGTTGAGGTTACAAAGCCGGTAACCAAGGGTCAACCCAAAAAACCCGGGGCCCGATAAGTGCGCTACAGTGTCCTATAGAAGTTGGAACGCCACAAATGGGAACCGCTTCCAAATGGTTTGGGAAAGCCATTCGCGGCCTGCGCTCGTTCGCATATAACACCGGGCGGCGCCCCAGAGTTGGGGTCGCTCTAGGCGGCGGATTCGCTCGCGGCATCGCGCATATAGGTGTATTGCGCGTACTGGAACAATATGAAATTCCCGTTGATTATATCGCGGGTACGAGTGTCGGCGCCCTTATCGCCGCAGCCTATGCCAGCGGAACGTCCCTTGACGAAATGGCACGCCAAGGCACTCTCACACGTTTCCGCGATTTTGGCCGCTGGACGCTTTCGCGCATGGGCATGGCTTCCAACGAGCGCTTAGAAGATTTCCTCCACCGTTTTACCGAAGCGAGAAATTTCAGGCAGATGCGAATTCCGCTGGCAATTGTTGCCACCGACCTGCTCACCGGCGAGTCGGTCCATTTCACCAAGGGAGAAATCAGTCCCGCGCTCCGAGCTTCTTGTGCCTACCCCGGCCTTTTCCTTCCGGTGGAACACGATGGCCATTTTTTGGTGGATGGATTTTTGACGGAGCAAGTACCTGCACCCGCGGTGCGCGAAATGGGAGCCGAGGTGGTGATCTCGGTTCACCTGGAACCTGGCCTGTTGGATACGAAGCCGCGCAACACCATCGAAGTTATCAGCCGCGCTTTTTCGATCATTCAAACTGTCGCGAACCAACCCTGGCGCGGCATGACGGACGTGCTCATCGAGCCCGGCGTTCACCATGTTCTCTGGGATGAGTTCGTAAAGACTCCGCAATTGATTGCCGCAGGCGAAGAAGCCACTCGCGCCGCCATGCCTCAAATCAAAGCTGTACTGGAAGGCGACCCATCGAAGGTCGAAGCGGAGCGGGAGGCGTCTCGAGCGGCCAAAGAGATTTAGGAGCGGCTCGTCAGGCGAGGCTTGTTACCCGGCCTTCGCAGTTCAACCCTGCTAACTATCCCTGCGATTTCTCGTCAAATTAATTGTGAAGAGCCGGATTTCTGGTACGGTGACCGCTGCAACGCCCCAGTCATACGTAAGAGAGTTCGGCTCTTCTTCCTCAGGAAAATACTCCTTAATTTCATAGTCCGCAAATCCGAATTTCAAGAGGAAAAACGGTTGACCAGGATATCGGGCGAGTTTGCAAAAACAGTTCAATCAGCCGGACGGATCTCCACGATTACTGACTTGCCGTTTCCCTTGCCGCGTTTGGTCGCCCATTCGCCGATCGCTGCGGCAAGTCGCTCCGGGTCAACATTCAGCCCGGCTTCGAGTGTTCCCTCGCCAGTAGGCAAAGTGTCATCGAACTCGGCCGAACCCGTAAAATTCCGCATACAAAAACTGTCGAGCCACTCCAAGGGAGCCGCTTTTCTTTGGCCCTCCACTATCACGTCCAACCGAAGTTTTTGCGCAAACATTCCGTCCGAAGTATAACATCCGGCATCGGATGCCCGCTTTACGCATTCGCCTGAATCGAAGCGAACACGCGCGGCGGTGCCTTGCTTTTAAGTCTCGCGTACCCTAGAATTTTTAGATATTAAATATCGAAATAGGTTATACAAGCGGGTGAAGCCACCGCAAGGCATACTCCCCGCCCGAAATCGGAGGTTCGGTGTCCACGCCACTAGAAAGATGGGTTGACGAATCAGCACGCCTCACAAAGCCTTCCAAGATTGTTTGGTGCGACGGCTCGCAAACTGAAAACGAGCGCCTTGTTGAAGGGATGCTCCGTGATGGCACGTACATCGAACTGAATCAGAAAACCCGCCCAAACTGTTATCTTCACCGCAGTAATCCCAATGATGTCGCGCGCACAGAAAGCATCACCTTTATCTGCACGCGACAAAAGGAAGACGCTGGTCCCACCAATAACTGGATGTCTCCGCAGGAAGCCAAAGACAAAGTGCGCCCGCTTTTTGACGGTGCCATGAAGGGCCGCACGATGTACGTGATGCCATATATTTTGGGCCCGGTGAAATCCCCTTACAGCAAAGTAGGGGTAGAGATCACCGATTCGCCCTATGTGGTTGCAAGCATGCGAATCATGTCGCGCATGGGCCAGGCAGCGCTCGACCGTCTGGGAAGCTCGGACGATTTTGTGCCCGGATTGCATTCGCTCGGAGATTTAAATCCCGATCGGCGCTTTGTTCTCCACTTTCCTGAAGAAAAGCTGATCTGGAGCGTCGGTTCCGGCTATGGCGGAAATGCGCTGTTAGGTAAGAAATGTTTTGCGTTGCGAATTGCCAGTTATATGGCGCGCGAACAGGGTTGGATGGCCGAGCACATGTTGATTCTCGGCCTTGAGGATCCCTCCGGCAAAGTAACCTATATGGCTGCCGCCTTTCCCAGCGCTTGCGGAAAAACGAACCTGGCTATGATGGTCTCAGCGCTCGAAAGCAAAGGCTATCGCGTGTGGACTGTGGGCGACGACATTGCCTGGATGCACTTGGCCGCCGACGGCTCCTTGCGCGCCATTAATCCGGAAGCCGGCTTTTTCGGTGTTGCTCCCGGTACCAACGCAAAAACCAATCCCAACGTAAGGACCGCGCTCGAGCGCGACGCCATATTCACGAATGTCGCCATGACTGCCACCTCGCGCGAGCCCTGGTGGGAAGGTATCAACGGCGCGCCGGACGAACAGTTGATCAATTGGAAAGGTGAAAATTGGAATCCGAGCATGGGCCCGACCGCGCATCCCAATTCGCGCTACACCGTTGCCGCAAAACAATCGCCCTCGATCTCGTCTCACTGGGAAGATCCGGAAGGCATACCTATATCCGCGATTATCTTCGGCGGTCGGCGCGCGCGTGTTGCACCCCTGGTGTATCAATCGCGCGATTGGCAACACGGCGTTTTTATCGGCGCCACGATGGCCTCTGAAACCACCGCTGCCACCACCGGCGCTGTCGGCGTAACGCGCCGCGACCCCATGGCCATGATTCCCTTCTGCGGTTACAACATGGGTGATTACTTCCGGCACTGGCTTGAGATGGGACGAAAGATGGAGAACGCGCCCAAGATTTTCCACGTGAATTGGTTCCGTAAAGATGAGAATGGGAAATTTCTGTGGCCCGGTTATGGTGAAAATGTGCGTGTGCTGAAATGGATGTTGGATCGCATCGGGAATCGCGCGCAAGCCACCGAAACTGCCATCGGCGACGTTCCCACGTCTGCTTCGCTAGATCTCGATGGCCTTTCCATCCCTCGCAAGAACCTGGAAGAATTGCTCGCCGTGGATCCAGCCGATTGGACTGAGGAAGTTTCGGCCACCGAAAAGTTTTTCCAGAAATTCGGCGATCGCTTGCCCGACGAAATCCGCACGGAGCACAGAGCTCTGGCCGACCGCCTCCAGCGTTACAGCGTTGCCACCAAGTAGATTTGGTTTTACCGCGACGTATCGCCTAAACGTTGAGTCGGTTTCATTCAGTCATCCCACCCTGCCCTAGCGCTGGAAACTCCCCGCTGTTATGCTCACACCTTTACGGGAGGTTTTCGCTTGGCACTCAAAAAGGCTCTATATATAACCGCGCTTTTCGCCATCGCCACGTCTGCTCAGCAAACTAAGCCCGCCGGCACCGCGCCCTCCTCGCAACCACAAACGGTACAGGTCCTTCCTTACACTCCTAGCCTCGATCCCACCGCCATGAACCGCACTGCGGATCCTTGCGTGGATTTTTACGAGTACTCCTGCGGCGGCTGGAAGAAAATGAACCCGATTCCATCCGATCAGACTTCCTGGAGCGTTTACGGCAAACTTTACGAAGATAATCTTAACTACTTGCGAGGCATACTCGAACAAGCCTCCACGGCAAAAGACCCCGATGCAATCACGCAGAAAATCGGCGATTACTACACAGCTTGCATGGATGAAACGGAAATAGAAAAGCTCGGCGCCAAGCCGCTTCAGCCCGCCCTGACCGCCATTCACGATCTCGCCGGCACGAAAGACCTTGCCACATTGATAGCGATTCTTCACCTCCAGGGAATCTCCGCTCTTTTCGATTCAGGCTCCATGCAAGATCCCGACAATTCCGACGAAGTAATTGTAAATGTTTCGCAAGGCGGACTCGGGCTGCCGGATCGCGATTACTATTTGAACGACGACGCTAAATCGAAAGAGACACGCGAGCGCTACGTACAGCACGTTCAGAAAATGTTCAAGATCCTGGGAGATTCGCCCGATACCGCAAAAATTAATGCCGCAATCGTCTTGCGCATGGAAACAAGCCTGTCCAAAGCCTCCCTCACACGCGTGGAGCGCCGGGATCCCTACAAACAGAAGCATAAAATGACGGTGGCCGAGCTCTATAAAGTCGCCCCCGACTTCGATTGGGATGCCTACTTCGCGGTGAGCAATGCTCCTAAATTCCAGATCCTGAACGTCGGTTGGCCCGATTTCTTCAAGGATGTCGATGCCATGGTGAAATCAGATTCTCTGGAGGATTGGAAAGTCTATCTGCGGTTTCACGTTGCCAATTCTCGCGCGCCATATCTTTCCTCGGCTTTCGTGAACGAAGACTTCGATTTCTACCGCAAATATTTGCGCGGTGCGAAGGAGCTTCAGCCTCGCTGGAAACGCTGCGTGCGATACGTCGATCGCGATCTGGGAGAGGCGTTAGGGCAGGCCTATGTCCGTAAAACCTTTTCACCAGAGCTGAAGGCAGCCACTTTGGACATGACTCGCCGTATTGAAGATGCTATGGCTATTCGTATCCAACAGCTGGATTGGATGAGTCCAGCGACCAAGCAGCAAGCGCTCGCCAAGCTGCATGCTATTCGCAACAAAATTGGCTATCCGGATCAATGGCGCGATTACAGTTCGGTAAAAATTATTTCCACTGATTTTTACGGTAACAATCAGCGCGCCATCGAATTCGAATCCCATCGCCAGTTGAACAAAGCGGGGAAGCCCGTGGATCGCGGCGAGTGGGGAATGACCCCGCCTACCGTCAACGCCTACTTCGATCCACAGATGAACGACATCAACTTTCCTGCCGGTGTTTTGCAGCCTCCTTTATATGACTCGAAAATGGACGACGCTCCAAATTATGGCAACACCGGTTCCACGATTGGACACGAGCTCACTCATGGCTTCGACGACGAAGGACGCCAGTTCGATGCGAAAGGAAATTTGAAAGATTGGTGGACTAAAGACGACGCCGACCAATTCGTGAAGCACGCCGATTGCGTAGTCGACCAGTATGCCCAATATGTCGTCGTGGACGACGTCCACATTAATTCCAAGCTCACCGAAGGTGAGGACGTCGCCGATCTCGGTGGAACAATCTTGGCCTACATCGCGTGGAAAGATGCCACAAAAGATATGACGCTCCAGGATCGCGATGGCCTCACACCAGATCAGCGTTTCTTCGTCGGCTTGGCTCAGTGGGCCTGCGAGAACAATCGTCCCGAAAATGAGCGTGTGAATGCGATTACTGACCCGCACTCGCCCGGAAAATATCGCATCAACGGAGTCGTGGTGAATATGCCGGAATTTGGAAGAGCATTTTCATGCAAAGCGGGGCAGCCTATGGTGAAACCGCCTGAGAAGATCTGTCACGTCTGGTAGATTGATCGGTTGTAGTCTTACGGCTATAGAATTTCGCGGATTTCGGAATCGATCGAAATGTGCGTCTGCGGAAAACCGTTGATCTGAAAACTAGCGCCGGATCCTGCGCCCGCCGCATTTTGAAAATGAAAGAAGCGGCTTATGTGATAATCCTCATCCAGAACGCCGAAGACCCGCTCCGTCTCATCACGCGAAAGTCCTAGCGCGGCAAGTGGAACGGCCTTGCCGAAGCCTCCCGCGGCTGCCAGGTATTTTTCAACGAGCTCTTTCAGCGTCATGTTTAAATCCAAACGTACGAGCCTGCTTCGCCGTAAGGAAGATTCATGTAAAAAATGTTGGCCTCAGGCAATTTGTCCAACGAAGCCAAAAGCTTTCGGGCGCCGTGCCTGCCGCAATAAACTTCGGCGGCTGCCGTCTTAATCAGCTCAACTTCGTCAAGACTTTGAACCTGCTCCCGCGAGAACCAAACCCAAGTCGCTTCGCGAGAACACTCCCGGCATGTCCCGAAATCTTGGCTCAGCCGAGCGTTAATCGCACTGGAAGTTTCCGGCGCCAGCCCCGCCGCATCGAAGTCTGGCGTCGCCACGAAAAAATACTGGGTGAATAACGCGGGATCCGGCTCAAAAGCTACCATGCGCCCGGGAAACGATTCAAGCTCCGAAGCAAAAGTCTCGTTCAGACACCCAAAACAAAGTGAAACCTCAGGACGAACCCGTTCGCTGCGGTTCGCTCTTTTCCCGCGAAGATACAGGGTATCCGGCAAAACCGCCGCGATCCAACTGATGTCGTCGCCCAGATGTATGCATTCGGGAGCCGTTCCCTTCAGCCGCGCCCACCAATTCCGGCTGCGCGGCAAGAACTCCAGCCCAGGATACGCTTCTTCGTAGGAAACTCGCGTCACTTCATCACCTGCTTCTCACGACAAAAATATCGTAGCAGATTGCAAACCGAATAGCGCGACACAGGAGCTAGCGAACTGGGGTTCCAGATGTTTGTTTGCCTCGGCGCCTTCAGCTATGATTATTGGATTGGATGAAAGTTTTTCTAATATAGTTCGCGATAGCGGACAGGAGGATCGTGCATGGCAATCTCAGTCGGTTCAACAGCCCCGGATTTTACGTTGAAGGATCAGAGCCAGAAAGAAGTAAAGCTTTCCGAATTTCAAGGCAAGAAAAATGTGGTCCTTATTTTCTACCCTCTCGATTGGAGCCCCGTTTGCACCAACGAACATACCTGCTTAGTGAATGACATGAAGCGTTTCGACGAGCTCGACGCGCAAGTGCTGGGCGTGAGCGTGGACAGCGCATGGTCGCACAAGGCGTTCGCCGAAAAGATGGGGATCAAGTATCCGTTGCTCGCGGATTTTCAGCCGCGTGGAGCAGTTGGCGAAAAATACGGCGTCTTTCTGGCCGACAAAGGCATCACCGGCCGCGCTATAGCCATCGTGGACCGCTCCGGAAAAATCGCCTGGTTCAAAAATTACGATATTCCAGCTCTGCCGGACATTAAGGAAGTTTCCGAAGCCCTTTCAAAAGTTAAGAATTAGTTCGAATCGTAACGAAGCCGCATTTTCAGGCTTTCAACATCGGTGTGGCGTCTGTTTATGGAGAATGATAATTCGTATCAGGCGCCACGCCAGCCTTAGGTTTTTGCGCGAAAGTGCGGATGAAGTCCACCAATTGCCAACGCTCTGTCTCCGAAAGTTTGTCCTGAAAAGCTGGCATCGGCCGCCGCCCATGGGAAATCTTCCAGAAAACCTCGCCATCCGTCACTAAACCCATGGCGTGTGCATCGGTAAAATCCGATGGCGCGACGGAAAGGCTATCGGCGCGCGTCCCTTTTCCATCTCCCTTGTCTCCGTGGCAGTTCTGGCAATAAATGGAATAATTCATCATCCCTATCGCGATCGATTGATCGGTCGGAGGTACAGGATTCTGAAGATTCTTCGCCGTCGCGGGAGCATTCCAATCCCGATGGTAGTAAAGAAAAATCGAGCCGCCGGCCGCCACAATCATGAATAGAACGGCGACCTTCAAGAGCAGGGTGTTCTTACCGGCTCGCGCTCTCATTTCCGCGTTCACGAATGCGATTTTGGATTCTCCGAACAATCGGTTTTACGGAAGAATTTTCGCATGCAGGCTTACGATTTCAAAACGTGGCCGTGAGCGTGATCGGTCAGAATGAGCTCATTGGATCAGATGAACCGCGCGAAGCACTGAAATGAGGACGATAATCATCATCACCACAACATAGATCCGCAAACCCCACAGCAATATGCGGACCCCCCGCGACAACTTCTGCCGCCCGAAACGCATCTGCTCTTTCGCCGCGACCACTTGGTCCGCTTCAAGAAGAGACAGCACAACGCGAGGATCTTCCAAGTGCGGCTGCGCCGCATCCGCGGAAATAGGCTCAATGCCGGGTTTGCTAACACTAAGTTCCGAATAATCTGATTTCAAATTCCAGCCTCATGGATACAAGAACGCGTACAAAATGAATCGAAGCTCAGCCTCCCAACCATTTCGGAAACACAGTCGCAAGTCCAAATCCCAGTCCCGCAATAATCAAAAGCACTGTAACGCCTACGCCGGCCACGTTGGCCCATCTACCATTCACATACTCCCCCATCACTTCTCGATCGTTCACCAAAAGCAGAAGGAATGCTAGCGCAGGAGGCATAGCCAGAACCGCGATCACGTTCACGGTGAGAACGACAAACTCCAGCGGAAAGTTTGGAATTAACACCAGCGCCGCCGCGGCGGACGCAGAACCCAACAAAACTAAATAAAAAGGCCAGGCATCCCGCAGCGGACGATTCAGGCTATGCCCCGTTCGCAACACTTCGCCGAACGCGTAAGCGGAAGAAGTAGAAATCGCAATCGCTGCTACAATCCCCGCTTCGAAAATTCCCAGAGCAAAAAGCGCTGCACCGGCGTGTCCGATCAACGGTTCGAGAGCTTCCGCGAACTGAGCCGCTTGAAAATCTGCCGCGTTGATGCCGTGATGAAACAGCGGCGCGGTAGCTAGAATCGCAGCGATGGCGAACACCGAGGCCAGAATCACACCAAGAATTGTGTCGAAGCGTCCGGCATTAATATCGCGCGGCTGCATTCCCTTATCCACCACGGCGCTTTGCTGAAAGAAGAGCATCCAGGGAGTTACCGTCGCTCCGATCGTCGCTAGAATTAGCAGAAGAATCTCGTACCGGTTTCCGCTCGGGAAAGGTTTCCACGTCACCAGTGCGCGGCCCACGGCATGCCAACTCGGACGAGCCAGGATCGCCGCTGGAATAAAAAGCCCATTGAAGATAGCCAGCCCCATCGTAATTCTTTCCCAAGTCCAATAGCGTCCCGTAGTAATTGCAGCCGCCACGATAACCAGTGCCCCGCCGATCGCAATCGTGGGAGGAATACCGAAAAAACCCAGTCCCGCGCGCACGCCGATAAATTCCGTCACCAGGGTTAGGAAATTTCCAACCACTAAATCGCCCATGGCGAAAAATCCCCAAAACTTTCCGAATCGATCGAAGATCAGTTCCGCGTGCCCTCTGTGAGTCACTGCTCCCAGGCGTACTGTCATTTCCTGCACCACGAATCCCATTACGAATGTCAGCACCACAAACGGAATGAAAAAACCGATTCCATAACGGGCACCGTCCGCAGAATACGAAAGCATACTGGGAGCATCATTCTCGCCGAGAAAAACCAGCACTCCAGGCCCAATCAAAAGCCACAGCAAGCGCACACCGCGGAATTTTTTCGCTCCGCGGCCTTTCCAACGGGCGCGAGCCACTTCCCAGCGGTCGCGTGCGCGATCCACATCCTCATGGGTCAAAAGGTCGGCTAGGGCCGGCGCGTCAGAAGAGGCAGCGGCAGATTCCGTGGTCGGGTGCGCCGTGATGTAAGGGGCAGAGGTTACGTCGGTCTTCGGACTGTCCATGGAGTTAATCTTGTTAAACTCTCCATATAAACTACGCTTAACTAGTTTTCAGGTCAACCGTCCAACACGGCATTGTTCCCAAAAATCGTCGAGAAGCGCTTCCCGGCTCTGCTATAGTTAAAGAGCTTTTTTAGGAGAATAGCGATGGCCGAAACGCCGAAACAACAACCGCAGCAACAGCAAGTTCAAATAAAGGCTGACGAGAAGGAATTGCTCGGCCAGTATGCGAATTTAGTTGTAGTTCATCATAACGCGGAGGAGTTCACGCTGAATTTTATCTATCTTTTTCCCAGCGTCCCACAAGGCAAACTAGTCGGCAGTTTGATCCTCAGTCCGGCACATGCCAAGCGTCTGGCGAAAGCTCTGCAGGAAAATATTGCGCGCTTCGAAGCACAGTTTGGAACGCTTCCGGAGGGCCCCGGCCCAGGTCCGGAGCCGAATGTGGGATTCGTGCAGTAGAGGATAATTAAGCGAAGGGCATGTCTGCGACAACCCAACCAGAGGGCGGCTCGAGAAATTCCAGCCCCACCGCGAATCCGTTTTCCGGGACCAATTGGCAGTAAGCCACGCGCGCGACGGCTCTGAACGACCCGGTCAAAGTCGCGATGGTCAGACGGTCACCTGTGGTCCACCGGCGGCTGCTTAAAACGCGGGCGCCGCGCGAGCTTACATTTTCCGTAAACGTCGTTTCCGTTCCCGGTAACACCGGATGTCCCGTAATCTGAACTCCCACTTCCATTGGAATGCGCGTCTCGCGACGCTCTGCCAACGTCTTCGGGACCCCCATCCCAAATCGCATCGGTCCCCCTTTTTACAAGCAGGCCGCTACATGCCTCAGACGAAATTTCTTCTCGCTCCTCCCCTTCATGCGGTAGAGCGCGTGATCGGCCGCGCCCAAAAGCTTTTCGATGGTCGTGCCATCATTGGGATAAACAGCCAGCCCGGCGCTGACGGTCACGGGCGGTTCCTGTCCATCACGCGCGAGCCGCTCGCAGATACGCAAAGCCGCCTTGCGCCCCTCTTCTTCGCCCGACTCCGGAAGAATTAACACGAACTCGTCACCCCCGTAGCGAGCGGGTGTATCAATCGTCCGGCAATCATTGCGCAAGGCTGTCCCGAGGCGCTTGATCGCGCGGCTTCCCGTGAGATGTCCGTACCTGTCGTTGATCTTCTTCAAGTCGTCGAGGTCGAATAGCAGCACCGCGAAGCTGCGCCCCGTTCGACGCGAACGCTGAATTTCGTTTTCCAACACTTCAAGCAACCGTCGGTGATTGGCAAGTCCGGTAAGCGAATCAGAAGCAGCCAGACGGCTCACCTGATCGAAAAGTTGCGCGTTGTCCAGAAGCGTGCCGCCCAGCACTACGACATAGCTCAAGTCCATGGTGACGTGAGCGAGCGTGAAGGCTGCGTCGAAAACGCGCTGCGACTGGCTGATCGTAATATGGCAAATCACATTCAACGCTGCCGCAAAAAACAGCGCTCGATCCAGCGACGAGTCAGAATTCCCGCGGCGCAAACGCCATGCATATCCAATTGTTGCCGCCACATAAATCGCTGCTGGCAGCAAATCCCAAGGTCGCGGAATAATTGCGCCGGGATGAATCTTCGGAGCATTCGGCAGCATGAAATAAAACACACTAGTCAGATACGCTACCGCGCCGACAATTAGCGTCGACGCAGCCATCTCTTTGGCTGGCTCTCGCGCCACCGGAATTCGCCGCTCCACCACCAGGGCAGCCAGCAGCAAGATTCCCAGCAGCGTACGTCCGGCGAGCCATCCAATTGAAATGTAATTTCCCGGAGTGGTTGTAACGAGCACGCCGCGATAGAACGTCATGCTCGTCCCCGCTTCGATTAGCCCCGCCAGGACAAAACCGAAGGCCAATATTAGAGAAATTCGATCGTGCGTTCCGCGAAATCGAACCAGCGCATTCGCGGCAAACGTGAACGCGATCAAACTGCCTGCCATCTCGAGATATGTGTCGAGCAAAGGATCAGCGACGTAGGACGAGCTGCGCAGGATCAAAAGTAAGGCAAGGTACGACGCCCCTGCTATCGTCCACAATAGGACGAGACGAAAACGGTGTAAAAGACCCCAAATTCTCTCCGGTCGGCCCACAAAATCCCCTCAAACGCACTTCGCCCCACAACAGAATCAGCAACTTCTGTACCGTTCTGGAACATGGTTTTAGTACTAGTTAACCAAAAGAAAATAATAAACTTATTATGAGAGAATACGAGGCTGGGAGAGCCCAGCCTGGACTCCCCTCAGGTTTGAGATTGAAGCAGGGGTGAAAATGTTACCGACTGGTTAGGCCCTTACCCACTACTTGGGGTTAGGAGGAGGCAGTTCGTGCGCCTGCACAGCGCTCTGGAAATTCGATCTCTTATGCGACCCGTCGCAAAACGGTTTGCGCTCCGAGAAACCGCAGCGGCACAGCCCGATTTTCGTGCGGCCCGCCAAGCCGTACGCCTTTCCTTCTTGATCGACAATCTGTACTTCGCCATCGATGAGCAGCGGGCCGTTGTTCACGACAGTTACTTTAATGTCAGACACTCGATCCTCCGATCGCAACGCAACAAATCTACAATTGGATTTATTTTGCAGTGCTCAATATGCTCGGCAATATTCAGTACTTCGGAAGCGAAGCGTCCACTTCATCCGACCAGGCAAGGATACCACCTTTCAGGTTCAATACCTTGCGGAACCCCGCGTTGCGCAAGAATTCCACAGCCTCCGCCGAGCGCTTTCCGCTGCGGCAGTGCGCCACGATTTCGCGTGAACTATCCAACTCGTTCGTCCGCCGCGAAAGTTCGCCCAGCGGAATCAAGTGCCCGCCAAGATTGCAAATTTGGTATTCGTGCGGCTCGCGAACGTCCAGAATGAACAGATCGTCGCCACGATCCAGACGCGCCTTTAGTTCGCGCGGAGCAATTTCGGGCACCGTGGTTTGCGCCGAGCTCGCAGCTTCCTCGCCACGAACGCCGCAAAATTCCGCATAGTCGATTAGTTTGGTAATGGTCCGATGCTCGCCGCAAACAGGACACTCCGGATTCTTGCGCAATTTCAATTCGCGGAAACGCATAGCCAGCGCATCAAAAAGCAGCAAACGTCCGATAAGCGGCTCGCCTTTGCCGATGATCAGTTTCAAAGTGTCCGCCGCCTGAATGGCTCCCACGATTCCCGGAAGCACTCCGAGAACTCCGCCCTCGGCGCACGAAGGCACCAACCCCGGTGGCGGCGGCTCCGGATACAAGCACCGGTAGCACGGCCCACCCGGCGCGCCAAAAATGGTGATCTGTCCCTCGAACCGAAAAATCGACCCATAAACATTGGGTTTTCCGAGAATCACGCAAGCATCATTCACCAGATAGCGCGTCGGAAAATTGTCCGTGCCGTCCACAACGATGTCGTAATTCTTCAGGATATCGAGTGCATTCTCGCTCGTCAGACGCGTCTCGAACTGATCGATTTGTATATCGGGATTCAGATTTCGGAGGCGCTCCGCTGCCGCTTCAATCTTCGGCCGCCCGATGTCGCTTGTGCCAAATAGTATTTGCCGCTGTAGATTCGTCAAATCCACCGAATCAAAATCCACCAACCCGATTCTGCCTACTCCAGCAGCCGCAAGATACAAACCCAGAGGCGCACCCAGCCCTCCGGTGCCGATGCAGAGAACCTTCGCCTGCTTCAGCTTCAGCTGCCCATCCATGCCCACTTCGGGCATGATCAGATGGCGGCTGTAGCGCATCACTTCTTCTTTCGAGAGCGTTGCGTTCGAATTCGCCGCTTCCGGCAAGCTCGATATTTTTGTATTGGTTGCCACGAAAAATTCTCCTGATTTATTTCTGCGTCCCGCCCGCAATCGACGGCACGATGCTGAGAATGTCTCCCTCGCGCAACGGCGTCTGATCCCCCCGCAGGTAACGCACATCCTCGTCGTTCACATAGACGTTCACAAAACTCCGCAGCCGTCCATCGTCCGAATAAAGATGCTTTTTCAAATCTCCAAAAAGTGTTGTAAGAGATGCCAGCGCTTCTCCCACGGTCGCAGCCTGCAGTTCCACGCTTTCCTTCTTCCCGGTATAAGGGCGCAACGGCGTAGGGATAATTACTTTCACTGCCATTCTGTAGTCTCCTCGGTTGTTCCGTTAGATGCTTGCAGATTGGGCCACGGATTCAATTGCTTCCGGATCGTAAGCCGAGCGATCGTCGCGCAGACGCCACGACTTTGTATCGCGCGGCCCCCGCTGCTCGACGCTCACGATGATGTAGCTGTACCACGGCCAGGCGTGTTCGCGGTCGAATTCGCTAGGTCGTGCGGGCGCATCCGGATGCGAGTGGTACCACCCGATCACTTCCAGGTTTAAATCCTTCGCTTTCTTCTCGGCCATTTGAACATCTTCTGGCGTTACTTCAAAACGATTGCGCGGCGAGTCATTCCGCCGGTTCGCCAGTGGTTCCAACTCCACAATCTCCCGCCCAGCCTCGCTGTCAATTCCCAGCAGCGCCCCGCAGCATTCGTGGGGATACGTCTCCACTCCGTGCGCCTTTATTCGGCGAACCAGCGCATCCGAGATCCGCAGCGCCGCTCCGCTCACGGCTCGCTCCAAAATCGATCGCTCAAGTATTTTTCGCCGGAGTCCGGGAACACTGTAACGATCACGGCCTGTCGCCCGCTCGGCAAATTTCGTGCTACTTCAAAGCAAGCAAAAAGCGCCGCGCCCGAGCTAACCCCGGCCAGAATCCCCTCTTCCCGCGCGAGCTGTTTCACCACTCGATGCGCATCTTCCGTGCGAACGGCAATATCCTGATCGGCCAGACCAGCGTCATAGATGCCCGGCACGATCGCCGTGGCCATGTGTTTCAAGCCTTCCAAACCGTGGAACCCGGAATCCGGCTGCATGCTGATACAGAGAATCGAAGGATTTAATTCTTTCAATCGTCGCGTGGTCCCCACAAACGTCCCGCTAGTCCCCAACCCAGCCACAAAATGCGTAATCTCGCCTTTGGTCTGCTCCCAAATCTCCGGTGCGGTGCCCGAATAATGCGCCGCAGGGTTCGCCGGATTGTTGTATTGGTCGGGATAAAAATATTTCGCAGGCTCGTCTTCATATATTTTCCGCACGCGGCGAATCGCTCCGTCCGTGCCCTCTTCGCCCGGCGTAATAACGACCTCCACTCCATACGCCGCCAAAATCTGTTTGCGCTCCGGCGAAGCGCTCGACGGGAGACACAGTTTCACGCGATATCCCAGAGCAGCGCCAATCATCGCGTACGCAATTCCTGTATTTCCACTCGTGGCATCTAGGATTATTTTGCCCGGCTGCAGCGCCCCCGTGCGCTCCCCTTCCTTAATCATGGAATAAGCCGCGCGATCCTTTACCGAACCTCCGGGATTGAACCATTCAGCCTTCGCGTAAAACCTGGCATTCGGAAAATCAGCACCCATACGTTCCAGGCATAGCAATGGCGTGTTCCCGATGCGCTCCAGGAGATTCTGCCCGATTCTCCCGCGCTCGCCCGCGACCGACGGCGAAATCGTTTGTTTGTTCGCAGCAGTCATCGTGGCGTGGCCATTAAATTCCCAACCCTTATAAACCAGAGAATTAGATGCGAAGAAGCCCGCGTATATTCAACAATTTCAACACAGTCTAGCAGAATCACGTCCGCCTTTCGCTCACGCGCCCGCTCCCAAACCACGCGCTCGTTCAATTTTTCGCTTTACACAACCCGTGCCGACTCAATACTCTGGACGACATGTGGTACGTCAACAAACTATTCAACCAGGCCCAAGTGGAATCCCTGTCCGCTAAAGGTTTCCTGGTTCGCAGCTCCGGCGGCGTTGTCCGCATCGAGAAATACAATTGCGGCGCTGAACTTCGCAAAACTGCCGGCGACAATTTTCAGATGACCGAAATCCCCTGCATCATGCTGCAAGGCCAGTTCGCGCTGCTGTGGGACGCCGGATATCAGAAATTCCTGCTCACGCACGACAAGAGAAAAGTCCCCGCCCACAAGAATCAGCTCGTTGACCTCCGCAAATTCAATGAAGAACTGCGAACTGCTCTCGGAGTTCCTACCTATTACAACGAAGCCATCGGCTCTACTTGCCAGCTCAGTATGTACGATCGCGTGAAAGGCCGCCCCGGCGACGTCCCCGATGAGAGCGCCGGGGTAGAAGAAGAAATAAAGCACTAACTGGGGAGTTTCTCCGAATCGCGAGAGAATGTTCCTCGCTCCAAATCCGGATCGCCGTATTACGGACTCTCGGTCTCTTCCAGACGCTCCCTCAGCAAAACCGGATCGATTCGATGCTGCGCAAATAAATGTCCGCCAATAAAAATTACCGGCACGTCGTCGGTGTAGCGCTCGAACAGAACAGGATCGTCATCGATGTCCACCTCGCGAAGCTTCGCGCCATATTCCAAAAGCAAAGGCGCCATCGCCGCCTTCGCTTCGTCGCAGAGGTGACATCCTTCGCGCGTGTACATCGTAACTTCACGGGGATTCGCCACTGCCAGCCGGCCGCTCTCGGTCCGGCTGTAAAAGTCAGCGCTCTCCTCTCGAAGCAAACCTCTCTGCGCCAGATCAGCCACCGCATCCAGCACAGCTTCCCGCTCGGCCGGTTCATTACCGCCCACAAACTCAAACAACGTGTGCAAATCCACAGAATCTTTCCCCAGCTGATCGAAAGTTGACAGAATTTTCTTGCTGATTATGGTTTCCATGGAGTCGGTGGTTTCGCCTTGTTTACGGTTTGATCGTGTAAAACTGCTGGAAAGGCCCGATCGCCGGATAAAACGCTCTCGACCGGAACAGTTCCGCAATTTGCCGGATGTGGCCCAAATCGTGGAAGGCCCATTCATTCATCAATTGCCCGATTGAAATCCGGCCGATTTTTCCATGTTGTCCGGTGCGCGCAACCGCCTGAGCCGGCACGTAACGAAGCATCGACAGGCTGCGATCGCGTTCGTGGCAGAAAACTTTCAAATGTTCGCGAGCCTTGCCGCTCGAATACTTGCCCGCGGCGTAACTGGCGTTTTGATCGTAAGGTTCCAACGCCGGATTATTTTTCTCAATCATTTTCTGGATACGCTCGCGAAAACCCACTACCTCCACGTCTGCAAGGTGCGCCAGAACTTCGCTGATGGACCAGCGCTCCACGGACGGCTTCCAATGCATTTGCTCGTCGTTCGCGGACCACACAATCTTTTCAATTATGATGGGCGTCTGCTCGAGCACGGCCAGACCCGGCAGCGCATCAGGACTTGGTGTAGCAGCCATTTAAACCTCCGAAAATAATTACTTCGCATTTATACCTCAGGCCCTGGCCGAAGTGGAAGAACTGACCTTGTGTCGCGATGGACTGCGTGGTAAACCGGAAAGAGAGGTATTGACCTTGGCGCAGGTACTAGCGATGGTGGATGACCTTTTTTTTCAGTCCAAAATCATTGAGACCGCGCGTCACCTTGGGGTGGACCTGAAGATCTGCACCACACCCGATGCCTTAGCCGCCGAACTATCGAAAGCCACTCCCAATCTAGTAGTGGTTGATCTCAACGCGCGCAACCAACCGCTCGACGCTGTTCAACGCATGCAATCACTCGCCGCGGCCGTCCCGCTAGTGGGCTTTCTCTCGCACGTCCAAATCGACCTCGCCGAGCAGGCGCGTGCAGCCGGTTGCAGCGAAGTGATGCCCCGTTCAAAATTCACTAAGGACTTGGCAACCATCCTCGCCCGCGCGAAATCCGAAACCACATGACAAAAGGATTTTATTCCGCCGCGTTGGCCGCAATCGTCGCCCTTTCGCTGCTCCTTCCAATGGCTCCGATCTTGAGCGCACAGGAAGCTTCCGATCCCGTCGCAGCGCTTTCGGCTGCAATCGTGGCCGCCTGTCGCGATAACGAAGCTCAATTCCTAAATTACTTCACCGTCGATAACGCCGCCGCTTTTCGCGCTCTCCCCGCCGAACAGCGCGCTGCGTTTTTGAAACGCTTCTCGCTTTCCGATTTGCCCGGCAAGCCGCTGAGTTCCACGGACCAGCAAGATCACGCCGTGCTTCTCTGCCAAACACCCAGCGGCACGGTGCAATATCATTTCGGCGCGCCGCGCGTTCACGAAAATCTCGCATTCATTCCCGTGAGCGTCGTCGACGGCGAGCAGGCCGAATTCGGTCTCGTGCGCGAAAACGGCGGATGGCGTCTGTTGTCGCTCGGTCTGGTGCTGCTTGATGTACCGCAGCTTGCCAGCCAGTGGGCTCAAGATGATTTGCGCGCTAGTGAGGATTCCACTATCGACACGCTGCGTAGCCTCGCCGAAGCGATTCAAACTTATAATCGCGCCTTCGGCAAATTACCCGAATCTCTCGCGGACCTCCGCCCTGCGCCTAAAGGCCAAATTTCTCCCGATCAAGCCTCGCTCATAAGCGCGGATCTAGCCAGTGGCAAGCAAAACGGATATGACTTTCGCTATCGCATCGTGCCCGACCCAGCCGGCAACGACACGAATTTTGAATTGGCCGCTACGCCCGAATCATCCTCAAAAGGTCGCCGGTCATTTTTTCTCGACTCTACCGGGAGAATTCATGGCGCAGACAAACACGGCACTGTGGCTACTTCCGATGATCCCGTCATCGACTCCGAAAAGACGCCGTAGCAAGCCGCCTGCTTCGGGTATAATGGCCCTCAGCTAAGAGCTGGCCCAACTAATCCCTAAGGAGCGTGGATGTCACACTCCAGAGTTCTCGCCGACCGAATTTATCCGACCGAAGGCCTCGCCGCAGATGTGGTCCGCATTGCTGCCGCAAATATTTTGCTGGTGCTGTGCGCGCACATCGTATTGCCTTTGCCCTGGACGCCCGTGCCGATCACAGGCCAGACTTTTGGCGTTCTCCTGGTGGCCGTCCTGCTTGGCGCCCGCCGCAGTGCGCTTGCTCTCGGTTTATATTTGCTCGAAGGCATCGCCGGCCTCCCGGTTTTTCAGCCTCTCGGCCTGCCGGGCCCAGCGCGATTTCTCGGTCCCACCGCGGGATATGTGCTCGCGTACCCTCCCGCGGCATTTATTGCGGGCTGGATCGTACAGCGCGGCGCAGTTCCGCTGCGCATTTATTTTCGAATCGAATCAAACGTTGCAAAACTTCTCATTGCCCTGATGGCCGGCGAACTAGTAATTTTCGGTGGTGGTTGTGTATGGTTGTCGTCGGTCATGCATCTCGGATGGATGAATTCCCTCCGCCTCGGCGCGCTGCCGTTTTTGCCCGGCGAAGTAGTCAAGATGGCGCTGATCATGGCCGCAGTGGGCGGCTTGGAATTTGGCCGGAGCAAGAATCGAAATCGCAATCCATTGTCTGACCACTGAATACGCGTCTAGATTTTGAATTCGGGCTTGAACTAAAGCTTTCGCGCGAAATTTCCAGCCTTCACCATGTCCACGCAAACCATGCAGCAAAAACAAACTCCCGAAGATGCTCTTCGCGTCGCGAACACCCGTTTCTACTCCGCCTTCGAATCCCTCGATCTCGTTCAGATGGAAGCGGTCTGGGCGCACGACGAAGAGGTTCAGTGCGTTCATCCCGGCTGGGAGCTTTTACTGGGCTGGGAAGAAGTGCACGACCGCTGGGCACGCCTGTTCGCCAACGCGCGTCGTGTTCGCATCGCTCTCAGTTCCGTATGGGTCCGAATTGAAGGTAACGTCGGCTGGGTGGCTTGCACCGAGCACATCACCACTGCGTTTGCCGACGGTTTTGATGACTCCATGGTCCAAGCTACAAATATATTTGTGCTAGGCGAACAAGGCTGGCTGCTGGTCGCCCATCACGCCTCTCCACTTCCCAACCCCGCTCATTCTACCGTGCAGTAACCGCCGGTCTTTACGCCCGCAATCGCCCGTCAACTGCACCGCGATTAATTTCATGTGAATTTATTGCGCTGTGGATATCCTCGTGATGCCTGTACCCAACCTACCGCCTTATGTTATTCTCTTGGGCGAAACATCGGCACTCACGCAGGAACGTCCACACCGGTTTCACTTTCATCGCGACGGGCACGAGTATCGGTACTCTCTCCCTAAGCCGATGGTGACATTTCCCGTGAGCGCCAGGACGGACCCAGCATGTCCACACCTGCAGCTCTGCCCAAGACGTCGGAAATTCGCCTCGCGCACTCGCCCGATAGCGACGATGCCTTCATGTTTTATGCTCTGGCCACCGGCAAAGTCCGTTTGCCGGGGGTGAAATTCAATCACGTCTTGTCCGACATCGAATCGCTGAATCAAGCCGCGCGAAACGAAGTCTATGACGTGACTGCGATCAGCTTTTACGCCTATCCTTTTGTAGCCGACAAATATGTCCTGCTCGATTGCGGCGCGAGTTTCGGCGAAGGCTACGGCCCCATTGTCGTCGCCGGTCATCCCATCAAGAAAACGGATTTAGCCGGACGCAAAATCGCCATTCCCGGCAAACTCACTACTTCTTATCTCGCTCTGAAGCTCTTTGAACCAAACGTGGAAACCGTTACCATGCCGTTCGATAAAATTTTGGCGGCAGTGCAATCCAAGGAAGTCGAAGCTGGCCTCTTGATTCACGAAGGCCAATTACTTTTCTCTCAAATGGGTCTGCACCGGGTCGTTGATCTGGGCCAATGGTGGCTGGAAAGCACTGGATTGCCTCTGCCGCTCGGCGCCAACGCAATTCGTCGCCAGCTAGGTCCTGAGCTGGGCCGTCAAATCGCTCGCGTCATACGCGAAAGCGTTTCCTACGCGCTCGAACATCGCGAGTCCGCGCTGAATTACGCGTTGCAGTTTGCCCGCGATATGGATCCGGTGCTGGCCGACAAATTCGTGGGCATGTACGTGAATCGCTGGACCCTTGACTACGGCGAAGAAGGACGTCGCGCCGTCCGCGAACTGCTCGCGCGTGGCGCCGCCATAGGTATGCTTCCGCCGTCGGTACCCATAGAATTTTTGAGCAGCAACGACGGCGCCACCCCGTCGCAGGCCGCGCAAAAGCTCTAGTTTCGCACCGTTTCGCGATTCACTTTCGCGCCGGTTCCCCCTTCCTGCTAAAATTCTAGGAGCCGTATTTCCTGAGATATGAGGGATTTTATCCAGCAGGGCTTGGCCCTTCGAGAATTATTGCGTGAGCGCATCCTGGTGCTGGATGGCGCCATGGGTACCATGCTGCAACAGGCCAATCTCACTGCCGAAGATTTTGGCGGCCCCCAACTCGAAGGCTGCAACGAAAATCTGGTCATCACTCGTCCCGATGTTGTCAGCTCTATTCATCGAAAATATCTCGAAGCCGGCTCCGACATTATCGAAACGAATTCCTTCGGTAGCACGCCCGTCGTTCTCGCTGAATATGGTCTCGGTGGACGCGCCCGCGAAATCAGCCGAATCGCCGCCTCTCTCGCGCGCAAAGCCGCCGACGATTTTTCCACCCCTGCCAAACCTCGCTTCGTGGCGGGCGCGATGGGCCCTACCACGAAAGCCATCAGCGTAACTGGCGGCATCACATTCGAACAGCTTCAAAACAATTATCACGAGCAAGCCCACGGTTTAATTGAAGGCGGCGCAGACGTCCTTCTCCTTGAAACTTGTCAGGACACTCGCAATATCAAAGCCGGCGTCCTCGCTGTTCAGGAGCTAAGCCGCGACCTCGGCCAGCCAATCCCGCTGATGGTTTCCGTCACCATTGAGCCCATGGGAACCATGCTCGCCGGCCAGTCCATCGAAGCCCTTTGGTCTTCACTCGATCATGTGGATTTGATTTCGCTTGGCCTCAATTGCGCCACCGGTCCGGAGTTCATGACCGACCATGTGCGCACATTGCAATCGCTCACCAGCGGTTTCGTCTCCTGCTATCCCAACGCCGGCCTGCCGAACGAAGAAGGCCTCTACCAGGAAACGCCGGCCTCTCTAGCGCAACAACTCGAGCGCTTCGTCGATCGCGGCTGGCTTAACATGGTAGGCGGCTGTTGCGGCACTACCGAAAAGCACATTCGCGCCATCGCGCAAATGGTTCAAGGCAAGTTGCCCCGCCGTCCGGCTGATACCACTCATCGCGCGGTGTATTCCGGCATTGACGTCATCGAAGCCGAGGAAAGCACACGGCCGCTCATCGTGGGCGAACGCACCAACGTGATCGGCTCACGCGAATTCAAAAATCTCGTGGCCTCGGAACTTTGGGAAGAAGCCACCGAAATCGCTCGCCGCCAGGTGAAAAGCGGCGCGCATATCGTGGACGTCTGCTTGCAAAGCACTGACCGCGACGAAATGTCCGACATCCCACCCTTTTACGATCAGCTCATTCGCAAAATCAAAGTCCCCATCATGATCGATACAACCGATCCACGCGCAGTTGAGCTCGCGCTCACTTACTGCCAGGGCAAAAGCATCATCAATTCCATCAATCTCGAAGACGGAGAAGAAAAATTCGAACGCATCTGCCCGCTCGCCCGCTCTTATGGTGCCGCGGTCATCGTCGGATGCATCGACGAAGATCCCGTGCAAGCGCAGGCATTTACTCGCGACCGCAAACTGGAGATCGCCGAGCGCTCCTATCGCTTGCTTACCGAGCGTTTTGGCATTCACGTTGAGAATATTATCTTCGACCCGCTGGTTTTCCCCTGCGGCACTGGCGATAAGAATTACATCGGCGGCGCGCTCGAAACCATTGAAGGCGTGCGCTTGATCAAGCAGCAAATTCCCTATGTCCGCACAGTTCTTGGGATTTCCAACGTTTCCTTCGGCTTGCCGCCCGGCGCCCGCGAAGTAGTGAATTCCGTTTTCCTCTATCACTGCACCAAAGCGGGTTTGGATCTCGCCATCGTCAACGCAGAACGCATCGAGCGCTTCGGCTCAATTCCGGAGGCAGAAAGAAAACTGGCCGAAGACCTTCTCTTCAACACTCCGCCAAAGTCGGTGCCCGAAGGGCACACCCAAGCGCAGCATTTGCGCAACGCTCCGGCCGACTGGCGTGATCAGTCGCCCGAGCAGAAAGCCGCGATCAATCAGTTTCATATCGCCGCCATTACCGACCATTTCCGCGCGTCCGGCTCGCGAAAAAAAAAACGCGCCGCCGATCTGCCTCTCGATCAGCGCCTCGCGAATTATATTTTGGAAGGCTCTAAAGACGGCTTGGTTGACGATCTCAATCGTAAGCGCGCCGAAGGAAATGCGCCGCTCGACATAATCAACGGCCCGCTGATGACCGGCATGGCCGAAGTTGGCCGCCTGTTCAACAACAATGAACTGATTGTCGCCGAAGTTCTGCAATCCGCCGAAGCCATGAAAGCGGCCGTCAGCCACCTGGAACAATTCATGGAAAAAGCTGATACCGAAAAGCGCGCAAAAGTCATGCTCGCAACGGTAAAGGGCGACGTCCACGACATCGGCAAAAATCTCGTCGAGATCATCCTGAAAAATAACGGCTACGAAGTGATCAACCTCGGCATCAAAGTTCCGCCCGAGGAATTGATTCGCGCCCATCGCGAGCATCAGCCCGACGCCATCGGACTCTCCGGCCTGCTGGTGAAAAGCGCGCAGCAAATGGTCACTACCGCCACAGACCTGCGCGAAGCAGGTATTGACGTTCCATTGCTCGTAGGGGGCGCCGCGCTCTCCGAAAGATTTACGCGCTCGAAAATCGCTCCGCAGTATTCAACGGCTGTCTGTTACGCGAAAGACGCCATGACCGGCCTGCGCCTCATGAATCATTTGAGCGATCCCGCGCAGCGCGAAACCGTATTGCGCGACAACACCCACGCCGGATCCGTCGCCATCGACGAACCTGCGCCGCAACCCACAGGTCCCGCCGGTGAAGACCGCTCGCTGAAAATCCGCACGGATCTCCCGATTCCGCCAGCCACCTACCTCGACCGTAAAGCGCGCTCGATTCCCGATCGCAACGAAGTTTGGAGCTACATAAATCCCTACATGATTTTCGGACGCCACATGGGCTTCCGCGGAAATTTCGAAAAGGCTTTGAAGGAACGCGACCCGCGCGCCCTCGAACTTTTTCACAGCATGGAAGAAGTGAAACACGAAGCTGAATCCTTCATGAAAATTTCAGCCGTGTGGCAGTTCTTCGAAGCCGAACGCGAAGGCAACTCCATCGCGCTCTTCGAACCGGGAAAATCCTCCCCCATCCACAAATTCCATTTCCAACGCCAGCGCATCGGCGACAAGCTCTGCTTGAGCGACTACATCCTGCCGCCAAGTCCTGCCGGCGCAGCCAACAATGGCGCAGGCCAAAATGTCCGTCGCGATCATCTCGCGCTCTTCGTCGTCACCGCCGGAGCCGGAGTCCGCGAGCGCTCCGAAGAAGCCAAAGCCGCCGGCCGTTATCTTTTCTCCCACGGACTGCAAGCTCTCGCCATCGAAACCGCCGAAGCCTGCGCCGAATGGCTGCACCGGCGCATCCGCGAAGATTGGGGCTTCCCCGATCCTGCCACGTTGACTATGGCCGACCGTTTCACTTCGCGCTATCGCGGAAAACGCTACAGCTTCGGCTACCCCGCCTGCCCCAATCTCGACGACCAGGCCGGAATTTGGATGCTCCTGCATCCCGAAGAAATCGGCGTGCACCTCACTGAAGGCATGATGATGGACCCCGAAGCCAGCGTCAGCGCTCTCGTCTTCCATCATCCTGATTGCACATACTTCACCGTAGGCGACCAGCCCGGCCCGCAGCAGTAATCTCAGAATTGTAGTGTGGGAAAATTACTTGTGATGAAGCGCGGTCTTGCCATTTCCATTAGTTGCGTGGGCCATGATCGATCGCAACACCAGTTCAAACTCGGTTGGATTTGTGTTCGCTGGCGCCGAAGCAATCTTCCCTTTTCCAGCCGATAAGGAAATGGACAATGTTTTCGTGTCACGAGTGGAGATGAACTCTTTCCTCGAATCTGCTTCAAGAATATTGGAAATCCCGGCCTTGAGCCGCTCAAATACTTGTCCGGCATCCGTCGACGCGTCAATCACCTCAAATTTATATTCTTCGCTCAGTTGGTCGAACTCCTTGAGCAGTGCAGTCTGATAGTTGCAGAAGCTGTCGTACATGTCGCGCCCCGGATAAAGATCCATTCCCGATTCCCAATAGTCGAATCCCCGTGAGAAAACCACGCGCGGCACGAGTTGATCGATGCTCAGGCGCAAATAAAATGTAGCGTCAGGCTTCAACGCCACGCTGTAAATGCTACGAATCCATTTTGAGTCCATGCTGCGAACGAACGCTCTGGCCATCAGCGAGTAAACATATCGATCGGTCAGCACGATGAAACCCGATCGCAATGCCGGAACAATTTCGTTTTCCAAACGGTCCACAAAGTCAGTCGCGTAAAAAAGGCTCTGCGTCACACGCCCAAGATTATTTCCTTCCTTCGCGCGCCGTATACCTTCTCCAGCCAGGGGAGAGCGCGTCATGCCAGTGTCCAGAACCGCGTGCCCTTGTTCCTCCAGCCACGGTTTCAACAGATTGATTTGCGTCGAGCGCCCGACTCCGTCCGTTCCTTCAATCACAATCAGCTTGCCGGTCAAATCCGAGATTCGCATCCCGGGAAGCAGCTTTCCATACGTCTGTCTCATCGTTGGACCCTCACGTTCGTTGCTTTGTCGAGATGCGTTTTCGCAATCTGCCTCACTTGCGCTTGCTGCACCTCGATCGGCAAGGTAGCGTCAATCACCGTCAAGTCAAATTCTGGAATCATGTCTTCGTATTCTTTTAAAATCATGCCCTGAAAAAGTCGGAAACTTTCTGCCGGATCATCGCTGAGTTCTAAATCCATCCCTGCTTCGTAATATTTGAAACCATTGCGGCCATCCAACAGTCTTCCAATCGCTGTTTCCAGCGGAACACGAAAATAAAAAGCCACCGTCGGCTTTACGGCAAATCCGTATAGTTCGCGCACCCATTCGCGATCCATCCCGCGCGCCACGTCTCGCGCGAAAGCCGTATAGACGTAGCGGTCGCAGAGCACCACCGCTCCTGCTTTCAACAGCGGCAGGATGCTCTTCTCCGTCCGGTCGGCGAAATCGGTGGCGTGAATCAGTGAAAACGTAGCCGCCGTCAGCATCTTTTTTTTCTTCCCGAACTTCGTTGTGTCTTTCACCAGCGGAGAAGAATTCCACTCGCTGAACACCACTCCATACCCTTTCGATTCCAGCCACTTGTGCAGCAGGCTCAGTTGCGTGGATTTTCCCGAGCCGTCGATTCCCTCCACAATGAACAATCGCCCGGGAAATTCACTATCGCCGTGCTGCTGATGTCTTGGTGCAGTCGAATGAGCGGGCAGAAATACTTCAAACGGTCCAAATCCATTGCCGGACGTAATTTCCATTTTCTACGTTGACCCCAATCTTCTTGTCGCAGGAATTTTGAATCGCCTAGACCTTTCCCATCCTGTTTGCGACCCATAAAATTCATCATTTGGTTGATCTTTGCATTAAGAATTTCGTAACCGTGTATCGAACTGGAGACGGGTCAGCTCCTCCCAGCGCGCTCCCCTGCAAATGGAGGTACAGGGTGCTGTTTGGCAACCTAAACATAACTTTCCTACGCCGTATGCCCCCCAATATTGCAAAATGTTCTGCAAGAGGCCTGGAGCGTAGCACCCAGCCTGATACCCCAGGAAAGAATCGCGAGTCCTATCTCAGACGCGGTACGCGGCGATTTGAGGACGAATCGAATGCGCGCGCTGGAGCGGCATTCTTCCAATTAGCGCCGCAAACACGCAGGGGGATCCCATGACTGAGGCTGGCACAAAACAGATCGAGCAAGTCGTTGACGGAAAATTTCGCCTCGGACAATTAGTAGGCCGCACTCAACGCACCGCCGTGTTCCTGACCGAATACGACGGCCAGCCGGTTAAAAAAGTCGCCATCAAATTAATCCCAGCGGATTCCGTCGATGCCCTCGCCCAACTATCTCGCTGGAAACAGGCGGCAAAACTTTCTCATCCTCATTTGGTTCGCCTGCTCGAAATGGGACGCTGCCAGGTCGATCACGCCGATATGCTTTACGTGGTGACGGAATACGCCGAAGAAAATCTGTCCGCGGTGATTGCGCGCAGGGCTCTCGAGCCTGACGAAGCTCGCGCCCTTCTCGGCCCTGTCGTTGACGCGCTTGCCTACATTCACGCCCAAGGTTTCGTTCATTGCCGCCTGAAACCCTCCAACATCATGGCCGATGACGATCTTCTGAAGATTTCGGCCGACGGACTTTGTCGCATCGGTGAATCCAGCGGCAGCCCCGGAAATCCTGGACCTTACGATCCGCCCGAAGCCGCTGGCGGAAGAATTTCACCAGCCGGCGATGTTTGGTCTCTGGGGATCACTTTGACCGAAGCGCTCACCCAGCGGTTGCCGATGTGGGAAAGAACAAACCAAGCCGAGCCCGCGTTGCCGTCGAACCTGCCCCCCGAGATCCTCGATCTGGCGCGGCATTGCGTTCGCCGCGACCCACAAATGCGTTGGACTGTTGCGGACATCGCCGCTCGCCTGCAATCCAGTTCGCCTGCTCCACCAAATCACTTGCTTCTGAATCCGCAGCCTTCCTTCGCAAAACCAGCTGCGATTGGCGTCGCCGCATTAGTTGCTGTTGTGCTGTTGGCGGTTCTGTTCGCTCCGCGCGTTTTCAAACGCTCCTCGCATGAGCCGATTCCCTCCACCGCGCAAGTAGCCGCCCCGGCAGTCAATCGTAACCAGGCAAATGAACACAGAACTCAGCGCGCACCAGACCAGTCGCCAACTCCGTCGCATACTCAGTCCACAGACGAGCCGCTAGCTCAATCAAAAGTTCAACCTCAAGTGGTACAAAACGAGAAGGCAAAACCAGCGAACAAGCCCGTGCCGTCCGCCACATCGCATTTGCCCGTTCCGGCGACGCTGCAAAACGCTCCTCTCGCCTCCAAGCCAGCACCCGAGCAACACGCAGTCCCGCCGTCGGCGCAGCTGTCCGCGGCGAGGTCCTCGACGACTTCCGTCGAAAAAACCGGCGAAAAACACCTGGTTGCCAGTAACTCTGCTCCGTCGCCCGCGCCGGTTCGATCCGAGTCATCCGCGGCTGCAACAAGCAACGGTACAGTGCGTGGCAAAGTCGTCCAGCAAATCTTGCCCGACGCGCCTCAAAAGGCCAGAGACACCATCCGCGGTAAAGTCCGGCTCAGCGTGAAAGTAAACGTGGACGAATCCGGCAACGTAACCCAAGCCACACTCGATGCCCCCGGCCCAAGCCAATATTTCGCCGACCGCACCTTAGCAGCCGCGAAACTCTGGAAATTTGCCCCCGCCAAAGTCAACGGCCGCAACATCCCCAGCCAATGGCTCCTATACTTCGAAATCGACCCCGCCACCACCACCGTCCACCCCAAGCAAATCACTCCATGACCGCTCGTCTGTTTTAATTAAATTAATTAACTTGCTGGTACAATGCAGTGGGACCGGGTTGAAACGCACCTCTCTCACACCCGCCCCGCCCGTCCATGATGAATGGTTTCCTACTATTGTTCTCGAAATCCGGTCATCTGCAATGGGCACTCGCGGTCACCTTAGCCCTTCCCTGGATTGGCTGGCCACGCTCTATCCCCGAAAAAGCTGCCGGTCCTCAGCCACTTTGGGAACTTGATCTTTCGAAGTTTGATTACCTGGCCAGGCCCCCGCGGGAAACCGACGAGGGCTATCGCTGGTGGACCGACAGACAGAGCCTCGTTTTCACACAAGAAAATGTCCTCGCCACAACGTTTGAAGTGCACATCGATAAAAGTGGACCTTCCGTTCGTGATAAGAAGCTGCCGACAGATCCCTATCACATGGTGGCGTTGTTTCTTGATGCGGGGCGTGGAGAGCTAATTAAGAAGGGTGATTGGCCTGTTAAAGGCTCCGAACGCACGTGGTTTTTTCCGGCACAAAATGGGCAATTTATTCTCGGAGTAGCCGATAAGCTCTCTCTTTACTCTCTAGACCTTTCCGTAGTGATCGAACGCACAATGCCGACAGCATATGGGCAATTCATAGACGCTATGTCAAGCCCTGCGGCAGACACATTTCTTGTGTTGTACACAGGCGGGGCCGAATTCAACTACGCATGGAAGCTGGACCTTCTTGATACAACCCATCTTTCCACACTAACGTCGTGGACGGGAGATCAGGCACATCCCAAGTGGATCTTATGGGGAAACGAGCTAGCCCGATTTTCCGAGAGCGATATGCGAATCGAGATACCGCCTTCGGAGCCTAAGGAAGTTCCTACAACTATTGAATTGTACTGTGGCTATCAAAGCTTTATCAATCATGAGACCCTCGCGGTCGGCAAGTTCGGAAAAGACGGTTGCAATACAATGGCGGTGCTTTCCACGGATGGGAGGATACTGCAGGAATTGCATTTTGATCCTAGGGGAATTGTTGATCCGGTTATCGCCTCACGTAATGGAAAGATTTTCGCAGTTCCGACTTACGCCACCCAAAGAGCGCCGGCGAGACCCACGGTGAGAGTGTTCCGCTTGGGCAGTGATGTACCAATTCTGACTGTAGATGACGTGGTTCCACCACAGAGCAGAATTTCAGTTTCGATGGGTCGTTGGCCCGATTTCATGGCTTGGTGGTGGAATGCCCAGTGGGGCGCAGTCGCTCTATCACCGGAGGGTGACTTGCTGGCTATTCGAGCAGGTCCGATTGTGCGTGTTTATCGAGTGCCGCAGGAACAGCCACAGTGAAAAAAGTCAGATTCCAGGTCATTCAACGATGCCCGTCTTGCCTAAGAGCATCGTAAACGCGGTTTTTATGCTTTGTGCCGCTGCTTTCCACCCCAATGTGTGCGTTGCACAGACCGCCATGGCGCGTCCTCCCGTTGTTGGTTCGTCCACCCTACTTTCGAAGGCCCTTTCCTGGCTTCCTGCGGATACCGAAACCCTTATGGTTGCGAATGGGCCGTTTTTGATTCCGCTGTCGGAAACTAAAATTGATGAAGAACGAACTCGCCTCCTTTCAAAAGCAGAAATCAAAGAAACGTTCGAGGCCCTACCCACCAGTCTCGTTGGATTGCCCGAAGGTCTTCTTAAGAGATTGAACGGTCGAAAGGTCGCGCTAGCACTAGAAGGCTCCCGTCATTTCAGACCACCTTCGGGTTTGGGTGAGATGCTTTACCAAGGGGCTGACCTGATCATTTTCGAGGCCGCCATCAAAAGTTTGGGCGACGCGTTCATAAAAGATTCCAAGAATGGCACTACCAAGTTGGAAGAAGTGGAAGGTAAAAAGGTCGCCGTCTTTCAAACTCAAATGGAAGAGGATGTCTGGACGTCTTTTGTGACCTTTCCGAAAGCCAACGTCCTGATTGTTGCAACGGATCGCGAATACTTGCGTGAGGCCCTCGCTAGAATGAATGGCACCACCGGCCCAAGAGCTTTACCAGACACATTGCTAGAGTGGAGATATATCGATATGAAAGCTCACTGTTGGGCACTTCGTCACTACGATAAAGGCCAAGCAAACTCAGACCCTTCCTCTCCATTTGGAGACCAAAAGGCGGCGAATTTCCCGGATGACAAGGCAATTGGTCTAGTATTCAATTTCGATTCAGTCCAAGGCCGAACGGCAACCATTACATACCTTTCCCAGGCCAAAGACATTCTCGCGGTGGTTCAGGAGGGGATTTTCCCATCCCAATCCGATCCAGATTCGATAAAGGACTTGCAAATCCACTATCACGAAATCGCTCCAGGTGTAGTGCAAGGCTCATTTGTTCTCGAACACTCCGAGCCAGTTTGGTATTTCACTTTCGTCTTGATGGCCATTCTAGGTCACGCCGTTTACGTCTAGCTCTCCTACCGCGAGCCAGCGGCCCTTCTCACCGTGCGCTTAACCGCTACTTTTTTCGCACTGCATTTTTCGAACCTCGGATACTGATTTCACCCGTTCGACTGCATTCCCTTGCTTCCCGCGACGTCTTCTGATTACACTCCAAGTTTGTAGTAAGAGGAAAAGATGCAGCAGAGCGAGCGATTTCGAGGCGGCGCCGAAGTGGATGATAGCCAATCCCGCGAAATCTCTCACTCCATCACGAAGAGCGATCCCCGATCAAAAGCACACAGAGGCGGCGAAACCGGCCCTCATTTCCGCAAGTTAAATCGCCAAATTCCGGAATTAGAAACACCTCTAAGTCTGAGAAAACAAACAACCGCGAACTACTCAAATCGCCAAAAAAACTCTTTTCTAGCCACTCGCCGCTCGCCACCAGCCACTAGCATTTCTAATCGCGAACTCTTGGGATTAGAAATCCTGCAAGTTACTGAAAACAAAAGCCAGCGTCCTCTTCTAATCGCGAACTTTGAACCAAATCATTTCGTCGATTTTCAGGCTTTTGTAGCGGCCGCCTTCAGGCGGGCGGGTTTTCCTCTTTTGCTCGAGGCGCTTGGCCTAGCAGGCCGGTCCGGAAAATCATGGCAACGGAGTGGCTGCTCCAAATGAGCGCGACTCCCGGCCTCTATCTTTCAAGCACGGGCAGCTACCCGCGCATCGGCGATTCTCCGGAACTGCAACTCCTCCGCCGGACGATTGCCGCGCTCGATCGCGGAGAACGATCCCACGCCGATCTTCTCGACGTACAAAACGAAGTCACCCGCCACGTGATCGCCGAGCAAGTAAAAGCCGGCCTCGACGTGGTCACCGACGGCCTGATTCGCTGGTACGATCCCATCTCCCATTTCGCCGGCAAGCTAGATAACATCGAAATCAAAGGCCTTGTTCGGTTCTTCGACACCAACACTTATTTTCGCCAGCCGGTTTTCGTCGGAGCGCCCGTAAAACGCGGCAATCTAGTCGCCGATGAATACGGCTTCGCGCGAAATGCCCTGGGACACTTGCCCACTCCGCAAGGCAAAGCCGGAAAGCTCAGCATAAAGCCGGTCCTGACCGGTCCTTACACCCTCGGAAAATTTTCCCTAAGCGAACAATCCGGCAACGGATCATCCAAGGCTTTCACCAACTTGGAAGCGCGTGTCCAAGCTTATGCCGGGATTCTTGCAAGCGAGATTGAACCTCTTTCGCAAGCAGGCGCGGAACTGATTCAGATTGACGAGCCCGCCGCGATTAAATACCCAGATGACTGGGCAATTTTCGTGGCTTCGCTGGACCCGCTAGTGCAAGCCCGGGACAAAATCAGGAAGAGCGGACGCAAACTCGAGCTCGCCCTTTACGTTTACTTCCACGATTGTGCGCCGCTATACGAAAAACTTCTCGCGCTCCCAGTCGACGTTGTCGGCCTGGATTTCTCCTATTCTCCGAATCTCGTGGACACCGTAGCATCAGCCGGTTCCCCGAAATGGCTTGGGCTAGGACTCATCGACGCCCGAAATACAAAATTAGAAGATCCCGCGCAGCTCGCGCGCCAGGTTGAACGTATGCTGCCAAAAATAAAAGACCAACGCGCCTTCCTCGGGCCTTCGTCCGGCCTTGAATATCTCCCGCGCGATCGCGCCTTCGCAAAACTCGAACTGCTGTCGAAAGTTCGCGCTGAACTGGAAGGCCAAAAATCTCGATGAGCCGCCAAAAATTGGAAAATCTCGGCTTGAAGCTGCCTCTATTCCCCACCACGTCGGTGGGCAGCTTCCCTAAGCCGGATTATTTGGCAAAAGCTCGCGCCGAATTTAATAAGAAACAAATTTCCGAGAAAGACCTTCACGATCTCGAACGCAAAGCCACCGCATTCTGGATCGAAGAACAGGAAAAACTAGGCATCGACGTGCTGGTGGACGGCGAAATGTATCGCGGCGATATGGTCGCTTACTTCGCCGAGCGCTTGCCTGGCTTTTCCATCAGTGGTCTGGTTCGCAGCTACGGAAATCGTTACTACCACAAGCCCATAATTTCCGGCGAGGTCGCATGGCGCAGCCCACTTACCGTCGAGTGGTGGAAATATGCGCAAACCCTTACAAAAAAACCGGTCAAAGGAATGCTCACCGGCGGCTACACCATCATGGACTGGAGTTTCAACGAATTTTATCCCGACCGCCGCACTGCGGCCCTGGCGTTGGCAAAAGTAGTCCGCCAAGAAGTGGAAACGCTTATCGCTGCGGGCTGCAAAATCATTCAAATCGACGAGCCCGCTCTTTCCGTGCGGCCGAAAGAATTACCCATCGCCCTCGAAGCCATGGAACTTACTACCAAGGGCCAGAACGCCTACTTCATCACGCACGCCTGCTACGGCGAATTCGACAAGATTTATCCCGGCATGCTCGACCTGGCCGTGGACAATTTCGATCTGGAAATGTCCAACAGCGATTTGGACCTGCTCGAACTTTTCCGCCGCCACCCCTTTACGAAAGATATCAGCTTCGGAGTTGTGGACGTCCATTCGCACCGTGCCGACAGCGCCGAAGTCGTCCGCATGCGTATCGAGCAGGCGCTAACCATCCTTCCGAAAGAAGGCGTGTGGGTCGACCCGGATTGCGGCCTCAAAACGCGCACAGTAGAACAAGCCATCGAAAAGCTGCGCGCCTGCGTGACGGCCGCTAAATCATTTCGCGACCAGTGACCGTGGTGCTAGCATCAGAGAATGCGCGAAGAATCTTTCGCTGATGAGGCGAGCGCGAAAGCGCTTCGGATCCGCGCCCGCATCTATCGATCAAAAAAACCGTGACCGCCGAGCCCCTTCTCCCCGAAATTGTTCCCCCGCCTCCCGGATTAATGCGCAAGCGCCGCCCGATATGGATGTGGCTTGGCTTTGCGCTTCTTCTTGGCGCGCTGATCGCTCTGGTGCTGGTTGTCCTCATCTCAGGTTGATCTTCATTCAATGAAAAACTGCCGTTCGGATGATTTGAATCTGTCCCAAGGATTGTTTTCGCTTCAATCTTTCGGGCCTATTGACGGAAGCACATTTTCCATCGACCATGGTAATTCTTTACTGCGCACCGCACGGGAGCTGAATGCAACGCGTACTTTCGACCTACCGCTATGTCAACCAGCCGCTGGGAGCTGCGTTGCTGGCCGAGATTTCTCAGACTGGAATCGCCAGCGTTGAGGTCTTTTGCTCGCCGCGGCATTTCAATTATCGAGAGCCTCAAGCGGTGCGCGAACTCGCCGACGCGCTTGGCGAATATCGTCTTGAATTGCATTCCTTGCATTCGCCTACGGAGCGCGACCTTTCTCCCGGGCGCGAAAGCGGCGTGCCCATATCGATTTCTGATACCGAACGCATCAGGCGCCTCGATGCTGTGGACGAAGTGAAACGAACGCTGGAAGTGGCGGAGAGAATTCCGTTCCGTTTCCTGGTGCTGCACATCGGGCACGGCCGCCAATCCGCGGACCCGCGGAAGCTCGACGCGGCTTTCAGCTCGCTCGAACATCTCTGCATTTTTGCCAAAGCGCGTGGCGTGACCATTGCGCTCGAAAACACTCCTAGCGAACTCGGCGCGCCCGCTTCGCTGCAACATTTCATCACCGACACGCACCTGCACGATTTGCGGCTTTGTTTCGATGCGGGCCATGCGCACATTGAAGAAGGCGTGGAGGTGAGTTTCGATATCATGCGCGAGCGCGTCTCAACTACGCACATTCACGATAATCATGGCGAGAAGGACGAACACCTGCTGCCCTACGAAGGCACCATAAATTGGGACGCGGCCCTCGCCGCAATTGCGGGCGCTCCGGAGCCGCTCGCTATCGTGCTGGAATTGAAGGGCCAGCCGAACGGCGGCCCAACGCTCGAACAAGTTCGCTCGACATTTGATAAGCTGGAACAGAACTTTGAGGCTAAGCGCGGGCGCACCTCGCGTTCCTGAATCACTTAAAAGAGAAAACAGGCAGGTAAATGACTCAGCCACAACAAGCAGCTAGAACCATTATCACCATCGAACATGCCGGAGAGCACGTCGATAGCACGGTGACCATACAAGGCTGGCTTTACAACCAGCGGGAATCGGGCAAACTTCTTTTCCCCATCTTTCGCGACGGTACCGGCGTAATCCAGGGCGTTGTATCGCAGAAAGAACAACCGGAAGCGTTTGAGGCGCTCAAAGGCCTGACGCGTGAATCGAGCGTGATCGTCACCGGCGCGATTCGAGCTGAAGCGCGCGCCACAGGCGGTTTCGAGATGCACATCAGCGGGGTCGAAGTGGTGCATCGCGTATCTGATTCAGAGCCATACCCGATTCAACCGAAAGAGCACGGCGTGGATTTTCTTCTCGACCGGCGCCATTTATGGATCCGAACGCCTCGGCAGGCTGCCATTCTGCGCATACGCGCGGAAGTGGAACGCGCTGCGCGCAATTACATGGACAGCCAGGGCTACACGCTAACGGATGCGCCGGTTTTCACTCCGGCAGCCTGCGAAGGGACCTCCACGCTCTTTGAAGTGAATTACATTGACGATCAGAAAGCCTATCTGACGCAGTCAGGCCAGCTTTATGTAGAAGCTACCGCGGCCGCGCTCGGCAAGGTGTACACCTTTGGTCCGACATTCCGTGCCGAAAAATCCAAAACTCGCAGGCACTTGACTGAATTTTGGATGCTGGAACCCGAAGCAGCTTACGCGCATTTGGAAGACATGATGAAACTGGGCGAAGGGCTGGTGAGCGCGGTGGTGCAGTCCGTGGTTGAAAATCGCGCTCGCGAATTGGCCACGATTCAGCGCGATGTAGCAAAGCTGGAAAAAATCTTGCCGCCTTTCCCGCGCGTGACGTATGACGAAGCGATCAAGGTTTTGCAAAAGGCTGGAAACCCGGCGAAATGGGGCGACGACTTCGGCGGAGATGAGGAAACTATCATTTCTAAGGAATTTGATAAACCGGTGATTATTCACCGCTACCCGGCAGCGATGAAGGCGTTCTATATGGCCACCGACGAGCAGCGGCCCGAGCTGTCGTTGAGTTTCGACATGATTGCCCCGGAAGGATACGGAGAAATCATCGGCGGCGGCGAGCGCCAGTCAAATTATGAAAACCTGCTGAAACGCCTGCGCGAGCACAACCTGCCAGAGGAATCGTTCCAGTGGTACCTTGACCTGCGTCGCTATGGCAGCGTGGCCCACGCCGGCTTCGGTCTAGGCTTGGAACGCACGGTGGCCTGGATTTGCGGAACGGAGCACATTCGCGAAGTGATACCCTTCCCTCGGATGCTGTATCGCGTCTATCCTTAGTCTCCCATTGTTAAGGGGCTCGACCGCGGGGTCACCCTGATACAGGGCGCGAAAGACATAACAAAATGCCAGAAAAAATAAGAATCATCGGTGTGCCGATGGACTTGGGACAAAGCCGCCGCGGTGTGGACATGGGCCCCTCGGCGTTGCGCGTGGCGGGACTGCATGCGCGGCTCAAACAGCTTGGCCGCCAGGTGGAAGACATCGGCAATGTAGTTGTCCCGCAGCCGGAAGAACAACCCTACGGCGAAAAGCGCGCGAGATATCTCGACGAAATTGCGCAAGCTTGCAAAGGTCTGGCTGATGCGGTTCAGAAAACGCTCGATGAAGATATGGTGCCGCTCGTTCTAGGCGGCGACCATTCCATTGCGGTGGGAACTACCGCGGGCACGGCGGCGCACTTCAACAAAGAATCGAAGCGCATTGGGGTGATTTGGCTGGACGCGCACGGCGATATGAACACTCCGGAATCTTCGCCCTCCGGAAACGTTCACGGCATGCCGCTCGCTTCCATCATGGGATACGGCCCTCCGGAGTTGACCGAACTCGCCGGTATCAAGCCAATGGTGGAACCTCGCAACGTGGCATTAGTTGGTATACGCGATCTCGACGCCAAAGAGCGTCGTCTGGTGAAAGAGTCGGGCGTTCACATTTTCACTATGCGCGACATCGACGAACGCGGAATGCGCGAAGTGATGGCCGACGCTTTGCGATTTGCCAGCGACGATACCGCCGGCATTTCCGTGAGCCTGGACATGGATTTTGTCGATCCCACCGATGCTCCGGGCGTTGGAACACCGGTTCGCGGCGGCGTCACGTATCGCGAGGCGCACCTCGCTTTGGAAATGATTGCAGACAGCCGCTCGATGGTTTCATTCGAGCTTGTCGAAGTTAATCCGGTCATCGATTTGCACAACACGACCGCGTTGTTGGGTGTCGAGCTGGTGTTATCGGGGCTGGGAAAGAAAATCCTGTGATTGGGCGCTCGAAGGTTCGGCAATAACTTGATTTCCGAGAAACGCTTACGCATTGGTGTCCTCTTCGGCGGACGCTCAGGAGAGCACGAAGTTTCGCTGGCTTCCGCCGCGTCAGTAATCCGCGCGCTTGATCCGGAAAAGTATGAAGCTGTGCCGATCGGCATTTCGAAAGAAGGCCGCTGGCTGGTGGGCCGAGGCGCACAGGAGCTGCTGGCAGATGTTTTGAAATCGGGGGATCGCGTCATTCTTCCGTCGGATCCTACAGCTGCCACGCTGGTTCCGCTCGTCCCCGTCGCGGGACGCCCCAGCATCATGGTCGATGTTATTTTTCCGGTCTTGCACGGTACTTTTGGGGAAGACGGCACGGTCCAAGGGTTGATGGAGCTTGCCGGGTTGCCGTATGTCGGCGCAGGCGTTCTGGCTTCGGCGGTTGGCATGGATAAGGATGTTCAGAAGCGGCTCTTCGAGCAGGCTGGATTGCCAATCGTCCCGTTCATGACCGTGCGGCGGTCTGAGTGGGAACACAAGCGCGCGGCAATATTGAAGGCGATCAAAAAGAATTTCCGGTTTCCGTTTTTTGTGAAGCCCGCGACGCTGGGTTCTTCAGTCGGCATGACTCGCGTGAAAGCAGCAAACGAAATTTCCGCCGCGATGGATCTGGCGGCTGAATTTGCGTTGAAAATAGTGATTGAGCGTGGCATCGCGGGGCGTGAAATTGAAGTTGCCGTGCTGGGCAACGATGAGTTGCGCGCTTCGATTCCCGGCGAAATTGTTCCGCACCGAGAATATTACGACTACACGGCAAAGTACCTGGAGGGGGGAACAGATTTACTCATCCCGGCGCGTCTGACCAAAAAACAAGTCAAGACTTTTCAGGAATACGCGATGCGCGCGTTTCATGCGATTGATGGGTGCGGGATGGCGCGTTGTGACTTTTTCCTGGAGCGGCGCAGCGGCAAGATTTTCGTGAACGAGTTGAATACGATTCCCGGGTTCACTTCCATCAGCATGTATCCGAAACTGTGGGAGGCTTCCGGACTTTCCTACACAAAACTGATCGACCGGCTGATCGAGCTGGCTCTTGAAATGCACCGCGAGAGATCCCGCACAAAGTACTCGATCGAGCTTCCCGAAGGCGCAGGCGGCGCGCTGACCGCCTAGTAACAAATCTCCACTCGAATCGTATTAGTCCAAGATGACCCATGAAACGCTGGCCGTGGCTTAGCGGTTCTAAACGTCACTGTAAAGATGGCAATTCGTCTGGACTGAGAGCTTGACTGGTAGAGACCGTGCCAATTAAACTAACCAGTTAGTTAAATAATGCAGTTCGGACGATAACTGAAATGCGAGCAGGAAGAAGGAAGGTTAAAAATCCGCTGACCGCGAGGCGCATCCTGGCCGCGGCGGAGGCGCATTTTGCGGATCAAGGAATGGCCGGCGCGCGAACGGAAGAAATCGCGGCGGCTGCGCATGCCAATAAGGCGATGCTCTACTACTATTTCGGGGACAAGAGCCGGCTGCATCGCGCGGTGATGGAAAATCTCTTGGGGCAGCTTCGCAATGCCGCGTTTGCCCCTGCAGTGGCTAAGGCGAGTTCGCGGGACCGCCTGATTGCCTGGGTAAACGGCTATTTCGATTTTCTCGCTACACATCCGAATTATCCGCGGCTGGTTCAACGAGAGGTGATGGACACGGCTCCGAAGTTCGAATGGATCGTGCGCGAATATTTCCGGCCGTTCCACAAGCGGCTCAGCAGAGTGATTGAAGAGGGGGTGGCTGCGGGGGAATTTCGTAAAGTGGATGCGCATCAGACCGTTTTCACGGTGCTGGGCATGACCGTTTTTTATTTCGCGGCCGCTCCGGTGATGAGCCAAGTGTCGGGCCGCAACGTTCTTTCTGCACAGGCGTTGAAAGAACGCAAGCGCGCGCTTCTTGACTTCCTGGAACATGGGCTGATGCGCGCAGAAGCGAGGCAGCGATGACTGGACGCAAATTTCTGATGTTTATAGCGGTGATTTTTATAATTTGCGGCGTGGTGTATTACTTCACGACTCCACAAGGAAATTATATTCCGCTGATTGGCGTTGTGGACGGCAATGAAGTCGTGGTCAGCCCGCAAATCACCGGACGAATCATCAATTTGACGGTGGATGAAGGCAGCTCCGTGAAAAAAGGCGATCTAATTGCGGAACTCGATCCTGCCGAATTGAACGCAAGTCTGGCCGCGGCGAAGGCGAACGTTATTAGCCTGGAAGCACAAGTGAACGAAGCAAACCATAACTACTCCTGGATGGACAACCAAACAGGCGCGTCGGTGACTGAAGCGCAGGCTAGGGTTATCTCCGCGGATGCCCAGCTGGCTCCCGCACGCGCGCAATTGGAACGCGACCAAGACGACCTCAAGCGCATGCAGCAGCTATTCGCGAAGGGAGAGGTCTCGACGCAAGACCGCGATCACGCCGAAGCTGCGGTGAAAATTTCGAAAGCCAACGTGGTGGCGTTGGAACAAGCGGTAAAGGCCGAAACCGCAGCACAAGAAGTGGCGCAGGCAAACAGGAAGCAGGTGGATGCGCGCAAGAGTGTGATCAACACGACCATAGCGCAATTGGAACAAGCGCGCGCCACCGAGGCGCAAGTATCTGCACAGCTCGGTTACACGAAAATTTATGCTCCGATTGACGGCATCGTGTCCGTGCGAGTGGCCAAGCAGGGAGAAGTTGTGGCGCAAGGCTCGCCAATCGTGGTGGTCGTGGACGTAGATCATCTGTGGGTGCACGCGGATGTGGAAGAGTCTTACATCGACTCGATTTCGTTCGGACAAAAACTGCGCGTCAAGCTGCCTTCCGGAGACATCATCGAGGGCCCGGTGTATTTCAAGGGCGTGGAAAACGATTTCGCGACGCAACGTGACGTGAGCCGCACGAAACGCGACATCAAGACCTTCGCCATCAAAGTGGCCATCCCCAACCCCGGGCGGCGATTGTTTACGGGGATGACCGCGACTGTACTGCTACCCCCGCCGGCCAAGAAGAGTTGGTTCGCGCGGCTGTGACGCAGGTCTCGGACAAATTATGAATTCAATCGAAGTCGATCATCTTACGAAAAAGTTTGGGGATTTGGTGGCCGTCAACGACGTGAGCTTCAATGTCGCGCAGCAGGAGATATTTGGTTTGTTGGGACCGAACGGCGCGGGAAAAACGACGCTGATCCGCATGATGACGACTTTGACGCCGCCAACTTCCGGCACGGCACGAATCGCTGGACACGATATTCGCGGAGATGCTAACGGAGTGCGATTCGCCATGGGAGTGATTCCCCAAGCGCTCACTTCCGACCCGGAACTTACGGCCGTTGAGAATATGGAGGTGCACGCGAAGCTTTACGGCGTACCCCGCCAGCAGCGCGGCCAGATCATCCACGATTTGCTGGAATCCGTGGACTTGCTCAAATTCAAAGATGCATTAGTGCGGACTTTCTCCGGCGGCATGAGGCGGCGCCTGGAAATCGCGCGCGGGCTGATTCATTCGCCGAAGATTTTATTTCTGGATGAGCCGACGACCGGGCTGGATCCGGTCTCCAGAACTAACGTTTGGCAAATGATTCGCAAGCTGCGCGAGCAATCTGAGCTCACCATATTAATCACCACGCATTACATGGAAGAGGCCGACAAGCTTTGCGACCGCATCGCGATCGTCGATCACGGGAAACTCGCGGCGCTGGACACACCCACGCGACTGAAGGACAGCATTTCCGGCATCGATACGGTGGAAGCTGAGTTCGAAAACGCGCCAAGCGATTGGATTGCTGAACTGCGTGCTCTGCTCCACGTGACCGGCGTAACACAACGCGAAGACGTTGTGCATATCACTTCGAGCGACGGACCGGCAACGATTGCGGCGTTGATGGATTTGACGCGCTCGAAAGGCGTGGGGGTGAAAAGAGTTTCGGTGCAGAGCACCACGCTCGACGACGTTTTCGTGCACTACACGGGAAGCGATTTGCGCGATGCGTCGAACACCGGGGCGCGTTATGACATTGGCCACCTTTATCGTTGAGCGCAGAGTGCTCGGGAAATCAGTGGAGAACGCAAGAGCATGAATTTCAACCGCACATGGGCGCTCATCGAGCGCGATCTACGCAAATTTTTCCGCAGCCCCGCGCTGATGATGACCTCCATGGTGTTTCCGTTGATGCAATTAGTGGTGCTGGGGTACGCATTTGGCGGGAAGGTGGTGGGCGTCCAAGTAGCTTTCGTGGATATGGATCATTCGGTGGAATCGCTCAAGATTCGCGAGATGTTCAACGGGATCGCTGCAGGCGCGCGAACATTTCATGTGATCGATTACGATTCGCAGCAAAAGGCTACCGAGGATTTGCGCAACGGTTATGTCCGGGCAGTCGTTTACGTTCCAAAAGATTTTTCGCAACGCTACTACCATCGCGACCGCCCGCGAATCGCGTTTATGGAGGACAACACCGACCAATTCATCTCCAGCGCGATTCTGGAGCGGGTGCAGCAAATGGTGGAACAGCTTAACTCGCCCGATGTGGAGCCTCGGCTGGCCAGCCAGATTCAATTAAACACGGTGGAGATTTATCCTTACGTCGAATACATAAAGTATTTGCTGGCAGGCTCGATTGCTCTTTCCATATTCGTCGTGGCTATGATCGGAGGTGGAATTACTTTCATTGATGACAAAGCGCGCGGACTTCACGAAGGGTATCTGGTGACGCCGATCAAGAAAACGGAATTGGTGGGGGGACTTATCGGCGCAGGCACGATCAAGGGTCTGATGGCCGGGATGGTGCTGACTGTGATCGGTGGCATGATTGCGGGCATTCCGCGAATTTGGGATCCGCTACGCTTATTTTATCTTGCAATCGTGGTTACTTGCGCAGCCATCGCGATGATGAGTTTTATGTTTTTGTTAATGGTGCGCGTGGACGACCCGCTGGTGCCGCGCGCCACGTTCGGCGTTTTGAACACGCTATTGTTCTTCCCTTCTGGCGCGGTCTATCCGATTCAAGCTTTTCCCCGCTGGCTTCGATGGATTGCGGTGATCGACCCTTTCACTTACACGGTACACGCGTTGCGCAATCTCACGCTGAAAGGCACCGGCATTGAAGGAATTTACGTAGACGTGATAGTTTTATTGGGTATTTCAGCGGTGATGATCGCTGGCTGCCTGATACTATTCAAACGCCAGCTGTAATTTCAAGGAGCGTTCGTGGGACTTTTTGATTCTACCGAAGAGCATCCGCCTTCGAAGATACTCCGCTACATTATTACGGGGTTAGTTTTCGTTGCGCTTGTTGTTGCCTTCATCGCGTATCAGCTTCGCTTTCATGCCGAAGAAAAAACAATCCGGCATTTTATGGACGCGGTTGTGGCAGCAAAAATGGATGAGGCGTTTCGAATTTGGAAGCCGGCTGAATCATATTCTTTTAAGGATTTCTTGGAGGACTGGGGGCCAGACGGGTATTACGGTCCCATAAAGAGCTATCACTTGGAGCATATGGAGCGTTTACCTGACGCTTCGGGAGGCGCATCTTCCGGCGTTGTGGCCACAATCGAGCTCAGCCCTTACCAACCGTTCCCCGAAGGTAACGATGCTGCAAAGCAGAGTAAAACAAAAGAAGTGAAAATTTGGGTGGAATTTAAGGACCAGTCGCTGGGATTTCCACCATAGAAGCACGCGCGACCGACCCAATGCTAGTTGGGACGAGCCGTTTTACTGAGCTTCGATTCGCGCTTCGTCGATAAGCATCACCGGAATGTCGTCACGAATGGGATAGACGCGCCGGCAAGCGGAACACTTCAGCCCACTCCCATCGGGAGTCAATTTCACCGGCGTTTTATCGAGCGGGCAGACCAGGATATCGAGCAATTCTTTCGATACAGCCATCTTTCCTCCGTTTTTTTCTCACGGCGCAATGTAGCAGAGCTTAACGATTCAGCGCAACCGTAGTATTGCCGGTGCATCGAGCGCTATTCAGTCTTCTTTTCCTGCGCGAGCTGTTCCACTTTCAATCCCAGTCTGCCAGTCCACTTTGCGCCGGGAGCGAGCTCGATTGGCCATACAGCCATGACTTGCGAGCCTTGATAGATACGCTCAAAACCTTCTTCCGATTCCGACACGCTTTCGATCGGCGTCACCCAAAAGTCCTGCGCATTAGGCGCGCCGAGCGTCACGCTGACTCCCTGCCACTCATCCACCATACGCAACTTGGACGCCGGTGTGGATGCACCCCAGCGCAGCGGATAGCGCTGCCCATGAGTTTCAAAATAACGGTCCGGGGCCGAAGGCGCCAGGAAGTTGATGACAACCTCAAGGCCAACGAACATAGAAGCTGCCCCAGGGGCCGTTCGCTGCAAGGCTACATCGCATATAATTTCGAAGCCTTGCGGCAGCGCTGAAAACGAAAATGTTTTTTCGGCGGGCCAGTCGTTGCTTTCTTCCGCCACGAACGTAGCTCTTGTCGGGGAGACATCCGTGGCGCGATATCTGCCGCCCGCCAAACCCGCGTTTTCTTCCAATCGCACTGTTGCGCAATCTTCGTAATTCTTACCGCGGCCAAATAGTTTTAAGCGAAAGGCGTTCTGCGGCCAGCGGTCGTATTGGAGAAAACGTTCAAGGCCAGCTTCTTTCGTACGAGTTTGTTCATGAATTGACTGGACGCCGGCAGCCTTCTTCGCAGAAAGATTTTTCAGCGCCGCATGATAAGACTCTGGCCGCCTGCAAAGCGAGTTAATCAACGCAGCATTCGATCGCCGGCAATCAAGCGCGGAAATCGTGGCCCCGTCGTCCGGGGAGAGTAGAGCAGAGTAGCGATCCGAGCAGAAATAGACTTCTTCACGGCCATCGGCATTGAAATCGATGGATTCCACGGTGGCGTAGGAGCGCCCGCGATGTGCCAGGGCGTCCGCACTGGACTCTGCCTGCACCAAAGAACGCCAAAGCGCAGTGCGCAAATGCGGAGAATAGAGACCGCCGAAAACTCCATGCCAGTAGGCGTCATTGCACTGGCTTTGCAGAACGAGAGTCTTGGCCTGTTCGCGAGCTGCGCGAAAGGCTTTATCCGGGCGGCGGCTTTGCTCCAGATGGCGAACTTTAGCTGAAACGTGTTGCATTTTTTTGTGCAGCAGGTTCGATTCACAATACTTCGAAAAGAAATTCCTCCAAATTCCACCACGCAGGAAAGGTAATTCAGCGGGACGATTTGCGAACTCCACGGTCAAAGCGTGGTAACGGTTTCGCGCCGGTGTGGGCAGGGACCATTCCATCATCTCGGTGTAGGAAGCGGTGGGAAGATCGGCGCGCCCCAACGACCCGTGCGAACTTACTGCGTCAATGGGTGTGCTCGTTTCCAGCCAATCGGAATTGCGTTCCAGGTCGGTGAAAAAATTCTCGAGCCAATGATCGCGATAGCAATGCTCATAAGTGCCGGGCCAAACACCGAATTTCTCCATGTCGTCGCCCATGGCGGCGAAACTACCCGGATGTTCCCCGGCGGCGCTGCGTAAAAACTGCGACGTTTCTTCCGCGCCTCGAAATGGAATCAGATAGCGAAGCGCTTTCAGACCCGGCAGAACTTTTACGGAGCGGCGACGATCTTCCGCAGTGTAATATCCAAAGAGCTGATCCAGCTCGAATCCGGCGCCGAGGAAGTGATTGTCATCAACGAGCGTATATTCAACTCCCGCTGCGGCTAGCGAGGAGGGCAACTGCGGCTCCCACACGCGTTCGGCGAGCCATGCACCTTTCGGCCGCTGACCGAGATGTTTTTCAATGTAGTCAGAAAGCCTGGTAATTTGCTGGAAGCAATCTTCCGGCGGAATTACAACCAGGATCGGCTCGTAAAAGCCTCCACCGACGATCTCTATTTGCCCACGCTTCACCAGCGTGCGAAGCAGCTCGAAATATTCCGGGTGCGCGCGTTCCAACCATCCCAGCAGAACGCCTGAATAGTGCAGTCCCATGTGAATCGAAGGATGACGCGCCAGAGTTTCCACAAAAGGCAAATAAGAGTGTTGATAGGCGCGCTCGATTACGTCGTCGAAATTCCCGACTGGCTGGTGCGCGTGAATGAGAAGGGTAAGTTGAAATTTAGCCATTACTGGACCTCGACAATAGTTAACAGAATAACCTGAATCAGACGAACTTCACAGAAGACGGGGCGTGAACGTTAATCTGAATTCCTTCAATTCAATAAGCTAAATGACTTTGCTTACGCCGCGCGACAGATTCCGGTCCGCGTCACCGACGCTTTGGCAAAGAGCGTGACACGTTCGGCGAACCGCTTCATCGCCACTTCTACGTATGCGTCGGGCACGCCGGAGGGGACGTACAAAACGATGAGAATGTCCCGAGCACTTTCCGTGATCATGCTTCGTGTCGAGTCGCTTATTGGACTGCCGAATGGTCCCTGGGGATCAGCGAGCAACGGACGCCCCAACAAGTGCCAGATTTGCTTGCCGATACCTTCATACTTCTCGCCCGAAGCGCCGTGCCGAAACTCTATGGGAGGCTGAGTCCGCGAGCGATCGTAACAACCAAAGGGCCAACCCGTCTCGATCGACCCTAGATTTCCGATGTCAACGACATTTGAAACGCGATAAAGGCCTTTGCCCTGGACGACGCGACGGAGCAGAGCCTCGGAAGACGGACGATATTTCGAAGGGTCCATTCCCCAGGCGCGGAACATGGCGCGAACGTCGCGAACCGATTTCTCCTCGGCCAGTGATTCCAATGTGAAGTCACGGCGCTTGCGTTCACAGACTTCAGCCAGCAATTGCGCTAATTCTTGGTTGCCTGGCGCAACATGTACTCCATCGGCCTCGACCGCGCCAAGTTTCACGCCCGGCAACTGAATACTGATTTCCATGGGCCTACTAACTCCCGATAGCCCTGCTATGATATTTCGCTACTTAAGAAGTTTAACGAGAAAAGAACATTCACGCGAAGAAATCCATGAACAAGGAAGACAAATTTCAGCGCGGCATCGCACATTTTAACGCGGGGGAATTCTTCGAAGCCCATGAGGTTTGGGAGGAGATCTGGCTTGAGGAAGCCGAGCCGGAGAAAACCTTTCTACAAGGCATCATTCAAATCGCAGCGGCGTTTCATCACTACTGTAGAGAAAATGCCGATGGGACCGAGACTCTCCTCGCCGCAGGGATCGTCAAATTGTCGCGCTTCCCGGCGCATCATCGCGGTCTTGCTATCGATGAGTTGCGCTCCGCGGCGAAATGGTGGGCAAGAAGTATCGGCAAAGGTGAAAAACCAAAGCGGTCGGAGATCCCGCGATTACGTTTCAGCGAAACTCATCACACATTTGATGGCTCAAGATCTACGGATCGACGATGAGCTGGCCCTTCATCGATTTGTGTTCTTTTCCGCATCCCTTGCAGCACGTGTATGAATAGGTGCCCGCGGTATCGCCTACGACATCAATCGGGAGAGTTTCGCCTTTCCTAAGCTTCCAGCAGTCCTCACCGAATACAAAGTACAAACCTGGTGGGGTTGCGTTTGTGGCGCCGTCGGGAAAAGGGTTGATCCTGAGTCCTAGGGTGGAGTCAGGAGCAGTGACGTAGAGGCGGACTTTCTGGCCAACTTTGATGTGAATTATCGCCGGATCAAACTGAAAATTCTTTGCGGTTAAGGTAACGCTCTTCGCCGGAGGACCATTGTCATCGTGTGTCACATGCTGCGCCTGCAGGCCAGCCGCAAACGAAAATAGTAGGGCGATCGCTACCGCCAACGGGACAAGGGATTTAGCTTTCAAGTCTTTTTCTCCTCCCCAGGCAATTCGTTTCTTCGCGAAGACCGGCGCGGCCCCCCAATCGCGAAGAACTCGTAGTGTATCAGCGAGGGCGGGCGGCGCAAGCCTTGGATGCAATTGACACATGCGGAAGGCTATGAAACGCTGGCATAACGTTGATCGTATCGGTTGCGTCCCAGCAGCATCGAATCAACATAGAGAGTTCAGACGAGGAGAACAAAAGTGACGGTCGAGCGTGAACAGATCATGAACGCGTTGAGGCAGTGCTACGATCCGGAGATTCCCATCAACATTGTCGATCTGGGTCTGATTTATGACGCGCAATCCGACGGCGAAGGTAACGTGGCGGTGAAAATGACGCTGACAACTCAAGGATGCCCTTCCGCCATGGCGATTCCGGAACAAGTGCGAGCGCGGATCGCAACGATTGCGGAAGTGCGCGATGTGAAAGTGGAAATTGTGTGGGAACCAGCGTGGGATCCGAGCAGGATCAGTCCTGAGGGACGCAAAGTACTCGGTTTGGAGACCTAACATTCGAGCGGCAAAAACGGCGGACCGAGTGATCCGCCGCGCTCTGCGGCGCGTAAATCTCTTCTAAGCCTTCTTATTCTTGTACCAATCAGCGTTGATCGGTGTGAAGCCCGCCCACTTCTCCGGCAAATCTTCCAAAGCGAAAATCGCGGTTACCGGACAAACCGGGACGCAAGCTCCGCAGTCAATACATTCGTCGGGGCTGATATAAAGCATTTTTTCGGCTTCGAATTCCGCCTCGTCTTTTCGCGGGTGAATGCAATCCACCGGGCAGACGTCAACACAGGCGGTATCTTTCGTGCCGATACAGGGTTCAGCGATTACGTAGGCCATTTCCCGTTCTCCTCGAAGCGTTCACGTTCCCCGGATAACCCGGGAGTATTGCCAGCAAGCGTTATGCATTTTTTATATCACCAAATAATAGCAGGTACAAGCACGGGCCATGGTGCTTATCTTTTTCCCTGTAGAGGTTGGCGGCACGCTGCAGACCCGGTAGAATGGCAAATTGAGGACGGTGGCGATTGAAACGAACTTGGCGGCTTGCATCTCTAGTCTTCGCTTTACCTTTGCTTTTCGTGTTTACGACGGCCGGTCTGGCGCACACACCAAGTTCGCCAGCTAAAACCGCGACCATCACCATTCAATCCGCGACAAAGACCCCGGATCCGCAAGTGATCGACCTCGCAGGCTATCAGCAAGTACTTGCGAAATATCGCGGTAAGCCGCTGGTGGTAAATTTCTGGGCCACTTGGTGCGAACCTTGCCGTGATGAATATCCGCTGATCGTACAGCTGGCCGCCGAGTTCAAATCGCAGGGTATCAGCGTGATTGGCATAAACATGGACGACGATTCCGACATGAATCTAGTTCGGCGCTTCATCGCGCGCACCCAGCCGCACTTCCCTAATTACCGGCAGAAACCGGGCATTGATCTCGATGGGTTCTACCGCGGCGTAAATCCGGCCTGGAATGGCACAATGCCGCAGACGATTTTTTATACGCGCGAGGGGCACATCAATCTGTATTTCTTAGGAACGCGTCCTCGCCCCGTTTTCGAACAAGCTTTCCGTGACCTTCTTCCGAAGTCCGCTGCGCAAAGTAAATCGGTTGCCAACCTTACTGCAGCCGGTCGAAGTTAAATTCATAACGAGGAAATCATTCATGCTCGAAACGCGAGGGAACAAACTGACGTGGCTCGGCCATGCGACGTTTCGGATCACTACGCCGTCCGGAAAAGTGATCGTTATCGATCCCTGGGTGCGGACCAATCCCATGTGTCCCAAGCCGCTGAAACAATTCAGCCGCATTGACACCATGCTGATTACACACGGTCATTTCGATCACATCGGTGACGCGGTGACGCTGGCGCAGAAGCACAAGCCGCAAGTTGTTGGAATTCACGAAACGTGTGCGTGGCTGGAATCGAAAGGCGTGCGCAACACACACGGAATGAATAAAGGCGGCACTCAACGGGTAGGTGAGATTGAGGCCACCATGGTCCACGCAATCCATTCCTGCGGAATTCAGGACGGCAAAAAAATCGTTTACGGCGGAGAAGCGTGCGGCTACATCGTTCGCCTTCCGGGCGGCTTCACGATTTATCATGCCGGTGACACCGCTGTTTTCGGCGACATGAAAATTATTGGCCAGCTGTACTCGCCGGATGTGGCGCTTTTGCCGATTGGTGACTACTACACCATGGACCCGAGGCAAGCAGCCATGGCTATCCGTCTGCTTGGCGTTCGACACGTAATTCCAATGCACTTTGGAACATTTCCGGTGCTGGTAGGCACGCCCGAAGAACTTAGGCGGCTTACGAAGGATATTTCGGGTCTTGAGATTCACGACATGAAACCGGGCGACATGCTCGGTTAGTCGTTTCGCTGTTCCTGGGAGAGAAACGAATGCCCGGTGTTTTGAATGCAAAGGTCGAAGAGTATCTCGCGGATCTGTTGCCCAAGCGTGACACCGTTATTTCAGAAATGGAGCGTTACGCCAAGCAGCATGACGTGCCGATCATTGGTCCGGTCGTTGCTCGAATGGTTTATCTAATGGCGCAGGTTTCGGGAGCGAAGCGGATCTTTGAGATGGGTTCGGCCATCGGATATTCCACGATCTGGCTGGCACGCGCGGCGGGCGCTGACGCAGAAGTTTATTACACGGATGGCGACCCTGCCAACGCTACCCGCGCTCGTGGCTATTTCAAACGCGCTGGAGTTGAAAATTGTATTCAGATTATGACCGGCGACGCGGTGAATTTAATCGATCAAGTGCCCGGCGTGTTCGATCTAATTTTCATCGACGTAGATAAACACCAATATCCAGAGGCTTTGCGCAAGGCTGTTCCGCGACTGCGCTCGGGTGGATTGCTGCTCACGGACAATGTGCTTTGGTCCGGAAAAGTCACGCGAAAATCGAACGATCCGCGCACGCGAGCAATCCAGCAGTTCAATAAGCTCATTTATTCGTCGTCCGAACTTTTCCCGATCATTATCCCTCTACGCGATGGTGTCGCGGTTTGCCGCAAGTCTTAGACGTCGCGGTTTGAAAACTCCCTCGATCATAAATTCAGGAGTTTTGCGCCCCGGAGCTAGGAGGAAGAAGCTTGTGAACTTCTCGGCAGCAGGTTGCGCAAAAAGAAAGTTAAGTTTGCAGGACGTTCGGCCAAGCGGCGCATGAAGTAAGGAAACCAGTCCGTGCCGTAGGGAATATAAATCCGAAGGCGATATCCTTCTCGAACGAGTTGTTGCTGCAGGTCCGTACGAATACCGTAAAGCATTTGAAATTCGAATTGCTCGCGGCTGATACTTTCCTCGCGAACGAAAGCTTTGGTGGCCTGAATCATAACGGGGTCGTGGGTGGCGATGCCGTGGTAAATTCCGCTCGGTAAAATTAGTTTCATCAATTTCACATAATTGGCGTCCACATCGGCTTTTTTCGGAAATGCGACGTCCGGTGGCTCTTGATACGCGCCTTTGCACAAGCGAAGCCGACAACCTGCCGCGAGTAAGTCCAGAACATCTTTTTCCGCGCGATATAGATAGGCCTGCATCACCGTGCCAACTCCAGAAAATTTGGTGCGAACCCGCTTGGCCATTTTTACGGTGCGTTCGGTGTAGGCGGAGCCTTCCATGTCGATGCGCACAAAATTCCCATGGGTCGTAGCGTGCGCGACGACTTTCTCCAGAAGTTCCTGGCAGAGCGCTTCGCTTAAGTCGAGGCCCAGTTGAGTTAGCTTGAGCGAAACATTGGCGTCAAGCTCTTCGCGCTCAATACGCTCGAAAATTGACAGGTAGTTTTCGGCCGCCCGACGCGCGCCGGCTTCATCAGAGACGTTTTCACCGAGCAGGTCCAGGCTAGCCAATCGCATTTCACTATTTACGTTCCGCGCCGCTTCGACGGCGTCATCCAGAGTCTCGCCCGCGACGAATCGCCGGGCAACGCGGCGGCTCACCGAGTTATTCATGATCAACGGTGCGAGACGCTTGTTCTCCGAGAGATGTAAAAGAAATGAGCGCATCAGAAGGAGACTTGCGATGATGTAAAAATGAGAAAAGGTGGAAACTTCCCGGAGCAGAGATTATCGCGCAAGTGAGGTAAGCTCACTATTTGTCGAGCCTGGCAAGGAATTTTTCGGCATCGATAGCCGCCATGCATCCTGAACCTGCCGCAGTGACAGCTTGCCTGTAATGATGGTCCTGAACGTCGCCCGCAGCAAAAACGCCTTCCACGTTTGTTTTCGAACCGTTGTGCGTGAGGAGATAACCCGCCTCATCCATCTTTAGCTGGCCTTTGAATACTTTTGTGTTGGGGTCGTGCCCAATGGCGACGAAGACTCCCTCGGTGGCCATGGTTTTCTTCTCGTCCGTCTCCACGTTTCGAAGCGTGACCATCTCGACCGACTTTTTGTCCACGTCGTGAACTTCGTCAATCACGTAGGGAGTGAGAATCTTGATTTTTTCGTTCGCGCGGGCGCGATCCAGCATGATCTTGGTGGCGCGAAATTCGTTGCGCCGATGCACGATGGTAACGGTCTTAGCGAATTTCGTCAGGAAAGTCGCCTCCTCCATTGCTGTGTCACCGCCGCCGATTACCAAAATGTCGCGTCCGCGGAAGAAGTAGCCATCGCAGGTGGCGCAAGTCGAAACCCCGTGCCCGAGCAAGTGACCCTCGGATTCGATTCCGAGCATTCGCGCGGAAGCGCCGGCCGCGACAATCAGCGCCTCGCATTCATAGCTTTCTTTTCCCGCCTCGATTTTAAATGGCCGATTACTCAGATCTACCGCGGTCACTGCGCCTGAGCGAAACTCGGTCCCAAAGCGCTGCGCTTGTTTGCGTGTATTCTCAATTAGCTCAGGCCCCAGGATGCCATCCGGGAATCCGGGGAAATTTTCGACCATCGTGGTCAAGGCGAGCTGGCCACCCGGTTCATATCCATCGAGAACCAGGGGTTTCAGATCAGCACGCGCTGCATAGATTGCGGCGGTCAGGCCGGCGCACCCGCTTCCGATGATGATCACTTTATGCACTGAACTCTCCCTTAACAATAGCTTGTAGCCGACGGTGCGACACGCCAAAAGTTTAATTGTATCATTCCATGTCCACTGCGCCATGGCCACGGTTGCTCGCGACCGACCATGTGACTGCGGTATATTCGACCGTATGTTCGCTCGGTAATACCACGCTGGCGAAGAAAAATTATGCCGACAATCGCGAAGCTGTTCCAACTGCTCAATGAAGCCATCGTTTTGCTGCTGGGAGCGCTTTTAATACTGTTAGCTATTTCCGGACGCGTGGGATTGCCCACGCGACCTGCAGCTTTGATCGCTCTCGGAGCTGTTTTTCTTTTCTGGGGTACGCGAGCGTGGACGCGTCGCGAGCCTCTCTGGAATCGCGTCCCAGCCAAAATACGCGCTGGTTCGCTGATGCTGGTAGGCCTGCTTGTCCTGGGCATTCCGCTTCTTCCTTTGCGGTATATTCCACTGCTGCTAGGGAGCGCTGGAGTGGTTTTAGTCTTCCGCGGAATCCTCGGCGTCGTGCTTTTCGCCCGAAGTAAGGAATTACGGCCGCAGACCTGAGCTGTCCTTTTGCAAGGACGAGTAGAAACGTTCGCTCTTGCAAGTCAGCCTACTTACCGATAACGTCACCCTCATCAATTGAATCCCCGGTCCGCCTCAGGCAGGAAATCCGCCTGACCTGGACAATACAAACGTCAGCGTCAAAAGGATCAGACCATGCTGAAAGAATTCAAAGAATTCGCGATGAAAGGAAGTGTGCTGGACATGGCGGTAGGCATCATCATTGGCGCCGCTTTCGGAAAGATCATCACGTCCCTGGTAAGCGATGTAATCATGCCGCCGATCGGGCTCGTCCTCGGACGAGTGGATTTCTCCAGCCTTTTTCTGAATCTCTCCGGTACCCATTACGACTCGCTGGCGGCAGCGAAAGCTGCAGGTGCTCCGACGATTAATTACGGTCTGTTTCTGAATGCGACGGTGGATTTTTTGATCGTGGCTTTCGCGATCTTCCTGGTGATCCGCCAGGTGAATCGCTGGAAAAAACCGGTTCCAGCTGCAGCGCCGGCGACCAAGGAATGTCCGTACTGTTATTCGGCGATCCCGATCAAGGCCACGCGCTGCCCGAATTGCACTTCGGAACTTCGAGCCTGAGAATTCGGATTGCCGTGGCTTTCGAAGTTTAATCAATTCGGCTTGGAAGGCAAATTCAGCTGGCCCGCTGGAGGATTCAACCGGCGTGTCTGAATCTCGCGGAGATGTTCGCGAAGCCTTTCGAGGACTTCGTCTCCTTGGCCCGCCGCGATTTCCCGCTCCAGTTCGGTGAGAGCGAAATGGATGATGTCGTGGTGATGTAGTTCCTCACCTGGCAGTTTTTCGCTGAACTGCAGCCACATCTTATGAAGCACATCGATTTCTTTCGGCGTAAGGCGCGGTGCGTGCGGCCCGAGATAGAAAATGTATTCCTGCCCCGCCGGAGTGAAAATTTCCAAGGTCAGGCGAGGTCGAGGTTCCGGCATACGTTCCCAGGCTAGCCCAATCTCGCGCGCCTGCTCTGTGACAGGCATCTTGGATGAGCTGCCACTGACAATCGTGCTCGACTGAAGATTCATCGCCGTGCGCAGAATGCCTTCCCACAAATCGTTCGCCGCAGCTACCGCCAGGCGCACCGGTTTGCCTTCTTTTTCCGCGATAGCCAGAACTTTTGTGAACAGTAATTGCTCGATGGTGCTGAAAAGCTGATCGGCATCCAGGTCATATTCACCCGAAGCGGCGCGGCGCAGCATGCGTACGTGCAACACTACTATTTCAGCGTCGAGTCCCTTTACGCGTTTCAGAGCCGCTTCCAAGTGATACAACGCGTAATACGTGCTCACCGGAACGAGAATGTTACCCGGAGCGACGCCCACGCTCGTGGGAGTAAGCTCAGCTTCTTTCGTGAGATTGAATTGATCGAGTTCCACGTGCGCAGCGCCCGCTTGGCGTTTGTGCATGCGATGTTCAGAAATTTCGAACACAGTGAAAAGTATCAGCGTAAACGTGATTCCAGCCATGGTCGCATCGGGCTTCGTAAATAAATTGATCACCGCAATCGCGAGCAAGACCAGAGTAATGAGTCCCAGGCCGATGGGAACCTCGACGCCAAAAATCACGGGATTCAGCGGCACGCGATATTCGCGGTCTTGCGGATGCGTATAACGCAGCACCAGGACTGCGATTCCCTTCATCGCAAAGCTCCAAATCACGCCGAACGCGTAAAGGTTACCCAGAAAGGTTACATCGCCGCGGCTGGCCAGAATCGTGATGATTTGAAACGCCACAACCATGTTGATGATGCGATGAGTAGTTCCAAATCGCGAATGCGGGTGACGGAACCAGTCGGTCAGCACGCCATCTTCCGACACACGATTGAGCACACCGTTGGAACCGACAATTGCAGTATTCACTGCTCCCGCAAGTATCAGCACGCCGACAACTACCACGAACACGTGAAACGCCAGCCGCACCGGAAAGCTACCGACCAGATGCATTGAGAGTCCACCGATCAGGTTCTCGGTGAACTTTCCGCGCACGTCGTCGGGAATAATCATTACTGCAAAGAAGGAAACCAATGAAGTGAAAACCAGGCTGTAGATGAAGATTATCAGCCCGGCCTTCTTTAGATTGCGCAGCTTGGGATGTTCGATTTCCCGATAAACCTGCGCAAGCGACTCTTCGCCGCTCATAGCCAGCACCGAATGTCCCAGTCCGACAAGAATCGCAATCAGGGTAATCGCGTGCGCCCACTGATAGCGATCGAGCCAGCCAAGCGATCCCTTGTCGAGCTTCATATTCTGGGGCAACGGTGCGGGAGGGAGATGCCAGCCACCACGAGCGTACAAGGTGTAAAAGCACCACCCGATAAGAACAATGACCATGATGGTGGTGAGCTGCATGATGCGCAGGGCCTTACCGCTGGATTCCGGAACACCTTTGATATTTTCCCACCAGAAATAAAGCGTGATCACGATGGCAACAGCCGCCGCGGTGCCGTTCACGTGGAGATGAATGGGAATATGCGCGAAGACAAATAGTTCGTTCAGCACGCCAACGAGATATTGGCCGGCCGACACACCGCTGATCGGCCCGGTGAGTACGTAGTCAAACATCAGCGCCGAAACGGAAAACTTTGCCAACGTCCCGCCCAGCGCCTCTTTCACCACGCGGTACACGCCGCCACGCACAAACATGCTGCAGCTCTCTACGTAAATCGCACGCACAGCGTACGAAAACAGCATGATGCCGAGGATGAACCACGGAGCCGTCTTGCCGATAAATTGCTCGGCTTCGCCGCCGGCGTAATAAGCCGACGACGCAAGGTCGTTCAGAACGATCGCCGCAGCCCGCCAGAAAGAAATGAACGCCAGCATGGCCGTAGTGGCCACCAGGACCTTGGCTACGGGGCGTACCCTACCTGGGGTGAAAATATGGCCGGTGGAGTCGGATGACATACGTTATGGCGTGAAGTGAAGAACTATACGTTGAATTCGGCGCAAAAACAAAGTGTTGCTCGTTCGAAATTTCCCTCGGCAAAAGGAGCGAAACAGGGGCGTCCGGATTGGCATCAGGAAGCGTTTTCTTTTACTACGGGACGAAACTCACTCTGACACGCCTCACAAGGACATATTTCGCGCAAATGTTCGAAGCTGTAAATTCCGGTTGCATGGCTATCGGAAAATTCTATCTGCACGGCATAGTTCCCCACGGCCGTAGCGCTCTTGGCCGTTATGCGAGGCTTAAACATCGGCAGCACAGCGCTTGGAGCGTTTCCGCCGCTTGAGGAGGCCACTCGCGCTTTCTTCTCGCGCTCGTCATTACACAAAGCGCACGGGCAATTTTCCCGCAAGTAGGGGAAATCAAAGTGGCTTGTGTGGCCGTCGGACCATGTAACGTCGACGCCCGCGCCCGTAGTGATGCGAACTTTCACGTCCATCGGTTTCTTTCTTACATCGTGTGGTATCGGCATTGCTTTAATTCTAGCAGACTCGCGTCAGTCCCTTTCTGTTCGTAAACTCGGAGGGAAGGCGAACTGAATGGACTGCGTGCAGTTTGCCTACGAGGCAGTTATCTATAAGCGTTGCGCGATTCGCCATCCGATGGCGTAACTTTCACCAAGCGGCCATGCGCGAATTCGATGCGCCGATCCGCAAGATTTCCGATGGCAGGATCGTGCGTCACCATCAGGATAGTGTGGCCTTCGCGGTGCAACTCTCGAAAAAGCTGAATTACGGTTTCTTCATTCGCTTCGTCGAGATTCCCTGTAGGTTCGTCGGCCAGTATCAGTTTCGGATGATTGATGAGAGCACGCGCGACGGCCACGCGTTGCTGCTCGCCGCCGGAAAGCGCACCGGGAAGATGCTCGATGCGATCACCCAAACCTACGCGTTCAAGTGCTAGCTGCGCTTCTTTTTCATCCGTGGTGCTATGAAAATATTGAGCCAACATCACGTTTTCTACCGCCGTCAGATACGGCACCAGATGAAATTGTTGAAAAATGAATCCAATCTTCTGCGCTCTAAAACGCGTGAGCCCGGATTCGTCCAGCCGCGCAACATCCACTTCGTCCACAATCGCTTGTCCTGAAGTCGGCGTATCCAGGCCGCCTAAAATATTAATCAACGTCGTCTTTCCTGAACCCGAAGGTCCCATTATGGCGATCCACTCGCCCGCTTCCACGCTGAACGAAACGCCTGCCAGCGCACGCACCTTCCCGAATTCTTTGCGCAGTTCTTCCACTTGTACGAGCGTCGCCACTCATTGCTCCCGAAAAATTATGGCCGGTTTCACTTTACCCAGGAGCCGCAACGGAAGCGCTCCCGCAAGCGCAACGGCCACCATCAAAACAATTGTGATCGGAAAAACTTCCCAACGCGACGAAATTCCCTGGCCAAAAACACGTTGACCCATCCAGCGTGAAAGCTCCACACCCAAGATCGCACCAATAAACCCGCCCGCCGCGCCCAGCACTCCCACTTCGGCCATAAATAATGTGACGATGCGACCGATCGATCCACCGAGCGCCTTCATCAAGCCGACGTCCTGTCGCCGCTCCATCGCCAATGCCGCCATCGTTCCTAGGACGCAAAGAGCCGTCAGCACGGAGATCAGCACAATCATGGAGACGATCAGCAGGCGAATGCGGCTTAGCAGATCGCCCTCCGCTTCGGTGACTTGGCGAATCGGCTTAACTTCATAAGCCCGCAGCGCCGACGCCAGCCGCGTAGCATAGCTCGATATACCCGCTGTTGTTCCACTCACGCTCAATTGCGCGAAGCTGATTTCTCCAGGAAGGCCTGCGAGGTCTTGCGCTGCTGCCAGTTCCACGAAAACCTGGTTATCTTCCGCGCCGCCCGCATCTACGATTCCGATAACCTTAACTTGCGCATTTCTTTTCAAGTAGGTCAGATTCAGCAAGCTTCCTACAGCAAGCTCGAGCTGCCGCGCGACGTCCCGCCCAACCAGGCAGGCGGTTTGCTGAGCCTTGGACGGTTTCCACGTGCCTTCAATTTCCCAGGCCGGCTCAAGTTTCGGCAATTCTTCGAGATTGGTCCCGGCGATGACTACCGGCGTGTTCTGTGCGTTCCCAACGATGTAGAGGAAAGGCGCTGCCGCAACGACATTAGGATCTTTTACACTTTGAATCGCGGTTGATACATCGCTCTCGCTCATCACTTCAGCCGGACTGCTGCCGGTGATTTGCGCGTTGCGCGGTGAAATCAATAGGTTCGCACCCAATGTGCGAAATTCCTGCGTGAGTTTGCGTTCGATGTCAAATTCGAGATTCAGCAGCGCGGAAACCACCGTGGCGCAGCTAACCAGCGCGAGAATGGCAACGGCCAGCCTTCCACCGCTTCCGCGCAAAAGTTTCCAAAGCAGGCGCCAAAACATTATTCTCCGCGCAGAATCGGTGCGGGATTGAAGTGCGCTGCGCGTCGCAAAGGAACCAAGCTTCCGGTAAAAGCCACAATCGCTGCGAGGCCAAGAACCACAGGAAATAAAATCAGGCGCGGCGACGCGGGCGTGCCAAATATGCTGGAACCCAGGCTCCGGGCCATCAGCGCTCCTAAAGCGAATCCAATAGAAGCTCCTGCAACGGCTAGCAGGAGTTGTTCGGCCAAAAATATTCCGGCAACCAACGTGTTAGTCGCTCCCAGAGCTTTCATTACGCCGACTTCGCCACGCCGTTCGAGCACAGTTGTCGCCGAAGTCGCCGCAACGGCCAGCGCTGCCGCTATCAGCGCCGTCAGTGTCACAATCCACAGCAAGGAACTCACACGCGACAGGATGTTCCCTTCCGTGTCAGCCACTCGGCGAATCGTTCGAACGTCAGTGCCGGGCAATACCGTCTTGATTTGGAAAGCAATCGAAGAAATATACGGAGAGCAGAACCAGCGGTCGTATTCCGTGGGCGTCATTTTCAGCGGATCACGCTCAGAGAGTGCATCCGCGGGTTTCGTGAGCGCGCTTACGAATAGCTGGCGAAACTTCCCCGGGTGCCCGGATATATTTTGGGCAATTTCCAACGGCGCGAGAACAGCTTTATCTTCGGCGTCGTCCGTGGAAACGATGCCGACAACTTCGAGAGGAGTTCCCTTCGGGCCGGCCGAGTGGTCATCGACGGAATTTTCTCTCGTTTCATTACTGACGTAAATAATCTTCCCCGGAATCATTCCCGGCATCGTTTGCGCTAGCGCGGCTCCGATTACACATTCGTTAGCGCCATCGTGAAACCAGCGGCCGCGAATTTTCCACCAAGGATGCGTCACGCTCACGCCAGTCTTGAACGTCGTTCCATCCGGCACCGGCACTTGTTTTGCATTCCACGTGCCGATCAGCATGGTGCGTGCGGGTGCCGGGTTTTCAGATTGTCGGATCGAGACCGGGACATCCAGAAACGGAGTGAATCCCAATACGTTGTGCCGCCAGAAAATCATTTTCAGTTTTCCGAGATCGGCTTCGCTCAAGTACGCGCCTTCGTTTACCGGACGATAATCCACGCCCCCGATTTCCACTGGAAGCGTGTCCGACTGAGGCGTGACGAGCAGATTCGCGCCAAGACTGCGAAACTCTCGCGCCAGCCGGTCTCCTACTTCCAGCGCAATAGTCAGCGTTGAGGTGGCTACAGCCATGCCCACCACCAGCGCGGCAGCCGTAAGTAATTTCCGGCGCGGATTACGAACGAAGGACTCTCTTACCAGGCGCCCGAACATTTGTTAGGAATGAATCCTGGAGGCGGAATCGGCGAGAGCTGATAGATCCACAACCACTTCTCCTGCTTGAACTCGAGATGTCACCGCGATTGGATTGCAACCGCCTGATTCGCCAATGGAAGGAATGTAAATTGCCGCGGCGCAATTTCGGCAGATCACGTTCTGGCCTTCCTGACGGTATCCGGCCCTGCCGCAAATCTGGCAGGCATCCAGCGCCGTGGCATAGTCGCCATTCTGTTTGTGAATCACCATAAACCGTATGACGTCGCCATTCACGTCAGCCGTATAAAAATGCAAGCTCGAATCGGTAAGTTCAGAGAGCGGGATGCGCACCTGGCCATTGTGTGCCACTAGCATCTGTGCAGGCGAAGGAGCCGCGGCGGATCGCGCGTACACATACTCTGCCGCAAACGACAAAACGACCGCCACGCACAAAACAGTCGCAGCGAAACTCCAACGCCGCTGCCGGCGAAATTCCCATTCCCGCATCCGCCGTTCCGCTGGATTCGCTGGTTCGGAGGGTGCAGGCTTCTTCGCGCTGAACCACTCCCGCAGGACCACCAGCGCCGCAACTCCCAGTATCACCACGAAAAAGAAAACCTCGTTACGCACGATGGGACCGATCGTCGCCATTTCTCTTTTGCTCGCGGGAATCCACAAAGCTTCGCTCAATTCGTGCACGCCAGTAAGCAAAAGCTGAAACGCCACCACCATCAAAATCGCGCTGGTGGCCCCGAAAAATCGATGAAGCGGAATCCGCAACGTGCCTTGAAAGAAGAACAAACCCACCGCAATCGCTATGGCAATTCCGATTCCAGTTCCAATCCACACCTGCACGCCTGCGCTTGAGAGTTCCACCGCACGCAGGATCAAAACCAGTTCCGCACCTTCACGTACCACCATAAGAAATACAAAAAATCCGATGCCCCAACCGGCGGCCCTTGTGGATTTTTGCGCGTAGCTTTCCACACGCTGCTCGATCTCTTTCTTCAAATGGCGCGCAACACGATTCATCCACACAACCATGGCGATCACCAGAACGGCAGCGGCCAGCATCAACAAACCTTCAAAACCATCTTCGCTAACGTGCCAGCGCTGCAACAGCAATGCCGCGGCAAAGCTGGCAGCCGAGGCGAGAATCACCCCGCCCCAGACGTACGACGCCAGCGCCCGACGCCCGGTACGATTCAGGTAAACGAGGACGATACCGACGACAAGCGCGGCTTCGACGCCTTCACGAAGTGCCACAAGAAGCGCAGATAGCATCAGAATCCCAGTTGTAAACGTGTTTCAACTAGCATTCCCAGTGTATCTCTGCGCAAACGCAATAGCAAGCAATTCCAGGCCTGCTCGAAGCCGTTTAATTCCCTGTACAATATATCTTTAGCCCAGCCTTTCGTATTCCGGTTCTTGCTAACGAACAGAGGGTTCGCCGCATCTGAATGCTTATGCCGCCTGCACGCCGACTGAGGCTGTTGAAACTGGCCGGAACGTCGGCCTTGATCCTGACTATTTCTTTGGTCCGCACACCAGCGGCAAACCCGCAGTCCCCGGCAACGAGCCAATCTCAATCGACGACTGCCACGCAACCGCAAGAGAAACAGCCTCAGCTCGCCAATTCTTCCGGCACAGATACCGGACAGACTGTTGCGGCATCCCCTGGTTCTTCAACCTCTTTGAAATCGCCAACTATAAAAAGTGATTTAAAAAAAGCAAAGCAAGCCGAGAAGGAAGGTCTCCGCGCGGAACAGAATGGCAACTGGCAAGCAGCCTACGACGCCTATGTCGATGCCGTTAACTTTGCCCCCCACGATACGGATTACTTTGCCCGCAGAGAAATCGCCAAGAGCCATGTGGTCCAGATGAAAGCCGATCTTGCCGAACGCCACGCTATTTCCGGCGAAATCCCTGCTGCTATTCGAACCTTGCGTGAAGCTCGCGAACTGGATCCCTCCAACAAAGTCATCCGCGAACGGCTCATCGAATTGGCCGCCCTGGATCCCAGACACGAAAAAGAACTCGTTTCCGCCCCGGAGCTTCAACATGAAATGCACCTGGATCATTTGCCGGGAAAACAAAACTTCAAGCTGCGCGGCAATACGCAAGGTGCTTATGAAGAAATAGCGCGGCGGTTCGGCGTGGAAGTAGCATTCGACGTGGACCTACGGCCGCGGCAAGTTCGTCTGGACGCAGATGACCTTGACTTCGCTACCGTGATGCGGCTTCTCGGCGAAGAAACTCACACCTTCTGGCGGCCTTTGACCCAGCACCTCTTTTTCGTGGCCGAGGACACCGCGCAAAAGCGCAAAGACTACGATATTTCCATTGTGCGTACCGTACTCTTTTCCGGAACGGAAACCAACGAACAGATGACCGAGATGTCTCACTTGGTCCGCGATATTGCAGGTGTCAGTCGCAGCCAGCTCGACACTCAAAGCCGAACGCTAACAATGCGCGCTTCACCTCAAGCCATTGCGCTTGCCAGTGGAGTGATTGAGGACCTCGATCATCCGGCTGGTCAACTTGTCCTGGAGATCGAAATACTCGAAATGGACCGCGATGCCGAGCGGCAGCTTGGCGTCACTCCGCCCAATACCGCAAAAATTTACACAATACCTTCCAACGCGGTAGCGGAAGCGGAGTCAGGCCTCCCTGGATTAATTTCTGTCCTCACGCAAATCTTCGGAAGCTCCGCATTGGGAGGACTCAATCCAACTCAACTCGCCGGCTTGCTGGGGTCCGGGCAGGTAAATGTTGGTTCGCTGATTCCTCCGTTATTAGCCTTCGGAGGAGGAGCAACTACCTTTCTGTATACGCTGCCTGGAGCTGCGGCGAGCTTTTCGGATATGCTTTCGCTGGTGCGTCACGGCCGCCGGATTTTGCTGCGCGCTGAAGATAATCAGCCTGCCACATTTTTCGTAGGCGAACGCTTCCCAGTTTCGCTCGCCCAGTATTCCAACAGCCTGGGAAGCGGTACCACCACCCCGTCCGGCGTCAGTATTCCGGGCCTGAGCTTCGGCAATTTGCCGGAAACAAATTATCCTACGGGGAACAGTCCTGTCTTCGTAACTTCAGTGGACGTGAACGACGATAATTTTCAGGATCTCATCGTAGCCAACTCGACGGATAACACTCTGTCTATCCTTCTGGGCAACGGCGATGGCACCTTCCAAAATCCGCTTACACCCGCGCCTGCCACCGGCGCAGGACCAGTTTCTATCGCCACTGGCACTTTTGACGCGAAGAACAACACGAACATCGATCTAGCGGTGGCAAACCAATTAGGAAATACACTCACGATTCTCCTGGGTAATGGCGACGGCACTTTCACTGCAGCTTCCGGGTCTCCGATCAAAACCGGAAACCGGCCGACTTTCGTTGTTCCGGCCACACTGATCGCTGGTGGCCAAACCGACCTGATCGTCGCGAACCAGAAAGACAATACGATTTCCGTCTTCATGGGCAATGGCGACGGAACGTTTATGCCGGCCGTAAACTATCCCACCGGCAATGCGCCTACCGGGCTCGCGGTCGCAGATTTCAATAATGACGGTAAGTTGGATCTAGCCGTCACCAATCAGAACGACAACACCGTATGGATTTACCTGGGAAATGGCGACGGCACATTTGGTAAGCCTGTTAGCTACGCCACCGGCCAAGCTCCCGTGTATGTGGCGTCGGCCGACTTTAACGGCGACAACATACTAGACCTCGCGGTTGCCAACAATGGCGCCGCCACATCCACGAATTCGGGGGACTCCGTCTCAATTTTATTGGGCAATGGTGATGGCACCTTCGGCACAGCAACCGATTTTCCGGCGGGAACCGGCCCCACATCCATCGCCATTGCGGATTACAACGTTGACGGTTTTCCGGATTTGGCCGTCACCGCCCAGTCGGACAATTCGGTGGCTTTGCTCCTCGGTCTCGGTGACGGAACTTTTTCCCCCTTCTTCGAGTTTCCCGTCCAAACGAATCCGCTCTCATCGGTCACCAATGTATTTTCAACTTCAGGGCAGCCAGATCTGGCGGTAGCTAACCAGGGATCCAACACTGTATCGGTGATCCTTAATTCTTCGGCATTTGCCAGTGGCGGCGTCGGGACCACGACTCCCGGCACCCAGTTCCCCAATGCCGAATATATCGATGTCGGTGTGAAGGTGAAAGCGACTCCACGCATTCATCAGAATGACGAGGTCACTCTGCAGCTTGAATTCGACATTACCAGCCTCACCGGAACGATTCTCAACAACATACCGGTGGTTTCAAACGAAGAACTGCATCAGACCGTTCGCGTGAAAACAAATGAAACGGCGGCATTGGCGGACTTTGCTTCGCCGCAGTATCAGAAGACCCTGAACGGCCTACCCTATCTGGGGGAAGTGGCTGGCGCAGGACTATTAGGCGCTACAGAAGACGTTCAGAACCAGGACACCCAGGTGTTGATACTCATTACGCCGCGAATGGTTTCGCTTTCACCGCGACAAGATCACGTTATCTATGCCGGACGTGGCGCTCCTGAAGGGCCAGGCTCTCGGGGTCCAACACGAGAGGACCGCCAGCTTCCTCCGGCGTTGCAGCCGCAGCCTCAGCAGTCACAACCCCAGCCTCAGGCTCAACCTCAGCCTCAAGCTCAACCTCAGCCGCCGCCACAACCCCAGCCTGAACCGGAGCCAGAGCCGCAGCCGGAACCGTCTCAGCAGTCTGACCAGCCACAATAGCCGCGGCTCGGCCTTATGAATCAAAAGCCTGCATTGGCTTTAAGAAATTGCTTCGAGAACTACCACCGGCTGGTACGTGCGCGGAACGACTGGCTCGGCAATCGCCATCAATTCTCCCTGCTGATTAAAAACGCGAAGGCGCGCCGGCTTCCATCCACCCGAATCCAATTCTGCCGGAGCCCCTTGCGCCGAGATCGCCTGACCGGGCTCAATCTGAGCTAACGAGACGTTGAATTTCGCTCCGTGCCGAACGCGCTTTTCTACGATGGGAAGTATGGTTACGCGAGGTAATTCGGGTAACAAGCTTTCCAGGCCAATTATGCGCCTCGCTAGGCGTCCCGTCTTGGCGTCATGGTCAAGCTCTGAAAGCTGAGCGGCTTGATCCAGCGTAAATTCCCCCACCGCCGTGCGCGTGATTTCCGCCAGGTGCGCGCCAGAACCCTGCAGTGCGCCGAGATCGTGCGCCAACGATCGAATGTAAGTGCCGGCGCCACATTCCACCATGAAACGCGCTACCGACCCTTCCACGCTCGTGAGCCTGAACTCGTACACTTCCACTTCGACCGGCTCCAGCTTTACCGGTTTGTGTTTGCGCGCCAGTTCGTGCGCGGGGCGGCCATGAATTTTTTTCGCGGAAAAGGACGGCGGAGTTTGTTTGATCTTCCCCACGAAGCGCGCGGCGTACCTCGCAAGCTCTTCCGCATCCAAGGCGGGCGCAGTATCCGGGCCAGTGGCCTCACCGTCTGCATCGTATGTATCAGTGGAAAACCCAAACCGCACCGCGCAGGTGTAACGCTTTCGCCGGCCGCCGTAGAAACGCGCAAGACGCGTGGCGCGCCCCAGCGCAAGCACCAGCACGCCGGTTGCAAGCGGGTCCAGCGTCCCGAAATGCCCGATGCCTCGGAAGCCTACTAGACGGCGGACCGCCTCCACCACGTCGTGCGAAGTTTTTCCGCGCGGCTTATCAACAACCAAAATTCCGTCAAATGGCAGTGGTTGTATTTCTCGAGGCATCGCATCACTCTTAATTCCGCCGCAGTTGCTCTTATCTTGCGTATGAAAATGCGTTGGGTTCGTTACAACTTTGAAGCATCTCGCAAAACGCGCGCGATCTGGAGTCAGTTTGGCGCGTCCCGGCCTAAAAACTCTCTGAAGGTTTGGCCTTTTTCAAAAGCTGATCGATGTGCTGGCCGTACTCTTCCGATTCATCCAGCAGAAATATTACTTCCGGGGCTCTCCGCAGACGTAGCCGTTCCACCAGCTCGTGACGCACGTAGCCGGAAGCTGCCTTCAGCCCCGCCATCGTTTCGGCGCGTTCCGTGTCGTCTTCTGCAAGCTGCACGAATACACGCACGGTGCGCATGCCCGCTCCCAAGCGGACTTCCGTCACCATCACCGGCCCCGCCAGCCGGGGATCTTTCAGCTCACCGGCAAGCATTAAGCTCACTTCGTTACGAATTTCTTCTGCGATTCGTTCCGAACGATGTCCGCCGAGCATTATTCGCCGTCCTCAAAATAATCTATTTCGTGAGATACCAGATCGCGACCGAGCAGCCGCTCCGACTCCGCTGCTATCGCCGCAAAAGACTCTTCCAGATGTTTGCTATCGCCGGAAATGCTCACCACGCCCACTTTAGACCGTTGCCATAGCTCCTGGTGCTCGAGCTCCGCCACCGCAACGTTGAAATGCGCGCGCAGACGGTCCTTCAAGCTGCGCAAAACTTGCCGCTTGTCTTTGAGTGACTGTGCCTCGGAGATATGTATTTCGAGAGTGAGGAGGCCGATTTGCATTTTCGCCCCCGTAAATTCAAAAACGGGCGAGTTGAAAATTATCTGAAAACAAATCCGTGTTTACGCGCTTTCCTGACGCCCCGCGCGTTCCTGGCGGCGCGGACGTTCGCTGGGCGGCGGCATCTCGAGCGCTATGGTCTTTTCCATCTTGAAGCATTCCAGGATGTCGCCCACCTTCACATCCGAAAAATTCGACACGCCGATACCGCATTCAAACCCCTGGCGCACTTCATTGGCATCTTCCTTGAAACGCTTCAACGAGCTGATTCTGCCGGTGTAAATTACTACACTGTCGCGCAGAACGCGAACTTCCGCGTCGCGCTTCATAATGCCGTCCTGCACCGAACAACCGGCAATCGTTCCCACACCCTTCACCTTGAATGTGTTGCGAACTTCCGCGCGGCCCAGATAGGTTTCCTTGATCACCGGCGCGAGCAGTCCAGACATGGCTTTTTTCAATTCGTCCTGCAACTCGTAAATGATGGTGTAAGGACGAATGTCCACGCCTTCGCGCTGGGCCAAGTCCGCGGCCTTGCGCTCCGGCCTCACATTGAAAGCCACGATCAGCGCGCCGGAAGTCGATGCGAGCAGGACATCACTTTCATTCACCGCTCCCACGCTCGCATGAATCACTTTCAGTTTCACTTGGTCGTTCGAAAGCTTCGGGAGCATTTCGTTCAGCACTTCCACCGAACCCTGCACATCTGCCTTCACCACCACGGGCAGTTCCTTCACTTCACCCACTTTCAACTGCTCGTGTAATTGATCGAGGGTCAAGCGGCCGCTGGCGGATTTTGCAAGCGTAGCTTCGCGCTGTTTGCCCTGGCGGTACTCCACGATGTGGCGCGCTTTCGCTTCGTCCGCCACCTGAAATTGATCGCCGGCTTCCGGCACGCTCTGCAAGCCCAGAACTTCCACAGGCGTCGAAGGCCCTGCCTGTTTGATGGCAGCCCCGTGATCATCGAACATGGCGCGAACCTTTCCGTAAACCGCGCCCACGATGAAGACGTCGCCCACATGAAGAGTCCCGTTCTGAACGAGCATGGTGGCTACCGGACCTCGGCCTTTATCAACACGCGATTCCAGCACCGTACCGCTCGCCGGAACGTCCGGATCGGCTTTCAATTCTCGAAGGTCGCCGACTAGCAGAATCATCTCGAGCAATTTCGGGATGTTCGTCTTCATCTTGGCGGACACTTCCACCATCACCGTGTCGCCGCCCCATTCTTCCGGCATCAATCCCTTATCGGAAAGCTGCCGCTTCACGCGCTCAGGCTGCGCATCCGGCTTGTCGATCTTATTGATGGCCACGACGATCGGAACGCCCGCCGCGCGCGCGTGTGAAATCGCTTCTTCCGTCTGCGGCATGATACCGTCGTCCGCTCCCACCACCAGTACAACGATGTCCGTTACTTTCGCGCCACGTGCGCGCATGCGTGTGAACGCTTCGTGGCCCGGTGTATCAATAAACACAATGCGCTTCCCCTGCACGTGCGCTTCATACGCTCCGATATGCTGAGTGATTCCGCCGGCCTCGCCACCCGCTACGTCTGCTTCTCGAATCACATCGAGCAAGCTCGTCTTGCCGTGATCGACGTGGCCCATTACGGTTACCACTGGCGCGCGCGACACTTCATTGCCGGTGCGCTCTTCTCTGATTTTCTCTTCCTGAACGACCTGCTCCTCGAACGTAACTACCTGCACGATTCCATTGAACGCTTCCGCCAAACTTGTTGCTGTCGGCACATCCAGCGCTTGGTTGATGCTGGCGAAAACGCCGCGGTCCAATAGTGTCTTCAACAAATCCTTGGCGCGGATGTCCAACTTCTCTGCCAACTCACGCACCGTAATTCCTTCCGTTACCGTAACTGCGCGTGGTTCGCGTTGAACCGGAGCAACCGGCTCGACCTGCGTCGAACGTCCCGGACCAGCCCCTGCTCGGGGGCGTACTGGATGAAGTTTGCGCTCCCCCTCTGCGTAACGCTTCTCAATGAGCGGACGCCCGCGCGATGCGGGAGGCTTGCGCGCATACAAAGGCTTGCCTGGCTCGGCTTTCGGAACGCCTGCGCCGGGCCTTTGCGCGCCAACAGGACCTTGGCCAGGGCGACCTCCGCCGCCGCTGCTTGGGCGCTGC
>JBAVQB010000002.1:0-183315 GCA_049693615.1 Candidatus Acidiferrales bacterium | reverse complement strand
CGGACGTTACGGGAGACGTGAAGTTGCCGCAAGGTGTGGAGATGGTAATGCCGGGGGACAACGTGTCGATGGAGATTAGTTTGATCACGCCGGTAGCGCTGGAAAAAGGGTTGCGTTTCGCGATACGCGAAGGCGGCCACACAGTGGGAGCCGGCGCGGTTGCCGAGATCATCGAGTAAACGACTATGAGAGAAATAATCACATTACAGTGCAACGACTGCAAGAACCGCAACTATACGACGACCAAAAACCGGAAGAAGCACCAGGACCGGCTGGAGACGTCGAAGTTTTGCAATACTTGCCGGAAACATACCGATCATAAAGAAGTGAAATAACCCAGCGCTCTGCGCTGCGTCTGGCGAGGTAAGTGGAAACTCACCCTTCGCCCAAAATCGGGTTTTAGGGGAGTAGGTTCAACGGTAGACCATCGGTCTCCAAAACCGAGAGTGGGGGTTCGAATCCCTCCTCCCCTGCCAGTTTCGTAGGTGGGGCAGAATCGGTGGATGGGCACCAAGCAGCAGGGTATGTCGAGTAGATAGATTCAGGGACTTAAGGCGGTCGGTGAATGGCGCAAGCGGCAAAAACGAATCGGGACGAAGCGGATCATCGCGTAAGCGGATTTTCGCTGCTGGAACCTGTTGGCAAGCTGGCGGAGTATCCGCGGCGATTGCGTTCATTTCTTCACGACGTGCGAGTTGAAATGCGCCACGTAAATTGGCCGTCGGGCCCGGAAGTGGTGTCCACCACGGTGGTGGTCACCGTAACTGTGGCGTTCTTTGGGCTATTTTTCTTCATAGTGGACAGTGGTCTCGGAGAATTGATTCAGCGGGTGCTAAAATACTTCGAGCAATAGGATCGATAATGTCGAAGCAGTGGTACATCGTTCACACCTACTCGGGGTTTGAGAAAAAGGTGAAGGAAAGCCTGGAAGGCCGTGTAGCTGCGTTCGGCCTGACGGACAAAATCGGACAGATCATTATTCCGACCGAGTCTGTGGTGGAAGTGCGCGGCGGCAAAAAAGTGATTTCGCCGCGAATGTGCTATCCGGGCTACGTGCTCGTGGAAATGGATATGGACGATTATACCTGGCACGTGGTGCGCTCCACTCCGCGAGTGACCGGATTCGTCGGCTCGGGACAGACGCCTTCACCGCTGACGGAAGAGGAAGTTCAAAACATTTTGAATCGGGCCACCACCACGGCGGACAAGCCGAAGCCCAAGCTATCTTTTGACCGCGGAGAAAAGGTGCGCATCGGAGAAGGGCCTTTCGCGAATTTTACCGGCGTGGTGGAAGAAGTGAACTCAGACCGCAGCACGCTGAAAGTTTCGGTCACGATTTTTGGACGCTCCACTCCGGTGGAGCTGGATTTCGCGCAGGTTGAGAAGGTCGCGTAGATATTTTGGAATGTTTGCGCTGCCCATGGTTGAGCGCGCGACGTTCGTTTAAGAATATGGAAAGGTAAGTAAGTAAGGACAAAATGGCAAAGAAAATTCAATCGACCGTGAAATTGCAATTGCCGGCCATGAAGGCTACTCCGGCGCCTCCGGTGGGCACGGCGCTTGGCCCGCATGGCGTGAACATCATGGATTTCTGCAAGCAGTTCAACGCCAAGACGTCGAAAGAGCCGGACGGCATGATCATTCCCGTGCTGGTCACGATTTATAGCGACCGCACGTTCACCTTTATTTTGAAAACGCCTCCGGCCTCCGAGCTTCTGAAGCGCGCCGCGGGGATCGTAAAGGGTTCACCGGAACCGAACCGCAACAAAGTCGGAAAGCTCACCAAGAAGCAAGTGGAAGAAATTGCCAAAGTAAAAATGCCGGACCTGAACACGATGAATCTGGAATCCGCCGTCCGCTCAATTATGGGCACGGCGCGCAACATGGGCATCGAAGTCAGCGAGTAATTCGAGGCGGGAGAGAACACGATGGGCCGTAGCGCAAAGATTGGCGGAAAGAATATCGATCGCGCCAGGAAATTGGTGGAAGCGCGCCAGTATAAGCTCGAAGAGGCGGCGGAGTTGCTGCGCAAGGCGCACTTCGTGAAGTTTGACGAAACAGTCGAGCTGGTTTTGAACCTGGGCGTCGACCCCAAGCAGTCCGATCAGATGGTACGCGGCACGGTGGTTCTGCCGCACGGGCTGGGGAAATCGAAGCGTGTGGTGGTAATTGCGGGCGGCGACAAAGTTCGCGAAGCAGAAGAAGCCGGCGCCGATTTCGTGGGCGGCGAAGACATGGTCCAGAAGATTCAGGAAGGCTGGACCGATTACGAAGCGGTGATCGCCACGCCGGACATGATGAAGTCCGCCGGGCGCCTGGGAAAAGTTCTGGGGCCGCGAGGCTTGATGCCGAATCCGAAGACCGGAACGGTTACGTTCGAAGTCGCGAAGGCAGTAAAAGAGATCAAGGCTGGTAAAGTGGAATTCCGGCTGGACAAGACCGGCATCATCCATTCACCCGTAGGGAAAATCAGTTTTTCGGCTGCCAATCTCGCCGGCAACGCGCACGCCCTGCTGGCCGCCGTGTTGAAAGCGAAGCCCGCCGCGGCCAAGGGCAAGTACATTAAGAAAATGACTCTTACTTCGACCATGGGTCCCGGCGTCCCGATTGATCATTCCGAAGCGGAATTGGCTACAGCCGTCGCGGCATAAAGTTTATTAAGGAGTCGGCATGAAGAAGAAGGCCGAGAAAGTAAAGCAGTCGGAAGAGTTGAAGAGCCAGCTGGCGACGGTTTCGACCGTCATCCTCTCGACGTTCCAGGGCATCACCGTCGAGCAGGACACCAAGCTTCGGCGCTCGGTACAGGCAGCGGGCGGGCATTACGAAGTGGTGAAGAACACGGTTGCGGAGCGCGCCGCCGCTGGAACTCCCGCGGAAGGCTTGCTGAAGAACCTGAAGGGCACCAATTCGATCGCGTACACCAAGACCGACCCGGTGGCGCTGGCAAAGATTCTGACCAAGGTAGCAAAAGATGTGCCGGCGTTTCAGTTTCGCGCCGGATGGGTAGAGGGCCGCGTAATTTCGATTCAAGAAATCAACCAGCTTGCCTCGCTTCCGAGCAAGGAAGAGCTGATCAGCAAAGTAATGTTCCTGCTGAACGCTCCGGCGCAACGCATCGCAACCGCGCTGGCCGCAGTTCCGCGCGGTTTGGCGGTGGTCACCAGCGAAGCAGCAAAGGCAAACAAGTTCGGGGGAGCGGGCAGTACAGCTCCAGCAGCGGAAACAGCTTAATCTGCATCTAAACTAGTACACACAAAAGAGTTTTCATCTCGCAGGGGAGGATGGAACAGAATGGCCAGCAAAGTGGAGTCGATTCTAGAAGAAATCAAGGGTTTGACGCTGCTCGAAGCTTCCGATCTAGTCAAGAAGATGGAAGAAGCTTTCGGCGTCTCGGCGGCAGCGGCGGCGCCCATGATGGCAGCGGGCGGCGGAGCGGGCGCGGGAGCAGCGGGCGCAGCTGAGGAGAAGACGGAATTCACCGTCGTTCTCACCGAAGTGGGCGCTAACAAGATCAACGTGATTAAGGCGGTTCGTGAAGTCACCAGCCTGGGCTTGAAAGAAGCCAAGGATCTGGTTGATGGCGCTCCCAAGACAGTGAAAGAGGGCGTCAACAAAGAAGAAGCCGCCACCATCAAGAAAAAGTTCGAAGACGCCGGGGCAAAAGTCGACGTTAAGTAGCGCCCCGCTGCGGTCCGCAGCCTGGGCTGCGAAGGAATCCGCTTTCACGCGAGCTCCTTTGGAACTGGAACTTCAAAAATCGTCCTTCCCGGACCGACGGGGCGGGTGTCTATCCGCGTCGTCGTATTCGGCTTAGTTTGAAGAGGATACTCACCCATGAGCAATCGTAACGGCAATCGCGCCACTCGGGAACGGGAACGCCTGGACTTCGCCAAAATCAAGACCACGGTCCAAATTCCCAACCTGATTGACGTGCAAAAGAAGTCGTATCAGCGCTTCCTGCAAATGGATTTGCTGCCCAGCGAACGCGAAGACACCGGCTTGCAGTCGGTGTTTACTTCCGTGTTTCCGATTCAGGATTTTCGCGGGCTGTCGCAACTGGATTTCGTGGACTACGCGATCGGCAACTGGGAGTGCAAGTGCGGACACCTGCGCGGCCTCCATCACCTGCGCGCCACCTGCCGGAATTGCGGCGCGTCGGTGGTCACCAATCCGTACAAGACGGGTGACGTGCTTTGCACCAAGTGCGGCACCTTCAACAAGAACACGCCGACTTTCTGCAACAAGTGCGGAGACCCGGTCACCCTGCAACTCAAGTATGACGTGAACGAATGCCAGGAGCGCGGCATGACCTATTCCGCGCCGCTGAAAGTCACCATTCGTCTGACCATTTACGACAAAGATCCCGACACGGGCGCGAAGTCCATTCGCGACATTAAAGAACAAGAAGTTTTCTTCGGCGATATTCCGCTGATGACGGAGAACGGTACCTTCATCATCAATGGCACCGAACGCGTCATCGTCAGCCAGTTGCACCGTTCGCCGGGAGTCTTCTTCGAGACCGCCAACAACCGCAGCTACTTTCTCGGAAAGATTATTCCTTACCGCGGTTCGTGGGTTGAGTTCGAATACGACACGAAAAACATTCTGTATGTGCGCATTGACCGCAAGCGCAAATTCCTCGGTTCAATCTTCCTTCGCGCTTTGGGGATGAAGTCGAATGAAGACATTTTGCGCACGTTCTATCAAGTGGAGCGTATTTCTCTGCGCGATAACGAGCTTTTCTGGAATCTTTCGGAAGGCTTAATCGACCGCAAGCTGACCAAAGAAATCAAGCATCCCAAGTCCGGCGAGACTCTGGTTGGCGCGCACAAGCGCATTACCGAGCCTCTTTTCAAGGAGCTGGGCAAGGCGCGCGTAACACAGGTGGAAATTACACCGGCCGATTTGGAAGGCGCTATCACCGTGAGCGAGTTGGTGAACCGCCAAACCGGTGAAGTTCTACTCGAAGCCAACAAGCCGCTCACGCCGGAGATGTTCTCGACCATTGCCGAAGCGGGAATCACGGAAGTGGACATTGCATTCCCCGATCGTGACGACGTTGGCATCGTAGTCGGCCGCACCCTGGAGAAGGACACCATACGCACTTCGAAAGAAGCGCTCATTGAGATTTATCGCAAACTGCGTCCTGGCGATCCTCCGACGCTGGAAACGGCTACGGCGCTGTTCAACGGGATGTTCTTCGACGCTCGCAAGTACGATTTCAGCAAAGTGGGACGCCTGAAGTTCAATATCAAGCTGGGGCTGGAAACTCCGCTCGATAAGCGCACGCTCGATCCCTCCGACTTCGTGGCCGCGATCAAGTACCTGCTGAAGTTGCGCAAGAATATCGGTGCGGTGGACGATATCGACCATCTCGGCAATCGCCGCGTTCGCGCGGTTGGCGAGCTGCTCGAGAACCAGTTCCGTATTGGCTTGGTCCGCATGGAGCGCGCGATCAAGGAAAAGATGTCCGTGTATCAGGAAATGTCCACGGCCATGCCGCACGACCTGGTGAACGCCAAGCCCGTGATGGCCGCGATTCGCGAGTTCTTCGGCAGTTCGCAACTTTCGCAGTTTATGGATCAGACTAACCCGCTCAGCGAAATTACGCACAAGCGCCGTCTGTCGGCTCTGGGGCCGGGCGGTCTGTCTCGAGAACGCGCGGGTTTCGAAGTGCGCGACGTTCACCCCACGCACTACGGACGTATTTGCCCGATTGAAACGCCGGAAGGCCCTAATATCGGTTTGATCAGCTCGCTTTCCTGCTACGCGCGGATTAACGAGTTCGGCTTCATCGAATCGCCCTACCGCAAAGTACGCGGCGGGCGCGTGATTGACTTCGTTCAAATCATCAATGCGGGCGACAGCGAGTTCAAGGCCGGCGAAATAGTGGAACGCGAAAAAGTAGAGGACACCAACGAAGAGTTGAAGCGCCGGCGCGTGGCCGTAGAGCCGTACTGCTTCTATCTCTCAGCTTGGGAAGAAGACCGCTACGTGGTCGCGCAGGCCAACGCTTCGCTCGATGACAAGGGGAAAATCACGACGGAGTTGGTCAACTGCCGCCAGGCGGGCAACTTCGTTTTGAAGAGCCGCGATGAGGTGGATTACATCGACGTCTCGCCGAAGCAGCTGGTGTCGGTTGCCGCAAGCTTGATTCCGTTCCTGGAAAACGACGATGCGAACCGCGCATTGATGGGCTCGAACATGCAGCGCCAGGCCGTACCGCTGATTCGCGGCGATGCTCCGCTCGTCGGCACCGGCATGGAACGAGTTACCGCACGCGATTCCGGCGCCGTAATCGTTTGCCGTCGTGACGGCATCGTGGACCAGGTGGACTCCGAGCGCGTGATCGTACGCGTGGAGTCAGACCAGTCCGGCGTGCTGAGCCGCGAAGTTGGTTCCGACATTTACTTGCTTACAAAGTTCAAGCGCTCGAACCAGAACACTTGCATCAGCCAGAAGCCAATGGTTCGGGCAGGGGACCGCGTAAAGCAGGGTCAGGTGCTGGCCGACGGTCCTTGCACCGACCGCGGCGAACTCGCACTCGGACGCAACGTGCTGGTGGCCTTTCTTCCGTGGCGTGGATACAACTTTGAAGACGCCATCCTCGTCAGCGAAAAGCTGGTGGAAGAGGACTACTACACGTCGATTCACATCGAAGAATACGAAATCGAGGCGCGGGACACGAAACTGGGTCCCGAAGAAATCACGCGGGATATCCCCAACATCAATGAAAGTTTCCTGCGCAATCTCGATGAAAGCGGCGTGATTCGAATCGGAGCAACGGTAAAGCCCGGCGACATTCTTGTCGGCAAGGTAACGCCGAAAGGCGAGACCACGCTGACTCCGGAAGAGAAACTTCTCCGCGCGATTTTCGGAGAAAAGGCCGGCGACGTTCGCGACGCTTCGCTCTACTGTCCGCCGGGAATCGAAGGCACCATTGTGGACGTTAAGATCTTCTGCCGCAAAGGCGCGGAGAAGGACGAACGCCACAAGGCCATCGAAGGCACGCAGATCGCAAAACTGGAAAAGAACCTCGCCGATGAGATTCGCATTCTCACCGACGAGCGTTTGAAGCGCTTGAACGACTTGCTCGGTGGACAGAAGTTGACTGCCGACTTGCACGACGAGCGCACCAACAAGCGTTTGCTGACCAAGGGCACCGAGTTGACGCGCGACATTTTGGAAAAGATCACCACGCGTAACTTGAAGCGCTTGCGCTTGAACGATAAAGACCCGCTGCTAATCGAGAAGATTGACGAGATCGAGGAAATGACTTCTCGTCAGATCGATGTGCTGCGGAAAATTACCGACGAGCGCATCGGCAAACTGAAAAAGGGCGACGAGCTTCCCCCTGGCGTAATCAAGCTGGTGAAAACTTACATTGCGATGAAGCGCAAGCTTTCCGTTGGCGACAAGATGGCAGGCCGCCATGGAAACAAGGGCGTCATCGCGCGCATCGTTCCAAAAGAAGATATGCCCTACATGCCCGATGGCACGCCGGTGGAAATCGTTCTGAATCCGCTCGGCGTTCCTTCGCGTATGAACGTGGGACAAATTCTGGAAACGCACCTCGGCTGGGCTTCGAAAGAGCTTGGCGCGCAAGTGGCGAAACTGCTGGACAAGGAAACCCGAGCGGAAGGCGTGCGCAAGTGGTTTAAGGACGCATTCGGCCCCACTTCGGTTTGGAAGACAATCGCCGAATTGGATGACGATGCGATTCTGGACCTGGCTTACAGCTTCCGTGAAGGCGTGCCGTTCGCAACGCCGGTGTTTGACGGCGCGCGCGAACACGACATACGCCATTTGCTGGAATTCACCGAGCTGCCCCAGACCGGGAAAATTACGTTGTACGACGGAATGACTGGCGACATTTTTGCGCAGGAAGTTACCGTCGGTTACATATACATGCTCAAGCTCTCGCATTTGGTGGACGACAAGATTCACGCTCGCTCCATTGGACCGTACTCACTGATCACGCAACAGCCGCTCGGTGGTAAGGCGCAGTTCGGCGGACAGCGATTTGGAGAAATGGAAGTGTGGGCGCTGGAAGCTTACGGCGCGGCGCACATTCTCCAGGAGCTGCTCACCGCGAAGTCAGATGACGTCTATGGTCGCGCCAAGATTTACGAGGCAATCGTGAAGGGCGAACCCGGCATCGAGCCGGGCGTGCCCGAATCGTTCAACGTACTCGTGCGCGAATTGCAGTCGCTCTGCCTCGACGTTGAATTGATGAAGCGCCAGAAGCCGCAGTTGGAAAAAGCCGAAGCGGCCGATTAACTAGCGCGCCGCCTCAGAGCATCGGGGCGGCGCTTAACAGATTCCTAATTGTTTTTGCTCCGGAGCTCCGGAGAGGAGGATCTGCCCTTGTATCGTTCTAGCCCGTACGACCGTGCCAGCCAGATTGCTGATTTTGATTCCATTCGCATCAGCTTGGCGAGTCCGGAAAAAATACGTTCGTGGTCTCACGGCGAAGTAACCAAGCCGGAAACCATCAACTACCGCACTTTCAAGCCGGAGCGCGACGGCCTGTTCTGCGCCAAGATTTTCGGCCCCGTCACCGACTGGGAGTGTCTCTGCGGTAAGTACAAGCGCATGAAGCATCGCGGCGTGATCTGCGACAAATGCGGAGTGGAAGTCACGCTCAGCAAAGTTCGCCGCGAGCGTTTGGGCCACATCGAGCTGGCCTCACCTTGCTCGCACGTGTGGTTCTTTAAGGGGTTGCCGAGCCGCATCGGATATTTGCTCGACATCACCATGCGCGACCTCGAGCACATTCTCTACTTCGAAACCTTCGTCTGCATCGATCCGGGCGAAGTGCCTTCGCTGAAGCAGAAAGATATCTTGCCGGAGGAAAAACTCCGCGAGCTGCAGAAGGAAAATCCTGGAAAGTTCCGCGCAGGCATGGGCGCCGAAGCCATCAAGGAACTTCTGCGCGCGGTGGAAGTGGACAAGCTGTCCGAAGAGCTGCGCGAGAAAATGAAGATGGATCCCAGCTTGCAGAAGCGAATTAAATTCGCCAAGCGGCTCAAAGTCCTGGAAGCCTTCCGCAAGAGCGGCAACAAGCCGGAGTGGATGATTCTGGACGTGATCCCGGTTCTTCCGCCCGAGTTGCGTCCGCTGGTGCCTCTGGACGGCGGACGTTTCGCTACTTCCGACTTGAACGATTTGTACCGCCGGGTGATCAACCGCAACAACCGGTTGAAAAAGCTGATGGAATTGCACGCCCCGGACGTAATCGTTCGCAACGAAAAGCGCATGTTGCAGGAAGCGGTGGACGCGCTGTTCGACAACGGACGCCGCGGCCGCGTTTTACGTGGCACAAATAATCGCCCGCTCAAGTCGCTGTCCGACACGCTCAAGGGCAAGCAAGGCCGTTTCCGCCAGAACTTGCTGGGTAAGCGCGTGGACTACTCCGGCCGGTCCGTCATCGTCGTCGGCCCCGAATTGAAGCTGCATCAGTGCGGTTTGCCGAAGAAGATGGCGCTCGAACTTTTCAAGCCGTTCATCTATCACAAGCTGGAAGCCGCGGGCCACTGCACCACCATCAAGCAAGCCAAGGAATTAGTGGAGGCGCAGGAAGCGATCGTCTGGGACATTCTCGAAGACGTGATTCGTGAACATCCCGTCATGCTGAACCGCGCTCCTACGCTACACCGTCTCGGCATCCAGGCGTTCGAACCGGTATTGGTGGAAGGAAAAGCTATACGCATCCATCCGCTGGTTTGCACCGCGTTCAACGCGGACTTCGACGGTGACCAGATGGCGGTTCACATTCCGCTGTCTCCTGAAGCGCAAGTGGAAGCGTCCGTGTTGATGCTGAGCTCGCACAACATTCTGTCGCCGGCTAACGGCTATCCTCTCGCCGTGCCGACGCAGGACATGGTCCTGGGCATTTATTACATGACCAAGCACAAGCCCAAGGCGAAGGGCGAAGGCCGCGCGTTCGGTTCGCCGGAAGAAGTGGTGATGGCGCTCGAAGCGGAAGAAGTGGAATTGCTCACTCCCATTCGCCTGCGTTACACCGGTGAAGTGATCGATTTGACCAATGCTTATGACGATCAGGACGTCTCGCACACCGAGCCGGTAAATCTGAATCGGCAATTTTTGCACACCACCGTGGGCCGCGTGATTTTCAACGATCACCTGCCGCACGATATGCCTTTCATCAATGGCTTGCTGAAGAAGAAGGGTGTGCAAGCGCTGGTGCAATATTGCTACCTGCGCTTCGGCCTGGAAAAGACCGTGATCGCGCTGGATAAGCTGAAGGAGCTCGGCTTCCTCTACGCGACGAAGTCCGGCGTCTCCATCGGCATCAGCGACATGGTTATCCCCAGCGTGAAATTCAAGCTGGTGGATACTGCCGAGCACGAAGTGGTGAAAGTGCAGCAGCAATATCTGGACGGCGCAATCACCAACGGAGAACGCTACAACAAGGTGATCGCTATCTGGTCGGACGTCACTGAAAAAGTGGCGGACGAAATGTTCAAAGCTTTGGAAGAGCAGGACAAGCAGGGCGTCATCAATCCGGTGTATGTGATGGCCGATTCCGGCGCTCGCGGTTCCAAACAGCAGATCCGCCAGCTTTCCGGAATGCGCGGCTTGATGGCCAAGCCCTCGGGCGAAGTCATCGAGACTCCGATTACTTCGAACTTCCGCGAAGGCCTCACCGTGCTGCAGTACTTTATTTCCACGCACGGCGCGCGTAAAGGTTTGGCCGACACCGCGCTCAAGACCGCCGATTCCGGTTACCTCACGCGGCGTCTCGTTGACGTAGCGCAGGACGTAATCATTAATGAATTCGATTGCGGCACGGCCGATGGAATTTACGTCGAGCCGATTTTGGAAGCCGGCGTCGAAGTCGAACCGTTGCGCGACCGCGTTGTGGGCCGCGTTTCGCTCGAGAAAATAAAGGATTACGAAGGCAACGTCATCGTCGAGATCAACCAGGAAATTACCGAAGAGCTGGCCAACGCGATCCAGGCCGCCGGCATCGAGCGAGTGAACATTCGCTCCGTGCTCACCTGCGAGTCCCGGCGCGGTGTTTGCGGCCGTTGCTACGGCAGGAACCTGGCCACCGGACGTTTCGTCGAGATGGGCGAAGCGGTTGGCGTGATCGCCGCGCAGTCCATCGGCGAGCCTGGCACGCAGTTGACCATGCGCACGTTCCACATCGGCGGCACGGCGACTCGCGTCACCGAACAGTCGAAAGTGGAAGCGCGCAATAACGGCTTCGTGAAATTCATCGACTTGAACGTGGTGGAAGGCCGTAATAAGACCATCGTAGCCATGAATCGCTCCGGCTTGATCGCGGTGGTAGATGAAAAAGGCCGCGAAAAGGAACGCCACCATGTCGTGTATGGCGCGCGTTTCAAGGTCGAAGACGGGCAGCCAGTCACGCTCGGCCAGACCATGGTTGAGTGGGACCCGTACACTTTCTCGATCCTTACGGAAACGGGCGGCACCATTCAGTTCAAGGATTTGCAGCCCGGCATCACGATCGAAGAGCAAGTGGACGAAGTCACCGGTCTGTCGCAGCTCGTCGTCACGCTTCCGCCGGGTGATGAAAAGCACCAGCCCACGATTCTCGTTCGCGATCCCCAGGGACGCGTCCGAAAGAAGTACCTTATGCCTTCACGCGCTCACTTGATGGTGGCCGATGGAGACGAGGTGCAACCGGGCGACGTGCTTGCGAAGATCCCGCGCGAAACCACCAAGACCAAGGACATCACCGGCGGTCTCCCACGCGTTGTGGAACTTTTTGAAACGCGCAAGCCGAAAGATCCCGCGGTCATTAGCGAAATCGACGGTATCGTGAAGTACGGCGACATCGTTAAGGGCCAGCGCAAGATCTTCGTCGAAAGCGAAGACGGACGAACGGTGAAAGAATATTCTGTCTCGCGCGGCGTGCACATCAACGTGCAGGAAGGTGAACACGTTCGGGCTGGCGAGCCTTTGATTGACGGGCCGCTCAACCCGCACGACATTCTCGCCGTCCTCGGAGAAAAGTACACGCAGGCTTACCTGGTGAACTCCATCCAGGAAGTGTACCGTCTGCAGGGCGTCAACATTAACGACAAGCACATTGAGACCATTGTTCGTCAGATGATGCGTTGGGTAAAAGTGGAAGATGTGGGCGACACCAGCTTCCTTTTGGAAGAGCAGGTGGACAAGTTCCGCTTCCGCGAGGAAAACGATCGCATCATCCACGATGGCGGGCGTCCCGCAACAGGCCGTCCGTTGCTGCTCGGAATCACCAAGGCGTCGCTTTCCACCGACTCCTTTATTTCCGCGGCGAGCTTCCAGGAGACCACCCGCGTTCTTACCGAAGCAGCCATCTCCGGAAAGGTCGATTATCTCCGCGGCTTGAAGGAAAACGTGATCATGGGCCGGTTGATTCCTGCCGGTACGGGTCTCGATCGCTACCGGAATATCCAGTTACTTACGGAAATTCCGAAGGAAGAAATTCAACAGATGGAGCCGGAGCTTACGCCGGAAGAAGCCGCGGCACTCGATTTCCTGCGCAAGGATACCGACGCCGTCGCCGAAAGCTAGACGATTCTGTTTCAAACAGGCGCCGTGATTCAAAGTCGCGGCGCCTGTTTTTTTTTGCGTTGCGTGCGTATTTCTATCGAGCGCTTAGTCTGTTGAGCACTTAGCATAAGCGTCAGTTTTCTTTCACCTGCGCGACGCGTCCCGCCGTTAAACTTAATAGACGCCGTTCGTTCCACGACGCTCCGGTCAACACGGCAAAGCATATTTATGTCTTCACATTCGGCCGACAATCAATCCGATCAATTGACCTTTGAGTCTGCTGAAGAGGCTCAACACAACAAACTCGTCGAAGTGATTTCGCGTTCGCAACACAATTATCGCGATCTGATCGATAACCTGGATCACGCCGTCTTCACTCTGGCCCTCGATGGAGAAATACGTGTTGCCAATCGGTGCCTCTCCGAGCTGCTGGGAGTTTCATTCCAGCATCTAATCGGCTGCCGCTTGACGGATTTCATAGAGACGCCCACAAACGCGCAGTTTCAGCAATGGCTTCCTCTTCTTTTGAAGAGCGAGTCCTGGACCGGAACCATTCCCGTAAAAATGAAAAAGGAGCGGGAATCCCGGCACTTTCAATGCTGGGTGCAAGCGGTAAGTGAGGATGCTTCCGGCTACAGTTCGATTATCGGATGGGCGCGCGACATCACCGCCGAGCGTCAATCGGAAGTTCGCTTCACGGAACTTTTCGCTGCCCTTCGCGAAGGAATTTTTCTAAGCACTCCGGATGGAAAGCTTCTGGATGTGAATCCTGCACTGATTCGTATGCTGGGTTATGAGACCAAACGGGATTTGCAGTCGGTGAACCTTCGCGATATCTACCTGGACCCTGCTCAACGCGATTCGCTCGTCGAAGAAGTGCTGAAAAAGGGCGCAATCGAAGACCGCGCAATCGTCCTTCGCCGCAAAGATGGAAAAGCCATTCACTGCCTGATTTCTTCCGCGGTCACGCGAAGTGCCGCTGGCCAGGTGCTGCGCATCCAGGGAACCATCGTCGACGTCAGCGAGCGCCGGCAGATGGAAAAGCACCTTCATAAGGAGCAGGAATTTGTCCGGAGCCTGGTGGCCAGCTTTCCCGACGTAATTGCCGTGCTCGACCTGCAAGGGGTTTACACATTTATCAGTCCGCTTGTGGAGGGCGTGCTCGGACGGCCCGCGAGTGAATTCATTGGAAAGACGTTGGGCGATAGCGTCCATCAGGATGATCTAGCGAAACTTCGCTCCACATTTCAAAAAGTTGCCTTCGGTGAAGGCGCTGACGGCCAGTTTGAATACCGTACCAAGCATGCCGATGGAAACTGGCGCGTGCTGCGCGCCAGCGCCAGCCCACTGTACGATGCCAATGGAAAAATCAGCGGGGTAGTGGCATCCGCGCGCGACGTGACCGAATCCAAGCGCACCGAGCAGCAGGCTGTCCAAAAGGAAAAACTCGCCGCCATGGGCGAGATGATGGCAGGCGTCGCCCATGAATTAAATAATCCTCTCACCGCTATCTTAGGCATCAGCGATCTGATTCGCGAACGCGCCGTGGACGATTCCATGCGCCACCAGGTCGATACCGTTCTAAAGCAGGCGCGTCGCGCTGCTACCATCGTGCAAAATCTCCTGGTCTTCTCGCGGCCTTCTATTCTTCGGCAAACAAAAGTTCAGATCGATCAGATCGTAAAACAGGCTCTTGACACTCAGCGCGCCTCGCTGCAACAGAAGAAAATCACGGTGGAATTCAAGCCCACGCCCGGTCTTCCGCCCATCGAAGGCGATCCAAAACTCCTGGTGCAGGGATTTTCAAACTTGATCGCAAACGCGGAACAGGCCATTGGCGCCGTGCGCGACAGCGGCTCCATACGGATTTCTGCGGCGTTCAAAGAAGGCAGAATCGCTCTCGATTTTTCGGATAATGGCCCGGGCATTGCGCCGGAAAATATCGGCAAGGTATTCGACCCTTTCTTCACCACCCGGCGTCCGTCTGGCGGAACCGGGCTCGGGCTTACGATTTCGCAAGCCATTGTTAAGGAACATGGAGGAAAGATCGAAGTGGAGTCGACGCCCGGGGCCGGCGCCACCTTTCGCGTCCTGCTTCCCGCTGTGATCGAAGAAGTCCCGGCTGAGGCTCCTGCGCCTCGCGCTGCTGCGCCGCCGCTTCCGGGTGCGGCAGAACTGCGCGGACACTCAGTTTTTATCGTGGATGACGAAGAAAGCATTCGCGAGATCGTGCAGGAAGGCTTGGCGGCGCGCGGAATGATCGTGGAGGGGGCCCCGAGCTCCGAAGAAGCTCTCTCGCATTTGACCGCGCAAGGTTACGAATTCGTTCTTTGCGATTTTAATCTGCCGGGATTGAACGGAGAACAGCTTTTCGATCGCGTGCGCTCGCACGCGCAGGGGACTGGCCCGCGATTCGTTTTCATGACCGGAGCATTGCTCGATCCCGCGCAAGTGGCCAAATTCGAAAAGAAGGGCGCTTCTGTGTTGCAGAAGCCATTTCACGTCGCCGCGCTGGCAACCTTGCTGACTCAGCTATTGCAAGGGCAACCGGCCGGCAACAAATAAGCGAGCCGGGCTATTTGCTGGCCTTGACGGGTGCTTCTGCCGGTCCAGCATCCAGCCCGAAATCCCAAAAGTAGAGATTTGTGCCGCCGCCTTGGACGATTTCCGCCAGAGCGTATTCTCCCGGGTCCATGTGCTGCTCCAAAGTAAATCTGTAAACGCCTGGCGCGATCAGCCAGCGCTGCATCAGCACGGTGGTTTGTCCCGTGGTGCCCTGTTCTTTGAATAGTTCGTCGAGGTTTTCCAGATAGCGTTCATCGCCTTTAATCTTCGCCCTCAATAACTCCAGTTCCGGTTCCCGGCCGTCCGCAGTGCGCATATAAAATTCGGTCTGCGCGGATACAATGCGAAGCTTGGCGTGCGCTCCGATCAGCGAAATCGTATGCCGAGATGGAATGATAGGAATGGGGACCAGCACCTGTTTCAGCATCTGCTTTTTGCTGAACTTGATATCCGCCGGCGCTTGTGGAATCTTCGCGACACTTTTTCCGTCGAATGCGAAGATTCCCTCGCCGGGCGGCAGAAAAACTCCGGGCGCGACCTCCAGGCTGGCGTCGATGTCTAGCGCCTGTGCCGTTCGGCCGGCTTCGCGCGCGTGTAACTTGGCAACTAGCTCGGCGTCGTGTTTGGCTTGTTCGGCTTCCACTTTCTTTGTCGCGTCCCAGTCAACCAGAGATTCCGGCATCTCCTCCCATTGCGATTGCTCGATGCTGTAGTAACGCACGCGGTCGCCTTCCATGTGGTATTCGCGAACCAGTTGGAAGGTGCCGTCTTTCAGCATCAGCTTCTTTCCTCGCGGCAGTGGCGCGGTGGACGACGAACCGGAGGCGGGCGAAGACTGGGCTTGTTGAGAAGCGGAAGACTGTAGCGCCGCGGAGGATTGCGCCACAGTCGTAGCGAGAGTAATCGCAGCTAAAGCCAGCACTCGCACGAGGATAACCACTTGCAATTTCCTGACAGAGCCAGTCTTCGTTTTGGTCAGTTGGTTCGACATTGCTGTTGCAGACCTGTTGTCGCTCTCCCTTTATTACTACGATGCACTCGGGTTACACCGAGTTGAGTGTCCCTCAGAATAATCCGGCCCGTCACAGTCTGCAACCGGGGTTCGAGAGCGCGAAAGGCAAGCGAATAACCGTACCCGTAGCGCAAAGTCGGCCATTAGGGGGTCCTAAGCGGGGTTTCACAACGAGTCTATCTTAATGGGGTTGCTTTGTAGGGCGGAACGAAGCTACGGACAGAAGGGCGGAAATTAGTGGTCGCAGCGCGGCTGCAGAACCGCCACGATCATCAGGTCCGAGTTTGTAAACAGCCATTTTTCGGCCTCGGCGCCTGCCGCCTCAGCCGCGCGCGCCACCGTTCCCAAGTGCTTGTTTCGCGCGAGGCCCCGGAGATGGTCCAGGCAAATGCCCGTCAGCCTGGACACTTCGTCTTCGGTAAAGATCTTTTGGCTGGATTTGATACGCACCATTCTCGACCTCCGAATCTTTGATGCCAGGACTAGGGTAAATGTAACGAATATCTCCTGCAATAGTCCTTCCGTTCTACTAACATGAGTCTTCCAGGGGGCGAAAACTATCGACCCCCCCTATAAACATTGGGGATTTGCCAGGTTCACGCGAACCCAGGCTAAGCGGCAAAGTGCACTTTCTTGCCCCAAAGCGGAAATTAAACTCTAACCATGAAATGTTTCTACAACTTCACGGATTTGTTGCGCGTGGCGTAAATCGTGGTAGGCAATCAAGCGGAACCAATCGTAGATATTCAAGCTGCCAAAGAATGGATGTGGAGACCGGTAAACCCTCAAATCCTGATCGCGCGTAGACTCGATAAACCCCTGCGTCCTATCCCGCGCTGCCTCCAGTTGGCTCATGGCTTCGGGCCTGTTTGTCACCAGCGACGCGTCCAACGGAATGGGTGATTTCCTTTTTGCCCCTCGCCAAGCCGCGAGAGCCACAGGCATATGCAATCGCTTCAACAGTGGCGGCACCTTCGGCGGGGCCTGCAGCACTTTCTTCGCGCCGGTGATGATTGCTTGTTCCACCATGCCAACGTGCACCACCACCTCGGCCGCCGACCAGCGTTCCGGACCCGGTGACTGGCGCCAGAGGTCTGAAGGAACCTCATTGGCACTAGCGACGAATTTGTAACGCGAGGTTTGCAGCAGGTCGAGAATCGGCTCTAGGTTTTTCACCGAAGTCCTGCAATCAAATCGTGAAGCCGCCGGCTTTTTCAAACGCGCGGGCCAGTTGCAGTATGCGCGCTTCGCTGAAATGCGGGCACAGAATCTGCATGCCGATGGGAAGCTTCGCCTTAGTTGTCCCGCAGGGGATTGAAATCCCGGGAATTCCCGCCAGCGACCCTGTAACTGTATATATATCAGCGAGATACATCTGCAATGGGTCGGCTGTTTTCTCCCCTAGTTTGAACGCTGGCGTGGGCGCGGTCGGGGTCACAATTGCATCGACCTTCTGAAACGCCTCCGAAAAATCGCGAGCGATTAAAGCACGCACTTTCTGCGCTCGCAGATAGTAAGCGTCGTAATACCCGGACGATAGCGCGTAAGTGCCCAACATCAGCCGTCGTTTCACTTCGGCGCCGAACCCGCATTCCCGAGTCTTGCGATACATCTCGATAAGCGTGGCACCCGGAACCCGCAATCCGTAGCGCACGCCGTCATAGCGCGCCAGATTCGAGCTGGCCTCGGCGGTCGCGACGATATAGTAAGTTGCGATGGCATAATCGGTGTGCGGCATTCTCAGCGACACCCGCCGGCACCCGAGCTTCTCCAGCAGGGCTATGCCGGCCAGCACCTTTTCTTTTACTTCGCTATCGATGCCCTCCGCAAAATACTCCTCCGGGACGCCGATTCGTATCCCCTGCACTGGCTGCTCAAGTTCAGCAGAGTAATCCGGAGCGGAAATCGGGGCTGATGTAGCGTCATTCTCGTCATGTCCGGCAATCACCGACATAATGGAAGCAGCATCAGCGATATTCCGGGCAAAGGGTCCAATGCGGTCCAGCGACGAAGCAAACGCGATCAACCCATACCTCGATACGCGACCGTATGTTGGCATCAAGGCGGGAACGCCACAGCAGGCTCCCGGCTGCCGAATCGAGCCACCCGTATCGGTACCCAGCGCCGCAACGGCTAAACCAGCCGCCACGGCAGCCGCGGAGCCCCCGCTTGAGCCTCCTGGCACTCGATCCGGCGCGACTGGGTTCCGTACGGGTCCGTATGCTGAGTTTTCGTTCGAGCTTCCCATGGCAAACTCGTCGCAGTTGGTCTTACCTAGGATTACCGCCCCGGCCTTCTCCAGACGCGACACGGCGGTCGCGTCATAGGGAGGAATGTAGTTCTCAAGAATCTTCGACCCGCAAGTAGTTCGAACGCCGGTCGTACTGATTACGTCCTTCACTGCAACAGGGACGCCGGCCAGCGGCCCCAATTTCTCCCCGCAGGCGGTCGCGACGTCCACTCGGTCGGCTTGCGCGAAGGCGCGCTCCCGCGAAAGCGCAAGATAGGCGTTCAAGGTAGGATTTTGCCGGTCGATGTCAGCGTAAAACTCGGTGGCAATTTCGCGAGCCGAGACCTTCTTTGCGCGCAAGGCTGCTTGTATGCCGGCCACCGTCCATGGTGTTGCAGCGCTCATCGTTCAATCACTTTGGGAACGCGGAAAAATGGCTTCGCCGCGTCAGGTGCCTGTTCGAGGACCGCATCGGCGATGTTGCACGGCCGCAGGGTATCGTCTCGCAGGTCTGAATCAGGCTCGCGCGGGGACGCTCCGGAGGAAGCAGTTGATATCACGTTCGCGAACGCCATTTGCGTCATAGGCTCGACGTTCGTCACATCCAGTTGCTGGAGTTTGCCGATGTAGTTCAGAATTTCGTCAAGCTGTCCGCGGTAAACCTCAGTCTCTCCGGGCGTCAACTCCAATTGAGCGAGCTCGGCCACACGCAAAACGTCTTCGCGACTTATCGTCATCGATCCTTCAAACTCCCGGTGTGATTGCAATGAACTAATCTTAGAAAGAGAAGTGCGCAAACGCAAGCACGCACGGCGTGGATTTTTTTAAGGCGAGCTTACCGGCGCGAAGCTTAGTTGCCTTTTCGGCTGCGAATAAACGGAGTGTGCTCGTTGTCTAATTCGCGCGAACGTTTGGGCCCCGGTTTGGAAATAAACTTCACGTCGCGAACCAGATTCCCGCCCCAGGCTTGATTCACCCGCTCGCAAAATTCTTTTTTCATCGATTCCAGCTGCTTCTGCCAGGCTTTCCCGTCGGCGACAATTTCCAGACGTCCCGCTTCGCAGCGAACCGGCTTGGTATGCGCCGCGAGAATTTTTCCGACCACGCGCGGCCATGCACTGGCCAGCCAAGCTAGAGCGGCTTCGGGTTGCTCCAGCCGCCGCAGTGTACCACCCAGAAATTTTCCCGCCCGTTCCATGGATGGCGGATTCTAACACCAAATTGGTTTAACGTCGTCAGTACTCCGATTTTCCAAGCTGCTGAAAAAGTCGGCCCCAGTTTGAAAAAAGTTTGAACGCGAGAAGCGGATAGTTTCATTTTGCGGAATCACGGAGGCTAAGGCTGTCATAAGAAGAACTTTTCATTCGTGAAGGAGAAGAAAATGCTTCCCATCCGCGTGCTGGCTATTGCAAGCGAGGTCGCCGAGGCCGTTCGACATACGCAGAAAGATTCGCACTACAATTTTCCTGCTTACACCGATATTTCCAAGGGAGACGCGCCTTGCCGCCATTGCCTGAAAATGATTCCGGCCGGCGAACAGGCCACGCTCTTTACCTACGACGCGTTCGAAGGCATCGAGAAGCTGCCACTTCCCGGCCCGGTGTATATCCACACAAAACGTTGCGAGCGTTATCCCGAAGACGCAGGATTTCCCGCTGAGCTGAAAGATAGCCCACGCACGCTGAACGCATATGCGGCAGGCCGCCGGTTGCTAGCCCAGGAATATGTGGAAAACGGCACCGTAGATTCGGCCATCGACAAGCTTTTCGCTCGCGCCGACGTCGAATACATCCATGTGCGCAGCACCACTGCGGGATGCTACACATTTCGAATCGAACGCCAGGGGCAGCCGTAAAATACCCGTTCGCATGATACAAAATAATGCGTCTTGCAGCATGTCAGGCGTACAATGTCGCTGAATTTATCCAGCGGAGGACGCCATGGCTCCGGCAGCCGATCGTGTACAAGTTTCCTGGGATAACGAAAAATCGAAGTGGCTCGTTCGCATTACCGAAGGTGAAGAAGTGATTCGGCGCCATTGCGATTTGCCCAAGAATGCCGACGAGCAGGCCCTGCGCGCCGCAGCTCAAAAGACCGTGCAGGATGAAGGCTACAGTTTCGATCCGGCAAAATTCACCATCCAGCGTTAGTGTAAAACGCTCTCCGGTTTCTGCGACGACGCTAGCCTTTCATTTCCAGCAGCTCGAATTTAGGTTTCGAGACTCCCAGGATCGCCCAAGCTTCCTTTGCCGTACGAACGACGTGCAGGTTTGGTCGCGTATGCTGCCCCTGCAGCTCAAACATCCGGGCCATGCCAAAAATTTTCGGCGAAGGAGCAATGATGCAACGTGGTTGGTGTGGGTCCGAAAATGCTGGCGGCAAACTAGCTAGCTCGCGAATCGTCTGAGGCGAAACTTCCAGGGAACTTACCGCTGACATGTCCAATACGCCCGCGCTCGGATTTGTCGCCATCACGTACCTCTCGGCCATCCGATAGTATTCCTTCAGGTCTGCGTCGGTAACTTTCCCTTCAAACCGAGCTAGAAGAATCCGGTTGGCCGAGTCGAAGCCGAAGTGGTAAGACATTTCGCGTTCCAAGCCGCGCAGCGGTTGTACGAGAGTTGTCCGATAGTCCCACCCCTTGTTGGAAATTGCAATTACGGAGAGGATTTCGATCGTCGAGGTCACGCAAGGCGGTTTGGCGAATTCGAAATGCACCCGAGCCGAAAAGCGGATCGAAATATTTCAAACGAAAAGTTTGCTGAGTGATAGGAATGAATCGTGCTAATGAGTGCACCACCCTTAAATGGCTAGTCCGCGTACTTCACTGAACAGCCATAGGGGCGCGTAGCGGGAGTCTCCACCTTTTTGCCGGCCATGGCTTGCTCAAGCGCAAGACTCACATAATTGGTCGCTCCCGGAACATCGTTGAGGTCGGTGGTGGGCTTGTCGTCAATCGCTCCATCATAGATTACGACACCCTGCGGATTGATCACCACCATCTGCGGTGACGTCTTCGCGTCATAGAGATGGCCTATCTCGCCGCTTGGATCCAGCAGAGCGGCGGTTGGTGTCGCGTGCATCTTCGCCATGTAGTCGTTCTCTTCGCTCGCGGTCGCATAGCCCTGTTTTCCCGGCGCGGAAGACAGAACTGTGAACCACACCACTCCGCGCGCGGTCCACTGTTTTTGCAAACGCTGCATGTTGCCGCTGTTGTATTGCTTCCCAACGTAAGGGCATCCGTTGTTGTGCCATTCGAGCACCACATACTTTCCAAGATTGGCTGAAAGCTTCACCGTCTTGCCGTTGCTGGCCGTCGCGGTGAAGTCCGGCGCAGCCTCGCCTACTTTTGCAGCCGCGATAAGCAGCGGAGCTACGCAAAGAATCAGAGCGATCATCATCGGATATGCAATGGAACGCTTCATGTCTTTTATCCCTCCTTCACAAAATGTTGCGGTTCGACATTCATGCCAGAATTACTTTGTGCCGCGCCAGGTTTGCTCACCGGCACATCAATCCAATAGGCTCGGTCATCGGATAGCACCAGCACTCCCTGCAACCGTGCAATCGGCTTCAGAAGTTGTTCCGACTTTCTCAGCGTTAGATGAAAGCCGGCGTCCGTGGGTGCGAGGTCTTGGGGCGCGGCATTATCAATCTGCGATTCGTTCAACGGGAAAAAGATCGCGCGCGTGGTTTGACGTCCTACGTTTCCCGTAAGCACGAATGAGCTTTTTGTATCGTCCACGCTGAATTTCCAGCCTTGCGGCGCATGTTGTGGCAGAGATTTGCGCGCGGCGGCAAATAAACCGGCGGCCTTGCTGTTCGGCGCGGCAGTTTGCGATTTGACCGGAAGCGTCAACGAGAGTTGCGCCTTGCCGGGAATGCACATCTCGCGGCATATCAGCACCTTTACCCGCGCATCGATTTGCGCAGATTGCTGCGCCGCCAGGTTTTTCTCTGTACGCACCGGCACGATCAGCGTCACGGCTTCCTGGTAACCATAATCTACAATAGTGGACGTTCCCAGGCGATGAGGCGCGGGCCACTCAATCTCCTCCGCCGTTACGCCCTTAGGCATCCTCCACTCCACTCTTGGCGGTTCACCAGAATCACCGGGATTGGCCCAATAAATGTGCCATCCCTTATCCAGTTGGAAATGCAGCGCAAGATTAAAGTCACGCCCCGGCTCAATCGACTCATTCTGCGCGACAATTTCTATCGTGCCGTGCGGAATCGGCGCCTCGGAGCCCTCCGCCTTCGCCGCGCACAACAGAAAACCCAGCGCGAGTGCAAAAGCCGCCGAGAAACCTGGTCCTCTATGGCGCCTTCTCATCATTTCTTGGATGCGTCAGCTGTCCTAGACAGCTATTTTTATCTGACGGGGTAAACGTGGCAATGGTTTCCAAATCACGGACCAAGTCACCAGGCGGAAAAATCCTTATATCACCAAGGAATCCAAGCGATTAAATGGTGGGGCTGGGGAGAGTCGAACTCCCGACACGCAGTTTAGGAAACTGCTGCTCTATCCATCTGAGCTACAGCCCCACGAGGACTTGCATCCTTCTGAAAACATTCTGAGAACCAATCATACTACTTTGGCCCAATCTTCAATTTACTTTGTCAGCGTGCCATTATCTTAAGTTCAATTTGTTCCAGTCCCTTGCGTATCGGGAAACTTGATCACAACCTTTCCGCTCATCTTGCCGCTATCAATGTCTTTGTAGGCTTCCACCGCTTCATCCAACGAGATCGTCTTCGCGATCGGCGGAGGCGTCAGCTTTCCTTGTTCAAAGGACGGCCTGAGCCCATCCAAAATCTCGCCGCACGCCACGGTGCCGAGCGCCGCGGTATCAACGCCATACAACGTGAGCCTCCGGTGATAGAAATCTTGTAAATCAAAGCTCACACGCGTCGTGCCAACCGAAACAATGTTGACCTGTCGCCCGTCGAAGCCGAGCGTGCTGAGCGCAGATTCAAACAGCGGCCCTCCAACGGCATCAAACACCACATTCACGCCCTTTCCGGCCGTGAACTCGTTCACGCGGCTCTTGATGTCATCCGTTTCGCTGCTCAGTCCCAAATCTATTCCGAGTCCGCCAGCTTTAGGAGCGTGCCGGTCTATTCCAATCACGCGCGCGCCATGAATCTTTGCTAGCTTGACGACTGAGCTGCCTACGCCACCCAACGCGCCAGTGACCAACACGGGTTCCCTTTCTTTTAATTGGGCTTTTTGAATCAAACCAGCATAGGCGGTGATGTAATTGATTCCCACGCTCGCCGCTTCCACCATAGAGAGATTTTCCGGTTTTAACCGCGCTCCCAGCTTCGGCAACACAATGAATTCCGCATGGCTGCCGTCGCGTGTCGAACCGATGTCTCCTCCAGCCGCCCATACTTCCTGTCCCGCCATCGACGTATCGCCGCCGACAACAATCCCAGCCAGATCCCGACCAGGCGTTCGCGGCAACACGGTAGCCTTGAACTTGCCCAGCACGTTTTTCACGTCGCTGGGATTAATGGAAGCGGCACACACGCGAACCAACACCTCTCCCATTCCTGGGGCCGGCGTGGGAATTTCCTCCACGCGAAGAGCCGTCAAATCGCCGAAACGGTCGAAGCGCAACGCTTTCATAAGATTGCCTCGAAAACAGCCAAAGACGACTAATGCAACGAAATCATTATATGCGACGTGGCGCTTAGCGATATCGTATCGCGAGGAAACAAACGGTAGAGCACCGCGCCCGGTTTTTAGTTGGCTGAACGAAAATTGGCGCTTGTAACGCGAGGTTGCATGAAGAGAACAAACCCCGTCGCAATATTCTTTGTCCTTCTGCTGGCGACAGCTCCGCTGGCACCAGCCACACGGGCGCAGGATATCGTCGTCACGGAGCTTCGCATCCCCACCCACAGCTCAGGCAAAAAGGGACTGGAAGCCGTCATGGTGCGCCCCAACGATTCGAAGCCGCATCCGCTGGCCCTGATGACGCATGGAACTCCGCGCGAAGCCAAAGATCGCGCGAACATGACTCCGCTAAGACTTATTCCGCAAGCGCGCGAATTTGCGCGTCGTGGTTGGACCACAGTCATCGTGATGCGCCGTGGCTTCGGCGATTCTGGCGGAGGCTATGCCGAAGACGGTCGCGTCTGTGGCCGCGCTCCTGATTTTGTCGGCCCCACAAAACAGGCGGTGAAAGACCTTCGCGAATCCGCTACCTATCTTCGCACGCGCCCGGAGGTGGATACCTCGCGCATGATTGGCATCGGAGTTTCCACCGGTGGCCTTGCGATGGTCGGCCTATCTGCCGATCCACCTCCGGGTCTCGTTGCTGCGATCAGCTTTGCAGGAGGCCGCGGCTCCGACGCCCCCAATCACGTTTGCCACGCCGACGATTTGGTCCGGGCTTTCGGCGAATTTGGCAAACACTCGAAAGTCCCCATGCTCTGGATTTACGCCACCAACGATCATTTTTTCGGACTCCCGATAGCGCATCGCCTTTACCGTGAATTTACTGAAAAAGGTGGCAACGCGCGCTTCATCGCGGCCCCTCCCTTTGGAGCGGACGGCCATTCTCTTTTTTCCTTGCGCGGAATACCGATATGGACGCCGATGGTGGATGATTTTCTGAAGAGCCAAAATCTCGTGCTGCGCGACACACTCTTGCAAATTTCCGCGCCCGCCGCGAGCCCCCCTTCGTATCTCAGCACTCAGGGCCGCAGCGAATTTCAAACCTATTTGTGGCAATAACCATGCGTTCAAATGCAATCAGTGCGGTGCCACCTATGATTCTGAACACGGCTTAAAACAGCGCCAACAGGCTGCTCATCACGCCGCAAGGACGTCTCGTAAAGCAGATAATGTCTTGCAGCGCGCCAAAGCGAAGAACGCATAGTCAAAGAGCCAAGATATCTCTTAGCGGGAACGATACTCATTCCTCTCTTCTAACACTTCGATTGGTATTTTTTCTGCCTTGGCGCTGGCTTTCGAGAGTTCGGAGGCAAGTATCTCCGCAATTGTTTTTGCATTCGGTTCCCGGAGCATCGAGTCATGATCGCCGGGCACTTCGTGGAATTCAAATCCGGCCGGTGAGAGATGCCCCCAGACGAACTCGGGACCACGAAAGGCCCCTTTTGGGCGTTCTGCGGCCCACAGATGAATCGTTCGACCGGACCACGGTTTCGGCCGGTAATGTTGCAAGGCCAATACAAGAACGCCGGTAGGGTCTCCTGCGAGTTCCTGCAACCTCCGAGCAGCCTTCCGAATTCCCGCGTTCCAATTTGTCGCTCTCCTCCACAGTGAACGCACCTCCGACCCGAAGAAAACGATTCTCTGCGCGAAGCGCCATGAACGCACCACTCTTCGTCGGAACTGGCTCATAGGCGGCAGAAAAATGTCGCGCGCGTCAAAGATCGCCACGAACGCTACTTCCTCCCCCTCTTCTTCTAACTGTCGGCCCACTTCCAACGCCACGATTCCAGACGCGCACCATCCAGCCAACGCGTACGGTCCTGCAGGAACATGGCGTCGCAACCGACGCACGCACTCCGCGGCGATCTGCTCGATGGTACGGGGAGTTGGTAAGCGTTCAATCCCGATGTCGCGGATGCCTAATACATCTCGATCGGGACCCAAATGCCGCACCAAAGCCAAGTATTCCGTGCCAGGGAACACGAGAATAAGTGGAATTCCGCTGCCGCTGGATTGAAGGGGCAGCACTTCGTTTTCGTGTGCCACCCACCTTGCGGGATCAGATATGGCTCTTGCCATCTCGCCCAAGGTTGGCGCGTAGAGAAAAGTTTCCCGAGTGAACTGCTCTACTCCAAATTCTTCTGCAATCTTGGCCAAGCACTGTGCGGCCCCCAGTGAATCGCCGCCGAGGTCGAAGAATCGATCGTGAATTCCGATCTGTTTCACATTCAGGATTTCAGACCAGATCCTTGCGATTTTTTTCTCCGTGGGCGTGCACGGCGGAACGAAACCGATTCGGCTTTCGTCTCGATCGCCCGCCGGAGCGCTTTGCTCCAATATTTCCAGGCCTCCCGACAGAAACGCTGAGCGGCAAGCCGCACGCTGAAGTTTCCCGCTCGAAGTCTTTGGAATGCTTCTCTCTTGGACCAACACGACGGTGTGCGCGGCTACTTCATGTTCCTGCAAAATGCTTTGCCGGATTGCATGAATGATCTCTACCAGGGCCGCTTGCTGCGAGGCTCGGACCTCCTGAACGATGACCAGGCCTTCGTCGAACTCGTCTGAGATCGAGAATGCCACCGTACAGCCCGGCCGCAGCCCTTTGTGACAGCGCTCCACGCTCAGCTCAATATCCTCGGGATAGAGATTTCGCCCCCTGATAATAATTAGGTCCTTGAGCCGGCCTGTTACAAATAGCTCGCCCTCATCGAGAAATCCCAGGTCGCCCGTACGAAGAAAGGGACCCTTTCCCGAATCCCTCACAAACGCCTGAAAGGTGGTGTGAGTCCCAACTGGGTTGTTCCAATATCCCTGCGTAACGTTGGGGCCGGAAACCCAAATCTCGCCAACTTTTCCAGCAGGCAACACCGCGCATGATTGCGCATCTACGATTAGGACTTTTTCTCCAGGTGCCGGTTTGCCGCAACTCAACATACAGTTGGCTGGAACATCTTTGGGAGGATCAATTACCACATCGTTCCGTTCCAGAGATGTACGTTTCACTCGCAAAACTCTTGGTTCTTTGAACTTTTCCGAGTCCGTGACCAGCAAGGTGGCTTCCGCAAGACCATAACCGGAGAAGAACACCTCGCGGCGAAAACCGCAGTCTCTAAAGGCGGCTGCAAACCGGTCGAGCGTCGCCGGACGCACCGGGCTGGCTCCAATGCTTGCGCAAATCCAATTTTCCAGGTTGAGGCCTTCTCGCTCTTCGGACGGAATTTTGGCGACGCACAGTTCGTAGGCGAATCCGGGACCGCCGCTGGTTACACTCTTGTATCGAGATATCGTCTGCAGCCAACGCACCGGCTTTTGCAGAAAAACTTCCGGCGGCATCAGCACACTGAGTGCCCCTGAATAAAGAGGCTGGAAGACGTTATAGATTAGTCCCCAATCGTGCGCGAGTGGTACCCAACCGACAAACGTATTGTCATCCGAATAATCATGCGCATCCTGGAGCATCCTTTCATTTTCCAGCACATTGCGATGGCTCACCATTACGCCTTTCGGCGCAGCCACCGATCCCGAGGTATATTGCAGAATCGCTAGCGTCTCCGGGCGAATAGGTGGACGCTTCCAGTCCGCAGCAAGCTCCAGCGGAATCAACTCGGTCGCCATCCAACGGACGCTCGCCAAGTCCGGATGTATCCGGATTAGATCTTCTACTAACCGGAGCGAACTCTCCGTCGTTAAAGCCACCACTGGCTCAGCATCTTTCAGAAGCCGGCTCAGCCGCGAGAACGTTCTACCGATGCGTGCGGGATCAAGCGGGTAGGCTGGAACAGCCACAGCGCCGCGGTAAAGACATCCAAAGACCGCCGACACAAATTCCGGCCCCGAGGAACTCAACAGCAGCACGCGGTCGCCGGCCGCCGTCGCCGAACTCAACCATGTGCCGATCGCTCGTGCTCGTAGATCCAGCTCCGCATATGTAAGTCTGGCTTCCTCCGCCTCGCCCTTCGGCAGAAAAGAATAAGCAAGCCGGTCCGGCTGCCGTGTAGCCCTTGCTCGCAGGACATCAACAAGAGTCTCGCCCGCCATTTCCACCTTATATTCCAGCCTGAATTTGCATTTTAAGTCGTCGGAGTTTTCGGTATTGTACACCCAACTATTGCTGAGACTCGATATTCACCTTTGTTCCCCGGCTTCGACCCTCGCGGTAGCAGAATCAAATACCCAATATTGACGAGTTTTTCTTGCCGTGTGGGAGTGCCGAGCGAAAACTGACTCTTAGCATGCGTGAAGGATTTACTGGTATCTCAGCGCGACTATTGCATCTACGTGCATTGCACGTCTCGCGAACGTCCGCACGTAAACGATCAATCCATGCGAAACTCAACAACTTCGACAATTCTTCACGGATTCGATTCACGCCCGGCTCATTTTAGAAATATTCTTCAGATTTACTCAGCCGCTCAGGTTTGCCTGGCTATTTCATCACAATAAGGCACCACCTACACGTCAAACCGCCTCAATGGCACGAATAGGTACCGGTATTCGGAAAAGTCCACCGCCTCGCACCCTTGTATTCGGCCTTTTAAATTCCTATCATTGTTGCGATGAAAATTTGGTTTAGGATCTCAGGTGAAAAAGGCGGGCCGCAGTCGCCCCGGAACCACTCGGCCGCCGACACGAAAGCGCCGCTCTTGCGTCCCTTTACCGTGCTTGCTCTGACGAGGAAAGGGAGCATCTGGGAGAGAAGACGAATCAGTTGGGCCCGGTTTCTGCCTCCCGGACGCTTCAGCGGGCCACCCGTGTCGCCGCCGCCCGCTAGCTCTCAGGTGGCCTTTCTGGCAGATAAATCGCTCAAAATTGAGTCGTTTTTTGCCAAGTGGGCGCCCACTTCTACTCGACACTGGATGAAAAGTAGATGTAATAGAAAACAAAGCATTAAACCCCGTCTAACCGGGGCCAGAACAGCGATTAAAGAATTGACCAAATCATGAAATATCGCACGCTGAGACGGGCGGGTTTTCAAGTCAGCGACATGGCTGTCGGCCTGTGGGGCATGGGCGACTGGACCGGCTCGAACGACCGCGAATCCCGCAACTCCTTACAACTGTCGGTAGAATTAGGCTGCAATTTCTTCGATACGGCCTGGGCCTACGGCAACGGGAAAAGTGACGCCCTTCTCGGCGAGATCCTTCAGCACGATAATTTCGCCAACTCCGAACACGGGAGGCTTTACGCCGCCTCCAAAATTCCTCCCAAGAACGATATATGGCCGGCCTTCCCGGAGTTCAAATACCGCGACGTTTTCCCCGCCAAGCACGTTTTTGAATACGCAAAGAAAATTCGCGAAAAGCTTCGTGAAGATTCCATCGACCTGCTGCAATTCCACGTTTGGGACGATAGCTGGGCCGACGAGCCCGAATTTCGCGAAACCGTCGAGAAACTTAAAGCCGACAAATGGATGAGCGCCTTCGGCCTCAGCCTCAATCGCTGGCAGCCGGAAAACGGTATCAAGGCTCTGCGCACCGGTTTGGTGGACGTTGTTCAAGTCATATACAACATTTTCGACCAAGCCCCGGAAGACAAATTGTTTCCGGTCTGTCGCGAATTAAACATCGGAGTGATCGCCCGCGTCCCGCTCGACGAAGGCAGCCTGGGCGGAAAAATGACCCGCCAAACAAAATTCCCCGCCCACGACTGGCGCGCCCGATACTTCGGTCCCGAAAACCTGCCGGAGACCATGGATCGCGTGGATGAATTAAAGAAAATCGTGCCTCCCGGAATGACTCTGCCGGAGATGGCCCTGCGTTTCATCCTGTCGAATCCTACGGTAAGTACCACAATCGTCGGCATGCGCAAACCCGAACACGTAAGACAAAACATGGCGCTGAGCGACGCTGGCCCCCTCGATCCCGCGCTGCTGAACAAATTAAAAGCCCACCGCTGGGACCGCATCTGGCAACCCTGGGCCGACTAAAATGACCAACGATAATCCGCCAACGGGGTGCCTCACCGCGCCCAAGCCTCAACGCGTTGTCATCCCGAACCGCGTCTTTCGCGGATGTTCTGAGGGACCTGCTGTTGGTTTGGAGTGCGGGATTCGCTACGAAGCGCCCCGTGCCCAAGGGAATGGCCGCTCGGTATGGCATAATCGTAGAGGGAGTTTTGGCGGCAAAAACAAGGCGCAACCGCCCCTAGCGGTTGAAAAACAGTGACTGCACGTAAAACAATTCGACGAAAACTCCTCGCCGCGCATCGCAAGATCCGCGAGATCCGCATGATCGCGAAAGGGCTCGCGTCCAAGCGCCACCCGCTGCTTGCGCACGTTATCCCCACCCGGCGCTGCAACCTGGCTTGCACCTACTGCAATGAATTCGACGACGTTTCGAACCCAGTCCCCACCGAAGCAATGTTCCAGCGTATCGACCGGCTGGGCGCCATGGGAACCGCCATCGTCACCATCAGCGGCGGCGAACCCCTGCTTCATCCTGACCTCGACGCGATCATCGCGCGCATCCGCAAAAACGGAATGATGGCTGGCCTGATTACCAACGGTTACTTGCTCGTAGCCGACCGCATTCAGCGCCTGAATCGCGCCGGACTGGAATATTTGCAAATCAGCATCGATAACCTGAAGCCCGACGATGTGTCGAAGAAAAGCTTGAAAGTTCTGGACCAGAAACTCGCGCTCCTCGCGGAACATGCCGACTTTCACGTCAACATCAATTCAGTGCTGGGCAGTGGCGTGCGTAATCCTGAAGACGCTCTGGCCGTCGCGCACCGCGCCATCGAGCTGGGGTTCACCTCCACGGTGGGAATCTTGCACGATCATAATGGCCAGCTTGAGCCGCTGGGCCCTCGCGAGCAGGAAATTTTCGAGGAAATTATCTCGCTGGAGAAACAATCCTTCACGCGCATCAATAAATTTCAGCACAACATCGCGCGTGGGAAGGAAAACGACTGGCGCTGCCGCGCAGGCTCGCGCTATCTCTACATCTGCGAAGACGGCTTGGTCCATTATTGCTCGCAACAGCGCGGATATCCGGGCATCCCGCTGATGCAATACACCGACGAGCAGCGCCATCGCGAATTCTTTACGAAAAAGGGCTGCGCCCCACGCTGCACCGTGTCCTGCGTACACCAGGTAGCCTCCATCGATTCCTGGCGCTCGCCTCAAACCTTCGATTCCGGCTCCTCCGCGAATACAGCTTCGGAACCCCTGGTCCAGCTTACGACCTCCTCTACCCGGGAATAGCTCTCCGCGAAAATATCGTCTGTATTCACCGCAAAATTTCCACGCGTTTCTGCGGAATTTTTCCGCTATCGTTGATGCATAAACAACTTCGCTCTCAACCGTTAAAAATATCCATTGCAAAGAGTTAGCTGCGGGAGTAGAAGTCGCTCATCGTCCGATTGCTCTGCGGGGTTTCAGAGCAAATCCAGTTCACAAGTACCGAGCGGCTATCCAGCCGTGCAACAGGGGAAATCTTAGGAGGCGTGCGATGCCACGGCGTAACTTTGTGTGGTTTATGTCGCTGCTGGTTGTGCTGGTCCTCGTTGCTCCCGGCGCGAGTTGGGCGCAGGTGAACACGGTAAACCTGTCGGGTACGGTGGTGGATCCGCAAGGCCTGGCGGTGAAGGGCGGCAAGCTTACCATCGTTAACCCAGGCACCGGGCTACAGCGGACAGTGACGAGCGACGCCAATGGGCATTACGAGATCGTGGGATTGCCGCCGGGTAGCTACACGTTGACAGTGGAAGCGCCTGGGTTCGCCACTCTGACAAACACCTCCTTAAAGCTGACTCTGGGGACTAATCCGGAATACGACCCACAGTTACAACTGCAGAGCCAGGGCGCAACCGTGAGCGTGTCGGCGGAGCCCGATTTGGTTGATACGACCAAGACCGACGTTTCCACCACCATCAATCAGACTCAAATCGACAACCTTCCAATTAACGGGCGCAATTACATTAATTTTTCGCTGCTGGATTCGCAGGTGGCGCGCGACGACACGCCGTCGATTGGAGCGGCGCCGACCAGCGGCTTAAACTTTGGAGGACAACGCGCGCGTTCGAACGAAGTATCAGTGGACGGCGCCGATGCCGTGGACAACACAGTGAACGGCGTGCGCTCCACGGTATCGCAGGAAGCTGTTCAGGAATTCCAGGTGATTACGAGCAACTATCTGCCGGAGTACGGGCGGGCCACGGGCGGCGTGGTGAATATCGTCACGAAGTCTGGAAGTAATCAGCTCCACGGGGATCTTTTTGGATTTCTACGCGACAGCGCGATACAAGCACAGGACCCGTTCTCGGTAGTGGGAACTTGCAACCCGGAAACAGGATGCTCCACGATTCCGGTGAAGCAGTCCTATACGCGGTTCCAGGGTGGCGCAACGATCGGCGGACCGATCAAGAAAGACAAGACGTTTTATTTTGGCAGTTACGAAATTTCGCGGCGGCAGGAAACGGGATTCACGAACATCGGTGCGGATGATTTTGGCCTACAGCCTTTCCCTTATGCACCCGGAGCCGGCGTATGCGGTATTACGCAAGGACTTTTAACGCCGCAACAGGCTGCCTTCGTAGGCGCCGCCCCCACGCTGCTGGGAGCACCATATTTTTGCGCTGCGGCCGCGAGCTCGCTAGTCGCTCTGTTCGGTAATACTCCCGGCTTTCCCAATAATTTTTTCCCAAGTAGCGGAGCACCGCTGCCTTCGACTTATCAAGGACTCGCTTCGACAATCGGGAACTTTCCGACGTCGGACAAAGGTAGCTTGTGGTCGTTGAGACTTGACCATATCTGGAATTCGAAGAACAGTACCTTTATACGCGCCAATGTGGCCCCCGACACGGTTACGGGAATCGAGGTGAATGCGCAAAATCAAACCTTGGGACAGAATTCCGGGAATCGAACCTCCGATCAACAGACGCGGGATTTTGCGATCGTCGGGGAACACACCACCGCGATCGCGGCTAATCTGTTCAATCAATTTCTCTTCCAGTTTGCGCGCCGCGGACTGCATTATGGCTTTTCGGATTTAGCTGGAGGGGATTTTCCCGCGAATAACATTGCGGGCTATGCATACATCGGACGCGAACCTTTTACCAATGAAGATCGCACGGAATTGCGTTACCAGTGGGCGGACAACCTGACCTGGACCAAAGGTTCCCACACGATGAAGTTCGGCGCGGACGTGAACTTATTGCAGCTTCGGTCGTCAAAAACGGAAATTTTCACGCTGAACTATGGAGGCGTGTATGACTTCACGGCTTTGAGCGCGTCAACCTTGGGATTTCCCGGCGCAGCACCCGGATTCACGTCCCTGCAGGCCTATGGCTTGGGACTTCCGGAATTCTTCTATCAAGGAGTAGGACAGACGAACCGGCCATTCGACAACAAGGCGCTCGGTCTTTACGCGCAAGATAGCTGGAAAGTGAATCGCAAGCTGACAATAAATTATGGTTTACGCTATGACATTGAATGGACGCCGTCGTTCACACCGGCTACAGCAATTAACGCGGCGGCGGAGAAGGCCTTTAACGTAGAGGAAGGCATTCCGGTTGATTCCAACAATTTCGCGCCCCGGATTGGCGTGGCTTGGGATCCATGGGGAGATGGGAAAACGGTAATACGGGCAGGATTCGGACTCTTTTACGACCATCCGGCGTTAGCGCTGGCGTTCCTGGCGACCACTTTCGACGGCGCGCAATCTTCACTGCTTGAGGCGGCGGGAGGAACACCCTCTAACGCCGACCTAAATAATGTTGCAAACATCGGCGCCTTAAATGCGGCATCGATATTTCAAGGAGTATTATTCAGCTCGAATCCCAACGCAGTAAATCCAGCGGTACCTCCGATTACAGGCTGCTCCACAAATCCTGCGCAGCCAACGCTATGCTACGGTGTGCCGCCCAACCCACAGATTTTTAACGCGACATTCTCAAATTCACTTTTGAACGATCAGCGATTTCTCACGGTCCAAGGATATTCGCCATACGGACCGGGATATCCGCTCCCGATTCTCCCCTACACAATTCCGGTGGAGAGAAATTTTAAATATGCGTATGCGGAACAAGCGAATCTGACTATCGAGCGGGAAATAACTAAGGATTGGAAAATCAGCGCGGGCTATAACTATACGCACGGCGTTCATCTCGATCGCACCATCAACATCAACGTTACCAATCCCCAGTTGCTCGTCGAGAATGCCGCGACCGCGGAAGCGCTGGGCCTTGCAGCACCCGGGACAGATCCACTGACTATATCGGCTCCTCCGAATCCGGCCGGGACGTGTGTGAACAGCGGCACGGGAAGCTATAGCGTGATTGCTCCGAACATTCTTTCCGCAGCCTTTGGCACAGCGGGCTGCGCGGGTGCGCCGATAGGATTTGTCAGCTCGCCGGCTGTGTTCAATTTCTTCAGGCCCTCGGGGCCGAATCCGTCTTTTTCAGGCTTAGTTCCTGGAGGGTACAGCACCCTCGTAGCTTTAGCATCAACGGCAGGGTATCCCACGAGTTTGCCAGGGCACCCAGGTCTGCAAGTTCCTTGGAGCGATGTGAATCCGCAAACTTCTTCGGGAAATTCCCTCTACAACGCTTTCACATTGACGGTGACAAAACGCTTTTCGCATGGAGTAGAGTTACTGTCAGGTTGGACCTACTCGCACACAATTGATGATTCGACCGATCTTTCGACTCTTCTGAATCCGCAAGACAATAGTTTTCCAAATCTCGAGCGCGGGAACTCTGATTTCGACCAGCGACATCGTTGGATCACCAGCGCCGTATTCATGAGCCCTTACCGCAATAATGACTCGAGCTTGTGGAAGAAGATTCTCGCGGATTTCAATGTGGCGCCCGTCATTGAATTAGCTTCTGGCCGACCCTACAACTTGCTGAGCGGCGAGGATTTCAACATGGATTTCAGTACGGCCACCAACCGGCCGTCGGTGCTGCCGGCCGGCACACCAGTTCCCCCGGGCTTCCCAGCGGCAACGACGTCTCCTTTCATAAAAGGCAAGGAATTTATTTTACCTACGGTATGTATCAATAGCGCGGGACAGTCCTTCGGTCCTCTTCCTACCGTTCCAACGCCGCCGTACGGTTGCGTCGGAAATCTTGGACGAAACGCCTTCACGCGGCCTGGTTTCTTTCAGATTGATTTGCGGATTCAGCGTACTATTCCGATCAATGAACGCGTGAACCTGCTGATAATTGCTGACGGGTTCAATATGCTGAACCGTTTGAATGTCAGCGATGTAAACACGGTATGCGATCCGAGTCTTGGTTCCACACTCGGAGGAGTATCGACTTGCCAAGCGGGACAGCCTACGGCTGCGTTTGATCCGCGGACTTTCCAATTTGGATTGAAAGTACTGTTCTAGTCGGCGGAGACCCGCCGCAAGATGTCCCAGGATCGGCAAAAACCCGACAACGCCTAGATTTCCTGTTTGCTGCGAATAACACCGAAATATTCTTAGTAAAGAGGAAACTTGGTAGCCTGAAACGGCTTTTACACGTGGGCCGTTCGCGCTAAAGTGTGTAGAAGAGTTTCCGCTTCGTTGTTAATTGTGTACTGAGGCGAGGGAATTCATCTATGAGCGCGGTTGGATGGTTTGCGTTTGTTACGGCGGCGATTCTGGTGATTGCAGCCATTGCCGTTGTGGTGTGGATGGCGGGGCGACGTTCGAATGAAGGGCTTTCGGCCGTGCGCCAGGAAATGCAGAACTCGCTCGCGATGCAAGGGCAATCGATGGCTGCCCAGATCAATCATTTAATGCAAGCGGTGACCACGCAACTTGGACAGGTTCGGCAGGAGCTGCAAACAGGCGTAGCCTCGACGGGCAAATTGGCAAGCGACGCGCAAATCGCCATGGCGCAGCAGCTGCAAGCGTCGAGCGAAACGATACGAAAAATGAGCGTGCAGCTTGGGGAAGTACAGCAAGCGGGACGCGACATGTCGCAAGCAACTCAAACGCTGCAGTCCATTCTGGGCGGGGCCAAGACGCGCGGCACACTGGGTGAAGTCGCGTTGGAACGTTTGCTCGAAGATGCGTTGCCGCACAGCGCGTATAGCACGCAGCATCGATTCGCTTCGACTGGGGCGATTGTGGATGCTATCGTGCGCAGCGGCGAGAGACTGCTTTCGGTGGACTCAAAATTTCCGCTCGAGGCTTACCGGCGCCTGCTGGAAACGGGCGACGATGCGCGCCGCGATTTCTGCGTGGCGGTCCGTAAGCATGCGGATTGCATCGCGGAGAAATATATTCTTCCGGACGAGCATACGTTCGATTATGCGCTGATGTTCGTGCCCTCCGAGGGAGTGTATTACGAGCTTTTGCTGACGGAAGATTCGAAATACGGGATGTTGGATGAATACTGCCGCAGCAAACGCGTCTTTCCGGTTTCGCCGAATACCTTTTATGCGTGCCTGAGCGCGTTTGCGATTAGCCTGCAGGGACAGAAAATCGAAGAACGGACGCGCCACATCCTTGCCGGCATGGCGGGGTTGAAGAAGCAGTTCGAAGGCTTCTCCGATGTGTACGAGAGACTTGGCAATCATCTTCGCCATGCGCAACAGAGTTATGAAGAGGCGGACAGCAAGCTGACTCGCACGCGCAATTCATTGGAACAGCTGGACCAAGGCGCGTTTTCGGAAGCGGAGCAGAAATCGCTGCCCGGAACGGAAGAAAAGGCGTTGCAGGGCGCCGGCAGCGAACAAGCTCGGTTTATTCTCTAAGAGAGCTTACGCTTTATCTGCGGATTTCCACGCTACCTCCTTCCAAATGCCCGTTTATTCCAGAGCTGCGCGCGCCGATTCGAGCAGTGTGCGAAAGTCACCTGCGATCGTGTAGGAGAGAATTTTGTCCAACTCGGCCGAGACTTTTCGCGTGTCGCGCGGGTTATGCGCAAGCTGCTTCAGGAGATTCCGAATTTCATTTTGAAGATCTTTGGTTGCGAGTGGCTGGGCGGCCTCCAGATAGCGACGCGCGATTTGGGGATCAGGGTTCTGCAAGATACGCGCGTGAAAAGAAAAATCTCCAGTACTGACCGTTTGAACTTGTACGGTTGCGGCGTTTTGGGCGCCACCGGAGGTGAGCACTTGCTGCGAATCACCGTGGAGGAAACGAAGGACGCCGGGGGTTTTGTTTTCAACGAGAAGACGGATCGGAGTATCCGCGCCCTGTGCGTGTAGCACTAGAGTACTTTTTTTCTCGGGCACCAGCGGCGCGTTGGGCGGATCGAAGTGCAAAGCAACCAGGGTGGTGGTTCCGGAGTACGTGTCGTCTCCCGCTTCAATGGAAATGTTCGAGGGGCCGGGCTCGGCGCGAGGACCAGGGAGAATCACCAGACACTCAGGGGACGCGGCCAAGACCAGGGCGGGATCGTCGTTCAACTTTACGCGGTTGGAGTCGGCTTCGCCATGAAATGCGCCGCCGCAAATTGGGAAAGCATCGATGCGAGAAACAATAGGCGGAAGCGAGATCACATTCTGCGCAGGATTTGGCGCAGAGGACGGATCGATTAGCGTGGCGGCGGCAGCGCCGGAAGCTTTTGCTATTAAGACGCGCGAATCGGTAGGCGCCAGGAAAACGGCACGGCCCGTTTTGTCAGTTTTCACGCGCACGTTAACGCCAGAATGGAAGCCGAAATCGACGATGATGCCTTCGGCGAGACGGCCGTCAACGCCGAGAACAGCGAGCGTAGCTGGGCGGCCGGCGATGATTTTCGGGGGAAGGATAATGGTGACGGCCCAAGTTTTGGACACGGCGTCTTGCGAATGAATCCGGAGAGCTGCTCCGAGTAACAAGGCAACAGACATCACGAATGCGAGTAGTGATGGAAAACGCGAAATGAAATAAGCCGGGCGAGAGATAAAAGGCATTCGCGGCTCGTCCGTCATTCCGCTGCGGCCTGCATGGCCCGCTCGTAAACTTTTTCTTGGCGGAACAATTGGAACAGATCGGGATCGAGTTCGCCGGCGCGAACGCAGTCTTCGAGGATGGAGAGAGCGCGGTCGGTGGGGACGGCGCGTTTGTAAGGCCGGTCGGAAGCGGTGAGAGCATCGAAAATATCGCAGATGGTCATCATCTTGGCGGGCAAAGGAATTTGAGCGCCGGTTAATTTATAAGGATAGCCGGCGCCGTTTAGTTTTTCGTGATGCGCGCGCGCGATTTCCGGAATTGTTTTCAACTCCTTGGTCCACGGAATTTGAGTCAGAAAATTGAATGTGTGAATCACGTGGGATTCGATTTGCAGGCGCTCTGCGACGTCGAGACTGCCTTTGGGAATAGAAAGCAGACGGATTTCGTCCGGGTTCAAATAGGGGCGTTCGATGCCGCGAGCATCAATGAAGGATTGCTGCGCGATTTCGCGCAACCTCCGGGAATTTTTTTCCTCCAGCAGAGCCGGTTCGTTGGCATCGACGATAAGCTGCAGGAACTCTTCGATGCGTCTAAGGCGCTGGTCGAAATCCTCAGTTAGCCGCGCGACTTCAGAGAGAGCGGCGCCACGATCTTGTTCCAAGAACGCCTGCAGCTTGCGGCGCACGGTGGTGGCTTCGGCTTCTTTGCGGATGTAGTCGAAGCGCTGGCGCAGAAGTTCAAGCTGCAAAGGGTACAATTTTTTCGCTTTGACCAGGACTTCCTCACGCACACCAACTTTCCCGAAATCGTGAAGCAGCGCGGCGTAGCGAATTTCTTTTAATTGTCCGGCGTCAAAAAAAGTATTGGCGTAGGGGCCTGTGGATGTAGCATTCACGACTTCGGCCAAGCGCTGCGTGTAAGCGGCCACGCGCAAGGAATGGCCGGAGGTAGTGGGGTCGCGTTGCTCAATCGCGGTTACTGCGGCGCTGACGAAACCTTCGAAGAGTGTTTCGATTTCGTTGTACAGTTTGCGATTTTCATAGGCAACAGCAGCCTGGGATGCGAGCGACAGAGCGAGGCGCACGGAGCGTTCACGAAAGGGCTGAACCTGCTGGGCGATGTCTTTGTCGAGCGCGAGCCGCGCGCCGGGGTTGCGTTTGCAATTGATGAGCTGGAGAACCCCAAGGACTTCGCCTTTCGCGTTGCGCATGGGAAGACTCAAAAGTGAGCGTGTGCGATATCCGGAATCGCGGTCGTAACTATTATTAAAGTGAAAGGGACGGTCGGCGGGAATTTCGTAAGCATTGGCAAAATTTAGAACTTCGCCGCGCAGCGCGGTGTAGCCCGCCATGGAATTTTCAGCGAGAGGGAGAACGAACTCCTGATAGGGAAATTCCAGACTGTCGTTCTGCGTGAGCATGAAGCGCAGGTGGCGGCCGCCGCTATCTTCTTCCACAAGGTAAAGCGAGCCGGCATCGGCAGCGGTGATTTCGCGAGTTTTCGAGAGGATCAGACTGAGAAGCGCGCCGATTTCACGTTGTGAAGAGAGGGCGATGCCGATCTCGTTGAGCTCTTCGCGTTCACGTTCCCAGATTTTCAGGGCGTGACTGGTGGCGCGGTCGCGTTCCACAAGCTCAATATTTTCGAAGGCGGCTTCGAGCGTTCGTTCAACAATATTGGAGGGCGCGAACGATGGGAGGAAGGCGAAAACCGCGTGATGGTTGGAAGGATTCTGGGCACGATGCGGTTTGGCGCTGGAGCTGCCGTCAGCAGAAAAAACTCCAATTACGCGAGAATTATTCGCGTTTTCGCAGGATCGAGGATGAAGGAGTTCTCCGGAAGGATTCATGTCCGCGAGCCAAACGACGGGAGCGACGCCGGGCTCCGAAGAGTGAGAAGGCGGTTCGAGATGTTTATTTTGCGGGATGGCGTGCAGATCGTAACGCGCGCGCAAAGGCCCTGCCAATGCAGCGGCGGCTGAACCTTCGATGTACCAAACCTGTTTTTTCCCCGACATGCGAGACCCGTATTTAGAGGGCGTGCCACAGTATAACGGAAGCGGGGAGCGGAGCACAGTCGGGCTGAGAATCGATTGGTATTCGCGGCAAGCAAGAGTGGGGCGTGGGAATGCGAGGTGCGCGCTCGAGCGTTGAATCGAGCGCAGTCGTTTGCTAGTCTTGCGCGACTTCTGCTTTCTGACTTTTCCGCGAGACAGCGGTATTCATGGCTAGTACTAGCAAAATTAGCGCACCAGGAAGTCCGCGGCTTTTGCAGCAATGGTGGCTGCACAAAGGCTCTCTAATCATCAGCGCCATTATCACGGTAACGGCGCTGGCGATTTATTACGTCACGTTCGTGGGCGAGCGGCCGATGCCGCTATTCGATTTCATCACGCGGCTGGAACTAAGCAGTCTGGATTTGCGCTTTCAGTATCGCGGGCGAATGCAGCCAGATCCCCGCATCGTGATTGTGGATATCGATCAACGATCGCAGGAGGCGCTGGGGCACTGGCCGTTCCCGCGAATTTATTTCGCGCATTTGGTGGATGCGTTGCGCGAGGACGGCGCTCGCGTGGTGGCGTTCGACATTACCTTCAGCCAGGCAGATGAGACGGCCGCTCCGTTGCGGGACCTCTCCGCAAGTCTTGCCGAGCAGAAGAAGAAAGGCCTGGCGGCAAACGCGGCAGTGCAATCGGAAATCGAGCGTAAAGAGGAACAATACAACTACGACCAGCAATTTGCCGATGCAATACACCGGTTTGGCAGCGTCGTGCTGGGGAATTATTTTTTGTACACAAAGACGGACCTGCAAGGAGTTTCGAACGAGGCTCTCCACCGCTATGCAAACTTGATTGCATTCTTTCCGTTTCCGCGAGTTTCGGCTTTGCCGTCCGCGGGCGGGCCGCCCGGCTACATTCGCCTAATCGATAAGTACGAGACGCAATATCTAGTGCCACGAGGAGCTGAAGCCAACACCGCACTTTTGACCGATGCGGTTGTGTCGGAAAAAGGCGGCTGCGGGTTTTTCAATGTGTTCGTGGATGCAGACACAGTGGTGCGCAAGGTGCCCCTGGCAATCCCATATGGGCGCGATGCAGACCGCGCGAACTGGGACATTTATCCTTCGATTGACGTGCAAACTGTGCGGCTTTATTTGGGTCTCACCAACGAGCAAACAGTGCTGAATTACGGGGACGCGGGAGTGGCGAATGTGGAATTCGGTCCCAAGCTGATCGTCCATCCCGACGACCTTAGCCGGATGATGGTGAATTACCACGGGCCTGCGCGAACCTATCCGTATGTTTCATTTGCTGATGCCGCGGAAAAGAAGTTCGCACCAGGAACTTTCAAGGACAAGATCGTTTTAGTAGGCGCATCGGCAACTGGGATTGCGGATCTGCGTGCAACGCCTTTTGGGGGCATCGATTTTCCGGGCGTGGAGATTCATGCAAACCTAATTGACAATATTCTGAACCGGAAATTTCTGATACGTGGCGCACCGCAGGCGCTTTCAGATGTGGGATTTATATTTTTGTTTGGAATTCCGCTGGGATTGTGGCTGGCTATCGTACAGCCGCGTTGGATGGCGTTTGGGTTGGCGCTTTTGATCCCTTTCGCGTCCATTGTTTACTGGGCATTTCTGCACGGCTGGTGGCTTAACTTCATCATGCCGTCTCTGTTTACACTGGTGCCCAATGTCAGTCTGGTGGCGCTTTATCGGGTTTTGATTGAAGAGCAGGAGAAGCGCAAGGTGCGCAGCGCGTTTCAACAATATCTAAGCCCTGAAGTAATTCGACGTGTCTTAAACGATCCGGAATCGGTTATGCCGCGTAAAACCGAAATCACCGTGCTTTTCAGCGACGTGCGTGGCTTCACTTCCATCTCAGAGGTGCTGGATGCCCAGGATTTGGCGCGATTGCTGAACAACTACCTTACGGAAATGACGCGCGTTATTTTCAAGTATCAAGGAACACTCGATAAGTATATCGGCGATGCGGTAATGGCGATTTGGGGTGCTCCCTACCCTGAACCGAAACATGGCGAACGCTGCTGCAGGGCGGCTCTAGCCATGATCGCGCGACTCGCGGAGTTGCAAAAAGATTGGGTGGCAGAAGGTTTACCTGCGTTGGAGATTGGAATTGGAATTAATACGGGCATCGCCTCGATCGGGAGGATGGGTTCGGCCTTGCGCTTTGGATATACGGCCATAGGCGACAACGTGAACCTGGCCTCACGCCTGGAAGGACTGAATAAGGTGTACGGAACTACAATTTTGATCAGTGAATCTACGTGTATGGATATTGCAGACCCGCGGATGATCATCCGGGAAATCGATTTCATACGCGTAGTAGGAAAGAGTGTTCCGGTTACGATTTTCGAGATTCTGAGTGAACAGGCAGCCCGCAACGGCGGTAAGGGCTTGGTTGAAATATTCGGACGTGGACGCGAAGCCTATAAGGCGCGCGATTGGCGCGCAGCCAAAACCGCGTTCGAGGAGGTTTTGCAACGATGGCCGAAAGATGGCCCGGCGCGCGTTTTCGTGGACCGGTGTAACGAGTACCTTGCGGAAGGTCCCGGAGCGGATTGGGACGGCGTTTACGAGATGAAGCATAAATAATTATAGTGGCGGCGAATTATTCGTCCAGTCGCACGACGAAAGTGGTGAACTGATCCGTGGAATGTAACTGCGCAGCGAGTTGATTGGCAGCTTCTTCGGTGGCTAAACGGCCAACGCGCACGCGATACAACAAACCGTTCGCCGAATCGAACGTGACGATGGTGACAGGGAAGCTGCGAGCCTCCATTTCCGCTTTCAGCCGCTGCGCATTTTCCTGCTTAGAGAACGCCCCGATTTGTACGGCGAAAACGCCAGTCGTGGGATTTGGACCGGCGATAATTTCCAGCCGGACCTGGGCGGTTCCAGGTCCTACCATCTCGATTGCCTGCGCAGCGGAGAGTGAAAGATCGATTATGCGGTCGGCAACGAACGGCCCGCGATCGTTAATGCGAACCTGGGTCTGCTTGCCGTTACGCAGATTCGTGACGCGGACCACAGCGTTGAACGGTAGCGTGCGATGGGCGGCGGTAAACTCGTGCATGTCGTAAATCTCGCCATTGGAAGTGCGACGGCCGTTGAAGGGAACGCCGTACCAGGAAGCTACGCCTTCTTCGACATATTCTCCGGGGACGGCGGGTTGCCTTTCGGTTGCAGAAGGCGCGCCGGATGGCCTTGACGCGCCCGGCTGCGATGCGGAAGAAGGAGTTCGCGCAGGCGGCTGACTTGAAACGTGACGATGCGCGCATCCTCCTAAAGCTAGAATAGTCGCCACCAGAGTCGCCAGAATTGTTATTGTGAAAGGTTCTCGGGCGCGCGAGGAACAAAAGCTATTATCTGCCGGCGAGTGAACTTCCGTGGAAAGACGGGTGGCCCTCACGCAGTTTCCCGGTTCACTGGTTTGGACGCATCTTAGGTATTATAGGAACGCAACCACATTCTCGCAAGGACGGCTATTGGCTCTCTCTCCACGACTGCGTTACAAACTCGATCGAATACGCGAACACTTTAGCGGCCTTTTCGGCGGCGAACGGGAAGCTCCGCGTCCGAAGCTGTGTCCATCGTGCGGCACGCTGGTAGGAGCGAGCGCCACGAAATGCCATCAGTGCGGCGCGAGCATGAATTTCGGCATGGCGGCCGCCAGCCGCTCGCTGAGCGGCTTATTCCCGACCACTTCGCCGGCAACGTACGCAATTCTGAGTCTTAGTTGCCTACTCTACGGCGTTAGTTTGCTTGCTACGATTCGTACGAGCGGATTCCAAGCGCCGGGCGGAGGGTTGTCTGGCATTTTCAATTTTGGAGCTATCAATGGCGCGGTCTTGCAAAAGTTCGGTGCGTCGCTCCCTTGGCCAATTGATTTGCTACAGCCTTGGCGATTGATAATGCCGACTTTTCTCCACGGTAGCCTGATGCACATTGGATTCAATATGTGGGTGCTGATGGATATTGGGCCGCAAATCGAGGAGCTCTATGGCTCCGCACGATTTTTTTTCATCTACGTTCTTACAGGTATCGGAGGTTACATCCTCAGCGGGCTTGTAGGGCATTTCAGCATAGGCGGGTCTGCCTCATTACTCGGGTTAATAGGTCTGCTTCTTGCGCTTACATTTAATCGGCAGAGCGCTTCCATGCAAATGCTACGGAGCCAGCTGATCAAATGGTTGATCTACATTGCCATTATGGGGTTTGTGTTTTCGGGTATTGACAATTTTGCTCATCTTGGAGGATTTATTGCGGGATTTGCGTTGGGCAAGATCATGCATGACCATCCCCCTATGTCACAACAGGAGCGCACGCGCGCGGACCTGTTGGGATGGATGACTGCGATCATCGTTGCGGCTAGTTTAGGAGCGGTGACCCTGCGATTGTTTCACTAGGCTTGAAATCAGGGACTCGTTGCTAACTGAACTTCAGCCCCCCGCGTGCAGGCGTCGAGACACCACGATGCTGTAATGCAGTCCTGAAATACATACGAAAACTGCCACGCAATATCCGCAAACATCCCGCACGATTTCGAGCGCATGATTATTCCAAATAGCCAGCAACAGAACCAAGAAAATTAGAAGAAGCTCGAAAAACGTGGTGGCTTTGCCATAAATGCTGGGCGGCAAGGAAATGTAGCCCACGGTGATAAGGACGACGGCGCTCGCAACCAGAAGCGATATATCTCTTCCGATCACGAGAATCGCAAGCCACCAGGTGATTTTCTGATGGAAAGCCAAGACGATGTAGGAAGAAGAAACCAGAAGTTTGTCTGCGATGGGATCCAGATAAGCGCCCAGCGGAGTCTTTTGGTTCAGTCCACGCGCGAGCAAACCATCCAATCCGTCGGTGAGGCCTGCCACTATCAGAATTGCCATGGCCCAACCGTATCTTTCGTAATGAATGGTGATAATGAAGACCGGCAGGAAGGCCAGACGGAGGAACGTGAGCTGATTGGGAACGGTGAGTATTCGGCTGTTCATGAATTTGTCCGGCTATCGAGAAACATCCTGGTTAGGTGAATTGTTCCAGGTAATCTGCCAGCGAGCGGCCCGTTTTTTTATGAAACATTTCCGCCAGCGAGGGGATAGAGCCGCGCGGTTCATCCAGTGCTATGCGCTCAATTCGCAGCATGGGGAAAAACAAAGTTGGCAAACCCATGCGGTCACCATCGGGATGCAAAACCTGGCTGACGAAATCGTCAAACGAACTGAGATCGATGCCGCGGACGGTTACGCCCGCATGGGTGACGTCAATGAGCTCGCCCCACAGCTTTTCCTTGGGATTTTGCAGACTGATAACGACGATTGAATGCGGCTCCATTGCCTCTCCTGGGATGTCCCCGTACTGTTATGTTATCGCAACCTGTGGCGCGGACGGCCTGCAAACGACGCGCAAGAGTTATCTTTGGCGGCGAAATCGGTTAGCTCGCCATCAATTTCAGGTCGGACGCCACTCGCAGAGACGGTTCGGTAACTTTCTGGACTGCCTCCGGCGAAACTCCCGGAGCAACCTCGCGCAAAACAAGGCCCTGCGGAGTAATTTCAATCACGGCGAACTCGGTAACGATCAGATTTACGACGCCGACGCCAGTGAGCGGGAGCGAACATTTTTTTACAATTTTGGCTTCGCCGTCTTTCGTGGTGTGCTCCATCGCAATGATCACGCGCTTGGCCCCGGCGACGAGATCCATGGCTCCGCCCATGCCCTTCAACATTTTTCCCGGAATTGCCCAATTGGCGAGATTGCCTTTTTCGTCCACTTGCAACGCGCCCAGAACAGTTACGTTAATTCGTCCACCGCGTATCATTCCGAAAGATTCCGCGCTGGAGAAGTAACAGCAGCCGGGAATTTCGGTGATGGTTTCTTTGCCCGCGTTGATCAGGTCGGGGTCTTCCTCGCCTTCGTACGGATAGGGGCCAATGCCAAGCATTCCATTTTCGGATTGCAGAATCACTTCCACGCCGGGCGGCAGAAAGTTCGGAATCAGCGTGGGCAAGCCGATGCCGAGATTCGCATAATAACCGTCGTGCAGTTCGCGGGCCACGCGGCGAGCGATGATTTCACGCTTGTCAATTTCTGCCGGCATCTTGTCTCCTAACGTTTGCGGACGGTGCGGCGCTCGATGCGCTTGACGTAATTTGTCCCCTGAAATATCGCATCCACAAAAATTCCTGGTGTGTGAATGCAATCCGGATCCAGTTTGCCCAGTTCGACGATTTCTTCCACTTCCGCGATGGTGTAGTTCGCGGCGGTGGCCATGATGGCGTTGTAATTTCGTGCGGTCTTGCGGAAGACGAGATTTCCCCAGCGGTCGCCTTTGTAAGCCTTGATAAAAGCAAAATCACCGCGCAGGGAGGACACTAGAATGTGCGGGCGGCCGTCGAAATCTCGCACTTCTTTTCCTTCTGCGGCCATTGTTCCGTAACCGGTGGGCGTGAAAAACGCCGGGATGCCCGCGCCGCCGCAGCGGATGCGCTCCGCGAGCGTGCCTTGAGGATTTAACTCCACTTCGATTTCCTTGGTCATGGCGAGCTGTTCGAAGGTCTTATTTTCGCCAACGTAACTGGCGATCATTTTTTTCACTTGTTTGCTTTGCAGCAAAAGGCCGATACCGAAATCGTCGATTCCGGCGTTGTTGGACACGAGGGTGAGATCTTTTGTGCCTTTTTTGCGCAGCGCGGCAATCAGATTTTCAGGAATGCCGCAAAGCCCGAATCCGCCAAGGAGAATGGTGGCTCCATTCCGAATACCAGCGATAGCAACGTCAGCGCCGGCAACACGCTTATCCATTCGATCTCCTTAAAGATTCGTACAGGGAAACATCGGCAGCAAAGTTTACTGCAAAACAGGCGGGAATTCTTGAAAGTCATTCGCCAGTGGGAATGTTGAGACCCCTGGATCGTTGGCTGAGCCCGGCCCGAGTAGCGTCTTTCAAGGCGCGGGCCCGAGCGGCGACGGCTGCAACTGCCGCGTCCACAGAAGCCGCGCTTTCCACTTCAGCCATTAGTGCGGAACCGACCACGGCCGCGTCGGCAATACCACCGAGCACGCTTACGTGGCTGGGCAGAGAGATGCCGAAACCCACGGCTATCGGCAAACTAGTGAAGTTTCGAATGCGCCGCACAAGCTGAGGCAAGCCCTCGGGCAAAGCCTCGCGCGCGCCGGTTACGCCAGTGCGTGAAACAAGATATAGGAACCCGGTCGAGGCGTTTGCGATTCGCGCGAGACGCTCGTCGGTAGAAGTGGGAGCGGCGAGGAAAATTGTATCGAGAGCATGGGCTTGCATGGCGGCGCGATATTCGTCCGCTTCTTCGGGCGTCAGATCCGTGGCCAGAACGCCGTCAGCGCCTGCGGAGGCCGCCGATTCGGCAAATTTCTGCAGGCCCATTTGTAGAATGGGATTGAAATAACTGAAGAGGACGAGCGGCACGTCCGTATGAACACGCAGGTTGCGAACAAGTTCGAGCACGCCGGCGAGAGTTGTTCCGCTGCGCAACGCGCGTTCACTGGCTCGTTGGATGACTGGGCCGTCAGCTACTGGATCGCTGAAGGGGACACCGAGTTCGATAATGTCGGCTCCAGCTTCTGCCGCAGCCAGGACGATTTGAGCGCTCGCGTCGAGCGAAGGATCTCCAGCCGTAATGTAGGCTATTAGCCCGAGTTCGCCGGCGTCTGCAAGAGCGCGAAACTTTCGCGAAATCCCACCCATGCGCTTCTCGGGCAAACAAGGTCCTTCGGCTCCGCGGCCGGAACTAGAGAGCCTTGGCGCAGACGGATTAGACATAGCGGGACAGTATTTCCATATCTTTATCGCCGCGACCTGAAAGATTCAGAATGACTATTTCATCTTTTTTCATTTTAGGCGCTCGGCGAATGAGTTCCGCCAATGCGTGCGCAGATTCAAGAGCTGGAATGATTCCTTCGTTGCGCGCCAATGCGCGCGCGGCAGCGACAGCGTCTTCGTCACTCGCGGCGGTGTATTCGGCGCGATGCTGTTCCGCTAGCCAAGCATGCTCGGGGCCGACGGCGGGATAATCGAGTCCGGCGGATACCGAATGGGTGGTGGCGACCTGTCCATCGCCATTTTGCAACAAATAAGTGTAGGTGCCTTGCAAAACGCCAGGACGAGCGCCCTCAAACCCTTCGCCTGCGGCGAGACGCGCCGCATGTTCTCCGAGAGACTTGCCGCGGCCGCCGGCTTCTACCCCGAGCATTTTTACATTGGCGTCGGCAAGAAACGCGTGGAAAAGTCCGATGGCATTTGATCCGCCGCCAACGCAGGCAATCAGATGATCAGGAAGGCGTCCCTCAGCGCGCAAGATTTGTTCGCGAGCTTCTTGTCCAATAATTTTCTGGAAATCGCGCACGATTTGCGGGTAGGGGTGTGCACCGAGAACCGAACCAAGCAGGTAGTGCGATGTGCGGACGTTGGTCACCCAGTCGCGCATAGCTTCGTTGATCGCATCTTTCAACGTGCGGCTGCCGGAATCGACTCCCGTAACTTCCGCGCCGAGCAGTCGCATGCGAAAAACATTCAGTCGCTGGCGCTCCATATCCTCGGTGCCCATATAAACGGTGCAAGCTAGGCCAAGACGGGCGGCGACGGTCGCGGTTGCGACTCCGTGCTGGCCTGCGCCGGTTTCCGCGATGATACGCTTTTTCCCCATGCGTACGGCGAGAAGGCCTTGGCCCAGAGCGTTATTTATTTTGTGAGCGCCGGTGTGAAGAAGATCTTCGCGCTTTAGATAGATGCGAGGGCCACCTAGCTTTCCGGTGAGGCGGGACGCAAATTGCAGGGGCGTGGGTCTGCCGGCGAAGTTATGGAGCAGATCGTCGAGTTCCTTTTGGAAAATCGAGTCGGCACGCGCTTCGGAATATGCGCGTTCGAGCTCTTCGAGCGGAGCTACCAAGGTCTCCGGCACGTAACGTCCGCCGTAGGGACCAAACCTTCCACGTGCGTCCGGCATTGCCTGTGGCGCTGCGCTGGTCATATTGTTTTCTGTGCTGCGCGCACGGCCTGCATGAAGTTTTTCACTGCCGCGGGATCTTTCCGTCCTGGTTTTGCTTCCACGCCACTGCAAACATCGACGGCGTATGGTCTGGCAGAGCGTATGGCTTGACCTATGTTTGCCGGAGTCAGCCCGCCCGCCAGAAAAACATGGCCGGCGCGTTTGGCGCGGAGCGCGATGTCCCAACGAAAAGATTTGCCGCTCCCTCCGCGCCGACGAGGATCGAAACCATCCAGCAAAAAAGCGCTGGCGTTCTTGTAGCGAGCGAGTTCAGAGGTGGAAAACGACTTGCGTACACGGATTGCTTTGATTACCGGCAATATTCGCTGGAGGCGCGTGACAGTGTCCGGAGATTCTTCACCGTGCAGCTGCACATGGCTTAGGCCAATTTGATTGGCGATCCTCAACATGGTTTCTTCTGTTTCGTTCACAAAAACTCCGACGGCTTTAGCTTTCTTTGGCAAGCGCTGCATGATTCGTTGAGCTGTGCCCGGAGTTACATAACGCGGGCTACGTTTATAAAAGTTAAATCCGATGAAAGCCGCTCCCGCTTCTATCGCCTGGCGAGCGTCTCTCAGATTTGTGATGCCGCATATTTTCACTTTCACCATAGGCTAGGCCGCTTATCCGGGCAAATTATCCCCGTCGGAGGAGCCAATCAAATCAATGAGAGCCCGCGCGGGATCGTCTTGTTGCATCAGATACTCTCCGATCAGGAAGGCATCGAATCCGGCATCGCGCAGGCGAGCAATATCTTCGCGCGTGCTTAAGCCGGATTCACTGACGGCGATACATTCTTCAGGGAGCGCGCGGATTAGATCGAGCGAGGTCTTCAAATGCACGGTGAAATCCTGAAGATCACGATTGTTAACGCCGATTATTTTCGCGCCGGCGGTTAGAACGCGGTCCAGTTCGTGACGCGAATGAACTTCGACCAAAGGCTCCATCTTCAACGAGCGCCCGAGTGCAAGAAGATCGCCAAGGATTCCGTCTTCCAATACAGCAGCGATCAGAAGAAAGGAGTCGGCGCCAGCTGCGCGCGCTTCCCACACTTGCCACGGATCGATGATGAAATCTTTGCGCAAAATCGGAATCTTGGTCACGCGGCTGGCTTCTTTGAGATCCGCCAGGGAGCCGGAAAAGAAATCTTCCTCGGTGAGCACGGAAAGCGCCGCGGCCCCGGCCTGTTCGAGACTTGCGGCAAGCGAGGCGGGCGCAAATTCCGTACGAATCAAACCGCGCGAAGGTGAAGCCTTTTTAAGCTCAGCAATTACGCGAACTCCCGGAGCGGTAAGCGCGGATGCGAAATCACGCGGAGGGGCGACTTTTTTGTCTGCCGCAATCTTCAACGCCACTTCCGGAAGCACGCGTTTGCGGTGCGCGACCGAGTCGCGGCGCGCTTCCACAATGCGGTCCAGAATGTTCTTGGGGCGTGCGCTAATTTCCATGAATTTACGCCAACTTCGACGAGGCTGGATACACCTTCAGTTGAGTCCCGAAGGGAGAATCGCTGTGAATATGCTAAATGCGCGGCGTGCAGATGTCAATTTATAGGCCGTCGAGCGCCCCGCGCAGATCTGACCTCGCATCAGGGCGCAGGGGGCTGGCCTTCGAGCAACGGTTTGGTGAACTTTATTGGAATGCCGAAATTCGATCCGCCAAAACCCTTTAGCACGGCGTAGGTAACACCGATTACTTTCCCCTGCCGGTTAAAAAGCGGCCCACCGGATCCGCCTGATGTAGTTTGCGCGTCGAAAACAATTTTGTCGGGAAGAATGTCGCCAATGTGACCCTGCGTAATCAGAGGGCGAATCAAATTGCGCCGCGCCAGTTCGTCCAGCACTTGCGAAACATCCATGCCGCTGTGGGAGAGAATTTGTTGGGCGGTGTCTTCATCGGCGCGCGCCAGAATCGCGGCGAGCCCGGTGGCATAACCCATCAAAATTATAGGCTGGCCGGTGACGGCAGCGCCCTGTCCCCAATCGACGATGAGAACCGAACGCTTCAGATCCTGCATATCCACTTGTATGGTGGCAAGATCCGTTTCCTGAGAAATCTGCTGAATCTCGGCGTGAAACGCGCGTGGATCACCGGGGAAATAAGCGCGAATGGTTGAGATTTCCGGTTGGAAACCCTGGTCGGTCAGGGCTTTCAGTTCGTCATCCTTCCACCAGGGTTCGGCCACATGACGGTTGGTGACCAGGCGTCCGTTAGGTCCTGCGATGAAACCAGTGCCGAAAACATCAAGCTTAACTTCGGGCCCGTGGCCTTCCAATGTGAGGATGGGATTGCTATCGCCGTCCTGTAGCGGCTCGCCTTGCTGATTAAGCCCAGCGTAGCGCAGGCGTTGACCATTATTTTTGTCGCGAAAGGCCACGGAAACATGCAACAAACAAACACTCTGCACATCGGCAGGTATCAAGGTTTGCGCGCCCTGGCCTTCTTTCTCAATGCGCGCGAGGCGAGCGTTGGTGTCCTCAAGCTGTTTCTGGAGCGTCGTTACATCCTCCGAAGGAGCGTTCGCCATTTTCGACTTTAAATCGGCGGCCTGTTTCTGAAGCTCGTCCTTCGAGGTTGCGGCGACTGACGTACCCTGCTGTGTGCGCAGCTTGCGTGCCTCAGCAACCAAACTTTGCTGGCGGAGGAGTCCGCCTTCGATCCGGGCGATAATCGCGTTTCCTTGTTTGGTTTCTTTTTGCGCGGTACGGGCAAAGAGGAAATAAATACCTGCCATTACCACCGCCGTCGCCAGAATGGCCACAAAGCCGACCTTGAGGCTGCGGTCAAGGGTGACCGCGTCGTTCGTCATTTTCTCCGTGACAGCGATAGCCTCAAACGCGGTGTGGGCAATCTGTTGGCCTTCGATGGCGATGTTCGCTGCGTCGCGCAATTCTTCCTGTTGGCGAAACACGCGCACCTGCGTGCGAATGCGAGCGAGCAACTCGCCCGAATCGCACGGCTGTGAAATTGCATCATCGGCGCCGAGATTTAATGCTTCGATGCGCTGCTCGGCCGAAGATCCGACCAGCAGAATCACGCGGACCATTTCAGTAGCCGCCGAGCCGCGGATTGTAGCGATAATGTCGCGCGCCTTCGATCCCCTCAGGTCGGATGCCTGGCGACCATCTGCATCGATCAAAAGGAGGGTTACTTCACCGCTGTGGATCGCTTCCAGCGCTTCGGCGGCAGTAGCGAATGCTGCGATCTCAAAGCCGGACGTATCCAACATCGAGCGCAGGTTCTCGCGTCTAGCGTCATCATCCTCGACAATGACAATTTTCTCGCGGGTGATATTCATATACGGGTTCAGAACCTTTGCGTAATCCTCTCATTATGGAAGTAGATTAGGAAGGCATGCAAGGCGCGCCAACGCATTCCTCAATTAGAATAGACGCTTGCAATGGTTTGTAGGGTTCAAACAACTGGCGAAGGGTAAAAGTTGGAAGCGCTGGAGAAATTAAACCAAACGATCATTCGTTGCCGCAAGTGCCCGCGACTTGTCTGCTATCGCGAGAAAGTTGCATTCGAAAAACGGCGAGCGTTTCTCGGCTGGGAGTACTGGGGCAAACCTGTCCCGGGTTTCGGCGACCCGCGCGCAAAATTGCTGATCTTGGGTCTGGCACCGGCGGCTCATGGCGGAAACCGGACTGGCCGGGTCTTTAGCGGTGACCGATCGGGCGATTTTCTCTACAAGGTACTTTATGACACGGGCTTTGCGAATCAACCGACTTCCACGCAGCGAGGCGACGGCTTGAAGTTAAAGAACGCGTACATTGCGGCAGCTGTGCGATGTGTGCCCCCTGCAAACAAGCCACTGCCCTCAGAGCTGGCCAATTGCTTACCTTATTTTGAACGGGAGCTGGAACTGTTGCGCCCTCGCGCCATACTCGTGCTGGGAAGTATCGCGATGCGGACTTATTTGGGAGTGCTCAAGACGAAAGGTCAAATTAGCCGATTTGCAGCCTATCCGTTTCTTCACGGTGCGAGTTACGAATTGCCCGCGGGACTACCGCGGCTATTTGTCTCTTTTCACCCCAGCCAACAAAATACGTTCACCGGAAAGCTTACGGAGCCGATGATGGCGGACGTGCTGCTCGCAATCCGGAAATTCCTTGGCGGTAAGTGAAAGGCTTCGGCGGATCGACGGGCAGTGTGTTTGACAGCGCGCCGCAGCTCTTGTTAGCCTCGCGAGAACACCGTGCTCCTCACCGCCATATGAATGCGGAAACCAATCGAGACGCCCCACCCGAGCCCATCATAGAATTTCGGAACGCGGGCTACCGTTTGCCAAATGGGCAGGGCATTTTACACAACCTTAACTTAACGGTTAGCCGGCGCGATACGCTGACCTTGCTGGGGCGCAGCGGAGCTGGAAAAACTACGGCGCTGAAACTAATCAATCGGATGCTCGATCCGAGCGAGGGGCAGGTACTGGTCGAAAACAAACCAACTGCAAGCTGGAATTCGATCGCATTGCGGCGACACATCGGCTACGTGATACAAGACGTCGGACTGTTTCCACACTTGACCATCGAGCAGAACGTTTCGCTGGTGCCTCGGCTGGAACAATGGCCCGCAGAACGCACGGAGGCTCGCGTGAAGGAGCTGCTCAATCTTGTCGATTTAGAGTTCGATAAGTTTGCGAAACGATATCCGCACGAGCTTTCCGGGGGCCAGCGCCAGCGCGTCGGCATCGCGCGGGCATTGGCGGCAGATCCGCCGATTCTACTAATGGACGAGCCCTTCGGCGCGCTGGACCCGCTTACTCGCGGCGAGTTGCAAAAGGAATTTCAGAAATTGCAGCGAAGGCTTGGAAAAACAGTGGTGATGGTCACTCATGACGTAGGGGAATCCCTCTTGCTGGCCTCGCGCATTGCGCTGCTCGAACAAGGAAAACTGACGGGGATTTATTCACCCACGGAATTTCTAGCTGCGAAGGAGCCTATGGCAGCGGCCTACGTAGCAAATTTCCGTATGTATGAAGAAGCGGAGAGGGTGAATGAACATCATTGAGTTCTTTGTTGGCCACCAGAGGGAAATTCTTCAGGCGACGCTTGAGCATGTTTGGCTGGTTGGCATGTCGATGCTGCTGGCCGTGGCCATCGGCGTTCCGCTGGGAATTGTCGTCACTCGTCAGCCCTGGCTTTCAAAACCAATTCTTGGCGGGGCCAACATTGCCGAAACTATTCCAAGCCTAGCGCTCTTTGGATTTCTTTTGCCCGTGCCCTGGTTAGGAGAGCGTGCTGACCGGCTAGTAATTGTCGCGTTGACGTTGTATGCGTTGCTTCCGATCATTCGCAATACATCCACGGGCATCGAAAGTATCGATGCGGCAGTGCGAGAAGCGGCCCGCGGGATGGGAATGACCGAAAATCAGATTCTCCGGCAGGTCGAATTGCGGCTCGCGATGCCAACGATTCTTGCCGGTGTGCGCGTTGCCACCGTGCTGACTATTGGGATCGCGACAATTGCGGCAGCCGTCGGTGCTGGTGGTCTAGGTGAATTTATTTTTCGTGGTTTGGCCATGGTCAACAACCAGTTGATTTTGGCAGGCGCGATTCCTGCAGCAGCCCTTGCGCTGCTGGCTGATTTCGTATTGAGTTTGCTGGAGCGGCGTCTGCGGCCCACGCGCCAATGAGCAAATGGCTAGCGGCATTCGTACTTAGCCTGATTCTACTGCTAGCGTCATGCAATCTTCAGCGGCAAGAAATTGTTGTCGGCTCAAAGAATTTTTCCGAACAAGCGCTGCTCGCCGAAATTCTGGCACAGCATCTGGAAAACAAGCTGCATCGGCCGGTCATCAGACGGTTCTACTTGGCAGGCTCGTATATTTGCCAACAAGCGTTACTCGCGGGACGTATCGACGCCTATGTGGAGTACACCGGAACAGCTCTAACCGCGATTTTGCATGATCCGATTCAAAAGGATCCCTCGGCAGTGTTTCAGCGGGTAAAAAGCGAATATCGGCAACGATTCAGTATGGAGGTAATGCCCTCGCTCGGTTTTAACAACACGTTCGCAATTGTGGTCCGTGGGGAAGATGCGCGCCGATTGAATTTGAAAACCATTGACGATGCCGCGCGCTATACGCCGCAATGGCGGGCTGGGTTTGGTTACGAATTTATGGAACGCCCGGACGGTTACGAGGGATTGGCAAAAGTGTACGGCCTTAAATTCAACACGCCACCGCGAATTTTTGACTTGGGACTGCTCTATCGCGCGTTGCTAAGCGGCCAGGTGGACATCGTCGCAGGGAATTCCACGGATGGACTTATCTCCGCACGCGACCTGGTCATTCTGGAAGACGACAAACATTATTTCCCTCCCTATGAGGCAGTGCCCATCGTAAGGCCGGACGCCCTAAATCGTTTTCCCGGTATGAAGGCTGCCATTGCAGAGTTGTCCGGAAAAATATCCGATACGGAAATGCGCAGGATGAATTACGCGGTGGATGGGGAACATCGCGATATTGCTGAAGTGGCGGGCGAATTTCTGCACTCCAAAGGTCTCGACTAGCCTGGCGACTTAGCGGGACTCTTCGCCTTCTTGCAAAGTCTTGAAATGAGCTTCGAGCGCGGCGCAGTACTGATGTTCAGCTTCCAGTTCGGCCTGCAGCTTCTTAACGAAAAGTTCGAGGCGACGGATCTCGTTGCGCAATTTCTGCACTTCCCAAGAGGATTGTGCCGAAGGCCGAGCTGCTGCTGTCTCGGCAGAAGTCGGTGTCCTTCCCAAGGAAGTGAATGGAGGAGTCGGCGGCGCAAACGACGGAGTAGCGGGAGCGGCCACTAAAGTCTGCGTCGCGCGTGGCTGCGCTGCGGCTCCAGGAACCTGTGGTCGATTTGTGGTGCCCGTTCGAGTAGCATCAGGATTGAATAGGCCATTCAAGGTGAATGCAGGCCGGGTGGTAGTTCCATCTTCCTCTTCGCCTACGGCGGAGCGTGTGGCGCCGGTAGCGCCCGGATACAACAGACTCTTGACACGAACAACTAGATCTTGCGGCTGAAACGGTTTGCGTATCAATTCATCTGCTTTCACAGCTGTCGCGCGTTCCGCAACGGACTGGTTCACCACTCCGGACATCAGTATTACCGGCGTTTTTGCGAACCGGTAATGTTGCTTGATGTAGTCGCAAACTTCGTAGCCATCCTTGTCGGGCATGATCACGTCGGTGATTACGGCGTCTGGAGAAACTTTGTTGAACTGTTCAATTGCCGAAGCGGCGTCGGCGCAAGTGATGACCTGGATATTTTCTTTGCGAAAGGCGATCTTGATTACTTCGCGCATGGTCGCGCTATCATCTATGAAATAGACCGTTGGAACTCGCGCTGTTGTGGGATTGTTCATTTCGTTCATGGGAGTTTGTTCTCCACTTGGTTATGTTCGGCTTCGTCGAATTCCCGCATGGCGTCGAGCAACAAATCGGTCGCCGAGCGAAGAACCGTTCGTTGTGTGGCCGCTGCTCCGTACACAAATTTATAGACGCCTTTCGCAGCACTCTGGCAGGTCTTGACGATTTCCGTCACGGCTTCGTCGCCAAAAAGCGCGGCGCACTCGGCGTGGTGAATTTCCCCAGCTTCAAAAAAGATAATTCCGTCGGTTTCGCCGGCGTTGATGTGCAATGCGCCGGTTTGGCGCGCTTGGCCGAGCATCTGAATTACTCCCGGGAGATCCAGATGCGAAAGGCTTCCGCTCAAATCGGTGTCGGCAGTGGCGAGCATTTGCGTTGGCTGGAAGCCTTCCTGACGGCTCAGCAGAAAACTCCGCACGTGTGCGGCGATGTCCGAAGGCGATCGGCGCCGATCGACGAAATCGTCGCAGCCTGCGCGGAAAGCCTCTAGCAGCGCCTGATCCCCACCGCCGCCTATGGCAATGAGCGGAATGTTGGCGGTCTTGGCATCCGCTCGCAGAATTGGCGCCATTTCAAGCGCTCCCATTTCGCGCAAATTCGTGGCGCAGAGAATCGCGGTGGGAGCATTCCATTCGAGCATCGTCAGGGCATAGGAAGCTTGCGTGCTGAGCACTACTTCGAAGCCCTGCTGCTGCAAAGCGTCCGTCAAACGCTTCGAGAAATACACGTTGCTATCAATCAGCAGGATTCGCGGAAGATTCGCCACGGTACTCATGAGCTGAGCTCCGCGGTATCGACTTGAGTCCTTTCGCGAGATTCGAAAGCCACTAGTCTATCGAGGTCCAATACTTCGATACTTTCGCCGGCGTGTATCAATCTGCCCGAAACATAGGGTGGGCTGGTTACTTGCACGGTGTCCGCGGTCACAAGTTCGGAATCGCCATTCACTGGAATCGCGGCAGGTTCGCTGGCAGATCCGAAATGCCGCCGCGCAACCAAATAGAATTGGTGCGTCGGAGAATCCTTGCCGGTCAGCAAAGGGCAAACGTCATACACCGGAACAAGCCGGCCGCGCCTGACGATAATCCCGGACACCAATGGCGACTTGTGTGGAAATTGATGCAACCGAACCGGCGGCGCCAATTCGGAAACTTCCGACGCGGCCAAAGCAAAACGGCGCGACCCAATTTGGAGCAGGACGTAGGATTTCACGTTTTCGGTGTCAGGCGCATTCATATTTGCACCGTCCGTTCCAAATCACGGCGTGAGGCCTCTTCCGAGGCGCTGTCCAGCTGTTCAAATTCTTGCGGTGTTAAAAATCCCAGCGGACTCACTACAGGAATGACCTGGTCTTCGAGATAGGCGAGGCCTCGATACCATTGCCTTTCTGGGCCAACAAAAGCCCGGGGCAAAGCATGGAGTCCAGAAATTTCCGCCATGCGCTCGATTTTGTCCACCAGGACGGCCACACGGATTTGCCGTAACATCAAAACTAATGTGGGGCGCACTATTCGCAGTCCGAAGTGCGCGCAGGCGTTGACCACGTAGTAGGTACGGTGTCCGCGTTCGATGGTGTGGCGTACTTTTGGAATTTCCTGCTGTTCGATCTCCAAAGCAGCGCCCAAACTATCCGTGCTGCGTATTTCCTGCACGGAGTCCGCGGCAATGGCAAAAAGCTGATTAGACACGTTGAACAGAATCACACCTTCCGGCCTGCGAGACTTTCGCGCCTTCACCGCGTCTTGAGCTGCAATCTTCATTGCGCTCCCACCGGCATCAGCTTGGAAAATTTGACGACGCGTCTTTCAATGGCCGCGCTGATCTCGTTGAGGTCAACGACCTCGTCCACGGCGCCCGTCTTGATGGCTTCGGCAGGCATCCCGAAAATCACCGAAGATGCCTCGTCCTGCGCGATTACGTAGCCGCCGTTCGCCTTCACGGACTTCACGCCCTTGGCTGCATCGTTGCCCATTCCCGTCAGCACGACTGCGATGGACAACGTTCGCGAATATGTGGCCACTGTCTCAAGCGCGGCATTTGCGCACGGCAGATAGCCCTCGATCCTGAGTCCAGGATCGAGCGCGATTTTGCCGGTAGGTGACACGCGCAAATGATGTGAACCGGGGCACAAATAGATCGCGCCGGGCTGCACCATCTCGTTAGCTTCCGCTTCTTTCACCGGCAATTTGGAAATCTCGGCGAGCTGTAACGTAAATTGCTTGGTAAAAGCTGCCGGCATGTGCAGCACCAGAAGCACCGCCGCCGGGAAGTCCCTTGGCAACCCTGCAACCACGCGCATCACTGCCGCGGGCCCGCCTGTGGACGCCGCGATAACTACGATTGGGAACTTTGAGGCGTTTTGCGGCGTTGGAGCGGACGTATTGACATGGGGTTTTCCGTTTGTTACCGGCGCTGGAAAAGACGTAACTTTCCCGCGTGTTGCCGTGCGCACCACGCGAACCTTCGCAGCCATTTTCAGTTTGCGAGTGAGTTCGTCACGCACGCTGCGCATATCCAAATCAATCCCGCTCGAAGGCTTGGGAACGAAGTCAATTGCACCCAACTCGAGCGCACGCAACGTGCCGGACGCGCCTTCGCGCGATTCAGAGCTCACAATGACGATGGGCCGGGGATGTTGCGACATAATCATTTCCGTGGCTTGCAAGCCGTCCACGTGCGGCATGTTGATGTCCATGGTGATTACGTCGGGACGCAATGATTCCGCAAGCGTCACAGCGTCGCGACCGTCACGCGCGTAGCCCGCGACCTCAAGCTGAGGATCGGAGTTGATGATCTCCTGCAGCACTTTGCACATAAAAGCGGAGTCATCCACTATGAGCACTCGAATTTTCTTATCGCTAGGCATGGTCATTTCAATCCTGCTGCACCGGCACACGCAATCCCGATCTGCTCTTCGGCGTAACAGGATCAACCAGACTCTCGACGGTTGAAATTAGCTGATCCTCCTGCACTGGCTTGGTCAAAAATCCGGAAGCGCCCTCTTTCATGGCGCGGTCTCGATGTTTTGCGCCGGCACGCGAAGTAACCACGAGAACTGGAATGCGCGCCGTCATGGGATCCTGCCGGAGATGAGCCAACAATTCGTATCCATTCATTCGCGGCATTTCGAGATCGGTGATCACCAGATGGCAGCCCACTTCCGCAATGAGTTCCGAAGCTTCGAGGCCGTCCGAGGCGAGTCTCACGCGGTAACCCGCTTTTTCGAGCATGCGTCCCACAAATTTTCTGACGCTGATGGAATCGTCCGCGACCACCACGACGCGGTCGCTTTCGACCGGATCGACCGCTTCGGCGGGAATGTTTCCGGCAGCTACAGCTTCCGCGCCGGGCGCGAATACTCGAGCGGCAGGCGAAGAGGAAGGCAACGCGTGGCGTTCCACCGTATCGTTGGAAACCAACCGGTTCAAGTCAATCAGCAAGATCAAGCTTCCATCCGGCGCAATTGTCGTGCCGGGGAAGAGTTTTACGCGCCGCAAGTAATTGCCCAAACTCTTGATAACGATTTCGTCTTTACCCAGCACTTCTTCTACGACTACGCCAACCTGCTTTCCGGCGACTTTCACGATAACCATATGGAAATAGCCGTTGATCGGTTCGAGCGGCGGCAGAGCCAGCTGCAAATCGAGCCGGACCACTTCCGTGATTACGTCGCGCACGCGGGTGAGCAGCTTTCCGCCTACGTCTTCTATTTCGGCCGGCTTCAGGCGGCGAATTTCTTCCACTACTGCGAGCGGCAACGCAAATACGGCGGTGCCGCAACGCACGAACAAAGCCTGCGAGATAATTAACGTCAGCGGCACCTTAACTGTGAAGCAGGCGCCACGGCCCACCTCGGAGCGCACTTCGATTTCACCGTTCAGCGCGTGGACGTTCGCCCGCACCACATCCAAACCAACGCCGCGGCCTGCCAGCTCAGTCATGGAAGAAGCAGTCGTAAATCCCGGACGGAATAGGAATTCGCGCAACTCTCGTTCGCTGAGCTCGGCGGCGGCCAGCGGCGAAAGGGTGCCGGACTCCATCACATGGCGGCGAACATTCTCGTAATCGATGCCGCGGCCGTCATCTTCCACTTCGATAAAGATGTGGTTGCCGCGATGGTACGCGCGCACTTCGACTCGACCTTTTTCAGATTTGCCGGATTCTCGGCGCGCCGCTGGGCTTTCAAGGCCATGCGCCACTGCATTGCGCACGAGGTGAATCAGCGGATCAGAAATGTGCTGGATAATGTTGTTGTCGAGCTCAGTCTCGGCGCCTCCGAGCAAAAGCTCCACGGGTTTGCCGGCTGCCTTTGACGCATCTCTTACGGTGCGCGATAGGCGTGTGTACAAGTTGCCGATCGGCACCATGCGTGCCGCCGTGATTTCATCCTGCAAGTGGTGCGCCAATTTTGTGAACTCATCGATGTCCGAATCCACGCGACCCATGAACCCTTCGAGCTGTGCCAGGACTTCGGTTATATCCGCAGATATCTCAGTCAACGAGCGGGACAAGATATTGAAGTCGTCATAACGATCCATTTCGAGATCGCTGAATTCCGCCCAATCGCCGGCCATGAGTTCCGGCATGTTTGAAAAATGGCCACGGAAGGTATCTTTTTGCGGAGCCTGGCTGCCAGGCATCAGCGTCGCACGGATGCGATTGAACTCGTGCTTTTCTTGAAAGTCGCCAACTTTTCCCGAGAGCCGGCTCTTTGAAAAATTTAAAATGTCGACAAGCTTGCCAAGTTCCGACAGGCGGCCGAGCATGCGCGTTCGGTTTATAACGAGCTCCCCAACCGCGTTCATCATACGGTCCAGACGCTCGAGAGAAATGCGCACCGACTTCGCCTGCGGTAGGACTTGTGGCGCGGGGGACGAGGCCACGCTCGTTGCAAGTTCGTTGACAGATTCTTTTTGCCGTTCTTCGGAGCCCGCAGGCGCTTGGCTCGGTTCCGCTGTTTCTTGATTTCCTTCTTCAGGCGCGAGCTCTTCGATTCTGGAAAGCAGAGGATCGATGGCGCTGCGCATCTCCGCGTCGCTCTCCCATTGCCGGTGAAGGAATTTTTTAAGCACGTCCACGGATTGCAGGCAAATATCGATAATGTCTGCGTTAGGTCGCAAATGGCCGTCGCGCAGTTCCCCGATTAAATCTTCCACGCGATGCGCGACTGCAGAAAGTCGATGTAGACCGACTTGAGCCGCGGACCCTTTCACTGTATGCATGGCGCGGAACAACCGGTTAATATCTTCCGCCTTTGAATTCGCCTCCAGCATAAGCAGGCACTCGGTCACTACCTGCAGGTGCTCTTCGGCCTCCGGAATGAAAAAGTCGAGGACTTCGTCAGGAACTTCGCCGTCTTTCGGCAATTTGTCGGTGTAGGAGATTGCCGGTGCAACTTCGGACGGGGCGTAGTCCACCCTCGGAATAGAGCCGTCAGCGCTTGAACTGTATTCGTTTTCCGAAGCCGCCTCGGAAGGCGCCGCAGGAAATGCGAAAGAATAACGTTGCTTGAACGCAGCAATGTCCTCAGCCGTTTCGGCGCCGCTCGAGCTGATTTGCAGCAAATCGAATTCGAGCACCGAGATTGCGTCGGAGATAAACTCGGTCAGCGGCCCGTGCATGTCCGCAGTCAACGTTGCATTCATGGCGTAGTGAAAAATGTGCGCCATTTTGGCCGCGACTTCGGAGAACTGCGGAAACCCATAGCTCGCTGAAGTTCCTGCAAGCGTGTGAGCCGCGATGTAAAGTTTCTCCAGATCTTCGGGCTTGGTTTGAGGCTCCTGCAACATTCCGGAATACTCGCGCAAGTATTGAAGGTGCTCGGAAGCTTCTTGGAGGAAGAGTTCCACGGATTCGTGATTTGGCGAGGTCACGGACGTTCCTCCGTGGCCGCCAGCGTGCGCGTTCCGTCAACAGGAACAGGTTTGCGGTAAATTAGGCAATCACCGGCGACGATGGATTCAAAGTTCATCCCGACGTTCGAAAGCGTCTCTGAATGCCCCAAAAGGAAATATCCGCCGGGCTCCAGAGCGTCGTAAAAGCGCCGCAGAATCGCCAGCCGCCTTTGCGCCGAGAAATACATGAGCACGTTCATGCAAAAAATACAGTCGAACTTGCCAAAGTAAACGGGCTCGGCAAGATTCATTTGCACGAATGAAATCATTTTTCGGATGCGCGGCCTCACGTGATATCCGTGCTTTGTCTCTGAAAAATATGTTTCCACCTGGCCCAGCGAAACGTCCTGCAAGCTGCGCTTGGCGTAAACGCCGCGTTCGGCTTGGCCTAATGCTCGGCTGCTGATGTCCGTGGCCAGAACTTCAATCTCCCAGGCTTCCGCAAACTTCAACGCATCCGACAATGTGATCGCGATCGAATAAGGTTCTTCGCCTGTCGAACATCCGGCGCTCCATATCCGCAGCTTCCGCGGGTTCTGCCAAAATTTCCTTTCCTGAATCTCCGGAAGAATCCGTTTCTTCAACGCTTCATATACCGCTGGATAGCGAAAAAACGAAGTCTCCTGCGTAAGCAACTGTTCAAGCAGAGCGTCGTATTCACTGCCTGAAGCGCGCACGACGCGCAACAGCTCCGTCCCGCTGGCGATACGTTTCGTATCCAGATATTCACGGATACGAGTTGAGAAAAAACGTTCGCGCGAAGAATCCAGCAAAATCGCGGAGCGCTGCTCGATTAACGCGCGCATTTCCCCAAGCTCGGTCTCGGTGAGTTGCGCGGCGCTGAAATGTTGGATCATCTTCGGCACGCTTATTTGGCCTAATTCTTCTAATTCCTCCATGCACTACTAACGGTGTGCTCCCACTGGCGCGGCTGGCCGCGTGTCCTCGGCAACAGACGATTCCGAAGGCCGCCCCGATTGCGAGCGGAATTGCGCGAGCGCCTCGTTGAGCTGTTCGGAGAGTTTCACCATGTTGCCCACCGTAGAGGCGGTTTGACGCGCACCCTGCGTGGTCTGCCGGGTAATGCCCGAAATAATCTGCATGGCATTCGCCACGCCTTCTGTGCCGCGCACTTGCTGTTTGGAGGCGAGAGAAATTTCCTGTACTAGTTCGGCTGACTGACGCACTACGCTCGAAATAGCCTCCAGCGCTTTTCCCGCTTGATCTGCCAGACCTGCTCCCACTTCCACCTCGCGCGTGCCTTCCTCCATCACAACGACGGCCTCGTTCGTCTCCGCCTGAATGGCTTTGATTAGTGCCGCGATATCTTTCGTGGCGCTGCGTGAGTGCTCGGCCAATTTGCGAACTTCATCGGCGACGACAGCGAATCCTCGGCCAGCCTCTCCGGCGCGAGCCGCTTCGATGGCGGCGTTAAGCGCCAGCAAGTTGGTCTGCTCGGTGATGTCGTTAATCACGTTGATAATTTCCGAAATTTCCAGCGAACGATCGCCGAGCGATTTAATCTTCTTTGCGGTCGCCTGCACAGAAGCGCGAATCCGCTGCATACCTTCCAGCGTGTCGCGTACCGCGCGGTTGCCCTGTTCCGCGGCATCGAGAGCGCGGCGAGCTGCTTCGGCGCTGGCTTCTGCGTTATTCGAAACCTGCTTCATCGAAACCGTCAACTCTTCGACAGCCGATGAAGTATTGGTGATTTCCTGGTCCTGTTGCGTCGCGCCCGCCGTCATATCGTCTGCGGCTTCGAGGATCTGGTTCGCGCTAGTGCTGACATCAACGGCTGCCTTGCGCACGCGTTCGAGAACCTTGGTGAAGTTGTCGAGCATGAAGTTCACGGAGTCCACAACGTTTCCGAGGGCGTCGTTGCTGACCTTGCCGCGAATATTCAGATCGCCCCGCGCCACTTGGCTGATGGTGTTGAGCAAATCGGTGATGCTGCGCTGAAGCGAGTCTTGCGCTTGCTGGTTGGTCACCGCATGAGCGACCTTGGCAGCGCTGCGATTGAAATTCTCGGCGATAAAGCCAAACTCGTCGCCCGAGGCGATTTCGACGCGCGCGCGCACGTCGCCGGCGACAAGGCGTTCAGAGAACGTAGCGATCTCCGCAACCGGCGTGAGCACGCGTTTGCTCAGCACATAGACGAGCGAAACGGCTGCAATAAGCGCAAGTATCGCCGCGCCCACCAGCGCACCATTACTTCCTCCTGGAAACGAGGTGGCATCGGCCCCCGCGCTTGCGTGCGAGCCGGCGTAGTACGCCATACCCAGCACGCCGAAGAGGGCGGCACCGATCCAGAAAACCAGCAGCCAAATCGTGGAACTCAAACGAGCTTTCATGACTTCCTCCAAAGAACGTGTTTACCGCGCAATTCGCAAAACGGATCGCAGGCAGTGGTCGACCCACAAAATGAGCCCGTTCCCGTACCTCAAAAAAATAATCAATGCGTTCATCAAATCACCGGGACAGGAAAAACGTCGGTTAGACGCCGCAGGTCCACTACCAGTGCAAGACGATCGTCGTGGCGCAACATTCCGCGGCAATGTGGTACTTCCGCGGGCGCCTGATCCAGCAACGATTCTTCCGTCGCCGAATACGTTCCGATCACTTCATCGGCCGCAATTCCCAACCGTAAGTCGCCACTTTGCGAATCGCCCTTCAATGCCGCCACCACAACATGTTTCGGAAGCATTCCGGGTCGACGTCCCTCTGTAAAAGCAATATCCACCAGTGGGACAATCGTTCCGCGCAAATTGAAAACTCCCATAAGAAATGCCGGTGCGAGAGGCATGCGCGTTACAATCGGCCAGTCCACGACTTCTTCTACTTCAAGCACGGAAAAACAAAAACGTTCGCGCCCAGCGCGAAACACACAGTACTGTCGCTCAGGCAAGCGCTCTTCAGAGAACGAATCGTTCTCGAGGAACTCGCCGCCGCTGAGTTCAGGATGTAGCAGCGTTGTGTTGTCGTGTTCCCTCGACATCAAGCCAGCCTCTTGATTTCGTTGAGCAATTCATCCGGCGTAAACGGCTTGGCTACGTAGCCATTAGCGCCTTGTTGTTCGCCCCAGTAGCGGTCGCTCGGCGCGGTTTTTGAGGTCACCAGGATTACCGGGATTTGCGCATACGATTGATGGCTTTTCAAATCGCGACAAGCTTGAAAGCCATTCCGTTTCGGCATCACCACATCCAGCAAAATTACGTTGGGGCGCTCTTCGTCAATTGCTTCTTCGATCTTCGTGGGATCGGAAATGCCTATGGAGTAAAAGCCCCCTTGCTGCAGCATGTTTTGCATCAGCCTGATTTCGGCTTGCGAGTCGTCCACTACCAGAATTTTCTTCAACATGCCTACGCCTCCACACTCGTGCCCCGAGAAAGAATTGCAACTAGACAGCCACCCTTGGCGTCAAATTCTCGCAATGCGAACGTGTGGCCAAAGCCTTTCATTGCCTGCCCTTACGGGCGATTTGCGGTTCGCTCATGAGCCGTGAATCAGGCGATGAGAAACCGTTTCCGTATCACCTTGAGACTCTTTCTCACCCGCCCGCATTTCGGCCGCGAGCGATGAGAATCGCTGCATAATCTCGTTTAACCGCAACGCCATGGTGTGGACCGTGCGTATTTGGTCGCGACATTCGCCGGTCACCTGCTCCGGTTCCAGCAGCAATAAATCCGCATTGCCCAAGATCGAGGTCAACGCGTTATTCACGCTCGGCCGCATCTCCAGCATGTAGCGGCCTAATGTCGCTTGCGCTTGGCTTTCTATCGCGAGACGTTCCGCGCGTTGCGCGCGGGTTACGGCTTGCGCGCGCCGCAACGCCTCGGATGCCACCAGAATTAGCGTTGAGATCCAGCCGTCCTGCCGTGGAATGATTTGCAAATGCGGATAGTCGGACTGCAGTGACGCGATATCCTTTTCATCGTCACATACACAAACGCAGTTAACGTTTGGCAGCGAATGCAAAGTAGCCAGGATTTCGGAGACCTTACGGTCGCGAACAGGACCCACAATCACCAGGTCAGATCCAGCTGCAGTCGAACCTGGCCAGACATTGCTGGTGACCAGCGTAACTTCCGGAACGTAGCGCTCAGCCTGCCAACGTGCCGCTATCGACCGAGCAAATTCCGTATCGTCCGAAACAATCAGGACGCTGGCGTGATTCAAGAGGGCCCCCATCTGTCTTGAGCTTTAAGGTTGAAGCTTTTCCGCTTCCTCGATGAACGAAAGAAGCCGTTTCGTGCTGATACCCAGATTCACCGCCGCCTCAGTATTTTTCGCGCGCTTGGCTTGCTCCACGCGTCCCTGGAAATAGGAGACTTCCGTTCGCGCCAGCACCAGCGCGGAAGCAAGCGGTTTCAAGTCGCCCGAGCGTTTTCGCTGATCGATTGCCAGACCGAGCAAAGCTCGCGCCACCACAGCGCGTCGCAAGTCTTCGGCTTCCTGCCCGCCATCCGCTACGAAAGCGCCCACTTCCCACGACGAGAGCAGGACTTTTGTATCCTGCAGAATAACGGTGGACATCGAACGTCCGCGCGAAGGCGGAGCGGCAATCAGTTGTTCCCAAATTCCTTCCAGACACTTTTCCATTTCTGCCGTGCTGGTCGGCGCAGCAGGGCCATCATTTCCTGGGCTAGGATTTTGAACCGCCGCCGGTGGAATGCTTGGCGGCGTCTTCGCAGGCTGATTCGAAACACTGGTGGCGTCCGTGTTTTTTGGTCCCGGAGAGTTCGGAGGTGAAACCTGCACAGCCGCTGGAGCGGGCACACTCGAAACTACCGGCTCTTCTTCGTCGTGATGATCGACCGGCGCTGCGGCAGCATGAGCGACATCGTCAGGAAGGTGTATGCAAGCTGGGCCGCCTTGCGCGGTTCCCAAGGCTTCTTCCAAATCAGCGCGCAACGCAAGCAATTGCTCGAATGCACGCCTTACGGAGTTGGCCGTGTAGTCCTTATGAAAAGGCTGCCGCCAGTTTTCGCAGTAGTAACGCAGTTGAGTCGTCGGCTCGGCAGCCGAGAAACCCGCACGCCGGCAGTCCACGGTTTTCACTCCCATGGAGTCCAGCCGCTCAATAGCGTGGTGCACCGCGTTCAAGTCGGCATGCAATAGGCGAATGAAAGCCCGGCGAAGCAGAAAATTGAAACGGCAGAAAGTGATCAGCGCCGCAGGATCGTAAAAGAGAGGTCCCGCAGATTCTTTCACCAAACGGCCCTGTTCTAGCAGGCCGTGTTCCATCATGTCTCGCAAACTTTGGCACTGCGCGATTTTTTCCAGGATTTGGTCCAGCGGCGCGCACCACTCCAGCGGCGCAAGATCCACTTCGCCTAAGACAGGCTGCAGCACCTGCGCAGCGTCGCCGAGGCCGATGTCCTTGCGGTAAAGGTCTTCCGGCGCGCACAACGCGAAATACTGCACCAGAAGCAAATCGATCTTGTCGCGGTCGGCGGCTGTTTTTTCCTGCTTCCTCAACTGCCGTTGCAAAAATGCCCGCAGTCCGTCCTCGCTGGCGTTCAAAATTTCCGGCGGGAGCTGGCGAATTTGAAACGCGCGAAGATTCTCATCAATGGAGTCGAACCATTTCAGGTCCGCGTCAAACACATCGCGTGTGGGCCGCAACGGCGGCATTTCTCCGGCGGGATGCGGAAGCGGCGCGAAGTTGAACTGCGCCGCTAGAGCAGCGTACAGCGGATAAGCCAGACGCGCCTCACCCCATTGCGATGCAAAATCGGAAGGAGTGGCGGCTTTCTTTAAGTTTGAAACATTTGTGTTTGTTGTCATGGTTTGATGATCCAATTGTCGATGCTTCCGACGAATCGAGCTGCCACCGCTTTACCCCCGTTGTGATATCTCACCGCTACTACCGTCGCGCACGCATCCAGCGATCCATCTGAATTCAGCAGTCGCACGCGATCTTCGAATTCCAACGGTAGCCTTGAAGAAAACAAAACCTCGTTCGCGGTGCCGAATTCGATCACCGTTCTCTCCTGCAGGCGCCGCCGGCTCGATCCCAGGGTCAGAATCCGCACGGGAATATGCATGGGCGAAGCTCCGGGAAAAAGTTGAGCTAGTTTTTCAGCGCACGTCTGTTCTTGTGAAATCCCCTCTAATCCCGTTTCACTCAACACGCGTCCCCCGATCCTTCGGCCTCAGCGTTGGTCGACAACTCCGATGCTCTGGGAAGTTCATGCGAGCGGAGCGGTACGGTACAAAGAAGAGCGGAAAACTCCCCGCGATAGGAATGCACATGAACAGCCAAAGATGGATGGGCGAGCGGAATATTAAGTGGTTCTATTTCAGGTCATTGCGGGATGAAGATTGAAACTCTTGTCTCGCGCTGTCTCAGTGTGCGACGAAGCGTCTCACGCGGCGCAGCGATTGGAGCGCGCAGCTAGCTACCACGCGTCCGATGAGACGCTCTCAATGATTTCACGACGCCATTCGCACGTGGTCTTTATGCGTCGGTCGCAGCGGAATGTTGTAAAGCTTCAGTTTACGATAAAGCGTGGCGCGGCTGATTCCCAGCATTCTGCCTGCGAGTGCTTTGTCGCCGCCTGCTTGCTCGAAAACCCGCAGAATGGTTATGCGCTCGAGGTCGGCCAGCGCCGTAGTGGAAAGCGCGGAGTCACTGCTTTCAGCATTATCCCCGTCTTGCGCCATGGATATGGTCGGCGGAAGATCGCTGGCGTCAATGGTGTGATGATCTCCCAGCGCAACCGCGCGTGCGATACAATTTTCGAGTTCTCGCACATTTCCCGGCCAGTCATATTGCAAAAAATTCTTCATGGCGTTGGGCGTGACTTGGATATTTTCGCCCGGGGCATAGCGGTCCAGAAAGCAGTGAACTAGCTGCGGTATGTCGGAACGCCGCTCACGCAAGCTCGGTAAATGCACGGTCACCACGTTCAATCGAAAGTAGAGGTCCTTGCGAAAGGTGCCGGCTCTATACGCGGCTTCCAAGTCACGATTTGTAGCCGCAATCACGCGCACATCCACCGGAACCTTCACATTGCTGCCAACGGGGCGCACTTCTTTCTCTTGCAAAACGCGCAACAGCTTGGCCTGCAATTCCAACGGCAGTTCGCCGATTTCGTCAAGAAAGATTGTTCCGCCATGCGCGGCCTGGAAAAGCCCGGCTTTGGTCTTAAGCGCACCAGTAAAAGAACCTTTTTCGTGTCCAAACAACTCGCTTTCCATCAACGTCGGTACCAGCGCGCCGCAATCCACCGCGATAAACGGCATTTGCGCCAGCGGTCCGCGGAAATGAATCGCGCGCGCAACGAGCTCTTTGCCCGTGCCGCTCTCGCCCGTGATTAAGACAGGCGTACGCGTTTCCTTCAGCCTGGAAATCATTCGAAGAACATCTTCGATTTTCGACGAGGTTCCCACAATTCCGTCGAGCTGTGTTTCCGTGCTGACACGTTCCCGCAAGAACTGATTCTCCGCGACCAGGCGAACTTTCTCGGCCATCCGCTGCAAGAGCTGCCTCAGTCTTTCAACGCGAAATGGTTTTTCGATGTAGTCGTAGGCGCCCTGCCGCATGGCGTCCACGGCGGATTCAATCGACCCGTGGCCGGTCATAATTGCAGTCTCCGCGCGCGGCAATTGTTCGCGTATTTTCCTGAGCAGATCGGCGCCGGAGAGGCTGGGGAGCTTCAAATCGGTGACCACGATGTCAGGCGGGCTGGTTTCCACCAGTTCGAGCGCCAACTCTGCCGTTTCCGCCTCGGCGCAGGCGAACCCGAGCCCTTGTCCCACGGTCATGCATAGCCGACGGATACTTTGTTCGTCGTCCACAATCAGAAATCGAAGTTTGGATTCTTCTTTCATGGTTTTCCGATCGTTTTTTCCACCGCCGCAATGAGTTGATGAATGCGGAACGGCTTTTCAACGCAAGGTGTGCCATTTCTCGCTAGTAGCGCAATGGTGTCAGCGCTAGCGGTGTCGCCGGTTATAAAAATAATTCGTGAGGCGAGTTCCGGCCGGTGGCGAGTTAGCCAGTCGTGAACGTCGGCGCCGGTTATTCCGCCAGGCGTTCGAAAGTCCGAAATTACGCCGCGAAAGTCACCGGTGGCGAGAAGTTGCAAGCCGTCCGTGGCCGATGCCGAACATTCGATCTCGTATCCGCGACGTTCCAACGCCGTGCGCAGGAATGCGGCGACGGATGGCTCATCCTCGATCAACAAAATGCGGCCGCGCGCCACCGCCGGAGTCATGCTCGCGCCCATCATTGCGACTCCTGCTGTTCGTATGCTTCCACGCTCTTCGCCGCTATTGGAAGACGCACAATAAAAGTGGACCCGATGCCATCCGGATTGTTCCGCGCCGAAATCTCTCCAGAATGTGCCCGAACAATGCCGTAACAAATGCTGAGGCCGAGTCCAGTGCCTTTGCCTACTTCCTTTGTGGTGAAAAAGGGATCGAAGATGCGATCGGGATGTGAGATGCCTGGGCCGTTATCCCGGAATACTATTTCCAAGCGCCCCTCGTGATGCGACGTTCCTATTTCGATTTTCCCTTTGCGCCGCGTCTCATGCACCGCGTCATAAGCGTTGTTCAATATATTCAAGAACGCCTGCTGCAACTGATGTGGATCGCCAACGATCGCCGGCAAATCATCGCTATAGTTTTCGATCAGCTCCACTCCATGATTTGAAAGATCGTAAGCGCGAAGCTTCACTGTCTGCTGCAGCACAGAATTAACCTGCAATGGCTCACGCTGCGCCGGCATTTGGCGCGCAAAGCTGAGCAGATTCTGGACGATCACTCGCGTCCGCTGCGCTTCCTGCAAAATAACGTGCAGCTCTTCTTTCGCGTTTTCGGGGACCTCAGGATCCTCGAGCAGCAGATCCGTAAAACCGACGATTGCGGCAAGCGGATTATTCACTTCATGCGCCACTCCGGAAACGAGTTGACCCAGCGCGGCCATTTTTTCCGTGTGCATCAATTTTGCTTGAAGGTCCGCCGCATCCGTAATGTCTGTCATCACCACCACGATGCTGTTAATATTTCCCTGTTCATCGCGCATCGGGCTCAAGCTCACCGAAAACTGTCCGGTGGTCCCGTTTCCACGAAACAGAGGCATATCCAGATTATCGAGCGCCGATCCTTGCAGCACGCGCTCTTGAGCTTCCACCAACAGACCTCGCCGCGCGGCCGGCACCAACTGTACGAGCGCATGGCCCAACAAATCCTGCTCTTTGTAGCCAGATTCAAAGCAGCGCCGATTGGCGTAACTCACGAGCCCGGCAGTATCGAGTACCAGGATCATGCTCTGAGTGTTGTTTAGGATATTTTTGTTGAAGTCACGCTCGCGGCGATAGCGACGTTCGGCGGTGCGCCGGTCAGTGATGTCTTTTAGAACGTGAATGGTGCGCAGCTCGTCTTTGGGTCCTCCGTGAATGCGCGAAGCCGAAACAAGAAAAGTTCTTTCCGCGGCCTCATGAATGAATTCCTCATGCGAAGATTGCGGATTCCTACAGAATGGACAAAATCCGGCTTGCGCCGGCGATGACAGCAGTTCCATGGTGCCTATGTCGCGGCCAATCGCCTCCGTGGGCGGAACCTCCAGCAGATCCGCCAACGCGCGGTTAAGACGCAGCACCCGATTGCTCGTATCGTGCACGATAATGAAGTCAGATATCGCGTCGAAATCCTGCACCCACTGTTTGCGCGATTGTTCAATGCGCGAAAACAGCCGAACATTTTCCAGCGCCACTGCCGCATGGCTGGCAAGAGCTTCCAGCAATTGACGCTCGGCCGGAGATAACTCGCGGCTTAAATCGACCAAGCACAGGACGCCCAGAAGCTCCGCTTCGCTGCCGAAAAGCGGCGCGAGCACCAATTCTTTCCATCCAAGGGAGTCCGCCAAGCCGGGTCCCAGCAGTCGCGCGGCAAATCCTTTGCGCAATTCGGAGCCGAGCGAGATGGCCTGTTCGGCCAGCGTTCCCGCCAAACGGTGCTGAGTCATCGCGTCCCAGCGATGTGCGGGTCCACTGAGCGCAGCAATCTCCCAATCAGATTCGCGGGCTAACACCAGAACGGCGGACCGCGCTCCCAACATTTCTGCCGCGCGCGCGGTCAACCGGCGGGCAAACTCCTTGGTTCCTAACGACGGATTGAGCTCAAGGGTGGTGGCGGAGAACTGCGCCAGCAGGCTCTCTGACGAGCCGTCGAGTCGAGTTGAGACATCTCCGCTTCGTTTCAATGCACGCATGGAGGATTGGGGGCTTGCGCGCGATCTTGGCTACGTAAAAGACGTTACGGCCCCATCTCATTTTGAGTCAAGCTGGCCAGTCTACGATGTTACGTAAGCGGCAATCGTAGCTTGTCGCAGCGTGAGACGGTCGAGGGACCAACTTCAGCGAACTGAGACAGTTTCTCCAACGGACACTCATCGGTTCGACCATACAAGCTCTTTGTAAGCCTATTAATATCAATCGCATCCCGAGGTTCTTAGCAAGAAAAGTTAAACAAGAAATATCGACTGCCGCATGGCAGCCTTCGTGCAATTTCCGAAGTCGGAGTTATCCCTCAGGGAGGGCGCGGTCATGCGGTCAAGAGCAAGTATTGCTGTTTTGATCCTTGCAATCTTTCTCATTGAGTCATCCGCTTCTATACACAAGACCCGGGCACAGGAAAATTCGGCGGAAGCTGCCAGGCGGAAAGTACGTACGCGGGTTGTGCCGGAATATCCCCCGCTCGCGAAGCAGATGAACGTCTCAGGAAAGGTAAAGGTTGAGGTCACCGTAGCAGCCGATGGGCATGTGCTTACTACAAAAGTAATCGGCGGAAGTCCTTTACTAATAAATTCCGCGCTTGAAGCGTTGAAAAAATGGCGTTTTGAGCCAGCACCGAAAGACACCGTGGAAATGGTCGAATTCGAGTTTAACACGCAGGGCAACTAGGGGGCGGTAACCGCTCTTTGCGAGCGGAAGTTTCAATGGGCGGGAGGCGTCGCGATATGACAATTGGGAAGAAGCTTTACTTGGGGTTTGGCGCCGTACTCGCCATCATGTTGGTTCTCTTTATCATCAACATTTTCACAGTGCGGCGCGAATATAGCGCGCGGGCCACGGTTGCTTCCACGCTGTCCGATGTGAAAGCGATCGAAAGTGTCCGCTTCCAGATGATGGAGAATCGCCTGTACCTCGGCAATTACCTCCTTAGCGGCGACCTCCGCGACGAAGACAAGACCAACAAAGGCGTCGGCGATTTATCGGCGCTTCTCAAGGACGTCGAATCCCGGGCAAACGACGCAGGCCTCAAGTCTGCCTTTGTCCAGGTTGAAACCGGCGAGCACAGTTGGGCCGAGGATTTCGCGAAGCCCATGATGGCGAAGCGTCATCAAGTGGACGCCGGCGACGCCACCGTCTCCGATCTGCAAATTTTCTATCTTCAACACGATCCCAATTCCTGGTTCAACAAGTCCTCCGCAGTTCTGGACGAGGCGAGCCTGGCCGTTCGCAAGTCGCTCGACGATTCGAACACCTCCGCCGCGTCCGCGACCGCCTTGAGCACCATTATTACTACCGTCGGCACGCTGCTTGCGATCCTTGTTGGCGGCTTCGTCGCTTTCGCCACCGCCAAGTCCATTAAAGAGCCGTTGTATCACCTGATTAAAGTGGCTCACAGCATCGGGGAATCCGGCGACTTGGATCAGTCCATCGATATTAACCGGCAGGATGAAGTGGGAATACTTGCGTCCAACTTCAACAAAATGATCGTGCATTTGAAGGAAATGGCGGCCGTGTCCGCGGCAATCGCAGAGGGTCAATTGTCGGTTTCCGTCAAACCGCGTTCTCCTCAGGACACTATGGCATTAGCGTTCACAAGAATGACGCAAGGTCTGCGCGATCTGGTTCGTCAGGTGCGTGATAGCGCTTCGCAAGTGGCCAGCGGTTCCGGACAGATGGCCAGCGCCTCCGATGAGTCGGCGAAAGTAAGCGTGCAAGCGGCTTCTGCGATCGATGAAGTCACCAGCACTATGCATGAAATGAGCATCAACGTGCAAAACGTGGTGAAGAACACGCAGGTTCAAGCTTCCAGCGTGGCCGAAACGTCAGCCTCCATCGATCAGATGGTCACTTCGATTCAGCGCGTGGCGGACACCGCAAAGCTCCTGGTGGACATATCGCACCGTTCGCGCGAAGAAGTTCAAACCGGCATGGTAACCATGGACAAAGCCACCGAGGGATTGAACCGTACCAGCCACGCAATTCAATCTTCGGCCGAGATTATTGATGTTCTCGGGCGCCGTGCTGATGACATCGGAAAAATTATTGAAGTCATCGACGATCTCGCCGAACAAACCAACCTCCTGGCATTGAACGCTGCCATCGAGGCCGCTCGCGCGGGAGAACACGGATTGGGTTTTGCCGTCGTCGCTGAAGAAGTGCGCAAGCTGGCGGAGAAATCCACGCAATCCACCAAGGAAATTTCCGAACTCATTCAGGGCATACAAAAGGAAGCCCGCGAAGCAGTGGACAACATGGAGAAGAGCACCAGCATGGTCCAGGAAGGATTGTTGTTGAACAAGGACCTTAGCTTCGCGCTTGAAAAAATCTCCGACGTAGTTTCCGAGGTTTACAAATTCTCACAGGAAATCGGCGCTGCAACCATGGAGCAGTCCAGCGGATCCACGCAGATTGCCAAGGCCACCAACCGGTTGACCGAAATCACCCAGGAAATCAATTCGTCGGTGGAAGAACAGGCTTCCGGAGCGCAAGGTGTGGTGCGTGCGATGGAAAAAATGCGCGAACTTGTCCAGCAGTCCAGTTCGAGCTCATCCGAACTGGCGGCAGCGGCGGAACAGATGTCGAAACTCTCCCGCGCGCTGCTGGAATCGATGGACCGCTTCGTCCTCGATGAAGGACTCGCCGAGAGCCGTCGTCATGCTTCCCGCCGTGCACCTGCAGGAGCGGAGCGGCAAACTCGGGAAGAGTACGCTGAACTGGCACACTCGTAGAGGCACGCACATCCAGACATGGACAAAGAACTTCAGCTTGTAGGGTTCCGCATCGGACGCGAAACTTTCGCTGTGCCCATCTCCTTGGTGCGCGAAATAGTGCGCGTACCGGCTATTACGTCCGTTCCTAACGCCCCCGACTATATTGAAGGGGTAATCAATCTTCGCGGACGGATTATTCCGGTCGTCGATTTGCGCAAACGCTTTCACGAAAAAATAGGGGAGCCTAGCAAGAAAAACCGCATCGTGGTGGTCGAGATGGAGAATCGCTTGATTGGGCTGATGGTGAATTCTGCATCCGAAGTTTTGCGTATAGCGCCCTCTGAGATTGAAGCTCCACAGGATGTATTCCAGGAAGGCGAGCTGAACTACATCACAGGTGTCGGGAAGCTGAAAGGCCGTCTGATCATTCTGCTCGACCTTAGCAAGATTCTCCAACGCGGCGAACTCCGTCGTCTGGACGACGTGGCCGATTCCGTTGACGCGGTTCCAGCGGGCCATCTAGAGAGATAAGTACAGACTTGGCAGGAAGCGGCAACACTGAGGAACGAATGTCCACTACCACTCTCCCGACGCAGGTGCCACTTACGGAAGCCGAATTGAAGCTCTTGCAAACGCTGGTTTACCAGGAATGCGGCATGTATTTCGACGAACGCCGCACGCACTTCCTGAAAGATCGTTTGCAACGCCGCCTAAAAGCTTGCCAGATGGATTCGTTTTACACTTACTACCGTTTGCTCACAAGCCGCGAGGGTAAACAAGAACTCGCATCCCTTCTCGAAAACCTAACCGTAAACGAGACCAGCTTCTTCCGCATTCGTCCGCAACTCGATCTTTTCCAAAAAGTGACGCTCGAAGAAATCCTGAAGCGCAAGCAGGAACGTCGCGATTGGTCGTTGAAGATATGGAGCGCAGGATGCTCCACCGGCCAGGAGCCTTATACGCTGGCCCTTTTAGTTTGCGACGCACTGGCCTATTACTACTTGCGGAATCCGCTTCCCTTTGAGATGCCCACGCCAAAGCCGCTGATTCCTCCGCCGTGGAAAGTCGAAATTCTGGCCTCCGATATCAATTATTCGGCATTGCTCACGGCACAGCAGGGAATTTATACCGAGGCGCAAATGGAAACGGTGGATTACACCTGCCGGCTGCGCTACTTCGACAAGGTCGGCGACAAGTATTCCGTCAAGCCCGCACTGAAAAGCCTGGTTCAATTCGACTTTCATAACTTGAAAACCGAATATTTGCCCCTGCGTAACGACGTGATCTTCTGCCGCAATGTGATGATCTATTTTGACGAGCCGGAACAAAAGCGCCTGATCGACAAATTCCACCGTTGCTTGAATCCTGAGGGTTATCTTTTCGTCGGGCACGCGGAAAGTCTGTTCGGACTCACCACGAAATTTCACATGATTCATCAAAACAGCGCGACCGTTTACCAGAAAATTGAGGGGACACCGTGAGTTTTTTGCCTGATGATCGCGCATCCGAACTTCGCGAGCTTTTCTTCGAAAGCGCCGCGGAGATTCTGCAGAACATGAACGAAGCCGGCCTGGCGCTGGAAGAACATCCAGCGGACAAGGAAAATCTTCGCAGTGTTCGGCGGGCGGTCCACACTTTAAAAGGTGATTCGGCGGCTTGCGGCTTTCGCGAACTCAGCGAGCTCGCGCACGAACTCGAGGACGTCCTCACGCCGGAACTGGCCAAGGAAAACGCCGCCCTGATTCCCGAGGTCGTGCTGACCGCGGCGGACACTTTCCACGAAATGCTGGCAGCCTATCGCGACCATCTGCAGCCTCCCGATGGTGGCGCTCTGCGCGATCATATCAATCGCCTTTTGCATAAAAGCGCCGTTGCTCCTGAAAAGGCTTCCGACGATGCGAAGTTTGATTGGAACGAATATGAGCGTCTGATGATCGCCGAAGCCTTCCGCCGCGGCGAATCGGTTTATAACATCGCGCTCTACTTGGATCCGGAATCACTGCTTCCAGCCGCGGCTTTTGAGCTTGTGCACAAAGCGCTCGAGGGCGCCGGGAAAATCATGTTTCTGCGCCCCGAAAGCGCCGCCCAGGCTGCCAGCACAAATTTAATCGAAGCGGCAATTTCAAGCGAGAGGTCCATCGACTGGATTCGGAAGCATTGCCAGGTTCCGTCCGTGGTTTCGCGCATATCAGTCGTGAAATGTGCTGTCGTGGAAGCTCCTCCTCGCGATCTCCTTGAGATTCTGGTGGAAGCGGAAGCAGCTGCGCTATCGGCCAAGGTTGATGCTGCCAGATCGGATGCAGCCCTCGATCATCAAGAGGAGTCTCGCGAAGGCACGTCTTCGGGTTTGGCGCACGCCGCCGCGGAAAATACCTTGCGCGTGGACGCCGGCCGCATCGACGCCGTAATGAATTTAGTGGGCGAACTGATTATCGGAAAGTCCATGCTGCAGCGCACCATTAACGAGTTCGAGCACGCCCACCCGAAAGATCCCCTGCGTGGAAAATTCGCCGACGCTCTGGCCTTTCAATCTCGCATTCTCGGCGAACTTCAAAAGTCCGTCATGAAAATTCGTATGGTCCCGGTGGAACAGCTCTTCCGCCGCTTCCCGCGTGTCGTGCGCGATGTGGCCAAGTCACGAAACAAAGACATTAATCTCGAAGTCGCCGGCCAAAGTACCGATTTGGACAAAAGCATTCTCGACGCTCTGGCCGAACCTCTCGCGCACCTGGTTCGCAACGCGGCGGATCATGGAATTGAAACCGCCGCTGAGCGGCAAGCCGCTGGAAAGCCCGTCCGCGGGACCGTGCGTCTGGATGCCTATCACGAAGGCGACCAAGTCGTAATCGAAATCTCCGACGACGGGCGCGGCCTTGATCGAGAAAAAATTCTGCGCCGTGCCATCGAGCGTGGCATTGTCACGGCAAACGAAACAGCGCGTCTGAATGATTCCGACATCATGCATCTTATTTTCGCGCCCGGCCTCAGCACCGCGGACGAAATAACGGAGATTTCCGGACGTGGTGTCGGTCTGGATGTAGTTAAATCCGCTGTCGATAATTTGAAGGGCTCCATTGAACTTGAAAGCGATCTCGGGCAAGGCACAACTTTCCGGTTGATGGTTCCGCTCACCCTCGCCAGCATTCAGTCGCTTCTCTTCCATGTCTCGGGAAGGCTCTACGCTGTGCCTCTCGCCATGGTCGTAGAAATCACTCGCGTATCAGAAGGCGAAATCCATCGCGTGGATAATCACGAGGTGTTCCAGTTGCGCGATCAAGTCCTTACCCTCGTGCGCCTGGAACGACTTGAATCGCAGGTCGCCCGCGGACGTGAGAAGCGGATCTTTGTAATTGTGATCGGTTCTGGAAGCCGGAAGTTTGGACTCGCCGTTGACAGCTTAATGGGCGAAGAAGAGCTGGTGATCAAAGCTCTTGAAGATCGCCTGGTAACTTCGCCGCTAGTCAGCGGTGCTTCGATACTCGGCGACGGAACTGTCGTGCTCATATTGAACGTACTGGCGGTAATTTCCCATCTATCCAGAATTCAACCTGTGGGAGCCATCGCGTGAGCCTGAACGGAAAAATTCGCGTTCTGGTGGTCGATGATTCGGCGCTGATGCGGAAGCTCATTCCCCAAGTGCTGCATCGCGATCCAAACATCGAGGTTGTGGGCACCGCGATGGATGGAGAAATGGGTCTGAAAAAAATCGCGGAGCTGCACCCGCACGTGGTGACGCTCGATCTCGACATGCCGCGCATGGACGGAATCGAGATGCTGCGCCAGATTACGCGCAAGCATCACGTTCCCGTAATCGTTTTCAGCGCGCAGACCGATCGTAGCGCCTCCATCACTCTAAAGGCTCTCTCCCTCGGCGCTTTCGACTTTGTTACCAAGCCGCAAGATGCTGCTTCGGGCCGCATCGAACATATCGCCGCCGAGTTCGCGCTGAAGATCAAAGTCGCTGCCGCTTCAGGCGCTCCGAAGATGATTATCACGGTGCCTTCCACCAAGCGCAGAGAGCGCAAGCCGACCGCGATGCCCAATTGGCCTTCGCGTGTGGTCGCCATCGGCATCTCCACCGGCGGTCCCAACGCCTTGCAATATCTCTTTTCGCAGCTTCCTGAAGATTTTCCCGGATGTCTTTTGGTCGTGCAGCATATGCCGGAGGGCTTCACCGATATGTTTGCCCGGCGCTTGCATGAATCTTCCGCGATCGAAGTGAAGGAAGCACAATCGGGCGATCTTTTGCTGGCGGGCCGCGCATTGATCTGTCCTGGAAATCGCCATATGAAAGTTCGGCGAATGGAGCATGGCAACATCGCCGTCCTGGTCGACCAGCCCAGAGTGAACGGGCACCGTCCGTCGGTGGACGTCCTTTTCCAATCGGTAGCGCAGGAATTCGGCAGCAATGCCATCGCCGTATTGATGACTGGTATGGGTGACGATGGCGCCGCAGGCTTGGGCGCAGTTCGCTCTGCGGGTGGTCTCACCATGGTCCAAAGTCCCGATTCGTGCGTGGTGGACAGCATGCCTCGCTCCGCAATTGAGCGCGGCTTCGCCTCGCGTGTCGTTTCGCTTTCTAACCTTTCAGGAGTGTTGCAATCAAAATGTGCGGTGGAACGTGCGCCGGCCGAACCAGTGCCGGCAAAGATTCTCGGTGGCAGTGATTGATGAGAACGACTTCCGAAGGAGATAGTTATGAAACAGTTTGACGCTTTAACCAGAAAGAAAGACAGCGAGCCCGTCCGCTACTTGATCGTGGACGATTCCGTTTTCGCGCGAAAGAGCCTGGCGAAGATGATTGAATCGTTTGGCGGCCAAGTGATCGGCGAAGCCGGCGATGGCTGCACCGCCATCACGGAATACGCTCGCACCAAGCCTGACATCGTTCTGATGGACATCACCATGCCGCAGATGGAAGGCATCGAAGCCGTCGAGCGTATCGTCCAGGAACATCCCGACGCCCGCATCGTGATGGTTTCTTCAGTCGGCTATCAGGACAATATTCTCGCTGCTTTGCAGAAGGGTGCGCGACATTTCGTCCAAAAACCGGTTAAGCCCGACGCGCTTTACGAGATCATCCGTTACGTTCTCAATGACGATGGCGTCACCGCCACAGTCGGCGCCGGCGAGGAGAAATCTCGATGAGGATGGATCTGATCCAACCATTCATCGGTTCGCTCGACGCGGTGCTCGCCGAGATGATGAAAGCGCCCGCAAAAATCGTGGACCTTACCATGGAAGTGGAAGGATATCGCCGCAAAGGCGCCGCGGCGCTGGTAACTTTTCGCGGACAAATCGAGGGCCGCGTAATCCTGGACATGGATCCTGGCGCAGCGGTCCAAGTTGCCAGTGTGCTTTTCGGTACCGACGTCGCTCCGGATGAGGCAATCGTCCGGGAAACCGTATGCGAGCTTGCTAACATGGTCATCGGCAACGCCGTAACCCAGCTAAACGACGGCGGATTTCAGTTCAAAGTTTTCCCCCCGGAAGTAGTAACTCAAGAGCAGTGCGCGCAGGCAGGAAAAGATTCCGAAGCGACCATTCTTTGTTTTGAAACTTCCGGCGGAAACGTGTACCTCAATATCGTCATGAAATACCTGCAGCGCCGCAGTCGAGAACGCTCCGCCGTACCGGTCACCTAGGAATTGTGCTGGAACGTTCGCGCACCGCTGCGATCTAGCGCGCCCGAGGACCCACTCTGCGGTACTCCACGCCGTGCCTAAATAGGCCCGCCCTGGGAATTTCTTCCGAATACACCACGTTGGCCGGAAGGAAGATGTTCGCGGCATCCGGTGAATAGGGGACAGCCACCTGAATCATCGCTTGCGTGTCGTAGCGGCGTTTGCTTCGAAAGCACATTCCAATTGGCGAAATGTCTTCGCAAACGGCTAGCTCGTCGTCGCTGTCCGACTGGCGTATGCAAGCGGTCAGCCGCGTTTTCATACGCATTCGTTGGCGGGCTCGCTGTTCCTCGCCGCCGGGAATCTGATCCGCTTCTCGCGCGCCTTTTCCGCGAGCGGCTCGCAGTGACCTCTGCTTCTCGTCCTCATGAGGAGCTTGCGTCCAAATGCTCGGCACACCGCAGGTTTTGCAGTGCCGCGCTATGCCGCGATTCGTTTCAAACCCGCGCAGTTCGAGCTCGTTCAAATAAGCTACCTCGCGGTTTTTGCAATAGCTGCAATGCAACAACATGCGCGCTACCGCTTCTGTGGAATCTGCCATTGGCGGGAATTCAATCTTCCAGAAATCATTTTCATTGTCCAGAATCTCGATCCCGTAAAGGTGTCCGTCCTTCTGGCGGCCGAATTCTCCCACGATCCTGGCCGGAACGGTCTTCTGGGAATCGGGCCCCCCCTGACGCCTGATTTGTATCTGTTGCTCGGGCTTCAAGTCCCGCTCCAGGATGATTACCGCGCCTCCGCGATTGATCAGCAGCGTGCGAGTCGGCTCTTTGAATTCCTGACCGTTGCTATCGGTGCCTGAAGCTTCCAGCAGCACGGTCAACGAAACACGATCGCTGCGTCGCATTGACGGCGTACCCATCACTACCTCCTAAGGACGTGGAGCCCCACTCGTCAAGATAACATATCGCCAGGATTCATTGCCTTTCACGAAATTGAACCGAGGCCGCAATAGTTAACTGGTTCATCCTGAGTTATTATGAGCGCCCATGACAAAATTTCCGGTACTTTTGCGCATCAGCCTCGCAGGCAACTGACGTGATAATCGTTCCCGCGCGACGTCTTCAAAGGATCCGTCGAATAACTTTTTTACTATGTTCCTGCATATCTTCGTGCGCGTTCTTGATGACTACAGCTTCCGCACACTCTCAATCGGGCGCTGCCGATGACACGCGCGTCGAAGGCACGGTACATGATTCCGGCGGCGCTTCCGTTTCTAGCGCCCAAGTTGAGCTGAAATCGGGAGCCTTCTCGGCCGCAGCGCTGGTGAACTCATCAGGAAGTTTTGCCTTTGAAAATGTTCCGGGAATCTCCGGCACGATTACGGTCACCGCCAACGGGTTTCAAAAGTTTCAGCAAGATTGGAACTTTTCCGCCGGAAAGCCTGTCCACATAGATGTCGTTCTGGCTCCGCTCTCTTTAGCCCAGCAAATTGTCGTCACTGCCAATCGTGCGCCAACGCTATTGAGCGACCTCCCGGCGAGCGATATCCAACTTACACGCGAGGACCTTCAAGCTACGCCGGCTCTCACACTGGACGATGACTTGCGCCAGGTCCCAGGTTTCAGCCTCTATCGCCGGTTCAGCAGCCGCGTCGCCAATCCCACCACTCAAGGTGTCTCGCTGCGCGGCTTGGGCGCGAACGGAGCCAGCCGCGCCCTGGTTCTTGAAGACGGTATTCCTATCAACGATCCTTTCGGCGCCTGGGTTTATTGGGATCGTGTGCCGGCTGAATCCGTCGCTAGCGTGGAAATTTCTCAAGAAGGAGGATCGAGCCTGTATGGCAGCGATGCACTCGGAGGAGTAATCCAATTTATAACTCGCCTCCCCGAGCCTGCTGGAATTTCGTTGGAAACTTCCTACGGAAATCAAAACACTCCCGATCTTTCGCTTTCAGCGGGCGGCCAAAAAGGCCCTTGGGAATCCACTTTTGCCGGTGAGGTCTTTAATACCGACGGCTACATTCTGGTCCCGAAAGCTTTCCGCGGAACTGTCGACACCAAGGCTGGCTCCGATCACGGTACCGCCGACTTGATGATCGGAAGAAAAATCGGCAACCAGGACGAGATTTTCGCGCGCGGTTGGCTGCTCGACGAATCCCGCGACAACGGTACTCCGCTTCAAAGAAATGAGACCAAGCTAGGCCAGGGCGCGCTGGGCGCCAATTTAACCCTGGGCGATTTCGGCTCCCTTACAGCGCGGTTTTATGCCGATGTCCAGACCTATCACCAAAGCTTTTCAGCGGTGGCCACAAGCCGAGACAGCGAAAGTTTAACCGATTTGCAGACGGTCCCATCGCAAGGCGTGGGCGGGTCCGCGCTCTGGTCCCGAAAATTCGGAAAGCGTCAAACGGTCATCGCCGGTTTCGACGAACACGAGGAAATTGGCGTCAGCAATGAAATATTTTTTTCCAGCGGAATGAACTCCTTCGACAAATCATCAGGAGGACGTCAACGCACACTGGGAATATTCGGCGAAGATTTAATCCAGATCACGTCGCGTTGGTTGCTTACCGTCAGCGCGCGTGTTGATTATTGGCGCAATTTCGATGCCTCCATAATTTGTAGTCAGGTGACTTCGCCGTGCACTTCTCCCAATGTGAATTTCCCGGACCGTTCGAACGATGCGTTCAGCCCGCGTATGACTTTGCTCTACCAAATTAATCCTAATATTTCTTGGACCGCTTCCGTCTATCGGGCCTTTCGCGCGCCAACTCTGAACGAACTGTATCGTTCGTTCAGGCAGGGAAATGTGATTACCGAAGCGAATGCCGGTCTTACTGCAGAACATCTCACCGGAACCGACACCGGCGTCAACATATACGGGTTCAGTCGACGGCTGGAGGTCCAAGGAACATTTTTCTTCAACCAGATTGTCGATCCGGTTGCCAACGTTACCTGCCAGCCGCCACCTAATAACGATACACTGTGTCCGGCGCCCATACCGAACACCATTATTCGCGTGCGGGAAAATCTGGGACGCACGACCGCGCCTGGATTCGACTTGGACGCCATTGCACACGTCACCCGCGACTTTCAGCTAAGTACCGGCTATCAATATGTAGATTCGAAAGTAGCAAGCTTCCCCAGTGGAAACTCTTTGGTCGGTCTGTGGGTGGCACAAGTGCCCCACAACGCTTTCACTTTTCAGGCGCGATACGCGAATCCCAAAATTATTTTGGTCTCAGTCGATGGCCGTTTCGTAGGCAAGCAGTTCGACGACGATCAAAACCAATTCCCGCTGGGCAGTTTCTTCGTGATGGACGTGATGGTTGCCAGAAGTGTTGGAAAGGGCGTGGAGTTCTTCGCCGCGGTGGAAAATCTCTTTAACGCCCAATACTCCACAGCAGCCACTCCCGTCCCTGAGCTAGGCTTGCCAATCGCCGGTCGCTTTGGAATGCGCTTCCAGTTCCCCAACCGCTAAGGGCGAGATTTTTGTCCGGTTCTAGCGCCCTGGCGTAAGCGCAGGAGGCGGATACTCCGGCATCTTGGCGTTCTTTTTATCCGTTCGCTTCACTTCCAGTTCATCAAACAAAATGGAAGGCGCGATCACTGTGCTGGGAACCTGCCCCTCGCGATTGCTCACCAGCGGATCGTTTCCTGCGGCAACCAGATCGTTGCGCAGCGTGCGTGTGTCCAGCTCGTTGAAAACCGCTCCGCGCACCAGTTCTTCGTGTCCGTCATTTACATACACGCGATAAAGCAGCCGCGGATCGAACCCCGAAAGCGTTTCGACGTAATATCCGTACTCCTTGTTCTCTTCTTTGCATAATTCAATGAGTTTTTTCTTGATGTCCGCAGTTGAAAGCGCGTCCTTCGGCTTCACCATCAAAATGCCGATGCTCGGACTCGGAGCTTGTCCCGGCGCCGCGCGCCCGTGTCCGTTCGAATCAGGAAAATCGCGGATCGGTGTCCGGCCCAGCAGATAATCCACGAGCATCCCGTCCGTAATCAACCGTAGGGTTTGTGCGCGAACTCCCTCCTCATCCACCTCATAGCTCCCGGTCAGGCTATGCCCCTGAAAAGATTTCATCGTTGGATCATCTACCACCGATAGAAACGTGGGCAGTACGCGGCCTTTATAATTCGAAGAGAATTTCCCGGTGGTGCGAGCTGAATCGCCCGGCTTGGGCCGAACACCGAGCACATTGTTTCCGATCATGCCGTAGAACACGTCAGCCGCAGCGTCATTCGAAAAAAGCACCGGCCCGCGATAATCTTCTTCCACCAGAGGCGCTTCACGAAGTCTCTTCAGCGTTTCCAGCATTTTTGCCGTGTCGGATTCTAATTTCGCCGGGTCCGGCAGCTCCGAGGCCTTTGCCGTCATATAGTAGGGCGAACGTCCCAGCCGCATTCCATCGTCCGCTTGTGTTTCGCCGGAAAGTTGAATCAGATACCACGCGCTGCCCTGGCGAGTGATCGTTCCTTCCGTATTCACAAAATATTCGTTCACCGCGCGAAAGGTTGCACGCGCCGACAGCGACTGAATCTTTGGATCCGATCGAAAAAGGTCCGTGGACTTCGCCAGCGCTTTTTCCCACGCCTCGGGCGAGAATTCGAGTTTTGCCAGTGGCTCGATGGACTGCAACGCCGGAGCCTTTGCGAAATCGTCAAAGGGCTGTTCCGCGCTGTACTGGCTCAGCAGTGCCTTTTTGCTTGCCAGCGCTTCGCTTGCCGTTTTGTAGGCGCGATCGGTCGCCATCCACAATTGCCGGCGCAGCGCGATATCGTCATTATCCAGCGGCGCAAATTCCACTACGCCAACGCCGGGCCCGTAGTAGCTGTCCTGTTTATAATCGCCGACCCGCACCACCACTCGTACGCTGCGTCCATGCGTGTGCTGATTCTGCCGCAGCGCGCCGAACGCCGCTTCGGCGCTGTAGTCCGTCACATCGGAAAGCCGGTACTCGATGTAGTACGGAGCTGCCACATTTTCCATCTTCACCTGCGATTTCGAGCGCTCCAGCTCCTCGCGCATCGCTCGAATCACTGGATCGGAAGAAGCTGCGCTCGTATCGGAAGCGCCATTCGGCGCCGAAACCTTCGAGGAATCCGCTTTCGTTTTATTCTCCTCCGCGGCGTCCGGATGGCCGCACGACAAAAACACCAAAGCGGCAATCGCAAAACAAATGCCGAAGCCAAGCTGGCGGTTTTTTCTGGTTATTTTCATCGCTAGCGCCTCGCCTTCGACTGCGTATGGGAAGAGGAAGTTGTGTTCGGTTCTGGTGGCGCAAGGATGGGAGGTCTCTCCGTCCCTTTGCGCTGTTTCTGCACCTCAATTTCCGAAAACAACATGGCCGGCGCGGCTGCTGCCACCGGAACCCAACCTGACTCAGCTCCGCAGATTCCGTTGAATACGTGCATGCTGTCTCCCGTCACCATAATATTGTTCAGCGAAAGCAACGGCGTGCCCACGATGTCCACGCCGCGCACAAGCTCGTCGGGCCGGCCGTCGGCGTACACGCGATATACCATTACCGGCAGCACTTGGAACGCTTGTGGCGTGGCACGCCCAGTCAGCGTGAAGCCGCCTTGAATATCATCGAAATAGAGGCCGTAGGGTTTCCCCTGCTTCTTGATCTCTTCAATAAATTTCTTTCGCAACTCGGAGTCCGGTACGGTATTCGTGGAAGTTACGATTAAATTTCCCTGGCGGCCAGTGGCCATCAATCCCGGTTGCCTGCGTCCATGCCCGTTCGAATGGTCGAAATATTTGTTCGGCATCCGCGACATCAAAAAATTTTTCAAGATGCCGTTTTCCACCGCCTCCACGCGAGCCGCCGGCACCCCTTCGTCATCGAAATCGTACGATCCCGCCAGCTTCACTCCGTTCAGCTCTTTCAACGTTGGATCATCAACCACTGTCAAGAATGAAGGCAGAACCAGTTGGTTTATTTTTTTCGTGAACGTTTGACCTTCTGTCTCATCGCGCTGCCGGTGTCCTTCCAGACGGTGCCCCAGCACTTCGTGGAAGAAAACTGCCGCAGCTCGGCCGGACAGCAACGCCGGTCCTGCATATGGCTCAGCCGTTGGAGCCGCCCGCAAAGCCTTCAAGTCTTCAGAAATTTTGTCGGTCTTGGCGAGTAGTTCGGTGTCCGACGGCAGCTCATCGGCGGAAGGCGCCTGGAAGGTTTCCACGCGCATCAATTCCATGCCGTCGTCCGCGCGCGTCTCTCCCTGAATAACCAGCCGGCTGACCGCACTGGGACGCACCATCGCTGTGCCTTCGCTCGTGGCTAGATACGAACGGTCATCGCTAACCTGCAAGTACACTGTGGAATCGTACACCTCGGGGTATTTCAAAAATTCTCCGGAGATCTTCCGCGCGCGGTCTTCCCACTGTTTCTGATTCAACGGTGCAACCGCTACCACCTCGCCCTCATGCTCCTGTGGAGACTCTTTTGAAAAGTCCGGCGACTTATCTTCCTCTTCTGATTGCACCGCGGTGTTTGTTTTCACCGTCAAAAACGCCGAAGAGGCTTGGTCATATTCGCGGTTCGTGAGTTGCCAGAGCACACGCGCAATAGCGTCACGGTCATTATTCAACGGCAGTGTTCCGGACGTGATGCCGGAGGGCCGATTCTTGTTACTGTGCGTGTTGTCCAGAGCAGGCGATCCCACGCGCATCATCACGTCCGCTTCCCGTCGCTGAACGCTGGTCGAAAGCACCAGGCTGCCGTTCATCGCCACGATTACAGTTCCGTTGATATCCGCAACCGCGTAGCTCAAGTAATAAGGCGCAGGATCGGACTTCGCCAGCGACGCGTTAGCGCGCTTCAATTCATCCTGCATGATTTGCAACAGCGAATCTTGTGCGGAGCCGGAAGAGAAACTCGGAATAACGCAAACAGCTATTAAAAGACAGATCACCGTCCGTGCCATGGGCTTGTTCATTTTTTAGTTAACACTCTCTGAGATGCGAACTTAGCATACAACCGTTGGACGCCTCCCATCGCATTACGGCGTCCCGGTGTGCTTTATTTTTAATGGATGGAAGAAGCTCACAATCCGTCAAGCGGGGAACAACCTGAAGAAAACAATAAAGCGATGAATTGGAAAGGAAGTCGGAAACGAAATTCCTGCGTTGCCGACTCAGTTCGGTGCCGAAGAACTTTCAGACAGCACGTACCAAATCCCAACCGCCGTACCAGCAGCGGCCCCAACTGCCACGGCGGCCCAAACAAGCGAATTTGTATTCAAAGCCTTCTTGGTATTTCCGCCGCCCACTCCGGCTGGGGCTTGCGGCTGAGGTGACGCGGCCGGTTCCAGATCCATCGTCACGCGGAAGGACTTGCCCGCTGGAATCTCACGTGTATCCCCGTTGTAGTCCAGTGCCAACGTTCCGCGATACGCCGAGATGATCACTTCTTGCGGTCCAACAATAGTCACTTGCCCATACGCCGGCTCGCTGTTCGCCGCGTGCAGAATGCCTTCCGGAATTTCAAGCTCGATGTGATCGCTGCCGTTCGACGAAAAACCAACCGTACCGTGGCCCACCACCGCATGCACTATATTCGGAGTAGCATTCGGAGACAAAGTGGCCGAACTTGCTGAAAGCAGATAGAGCTGGCTAGCCCCGAGATTCAAGCGCAACCTTCCACCGGCTTCAGTCGCCAAAGTGTCGCCTGGGAAAATCGTCGTTCCAATTGCGACATTCGCGTTGCCTATATGAGCGTTTTCCGCCTGCATCACCAGGCCCAAAGGCTTTTCGTCCGCGCCATAAACCGGAATATTCAGCAGCCCAGCGATCAAGATTGCGATAAGAGCACAGCGGGAGAGTGCGCGCATAATTCCCTCCGATTCGACAACTTCAATTTAGGCCCTCGGCACCGTAAGTGTCAATACCCGAAAACGGAAAAAGCTGGGGCCTAAATTTGCGATTTCGCCTGTCGATGCCCAGCCCATTGCGTATCCATAGCACAAATGCGATTGTGCGATAGAATGGCTGGTTCTTTTGGGAGGAACCGCGTTGATTCATCGTTTCGTATTCCATAACCATCGCCTTCTGCCCGTTGAGGAAGTGCGCCTCTCGCCCGGGCAAGCTGGCCTTTTGAACGGCTGGGGCTTGTTCACCACGATACGCATCGTTAGCGGCATTCCCTTTGCGTTTGAACGCCATTGGAAGCGCCTGACGCGCGACTCCGAGCGTACCCACTGTCCTTTTCCCTTTGACCCCGCGGACGTGCGCGGCAAACTCGATCAGCTTCTACGCGCCAATCAAGTCCGCGAAGGGTGCGCGCGAATCTATGCCGTTTACAACCAGGGATTTTGGAGCAGCGACGAAAATTTTCCGCCCACCGATTTGATCTTGTACTCCTCCGATCTTCCGTCCTATCGCGAGCCGGTAAGGCTCGGCCTGCGCGAAAACGGACGCCATGCTGCCTCGCCTCTGGCTGGCGTGAAAGTCACTTCCTGGCTCAACAATGTTTGGAACCTTCGCGAAGCCCATCAAGCCGGATTTGATGAGGTAGTGATGCTCAACGAGCGCGCCGAAGTGTCCGAGTGCACCGCCGCAAACATTTTCTGTGTGCGCGGTGAACGTGTGTACACACCTCCGCTCGATTCAGGCTGCCTCTCAGGCATTACGCGCAGCGTGCTGCTGGAAATTGGCGCGGGTGTCGGCACGCCCGTCTCCGAACGCACCTTGCTTCCGGAAGATCTTTACAGCGCCGATGAAGTTTTCATTTCTTCCACGAATCGAAGCATGCTGGGAGTGAGCGAAATCCACGGCCACCGAATCGCCAGCTCTCCTGGCCCAGTTACTTTAAGACTGGAGAAGGCTTTCGCGGAATACGTGCGCGCCTACGTCGAATCCAAATCCGCAGCGTCAGGCCACCGCTGATCTCAGTGCCGGCCGAGCGCTCTTTAGTGAATCATCAGTCCTAGACTAGCTGTCACTACTCCCGCCAGCCCCAGCACAATTCCCATTATCCAAAATATTTTCTTGCGAGTGAGCAGCGTAATCGAACAGATGACCAAGGCCGCTTCGAGCATCACTTCGCCTAAATCAAAGCGATCGGCGCGGTGCTGCTCCGTGGCCACTTCATTCTCGGCATTCTTGGCCTCAGCTTGGATGTCTTTCTGTTCGTCCTTATAACGCTCCACTTCCTTCGAATATTTCTCTTTGATCTTCGCCACTTGCTCGGCATTTTGCAGTGTGAAGACGGAAATCTCGTCCAGGAACAGCTCGTAATTTCTGCGGCGAATATCTTTGGCTTGATAATAGGCCCACTGATCGGTGGCCTTCGTCTGGTGCAGAATTTCCTCGGTATGTGCGCGATGGCCCAACAGCGAAACGGAAGCCACCAGCACCGCGAGTATCGCCATCGTTATCGTAACGGGAGCCAGACTCGGTTCATGCGCGCCATGTTCAGCATTTTCTTGAAGCTCTTGAATTTCCTCGGCCATATTTCCTCCGGCGGACCAGCGGGCTGTTCTGTGCGCCAGAGAATAGCAGAACTGGCTTGCGATGAGCCAGCTGCAACCTCTTCGTTCCTGTACAATTGCAATGCGCCGGCTGCGAGTTTCAAAAATCGAGCCCGAGGAGTCTCCAATGAGCGATCTAGCGAACAAAACGTGCGTGCCCTGTCGCGGCGGCGTTCCTCCGCTCGCCGGAAAAGAGCTCGAAGATTTGGCCAAACAAACGCCGCGGTGGAAAGTCGTCGAAAACCATCACATCGTGCGCGAGTTCAAGTTTCCCGATTTCGCCCAGGCTCTCGCTTTTGTGAACAAAGTGGGAGCCGTCGCCGAAGAACAGGGCCACCATCCCGATATATTCTTGACTTGGGGCAAAGCAGAAGTAAAAACCTGGACCCACAAGATTAACGGTCTCACTGAGAGCGATTTCATCCTCGCCGCCAAAATCGATCGTTTGCAGTAACCGCCGCGCGCCGATAGCCCTCCCGGCGTGTCATAAAGAGCACTTGGGAGGGACCCTAAGCCCGCGTAGCTAATCTCGTATTGCCTCTTACACCACCAACCGGCGCATGCGCATTGACCCCTATCGGTACAGCCCCTACGTTGTGTAAGTACCCTCGGAGGCAGTTATGCGCTCGATCGCTCGGTCCTGTATTGCCGCGATGCTTGCAGGCCTAATGGCTTTTCCAGGTTTCGCCGCGAACGAAAAGCCGCTCGGCTTGGTGGTTCAGGCTCAAAGTGCCCAAGTGTCCGAGGCAAAGCTGGCCATTGGCACCACTGTGTATCCAGGCGACAAAGTCGAAACCGAGCAAGGAGGAACATTGCGCCTGAGAATGGGCGCCTCCCAACTTTATCTCCTCGCATCCAGTTCCGCGACTCTCGGCCAGCGGACGGACTCACTTTTTGCGGAAGTATCGCGCGGCACCGTAGGCTTTTCCTCCAACAGCGCCGATCAGCTCGAGCTTGAAGTTCCTCAAGGAGTTATTCGAGCTTCGAATGGCCAGCCCGCCTACGGGCAGGTAACCATCGTTAATCCCCAGGAAATCATAGTGTCCGCGTTCCATGGCTCATTGGTCCTTGATAATGACGGAGAGCTTCACACCATTCCGGAAGGAAAGTCTTATCGCGTAACCATGGACTTGGAGCCGTCCGCGGCAGCGCCAGCCGCGGCTGCCTATCGCGACAATGCAGACAACACTCCCGCAAAACGCCGCCGCAAGAAACTAGCCTTTATCATCCTCTTTGGAGGTCTCGGAGCACTGGCGTCTTACGGCATCTGGACCGTGCTCTCGGAGAGCCCTTCTAACTAATATCGCGATAATCCGAGGCTTATTAATAGCTTCCCTAGCGTCCTATTCCACAGAATATTTCCGCGCTTAAACTGGGCGCCTTTTATGATGAAGCGCCAGCCTTACTTTTGTTTATGATGTCAGTTGCATGGCTTCGAAACTAAGAGCCGCGTTCCGCGAGACCCAGTTTTTCCATCTCTACAAAAGTATTTCGGCCTGGGGCGAATATGCCTCTTGGAAGCTTCGCAATGTTCCGGGAGCCGGCGCTCCGCACCTGGTGAAGCAGCGCACGATCGCGGAGTTCGCCTCCAGATTCAATTTGCAAACGCTCGTCGAGACCGGAACGAACTACGGGCACATGTTGTACGTAAACCAAAAGCGATTTCGCGAGATTTATTCGATTGAGCTCGACGAGCATCGAGCGCAAAGCGCCCAGCGGAAATTCGCAAGCCATTCGAATATTCACGTCTTGCAAGGCGACAGCGCAAAAGTTTTGCCCAAGTTACTGCTGACTCTCAAGGAAACTTGTTTATTCTGGCTCGACGGCCACGATTTCGACATCTCCACCCCGGTGAAGGAAGAGCTCGACGCAATCTATGCGCATCCGATTCGAGACCATGTTCTCTTGATTGACGACGCGCGCTGGTTCGACGGCCGCACCCAGTACCCTACCCTCGAGCAATTGCGAGAAAAAACTGCTCGCGCGTACCCCAGCCACACCGTGGAAGTAAGAGATGACATTATTAGAATTTACGGCTCTTGAACGTCTTCCCGCCGTTAGACCCTAGGTCGCAACTTTGGTTTCCGTCAGGGCGCGACTTTAGTCGCGCCATAGTCGCCCCCAATCCGTGCGGCTTCAGCAGGTCAGGGAGGAGTTGCACATTGCTACATACGAATCACGCGGGCTTGCTGTTCGCCTTGCCGCCAAGCGATGCGAGCAGCGCCGCTCCATCAGGACTTCCTAGTCCAGTGCAAGCATCCCATCCGGGACCTGCGGAGTAACTTCCGTTCGTCCCGCTTGTAATATCGTTAAAGGTAGCCGCGCTTGTGCTCGCATATAGCAGCGGATTCACATATCCCACGTCTTTGCCCAGCGACTGATTGATCCTCGCCACCAACCCTGCCCAAAGTGGCGCCACAGCGCTAGTGCCACCGATTACCGTTGCGCTGCCATCCACAACAACGTTATACCCCGTCTCCGGATCCGCATCCCCCGCCACGTCCGGTACTCCTCGCCCGACAAATCCGCTCGGCGATTTCGGCACGCCCGCTGCCTGCTGGTACGCCGGGAGCGAAAAAAATCCGCTGACCCCGCCGCCAGTCGCGCCTTCCTCGCTCGAAAGATCGTTCCATACAACTTCCGAACTGATCTTAACGCCCGACAAACTCAGCCGTGTTCCGCCACACCCAATCACGTAAGGACTCGAAGCCGGAAAATCCACCGTAGGCTTCCCGTCGTTGGAGCCATCCGTCGACCCACTATCTCCTGAAGCCGCCAGAACAGTCACTCCCATCGTCGCCGCATCCTGGCAAGCCGAATTAAACGAATTCAGCGCTTGCTGCGTCCATGAACTTTCCGGCCCTCCCCAACTAATCGAAATAATCGACGGCCGATTGGCTGTGTCATGAATCGCAGTAGTCAACGCATCGAGAAACCCTTGGTCCGTATTCGTCGTGAAGTACATTGCGATTGCCGCAGCCGGAGCAACCGCGCCCACCACCTCAATATCTAACTCCACTTCGCCGTCTGGTCCATCCGGGTCTCCCGTCGGCGAATTCGACCCGCCGTCCACTGGCACATCCGTGATCTTCGGTGACGAAATTCCCAGCCCTTTGAAATATTGCGTGAGATCCGCTGAGTTATACCCGCCGCCCAGTTCCACGATCCCTACGGTTTGCCCAGCCCCATCCGTTCTGACAGGAAAATCGTAAGCCTGCGCCACTGCAACTGGAGTGTACGAAGCCCCTGCAGCTCGCACCTTTCCCGCTGGATCTTTCAAAAGACGAAAGTGTGGTGTCGCTTGCGGCCGGTTATCTAGCCCGAACACGCCTTCAATAATTCCGTCGAGCTCCGCGGGAATCTGCAGCGTCCCGGTGCGGCATCGGTATGTGCCTTTTGCGCGCTGGTAGCGGTTCAACTGCACGCTGAACGCTTTGCTGAACGACTCCACAGTGCCGCCCAAAAACACAGACCTTCGCTCGGGACTTTCCTCCACAACTTGAAGACCATATTCCTTCGCAAACGCCCGGACTTTTGAAATATCGTCCGGGCTAGCGCCGTGTCGCGCCTCAAATTCTTCTCGAGACAGGTGGTGACGCTCCAGAGGAGCCGTCGCACCCAGCTGCTCCAGCGAGGGGAACGCAGACGGAGCCGACCCGCGCCGCAGAACAATTGTCACTGTGATTCGCTCGTTAGGATCCGCCGGCCCTATTTTCCGCGCGTCAGGCATTTCCGCCCGCGCGCTGGTTTTCAATTCCACGCGATTCTGTCGCTTTTCCATGAGGTCCTCCTATAAAGGGATGAAATCTCACGCGGTGTCAAAAGTTCTGGTGCAATTTCGATGAATCTCCGGCCATGTCTTTCGGTCGGAGACTGTTTCCCGGAAGGCGCGGTCCGCAGTCGAAATTAATTATACGCGCACGAAGAACCCTACTCTGCAGGGTTAGCTGACTTCTAGATTTCATTGCGGTAACAGGTAACCGCAGCCTCCCAGTCATTTTGCAGTTTGTTCGCCCCGGCAATCTCGATAAACTCGAATATCATTCACTGCGCTTTTTCCAAATAGTTGCGGCGTGTTCTTCGCCCGGAAGCTAATTTATGCTGAAGCGCCTGTTCGTCCATTACATCGCCGAAGAAGCCAAGCCCATGTTGCGCCTGGCGATGCCCCTCGTCTGCGCCGAACTCGGCTGGATGACCATGGGCATTGTTGACACCATGATGGTCGGTCGCCAGGTGAACAGCGCCGTCGCCATTGGCGCCGTCAGCCTCGGAGGTATTCTCTACATTGCCGTCGCAATTTTCGGTACCGGATTAATGCTCGGTCTCGATACGCTGGTCTCCCACGCATACGGTGCCGGCGATTTGGAAGAATGCCATCGCGTGCTGGTCAACGGTATTTATCTCAGCTTTGGAATTTCTCCAGTGCTGATGGGAATCGTTTGGACTTTCGGACCACTCATCCGTTCGCTCGGCGTTCAAAATGCCATCCTCGAGCAAGCGGTTCCGTACGTTCACGCTCTGAACTGGTCCACGCTCCCGCTGCTGCTCTATTTCGTTTTCCGCCGTTACTTGCAGGGGATGGACCAAGCCAAGCCGGTGATGTTCGCTCTGATTTCTGCGAACTTAGTAAATTTGTTGGGCAACTGGGCGTTGATTTATGGACATCTCGGATTTCGCGCGATGGGCACCGTAGGCTCCGGTTGGTCCACATGCTTCGCCCGCATCTACATGGCCGGCGTCCTGCTCGCGTACTGCTTTTATTACGATCATCGGCACGAAACCGGCCTCCGCGAAACTCGTCGCCTGCCCGATTTTTTCCGCATCTGGAGATTGGTGCAACTAGGTCTCCCGGCCGCCACGCAGTTCGGCATGGAGGTGGGAGTTTTCGCCGTCGCCACATCGATGATCGCCAAATTGGGCGCTATCCCCCTCGCCAGCCATCAGATCGCACTCAACACCGTGAGTCTCACCTACATGGTCCCCTTGGGACTAAGCGCCGCTGCCGCCGTTCGTGTGGGCCAGGCCCTTGGACGTAACGACCCGCACGCCGCGAGCCGTGCTGGATGGACGGCTATGTTTTTAGCTACTGGTTTCATGGGAATGATGACCATACTCTTTCTCGCGGCTCCTCAGTACATCACACGGATTTATACGCCCGACCCCGCTGTAGTCGGCGCAGCAAGCACTTTGCTCTTCGTCGGCGGTTTCTTCCAGCTCTTCGACGGAATGCAAACCGTAGCGACCGGCGCGTTGCGCGGTGCAGGCGACACCCGCACCCCCATGACCTGCCATTTAATTTTCTATTGGCTGGTCGGTCTGCCGCTCGGCGCTTACCTCTGCTTCCACCTCGGATGGGGCGCGCCCGGCCTCTGGACAGGCTTGTCCGTCGCGCTGATTCTCATCGGCAGCGCCCTGCTCTATTTCTGGCGCCGCAAAGAACGATCTTTCGCCCAAAAAATTCCCTTAGCCGCCACAGTCTAGCCGCAGCCACCGGTTTTATAGAAGCAGGCTTTAGGCGGGCGGCATTTCCCTTGGTTATCGCTTGTCTGCGCTGCATACTTGTTCGCGGAAAATGCTCAATAACCCTTTCATGCAACGCGTCATCGCGCTCGCACTCGAAAATGTACAATCTGGTCGAGGAGGCCCCTTCGGCGCGCTCGTCGTAAAAAACGAAGAAATTATTGCCGAGGCTGCCAACAGCGTAACCTCCACCAACGATCCCACCGCCCACGCCGAAATGCTCGCCATCCGCCAAGCCTGCGAACAACTTGGAGTATTTCACCTCACCGGTTGCGAAATTTACGCAAGCTGCGAGCCCTGTCCCATGTGCCTGGGCGCCATTTATTGGGCGCGTCTCGATCGCGCTTTTTTCGCCGCTACTGCGGCCGACGCCGCGAAAGCCGGCTTCGGCGATTCATTCATCTATCAGGAAATGTACAAAACCCACGCCCAGCGAAAAATCCCCATGGTCCAGCTGATGCGCGAAGAAGCGCTTCAGCCATTTCGTGCCTGGGAACAAAAACCGGACAAAATCAGCTACTAACCGGCCCCATAATGGGCCAGCGTACTCAACCCCGGAATCGCTACCCCTAACCGCCGCATCTCCGCTTCGAAACTTCAGTGCCTCCCAGATCATCCGGAGGTCAAATACTGCCAATGATCGTATGCGTGACGACGGTTCCGAGTGCGTTCGGCTGTGGCCTAGAAGTACCTCCCCTATGGGCTGCATCCAGGTTTGCGTTCAATCCAGCGAATTCCTCGGCGCGTAATTTCCAGCGCGTCGATCGGGCCACCCACGTCAGTCCGCTGCGGGTGATACTCCATGGTCAGTTGCACCAGGCGAATAGCCCAGCGCACGTCTCTGTCCCTCACTGGAATGCTTCTTTCGGCCGCGGCCCATTTCCGCTGTTCGGCCCTGGCAAAATGAGTCTTACCCGCCACCACTTCGTTAACAATTTCATTGCGTCCCAACGCTCCGAATTCAATCGCGGTCGTATGGTGCTCGGTGTAAAAATTCTCCTTAGCGAGTTGAGTGCTGGAGTCGAAAACGATTTCTACCTGATACATCGCCGTGGAGCCGTTCTCAAATCCCAGGAACACCCCGGTAAGAAATATGTTTTTATCCAACATCAGCTTGGAACCCGCCGGATCGTCCTTCAAAGCTTGATTGATGGTGGCCACCATATGCTCGCCCCAGTTCCTGGCTGCGGTTCTTAGAAGCCGCGCATTGCCGGTGCTCTCTGCTTCTTGGAAAGCGTGGATCGCTTCTTTCTGCGCATTCCACAGCGCCCGTCCATTGCGAGCATGAATGATATTTCCGGCGGCGGTAAATACCGAGCGGTCGTCCAGTCTCACGATCTTGCAAATGTCGTCGCGATATTTCTCATTGTCGTCGAATCCCCGGCTATCAACCGCGACTACAATTTCCGTTCGCGACCACCCGATCACCACCACCGTTCCCGTAGCGCTTTGCGATCCGCACCACGCACCAACACTGCATGCCAGAGCCAAAAGCATCAACGCCAACACCTCGGGCCAACATTTCATAATTCCATGTGCACGGCAGTTTTATTCGTTTGAAATAGAACTTATTTCCGAGCGTTAGAGCATAACTTAGGTTTCCCAAAACGGGATTTTACATTGGGGAAGTACTAGCCCGTCCACACACACGACTCCTTGAAATCCGGCGAATCGCGTGCTAGCGTTTCCCGTGATTAAAATTGAACAGCTTCGAGCCCGCAACCAGAATTCAACGCCGAGAAGCTTTAGCCACCTTTTCTCAAGCGTTCCGTCTGCCAATCTGCTGTCCTTTTCTACCTCACGAAATACGTTTCTACCCGGTTCTGCCGAAAATGTAGAAAGCGACGTAACTCCCAGAAAACAAACGACCGAGAAATTTCTACCCGGGGCCACAACCACCCTCCACCGGGAAGCATGTACGGTGATCGCCGGGGCCGAAACATGTCTGTAAAGCTCGCAGAAAACAACTACGGCGAATCGCGTGTTCGCTTGCTGCGAGTGGTTCGGCAAGAAGGCCGCCACGACATCAAGGAGCTCACCGTCGGGATTCAATTCGAAGGTGACTTCGAGGCCGTTCACACGAAAGCCGACAACAAGAAAATCCTGCCCACAGACACGATGAAGAATTCGGTTTACGCGATTGCCCGCCAGTACCCCGTCGAAGCCATAGAAGATTTTGCGCTCCATCTCATCGAGCACTTTCTCACTTACAACGATCAAGTCTCCCGCGTGCGCATTGAAATAACCGAAAACCCATGGTCGCGTATCCCCCACGGTGCCAAGCCGCATGCTTTCGCTTTCACCAGGGCATCCCTACAGGAAAAACGCTCGGCCACTTTGCTCGGAACTCGCCAAGGAACCACCATTCGCGCCGGCATACAGGGCCTCGACGTTCTGAAAACCGCGAAATCAGCTTTCGACGGCTTTCTGCGCGATCCTTACACCACATTGAAAGCCGATCGCGACGGAATTCTTGCAACTACCATCCAAGGCGATTGGTTCTACGAAGGAGACGAAGTCGAATTCAGTCCGCTATGGCACGGAGTACGCCAAACGCTGTTGGAAACCTTTGCCGAACACGACAGCAAATCCCTTCAGCATACGCTGTACGCCATGGGCGAAGCGGTGCTGGCAACTTTCGACCGCATACGCGAAATCCATCTCTTGCTGCCCAATAAGCATTTCAACCTTGTAGCTCTCGCGCCTTTCGGAATGGACAATCCCGGCGAAGTTTTCCTCCCAACGGACGAACCTCACGGCCTCATCGAAGCGACGCTGCGCAGAGAATGAACGCAAATGAACGGAAGAGAAAAATACGAACACACGCTAACGAACGCATCTAAGTATCTTTTCGCCAGAACCGCAAGAGAGCGCCTGATCCCAGAACCCTACCTGATCCCAGGGGTCAGTTTGGAGAACTTCCTGTGACGCGAGAGCCGCATATGCTCAATCTCACCAAGGTCTCCGAATGGGATGACGGCCATATTCACCGCAAAGATGATTACCTGGCCGCCGAAGAACCACTCGAAATTCGCATCGGCGCCGAACCTCTCAGCGTAACCATGCGAACGCCCGGCCACGATTTGGAGCTCGCTGCCGGTTTTCTGCTTACAGAGGGCATCGTGCGCTCGGGCGATCAAATTGTTTCTCTCCAACCGGGCGTGCCAGGTGAAAATTCCAACGCCGGTAATCTAGTTCAAGCGGAACTTGTTCCCGAAGTTGTTCCAGATTTCGCAAGCATGCAGCGCCACTTCTTCGCCGCTTCGAGTTGCGGTATTTGCGGCAAAGCTTCCATCGACTCCGTTCGTTCGCGCCTGCTCAAAGCGCCCAATTCAGACTTCCGGTGCACGCCGGAACTTCTAATAAAGCTTCCGGATATGCTGCGTTCCTCGCAAGACGTTTTCCAACGCACCGGCGGATTGCATGCTGCCGCGCTTTTCGACTCGGCTGGAGCGCTGCAAGTTTTACGCGAAGATATCGGGCGGCATAATGCCGTGGACAAAGTGATCGGCTGGGCGCTGCTGAATGGCCAGATGCCGCTGGCTAATTCCGTGCTGCTCGTGAGTGGCCGAGGAGGTTTTGAGATTGTGCAAAAGGCCATCGTGGCTGGTCTGCCAGTTGTAGCGTCAGTGTCTGCCCCATCCGGCCTGGCCGTGCAGCTCGCACGCGAGTTGCGCCTAACACTGATCGGATTCTTGCGCGGCCGGCGGTTTGTCATCTACTCGGGCGAAGAACGTATCGTCCAATCAAAAAATCCCGGCTAATAATGAGATCGAATAAGGAGGCTGCGGACCTTAGCTGCCCGAGCGCCGAATGCCAAAGGGGCAAAAAAAGGAACTGGCTCGAACCGACGGGGAGCGGCTCGAGCCAGGGGGTTAGGTAGTGAAGGACTGCGGGAGATTTCGCGGTCTCGCCTTCCTCGCAGTGGCGAGCGCGATTTTCTACGGAGGTTGTTACAGCCAAATGACGGCTTTGTAAAAACCTCGTGCGCTGGAAAATACCGTCCGCCCCGTGTAGAATGGGCACCTTAAACCTCCCTGCGAAATGTTGAATACCCTGTGACGGTTACGATCACTTTACCTCCCGGCGTCCCCGTCAAGCGGACCGGCCTGGAAGTCTGGATGAACCGCGTCCTGGAGATGGCGGATCAGGTCGGGGACAAGTGGGACTCAGACAGCGTTCACGACCTCCGCGTGGCGCTCCGCCGCTGCCGGACCATGGCCGATGCCCTGACTGAGGTGAACCCCTCGCCCAGCTGGAAAAAATTGAAGAAATCCACCCGAGATTTGTTCCAAGCCTTGGGCGAACTTAGGAATACCCAGGTTGCGAAGGAGTGGGTGAAAAAGCTGGGTGCATCTAAAGATCCGCTGCGCAAGAAGCTGCTAAAAGTCCTGGACGAGGAAGAGAAACAAGCGCAAGAAATCGCCGAGAAAGCTCTCGCGCAGTTTGACCGCAAGGAATGGAAAAGATGGTCGCGAAAATTTCCACCTAAGGCTGCTTTTTTTCCAGTTGAAAGCGTGGTTTTCCAGCGCCTGGCACTTGCGAAACTGAACGAAGCGGTGGAACTGTACCAGCGAGCCCGAAAAGTCCGAAGCGGAGCGGCGTGGCATCGCCTTCGAATTGGACTAAAGGGCTTCCGGTACATCCTGGAAAATTTTCTGCCCGCGAGATACGAGCACAGCAGCAAAGAACTGAAGCGCATGCAGGACATTTTGGGCGAAGTTCACGACCTGGATGTGCTGCGCCCTCTGGTTAGAAAACAAGCCTCGGGACTGGATCCAAAAATCGTCGCAGAGTGGAAGGAAAAAATAGAAAAAGAACGGAAAAGCCGGCTGGAGGAATTCCGCTCAAAGACAATCGATAAAGAATCTTACTGGGTGTTCTGGCACAAAGGCCTGGAATGGGGCCACAACTTGAAAACAGTTTCGCCGCCGGAATTACAACGCGTTTACTCCGCAAGCTGACGCAGCATCTTAGGTGTTATCAGCCAACGAAGATTCCATTTCCCGCGGGCGGCGGTGTGCTCGAAGCAAGCCACCCCGGCCTTCTTTAGTTCTGTCACGGCGCCACGCGCGCCGAGCAAGTGCGAGATCATCAGGTCAAGCTGCGGCGCGTGACCGAAGCACATGACTTCCTTGGCTCGCAGCCCGACGATTTCCTTAACGATCTCGGTTGGATTTCCGGCAGGTTTTAGCGCGTCGTGCACGCGAATCTTGGACGGCGCGAAGCCAAGAGTTTCGGCGAATATTTCCGCCGTTTGTGCCGCGCGGACGTAAGGGCTGGTAATCATTACGTCGGGTTTGACGCCCAAGACGTTGAGACCGAGCGCGGCGGAGCGCGTCTTTTGTACGCCCTTCGCCGTAAGCGGGCGCTCCGGTTCAGCCGGTGATTTGGGGTCGTTGGGATCTACGGCTATGCCGTGGCGTACGAGATAGAGAATCATAAGTTTAGGCTACCTCTTTTTCCTTCTTTTGTACGCGACGAAATTCCGCATTCAAGTGAAATTCTCTCTCGAACAACTCCGCCTTGCGTTGAAGCCCGGCAATATCCAAGCGCGTGCCATCAGCGGCGCGGATCATGAAAATAGCCTTGTGACCTTCGATCTGTACATCCACGCCGGTAACTCGCTGCTCGTGCTCGGACTCGAGCTTCTCGGCAATGCGCAGCAACGAGGTGAGCAACCGGCATTGCCGCCGCTTCTGTCCATCCAGTGCAGCATAGGACGAGTGTTCCAGCTGAGGTTCCGACTTCGAATTGTGATAGCGCACGAGGGCAGCCACCATCTCGCAACGCCAGCCGCGCAAGCCGGGGATTTCTCCATTACGAATTAGATATTCGCCGTGCCGATTATGGTTCTTACGATTTACGAAATGCCCAATGTCGTGCAAAAGCGCCGACACCTCGAGAAGGAGCCGAAGCTCCGGTCCCATCTCGTGAATGGGACGAAGCTGATCGAACAGTGAGAGCGCCAACCGAGCCACTTGCTCGGCGTGATGTTGATTGTAATTGAGCCGGCTGGCGAACCATAGCGCGCCTCGCAGCATTTCGGCGGCGCGGCCTTTTTCTTCGTCAGAAACAATACCGCCGGAGTATTGCTGCGCGACTAGATCGAGAAGAATGCCTTCGCGAACTCCGACCCCCGGGACCAGCATGGTGCGAACGTCCAGCCACTTGGCGAGAGTGGTGATAATGATGGCGGCAATTCCGATGACTTCGGCGCGATCTTCACGCACGCGAAACGCTCGCATGCGCCCTGGAATATCAAGAGCCATCATCCGCCAGGTCTGATCTTTCAGCAGGCGTACGTTGATAGAGGGAATGCGTTCGACCATGGGTCCCGGTGAGATTCGAACTAGAGCCTCCGCATTTCCTCCGCAAGCCACGGCAATTGCCCGGCTCAGTTTCGGAGGTGAAGGAAGCGCGCTCCGCAGAATAGACAGGACATGATGGCGAAGACGGTTGGCGTCGTCTTCGTCAATCGCGCCTTGGATGGAATACGTTTCCATCAGGCGTATGGTTCCGAGCGGGAGCCCAATGCGATGCTCGAGTACGCCGCGCTGAAAAAAATTCAGTTCCAAGCTGCCGCCGCCAAGATCGAAAATCAAGCGTGGCTGTAAGCGGTCACTGAGAGCCCATTTCACAGCCGAGCAGACGAGACGGGCCTCTTCCTCATTGCCGATGACTTCCAGCTCGAGCCCGGATTTCCGGCGGATGCGATCCATCAATTTGCGATAGTTGCGGGACTCACGGGCCGCGGCTGTTGCGACGGCTCGATAGGCGCTGACCTGATAACGGTCCATGCGATCGCGAAATTGTTTGAAGGTGCGCGCTGCTTTTGCGATGGTGTCGTCGTCCAGCATCCGGCGGGTAAAAGCGTTATGTCCCAAACGAACTGCGGCACGCTCACTATCGAGAAATTGGATATGTTGAGGGGAAGTGGCGCGAGCGATTACGAGCCGAATGGCATTCGAGCCCGCATCAATCGCGGCTAGTTGGACAGGGGCAGCCACTCTTTAGCGCCAAAGATGCGACAGCGCGTGCGAAGGCTTGTATTGCGTGCTGCGAATGCCCAAGTGCGAAGCGATGCGCTTGCGCAACACCCGGTTCACCGCAGAGACGCTGCTTTCGCCGTCTAATTCAAGAAAGCCGTGCCGCTTTGAAAGATATTCGAACTCTCGCTTAATCATCGATTGGTATCGGATGAAGGATTGAAACAAGTCATTCGAGAGCGACATGTCGCGTCCAGATTCCCAATAGCTAATGGTCTGCGATTTCTTGAACTCGCGGTCGAAAGCAATTTCGGGGCGCACATTCAGCCAAAAAGTAAGGTCGGGCCTTAGGGCGGTTTCATAGATTCCGTGGAGATAATCGCGGCCGATTCCACGAACAGCCGCGCGCGCGATTAAAGTGAAAATATAGCGGTCGGCCAGCACGATTAATCCCGAGCGCAAGGCAGGAAGAATGCGCCGCTCCAATTGATCGAAAAAATCGGTGCTGTACATCAGCGCCAGAGTCATGCGGGTGACAGCATTTTCCGCGAGCAGCGCGTCAATATCTTCCCCTACCAGATACGATCTGCGTAGACCCATGGTCTGCACCGCAAATCCCTGAGATTCGAGCCACTCGGTGAGAAGGTAAATTTGAGTGGAGCGGCCGGAACCGTCAGTGCCTTCGATAACGATGAGCGTGCCGCTGAGTTCTTCCGGCCTTACGCCGGGTAGCGGGGTTCCGTAGAAGCGCGGTGGAGTTTCTACAGTGTCATGCGCCCGCCTTTGCTTCGCTGGGCGGCCATTCGGTGGAACGCGGACAATAGCTTTTTTCGACGAGCGCATCACTTTTTCTTGGGCGCAAACTGTTGCAGAGCGATCTTCTCACTGACAATCTGCCGCATCAGTTTCTGTAGTTTATTCACGCGCACAGTGCCGTCCATTAGAACAAAATGGTCGGTCTCCACCATCTGGTCGTAGTTATTCAGAATGCGTTCCTGGAAAATACGGAAACTTTCAGAGCGGTCCAGAGAAATCCCCAGATCCATGCCAGCCTCGTAGTATTTCAGCTTGGGTCGGCCGGCAACGATGCGGTTAACGGCGACGTCCAGAGGAGCGCGGAAATAAAAAGTAATATCAGGAGCGGGAGCGAATCCATAAAGATTGCGCAACCAGTGGGGAGAACAGCCGCGAGCGGCATCGCGCGCAAATGCGGTGTAGATATAGCGGTCCGCCAGAACCAGATAACCGCCATGCAGCAAGGGCATGATTTGACGTTCACAGCGGTCGGCAAAATCCGCCGCATGCAGCAGGGAAAACGTGGTGGGCGTCAATAGGCGCCGCTGTTTGCCTCGCCGGGTCGCGGATTTCACCAGAGGGGAAGAATTCCATTCGGTGAAGTGGATACGGTAGCCGCCGATTTCGAGCCAGCGTTTCAGCAGGTAGAGTTGAGTGCTTTTCCCGGAACCATCGATACCTTCGACCACCACCAAGGCACCCGGATAATCACGTTTGGTAGTAGGCTGTTTGGCTGTGTAGGGATCGGCAGCGGGCACTATGTCAGGGGTAGTCGTAGCCATATGAATAATTTACACAGAGTTGCTTATCATATCTCGGATCGATGAATGGGAAGTAACAAAATGGTGACTCGCGAAAGACATAGGCGAGGCCGGCTGGACTAACGAATGGTCGAGGAGATGGCATGAAATTCAGTAAAGAGTTGGCGGTGAAACCCGGACATAAAGTGAAGCTCTCCAAGTGGGACCCTGATGACACGTTCGGATTTGAAAAAGATCACGAGACGAAAAATAGCCTTGAGAAGGCCATAGAGAGGCTTGTGGGTTTTCAATACCGGCTGTACGCCGAGAAGAAGCGAGCCCTGCTGCTAATCTTTCAGGGACTCGACGCTGCCGGCAAGGACGGAACGATTCGCCATGTTATGTCCGGAGTGGATCCCCAGGGATGCGTGGTGAAATCTTTCAAGGTGCCCTCGACGGAAGAAGCAGCCCACGACTTCCTATGGCGGGTTCACAAAGCGATTCCCGGATACGGCGAAATCGGAGTTTTCAACCGTTCGCATTATGAGGACGTGTTGGTTGTACGAGTGCACGACCTTGTCCCGAAAGAAGTGTGGTCACGGCGATACGATCAGATCAACGAATTCGAGGCCATGCTGGAAGAAAACAAAGTGAAGATCTTGAAGTTCTTTTTGCACATCAGCAAAGACGAGCAGAAAAAACGGTTCCTGGAGCGGATTGACGATCCGGATAAGCGATGGAAAATTTCCGAAGACGATTTCACGGAGCGAAAATACTGGGATGATTATACCGTGGCCTACGAAGATGCGCTGGAACGCTGCAACACGAAGGCGTCACCGTGGTTCATCATCCCGGCCAACAAGAAATGGTTTCGCAATCTGGCCGTATCGCACATCATTGACGAGACGTTCAGAGAAATGGATATGAAATTTCCCCCACCGACGATTAATCTGAAAAAGTTGAAATGGAAATGAGCAAGTGATGGCGTCCGGAAGTTTTCCTGTTAGAATCGCTCGACTCTGAGCGACCATCATGGCCGAAGCCGTTTTCCCGCGAAATTTTCTGAAAGGATATCCGCAGGCTACTCGCGGAGAAGGATGCTTTGTCTATACGGACGATGGCAGACGATTTCTAGATGCATCGGGCGGCGCCGCGGTGGTCACCATCGGGCACGGAGTAAAAGAGGTGGCCCAGGCGATGGCGGATCAGGCGTCACGGCTCGCCTACGTTCACTCCTCCCAATTCCACACTGAGGTTGCAGAGAAACTCGCGCAACGAATTCTCGCGCTAGCGCCTGAGGGAATGCGCGCGCGAGGACGCGTTTATTTTACGTCCGGCGGATCTGAGGCGACCGAAACTGCACTGAAGCTTGCGCGCCAATATTGGCTTGAGTGCGGCGAAAGTAAACGCTTTCGCGTGATCTCTCGTTTGCAGAGCTATCACGGCAGCACGCTCGGTGCCCTCTCAGTTTCCGGAAATGTCCGGCGGCGCGAGCCGTTCGCTCCCATGCTCCCGGAGTGGGGACATATTCCACCTTGTTATTGTTACCGCTGCCCGTATGGACTTCGTTATCCGGAGTGCAATGTGGGGTGCGCGGACGAGCTTAATCGAATGCTCGAACGCGACGGTTCGGGCAATGTAGCGGCATTCATTTTTGAGCCAGTAGTCGGAGCGACGCTAGGTGCCGTGCCGCCGCCAGACGGTTACGTTCAAAGAATTGCGGAAATTTGCCGTCGGCACGGAATTCTTTTGATCGCGGATGAAGTGATGACCGGCATGGGGCGGACCGGGAAACCGTTTGCGGTGGAACACTGGGGCGCGACGCCGGATATGATTCTAGTCGGCAAGGGAATCGCGAGCGGCTACGCCCCGTTAGGCGCGGTGATCGTCACGGGTCATATCGCGGAAACCATCTCCAAAGGATCGGGGACGTTTCTGCATGGCTTCACCTATAACGCGCATCCGGTAGCAACAGCGGCAGGGAACGCGGTGCTGGATTATATCGAGCGCGAAAATTTGTTCGCGCGGGTCGATCTCGTCGGACGAGAGATGCCCGCGGCGCTTGAACCGTTAAAAAGATTCTCGGTTGTGGGAGACGTGCGCGGCATGGGACTGCTGTGGGGAATCGAGTTCGTGCAGGATGCCAAGACCCGCGAACCTTTTCCGCATGACGCGCGAATCGCGTCGCGGATTCAAGACGATCTGCTGGAAGATGAGATCATGACATATCCGATTCAAGGATGCGTTGACGGCATGCGTGGCGATCACATTCTTCTGGCGCCGCCATTTACGATCACGTCTTCCATGATACAAATGCTGGGTGCAGGACTTGAAAAAGCCATTGCCGCTCTGGAGAAAACACACCTTGCGGGAATCGGAGGATCATCTGCGCGCGGCTGACGGTAGAAGCTATCGTTGGATGATTGCAGCGTTTCTGTCTCTGTCGACTATTTCCGCCGGCTTTGCGGCAAGTTCCAGCGATACGAGCCTGATGGTGGGATTCTCGGCGCGCGGCGCTGCGGAGGAGATGTCGATCGAACAGAAATTCCGTTCGATGGCGTCCACCGAACAAATTTCACAATTTCATCGCTACCTTACGTCTGAGCCGCATCCGGCTGGCTCCGCTCGCAACAATGAACTGGCGCAATGGGTGGCAGAGCAGTGGCGGAAACAGGGTCTGGAAGACGTCACCATCCATCAATATGATGTGTTGAATTCGCGGCCGCGCGAAATTTCGCTGGAGATGGTCCATCCTGGGCACTATCGCGCGAGCTTGCGCGAAGATCCGTATGACGTGGATCCCGATACCAAGAATCCTAAAGCTGACGGCGGCTACCTGGGATATTCCGCTTCCGGTGAAGTAACGGCGCCGGTGATATATGCGCATAGCGGCAATCCGGAGGATTACGAATACCTTCGCGCGCACGGAATCGATGTGAGAGGAAAAATTGTCTTGGTGCGCTATTCGAATCCTTATAGCTATCGAGGATTCAAGGCACTCACGGCGGAACGGCTAGGCGCTGCGGCCATCCTAATTTATTCCGATCCGCAGGAAGACGGTTACACGCGCGGGAAAGTTTTTCCGGATGGGCCGTGGGGGCCGGAGAGCCACATCCAGCGCGGTGCGATTACGTACGATTTTCTCGAGCCGGGCGACCCCTTGACGCCGGGGTGGGCGTCAGTTCCGGGTGCGAAACGAATCGCTCCGGAGCAAGCGATATCGTTGCCGAAAATCATGGGCGTCCCGTTATCGTGGCGCGACGCAAAACCACTACTGGAAAAGATGGACGGGCCGGTCGCGCCGGATTCCTGGCAGGGTGGTCTGCCGCTGAAATACCGGCTCGGTGGGAAGCGCGTGCAAGTTCATCTGAAGGTTGATATGGACACGAGCGTGCAGCCCTATTTCGTGACCGAAGCGCGCATTCGCGGGAGTGAATCTCCCGATCAATGGGTGATTTTGGGCAATCACCGCGACGCGTGGGTGTATGGCGCTGTGGATCCGTCCAGCGGAACAGCTTCCATGCTCGAGTTGACGCGGGATCTCGGCGAAATGTTAAAACAGGGAATCAGGCCGAAACGCACGTTGGTGATTTGCAGTTGGGATGGCGAGGAATACGCGTTGACTGGTTCCACGGAATGGGGCGAAGAATTCGCGGATGAGCTGAAACAGAAAGCGGTAGCGTATTTGAACGTGGACGAGGCGACCTCCGGATCCGACTTTGAAGGCGATGCGGTGGGTTCGCTTGCTCCGCTGCTAGTCGATGTGAGCCGAAGTTTGCCCGCTCCTTCGGGAAAGACACTTTACGACGAGTGGAAAGTCTCGAGAGGAGCAGAACTAAAAGGGAAGCAGCCTGTCCCGGATTTTGAGCTGGCGAACACTCGCATTGGAAGCGGATCCGATCACACCGTCTTTCTGAATTTTCTTGGAATTCCGACGATCGGACTCACTTTCGTCGGGCCGTACGGCGTCTATCATTCTCTATATGATGACTTTTATTGGATGAATCATTTTGGAGATCCGGGATATCGCTACCATTCATTGATGACACAGCTTTGGGGCACCGTGGCGCTTCGGCTGGCGAATGCAGAGATTCTTCCGTTTGATTTTGAGTCCTATGGCCAGCACATCCGGCAATTTCTGATGGAGCTTGATGAAGCGAGCCATGTTGCCACGCACATCGATTTTGATTCTCTCCGGAAATACGCCCTCGGATTTCAGCAAGCTGGACAGGAACTGAAACAAAGTGCCGGTCGGGCGATCGCCAGCGGAGGCTTGAACAGCGCGAAAGAGATTTACATAAATCAAGAGTTGATGAAAGTGGAACACAATTGGTGCAATCCTGAAGGTATTCCTGGGCGTCCGTGGTTCAAACATTCGCTCTATGCCGCGCGCTACACGTATGCCCATCTCGAATTGCCTGGACTTACCGAAGCCGCTGAGGCTGGTGATTGGAAGCGCGCGCAGGAGCAAGCTAAGATCCTCGAAAATGAGCTGGTGAAAAATACCATGTTGCTGCGGCACGTTAAGCAGGAATTGGACTCTTTCGCGGGCGCTGAAAACCCATGAAAAAAGTAGCGGTGTCTCTCGCCGTTTTTTTTGTTGTCTGTGTGCCGGTTAGGACGCAGCAAGTGAGGCACGCGCCTTCGGAGCCTCGCGCGCGCGATCTTGGCGTGCCATTCGAGGGCACAACGGGTCCGCTCGATGCGATTACAGATGTAAAGGGAGTGGAAGTCGGCTATCGCACGCTCATTTCCGGCGAAGGCAAACTGCAAGTAGGGGTGGGGCCAGTGCGCACCGGCGTCACAGCTATTTTCCCTCGCGGAAAAAAGGCGGTGGATCCGGTTTTTGCAGGATGGTTCACGGAAAACGGCAATGGTGAAATGACTGGAACGACCTGGGTCGAGGAATCGGGATTTCTATATGGTCCGGTGATGATCACCAACACACACAGTGTAGGAGTTGTGCGCGATGCTGTCATCGCGTGGCAATTCAAGCACGGCATGCCAGTCCCCGAGGACGATTGGTGGTCGCTTCCAGTGGTGGCTGAGACCTGGGACGGATATCTGAACGATATCAACGGATTTCACGTGAAGCCGGAAGACGCGTTCGCTGCGATGGACGACGCGCACTCCGGTCCGATTGCCGAAGGAAACGTCGGTGGCGGCACCGGAATGATTTGTTTCGAATTTAAGGGCGGCACCGGGACTTCCTCACGCCAGCTTTCCGAAAAACTCGGCGGATACACCGTGGGCGTGCTAGTCCAATGCAATTTCGGCACGCGGCATCTTTTGCGAATTGCCGGGACACCGGTAGGTTACGAAATCACAGGAAAGCGGATATGGGATGACGATACTGGTTCAATTATCGTGGTGGTCGCCACCGACGCTCCGCTTTTGCCGAATCAGATGAAACGCATCGCCAAGCGGGTTACGCTAGGTCTTGGGCGTCTCGGCAGCATTTCGGGGGACGAATCGGGCGACATTTTCATTGCCTTCTCCACCGCGAACTTGGGCGCGGGTCTGGAGCAAAAGAAACCGGTGAACGTCCAAATGCTTCCGAATAATCAAATGGACGCGCTTTTTGAAGCGACGGTGCAGGCCACGGAGGAAGCGGTGGTGAATGCTCTCGTTGCAGCGAAAACTATGACGGGTCCCGAAGGGCATACCGTAGAAGCGCTCCCGCATGACAGGCTGCGCGAAGTTCTTAAGAAATATAACCGGCTGACCGAAGTAAAATAGTTTGCTCGGAATGCTTGTTCGTAAGGAGATGGGCCAATGAGGAATTTCTTCACGGGAGTTTTTCTGACATTGCTGATAATTGGTATCGCTATTTTCTTAGCCACTAAAGAGGGTTACGTGGATTTCAAGGCGGACAAGGAACCGTCTCTGCTGGAGGAAAAATTTGCGATGCAGGCGGTAGATGCTTCCACCGACCGCCACGCTCCGGACCAGAAGAACCCCTTGACCGCCAACGAAGAGACTTTGGTGGCCGGTACCCAGCTCTACATTAACCACTGCGCGGGCTGCCACGGGGTTCCTTCGAATCCCAGCAGCCAATTCCCGAAATCGTTCTATCCTCCGGCACCCACTTTCTTCACGGACGCCCCTGACATGCCGGAGAATCAAAATTTCTACATCATCCAGCACGGAATACGCTGGAGCGGGATGCCGGCCTGGGACAAGACTCTTAATGACACGCAAATGTGGCAACTGGTGACCTTTTTGAGCAACATCGAGAAGCTTCCGCCCGCGGCCAAAAGAGAATTCGATCTACCGGGGGTGCCGGCGGCTGCCACGGAACCCGCAGCCACGCCGAGCACGCCAATGCCAATGAAACATTAGGCTATTCCGTGAGCGGACGCGCTTTAAAGAAATACTCTGAGCGAGGGACGCGCAGTCCTGCTAAAATTTGTCAGGTTCAGCAGCTCTCTTAGAGGAATTGATTTTTAGTGTTGGTGGCGTGACGTGACAAGTTGCGGAAATGACCTAAGCCCATCGGCACCTTGGGAGGAAGAATTTGACGTCTGATGCAGTCGCTGAAAAAGTGATCACTACTCTCGCATCGGTAAAGCGAATTCCAGCCGATAAAATCACACTGGAAACTAATCTGCAGGACTTGGGCATCGATTCGCTGGACGTTTTCACCTTGTTGTTTGAGCTGGAGAACGCATTTAAGATTTCCATTCCCGATGACGATGTCCGATCCATACGCACGGTCAACGATGTGGTGACCGGGATTAAGAAGATCATCGCTGCCACCCCGCCTGACTCGACTGTGGGTTCGCCCACGCCGGCTGACTAAGAATGGCGGCCCGCCGAGTTGCAGTTACAGGTCTAGGAATGATCTCCCCTTTGGGACTGAACGTCGCCGAATCCTGGGATTCACTCAGCCACGGACGATGCGGCATTCAAGCGTTGAAGGGTGTCGATCGGTCGCGCGTAGCCCTGAAGATGGAAAATGGGGCCGAAGTTCGTGGTTTCGACCCTGCGCAGCACTTTGAAGGTGGTAAAGAAGCTTACCTCGACCGCTTCGCGCAATTTTCGGTGGTTTCGGCGCGCGAGGCGATTCGTGATTCCGGCCTTACTTTAACGCCCGCTCTCCGTTACAACGCTGCGATCGTTTGCGGCTCCGCAGTGGGAGGCCAGTCCGCCATCGAGACCGGCTTCGCGGATCTTTACGTGTCAGATCGCGGACGCGTTCATCCGCTGACGATTCCTAAAACCATGGGCAATGCCGGCGCCAGTCATATTTCCATGGAGCTCGGAATCACCGGACCTACTTACACGGTGTCGACCGCCTGCTCGTCCGCGAATCACGCCATTGGCCAGGCGTTTCGTCTGGTGCGCGATGGCGAAGTGGATTTGGCGGTGACCGGCGGCAGCGAGGCGCCCTTCGCGATAGGGCATCTGAAGGCGTGGGAAGCGATGCGCGTGATTGCTCCGGACACCTGCCGGCCTTTCAGCAAGGACCGCCGAGGAATGATTCTGGGCGAGGGGGGCGCGATGATGATACTGGAGCCGATGGAATCGGCCCAGTTGCGCGGCGCCAGAATCTACGCGGAAATCTGCGGTTTCGGAATGTCGTCGGACGCGCACCATTTGACGCAGCCGACGGTGGAGGGCCCTTCGCGAGCGATGCGTGACGCGCTGCGCCTCGCCAACATGGCGCCTGAAGAAGTCGGCTATATTAACGCCCACGGTACGGGCACTCCGGGGAACGACCCAGTGGAAAGCCGCGCCATCCGGGAAGTTTTCGGCGCTCATGCGGACAAACTCGCGGTCAGTTCGACGAAATCCATGCATGGCCATGCGCTTGGCGCCGCAGGCGCGCTGGAAGCGATTGCCACTGTGCTGGCCCTACATCACGGAATCCTGCCGCCTACGGCGAATTACAACGAGCGCGATCCCGAATGCGACCTCGATTACATCCCGAATCAACCACGCAAACAACAAGTCGAAGCGGCCCTTTCAAACTCTTTTGCGTTTGGAGGACTGAATGCGGTCATCGCTTTCCGAGCCGTTCGGCCCTAACTCCGCTGTTTGGGCGCATGCAGCAAAAAGTCTTCCGATAGAACGGCGCTTCCGATTGGTGACAGCGGAATAGCGATGAGTTGCTAAAAGAAGCGTGCAAGCAGCGGCGCAAGCGTTCCCCATCCAGTGGGCGTAGGGGACCAGTGCCGCGTTAATTCGTCTGCAAGTGTGAGCGTAACGAGGATGGCAAAGAATAAAACTCCCGCAAGAATAAAAATCTTGGTCAGGCCGCTGCTGTACTTTACATGCATAAAAAACAGAACTACCAGCAGCATCTTAGCAACGGCAATTGCAAGCGCGGCAACGGTGTTAAATGCGCCGAGGTCAACGTAGGCCACACCGGTGGTGAGCGCCGTAAGGCAAAGAAGCGCGACAAAAATTCCGATGTAGGTTTTGACTGGGACAATATGCTCGGACATCAGTGTCCACCTCCCGCGTAACGCCCGCCGATGAGATAGAGCAGCGGAAAAAGAAAGATCCACACAATATCCACGAAGTGCCAGTAAAGCCCGCTTACTTCGAGCGGACTAAAATACTGCGGAGTAAACTTGCCACGATGGGCCATGACCGTAAGCACGGTCAGAATGCCGATCCCGATAATCATGTGCAACGCGTGCAATCCGGTCATGAAGAAATAAAAACAGAAGAACATAGGCACGTGCGCACCGGGCGCTCCCCATTCGGGCCGTATCACGAAGCCGAAACCGGGAACCAGATGCTCGATGTAATCGTGGCGCCACTCAAACGTAAATTTGATGAACAAAAACGCTGCGCCCAGGATCATCGTGGTAATCAGGAATCCGACTTGCGCGCCGCGCTTGCCGATTTGGGCCGAATGGATGGCCAGCGCCATAGTCAAGCTGCTCGCGATCAAAACAGCGGTATTCAATGCGCCGAACCTGACTTCCAGTAAATGGCTTCCGATTTCGAAGGATGGCAGATAAAGCGCGCGGTAAACGATGTAGGTGGCAAAAAGGCCGCCAAAGAACATCATCTCGGTGAGCAGAAATACCCACATGCCGAGGCTTCCGGCCTCTCGCTGTTGCTCCATGTCTTCAAACTGATGCGCAAACCCGGGCGGATGCGTGTTGTGAATCGCCATATCAGCCACGAGTCACCGCGGTATGCGCGTAATCGTAAGCTTCTTCGGTTACCACCGGGATCTCCTCGAAATTTTCAGTGGGAGGCGGCGAGGGCGTTGTCCACTCCAGCCCCTTGGCACCCCAAGGATTGGGGCCTGCTGCCGGTCCGTAACGCATGGACCACGTCAAGTAGATGAGCGGGATCAGATAGCCGATACCCAAGATGGAAGCGCCGGCGGATGACATTACGTTGAGCACTTGAAATTCCGAAGGGTATACCGCGTAGCGCCGCGGCATGCCCAGATATCCGAGCATGAATTGCGGGAAGAAAGTGAGGTTGAAGCCCACAAAAATTACCAACGCCGCGAAGCGCGCCCAGCCGTCGGGGTAGAGACGCCCGGTAATTTTTGGCCACCAGAAATGGATGCCCCCCAGATAAGCCATCACCGCGCCGCCGACCATAATGTAATGGAAGTGAGCCACGATGAAGTAGGTACCGTTCAAATGCACGTCGGTGGCTAGAGAAGCCAGAAACAAGCCTGTAAGGCCGCCCATCGTGAAGAGGCCAATGAAACCCAAGGCATACAACATGGGGGCATCGTAGGAAATCGAGCCTTTATAAAGCGTCGCGGTCCAATTGAAGACCTTCACCGCGGAAGGAATCGCCACCATAAAGCTGAGCACGGAGAAAATCAGGCCGGCGTAAATCGACTGGCCGGTGACGAACATGTGATGTCCCCACACAAGGAAACTGATGACCGCAATCGCGAGGCTTGAGAATGCGATGAAACTGTATCCAAAAATTCGCTTCCGGGAAAAACAGGTGATGAGTTCGCTCATCACTCCCATTCCCGGCAAGATCATTATGTAAACCGCGGGGTGAGAATAAAACCAAAAGAGATGCTGAAAGAGAATAGGGTCGCCGCCGATCGCCGGGTCGAAAATACCGATGTGGAGAACCCTTTCAAGAAACAGCAGGAAAAGTGTAATGGCGATCACCGGCGTCCCAAGAATAAAAATAATGCTGGTGGCGTAAATGGCCCAGATGAAGAGCGGCAGACGGAACCAGGTAAGGCCCGGCGCGCGCATTTTGTGAATGGTCACCACAAAATTCAGTCCGGTGAGAATCGAAGAGAATCCGGTTATGAAAACGCCTAGCGCCGTAGGCACCACTGACGTGTGAGAGAAACTGCTGCTGTAGGGCGTGTAGAACGTCCAGCCCGTGTCCACGCCGCCCGAGATCACCGCGTAAAGAGTGAAAATGGCGCCAATAACATAAATATACCAACTAAGAAGATTGAGCCGCGGAAATGCCAAATCGCGGGCGCCGATCATCATGGGCACCAGAAAATTGCCCAGTGTCGCCGGTATAGACGGAACCAGGAAAAAGAAAACCATGATGACGCCGTGCATAGTGAACAACTTGTTGTAAGTTTCCGGCTGCACCAGCGCGCCTTGCGGTTCGATCAAATGCAGGCGCATCAGGACCGCGAAAAAGCCGCCGACAAAAAACATCAAAGTGATGGACGCAAGATAGAGAAGTGCGATGCGTTTGTGGTCCGTGGTTAAAAGCCAGGACTTCACGCCGTATTGCGCGTTCAAATAATTAACGCGCGACCCGGTTGGGACTTCGTGGACGTCTAGAGTGGCCGTACTCATTTGCCGTTCGAATTCCTTTCTTCCGACGCTAGCGATTTCACGTAGGCGATGAGCTGCAAGACTTGCTCCTCGTTGACCTGTCCCCGGAAGGTGGGCATGATCGGCGGATAATTTTTCAAAGGTATGGAGTTGGGATTAATGATGGCTTGACGAATGAAAGCTTCGTCCACCAAACGCTTCTCTCCAGTCTTCAGTTCCTCTTCCTTACCGTAAAGATCTACGAGCGATGGACCGCGACCGCTGCCGTCGGAAACATGGCAAGACGCGCATCCGAGCTTGTTGAATGTCTTTTCGCCGATTTGCACCATGGTCTGGCTGGGTGTGCCGCTTGAGAGCCAGGTTTCGTAATCTTCCGGCGACATAACGTAAACCCATCCGAGCATTTCCGCATGATCGGCTCCGCAATATTGCGCGCAGAAAAGGTGATAGGTACCCACTTTTGTGGCCTGAAACCACAATGAAGAGTAGCGGCCTGGGATTACGTCTTTCTTCACACGGAACGCAGGGATGTAGAAATCGTGGATGACGTCCTCAGACGTCATCGTCAATTTGACCGGCACACCCACCGGAACGTGTAGCTCGTTGATTTCGCGCACGCCTTCGGGATGCTGGATATGCCACATCCACTGCTTGCCGATGACGAAGATCTCCGTGGACGCCGAGGGAGGGCGAGAATTCTCGAAATACAAGCTCGAAGCCCAGAGAAAGAGGCCCGCGCAGATTAGTGTGGGAATGATGGTCCAGGCCAACTCCAGTGAAAGGTTCTCTTCTGTCTCTGCGGGAATTTCATTGTCGGCTCGCCTGCGATATTTCACCATGAAGAAGAAGATTGTCGAAAAGATACCGATGGTGAAAAACAGTGTGATGAAAGTTAGTACGAAGTAAAGGTGATCGACTCCTTCCGCTATAGAGGAAGCTGCTTCAGGTCGCAGTTGCGGCGCTTGGAGTGTCAAGGAAAAGAAAACCGAGCCGAATTGGAGAAGGCCCATCATGTTCTATTTGTAGATTCCTTTGGCAAAGCCAATCTTTGATGCTGCGCCATGCACTGAGCGCTCACGCTCTGTGATCAGGCAACGCATAACGTTCTTTTCTGTACAGAACTAAAATCAGACCGCCGATGGCAAGCACCGTGACTGCTCCTGCTGCTTGAATCAGACGCGATATCAACAACCCGTATTTCCCGGTGGACGGGTCGTAGTGATAGCAGAAGAGCAGCACCTGATCGACCGGCGTGCCGATTTTTCCTTCGGAAGCTTCGACCAAGCCTAGGCGAAGATCGCGCGACGGGAACTGGATGCCGTAAAAGTAGCGCGAGATTCTTCCTTCGGGAGTGAGGACCATGATGGCGCTGGCATGCGCGAACTGTTTTGAGCCAGGGTCGTACGCGTAACGAAAACCGACAGCGTTTGCGAGTTGGCGGATTTGTGGTTCGTCACCGGTAAGGAAATGCCACCCCTCGGCCGCATTCGGTCGGCCGTAAAGCCCTGTATAGAGGGCTTGTTTCGCCTCCGCCAGAATCGGTCGCTCGGTTGGATCGATGCTCACCGTCACCACATCGAATTGTTTTCCGATGTCCATGGGTATCAGCTTGAGACTTGACTCAAGCCCGTTCAGAACTTGTGTGCAGAGCATCGGACAGTTGTAATAAACCAGCGATAGAATCACGGGCTTCTGGCCGAAATAGTGACCGAGCTGTACGGGTTTGCCGTGCTCGTCGCGAAACGTTAGATTCAGCGGGACCGATTGGTTTAGTTTTTGGTCCACACCGACGTCTTTCAGCAGATCGGGGCGCACACCAATGTCCTGAACCGGGCCTTGAAGCTGCGCCTGCACCGGCGACGACAGAAGCGCGAGCGCGATCGACGCTGCGATCAAACAAAACCGCGCGGATCCACAGGCCATAAAATGTTTGAGTCTCTTCACTGCTTAACCTGCCTTCTGCAATTCAAAAAGTTTGATCACCTTACTTCTGGATTGTGCGCTCGCTCATACTCATCTTCGCCAATCCAGTACGCGCATGGGCCGTTTGGCGACGATTGCGTCTTCACTATATCGCTGACGGAGGCGGCATTCGATTGTTCGCCGCTTGCCGGGCGCGCAGGCAAACCTCGCTGGACAGTCACGTCGATGGCGCGATCGATCGGAATGCGAACGATTCCATTTTCCTGATCCACCCATCCGTAGGTATCCAGTTTCTCCATCTGCTCGCCACAATAATTTCGCAGATCCGCTCGCGGCTTCGCCTGCAAACGCGGTTCGGGCGGCAATACACGAGCGTTCTCGAATGGAGAGGCGGGCGGTCCGAGTGCTTGCGATTTCGCGAAGTACGAAAACATCCACCTCATGGACAGCAGCACGAGGGCAAGAACCACCACCAAACCAATCCCATACATCAGCAGACTATGGGTATTGGCGTCCCTGTGCTCGTATCCTTCCGAAGGATCTATTGGCGAACCGGGCGGAACTTGGCCTGGCCGCTTAGTCTCCATGTTCATGCTGGAGCGCTCCTTCAAATCTCGGGTCGTGCAATGGCAAAAGCGGCATTTTCTTGAGTTGCCAGATATATGTTCCGAGCCAGATACCACCGATTCCGATTACGGCGAGCAAATCAGACGGATGCAAGTGCGGACCGTTTCTTTCGTTCAGAAAACCGGGGACCACCAGCCAGTAAACATCTACGAGCGTCAAGACCACCATCATGCCCGTCAAAGCGGAAAGGATATGCAGCCGGCGTTTCACCCCACGCTGGAGCAGCAGGAGAAACGGGACAGCGAAGTGCATAATCATCAAGAAAACCGCCAAGGCTCCCCAGCCGCCGAAAGCGCGTGTCATGTACCAGGGAATTTCGTCCTTAAGATTGCCGGCCCAAATAATCAGGAATTGCGAGAAAGAGAGATAAGCCCACAGCATCACGAAGGCCAGCATTAGGTTTCCGAGATCGTTGAACTGTGATGCTGTGACAATTTGTTTGATGTGCTCGGTATTCGAAAGCAGCCGCAGAACAAAAATAACGAAGGCCATAGCCGCCAAAGCTTCGACTACCATGAACAGCATTCCGAAGATGGTCGAAAACCATAGCGGTTCAATAGACATCACCCAATCGATAGCCGAATAAGTGACCGCGATGCCCCAAAGAATCAATCCCGGGCCGCTGAAGGCCTCCAAGATGGACGCCAGACGGGCGTTTCCGGTGCGGTCCTGTTCGTAGGACCATTTGTTCAGGAGATAAGCGAGGGTGAGCCAAATGGCGAAATAAATTACGGAACGCACTACGAAGAAATCCTTGGTGAGATACAGGGCTTTGAAATGCAGCGCGGGATCGGTCGGTTTATCGATGGCCCATTGCGCCCAGAGATACAAGTATTTGATTCCGAACAAAATTGGGATAAATAAAACCGTCATCACCAAAAACGTTCGGGTGGCCGCCTCCAGCAAGCGCCTTATGGGATAGCCCCACCAGCCGCCGGTTAAATGATGCATCATCAAAATTGCCATGCAGCCAAGCGGAATCGAAATCCAGAAAACATAGGAGAACAGGTAAGACTGGAAAGTTCGCTGCGCCGCTTCGGGCCCGCGCAAACCAAAAAGTGCGCAAAGCAAGAGCGCAAACGCTCCCGTGAGGATCATGGCTCTTTGCATGCGATCAAGCCGCGGTTCGAATTTTTCCAGATCGTTCATTATGGCTGCCCTGCCGCGTGTCCTTGTGCGTTCGTCTGATTCTCCGTCAGTTTTGCTCGATCGCTTTCCGGCACGTCTTGCATAGTGGCGTGCTGGCTCAACTGAAGCGCGCGAATATACGCGGCTATCCGCCAGCGATCTTCAGGCTCTACACGCGATGCGTAGCTGTACATGGATCCGAAGCCGTTTGTGATGACTTGAAAAAAGTGTCCTGCCGGCGCTTGGCGCAAACTGTCGAGGTGAAAGGAGGGCGGAGGCGGAAAGCCGCGCTGCACGATGATCCCCTGGCCGCTCCCTGTGTAATCGTGACAGGGAGTGCAGTAAATGTTGTAGCGCTCTCGTCCGCGCTCCAGATCTGCTCGCGTCATAGCAAATGGAAATTTATCTGACACGACTCCGTTCTCCCTGCCTGTGTAAAGCAGTTCGTCGGTATGGAGTTGGCCACGAGCCACGGTGCCGGGGACCACGGGCCGCTCGGAACGTCCGTCATCGAAGAAATTGCTAGGCTCGTAAGGAAGGTATTTCGGTTGTATGTGCATGTCGAGCCGGCATCCGGCTAGCAGCATTGCAATGCCACCCAGACAAGCGAGTCTTCGCAGGGAAACGGTTAACGCACTCACGCCCGTATTGCCAACCGCGCCGCCGAGATGTAAATCAAACTTCAATCTCAAAAACTCCGTGTGGCTGTAATGTTTTCAGAAACTCCGCCGTCTTGACCAGATCGAATTTCTTGTCCCGGGCTTTCACTACCAGGAAAAAACGGTCTTTCGACGCCAGCGCAAACCTCGCCACGTTGAAAACCGGATGATATGGCGTCGGTAGGCCATTCATCGCCAGCATTCCAAAAACTGCGCAAAGCGCGGCTCCGAGAATCGTCAGCTCAAATGTAATTGGTATAAAGGCAGGCCAACTGTTATACGGCTTGCCGCCAATATTCAGCGGAAAGCTAATTACGTTTGCGTAATAGCACATAAAAAAGCCAGTGAGCCCGCCCAAAAGTCCGCCGGTGAAAACCACCGCGGGCAGTTTGGTCTGTCCAAAGCCAACCGCTTCGGCCATGCCCTCGACGGGCATCGGCGTGAACGCATCGATGCTCTTGTAACCGGCATCGTGGGTCAGATGGGCCGCAGCGAGAAGCTGCTCGGGCGTCTCAAATTCGGCCAACAGTCCGTAAATAGCTTTGCGTTTCATTGCGCTACTCGTGAATCTCCGGATTCGGATTCCGCACCCGCGCCAGATAAGATGTGCGCGGTTTGGTGTTCAACTCGGCCAGCAACCTGTAATTTCGCGATTGCGCTTTAAGCTTCGAAACGCGACTGTTCGGATCGTTGATATTCCCGAACACAATCGCATCAGCGGGGCACGCCCCTTGGCACGCCGTGACGATCTCGCCATCTTTTATCGTTTGGTTGGCTTCTTCCGAATGAATTTTCGCGGCATTGATTCGTTGCACGCAGTAGGTGCATTTTTCCATAACGCCGCGACTGCGGACGGTAACGTTTGGATTGCGCACGCCATAAAGGCTGGGTGTCTGCCAATCGGAAAACAGCAGGAAATTAAATCTGCGCACTTTGTACGGGCAATTGTTCGAGCAATAGCGAGTACCCACGCAACGGTTGTAGGTCATTTCGTTAAGCCCTTCAGGACTATGCGTGGTGGCTCCCACCGGGCACACGACTTCGCAAGGCGCGTTTTCGCACTGCATGCACGGCATGGGCTCGTAATACATTTCCGGGTTTTCGAGCCCTCCGCGGAAATAGGTGTCCACGCGGATCCAATGCATGGCGCGTCCCAGCATCACCTGCTCCTTGCCAACCACCGCGATGTTGTTTTCAGATTGGCAAGCGACCACGCAGGCATTGCAACCTACGCATTTGTTCAGATCGATAGACATGCCCCAGGCATAGCCGTCGTATTTGAAGCCGGGATAGAGCGACAGGCCGGGAGTGGGTTCTTCCTGCGGATCCTGGGCAAAACGCGGATTTGCGCGAAACTCTTCGAGCGTCGCTACTTGGATCAAATCGCGATGAAACGCTGCGGTGCTCTCTTCTTCGGATGTGCGGCCCTCGCGATCGATGATGTATTGATGTTGCGTAACCGCGAAATAATATTCTTCCCCTGTTTTTTCGATGCGCAACCCTGTTGCAGCCCACGGCGTCGTTGAGGTGCGAATGAAATTCGCATTGAAACCCGGTCCCGTTCCTACCTTTCCCGCTCTTCGCCTTCCATATCCGAGATGCAGCGTGACGGAATTGTCAGCGTGGCCCGGCACAATCATGACTCCGGCTTTGGTTTCGTGACTGCTTAGCTGCAGCTTCACGTAATCCCCAGTTGTAATGTTCAAGTGCTGCGCTGTCGCCGGGCTTACCATTGCTGCGTTGTCCCAAGTCAATCGTGTGTTCGGCTTGGGAGTTTCCTGCAACCACCCGTTGTTGGCAAAACGCCCGTCGAAGATCGAGGCATCCGGACGGAACGAAATTTCAAGATCTGACGACGCTGCGGAAGTATTTGCACCCGAAGTCTGCGCGCTCTCCGGTTTTGGAAAGTCAGCTCGCGCTGCAACATTGATTGCCGGCAGCGCCGTGCCCGCCATTACTCCGTCATGCAGTGACCGCTCCCAAAAATCTTCGAACGCTTTGTCTTTTTCGGAACGCTGGCCGGCCCAATAATCGCGCACCACGTCGTGATTCGATTTGCCAGGATCGTTCCCCAGCAATCCGAGAATTTCATACGGTGAATGGCTGCCCTGGTATAGCGGCGCGATCAAAGGCTGAATAATTCCAACGGTTCCCTCATACGCTCGGGCATCGCCCCAGGACTCGAGGTAGTGTGTGGCGGGTACGTGCCAGTGGCAAAGCTCGCCGGTCTCGTCATAATACAGCCCGGAATGTATGCGAAGCTTTACATTTAACAGTGCGGGGCCGAAGTCGAAATCAACGGGTGCGTCATACACGGGATTGCCGCCGAGGATTAGGAGAACATCGACTTTTCCGGCTTTCATATCATTGGCAAGATCGCGCAAGGATTCCATGCCATCGGTCGGATTCGTTTCAAGCGGATCGGTGTAATACACGGTCTTTCCGACGTTGCCCAACGCGCCATTCATGGCATGCGCCAATGCATGGACGTAAGCCGGCTGCTCTTCGCCGGCAATCACCAGGGAAGTCCCACGATGTTGCTTCAAATCTTTCGCGACTGCCCGCGTCCAGTCAGCTGAGATGTTTTGGGAATTGAGTTCACCGCCGTTTGCCGAGGCAACCCCGACTTCCGCTGCGAGACGTCGAGCAAATCCGCCAATTTCGCCCGCGCGCACGGGTTTTCGGTGGTCCGCCATCGCCCCTGTGCTAGTGGGCATGGATTCGACCACATAAAGCCGATTTGGATTGGCCGAAGGCGTGTCCAGCACACGTCGCGAAGAAAAATCGCGCGTATAGCGCACATGCCCCGCGCCACAGGTAAGAAAATCCGCGTCTAAGGAAACGATCACGTCCGCTTTATCGAATTTGTAGACCGGGTTGACGGGCTTGCCGAACGCAAGTTTCGCACCCTCTCGCACGTTGTCGCGTCCACACTGTTCGTACTGATGCCATTTCGCTTCCGGAAATTGCTTCAAGGCCGCGTTGATCTGAGCCGCGAGCGACGGCGAAGTGACTGTTTCCGTAAGAATGCGCAGTCCGGCCCCCTTGGGGGATTGCTGCCCGCGCATGTTACTCATCGCTACCCCGAAAGAATCCCAATCGCTGATCCGCCCTTCGTGAATCACGGTTTGCGAGCGGTCCGGATCGTAGAGAGTCAATACCGAAGCTTGCGCGAAAACGTCCGTGCCACCCAGGCTGCCCGGATGCTCAGGATTTCCTTCAATCTTCGTAGGCCGCCCCATATTGCTCTCAACCAACAACCCGGTGGCGACGCCAGCGAGCTGCATCGAAGTCGCATAGAAGAGCGGCTTGCCAGGAATAATTTCTTCGGGCGGTTTCACGTACGGAACGATCTTTTCGGTGGGCAATTTCGTACAGGCGCTCAGGCCAGCCAGCGCCGCAGAAGCCGCTGCAAGCTTCAAGACGTCGCGGCGGTCGATCCCCTCCGGATTTTTTGCCGTGTCGTGCGGAAACTCATGCTCCAGGAATTCCCGGTATTCCGTGGTATTCGACAACTCTTCGAGACTTTGCCAAAAACGCTTTCCGTTGCGCTGCGCGAGGTTCGCGCCGGCCGCAGCAAGATCGACCGATTTGCGTTCGGGCATGTTGGGGTTCGAGCTCATAGTGTTCTTTTTCCAGCTGTCATCGGTGACACACCGAACAGTTTTGCAGACTTTGAATTTTGTATTCTTTCACGAGTTCTCGTCCCAGCTGCTTTTGATTTGCCGGTACTTCGTAATTGGGATTGAACACTTGAGACTTCGGACGCACGTATTTTTCCGGTTGCCGGTGGCAATCGAGGCACCAGGACATATACAAGGTGCCCGCGCGGTAGGTCAGAGGCATCTCGGCAATTTGCCCGTGGCAAGTGGTGCAACCGATGCCTTTACTTATGTGAATGCTGTGATCGAAATAGACGAAGTCGGGAAGAGCGTTTACCCGCGTCCAGGAAATGGACTTGTCATCCCGATAGCTCGCGCGCACAGGCTCGAGCATCGACGAATTTGTCCAGATCTGCGAATGGCAGGTCATGCAAGTTTGCGTCGGCGGAACGCCAGCGAACGAAGATTTCTCCACGGACGTGTGGCAATAGCGGCAATCGATTCCCAGTTCGCCGGCATGATGTTTGTGGCTGAACGGGACCGGCTGTTCGCGCGAAACGTGTACGTCGGTGTACCAAGGCGATAATTCGATTCCATAAAGAGCCGCGCCAAGCAAAGCAATAATGAACACCCCACCGTAAATGCTCAGGCGCGAGAGAACGTTCGTGCTGTGATGAAATATTTGCGACATCTAGGTCTTCAAGTCCTATTTATTCCGGCTTTCTTCGTTCGTTTCTTCAACCAATGAGCGCATCTCGACGATGGAAATCATCGGCAGGAAGCGTATGAAAAGATAGAACAGCGTCAAGAAAAGCCCGATGGTTCCGACATACGTAGCCCAATCCCAACGCGTAGGTATGTAGGTTCCCCAGGCAGAAGGAACGTAATCGCGATGCAAGCTGACCACCACGATTACGAAACGTTCGAGCCACATGCCTACGTTCACAACGAGCGCTATGACAAATAGAATAGGCACGCTATTGCGTACCTTTCGCGACCACAGGCTTTGTGGAATCACAATGTTGCAAGTTATCAGCAGCCAGTAAACCCAAGCATATGGTCCGGTCATGCGGTTCATGATCATGTAGCGATCAAATTGATTCCCGCTGTAAAACGCTATGAAAGTCTCCATCATGTAGCCGTAGGCGACGATGACGCCGGTGGCAAGCATGACCTTGGCCATGTTGTCGAGATGCCGCATGGTGACGAGATCTTCCAGGTGGTAAAACTTGCGAATCGGAATTGCCAAAGTGATGACCATGGCGAAGCCCGAATAAATTGCACCGGCAACGAAATAAGGTGGAAAGATGGTGCTATGCCATCCCGGAACGATGGCGACCGAAAAATCGAAGCTCACAACAGTGTGCACCGAGACCACGAGTGGAGTTGCCAGACCCGCCAAGAGCAACGAAGCCGTTTCATATCGCGACCAATGCACCGCAGATCCGCGCCAACCCATCGCCAAAAAGCCATAGATAACTTGTGCTGCTCGATTCTTTGTTCGGTCGCGGAGAGTGGCCAAATCAGGGATCATTCCAACAAACCAAAAAAGTAGCGAGACCGTGGCATAAGTGGACACTGCGAAGACGTCCCAAACAAGAGGGCTGCGAAACTGCGGCCACATCCACATGGCATTGGGATATGGCATGAGGTAGTAAAACAGCCACGGCCGGCCCATATGCAGAAGTGGGAACATGCCGGCGCAAGCCACTGCGAAAATCGTCATCGCTTCGGCGAAGCGGTTAATCGAGGTACGCCATTTCTGATGCAACAGAAGGAGAATTGCGGAAATCAGCGTGCCGGCGTGGCCGATTCCAATCCACCAAACGAAATTTACAATGGCAAAGCCCCAGGCAATGGGTATTCGAATGCCCCAAATCCCAACACCCTTCACCAGCAGATACGTCACCGCGACGTTCAACAACATTAGAAGGGCAAAAGAAATCCCAAAACCGATGATCCAGCCCTTGGTCGTCCCGCGGCCCAGGACGATGGAACTGATCTTGTCGGTGACGGTGGCAAGGGTATGCCCGGGTTCGAGAACAGGAACCTCGCGCGCGTCGCCTATATTCTGAGAGTTCTCAGGATCCACGAAGAAGCCTCGGAAACATTATTACCAACGTCCGTAAACCGCTCGAAGACGCTTTTTAAGCCTCTAAAGACCTCGCACCGACGAGCCGCCGAATGCAGCGGGGATTGGTTTGAGATACGTTTCACGAAGAAAAGAGCCGATTAATCGATCGTTAGTTCAACTTTCGCTTTCCGCTTCAGCAAGATACCGTCTCTTTGGACTGCATAGCATATGACCGGAAAACTTCTGGCGCAAGTTCAAACCCGAAAAATTTAGACGAAAGCGGGAATTTCAGTTTTCTGTGCGGAGGGAACGTTACGCTAGTTCGTTTGACACAGGATAGTTTGATGGGGATCGATCACCAGACGGGTCGGTCGAATTCGCGAAGTGAATCGAAAGCGAGTTTCCGGTCCTTTGGTGATTACGACACCGAGACGCACGGGTTTTGATCCCGGGCCTGGCCGCGAAGCATAGATGGGGACCGGAGCCATGAACAAGTCGTCGACACCGCTTTGCTCCAGCCGGCCTGTGACAATAAACTCAGATCCATGTGGCTTGACTTCGAATTTCACGGCGTAGTGAGGAATTCCCGTGTCCTTAACCCATTCGTCGAAGAACCAGTCCATGCGCCGAGTTCCTTCTAAATCCATGTCGGCGGTCATTTGCCGCTCTACCTCGCGCTGGAAATCCTGAGTTGTAAAAGCTCGATACTTGTATTTAGTGAGCATTGAAAGAAGGAGCTCACGGAATCGCGCATCGCCGTCTTTGGCTGCCGGGTCACGCAGCATCTCGTGAAGCATGTGCATCACCCAGGTTCCCTTTCCGTAAATTATCGCGCGGTAGGCTTCTGGCGTTTTCGATGAGCGCAAACGAAGCCCCAGGCTCAGCGTTCCCACATCGTTGATGGTTTCAATCGAGCCAGGAACTTTCGTAAGCAGGATCATACGGTAGTGTTCCAGCCATTCCGTCAGATAATCGCTCGTGGATTTTTGGCTCTCGGAGTAAAGCAGCGCCAGGTAGTTCGCCATGCCTTCTTCTATCCATGCATCTCGATAACTCGCGGGGCCTACCACGTTTCCCCACCACTGATGCGCGACTTCGTGAAATGGCATCAGGTCACGAGCCTCGCTTTGCTCCCACTCCTGTAATCCCGCGCGCTCCTGCTCTTCGGCCGGTAGAAACGCGAACGTTGAAAGGTAGACCAAGCCCGGCCAGCCCTGGCCGAATGATCCCGGAATCTGTGCAACGTCGAGATGATCGAAAGGGAACGGGCCGTTCAGTTTTTCGTAAAACTGAATCGAGTCGAAAACCCTTCTTCCGAGCTGTTTCAGCGCTGCCGCCGGGCTTGGTAGCAAAGGCTCGACTGCCGCGTCGGGTACCAGATCAGTAGGCGGGCGATCCAAGGAAGGAATTTCCCCGGGCGGCCTGTGTGCGCTTAACCGTTGCGCGATTTTGTCTTCGAGCTGCTTGTTCGCATATAGCTGGATTTTCGGCTTCTCGGTTGCGATCTCGGTTTTGTACTCGCCCATGTTGAATCCGGCAACGCAAAAAGGGACACCGGATCGCCAATGTCCGGTTCTCGTGTCTCCCTCTTCGTGCGATTCAATTCGGGTTCCGGTTGCGACGAGTGTGAATCGTCGCGGCCAGTGGAAAGTTAAGTCGAAAGGTACGAACAGCTCGCTGGCGGTCAGATGGGGAAACCAAGTTTCGTGCTCGCCGACGTACTCCACGCCGTTTCCCGCGTCTGTAATTACGTTGCCGTGATAGGAAATATCCAAGCTAAAATCCTGCCCTGCCTTGGCGGGGGTTGCCAGAGCAACAAAAATCACGTCATTTCCACGACGGAGAACATCGCGGCGCCCCAAGTCATCGTTCGGGAAAAAAACTAGCGGTTGTCCGTCTTCGGAACGGACCTTCTCTACAGCCAATTTGCGAGAAAGCTCCAGCGGAACTATGCGGTCTCCAGACCGCATAGTTTTCAGATGAACTCGGGTCTTACCTTCCAGTGAGAGATCGGTTCCGATCGTTGAATCGATTCGATAATCGAGTGGGGCAAATGATTCCACAGGCGCGGGCGGAGCACTCTCCGATCGAAAAGACGCCCAAACGTCGTAAAACGGCACGCCATTATTGATGCGCGGTTGACCTATCAAAACTTCTTCATCGCGTCTTGGGTCCACCATAACGTCGAATGCTCCCACTGAATCACCCACCAGCATCGCGTAGAAGAAAGGCGCCGGCTCAGTGGAAAGCAGGTCGAGCATGATTCGCAGGGATTGTGAGGGCGCCAGAGCGGCAACCGCGGAGTTCCAGCTTTCCCCAAAATGCGGATCAGCAGCTTCTTGGCTTGCGCCAGATTTCAATTGCTCCTCGATTTCAGCAGCGGTGTCATCGGTAAAGCGGAGGTACGCGCGCGAGAAAGTTTGATCGAGAATGGGGACTCCGACAAATTGCGCCAGAGAGCGCCGCTCGCCGGGATCGCGAGGCGTCGCTAAAACGTGCCCGCGCCCGGTAAATACTGCGCCGGTCAGGTGGCCTCTGATAGAGGGAAGAAATGCAAGTTTGCCTTCGGTGAAGGTCAAGTTGATGACGTCACGTCTCAAATGCAAATCGTGGATGGTGTAAACACGAGCAGCATCCGGACGCAGCTCGTCGAGCACTTGATAAAGCGCCCGGGGATCTTCGGTCGCGGGATTTATCGAATTGTCGGGATTTGCGACACTCGCAGGCTGTTGCGCTAAGCAAAACCGCGGAAAAATCAATAAAGCAAAGCAGGCAGCCGATAGGAGAAACCCTGGCGAAAGTGGCATCTTGTGTCGCACTTAATCGACTGTACAACTTAGAGCATCGGAGCGGCAAGCGATGGTCTGTCTGAACGAAACGGCTTGTTAAAATAAGGGTGTGCGCCAGATTGCACTGATTGCTTTGTTCTTTCTGCTCGCGGTCTCTTCCGCGGCCGCAGATACCATTGTCCTGAAAAACGGCCGCAGGATTGTAGCCTCTAACGTTGTCGAAGACGGTGACCGGATAACCTATGAGACGGATGCCGGCCAGACGTCCATCCCCAAATCCATCGTAGCGCGAATCGATCACGACAATTTTTCTTATTCGACTGCCGAGGCAAAGGCTCCTGCGCCACCAGTCTCCGCTCCCCAAATTGATCCGGTTCATGGATACGATGATGTCGCTCGGCTCACCGTTCATGACAATTCCATCGATTTTGCTTACATCGCCGAGCTTGAAAGCCACGCGCGATTGGGCGGCGCCGCTGCAATCGAAAAAGTAGCGGCTTCTCATTACGCGGCCGCTCAATTTCTGGTAAGCAAGGGCGATACGGATGCAGCAATCGATCATTACCGCCAGGCTCTGTCCTTCGCTCCCGACAATCTGGGATTGCTGCTCAACCTAGCCGTTCTCTATCTACGCGAAAATCAATTCACAACGGCTTTGGACACTCTGGAACACGCGCGCAGTGTCACTCCCGATTCCAGCCCTGCCACTCCCGATATAGCAAAATTAATGGGATGGGCCTACTACGGCGCGAACAAGATGGATCGGGCAGCGGACGAATGGAAACTCGCGCAGCGTTTGCGGCCTGATCCGGAGGTCGAGAGCGCTCTGGAAAAAGCGGAACGTGATGAGGCCGAAGAGGAAAGTTATCGCGAAGGTGAAACGGTCCATTTCGCGCTCAAATACAACGGCAACGCGACTCCCGATCTCGCACGGGGTATCCTGCACACGCTTGAAGAGGATTTTCGCGACCTGGAATCCCAGCTTGATTTCAGTCCGCCCGAACAAATCGGCGTGATTCTCTACACCGAGCAATCATTTGCCGACATTACTCGGGCACCGAGTTGGGCCGGAGCCATTAACGACGGCCGCATACGTATTCCGGTCCAGGGACTGACCAGCGTGACCCCCGAACTAGGACGAGTGTTGAAGCACGAACTCACGCACAGTTTCGTAGGCCAGAAATCGCACGGCCGCGCGCCCACGTGGCTTCAGGAAGGTGTCGCACAATACATGGAAGGACGACGAACTACCGGCGTGGGCATATTACTGGACGAAGCAAATCAAGGATTGGTACCGACTCTTGGAGCCCTGGAAGGTTCGTGGATGGGACTCTCCTCCAGTTCCGCGGCAATGGCATACTCGTGGTCACTGGCGGTTGTGGAATCTATCGTCCAGGCAGGAGGAATGGACGACGTAAATAGATTGCTCGATCGAGTGGGTTCCGCGCCTTCCACCGAAGATGCCGTGCGCGATGCGCTGCATTCCGATTACTCAGATCTTCAGCAGCAGACAATTGCCTATTTGCGCCGCGAAGACGTGCGCTAAAGCCGGTCGGTTCCTGAGCCGAATTGCGCAAACATCCTTCGGACTATAGAGTCGCTAACAGTCCGGCGAGTAACGCTGCGCGCTCAGGTAGTGCGCGGATGATAATGTGTTCGCGCGGGCTATGTGGGAAGTCGCCGACCGCCCCGAGCCCGTCGAGAGTTGGAACGCCAAGCGCTGCGGTAAGATTTCCGTCCGAACCTCCGCCAGTAGCAGCCTCACCGAGAGGCAATCCTATGTCGCGCATCAACGACTGAGCCTGCCGAAATAGCGCCCGGACGGCTGCGGTTCGTTCGAGCGGCGGACGATTGGTTCCTCCTCGGATTTCCACTCGCGCACCCTTTGTAATTGGACGCAAACCTCGAAGTTTCCAATCGAGCCGCGATCCATCGGCAGCCCGCGAAAAACGGATGTCCACTTCTGCGTGAGCATGCTCAGGAATCACGTTGGACACTGTGCCCCCCGACACAACCGTTGTTTGCACCGCAATTCCTCGGCGGCGATTATTCAGCTTCATCAGGCGCTCGATTTGTAAGGCGAGCTCTTGAACTGCGTTCACACCCTTCTCAGGATCCACACCTGCATGGGCGGATCGTCCGGTGACGATGAGTTCGGCCGTTCCCACGCCTTTTCGCGCTGTCTTTAACCGGCCATCGCGGCCGAACGATGGCTCCAGGACAAGAACTGCGTCGCTTTTGAGCGCTTCGGTTTCAATTGCTCGCCGCGAATTTTCGCTGCCAATTTCTTCGTCCGAAGTCCATAAAAACACCAGTCTTTTTGCGGGCGTGATTCCGGCAGCTTTCAATGCGTCCACAGCAAAAAGAGCCAGAACCAGCCCGCCTTTCATATCGAAAGTTCCGGGACCCAAAGCGCGCCCGCCAGAAATTCGGAACGGCGTTTTCGCAAGAGTGCCGAGCGGGTAAACGGTATCCAAATGCCCCAGGACCATTATTTGCTCCCTGGACCCACGCCCGCTCCCAAGACTGACTTCGGCGCGCACTAGGTTGCCAACCCTCGCGACCGGGAGAACTCGCACTTTCGCGCCGCGCTTGCGCCATTCTGCTGCAACTATTTCACCGAAACGATCGACCGCCCTTTTATCGTTGCTCGGCGTTTCGCATCGCACAAACGAGCCCAACATCCGCACCATCTCCGCCTCACGACTTTTCAATAGACGCAGCATCCTTCGCATCTCGTTCTTAGGCAAATGAGTTCTGGGATCGTTCATAGCGCGGGTATGCTAACAGCCGTGATTGAATGCGGCAATGTCGATTGGCGAAACTCTTCTACTGAGAACCTCTGATAAATTCCAGAGCGGCTGCCGCAATTTTAGGGTCGTCCCCAAATCCTGGGAGCCAGTGAACCGCGGGCTCTTTTCGAAACCAGGTTAGCTGGCGCTTGGCAAATTGTCGGGTAGCCTGCTGAATTTTCTGCATGGAAGATTCCAATGTCAATTGTCCATTCAGATGAGAACGAAGCTCGGAATAACCGATGAATTGAAACGGCTTTGCATCTGGAGGAATACCTTTTGCCACGATCCGGCTGACTTCATCTAGCCAGCCGTCCCGAATCATCGATTCGGTTCGTTCTTCAATTCTGGCGTAGAGAGCCTCGCGCGGAGGAGCCAATCCAATTTTCCTTACAGCATAGCCCTCCAGGCTACGGCGGCCCTCGCCATGGATTTGGCCAACGGGCTTTTTGGCGAGAATCCGCATTTCAATCGCACGAATAACTTTCTGCGTGTCTCGAGGAGCGATGCGCGATGCGCTTTCCTCATCTAAGCGGGTGAGAACGCGATGTAGATGTTCCGGCCCGCGACGCTCGGCTTTCTCACGCAAGCGTGTACGCAATTCTTCCGATCGTTCCGGCGCGTCCGACAAGCCTTCGAGCAATGCGCGGAGATACAGACCCGTACCCGCCGTCAGGATGGGCAATTTCTTGCGTTGAGTCACTTCGTCGAGCACTTGCAAAGCTCGTCGGCGATATTCACCGGCGGTAAAAATTTGCTCGGGGTCGCAAAGATCTACAAGATGATGCACGATTCCGCGCTGTTCGCTCAAAGGCACTTTGGCCGTGCCGATATCAAAATATTTGTAAACCTGCGTGGAATCGCAAACCAACACTTCGCCGTTTAACTTCTCGGCAAGCCAAATCGCGAGCGAAGACTTGCCGGAAGCGGTTGGCCCAAGGATGATTATAAGAGGAGCCAGCGCGCTCATCTGGAGACAGCCCAGAAACGCCATACGAGCCAAAGTAGCGCCACTGCCGCCAAAAGAAGCGTTCCAGTAATTTGTGCGCGATTGAGCTTCACAGCGCCGTTACTGCCCGGAGTTAGGTTGAATATTGTAGTAAAAAGCGCCGCGCAATTGGAGGGAGTCACCCTTATATTCGGGGGGTAATGGTTCGAATGGAACCGATGAGCGGATAGCGGCCATCACTGCGCGGTCGAGGGCTTCCTTTCCCGAAGTTCTGTCCAAGATCGGCTCGTCAACGTGAATGGTACCATCACGATTGATGGTAAACGTAATCACGACGATTCCTTTATCTCCCATGTAATAAGATTCGGGGAGAACCGCGGTCCAGTTCCTCATCACAATCGCGTGAAGCCGGTTCATGTAGCTTTTAGGGTCCCAACCCTTCAGGTCGCTGAGGATAGTCATGCCCGCGCCGTCGCCCACTCCGTGACCACCACCTCCTCGACCTGTGCCTCCGGAACCGCCGGAACCTTCGTCGCCGTAAGTAACACCGCCGGGGCGGTTTATTGCGTCTTGAATCTGATTCTGCATTTGCCTACCAGGCGAAGAACTCGGCAGACCCAGATTGAGACCAGGTTTCGGTTGCGGCTGGCTAGGCAATAACAAGCGCGAAGGCGCAGGCGCTTCTGGAGGAGGAGCGCTCGTGGCTGGACTCGTCGAAGTCCGCGGAACAGGAGCAGAAGGCAAATCCGTCGGCGGCTTTTCTGGACTGGACGCGGGAGGCGCTTCGATAGCATGCGATTCCGGCCGCGGTGGCGCAGCGCGATTCAGCGTCTTGGGACTGATGCGAACTTTCGGTGCCGGCTCCGACGCCGGAGCCTTGGACAATGAAGGCACATCCGACGGCAAGTACACAACGCCGAGTTCCTTGCTCGCCGCTAGGGTTTCTTCCGTCGTGGGAATATGAGGCGGAAAAATCTTCGGTAAGAAAATCAAAAAAATCACGAAGCCAACGTGAAACGCGATAGAAAGCGCTCGGGTGATTAGATCTTCCTTCGCGTCGCGCTTTTCTTCCGGTTCAACAAGCAGGTTTGCTTCGCCGGTATTAAAAATATCCGGCTCGACAAGTTCGCGCAGTTCCGCCGTCATTTGCTGCGGCTTGTTGAATCTTTCTATCTCGCTCTGCTCCGGCGGTTCTACATAGGCGGGCACCACCACACGCGAATCCAGAATGTCAAGCGAAGGGTATTCGGTGATGGGGCCGAAGCTTTCGAATGCCTTCGCCGGCATCGAGCGAGAAACCAGCGTGCGATCAACCAGAACGCCAAGCGGAAGGTGCGTAGGGATCGTCGTCTTTCCGTCGAGAGGTGCCGCGCTATCGGACAACTCGGATGGCACAACGGTGCGGTCGTCCATGTAAGTGGACAGCCGGCGAGGTGGCTTCTTGTCCCCATTGTCAGTAACAGGACGCACATCGGTCGGCACCAGCGTCCGTGGAATCATCGAACATCCTGTGGAGCGAATGTACCAAGTTGGACGCGTTGCGCATGCTCAATGGTTGCTGCCATCACACGATTTGCGAGTTCCAGCGCCCGTCGACCGGCGGCGCCATCCACTAATGGTGGCCGGCGCGTACGAACGCATTCGAGGAATCCACTTAGCTCCGCATGCAACGGCTCTTCGGGCGTCGTGGGAACTTTTTCGAATTTGATTTCAGGTTGCGCGCCGCTCGATTCAACGCGCACGCGCAGCACATCCTGCCGCGTGAAATCCAGCGAGACGTACTCGTGCTCCTGAAAAAATCTCATCTTGCGAACGCGTTCGGTGGAAACTCTGCTGGCCGTGAAATTGGCAACCGTGCCGTTTTCGAATTCGATGCGAGCCTGGGCGATGTCCACCTTGTCGGTCATCACTGGTATTCCCACTGCTTTCAAATCGATAACGGGTGAATCCACAAGTGACAGAACTATATCGAGGTCGTGAATCATCACGTCGTAAACCACATCGATATCAAGACTGCGCGGCGTGAAAATCCCCAACCGGTGTACTTCGAAAAACATGGGACGCGAAACAACTTTCCGTACTGCAGTTACAGCCGGGTTGAAGCGTTCCACGTGACCCACTTGCAAAATACGACGGTTTTGCGATGCTGCTGCAACCAGCTCGTCCGCTTCTTTTAGAGAAGCGGCGATAGGCTTTTCCACCAGCACATCAAGGCCGGCGTTTAAGAGTTGGCAACCGATGCGGGCGTGTTCTTTCGTAGGAACCGCCAGACTGATAGCTTGGACACCTTCCGCGGTGAGCGATTGGATGTCGGGAATCGCCCGCGTGCCGAATTCAGCGGCGACCGTTTTTGCGCGTTCTGCGTTTGCATCCACAATGCCCGCAAGCTCCGCGCTTTCGATGCCACGCCACACCCGTACGTGGTTCCGGCCGAACTCGCCGACACCGACGACAGCAACGCGTATAGGCTTATCGCTCACTGGTTCTTTTTCACAGACAGCTTCTCCGTCGATACCCGCGTCGACTTTTCCTCAGGTGCGAATGCTTCGATCGCAATTCCGGCATCGTCTGCTGCGCGAATCAGTTCATCGCGGTCGAACAAGAGAGTTCTTCCGGCATCAATCGCCAGCGCGGTAGCATTCGACCGGCGCATTACCTCAATCGTTTTCAGCCCGATCACGGGAACATCGAATCGCATGTCCTGTGCCGGCTTGCTCACTTTCACGACCACCAGTTTTTGCCCGCTGGTAATGCGGGCAGCGCGTTCAATCGTCTCGTCCGTGCCTTCCATTGCCTCAATCGCAACGCACGCACAATCGCGCACGACCACCATTTGCCCAAGATCGAGTCCGGCAATTTGCGCGGCCACCTTGCGACCGTAAGCAATATCCCTGGCTTCCGATGGGTCTGGTGCACGCCGGGTCAAAACTCCCGGCGCGGGCAAAAGTGGCCCGAGAAATTTCGTAGAATCCACGAGCTCGATGTCTTCTTCTCCCAGCACGCGCGCGATGGCGCCGATCAATGAGTCTGTATTCTTCGCCGGTAGAGAAAAGAGCAATTTCGCAAGACGCCAATCGGGCCGGATGGCGCTGAAGATTTTGTTGTGCTTCACTTGTCCGGCCATCACCGCATGTTTCACACCCTCCTGATGCAGCAGTTCAATAGTTCGGCTAAGCTCGCCCAGGCTGACCCAATGTAACCGTGTCGCGACGCGCTCGAGTTCGGGCGAGGCCTCTTCGCGAATCGCGATCACCGCCATTTCGATACCACGGCTTCGCGCGCCTTCGAGAACGAAGAAAGGAAAATCTCCGTTACCCGCAATTAAGCCCCAATCGGATATGTTATTTGGTGGAAGAGCGGCCACGGCTCCTACTTGATCAGGCCGTTCTCGGCCGATTCGATGAATCGAATTAGTGATAAGACGTCCTCGGAGCTCCCCAGGGTTTCGCGCATTTTCTCAAGCGCCTGAGAAGTATTCAGCTTTGACCGCAGCAGCAAACGATAGGCTTTCTCGATATTTTCAATACGCTCCGCGGAAAATCCCTGGCGTTCAAGCCCAATCGTATTCACACCGTAACACCGCGAATCCCGGGGTGACACGACTTTCGAGTATGGCGGAACATCCTGCGTAATCACCGTATGCGCTCCGATGTAAGCGTATTTTCCCACGCGACAAAATTGCTGCACCGGGCAGAATGCGCCGATAGTGGCGTAGTCCTCAACAGTGACATGGCCCGCCAGCGTGCCTCCATTTACAAATATCGTGTGATCGCCGATCAAACAATCGTGGCCGATATGCGCATACGACATAATGAGGTTGTGGCTGCCAACCCGCGTGACCCCTCCGCCTTTCACCGTACCCCTGTTTACAGTAGAGAACTCGCGAAATTCGTTCGAGTCCCCTATCTCCAGAGACACGCGCTCGCCCTTGTACGTTAAGTCCTGCGGGTCCCCACCAATGACAGAAAATGAGTAAATATGATTGCCGCGGCCAAGGCGCGCGGGGCCGTGTACGACCGCGTGATGCTCAACGACACAGTTTTCGCCTAGCTCTACTTCTCCGCCCACCACCGCGAAGGCGCCGATCTTAGCGTTACGTCCAATTCGTGCGGAAGAGGAAACCTCTGCCCGCCCATCAATTTCGCTCATTGAGGCTTATCACCAGAATCCGTTGCGGGATTCACATCGGTTTCCAGGTCCACCATTTTGCACATGAGCGTCGCCTCAGCCGCAAGCTCTCCATCCACGGAAGCTTTGCCTTCCAACTTGCAGAATGTTCCGCGCCAGGCGAGCACATTCACTTCCACACGCAGTTGATCTCCAGGAATAACCGGCCGCCGAAAACGGGCATTATCAATCGCTACGAAATAAAGCAGCTTCTTCTCCCGGTCTTTTACTTCTTGAAGCAACAATAGACCGCCCGTTTGTGCCATGGACTCGATAATCAGCACACCCGGCATGATAGGTTTGCCTGGGAAATGCCCCTGAAAGAATCCCTCATTGATGCTAACGTTCTTTATTCCAACAATTCGCTTCCATCGTTCCATTTCTTCTATGGCATCAACTAACAGGAACGGATAGCGATGCGGCAGAATCTTCTGGATCCCGTTGATGTCGAGGATCATCTTTTCCCTCAGGCTTAATTGTCATTGGCGCGGTTTACTGTGGCTTGTTTCTCTCTCGCGCAATCGAACAATTCTATACGAAACACCTGTGTGTTGGAATCGGCTGGCAAATCGTCGTGCACGGAGCAGCGCAATACGGCTTGACCTCGAAACCGCTTCAGGTATCTTCTAAACGAAGACGTGAATACCTATGGCGACCGCCGCCCCACTTCGACCTTCACCGCTTCAGCCTGAGGATTGGATTCAGGCGGCCTTCTCTCAGCTCTCGTTGCACGGCGTCGAAACGGTTCGAGTGGAGGTCCTCGCTCGGAATCTCGGGGCCACGAAAGGCAGCTTTTATTGGCATTTCAAAGATCGCGAGGACCTGCTCGCGCGCATGCTGTTAGGTTGGGAGGACCAGGAAGTCCGTTGGCTGGAAGAAGCAGCCGGCCTTTATTCCGGGGCGGCTGCTCGCTGGGCTCGCTTCGTCGCTCGTTGCGCTGACCCAGGGCGTGCCCGGCTGGAGGCTGCCCTTTACGCTTGGTCGCGGCAAGATGACCGAGTCGCTGGCCGCGTTGCAGCGATTGAAACGAAACGGCGTGCACACATTGTGAGTGTTTTGCGGCACGTGGGTTTCACTCCGTCAGCCGCCGAAAAATGGTCCGAGGTGGCATGGCTCGTCTGCTTGGGATGGATGGACAAGACCACGCGTGATCCCGAATTTCAGCCCGACCGTCGCGAGCTTGACGAGTTTCTTTCCCCTCTAATTTTGGCAGCTTCGGCGCCCGTACATCGCTAGCATTCCTTCCCACATTTCGCGCACTCAAGTCAGGCAGCGTATAATAAACATCAGATGAAAGTGAGTCCTCTAGGCTCCCGGGGTTCATCAACACGATAAGATCGAATGAAAACCGCACAACGAATTGACAACCGCGAACGCGTATTGCTCGTTGGCGTTGGTCTAAAGAAAGCGCCGCGCGGACGCTCGGGCGATCCGACCGCGGCAGGCCGCGATTCGCTCGAAGAACTTCAGGAACTGGCGGAGAGCGCCGGCGCCAAGATTGAAGCCTCTCTATTGCAAGTCCGCGACGCGTTAGATCCAGCAACTCTGGTCGGACGCGGCAAGCTGGAAGAAATCCGCATTGAGGCGGACATGCGTCACGTCCCGCTCGTGATCGTGGATCATGATTTGACCCCCGGCCAGCTTCGTAACTTTGAAAAAGGAGTGGGCCGTCGAGTAATCGATCGAACGCAGCTCATTCTGGACATTTTCGCCACGCATGCGCGCACGCGGGAAGGCCAATTACAAGTCGAACTGGCGCAGTTGAATTACTTGTTGCCGCGGCTTACCGGGCGTGGCGAAGAACTATCCAGACTCGGCGGCGGAATCGGGACGCGCGGGCCTGGCGAGCAAAAGCTGGAAACCGACCGGCGCCGCATCCGTGACCGCGTGCGGAAGATTCAGGAATCCATCGAGATGGTGCGCCGCCAGCGAGCCACACGCCGTCAAGCGCGCCATGCACAACCGCTTGGGATGATCGCTCTTGTGGGATACACGAACGCCGGAAAATCCACTTTATTCAACGCGCTTACTCACGCGGACGTACTCACCTCTCCACAAATGTTCGCGACCCTGGACCCGACTGTACGAGCTCTACGACTGCCGTCGCGCCGCAAAGTTTTACTTTCAGACACGGTGGGATTTCTCCGAGATCTTCCGCCGGATCTAATTGCCGCTTTTCGCGCCACGCTAGAGGAAGTTCAAGAAGCCGCGCTGATCATTCATGTTTCGGATATTTCTAATCCGCATCACGCCGAGCACGACGCCGACGTTTTGAGAGTCCTCGACGACCTTGGCGTGAAGGATCGCCTGCGGCTGAATGTGTTCAATAAAACTGACCGGCTTTCGGAAGATGATCTTGCCGCGTTGAAGAAGTCAAACGAGAGGCGCGAGAGTGCTGTCTTTACTTCCGCGGTTACGGGTGCGGGACTGGACGAACTTCGGGTGCGAATTGACGCGATGATGCCGGTTGACCCCTTGGTTCGTTTGCACCTGCGAATCCCGGTCTCGGACGGCCGCCACCTCTCGCTCGTGCACGCGTGCGGGCGCGTGCTTCAGTCCCAAGTCTTGGATGGACACATGGATATTGAGGCCGAACTCCCGGAATCGCTCGCTCGACGGCTTGAAGATTTTGTTTCTCCTTCTCCGCAAGCTTGATCTAGGAAATGCTGACGCAGATAGTCCGGCAACAGCATCCCCAATGATTCCGAAATGATTCCGAAGCCAGAAATCGTAATATCTTCGATTATTTCGCGAAGAAACAAGTGTGTAATCGCAGACCATCAGCAAGAAGACCGACGCCGCCAACCCTAATTCTTAGTGGCGGTTAGCGCACAAATTGCTTCAAACCTGTGCAAATTCTATGGGCGGTTAATATAGCGGGATTCGCTCAACGACGGTCTTCGTAGAACCTTCGCAACAGCCTTAAACCACTTATTGTCATATGATTGCAGGTTTCCGAGACCATTCTCAACGATTTGCCGTGGCCGTTTGAACTCTATTTCTGTCGCATCTAACCTCTGTCTTTTCCACAAGGATTTCCACAGAATCCAGCCGGGAACATTGCATAAGAACACACGCCACATTGGCCGTTTTCCTGAATCCGAGGCGTTGACTCACCACTTTTGCGAGACTATAGTGAGTTGAGCCAATGGTGGCCGTGCAATGGTCGGCCTGCGGTTCTTTCAGACATATCTATGAACCTGCCAAATAGCCTCACAACCCTTCGAATCTTTTTTGTGCCGCTATTGGTGGTCGTTCTGTTGACTCGCCAGCCCAATTGGGACATCGAGGGCCTTCCCATCCACTTTGAAGTATGGGGCGTCCTGATTTTGCTGGTCGCCGCCGCCACTGATGTGATGGATGGTTATATAGCGCGCAAACGGCGTGAAGTTACTACCCTCGGAATCCTGCTGGATCCTATCGCTGATAAGCTTCTGATTTCTGCAGCTTTCATTTCTCTGGTAGAGATGGGTCTGGTACCGGCATGGATGGTCGTAATCATTATCGGTCGCGAATTCGTGGTGATGGGTTTGCGTGACATTGCCTCAGCGGAAGGATTAATCATCCCCGCTTCGGCCCTGGGCAAGACGAAAATGATCCTGCAGGTGCTTGCGGGTTGTGCCGTGATCTTAACCGCGAAACATCCGGCGCTTAAGCCCCTCGGTATCACCCTGCTCTGGCTGGTAGTGGCCAGCGCCATACTTTCCGCTGTGCATTATTTCCAGATGTTTTGGAGCCAGATTAATTTCCGTGTACAGCAGCGGCGTCGAGGCGTAGTAATCGTTGAACCTCAAGAAAAACCCCAGGATGTCCTCACTCGGTAGCTCCGAAAAGCGCTTACTCCTGGCAATCGCGCGCCAAGCGGTGAACAAGGCTGTTCAAAGCGGCGAATCACTCGAGAAGTTTTCAAACGATGGCGTCTTGAGTCGTCCAGGCGGCGCATTTGTGACTCTACATTATCACCGTCGATTGCGCGGCTGCGTCGGCCAACTCCCTTCCAAGGATCCACTTGCCGCGGTCGTAGCGCATTGCGCTAAATCTGCGGCGCTGGAAGATCCGCGTTTTGAAGCGGTTCGCCTCGACGAATTGCCCGGCATCGAGATAGAACTTTCAGTTCTTTCACAGCTGGCCAACGCAACCCAGCAGGAGATTGAGCCCGGAAAACATGGTCTGATTGTCAGTTGCGGATGGAAGCGGGGAGTTCTGTTACCCCAGGTTGCCACGCAATTTCATTGGGATGCTGAACGATTTCTGGAAGAAACCTGCGCTAAGGCAGGTCTCGCTCGCAACGCTTGGAAAGATTCGGAGACCCAAATTCAAACTTTTACCGCTGAAGTCTTCAGTGAAGCCGAATTCCAGGCTACCTGAAACACGGAAGCGGAACTACTTACTCGATTTCGACGTAGTCGCCCGCATAAGCTTCACGCAAACAAAACGTCAGAAGAACCGATGAGGAATTCGGAGCGGTGCGCACAACGATTCCTTCCCCGATCACTTCGCGCGGCGTGTTATCCCATTTATATTTTGCCGGCACGCTTCCAAACCCATACACTCCGGCCCAGGCGTCCACATTAAACGCGAACCTTTCCGTTTGATAAGCGTATTCGTGCTCGGTGCCCGTATAGCGGAAGATTCGGAAGTAGTCACCCACTTTCACGCCCTGCGCGCTGCCCAGATTCACATAGAAAACATCGTTGGAGCCAAGTTCTGAAAGGTAGCCTTTACCCGTGATGATCATGGCCGTCGCTTTGCCCGAGGGCGGTGCGAACCGGTCAAAATTAGTTTCGGACTTTAGCGGCGGCGCGGGACGTTCCGCAAACGGCAGAAGAATATCGCCACGCTGCAAGAACTGGCAGGATTTCTCCACCTGCCCAATCGACGTATCGGGATGGACCACCACAACTCTGACCCGCCCTTCGTCCTCCCACATTGTTCCCATTTTCTTAAGAATCAGGAATTGCCACTTGGTCCATTCAGTCTTGACGGCGTCTTCCGTGTGGCGTATTGCCGAAAACTCGTCCCCGACTTTTACGCCTTGGTTGGCCCCTTTATTGACGTAAACGTAATCGCCCTCTTGAAAGGTCACCTTGTAGTTTGAGCCTTCACCTGTAATCACAAAGGTGTCGCGCGGGACAGCCTCAGTCGAGACGGTCCCCGAGCAATATAGGTCGTTTCGAATGGGCACCGCGGTTTGATCTTGCGCCGACGCCACGACGCTGAATAAGCTAAGAACTAAACCAGCAAGGACAATTTTCCCACGCATAACGCTTGCTCCTTTAAATCACAGGCCCTGGCAGCGGGCGACCCGTAGTAATGTCGATGAATCGACTGTAATAGACGTACTAGACCCCGTCAATACAATGGTCGCGTATGCTTTACACATTGTGCACCACATGGTAAAAGCCTGAATTCACCTGTACTTAGGGGCAGGTTGCGCGCGTGGCTCGCCAAGCCAGTCTCGCCTGTGTCTGAACCAGTCAAAGGCACGTATCAGGAGCGAAGGCAGTAATCTGCGGCTGCGAAGGATCGCCCGACCTCATGGAAACGATTGGAAGAGACAAAATTTGCGCTGTTGTCGCCACGCAGCACTCGGGTTCCATGTGGAACCAGCTTCAGCAAGCGCTGCGGCAGACTCGGACCGTCGAATTGCGCCTCGATTGGCTTACAAGCGAGCGCGAGATCCATGCTCTCCTCCAGCGGCTTGCGAAGAGGAACCCGCGCGCGACTTTGATCGCTACTTGCCGCCGTCGCGAGGCGGGAGGGCGCTTTCGCGGCTCCATCGCGAGTCAGCTGCTTGTTCTTGCCGAAGCACTTCAAGCAGGATGTGCCTGGTATGACCTCGAAATCGAAAGCATCTCAAAATGCCCAAGGCAGCTGCTCGATGTACTCCTCGGTGGTGGACGTCGGATTGCGTCGGCGCATTTCTTCCGCGCAAGCCCCGCAAACCCGAGCCGGGCCGTGGACAATCTTTGGAAGACCGGCCCGGACGCGATCAAGATTGCCGCTAGCTGTGGCTCCCTCATCACTGGCGTCCGGCTGCTGCGTCTCGCACGCGACGGCAAACGAAATACCATTGTCATACCGATGGGCGATATTGCTCTGCCTTTGCGATGTCTGGCTCTTCGCGCTGGCAGCGCACTCACCTATGCTGCGGTGGAAAACGCGACTGCGCCCGGACAAATGTCGCTCGACGCTCTCAAGAATCTCTTTAGGGCAGATCAGATCAGCCGCAAAACCCTTATATACGGTGTTATCGGATACCCAATAGCTCACTCGCTCTCACCGCAACTGCACAACGCTGGCTTCCAAGCCCGCAAGATGGATGCTGTCTATTTTCCTTTTTTGGTCCGTGATCTTCGCGATTTTCTTGGCGCTGTAAAACCGTTGGGCATCCGAGGATTTAGCGTCACTCTGCCGTATAAGCAGGAAATCCTGCGCTATCTCGATAGTTGCGATCCGCTTGCTTCTGCCATCGGTGCGGTGAACACCGTTGTCGTGACCGCTGCAGGAAATCTCTACGGTTACAATACCGATTACGTCGGGGTGCTTCGAACACTCCAAGAACGCGTGACTCTTTCTCAAAGCCGCGTATTGATTTTAGGCGCGGGAGGCGCAGCGCGGGCCGTGGCCTATGCGCTGGCGCAGTCTGGCGCCTCAGTATGCATTTGTGCGAGGCGGCCGAAAGAGGCAAAGAAACTTGCGCGGGCGGTAGGCGGAGAAGAATTCCCACGTCCTCGATTGAAGAGTGAATTTTTTGACGCCATCATCAACGCCACTCCTGTTGGTATGCATCCAACGATCGGAGATTCGCCCCTGCTGGCTCGCGAACTGAATTGCCGGCTAGTGTTCGACTTGATCTATCGCCCTGTTACAACCCAGCTTTTGCAACTTGCTTCGCGGCGCGGCATCGAAACGGTGTCAGGTCTCGAAATGTTTCTGGCGCAAGGCTTTGCCCAGTGGGAGATATGGACTGGCCGGCGCGCCCCAGGTGCAGCCATGCGCAAATCCGTTCTAGATGCTCTTCGAACCGAAAGCTCACAGGGCAAGCTGTGATTCAGCCCAGCTTCACAACTTTTTGCAAACTCGCGAAGCAGGGAAATCTCGTCCCCGTTTATGAAACATCCACGGCGGATCTGCTAACGCCCGTAGCCGCTCATCTTCGCCTTGGCCACAAATCGAAATATTCGTTCTTGTTGGAAAGTGTAGCAGGCGGAGAGACGGTAGCCCGTTACACATTTACCGGAGCGAACCCCGCAGAAGTGTTTCGTGCGCGTGGCCGCAGTTGTTCGCTCGAAACAATTCGTGGCCGTCAGCCTCTTGACGGCGATCCCATCGAGAACCTGCGACGGTTAACGGCGCGCTATAAGCCGGTTCGCGTTCCTGGCCTGCCTCCACTCACGGGCGGCGCTATCGGTTATTTCGCTTACGATATGGTGCGTCTAGCTGAGCGTATTCCTGCTTCCGGACGTGATGACTTGGGCCTCGACGATTGCGTGATGATGTTCTATCCGGGATTAGTTGCCTTCGACCACGTGCAACATCGTTTGTGGATCGTCCACAATGTTTTTACCGAAGGTCCCGGAACTCTGCGCCGGAAATACGACGCCGCGGTGCGCGAAATCCGAGAGACTTACCGGACGTTAGCGGGTCCGGCGCCTCGTCAACTTCGATCCCGCAAACACGGCTCCTTGCGATTCAAGTCTAATTTCACTAGAAGCAAGTACCTGGCGGCTGTGCGGAAAGCAAAAAACTATATTCGCGCCGGTGATATTTTTCAGGTAGTTCCCAGTCAACGATTCTCGGCGCAGACGGATACCGATCCTTTCGAAATCTACCGTGCACTGCGCGTGGTGAATCCGTCTCCGTATCTTTATTTTCTCCATCTCGACGATGTCTCGGTGGTCGGGAGCTCGCCGGAGATGCTGGTGAAAGTGCAAGATCGCGGCGCCTATTATCGTCCGATCGCCGGTACGCTTCCGCGCGGAACCAGCGAAGCGCAAGATCGCGAACAGGAATCGAAACTGCTCGCCGATCCGAAAGAGCGCGCGGAGCATATTATGCTCGTGGACCTCGGCCGCAATGATTTAGGCCGCGTTTGTGAGTATGGCTCGGTGAATGTTGAACGCCTGATGTTCGTGGAGCGCTATTCGCACGTGATGCATTTGGTATCGAGCCTGCATGGCCATCTCCGCAAAGATGTAGACTGCTTTGAAGCGCTTATGGCTTGTTTTCCGGCGGGTACGGTTTCAGGAGCGCCCAAAATTCGGGCCATGGAGATTATCGACGAGCTCGAGCCCACGCGACGCGGTCTTTACGGCGGCGCGATACTTTATGTCGACTTCGCGGGTAATCTGGATTCGTGCATCGCGCTTCGCACTTTAGTTGCAAAAAATGGACGAGCTTACATCCAAGCAGGGGGAGGGGTTGTAGCCGACTCAGTTCCGGAGCGCGAGTTCCAGGAAACAATCAATAAAGCCCGCGCGGTGAAGGCGGCGCTTGAAATCGCGCATAGCGCTGCCTCGGGCAATAGGAAGTTGTGAGCGTCCGTTTCAGTTGCGGTGAAACAGGATGATTCTTCTTATCGACAATTACGACTCCTTCACATTTAATCTTGCGCAGTATCTTGGCCAAATGAATCAGAAAGTAGAAATCCGTCGAAACGACCAAATTACCTTGGAAGAAATCGAAGAACTGAATCCTGAGCGCATCATAATTTCCCCAGGTCCGTGCACGCCGAACGAAGCGGGTATCAGCGTGCCGGCGATTCGGCGTTTTGCAGGGAAAATCCCCATTCTGGGCGTTTGCCTCGGACATCAAGCCATCGGCGCTGCGTTTGGAGGCCGCGTAATTCGTGCGCAAAAGCTGATGCACGGCAAGACCAGCGATATCCAGCACGATGGCAAAACAATTTTTCGTGGCCTGCCCCAACCATTCGTTGCTACACGCTATCATTCGCTCATCGTGGAACGAAAATCTCTTCCGCGAACACTCGAAATTTCCGCTGAAACCTCGGACGGCACCATCATGGGTTTACGCCTGCGCAAGCTGCGCGTCGAAGGTGTGCAATTCCATCCCGAGTCCGTCCTCACCGACGCCGGTTTCCAACTCCTCAGGAATTTTTTGACCATCTAGTGGCAGAGCCCGGATGAACACCAGGAACCACGCGCTGCATACGAGAATAGCCGGCTTGCTCGTCTTTTCTTGCAGCCTTTTGTTGGTGCTCGCATTTTTCACGCGGTCTGAAACGAACGTCGCGCAAGCTGATAAAAATCCTTCAACCGTGTACTTCGGCTTCGATGCCAACGATTATCCCGGCGATGCTGTATTGGCTGACTTGAGAAAAACCTTCACCTTCTCCGGCTATTGGCTCAACGTGCCCCCGGGCGCGAAAACGAATCCGTGGACCGGAAAGCGCGATGCCTTGGCAAAAAATGGCTTTGGTTTTTTGGTGCTCTTCAACGGCCGACTGTCCAAAGAACTCAAGCCTCCTGCGAATCCTAGCGACCTGGGTTCGCGAGATTCTGAACTTGCCGTCGGTGCCGCACAACGCGACGGATTTCCAGCCAACGGAAGTATCGTGATCTACTTAGACATTGAAGAAGGTGGCCGCATGCTGTCTTCCCAAATTAATTACATTGGGTCATGGAGTGCTGGCGTAAATTCCAAAGGTTTTGTGGCGGGAGTTTACTGCTCCGGAATCAAGGTCAAGGAAGGTAAGGGCCAGACCATCACCACTGCGGATGACATTCATGAGCACCTGCCCATGATCACGGCCTATTTCGTTTATAACGATGGATGCCCGCCTTCGCCCGGCTGCGTGATCTGGAAAAATCCTCCTCCACCCTCGCAGAGTGGTTTCTCGGACGCGCGCGTTTGGCAGTTCGCCCAGTCGCCGCGTCGTCGCAGTCTGACGGGTCGTTGCAGCGCTACCTATAGCTCGGACGGTAATTGCTATCCGCCAGCAGGGTCTGGAGCCGGTCACATCCTGCTCGATCTGGATGTCGCAGTGTCTCCTGATCCTTCCACACTAGTGCTTCGTCCGACTCACTAAGTCGCGGGGCCAAAACCAAATCACGACGCGGATTGCCCTGCCTGCCCCGCAGCAGATTGTGAAAACGCAACCAGGGCTTCCAGACGTTCCCGAGCTGCTCCGGAATCAATCGACTCTGTCGCCATTCGTACGCCGTCTACCCAATCGGTGGCTCGCCCTGAAGCCACGAGTGCAGCCGCCGCGTTTGCACAAACGATGTCGCGCCGAGGCCCACGCTCATGCTTAACTGACGCACGCCCCAGCACATTATGGATGATCTGGGCGTTGTGCTTCGAGTCTCCTCCCAGAATATTTTCCAACGAAGCGCGCGGCAATCCGAAATCTTCAGGTATTACGGTGTAACTCCGCACCGCGCCATCGCGCAGTTCGGCGACATACGTTTCGCCGCCAATCGAAATCTCATCCAAACCGTCCGCGCCGTGCACCACGAATGCGCGTTTTACTCCGAGTTCGCCGAGCGCTCGCGCCATTAGCTCCGTGAAACTAGCTTGATACACCCCGGCCACCCGCACCGACGCTCCGGCCGGATTGGTTAACGGTCCCAACAAGTTGAAAACTGTACGGCCTCGCATTTCTTGACGCGCCCGCATGACATGGCGGGTGGCCGTATGTATGGCCGGTGCGAAGAAAAACCCAATTCCAATTTCATCGATACAACGCGCCACCTTTCCTGGATCGAGATCGATTCGCACGCCCAATTCCTCGAGCACGTCGGCGGATCCGCATTTCGAGCTAATCGACCGATTCCCGTGTTTCGCTACGCGCACACCCGCTCCTGCCACCACAAACGCAGCCGCAGTCGACACGTTGAATGTGCCCTTGGCATCGCCTCCAGTGCCACACGTGTCGACCAGCGGCTCGCTTTGGCGCGCATGATTACTGGGGAAAATGTTCGTCGCATGCCGGCGCATTGCGGTGGCAAAACCAACTAACTCATCCACCGTTTCGCCCTTGATCTGCAGCTCGCTCAACAGCTTTACAATCTGCGCATCTGTGGCGGCGCCGGACAGGATTTCCTCCATCACGCCATCTGCTTCCGCCCGCGTGAGGTCTTTCCCAGCGTCAATTTTCGTCAAGATTTCGTCGATCATGTTGTTACCGCCGGAGATCCTGAACAGAATTGGCAAGCACACTGGCGATCAATTGATATTCCAGATGGCCGCGACGGACGGTAAGAGTTGCGCCGCTTCACTTGCTCGCCTTTATAGTTACAGGTAAACTCTCTGATTCATTGTACTCAAACATCCGCGCTATTCAACGCGCCCGTCGGGAGCCGATCGGACCTACATGAAAATCCACGAATATCAGGCCAAGGCAATTCTCGCGAAATTTGGCGTTCCAATTCCGCGCGGCGAAATGGTTTCCAAAAAAGACGAAGCGCGCGCGGCAGCGCAACGGCTCGGAGCTCCGGTAGTTGTGGTCAAAGCGCAGATTCACGCGGGCGGCCGTGGAAAAGCTGGTGGGGTGAAGCTGGCTAAGTCGGCGGACGAAGTTGCCTCGCACGCCGAGCACATCCTCGGAATGAAATTGGTGACGCCGCAGACTGGCGAAGAAGGCCGCATCGTTCACCGCCTTTTAATTGAAGAAGGCCTCGACATAAAACGCGAACTTTACGTCAGTGTGCTTGTCGATCGCGTCGCAGGTGCTCCGATTTTTATGGCTAGCGCCGCGGGCGGAATGGAAATTGAAGAAGTCGCCAAGGAAAACCCCAAAGCCATTCTGCGCGAAACCATGGATCCCGCAGGTGGTTTCCAGTCTTTCCAGGCTCGCAAAATTGCCTTCGGGTTGGGCCTCGCGCCCGAAGTGGTGAATGCGGCTGTTCCGTTTTTCCAGTCTCTATATCGTGCATTCATCGAAACAGACGCTTCCATGATCGAAATCAATCCCTGCGTGGTCACTGCCGATGGCCGTCTGATTGCCCTCGATGCAAAAGTGATTTTTGATGACAACGCGCTCTATCGCCATCCCGAATACAAAGATTTGCGCGACCTCGACGAAGAAACGCCTCTCGAAGTGGAAGCTTCAAAGTTCAAGCTGAACTACATCAAGCTCGATGGCACCGTCGGTTGCATGGTCAACGGCGCCGGCTTGGCCATGGCCACCATGGACATCATCAAGCTCAGTGGTGGCAGCCCCGCGAATTTTCTGGATGTTGGCGGAGGTGCTTCCGAAGACCAGGTAAAGAATGCTTTCCGCATTCTGCTAAGCGATCCCAACGTCAAAGCGGTTTTCGTGAATATCTTTGGAGGCATTCTTCGCTGCGACGTCCTCGCGAGCGGTGTCGTGAATGCCGCCAAAGAGTTGCGCTTCAAAATTCCAGTAGTCGTACGAATGGAAGGCACCAACGTGAAGCAAGGTCAGGAAATCCTGCGTAACTCCGGCCTGAATTTCACCATTGCCAACGGAATGAAAGACGGCGCCGAAAAGGTTGTGAAGCTTGCTGGAGGTGCGCGATGAGCGTCCTGGTCAGCAAGAATACGCGGCTGTTGGTGCAAGGCCTTACTGGGCGCGAAGGCAGTTTTCACGCGCAGCAGATGCTCGATTACGGAACGAAAGTTGTCGGCGGCGTCACGCCCGGCAAGGGCGATACCAGGCATTTGGACGTTCCGATTTTTAACACTGTCTCCGAAGCCGTAAACGCGACAGGCGCAAATGCCTCCGTAATCTTCGTCCCTCCTCCTTTTGCCGCCGACGCAATTCTCGAAGCTGCGGATGCCGGGCTGCCGCTCGTGATATGCATCACCGAAGGAATTCCCACGCTTGATATGGTCCGCGTCGCCGCCGCGTTAAAGAATTCAAAAACGCGCCTGATCGGCCCCAATTGTCCCGGAATTATTTCGCCCGGAAAATGCAAAATCGGAATCATGCCCGGCTCAATTCATAAGCAAGGTAACGTCGGCCTTGTTAGCCGCAGCGGGACGCTTACTTACGAAGCGGTTGACCAACTCACGCGCCTCGGCATTGGGCAATCCACCTGCATCGGAATCGGCGGAGACCCCATCATCGGCACCAGTTTTCTCGACGCCGTGCGCATGTTCAACGAAGATCCCGATACTCACGCGATCGTTCTGATCGGCGAAATCGGCGGAAACGCCGAAGAAGTGGCCGCGGAATACATCAAGAAGGATGTACGAAAGCCGGTCGTAGGATTTATCGCCGGCCAAACTGCGCCTCCCGGCCGTCGCATGGGCCACGCTGGCGCAATTATCAGCGGAGGAGAGGGAACTGCCGCGGCCAAGTACAAAGCGATGCGCGCCGCGGGCATCCACACGGTTCAGAGTCCGGCTGAAATCGGCCACACCCTGGCCGCTGCTTTGGGCAAGCAAAATCAGAGTTCAAAAAGGAAGAAATCAGCGAGCAAGCCAAAAAAACGAAAGGGTAAAAAGTAGCACGCTTTTGAAAACATAATTGATTGGAGACTCTGGATGGCAATAGAACGGACACTCGCAATTATTAAGCCCGACGCAGTAGGCCGCGGGCTCACTGGTGAAATATTGAGTCGTATCCACGCAGCCAAATTTCATATCATTGCCATCAAGACCCGGCGACTGACCAGAAAGGAAGCCGAAGGATTTTACGCCGTTCACCGCGAGCGCCCATTTTTCGACGAATTAACAACCTTCATGAGTACGAGCAAAGTAGTGGTTATAGTCCTCGAAGCTGAAAATGCAATCGCCAAATGGCGCGATGCCATGGGCGCCACCGATCCGGCGAAAGCTGCCCCCGGCACGATTCGGAAAGAACTAGGGGCCAGCATTCAATACAACTGCACACACGGTTCGGACGCGTCGGATACAGCCGCCTTCGAAATCAGTTATTTCTTCTCAGGCTCGGAGTTGGTTTAAGAGCCGTCAGGATACTTCGTCTAACGTCCGGACGATCGATCTCTCGCTGCACACCATCCATCTAAATGCCGGAGTAGAATAAGCCGCGATGGATTCTCTTCACGAAATCGGGAAAGCCCTGCTCGTAATTGGCATCGCCCTCGTCGGAATGGGCGCGTTGCTGTTATTTGGCGCAAGACTTCCATTTCGCCTTGGGCGCCTCCCCGGTGACATCGTCGTGCAAGGGCGCAGCGGCAGCTTTTATTTCCCCATCGTGACGTGCATCATCGTGAGTCTGGCGCTAACTTTATTGATGTGGATTGTGAATCTGTTCCGGCGCTGATTTCATGAGCCAAGCAAATCTATTCAACCTGATGCCCGAGCGGCGTGTATGGAAGGTCAGCGAGCTGAACGCACGGATATGCGAGTTGCTCGAAGGAACTCTTCCGGACATTTGGCTGGAAGGCGAGGTCTCGAATTTCCGCCCAGCGCAATCAGGACATTTGTATTTCACATTGAAAGACGCGCAATCGCAAATCCGCTGCGTGTGCTTTCGCGATCAAGCGCGCGGTCTGAAGTTTCGGCCGCTAGACGGACTTAGCGTCACCGTGCGAGGCGCGCTCAGTGTCTATGAACCGCGCGGCGAGTACCAGATTTATGTCAGTCACATCGAGCCGGTGGGTGCCGGCGCTCTACAAGTCGCTTTTGAGCAATTGAAAAAACGCCTCGCTGACGAGGGCCTGTTTGACGAAAGTAGAAAAAAGCCTCTTCCCCTACTGCCGCGTTGCATTGGTGTCGTGACTTCGCCCACTGGCGCCGCCATTTTCGATATTCTGCGTATTCTGAAGAGGCGATTCTCGAATGCGCACGTGATGTTGTATCCAGTACAAGTGCAGGGTGATTTCGCGGCGCGGGAAGTTGTGGCGGCCCTGCGTTATTTCAATCGCGTGAAATCCGTGGAAGTGATCATCGTTGCGCGCGGAGGCGGCTCGCTCGAAGATTTGTGGGCCTTCAACGAAGAAATTCTCGTTCGTGCCATTGTCGCTTCCGAAATTGCGGTGATTACAGGTATCGGCCACGAGAGCGATTTCACTATTGCGGATTTTGTCGCCGATCTTCGCGCTCCCACGCCTTCTGCTGCCGCAGAAATTGTCGTGCGCTCGCGCCAGGAATTTGAAAATCATCTTTCCGAGCGCTCCCGCCGTCTGATTCACCAAATGCGATACCACCTTTCAGAATTGCGGCATCGCTCGCGCGATTTGCAAACGCACCGCGCGTTCCGACAGCTGGAACTATTGCTACGCCGGCGCCGGCAGCAGGTTGATGAATTCACGTCCATTCTCGCCATCGGCTTGCAGTCAAAGTTCGTGATGTCCCGCCAACGTCTGGCGCAAGCAAGCACGCGCGTCGCTTCCTTCGATCTGCGAAGCCGTGGACACGTCCTTCGTCGCCACATTGAAAGGGACCGAAACGCTTTGCAATCCGCGCTGAATCAAGTCGTCACGCATAAGCGGCGCCAGTTTACGGAGGCACGTTTGCAGTTCGCCGCGCTGGATCTGCGCGCTCGCGTCGGACGTTTGCGGCGCACACTGGATCAGCGTTATGCCGAATTGCAGAAGCGCGCGGCTCGCGCATTGGTCGAAAAACGCCGCCGGCTGGAAGCCGCCGCGCTGCAGTTGGAAGAGCGCAGCCCCTTTCAACTCCTTGAACGGGGGTATGCCATCGCCTACGACGCGGAAGGAAAAGTTTTGCGCTCGCCCGACCAAGTCTCGCTCGGAGAAGATATTTCAGTACGCTTGGCTCGCGGCGAACTAGGCGCCACTGTCCGCCGCAAAAAAGTAACCGAGCCGTAGCCGGACCGCGAAGTGTTCATGCATCTTCCAGGCTATTCTCTAATTTCCCGCGATTGATATTATTCGTCATCCGACGAGGAGCTAGTGACCTTCAGCACGGCGAGGAAAGCTTCTTGCGGAATATCGACGCGCCCGACGCGCTTCATTCGTTTCTTGCCTTCTTTCTGTTTCTCCAGCAACTTCCGTTTGCGCGAGATGTCGCCACCGTAGCATTTCGCGATTACGTTCTTCCGAATTGCGCTGATAGTTTCCCGCGCGATAACGTGGCTTCCGATCGCGGCCTGCACCGCAATCTCAAACATTTGGCGCGGGATTAATTTCCGCAGGCGCGTCACGAGTTCTCGGCCGCGTTCGTAGGATTGATCTCGGTGGCAAATAATCGTCAGCGCGTCCACTGGCTCCCCGCCGACCAGAACATCCAGCTTCACCAGGTCAGACTCGCGATATCCGGAAAGGTGATAATCCAATGATGCGTAACCTCGCGAGACGCTCTTCAGCCGGTCGTAAAAATCCAGCACGATTTCATTCAGCGGCATCTCGTAGGTCAGCATGATTCGCGTCGGCGAGAGATATTCGAATTTCTTCTGCACGCCGCGCTTCTCTTCGCACAGTGAAAGAACCCCGCCAACCGATTCCTCCGACGTTATGATCATGGCCATCAAAATTGGTTCTTCGATTTTTTCGATCGAACCCGGCGGTGGAAACTTCGTCGGATTGTCCACCTCTATCGTCTCGTTGGCCTTCGTGGTGATGCGGTATTGCACGCTCGGTGCAGTCGTGATCAGGTCAATGCCGAATTCGCGCTCCAGACGTTCCTGCACGATTTCCATGTGCAGCAGGCCCAGAAATCCGCATCGAAATCCGAAACCAAGTGCGACGGAATTTTCAGGCTCGTAGAAAAATGCTGCGTCGTTGAGCTGTAACTTCCCCAAGGCGTCGCGCAGCATTTCGTAATCGCTGGCATTCACCGGAAAAAGCCCGGCAAACACCATCGGTTTGATCGCTTCAAATCCCGGAAGAGGCGGCGCAGGCCGGTTTGCTTCCGTGACCGTATCGCCCACGCGCGCATCGGCCACGCGCTTGATGTTTGCGATGATAAATCCCACGTCGCCGGCAGAAAGCTCCTCCAACACGATGGGCTTTGGCGTTAGCACCCCGAGATCTTCCACTTCATACTCGTCATCGCTCGCAGCCAATCGAATTTTCATGTGACGCGTTAGCCGGCCTTCCATCACGCGCACCAAAACAACGGCTCCGCGATAGGAATCGAACCATGAATCGAATATAAGCGCCCGCAACGCGGCATCCGCTGAACCTTTTGGCGGAGGCACGAGGCGCACGATCGCTTCCAGCACATCCTCCACTCCCGTCCCGCTTTTGGCGCTTATGGCCAGCGCATCGTCCGCAGGAATCGCCAGAACATTTTCAATTTGTTCTTTCACGTGGCCCGGCCGCGCGGCGGGCAAGTCGATCTTGTTGATCACCGGAATAATCGTGAGATTGTGCCGCGAGGCCAGAAATGCGTTTGCCACCGTTTGCGCTTCCACGCCCTGGCTCGCATCCACCACAAGCAGAGCTCCTTCGCAGGCCGAAAGCGCGCGCGAAACTTCGTACGAGAAATCCACGTGCCCCGGCGTATCGATCAGATTCAGCCGGTACTCGTGGCCATCTCTCGCTTGGTAATGGAGCCGGATGCTTTTCGCTTTGATGGTGATCCCGCGCTCGCGCTCCAGATCCATGGAATCGAGCACCTGCGCCGTCATTTCGCGCTGCGTAAGCGCGCCGGTAAGCTCGAGCAAACGATCGGCCAGCGTGGATTTACCGTGGTCGATGTGCGCGATGATGCAGAAATTCCGGATGAACTGGGGATCCATATTTATTTTTGCGCTGTGCGTAACCGCTTAAAGCGGGATTGTCTGCAGCCGCCCGTTGCGTCTTTCAAACTATCGAGTGTGCCATAGATTCACAACTCCAGCCACCGCCAACACATCGAAGGGAACTGATCCCGCGAGTTGTTCGCCCGCCGCTGGAACGAAATCATTCAGTGTCCGTTGCCAGAGTGTTTACCGGACCCGTCTGCAAAAAACTCCTTGCTTTGGTGTTCATACCACGGTACATATGTACCATGACCAAAGAGCGCAGCTATACCCGGATTGAAGTAGAGCGCGTGCAAACCGGCGTGCGCTTGGAAAAGCGTTTATTAAAGGTTCTAAAAGCCGTCGCGGAATTAAAGGACATGTCCCTGGGCGACTTGTTAGAAGGAGTCGTACTTCATGCTTTCGAGGGTTTAGCTCCTTTTTCCGCACAAACGCTGAAAGAGATCGAGCAATTCAGGAAAATCTATGGGCTGACACTGAAAGCATCCGACAGCCATCAATTAAAGGAGCGGCACAAGTGAAAGGAGCATTGATTGGGATTTCTGTTCTATTGTTGGCCACAATCGCAACCTTGGTGTTTTTACATTTGCGTTCGCGGCGAGAAGACGCCGATCCAGTCGTGCACGTCGAGAACGAATTCGAATTTACCGCTCATGGTCCGTACAAGACGGTCGCTCCGCTTTTCGGTGCATCTGCCGAACGCGCCTGGGGAGAAGGCCAATGGGATCCGAAATTTTTGTATCCTTCGCCCGAGCATGACACTTTCGGCGAGGTTTTTACCGTCGCCCACCGTCATTTGCGAAGTGTCTGGGTGAACAGCGCCTTTGATCTGGAAAAGGGTCACGTCCAATATGTCTACGTCGTCCCAGACGCGCAAGCTGTCCTGATCGATATTCATCTCCAGGAAAAAGATTCGTCAGCCACGGGTGTCAAGGTCGTTTATCAGCGTACGGCATTAAATCCCGACTTCAACGCGCACATCACCAAGTTGGGAAATAGCGATCGCGGGATGGGTCAAGAGTGGCAAACATCGATAGACGCTTACCTGCGCGGAAACCCGCGATAAGAATGTCGGAATCCTAGGATCGAGATTCAAGCAGAGTGCTAATGGCGTTTAACAAATAAGCAGGATCTTCGCCCTTCAGAAACCAGCGGTCCGCAGCCCCTATGCTCTCACCCGGCAATTCCGTAAGCGCTGAGAGAACCACAATCGGTATCGCGGGATTGATGCGTTTTAATTCGCGCGCCGCTTCGATGCCGTTCATTCCTGAAAGCCAATAATCCATGATTACTGCGTCAATCGGCTGAGACTTGAAAGCTTGAATGCCTTCTTCTCCGGAATGTGCGGTTGCCACTCGATAGCCCGCCGACTCCAATAGCATTCGCCGGACACTGAGCGCGGTAGGCTCGTCATCAATACATAAAATAGTCGCGGTCTTGGTAAGAGGCACTTTGGCCTTAGAGGATTTGCATCAGTTTGATCTAGGAAACAGTTTCAGCCGATCCTTGGTCCGTCGGGAAAAAAACCGAAAACGAAGTTCTAATCTGGCCGCGAATTCTCTCGCTGCGAAACCGGATCGTACCGCCGAGCTTTTGCACGATTCCGCGGCTGACCCATAACCCCAGGCCTGTCCCCTTCTCCGCCTTGGTGGTAACGAAAGGCTGGAAGAGTTTATCGCGATATTTCGCCGGAATGCCCACACCCGTGTCCGAAATGTTTACACGAACCCCAATTCGCCTGGAATTCTGAATTACTTCAGAAGAGTTGCGGATTCCCACTCGCAAAAGTCCGCCATCCGGCATGGCCTGGAGCGCGTTTCCAATTAGATTTACAAAAACTTGCCGTATTTCCACTGGATAAGCAAAGATTTCGCGGTTGCCGTTATATCTTTTCTCAACCGAGATTCCGTGCGATTTCAGTGAGCGTGCGTATATCTCAAGCACGCCGTCGAGGACGTTATTCAAAGAAATGGAAATTGGTTTCTCAGACTCCCGATAGAACGCCAGCGTTTGATTTGAAATATGGCGGACGCGCGAAATTTCCTCTTCGGCAATCCTCGCCAACCCTCGCGCATGTTCATCCAAAGAGGGGTGATCGCGCAGAAGGAAAAACACGTTCGCGATAACTTCCAACGGGTTATTGATCTCATGGGCAATCACGGCCGCCAGTTTCCCCAGGGCGGCGTTCTGCTCCGAATCTCGAAGGGCCATCTCTCTTTGGCGCAGCGATTCCTGGGCTTCTTTCCTTTGGGCGATTTCGGCTTCCAGTGCTTGAGCCTTTTGTTGAAGTTGGCTGATGTTGCGTAGCCTGTCCGCTTCGCTCGTCAGGGAAGTGTAACTCTCGCCGGGAATCACTGCGGAGTGTTCTGTGCAAATTCTAAGAAAAGATTCGCTATGCTCTTGCAAGTGAAAACCGCCCATGGGGTAAGCGCAACGAAGCGAGAACGAATGTGTCTTGGCCAAATCGTTCCACAGTTGTTCCAAGCGAATGGCAGATGGATGTTTCCCCTCCGCCCAAAGCAACGCGACCATTTCCCCAAAGACGACCACTCTTGGCTCGATAATTAACGTCGCCCCTGATTTTCGCGCGTTCTCCGCTGCGACCCGCGCCTTGGCTATTACACCGCCTATATGACTAGCGAACCTAGCTTCATCAGGCCAGCCGTCCACCATAATCTGCACCATGGTTTCAGCTGCGTCCAAAGGCACATAGCGGCCCGCTTCCTTGGCGTTGGCGACGTTCAAACCTCGCGCTTTTAATTCCTCCGCTAGCGCGTCCCGGTGCGATTGCGTTGCCACAACCATGGCGGCGTCGCCTGACTCAAGTGCGGTTCCAATGAAGCTGCCCAACGTCTGGATCAGAGACCGATCTTCTGAATAAAACTGGACCACGTGCCCGTGAGAATTATGATCGTGTTCTCCCCACGGCGCAGCAGGGGCGCTAAACGAACTGCCAGACACAGGGACTTTCAAAGTGCTCATAGGACCATAACCCTCAGCCTCAATCTTCCCAACAGTTTGCGCCGCTGACCATACAGCGAACCACGTATGCCGCTTGTGTTGTCCGTAACCTATCGCCACCGGAAATGATCCCAAATCTTTGAAATGGACATGACTCCAGGCAGCCTAGAGCATGAATCCTGGCAAATCCAGCTAACTCACGGATTGCCTCGCCGAGCCTGTTATCGTAGGCTGTACCGGGTTTCGGTTCCCTTCGTCGGTCAGAAGCCCAAGTGAACTTACAGAGGCCGATTCACGACCTATGATGATTGAGAAAACCACGCCAAAGTTATCGAGCCCTTCGAATTGATCACCCTGTTCCAGACCGCCGAGCCGGAGAGGTCCAAAATCCCCCTGATTCTGGGCTACACCCTTTCAATCGGGTGCCTCATATGGGTGCTGCACGACTTCCATATCGTCCAGGCCATGAAGGATTTTTCGAACGTAAGCTGGAAGTGGGTACTGATCGGCATGACTTTCGATGTGCTCAGCTACTGTGTTCAGGCGCTCCGCTGGAAATTCCTGCTCACACCGTTCAGGAGAATCCCGCTGTCGCATGCTGTTCGCGCCGTCTATGCCGGACTTTTTGCCAACTTGGTTTTTCCGCTGCGCCCAGGCGAACTGCTTCGTTGTTATCTCATCTCCGATTCCGACGACATTACCATCGGTCGCGTGGCCGGGTCCGTGGGGGTCGAACGTCTCGTCGATCTTGTAATCGCCACGGCCTCCTTAGCCGTTGTTTCCCTGATGGTTGACTTACCGCGGAAATTTCAGCGCGTGGCCGACACCCTCGGCGTCGTAACTCTCGCCCTGCTTGCCATCATCGTGGCGATGATTTTCTATCTCGAAGTAAAGCTGGGCAAGGATCCTTCGCTCGAGTCCGGTCCACGCAGGCTGCCTGGAAAAATGATGCGGGCTCTTCTCGGTCTGCACGCCATGGGAACCGCGCCCAGTTTTTATCTGGCCGTGCTCTCGTCTCTTTTCATGCCCTTCTGTCAGGTGATGGGATTGTGGGCCATGATGAAGTCGTATCACTTGACCCTGCCGTTTCTAGCCGCCGTAGTCGTTTTATTGATTATCAATTTGGGAGTTTCGCTTCCCAATGCTCCTGCGAACGTCGGCTCCTACCAGTTTTTTTGTGTATTAGGCCTTAGCGTTTTTCAAGTGGATAAAAACACCGCCACCGGTTTTTCGTTTTTCGCATTCCTGGCCCTGACCATTCCATTTGTTTTCTTGGGTTTCGCGGCGCTTCTGCGAAGCGGCTTGTCTCTAAAATCCATGCGAGAGACGGTTACCCATTTGCCCTCTCAAACCCGCGGATCCGCGCCCTGCTCTACCTAAAGCGGTCTTCTCTTTCAAATAAAATCCGGATTTATTTGTTATTCTTCGCAACTTCTTCGCATTGATTTTTTGGACAGGCTATCGGTCCGTTATATAGTTGTAGTTTAGGTTCGCGCATGTTTTTCGCGCGCAGCAAGTTTCGCGGCAGACGCAAGCGAGCGGACTTCCCCAGCAAGCCCGTGAATTTTCAAGCATGCGCCACTTCCCATGACTCAGGACCTAAACAAACATCTCGACCGCGCTCGACGCAACCTCGAAAAAAATAAGCTCCGCGAGGCTGTTGCCGAGTACCAGGCGGTTCTGGAAGAGGCTCCCGCACACCAGGAATCGTTGCAGGCTCTTGCCGACATTTATACCAGGCTGAACGAGCCGTCCGTAGCCGCGCAATACTACGGCATCCAATTTGACAGGCTCATCGAGGCTGGCGATGGCGCCAAAGCTTCTGCCGTCTTCGTACGTTTTCTTCGTCCACATCCGCAGCCTGCCGACCGCCTAATGCGTTACGCCACGCTACTCCAAAAGCAGAACCGTCCCTCAGAAGCAATTGAGCAGTTTGGAATCGCCGCCGAGCTTTTCCAGCAGCAAGGACAGGGCATCGAAGCATTAGCTTGTTACGAAAGCATGGCCATGCTCGATCCCGATAATCCGGCGCGCCATGCCGTCCTCGGCGAACAAGCCGAACGATTGAAGCATTCCGACATGGCCGCGCGAAGTTATCTTCGCGCAGGACAACTGATACAAGCGTCAGGCGCCTTGGATGCAGCTCTCGAATATTTTGGCCGCGCCCACCATCTTTCACCAGAAGACCGAACCGCCGCGTTACTTTTTGCCGAAGCAAAACTTCGCAGGGGAGACGCGGAAGGCGCCGTAGTTCTTCTTGGACCTCTTTCGTCTACCGCCGACGACACCACCTTCCTGGCGCTCTACGGCGAAGCGCTTTTGCGCACGGGAAAACTGGATCGTGCCAAGGAAACTTTCGAGTCCTATTACAAACAGAAGCCCGACAGCTTCGGAAAGCTCTTTGAAGTAGCGGGGGCCTATATCGGTGCCGGGCAGGATGCCAAAGCCGCCGTCCTTCTGATGCAGACCAAAGAATGGATGCGCGCCAGCCGCAAGGAAGCTGATCTCTCCGAGCAAATGGACCGGCTTGCCGCACTTCATCCGGCTTCGGTCGCCCTCGCCGAAGTTGTCGCCCGCCTCTACGAAGAACTGAATCGCGAAGCTAAATATTTTGACGCGCTGATGCGTCTCTTCGATTTATATTTCGCGGCCGGGCAGATCAAGGAAGCTTGCGAAGCGCTCGACCGTCTGGTGGACATTGACCCCTACGATTATCGCAATCAGGAACGTATCGCAAAACTCGAAGGCAAAGCCAATCCCGCCTTCCTGCAGACGATTCTTGCCCGCGCCGCCAAAGCCGCCACGATTTCGACTCGCAACGACGGTTTCACGGGCGCTGGACGAGACACTTCCGAAGGTGTGGGACCGCTGCCCGAGGAAGCGCGTGCGCAACAGGCGCTCGAAGACCTGGTAGTGCAAGTGGAAATCTTCCTGCAATACTCACTCCAAATGAAAGCTGTAGAACGCCTCGAACGCATTGCCGAACTTTTTCCGGGCGAAGAAGAGAAAAACGAACGCTTGCGCACATTGTACGAACGCGCGAATTGGTGGCCTAAAGGAGCGCCAGTAAAGGCCACTCCGAAATCCCCCCCGGTTGCCGCGTCCGCCACAGAATTGGTGGGCGTTCCTTTGGTAGCCGCGCCCACGGCTGCGGAAACTCATCGCGACCTGGCCGCTATAGCGGAAATCAATCGCCTGATGTATCGCCAACCCACGCCGCAAGAGGTTTTATCCACTACCTCCGCCGAAATCGGCAAGCATCTGCGCGCTTCGCGCTGTCTAATAGCTGTCGGCACGCCAGGAGAAGGTCCGCAAACCACCGCCGAATATTCTGGCGCCGGCCTTCCGCAACTCGGTGCCTCGGGCATCTCCACCATCGTCGAACTATTGTCGCGAGTATCCCCGGACTCCCTTGGTGGAGTCGAACTGCAAGCCTCTACCACTCCCGCGTTGCGCCAGTTGGGACTGGAGTCCGCGCTCGGTGTCTTGCTCACAGATAAAGAGACGCAAGCGCCTTCGGGAGCTTTATTGGTGGGCGAGGCATTTGCTCGAAAATGGAAGCCGAATGAGAGTTTTTTTCTGCAGGCCGTCGGCGATCAACTCGTTCTTTCTGTAAACCACACGCGGCTAAGGTCGCTGGTACGCTCACTGGCTGTCGCTGACGAAAAGACCGGATTGCTGAATCGCGGCGCCTATATCGATTGCTTGCTCGCAGAATCGAATCGCGCTCGCGCGCAGAAAAGTCCTCTGTCAATGGTAATCATTCACATAGACCGCGGCGGGGAATTGGTGCGCCAGCATGGCGACACGGCTGTCGAGCATTACATCGAGCAATTGGCCCGCACGCTTTCTTCTGCCGTTCGCCAGACGGATATCGCGGTGAAATATTCTGCTTGGTCGCTGGTGTTTATTTTGCCGGACACTTCTCTGGAAAGCGCGCAGACTCTTGCCGAAAAGCTCCGCCAAGCCGCTGCCACCGCGCGGCCATCCTGGGGCGCCGCCGATTTGACCATAAGCGCCATCGTCGCCGAATCTTCATCGCGCCCCGGAGACGAATCCGAAGATCGTGTGACGGAATGGATCAATCGCGCCGAAACCGGTTTGGATGAGGCTCGGCAACTCGGCGGCAACACTCTTGTATCCCTTGCGACTCCGTAAAGCGATACGACCCGCAAATTGTTACAATATAAAATCGTAAACTCGAGGTGACATGTTCATAACCGACGCCGTAATTCTGCAAGGAGCGCGCACGCCCATGGCGCGCTATATGGGCTCGTTCGACAACACTAGCGCAATTGAACTGGGCGTCGCCGCTGGCATGGAAGCAGTACGTCGCGCAGGAACCGATCCATCCGAATTTGATCATGTCATTTTCGGCAATGTGATGCAGACCAGTGCAGACGCTCTGTATGGCGCGCGGCACGTGGGACTGAAGGCCGGTCTGCCAATCGAGACGCCCGCTGTTACTGTGAATCGATTGTGCGGCTCGGGCATGGAATCCATCACCCAAGCCGCGCAAAGAATTTTGCTCGGTGAAACGAAACTGGTTCTGGCCGGCGGCATGGAAAATATGTCGCAGTGCCCGCACGTGATCCGCGGTGCGCGCGCCGGATTCCGCTTGGGCGAAGGCAAACTCGAAGATTCTCTGATGTCGGGCCTCTACGACACCTATTGTGGTTTTAGCATGTCGGAAACCGCGGAAAATCTCGCCGCCGAACACGGAATCACCCGCGTTGCTTGTGACGAGTATGCCCTCCGCAGCCAGCAAGCGGCCGAATCAGCAGTGCGCGATGGCCGCATGAGAGATGAAATCGTTGCCGTAGAAGTGAAAAAAGGCAAGAAGACGATAGTTGTCTCCGAAGATGATCACCGCCGTCCCGAAACCACCATGCAAATTCTCCAGGCGCTTCCGCCCGCCTTTCGCAAGGATGGCATCGTAACCGCGGGAAACGCCAGCGGTATTGTCGACGGCGCCGCAGCCGTGGTTGTCACGCACTCCAAAATCGCCAAAGAGCGCGGGTGGAAGCCTCTTGGCCGCATCGTTGGCTGGGCAACCGCCGGAGTTCCTCCGCAGATTATGGGCATCGGCCCGGTTCCAGCCATTCAGAAGGCCCTCGCCCTCGCGGGGCTTAAGCTCGACCAAATAGATTTGATCGAAGTGAATGAGGCTTTTGCCGCGCAATATCTCGCCGTCGAAAAAGTTCTCGGCCTTCCGCGCGATAAAACGAACGTCAATGGCGGAGCAATTGCGCTCGGCCATCCATTAGCTGCCAGCGGAACGCGTCTCGTGCTAACTCTGCTTCTCGAGCTACGCCGCCGCGGAGCCCGGTACGGCGTAGCAAGCGCGTGCATTGGCGGAGGCCAAGGAATCGCCGTCATTGTCGAATCCCTCGCCTGAAACGACACCACGCAGTCCTGCACAATCCGGACCAATTCGGTTACTATGGCTGGGCCGCATCCATCATTTTTCGACCGGGAAACTATGGCTTACGAAAATCTGCTGTATGAAGTGAGAGATCAAATCGCTCGAATCACATTCAATCGGCCGAATGTGTTGAACGCTCTGAATCGCAAGACCATTGAAGAATTGGGGCATTGCCTGAACGCAGCGCGCCACGACGACTCCGTCCGCGTCCTGATTCTCACCGGTTCTGGAGAAAAAGCCTTCATCGCCGGAGCGGACATCAATGAACTCGCCCAGCGCACGCCAATCGACGGAAAAGATTTCTCCTTGTTTGGCCAGGAGATTATTCATCGCTTGGAGATCATGGGTAAGCCTTCAATTGCCGCGATCAATGGTTTCGCGCTGGGAGGAGGCTGCGAATTGGCGCTGGCTTGCACCATACGCATCGCCAGCCGCAACGCGAAGCTCGGCCAACCCGAAGTTAAGCTCGGAATTCTTCCCGGTTACGGAGGCTCGCAGCGCCTGCCACGCCTTTGTGGAAAAGGCGTAGCCCATGAATTGATTCTTACCGGCGATATGATTACCGCGGACGAAGCCCTTCGTATCGGCCTCGTAAATCGAGTTGTCGACTCTGCGGAATTGCTCTCTGCCGCCGAATCAATTGCCAAGAAAATTATCGCTAACGCGCCTCTCGCGGTGAAATACGCGATGGAAGCGATCGAACGCGGTATGGAAATGCCCCAGGAAGAAGGTCTATTTCTGGAAGCGACCCTTTTTGGTCTGTCTTGTGCCAGCGAAGACATGCGCGAAGGCACCCGCGCATTCATCGAAAAACGGCCGGCGAAATTTCAGGGGCGCTGAATGGCCGGAGAATTCAAGCCATCCACCATCCGCGGCGAGCTGAATTCCGCGGGCCTGCACTTTGGAATCGTCGTCAGCCAGTTCAACAGCTTTATCACTGACCGATTGCTCGCCGGCGCTCTGGACGCCTTGCAAAGCGCAGGCGCTGCCGAAAAACAAATCGAAATCGTACGTGTTCCCGGCTCCTTCGAAATTCCCATCGCAGCCAAAAAGTTGGCCGCTTCAAATCGCTTCGATTCGATTATCTGTGTGGGATGTATTCTGCGCGGAGAGACTTCACACTATGACGTCGTGGTGTCCGAAACCGCACGCGGCATTCAGCTCGCGCAGCTCGATTCCGGTGTTCCCATGATTCTCTGCGTGCTCACCTGCGACACTCTCGAACAGGCCATCAATCGCGCTGGGCTCAAAAGTGGAAATAAAGGGTACGAATGCGGGCTTGCTGCGATCGAGATGGCTCAATTGTCGCGCAAGCTTTCAAAAAACACCGCACCCAACTCGAACCGTAACCGCCGGCCTCCTCGTAAATGACACTTCGCCGCAAATCACGCGAATTCGCGCTTCAGATGCTCTTTGAGTGGGACGTCACCCGCCAGAAGGCTTCGCGCGTTGAACAACATTTCTGGAAGTCTGCCAGAGCTGCGGATTCCACCAGGAAATTTGCGAATCAACTTTTTGAAGGAGCCATCTCTCAGGCGGATCCCAGCGACAAGCTCGTTCAAACACTTTCTGAGAACTGGAAGCTCGAGCGCTTGGCGGCGGTAGATCGCAGCATTCTGCGTTTGGCGATTTACGAGTTGCGCTTCGGCACCGCGCCACCTAAAGTCGTGATTGACGAGGCTCTCGAGCTAGCCAAGAAATTTTCCTCAGCTGACTCCGCTTCCTTCCTTAACGGAGTTTTGGATGCGGCCTGCAAATCACTCGAAGTTTAGATTCGCTATTCCTGAAAACTTCGCCGAACAATTAAGTACCAGAGAGCTTGCATGATCCAAACGGAAGCGTGTTTGCGATATCAGGCTTCGATCTCGCCCTCGAAGACGCGAACGGCAGATCCGCTCACCTTGGCCGTCAGCTTCCCACGCTCCGACGCCACGACCACTCGTATCTCACTAGGACGCCCCATCTCCACGCCTTGCGTGATCGTCAATTCCTCCGACGCGCGCAGTTGTCCGTGCTGAACCAGATAAGCTCCCAGCGATCCGCCGGCCGAACCCGTTGCCGGGTCTTCGAGCATTCCCCAGGGAAGCATGCCGCGCGCAAATACTTTCCCGCGTCCACCCAAAGCGAAACAATAAGCCATCGTCCCGCCCGGCGAAATCAACTGAGCGAGGGCGCGCATGTTCATGTGAATTTTAGGTAACACGCTTCGCCGGCTCAACGGTACGATCAAGTTTGAAATTCCGGTGGACACGAATTCGATCGGTAGCGAAGCAGCTAGATCGCTCGGCTTCAATCCCAGCGTTCCCGCAAGCGCCGCGCGTGTAAAGCTAGCGCGCTTAAAAACCGCAGGTTTCTGCGTCATGGTCACCAAAACCGGCCGCCCATCATGAAACGTAAATTCCACAGGCAGGATTCCCGCGCCTGTCTGCTGCAGTATGTGAACGCTTCCTTCAGATGCCGGCACCACGCCCAGCTCCGCCAGCAGGAACCAGGTCCCAATTACGGGGTGGCCGGCTAACGGCAGCTCTTTGGTGGTAGTAAAAATTCGTAAGCGTGCTAGCGCGCGGTTGTTTGTAGGTTTCTGAATGAATACCGTTTCGGAAAGATTCATTTCGCGCGCGATGGCCTGCATCTTTGCCGTGGAAAGCCCATCGCCGTCCGTAACCACCGCGAGCGGATTCCCGGCAAAACGTTTGTTGGTAAAAACATCTACGGTATAAAGTCGCCTCTTCATTGTTTGCCCTCGCGTCCATACTGAACGCACCGTACTTACAATTTAAAAATGTTCCAACTCCATAAGCGTGCGTTCGTTTCGTACATTACCCGTATTAAGCGTCGTTTTAGGCTCGATCAATACCACCTCAACTTCCTCGTCCGCCACCGGCATATGCTCCACGCCTTTCGGCACAATAATGAATTCGCCGGGTTTAATCACTTCTTCGCGGTCGCGAAATTTCATGCGCAGCCGCCCTTTCACCACCAAAAATAATTCGTCCTCGTTATCATGGTGGTGCCAAACAAATTCTCCCGTGAATTTCACGATCTTCACGTAAGTATCGTTCAACTCGCCGACAATTTTTGGGCTCCAATACTCTTTCACTCTCGCCAGTTTATCGTTCAGATTCACAACTTCCATCTTTCCTCTCCTTCTTTAAGCGCTACCTTCAAAACTTTTTCAATGGGGATTCTTGACTAGCTTCGTGACTCGGTCGAGAACGCGGCGCGTAGTGTCCGCGCGTGTTGTCTCTGAATAGATCCTCAACATGTTCTCCGTTCCGGAAGCCCGCAACATCACCCAGCCAATATCACCGAGATATACTTTCAGGCCATCCAGGTTTTCGCGCTTAGTAACCGGCCAATCCAGAACTTTCGTCAATTTCCCGTTTGCGAAGAAGTTCAGCGCCTTTTTCTTCTGCCCATCCGTAACCTCAAGATCCACGCGTCCGTAATGATGCTCGCCAAATTCGTGGTGAAGCATCGCCACGAGTTCGCCAAGCCTCTTGCCGTGCCACGCCATCACCTCAGCCAGCAGCAGCGCATTCACCGTGGCGTCCCGCTCCGCGAGATACAACTTCGTGCCGATTCCGCCGCTCTCCTCGCCTCCCAGGAGAATGTCGCCCTCCAGCATGCGATCGCAAATGTACTTGAACCCAATCGGCGTTTCCCAAACCTTGCGTCCGAACTTAGCGGCGATCTTATCGATCATTTTTGTGGTGGAAAATGTTTTCGCCACATCTCCGCCCACTTTCCGCGTCCCCGCCAAGTGCCAAAGCAAAATAGAAAAAATCTGATGCGGCGTAATAAAGGTCCCGTCGCTGTCCATAGCCCCAATACGATCTGCGTCTCCGTCAAACGCGAATCCTGCATCGTATTCGCCGCCTCGCAACGCTTGCCGCAGAGCTTCCACATGCGGTTCGATCGGTTCGGGATTCACGCCGCCAAAAAGTGGATCGCGCGTGCCGCGAATCTCTTCGCACTCAATTCCATTGCGCCGGAATAGATCGCGCAAAAGACCGCGGCCAGCTCCATGCATCGGATCGATCAGAAACCGGAATTTTGCCGCCCGCAAACGCTCCCAGTCCACCAGTCCGGTCAGAGTTTCCAAGTATGGCGTGCGCACATCCAGCGAGCCGATTAAATCCTTTCTCAGCGGAAGCCGAGAAACATCACCGCGCATCACCGTCATCAGTTCCGCTTCAATCTGCGCAACAATCGCGGGAGAAGCGGAGCTGCCGTAACTAGCCTTGAATTTCATTCCATTCCAGCGAAACGGATTATGGCTCGCCGTGATTTGAATTCCGCCTGCCGCTCCGCGCATTCGCACCAGCAGCGAAAGCGCCGGAGTCGGACAGGGCTCGGTGGCGAGCGCTACTGGAATACCGGCGGCCGAGAGAGTTTCAGCCGCAACTCGTGCGAATTTTTCCGACCCGAAGCGCGTATCAAACCCCACCAATACTTCCGCTCCGGGCTTTTCCGCACGAACCACAAAGCGCGAAATCGCCCGCGCCACCGTACGAACGTTCTCGTACGTGAAGTCGTCGGCGATAACGCCGCGCCAGCCGTCGGTACCAAACTTAATCTGCGTCACGGTTCAGAGTATAAGCGATGCATTTTCCGCGGGGAAGGAACTGTTACTGCGGCACACCGCAAATTACGGGCCAAAATGGGAGGAAGTCTTTCGTCGCATACTTCACAACAAGTGCGTGTGTTTCCGTTCCTCTAGCCATTTCACGATTTTCCCTACTTCTTGCGATCTCTCGCGCGGGCAAAGAAGAATCGCGTCGTCCGTCTCCACCAACACCAAGTCATGCACGCCGATCGCCGCTACAAATTTCTTCGGACACCAGAAATAATTTCCGCTCGCGTCTGCCGCAAACATTGGGCCGGCCGAAACATTCGAGCCTGGTTTCAACGCCCGCAGTTCATGCACCGCCGCCCATGATCCGATATCACTCCAGCCAACCTCGGCGGGAATTACGGAAACATGAACGGATGTCTTGCCTGCGCTCTTGCGCTTCCTGGCTGCGGCGAATTCCGGCTGCGTCGCCGGCTCCATCAACGCGTAGTCTACGGAAATATTTTCGAGCCGCGGATAAATTCTCCGTAGCGCCGAAGCATACCTGCCCGTGCCAATCGTTTTCGCGAGCTCGGTCAGCGCCGCATGTGTCGCCGGAAGAAAACTTTTCAAGGCATCCAGAAAAGTTGAGGCGCGCCACACAAACATTCCCGCGTTCCAAAGATGCCTTCCAGATGCGATGTACTTGCGCGCCACAGGGAGTGAGGGTTTCTCTGTGAATCGGCGCACGTCGAAAGCCACCACTCCGCGTGTCCGCGCAAAAACTCCTCCTCGTTCAATGTAGCCGTAGCCGGTTTCAGGACGCGTTGGTCTCAGCCCAAGTACCACCATATTCCCAGGGGCTTTCGCCAACTCCACCGCAGCACGTATTAGACTTCGATACCGCGCCGCGTCCGCAATATAACTGTCCGCGGGAAGCACGGCCATCAGCGCGTCGCCACATTTGCGCTGCAGATGGATTGCGGCCAGCCCGATCGCCGCCGCTGTGTTGCGACCAACGGGTTCCTCCAAAACGTGTTCTGCTGGAATGCCGCGAAGTTCGCGTCGCACCCCGCCCGATTGTTCCGCGTTCGTTACCACCCAAAAATTCTTCAATGGAACCAAAGGCGCAAGCCGCGCAATTGTCTCGCGCAACATTGTCTTGTTCCCCATGATATTCAGCAGTTGTTTCGGTGTGCGTATGCGGCTGCGCGGCCAGAAACGCGTCCCGCGCCCTCCTGCAAGAAGCACCGCACAGGTGGGAATTGCCCTGGTCACCGAAGAATGTTTCTTAACGCCGCTCACAAATGCACCAGCCGCGACCATTCTTTTTTACTGACGCCCTGACTTTCCAGACCCCGCCCAAATTCATCCATATCGACCGGCGCGTACGTGCGCAGTAGCTCTGAACGCGAGCCTGGCCTCAACTCATATGTTCCCAACCCCGCTGGAAACAGCCAGACTTGCGCCGGTCCGTATTTGACCTGCTCGCCGTCCCAGTGAATCTCGCCGTCGCCTTCCAAAAAAATCAGTAGCTCGAACCGCTCGGGCATTACATTCCGGCTAACGCTTTCACAAAATACCCATTTCTCGCCGACAAAGTATCGGCATGCGGCGAAGTAGGTCGTCTCCAACGAATCGCGCTTGATCCGAACCGGCTCAATCTTTCCGCCCTTTTGCTCGCCGAAGCGAATCGTCTGCAGCGCCTTTTCAACGTGCAGCTCGCGCGCCTGTCCCTTCGCATCGCGCCGATTGTAATCGTACACACGATATGTAAGGTCAGAGTGTTCCTGAATCTCGCAAAGCACGAATCCCGGCCCGATCGTATGCGCTATGCCAGCCGGAACAAAAATCGCATCTCCGGCGCTAAGTTCCACATGGCGTAGGCAGTCTTCCACCGTTCCATCCTGAATCGCGTGCCCAAACTTCTCGCGATCCACTCCAGGCTTCAGCCCGACCATCACTTCCGAACCTTTCCGCGCTCGCACGACATACCACATTTCCGTTTTGCCGCGGCCACCGGCCGCTTGTTCATGCCGCGCGGCATAATCGTCGTCCGGATGCACCTGTACGGAAAGCTTATCCTCTACAAAAAGAAATTTTATGAGAAGAGGAAACGCAATTCCGCGCGCAGAACTTCCAGTCCATTCGACCGGCATTTCTCGCCACGCGTCCCCGAGTTTTTTGCCCTTGTACGGGCCATTCGCGAAAACGCAGTCGTTCCCAGTCAGCCAAGCCTCGCCGAGCGGCTGCATCAGATTCGATTTTTCAGGGAAGAATGGCGCCAGGCTCCGTGCGCCCCATGGACGCGGGCTGAAAATCGGCTCCAGTCGCGCCGGACAAAGTTTCACGCCGCACGGCCGAAGAAGCGCCCGAGCCGTCGCAGGCCTTCTTGGATTCGCTCCATAGACGTCGCGTACGAAATACGAAGGTATCCCGGCGCGCCAAAAGGTTCGCCTGGAACAACAGCTAGATGCTCGCGCTCCAGAAGCTGCTTCGCGGCGGCCACGTCGTCCGGCATTTGCTCGTTGAAGTGCGCGCTCACGTTGGGAAACGCGTAGAACGCGCCATGCGGTGTGGCGCAAGTAATCCCCGGAATGGCGCGCAATCCCGCCAGAATGCTTTCGCGACGCCGCGCGTATTCCGCCAGCATAGTCACAACCGTGTCCATGCCTCCGCGCATGGCCTCCAGCGCAGCATATTGCGCAATCGAGTTAGGATTCGAAGTGGACTGGCTCTGCAGCTTCGCCACCGCATCCACCAGCGGCTTCGGCGCCAGCACATAACCCATTCGCCAGCCCGTCATAGCAAAAGTCTTCGAAAAGGATCCCGCGATGATCGCGTTTTCTTTTGCGCCCGCTACGCTCGCAATGGAAAACGGTTTCGCTTCGCCATAAGTGAAATGCGAATAGCACTCGTCGGAGAGCAGCCAGACATGCCGGCGCTTGCAAACATCCAGAATCTTCGCGAATTCATCCGGCGGGATCACCGCTCCCGTGGGATTGCTCGGAGAATTCACGATCACCATGCGCGTTCGCGCGGTGACAGCCCGTTCCACTTCCGCCGCCCGCAAAACGAATTCATCTTCAGACCGCGTCGGAACCACCACCGGCTTCCCGCCCGCATACTTAATGATGTCGGGATAGCTGACCCAGTAAGGCGCTCCGATGATGACTTCATCGCCCCCATTAATCAGCGAGCAAACCGCGTTGAAGATCGCGTGCTTGCCTCCACAATCCACCACGCACTCCGCCGGCTGATACGACGAGCCCAATTGTGCGCCGTGCCAATCGCAGATCGCCTGCCGCAGGGGCGCGATACCCGCCACCGGAGTATATTTCGTGCGATTGTCCTCCAGAGCCTTAATCGCGGCGCGCTTGATGTGCTCCGGCGTCGGGAAATCCGGCTCCCCAGGACCGAAGTCCGCCACATCCACTCCCTGCGCCTTTAGCCTTTCCGCTTCCTGCAGCACCACCATCGTTTGCGAGACGCTGATGCGATTAACGCGGTCTGCAAGTTGGACGGCTTCTTCCATTTTTCTCCCCGTCGCAAGTTCCATTTTTGTCCTTAGCTCACTTTCGCGCGCAACCGTTCTTCCACAATCGGCGGCACCAAATCCTTAATCGACCCCCCCAGCCGCGCCAGCTCTTTCACCAAACGCGAACTCAAGTAGCTGTATTGCTGCGCCGGCAGCATAAACACCGTTTCAACCAACGGCTCGATGTGGCGATTCATCATCGCCATTTGCAATTCATATTCGTAATCCGATACCGCCCGGATGCCGCGAACCACCACTTTCGCATTCTTCGATCGTGCATAATCCATTAGCAAGCCGTCGAACACATCTACCTCAACATTTTTCCAGTCGAAGGTCACTGTTTCCAGCAGCTCCACTCGTTCTTTCACCGCGAAAAGGGGATCCTTCTCCATGTTGTGGGCCACTGCGACAATCAGCTTGTCGAAAATCATGGCTCCGCGTGCTATTAGGTCTAAGTGTCCGTTCGTTACCGGATCGAATGAGCCTGGATAGATGGCAATCACTGGTTTGTCGCCTTCAGAAGCCATTTGGCGCGTAATTCTAAAGCATTGTATTCGAAAATTACAGGCTGTAATTGGCTCCTCGATAATTCCGGTCACCCTCCGCTCGACCGCTACTCAAAAACCGTTCCGCCCGCAATTCCAGCCGTTTAGCTCCGATTTCCACCCATTCCCTGAATCCAGTTTGACCAACACGACTAGAATGGTCGTGTATTAAGCCATTGTGTAATCAGGGGTTGCAGTTGCAGCTTCTCTTGACAAGTTTTGGACCCGGCCTTACAATTCAAGTGCGACTTATTTAGTCGTATTTGACCCTAAATGATGAAGCTATCAAAAAAGGCGGATTACGGTCTGATTGCGCTGAAGCATTTGGCGATTCATAACGGCCACGGATCTTGCAGCGCTTCCGATATCGCGGAAGTTTATAGGATGTCCACTCCGCTAATGGCCAAGGTGCTTCAGAAGTTGGCGAAGGCTGGACTAGTGGACGCGCGGCATGGTTCGAGCGGAGGCTATACGCTGGCGCGCGACGCTTCCATGATTTCAGCGCTCGATGTGATTCGCGCGATTGACGGGCCTTTGTTCATTACCTCCTGCATCACATCGCGCGGCGCGTGCGGCGTCACCACCACCTGCTCGATTCGCGAGCCGCTGCGGCGAGTGAATGACAGTATTCTGGAAGTTCTTGGGAAAGTGACAATTTCACAGATGACCGACGAAGCTCCCATGTCCGAGGTCGTCGAGTTAAGAGTTTAGGAGAATAGAATGGCAATCAAGCTCCCGATTTATATGGACAATCACGCGACCACTCCTGTGGACCCGCGCGTGGTCCAAGCAATGCAGCCCTATTTCACCGAGAAGTTCGGCAACGCTGCCAGCCGCAACCATGAATTCGGCTGGGTGGCCGAAGAAGCCGTTGAAAACGCGCGCGGCCAAATCGCCAAGCTGATTAACGCCACGCCCAAGGAAATTATTTTCACCAGCGGCGCCACCGAATCCACCAACCTGGCAATCAAGGGCGCCGCGGAAATGTACCGCGAAAAGGGCAATCATATTATTACGCAGGTTACCGAGCACAAAGCCACTCTCGACACCTGTAAGCGTCTGGAAAAGTACGGCTACGAGGTCACCTATCTGCCGGTGCAGAAAGACGGCCGCATCAATCTGGATGAGTTGCGCAAAGCCATCACGCCCAAGACCATCCTTATCTCTATCATGTACGCCAATAATGAAATCGGCGTGGTGCAGCCCATCGCCGAGATTGGCAAGATCGCAAAAGAAAAGGGCGTTTTCTTTCATGTGGACGCGGTACAGGCCGTGGGGAAAATACCCGTGGACGTCCAGAAAGACGGCATCGACCTTATGTCTATTTCCGGCCATAAGATCTACGGTCCCAAGGGTGTTGGCGCACTGTACGTTCGCCGCAAAAATCCTCGGGTGCAGCTCGCAGCCCAGATCGATGGCGGCGGACACGAGCGCGGTATGCGCTCCGGTACGCTCAACGTTACCGGCATCGTTGGTCTCGGCAAAGCCTGCGAAATTTGCCAGAACGAAATGGCCGCGGAAAGTGAAAAGCTCCGCAAGCTTCGCGACCGCCTCACCGAGAGCATCATGTCGCGCCTGGACGAAACATTCATCAACGGCTCGATGGAGCATCGCTTGCCGCATAACATCAACATCAGTTTCGCTTTCGTCGAAGGCGAATCGCTCCTGATGGGCATTAACGACATCGCTGTTTCTAGCGGCTCGGCGTGCACCTCGGCCACGCTCGAACCCAGCTATGTGCTGAAGGCGCTCGGCGTTGGCGAAGACTTGGCTCATACTTCGATCCGCTTCGGCATCGGCCGGTTTAATACTCCCGAGGAAGTTGACTATGTCGCAGATCGTGTCGTGGAAACTGTGCAACGTTTGCGCGAACTCTCTCCGCTATATGAAATGGCGAAAGAGGGCGTGGACGTCAGCAAAATGACCTGGCAGGTAACCGCTGAACACTAAAATGAAATATCAAGGGACAATCGGAGTTCATGCCACGGTGAGCGAAGACACGCCGGTGTTTGACGTCTTCTTCGCGCCGAACATGAACAAGAGCGCCTGCAACTCGCGGCGATTTCGCGAACTGCAAGAGCTGGGTGAGTTCCTTGAATCTCTCGCCGTGAAGCACGAAGTCGTGACGCGCACTCTCGACGAAGTTCGCAAAGGGCGTTCGGCTTCCATCGAGAACATTGTTCTATCGGACGAAGTGATTTTTGACGAAGGTTTAGACAGCACTATTACTTTGGACAGGAGAATCAACTAATGGCTTACAGCGATAAAGTAATCGAGCATTACAACAATCCGCGCAACGTTGGCTCGCTCGACAAGAAGGATCCCAATGTCGGCACCGGCCTCGTGGGCGCTCCGGAATGCGGCGACGTTATGAAGCTGCAAATGAAAGTAAACCCGGATACCCGCATCATCGAAGAGGCCAAGTTCAAGACCTTCGGATGCGGCTCGGCCATCGCCAGCTCTTCGCTCGCTACCGAGTGGGTGAAGGGCAAGACCGTCGAAGAAGCTCTCGCGATCAAGAACACAGACATCGTCCGCGAGCTGTCGCTTCCTCCGGTGAAGATTCACTGTTCGGTTCTCGCCGAAGACGCGATCAAGGCTGCGCTCTCCGATTGGAAGAAGAAGCAGGGCGACGCCGACGCAAAGTCGGCCGAACCAGCCGCCGCAGCGAGTAACTAATTTATCGGCAGCGGCATTTCAGTAGTGCTGGCTAGGCTTGCTCGAAGCGCGCGGCTAGGATCGCTTGCGGGGTCGGAATCTTTGTGGGTCGTGGCCTCAGCCACGACATTACGCTTAAAGAAAAAAGCAGCTTTAGCCGCTGAAGCTCCTTCGAACGCCGATTTAGCAGCACAAGGAATTAGAGGATTATGATTCACGTAAGCGAAAAAGCAGCGGCGAAAATCCGCGAGTTGTTGGCAAAAGAGGGCGTGCCCACTGACTCCGGTGGGTTGCGTGTTGGCGTGCAAGGAGGAGGCTGCTCCGGTTTAACCTATGCAATGCGCCTCGACACTGAAGCGCGCAACCGCGACAAGGTCTTCGAAGAGAATGGCGCTCGCATTTTTGTGGACCCGAAAAGCTATCTCTACCTTCACAACACCACGCTCGATTACCTCGAAGACCTGATGAAGCAGGGCTTCGTATTCCAGAATCCGCAGGCGACGCGTAGTTGCGGTTGCGGCAGTTCGTTCACCGCCTGAGATCTCGATGAGTGGTATCCGCTCAGCCCTGTTGTTCGCATCGCCTTCGAGCTTGGCCGCGTCGAAAATCTAGAAACGATATGAGTGTTACGCAAACACAACGCGACGAAACTGGCCACGCTTCCGGCACGAAGTGCTGGAACTGTCAGGCCGCCACGACTGCAACGCACTTCTGCGCCGCCTGCGGCAAAATTCAACCCTTACCGGCCGGAACTGATTATTTTGCCTTCTTCGGCTTGCCCGAAAAATTGTCGCTCGATGCCGCCCAACTCGAATCCGAGTTTCACAAGCTGAGCTGGAAGCTCCATCCTGATAATTTCGTGCGCGCCGGCGATTTTGAACGCGATCTTTCGCTCAATCGCTCCTCGGAATTGAACGACGCCTATCGCACGTTGCGCGAGCCGATTTCGCGCGTCGAGTATCTGCTGTTGCGCCGCGGGCTCAGAAAAGAAGGCACCACCAAGCAGCAGGCCCCGCCCGAACTGCTCGAGGAAGTTTTCGAATTAAACGAATCCCTCGATGAGTTGCGCGAAGCACGCGCTGAAGGCGGCGATTTGGCTGCATTGCGCGAGCCTCTTGCTGCCGCGCAGAGAAATTTTCAGGAAAAGCTGGAAGAAGTGGACCTGGAACTAGCGCAAATCGGCCAGGAATGGGACGCCGCTCTCGACGCAGGCGTGGATCAAGCGAAGCAACAGTCTTTGCTGGCTCGCATGAACGTAGCGCTGAACCGCCGAAGCTACATTCGCAACCTGGTAGCCGGCGTGCAAAAAGAGTTGGCCGAAGCTTAAAAGCTTTTAAGTTGAGCTGTTAATTTGTCATCCCGAGCGCAGCGAGGGATCTGCTCTTTGCAACGACGGCTGGCAACAAGACGTTCGCCAAGGAACTGTCACTTAGAGGGAAAATGGGACGCGTAGTAGGCATTGATCTCGGCACAACATTCAGCCTGATTGCATACCTCGACCCGCAAACAGGCGCGCCCAAGTGTATCCCGGGCCCTTCCGGTTCCGCGCTCTGTCCCTCGGTAGTGAGTGTCGACGAAGGCGGCAAAATAATCGTCGGCGAACCGGCCCGCGCGCTTTTGCTCACCAAGCCCGAACGCACAATTTACTCCGTCAAGCGCCTGATGGGCCGCGGCGTCGCCGACGTACAGGAAGAACTGAAAATTTTTCCTTTCCGCATCGACCCCGCCGGCCGAAACGTAATCCGTGTCAGTTTGGGCGACAAATGGTTTACGCCTCCGGAAATTTCTGCATTCATCCTGCGCGAACTGAAATCCTGGGCCGAAAATTATTTCAAAGAGCCGGTTGACCGCGCGGTTATCACCGTGCCCGCGTATTTCAACGACGCGCAACGCCAGGCCACCAAGGACGCCGGCCGCATCGCAGGCCTGGAAGTTTTGCGCTTGGTGAACGAACCCACCGCGGCGGCCCTCGCCTACGGTTTGCACAAACAGAAGCGCGGCTACGTCGCCGTGTACGATTTTGGCGGCGGAACTTTCGACATTTCGATCCTGAAACTCGTCTCCACCACCGAGGGTGAGATCTACCAGGTCCTTTCCACCAACGGTGACACGCATCTCGGCGGCGACGATATCGATAACCAGATGCAACGCCGCGTGCGTGAAAAAATCCTTCAGTTATTTGGAGTCGATCTCGCGAATCGCCAGGAAGACATCCAGGAACTCCGCCAGATCCTAATCGCGGCGAAACACGCTCTCTCCGCGCAAGACAGCGTGATGCTCCGTTTCAATGTCTCAGGCGGCAAAGTCTTTGAAGAGCTCCTCACCCGCAGCGAATTCGAGAAATGGATTGAACCCATCGTTGCCCGCACCATGGCGCCGGTGAAAATGGCTCTGGCTGACGCAAAACTCACGCCCAGCCAAATTGAAGAAGTTGTTTTGGTAGGCGGCTCCACGCGCATTCCGCTCGTGCGCAATACCGTTGGCGATTATTTCGGCCGCGCTCCGCATTGCGAGCTTAATCCCGACGAAGTCGTCGCCCTCGGCGCCGCCGTGCAAGCCGACATCCTCGAGTCCGGCGTAAAAACCATGCTGCTTCTCGACGTGACTCCGCTATCGCTCGGCATCGAAACCATGGGCGGCGTAGTCGCGAAAATTATTCCGCGCAACTCAACGATTCCCGCCAGCGCCCAGGAACTTTTCACCACCGGCGTCGAAAATCAAACTGGCATCGACGTTCACGTCCTTCAAGGCGAACGCGAACTTGCCAAAGATTGCCGATCGCTCGCAAAATTTCAGTTGAAAGTCCCGCCGGGCCCCGCTGGCCTCGCTCGTATCGAAGTGAAATTCCTGATCGACGCCAACGGAATTCTCCAGGTTTCCGCGCGCGATTTGCGGACCAACGCCGAGCACACTATGGAAGTTCAACCCAGCTACGGCCTGTCTGACGAGGAAGTCGAGCGCATGCTCGAAGAGTCCATCGAATTTGCGGAGCAGGATTTCTCCGAACGTCAAGTGATCGAAGCACGCACCGAAGCCGAAACCATCCTCGCGGCCACGGAAAGGACCCTGGCCAATCCTCGCTCCGGCGAGCTAGCCGCTCACGAACGTCGCGCCATCGACGATTCCGCGGCGCAATTGCGCGCGGCCATGGCCGGCTCGGATTACAAACTGATGCGCGAACGCATCGATGCTTTAAATCAAGCCACCATGCATCTGGCGGAAATTTTGATGAATGGCGCGTTGCAAACCGCGCTGGAAGGCAAGCGCCTCGAAGATGTTTAGCCGTAGCGCAAGGAGCGTTTAGGAATGGGCGGCAAGAATCCTTACATCGAAGAAACAAAGTACACGCCGGCGACCAGGAAATATAAAATCACTTTTGTCAAAGATGGCCAGCCGGTCGAAGTCGACCCCGAAAAAATTCCCTACGGCCACGACGGCCTGCCCGGCAGCATCCTCGATATTTCGCAGGGCTACCACAAGGGTCTCGACCACGCCTGCGGCGGCGTCTGCGCCTGCTCCACCTGCCACGTCATCGTTCACGAAGGCCTGGAAACCTGTAACGAAGCCACCGACGCCGAGCTCGATCAGCTCGACGAAGCTCCTGGCGTAACGCCGAAATCGCGCCTGGGCTGCCAGTGCGTCCCGGACGGCACGAAAGATATTGTGGTGGAAATTCCCGAGTGGAACAAAAATTACGCAAAAGAAGCCGAGCACTAATCTGGCTTTTGTAGCAGCGGCTTCTTGCCTTGGGTGTCTTAGCAAAGCGTCAGGTCGCGAAGTGCTTTTGTAGTGCTAGCGCGAAGTCGAGATTCTAATTCTTAGGAGATACTGTGCCGCAAACATTCGATTGGGACAATCCCGAAGAAATCGGTATCCAGCTCGCGGAAAAACATCCCAACGTCGATCCTCTCACTGTCCGCTTCACCGACCTGCATAAATGGATCACCGAACTGCCGGGTTTCACCGGTGATCCCAAGCTATCCAATGAAGGTAAACTCGAAGCCATACAAATGGCCTGGCACGAAGAGTTTCAAGACAGCCAGGGATAACTCCGATCCGGTACCCGCTTGCGCCCTATCCTTATTCTGCTTTCCACCTTCGTTTTCTTGAATCCGGTTTTCACCGCTGACATCCCATACTCAAAATGGCGGTGCAAATTCGTTTTGCAAATAGTCTCGGCCTCAAACTAGGAGGGAAATGAAAAATGGAAAAAGACCTGCGTTATCCCATCGGAAAATTTCGCCGGCCCGAAGCAGCCTTGACCGGCGACCAGCGCCGCGAATTTATCGATGCAATCGAGCAAACACCCGCGCGTTTGACCTCCGCCGTAAAAAATCTGAAGCCCGAGCAGCTCGACACACCCTATCGTCCCGGCGGATGGACCGTCCGTCAGCTCGTGCATCACGTTCCCGACAGCCACATGAACGCCTACGTGCGCATGAAACTCGCGCTAACCGAAGATGTCCCCACCATCAAGCCTTACGACGAAGCCCGCTGGGCTGAACTGCCTGACAGCAAGACCCCCATCGAGCCTTCCCTCGCGATTCTCGAAAATTTGCACAAGCGCTGGGTCCTTCTCCTGAAGTCCCTCTCCACATCCGACTGGTCGCGAAAATACGGCCACCCCGAGTGGGCCAAGCCCATGTCGCTAGATGACACGCTAGCCCTCTACGCCTGGCACGGTAAACATCATGTCGCGCACGTAACCGCCCTGCGCGAACGCAACGCCTGGAAGTAGGTTTTCAGTAATCGATGCCGCGTCGCGTCTAAGTGTTGCGATTCACTTTTTCCCGTTTTTCATTTAACGATTAACGGAACTATCGTTAATTGCGCGGATGTTCCTGGTGGCTTACAGCAGTGAGGTCACCATTAAGTTGTAAAGTCCTCCGGAAATTTTCGTCAATCGCGAGCGGAGAACGTCAAAAAAAGAAATTTTGGTAGCGCTAACGGGAATCGAACCCGTATTTCAGCCTTGAAAGGGCCGCGTGCTAACCGTTGCACCATAGCGCCACATCGGCTTTTATGCGTAGAGCGGGGATTTTGCTTATTGATTGTGTAACAAAGTGGCCCCGTCAGTCAGCCGGTGTACGTGCAAATCTCTTTTGTGACTTGTGTACACTCAACTTTGCCAAGTTTAGCATATTGGCCCGCTTTTACGAGCGCATCGCACGTCTGCAACTGCGTCGATTGCCTTCGTCGGCGAATGCATTGTCCGGTACAATCATCCCAACAAAAAGATTCCGAAAGCCGAAGGAGAATTCGATGAGACGTGCTTTCGCAACCGCGAACAACAAGCAAACTGTGACCAGCGCCGCTATTCTCCAGGTCGCACAAATGGCATTTCTCGGCGCACTGCTGCTTATCGCGGCTGCCTCCGCATTCGCCCAAAGTGCTGAGCTGCAACAAAAACTTGCCGCCGTGAAGCTGTCCGCTGCGGAGAATAAGCAGAGATTGCGCCAGTATCAGTGGACAGAAACGATACAGATCACGCTGAAGGGTGACGCGAAATCTCCCACTCAAAATCTGTGCCAGTACGGACCGGACGGCCAGGTTCAGAAAACTCCCATTGGTCCTCCCCCGGAGCAGCCCAGCGGTGGCCGACTGAAACAGCGAGTAATTGCGAGGAAAAAAGCAGAGATGCAGGATTACATGGAGGACGTGAAAGGCCTGCTGACCATGTACGTTCCGCCCGATCCTCAGAAGATGCAACAAGCTTTTCAGGCCGGCAAACTCTCGTTCAATCCCGCCGGTGCCGTCGTGAATTTAATCTTCACGGATTATGCCCAGCCTGGCGATCGAATGACCGTCACTTTTGACTCCGCTTCAAAAAAGATAACCGCTTTGAGTGTGAATACTTATATGGGCGAGACCAAGGATGCAGTTACGCTGCAGGTGCACATGGCCAGTCTGCCCGACGGAACGAACTATTCGCAGCAGACCGTCCTCAACGCGAGCGCCAAGGAACTCGTCGTGACCACCACCAATTCGAATTACCAGAAACTGTAACGCATCGTACAAATAATTCCCTTAAACATTTACGGCATTTCAGGTATAGCCGCGGCTTTCCCTTCGGTGCAGAATTTCAACGATTCGGCGCGCTCATCAGAGCCTGGCCGTCCGCCGAACAGTTTTTATCGCTCAGCCAAATCTGGCGGCAGCGCTAAAGCGCGCATTCCCGCAAAAGGAGCAACCAAATGGCAGATCAAACGACATGCAGCAAGTGCGGACGCAGCTTCGGCTCGTCAAGCGAAGCCAGAGAGCACGAAAGAAATTGCCAGGGAAAATCCCGATAAATTCATTTTACTCATCGCGATTCATTCCATTCATAACCAGGGCGGCCCTTCGCGGCCGCCTTTTTTTTTCAGCGAAGTGCTGTGACCTTCCGCCGCAGATCCCTTATTTTATATAAGTAGCCCCCACGCACGACTCCGTCGCATCTAGGTGGCCTCCGGACCGCACACGTCGCTCATACCCCGCTGACCTGTCATCCCGAGCGAAGTTCCGCGCGCCTTTTTTTTCCCCTGGTTTGCAGGGGCGCGGGACGCAGTTCGAGGGATCCGCTCTTCTCTTGCTTTTTTGCTTTTCGTTCTTGGGCGTTGTAAATTCTCCGTTCCACGCTATACATGGATCGGCGCTTAGCGTCTCACCTCCTGTTGACATCCCACATGTACTTTGCGATACTCCTGTGCGCACGCCACAGGAGGCCGGATGTCCGCTGACAAGTCCGATATTCTCCAGGGAACACTCGACTTGATGGTCCTGAAAACCCTCGACGCCATGGGCCCCTTGCATGGCTACGGCATTGCCCGCCGCATCGAACAAATCAGCGAGGAAGCTTTGCAGATCAACCAGGGCACGATTTACGCTTCTCTGGTGCGCCTGATACAGAAGCGCTGGATTTCCGGTGCCTGGGGCGTCTCTGACAACAATAGAAAAGCTAAATTTTATTCCATCACCAAAGCGGGCCGCAAACAGCTCAACGCCGAAGCCGAAAACTGGGAGCGCATCTCCGCCGTAATTGGCCGCGTCCTGCGCCTCGCCGACCGCGGATAATAAAATGCTTACCTGGATTAGAACGCTCGCCTCTCGCACTCGCACGTGGCTCTCGCCGGGTGGAGTCGATCGGGATTTTGCCAACGAGCTCGATTCCCATCTCGATATGCTCACCGACGAAAACATTCGCCGAGGCATGTCGCCGGAAGAAGCCCGCCGCGCCGCTCGCATCAAACTTGGCGGCGTCACCCAACTTAAAGAAACCAACCGCGAACTCCGCGGCCTTCCCTTTATCGAAACTCTTCTGCAGGACGCGCGCTACGCCTTCCGCATGTTGCGCAAAAATCCCGGTTTCACTGCCGTCGCCGTGCTTACTCTGGCTCTCGGCATCGGTGCCAACACTGCCATCTTCAGCGTCGTTTACGCCGTGCTCCTAAAGCCGCTGCCCTACGCGAATCCCAATCAATTGGTCTCCGCATTTCAGGCCAACACCCAGGAAGGAGTTCCGGAAACCGGCACCTCGTATCCGAATTTTGAAGAGTGGCGCGCTCAGAATCATGTTTTTAGCGAGCTCGCCACAATTGATTTTCACCAGCTCACACTCACGGGACGTGGCGAGCCTTCCGAGGTGAACACCTGTGTCGTGACGCCGGAGCATTTCGCGGTTCTCGATGTGAAGCCGCTCCAGGGCCGCGTTTTTTTTCCGGAGGACGGCAAGCGCGGCGCTCCTCCCGTCGTAATCGTGAGCGAGAATTTGTGGCGTGGGACCCTGGGAGCAGACCCAAAGATTCTCGGAACTTCGATTATCCTCGACAAGCGTCCGTTCACCGTCATTGGAATTATGCCCGCCGGTTTTCGCTCTCCTTTTATCAACAGTAAGCCCGAGGTCTGGATTCCACTCGTTCAAGACCCTCTCTTTGGAAGCTGGATGGAGAGACGTGGAGGGCATTGGCTGGCAGTCTTTGGCAGGCTGAAGCCCGGAGTTTCCATCGCGCAGGCTCAGGCCGAAATGGATGCGATTAGCGAAAGGTTGGCGAGCGAATTTCCGGCGGAGAATAAAGGCTGGACCGTCCGTCTCGTGCCGATGCAGAAAGAAATTGTGGGAGATGTCAGGACCGCGCTGCTGGTTCTCCTCGGTGCGGTCGGCCTCGTGCTACTGATCGCTTGCGCCAATATCGCCAACCTGCTCCTAACCCGCGCCACTTCTCGCTCGAAAGAAATCGCTGTCCGCGCCGCGCTTGGTGCGGGCCGCACCCGCATCATCCGCCAATTGCTCAGTGAAACTGCCGTCCTCGGGCTTCTCGGCGGAGTAATCGGAATCGCTCTCGCCTATTGGGGAGTTCGAGCTCTCAGTTCGCTCCTGCCCGACAATCTGCCGCAACTGAACGCAATCCGCGTGGACAATTTCGTCCTCATTTTCGCGCTCGTACTCTCCGCCATCGCCAGCGTTGCTTTCGGTATGGTCCCCGCGCTTTTCGCATCCAAGTCGGACATCCAAGCAAGTCTTCGCGAAGGCAGTGGGCGTTCCGGCGAAAGCGGCAATCGGCGTCGCGCGCGCAGCTTTCTCGCCGCCGCAGAAATCGCGCTTGCTATGGTTTTACTGGTAGCCGCCGGTTTGCTCCTGCGCAGCTTTTCCAAGCTCACCTCGGTCAGCCCCGGCTTCGACGCTCAGCACATCGTGAAAGCCGAGGTCTCGCTGCCACAATTTCAATATTCCAAACCGCAACAGTGGACCGCCTTTTCTGATGAATTGCTTGCGCACCTGCAGGCACAGCCCGGATTGCAAGATTCCGCCATCGGCATCCCCGTGCCTATCACCAACGGCTACATCAACCTCGGTTTTGAGATCGTGGGTGTTCCTCCGGCGTCCCAATCTGATTCGCGCCTTGCGAACTACGTCTCCGTCAGTCCCAATTATTTTCGTGTGATGGGAATTCCGCTTTTGTCCGGCCGCCTTTTTAACCAGCAAGACATCGCTTCCGCGCCTTCCGTTACGCTGATCAGTAAAGCATTTGCGCAACGTTATTTTCCAAATCAAGATCCTATCGGCAAGCGCCTCAATTTTGGCTTTCCTCCCAACGGCGACGTCGATCGCGAAGTCGTCGGAATCGTCGGTGATGTGCGCGACATGTCGCTGGGTGACGCGCCCGGTCCCATGATGTACGTACCTTTCGCACAAGCGCCTTTTTGGGGCGCGAATTTAGTGGTGAAAAGCACCTTGAGCACATCCGCGGTAGCTGCCGCTATCCGCCAAGAAGTACACAAAATTGACAAAGACTTGCCCGTCACCGATGTCGGCAAGTTGCCCGACCTGCTCGACGCTTCCGTCTCGCAGCAGCGCTTCCGCACTTTCTTGCTCGGACTTTTCGCCGCCATGGCCCTGATTCTCGCCGCCACTGGAATCTTCGGCGTGATCTCCTACTCCGTGTCCTGCCGCACCAACGAAATCGGCATCCGCGTTGCCCTCGGCGCTTCACGCGCCGCCATCCTTCGCATGATCTTGCGAGAAACTCTGCTCCTCACCTTCGCAGGCCTCCTCGTAGGAATCCCATGCGCCCTTAGCGCCTCCCACCTGATCGGCCACATGCTTTTCGGCGTCTCGGCCAACGATCCCGTCACTCTCGCCACCGTCGCATTCACTCTCGCCGCCGTGGCCACCCTCGCTGGATTCATCCCCGCCCGCCGCGCCATGCAAGTCGATCCTATGGTCGCCCTACGCCACGAATAAGACGCCGCGAACAATCTGCTACGAGCAATACGCCACGGATACGCCACGGATACGCCACGACGCATATAATCGCCACGAATGCGCCGCCAACGATAATCCGCACCCGGCAATCCGCCACGAACAAGTCGAACGGCCGCTTCGTCGCATTGAATGTTGAATAATGTTTGCGTCGTTTGCCTCGGCTCACTCATCTTTGAACTTGGAGAGGGCAATGTCCTCGCCGTGAAAAAGTTGGGGAGGATACTGTCCTTTCCGCATAACCTTAGCGGTGTACAATCCAAGTTGGCTCCGGATTTAATGCCGGCAATTTAGGTGCGAGCCTCCAGGCGGATCATCATGAAAAACCTCTGCAATTTTCGATTTTTAATCTGGCCCGGATTTGTTCTCGCGCTTGCCGGAACGCTCTCCGCGCAAACCGCCAGCGATAAAGTTTTGGTCATCAACGGCAAGACCGTTGACTCCCCGGTGGTCCAGATCGGCGGGCGCTCCTATGTGGACGTTGAAGCGATCGCCCAACTCACCAACGGCAGTTTCGTGGTCGATCCGCACCGCGTCGTGCTGACCATTCCCGCCGGAAACGCCCCGGCGCTGGCCGCCGCCGCGC
>JBAVQB010000001.1:0-2228 GCA_049693615.1 Candidatus Acidiferrales bacterium | reverse complement strand
TCTTTTTAATCGACGCAAGCTGCTGTTGGTAACGCAAGGCTTGATGCTCGCCGCCGCTGCCGTACTGGGCGTGATGACGCTCACTGGATCCACCGGTCCGTGGACATTGCTGTGGCTCACCTTCGCGCTGGGTCTCGGCGCCACCATGAATGGCCCCACCTGGCAGGCCATCATGCCCGATCTAGTCCCGAATTCGGAGCTGCCTGCCGCCATCGCTCTCAACTCCGTCGGCTTCAATCTGGCGCGCGCCGTGGGTCCGGCATTGGGAGGCGCGGTGGTGGCGGCCATCGGAGCGGGCGCCGCCTTCATCCTGAACGCGGTTTCCTTCGTCGGTGTGATGATTGTGCTCTATTTGTGGCGTCGCGACACCGAACAGCAGCCGCGCCGCATTTCAACCGAGCGCGTGGGCGCCGCCATGTTGGCCGGAATGCGCTACGTGCGATTTGCGCCGTCCATCCACTCCGTGCTGCTGCGTTCGGGGAGCTTTATCATTTCAGCCAGCGCACTGTGGTCGCTTCTGCCGCTAGTGGCGAAGGTGGAGTTGCATCGCGATAGCACGGGATACGGTCTGCTGCTGGGCTGCCTGGGCGCCGGATCCATCTGTGGTGCACTGATGCTGCATCGATTGCGGCAAATATTTTCGCCGGACACCATGGTCACGGCCGCGGTCGCGCTCTTCGGCGTCGTGAACTTGCTGCTCGCATATCTGGCGAGCTTCGGCGCGGTAGCGCTCGCGCTGGTCGTCACAGGCGTTGCATGGATGACCGTCAACTCGACGCTGACCACGGTGACGCAAACCTCCGTGCCGGCCTGGGTGCGCGCTCGCGCGCTGGCCGTTTATCTACTGGCGTTTCAGGGATCCATGGCGGTCGGGAGTGTGATTTGGGGCACTGTGGCCACTCGCATTGGAATCCGCGCCACGTTCCTATGCGCGGGCATCGCGCTCCTCACTGCCGCTGCCGCGACCTTCCGTCTCAAACTCGCAGGCTTGCGCGAATTGGACACTCGTCCGTCAGGGCACTGGCCGGAACCAATCCTGGTGGTCGAACGCCACGAAGAGCACGGCCCGGTGCTAGTGACAGTGGAATATCTCATCGATCCCGCCAGCGCACGGGAGTTTACGCGGGCCATGCAACCCATGCGCACTATTCGCCGCCGTGACGGAGCCCTTCGCTGGGGACTCTTTGAAGACGCTGCGACGCCTGGCCGCTACATCGAGACGTTCGTAGTGGAAAGCTGGGCCGAGCACCTGCGCCAGCACGAGCGCGTGACCATTTCCGATCGCGAAACAGAGGCGCGGGCCTTCGCCTTTCATCAAAGTGACGGCCCGCCCACTGTGACGCACTGGATTGCGGCCAGCGATTGATCACTCGAAACTAGATGGCACCAGATTCTCGTCTTCGTTCAACTTCCGCCATTCTTTCGCGGTAACGAACCCGATCTTCTGGCGTTTGGAATCGGACTGCAACACCCAGGCAATCTCTTTCATGGCCCACAGCGATGGCTGGGACCGGTCAATATAACGATTACATTCGGTGACGCGCATGCGGATCGGCTTGTCCATCACCGCACAGTGCACGTGCTCTTGGCTCTCTGCCGGACCACGCATTACAACACCGTTCGAGCAGGAATCGCACAGACGGGGTGCATCCACGGACCGGGTGCCTTGAAAGACTTTGATCATGGTCATAAGATAAATTCCTCCTTCCTCGAGAAGTTGAGGCTGCAGATTGGGGATAACGCGGGAGACTAACGGACAGTGGAGAGGCAGCCCGCGAGGGTTGCAAATCGATCGTCAGAATGCAATGGGCGCCTCCTTAGAAGAATTGGGACTGGATAAAAATAACACGGGCCAGGACGAGCCGCCAAGAACATTTTGATTAATTTTATTAACCACTCAGCCTGGGTGGTGGGGTAAAACAATGCTGCGCAACATGGTGAGGACGATCTCCCCACGTTGGTTCATCCCGCGATGCTCCACCTGGACAGTGCCTTCACTCATCTCCACAATTGTGGATTCGGCGTAAATAGTATCGCCATGAAAGACGGGGAGTGTGTGGCGAATGTCGGAGTATCCAAGCGTCTGCGTGGCGCGTCCGCCGACATCGGCCTGGCTCATGCCAATCACGAGGCTGATGACAATGGGGCCTTCCACCAAACGCTGTCCGTGCTGCGTTCCCGCTGCAAAATGTTCATCGATGTGCACCGGATGCTGGTTCATGCTTAAC